>NZ_QZWZ01000050.1 GCF_003601975.1 Mesorhizobium waimense
CTCAGGCGCTGGCGATCAATCGGCGAAACGGTGAGGGATATTCCTGTGCGCATGCGCCAAACTCGCATGCGCACTCGCGAAAGGGAATCCCAAGCCGGACTCTTATGTTAGGCGGAAACCACTAGGTCGCGTCAGAGATCAGATCTGTTGCGCCCTCGGAGTCAATCACCGCGCGGAAACAGGAAAGTCATGCCCAATCGCGCCCCGAAACCGTGTGGACCGCTATCGGGTGAGTCCGCCCAATAGCGCACACCGGCAACGATGCTGACCGGCTGGTCTCCAATCTTTATGAGCTTAGCGACCATGAAATTGATCGGAAGCAACCATTCGCGGGTGCTCCAATCGTAGGTGCTCTCGGCCTGGAGCGTGAACGTCCATGCCTCCGGCGTTGTATAAGCGATGACCGGCTGCAGGTATGTCTGGTTGAAATCGCCGCGGCTGCTATCACCGGCGAACGACCAAATCTGGTTGGCAAGAATACCGACAGTCCATCCGCTGCCCTGCCAGATCACGGCCCCCGTCGGCCCCGCACCCCATTTCCCGGCGCCGAGCAAATCATCAGTACCTGTCGGTAACAAAAACACTGGTCCTACGCCCCATGAGAAGCCGTTGGACGAGTACCTTGGCGAAAGGAAGAGGCTTTCCGTTGTATCCCGAAGGCCAAATTGCGAGCCGCTTCCTTGAAAGATATTACTCTGGTCTATCATGACGGGCATTATCGTTCGCGAAATAATGTCCCAGTTGGCATCGAGTGCAATCGGTATCACTGGTTGAATATTCACAAACCATTGCGAACCATCTTCTCCCGCCCCGACATTCCCATTGTAATTGCCCAAAAACGGTACGCTGATGAGTTTTGAGAGCGGATTGCTCAACTCCTCGGCAAGCGCTTCAGTGTCTTCTTGCGCAAACGCGCCCGCCGCGCCCGAAAGAAGTGTCGCCGTTCCGACTGCGCCAATCCAGGAATACAACGCAATTGGTCTCATAAACCCTCCTGTGAAGCCGGCGAGTTCGCCAGGCGACTCCCTATTCTGCGCAGGCCGCCGCGTGCACCGGTGAGCCACCGCACGTAGCGCGCGAGCGCAAGATAGTCCTCCCAAACGCGCGTCGCCACAAGCATAACGATCTCATTCCCGTCCGGCGTGGTCGCTTTCTGGCGTATGCTGTGTAGTCGTCGCACTCCCAAAACTATTTTGCAAAGCGCGGGGTTCGTGCTTTGCATGTCCTTAAGGACAATACCAATCCTGGCTGCTCCGGCTACCTGCTTGCAAACGCCTTGTCGACGGGTGCTTGCCCAAACGTTCGGAACGGAGGGTGTTTCGTAGGCCCTGCTGTTGGCAATGGCCGTCAAGTTCGGGCATATTTTGTGGCGTCGGGGCGCTCCTGTTAAACGGCTTCCAAAACTGACCCCCGATTGGAGTGAACCCCACCGGCTGGACCAGGCGATGCCGCCAAACTAAGCCGCCTTCCGGGCAAGTTGGATTTCAAATTCCTCTGGTGATCGATAGCCAAAGGATGAGTACAGCCGTTTCGAGTTGTAGACCTCTTCGATGAACCTCGGCAATCGTTCGGCTACATCCGCGAAGCTGTCGTAGCCAGCCACATAGACGTCCTCGACCTTCAAAGTCTTCACGAAGCTCTCGGCCGGCGCATTGTGGTAGGGATTGCCGATCGCGCTCATCGAGCCGCATTAGGCCGGCCGTTTCGAGTGCTCGTCGGTAGGTCTCGGACGCATATTGGCACCCACGGTTCCCGATCTGAAGCGCGCGGCAATCGTTGGCGACAGTCTTGAGACGCAGCCTGCGTATGGACATTTCCGTAAGGCGCGACGCGCAAGGGAGCGGCGCGGCCCCCCCGATCGCACGCTGCGACCAATCTCAACGGCGACTAAAACGGTGGGGCGGGTGAACTCCGCTCGCGGCACCCTGCACTCACTGGCACTCACTGTACTCAGAGCAGCAAGTTCTTCATTCCTGCCAAGATAACATCGATCGGCGTCGAAATAAGCAAGACCGGAACGAACGGCACCAGGACCGTGCCGACAAGCACGATCATGCTCCTTAAATCCACCGGAACAAGGCGCATGGCATAGACGTTCGAAACGAGCTGATGTAGATCGGTGGCGGTCGAGAAATCCGGCGCCTGCATGACTTCCTCGTTGCCCTGTTTGTTACGGTTGAGCCACTTGCGTTCGAATTCAATTCCGAATTTGCTGGCACCCGCGCCATATTCAAAGACGCCCCGACGCCGCGTTCGCAGCAGGGGGCCGCAGAAGACCAATAGTGGCGCTGTGAAAAGTGCGACAATGAAAAGTAGCATTGCCCCAAAACCCGCTTGTTGAGCCAAGGTCAAGACATCATGGTGGATGATTTTGGTCATGACCTGCCCAGCAACAATGCTTGCCAGCGCTAGCGCCACGACGGAATAGCCTTGGACGGAATAGCCGAGGAACTGCAGGCCTGCCACATGGTCAGGATGGACCGCCACCAGGCGAAGATCAAGCCTCGACATTAACCAAAGAAATCGCGTCCAAAGGCACAATCGCCAGATCCAGCCAAAAAGCAGAACAAGCAGGAGTGGCAGACTGACGAGTACATGCCAGTAACCAGCGAGAGAAAACGTGGCTGCGACCCCACCGGACGATAAGTGCCATCTTGGAAGCTGGTCCAGGTGCACCGAGAAAACGATGGAACCAACCGTCAGATACGCCAGCGCAATCACCCCTATTTCCACCTTGTTCGAATCGAGCAGCGCCCTGGTCGAGACGAGGGCGGCCGCGAAATGCGGTTGATCGCGCTCGGTCACGAGCCCCGCGTCACGGAAATGCAGAGCGACGGCGCCAAGCCGGGACGCAGACACTATTTCGGCGACGATGAGGAGGGGTGCGGCAATAAGAAAACGCGCATGAACCGCAATGTCTTTGGCAAAGGCTTGGACGTCATCGCCCACCAAGGCGCCGTCTCGCATCATTGTCAGCAGCGCAAGCGGCACCCAGCCGATTAAAATAACCAATGCACACCGGCGCACCACTTCCGGCCTACCCAGCTTCACCAGCCCCATTCGTCTCTGCAGTCCAAGGGGCGGACCGCTCTCGAACAGCTGGCTATCGGCACGGTCCACGCCTTCCATCGCCGCTCTCATTCAAATGTGGGTGGAAAAGGGGCCGATCAGCATGCGCCTCAAACCGACCTAATCGCAGCGGCGAGGCTCAGGCTGAAGGCGTTAGTCCTTGCGTTACCGTCCTTGGTCTTGGTCACGATGGCGCCCCCTTCCATCTCGATCACTTATAATCCTGAATTTTTTCACTTGTTTCTGCTGTTCCGTCCATGTCAGTCCGCATCGACTCTGACATCCAACCTCTCCTTCTACAATTGTCTTTGGGGGCAATGCGACGGTCGCAGCGTGGGTGAGATTGCCCGGAGTTAACTCGTAGCTTCGTGGATCGCTTCGAACAGCAGCCGTGCGGGAAATGGCTTGTGCAGATACGCAGAGCAGCCTGCCTCCATGGCCAGCGTGCGGGTAGCTTCAGTATCGAACGCGGTCATGAATATGATTGGAATGTTGGACCCTAAGTCCGAGAGTTGACGCTGTAGTTCGAAACCGTTCATTGCTCCCAACTGTATGTCGAGAACGAGACAGGTTGCTCGTGCCGGAGCACTGCTGGAGAGGAACGCTTCAGCCGAAGCAAAGACTTCCGACACAAGACCTTGCGCGCTCAAAAGACGTTGAAGTCCCTTCAGCATGCTAGAATCGTCATCGACGACTGCCACCATCAACGGCTTTGTTTGCACCGGCGCGTTCCTTGGAACTCGCGCCGTGCAGGGGACGAGCGCTCGGCGGCGGGTGTCATTCTGTATGCACCCTACGGCACACTGGCCCGTTCGGCTATTGTACCCGAGGGCCGAATCCCCAGCAAACCCTTGAGGAAATTTGTCGGCCGCTGCAGCTTCGCGACCTCATGCATCAGGTCGCTCGCATACCGCAGGTCCAGGATGCCTCAGTTGGCGCGTGCGTCCGGGGCAACGAGTTTGTCGGCCAGGGATACTAGCTCTGCAACTGAGCGAACTTGAAGCTTGAACATAACTTCATGGCGATGCGCCTTGACCGTACGCACCGAAGTGCGCAATTCAAATGCAATCTGCTTGTTGAGCCTGCCGCGGACAACCAACGCGAAAACTGCCTTTTGACGCGGTGTCAGCGTGTCGACGAGTCCGCGCAACGCGCCTAGCCGATCATGGTGTTCATGCGCTGCCTCGGATCGCAGAAGCGCCCGCCGGACGGCGCCAAGCAAGATTTCTTTGGATACAGGCTTTGATAGGAAGTCTTCAGCTCCTGCCTTGGTTGCCCGCACGCACATCGGGATATCGCCATGGCCAGTCAAAAAGACGATCGGAATCAAGTATCCACGCTCAGCGATGCCATCCTGCAATTCCAGCCCACTTAGGCCGGGCATTTGGACATCGAGTAGAATGCAGCCGCATGCATCAACTGGCAGCCGCTCCAGGAATTGTGTTGCCGAGTCATAAAGAATTACCTGAAAGCCAGAGGACTGCAGTAAACGGGCGACTGCCACGCGAAACGATGCGTCGTCATCGACAACATGTATGACAGAAGGCTTGGCGACTACGTCGGCAATTCGATGGCAAGCGGCAGGGTGAGCCGAAACATTGTCCCTCCCTGGGGTAAGTGCTCCGCCCATATCATTCCTCCATGATTTTCCACGATCGCGCGAGCGATGGACAATCCCAGGCCCGTGCCCTTCTGTTTGGTCGTGAAGAACGGTTCGAAAATCA
This sequence comes from Mesorhizobium waimense, assembly GCF_003601975.1. Lineage (GTDB taxonomy): Bacteria > Pseudomonadota > Alphaproteobacteria > Rhizobiales > Rhizobiaceae > Mesorhizobium > Mesorhizobium waimense. The sequence continues at coordinate 4,794 of NZ_QZWZ01000050.1, forward strand.
GTTCCAGTCTGTCGACCGGAATACCCGCACCGGAATCCGCGACGGAGATTTCGGCTGTGTAAGCGTCGACACGGGCGGTTTGGATCAACAGCGTAGGTGCGCGATAGGTGGATCCGTCAATTGCTTCCACCCCGTTCATGCCCAAATTCAAGACGACTTGCTGTAGCTGAATTGGATCGGCACGGACTGCCAGCGAGCCCAGCTCCCGGCCGATACTCAGTTGAACACCTTTGGCCGCGGCATAGGGGCCGAGAATTTCGTGCACGATGCGAACTGTATCATTCAGATCAATTTCATGGAATGTGACCTCGCTCTTTCGAAGAAACCCGCGCATATGACTGATCACGTCCGCAGCGCGCTGATCGTCCCGGCGGATGTCGGCGAGGATCTCTTTGACCTGATCCAGATCGGGTTGGCCCGCTGTAAGGAGGATCTCCGCAGCCTCGGTGTTTGCCATGATCGCAGCCAGGGGCTGGTTCAACTCGTGTGAGATTGCGGCTGACAGCATCGCAGCGTCGGCACTGCGGTTCAGGTAGGCAACCTCGAGCAGATGACGTCGCATTTCGTCAAGCGCTTGCCGTTGGCCCTGGATATCGACACACGAGCCGATATAGCCAAGAAACTTCCCATCGTGGTCGTAGCGGGGAATTCCCGCATCGTCGATCCAGCGATAGATCCCGTCATATCGCAGGAGACGATATTCCATTCGGAATTCTTTCTGATCGTCAAAGTGGCTTTCGTAAATGTTCAAGCATCGAACACGATCGTCTGGGTGCACCCCCTCAGTCCAACCGCTCCCCAGTTCTTGCTCAATACTGCGTCCCGTGAACCTTAGCCAAGGTCGATTGAACCAGTTGCAGAGGCAGTCTTGGCCGGATACCCATATCATGACGGGTGCGACATCCATAACCTTACAGAACCGCACATCCAGTCCTACGGGAAGTCCAGAATAAGACCAGTCGCACGTGCGCTCATCCATGTCAGCAAGCCCCAGTCGTACCACTAGACCATATTAGAGGCATGACGTGCGGGCAGCAATGATGTTCTGGCCGTTCCGCAAACTCGCCATTAAGCGAAACGGCTGCGGTGGACCCACGAGCTGTCCTTAGGGGCGAGCGTGAACAACGCGCCCGGTCTACGAGCAGCTCAAGGGACAGTTCGTCTTCGAGCCGCGTGGCGCTATCGAAGTCAAGGGCAAGGGAAAGTAGAGGCCTGGCTCTTGAGATTGTAGCGTCGTAGGCACCTTCTGATGTCCGGTTCGGGTCAGCTCAAGACACTGCACCTGTCGAACTGAACGTCCGCTATCGGGTAATCGTACCCGAAGTTGCCCGTCCGCTTCTGATGCGGTGGGAGGCTGTCCACTCTTGCGGCTATAGCCGCGGAGTTAGCATTGCTACGACGATTGGTCTGGATATCGCGAAGTCGGTCTTTCAGGTGCATGGCGTGGATGCGCCTGGCGAGGTTGTGCGCCAGCGCATGAGGGCGGCTACCATCGGGTAATATTGCTATCTACCTTCCGGGGCGGTCAGTGTCACCTGCTCAAGACCGAACTGGGACGCGGATGGGAGTGGCAGCGTACTTGCTTACGGTAAGGCGTTCAAATAGAGCTGAATGAGATGTTGGCTTTCCCAAAGTCGAGCAGAAGAAAGCCAGTAGAAAACGCCTGATAGGCAGCGGAAATCAGACCTACGACATCGGCGTGGTCGTTGCGCTCTTGGCCGACGAGTTCAGTGCGCTCGGACCCGCGCGGGGCAAAGGGCCAGGCAAATAAGCTTGAATTGTTCGACGGTCGGGCGCTGGATAGCGAGACAGCGGCCGACGAGCGACCGCCGGAACTGGCTTCCGAGGCGCTGAAGGGGGGAAATCGTGGACACGACGGCGGAAACAGACGTTACTTCGTTGATTACGGGCTTCGAACAGCTCGCCGAGCGTTTCGTCTCCGGACTGTTCGCGCGGTTTGCCGCTTTGAGCGACGTCCCCGTCGAGCTTGAAAACCTGAAGGCCTCGCTTGCGGCCGGGGGAACATCTCCCCTTGTGCTCCTGTTCGAGACTGTAATGGTTGTTGTGCTCGTCGCGGGCGTGTTCATCCTGCTCGCCCGGGGGTTCAAGAAGGCGAGTGCCAAAAGCAGTGGATGGCGCAGATTCTTCGCCGGCGTGGCGGCTACTGTGGTGGCGCTGGTGATCGGTTTCATTGCTGCGCGGCTGCTGGCAGGTTCTGGCGTGCCTTTGCAGACCCTTCGCCTTTGGACGGTAGCGACGGTGCTCGGCCTCATCATCCTCGCCGCCGTCAGATCACTCTTGATGGCATCGCGGCGAACCGAGTTCGCGGAGCGCTCAGTCCATCTGGCGGCGCTCGTGCACGACCTCTCGCTTGCTATCGGCTTGGCGATGATCGGCGTTGCGCTGTTCGCGACCTTGCGGCTCTGGAGCGTCGGGCCGGCCTTGGGGGATCTGCTGCGAACAGGCTTGGGAATTCCGATCTACCTTCTGTTTGCATGGGCGGTATGGCGGCACAGACGTACAATGGCTGCCGCCGTCGCCGGTCCGCGCCCCAGAAGCCGCTGGCGCACCCGTCTCGCTAAGATGTGGCCGGCAATCGTGATCGCGTTCCTGATAATCACCTTTCTCAGCACTCAGGCCGCGCTGACCCTGGGAACATCGCTTCGTGGGTCGGCCGTTCTGCTGACCGCGTTGATGTTTCTTGCCGCGCCCCATCTCGACGCGATGATTGGGAACTGGGCGCAGCGCGGATTGGAGTCTCCTGACATCTCGATCGTGGCAGCGGCAGGGCGACAGACCGCCCGCTTTACCGTCGTGGCTATCATGATTGCCATGTTGGGAACGCTATGGGCGACACCGCTGGCTGCCGGGTTCGGCATAGATCTGCGAGAGGTCGCCAAGGGCGCATCCGGTGTGGCGCTGATCATATTGGGGGCGGCGTTTCTGTGGAACGTGGTCGGCACGGGGACGACTCGCGCCTTGCGCGCTGAGTTACCCGCCGTAGCTCATGACGAGGAGGCGCTGGGTGCGCCGCGTTCACGACTTGGCACGCTGGTGCCGCTGCTCAGCGCGGTCGGCAAATCGAGCATTGTGGCCTTGGCACTGCTCTCGATCCTGGTGTCGATCGGGGTCAATGTCTGGCCCCTGATCGCCGGCTTGAGTGTGTTCGGGCTGGCCATCGGTTTCGGCTCGCAGACACTGGTGAAGGACCTCGTCTCCGGGCTGTTTTTCCTGATCGACGATGCATTCCGTTTCGGCGAATATATCGAAACGTCAGGCGCCAAGGGGACCGTAGAAAAAATCTCGGTCCGGTCGGTTTCCCTGCGCCACCAGCGCGGTGCCTTGGCGACAATTCCCTATGGCGAGATTGGCAAGATCCAGAATTTCAGCCGCGACTGGATGATCGAGAAACTGACCTTTCGCGTAGCATTCAACACCGATGTCGAGAAAGTCCGAAAGATCTTCAAGAAGATCGGCCAGGATATTTCGGCCAACCCGGAACTTGCTGGAGATCTGCTGGCCCCGTTCAAGAGCCAGGGAATCGCCGAGGTTGAGGACGGTACGCTGGTCATCCGGGCCAAATTCATGGCGAAAGCGGGCAAACACTTCATGATCCGCCGCGCAGTTTTGCTCGCCGTGCACCAGGCATTTCAGGAAAACGGCATTCAGGCCGTAGCAAAGCCACTGACATCTAATCCGGGAGCTGCCTGAGCATTCCGGATAGTCACGGCTTCGACGTATCGGGCGTGTCTGGACCTGACTGAGGTAGGCCGTGCATGCTGTATACGTGGGGAGCGAGGCCAGTCTGCCGACAGTGGGCCTTTGACCTACCGGAACCGCTGAGGATTTCTGACGTCCGCGACGCCTCCGAACTCCCTTTTTGGGCGAGTTGCGCCTGCGTATCGCGGCCATGTCCAGTACCCGTCCTGGCGCGGACGCTCCTTATTCATGACCGCTCCTCGAAATGGGCATTGAAATACGCGAGTTCGACTGTAGGAGTTCGCGGACCCATACGGGACGAAACTAATGGTTCGCCTTTAGCGCGTCTAGCAAATCTCCCCATTCCTGCATCAGCACGACCCGCTGCTCCCAATAGGTCGCTCGGTTGTAGGTCCGCCGGATGGCGTTCGTGTCCTGGTGCGCCAGGACCGCCTCAATGACGTCTGGATCGTAATCGCGGGCGTTGAGTATGGTGCTGACGGTCACCCGAAAGCCATGTGCGGTCACTTCGTCTTTTCCGTAGCCCATACGCCGCAGCGCGGCATTCATGGCGTTCTCGGAAAGCGGCCGCTTAGTCGAGCGGATCGAAGGAAAGACAAGGCCGCCATGCTCGGAGAGCGGCCAGACCTGTTCCAAGACCAGAAGCGCCTGTTTGGATAGTGGCACGGCGTGCGGAGCACGCATCTTCATGCGCTCTGCCGGGATATGCCAGACGGCCTTCGTTCGATCGAACTCGTCGCGTGTGGCGCCCCGTATCTCGCCGGGACGGACACAGGTAAGGGCGAGGAACTGGAGGGCGGCTTTGAGGGTTGGCCAGCCGTCGTACTCATCGATCGTCATGAGGAGCTGGCCGAATTTCTTTTCATCGATGATCGCGGCACGACCGTTGACTTTCGGCGGTTGGAGAGCGCCTCGGAGGTGAAGAGTCGGGTCTGTTTCGGCCCGTAAGGTGACGATGGCCAGCCGGAAGACGCTGCCGATCACGCCGCGTAAACGTCGCGCTGTCTCTCGTCGACCACTCCTTTCGATCTTCTGGAGGAGCTGGAAAATTTCGGCTGGTGTGATCTCTTTAATGGGACGCCTGGCGAGTTGGCTGGCTAGGTCTTCGAGGAGCCATTTGGTTTTGGTGACGGTGGCCGCCGCAGCGTTCCGTTCCTCCATCCGCGTGACATAGTCTTCGGCGATCAGGCCGAAGGTGGTGCGGGCTTCCGTGATGGCCGTGACCTGCTCCTCCCTGCGTTTGGTGGAGGGGTTGATGCCGGCGATCAGCAGCCTCTTGGCGTCGTCGCGCTTCCCTCTCGCGTCGAGAAGTGACACCAGCGGGTATTTTCCAAAGGAGAGGATGTTTTCCTTCTCTAGGTAGCGGTACCGCAATTGCCAGAGTTTGGAGCCGTTGTTCCGGACGAGGAGATAAAGCCCGTCGCCATCAGCAAGGCGATACGGCTTGCCTCGGGGCTTGGCGTTCTTGCAGGCGAAGTCGGAGAGCGACATGGGTAACGGACCTCCCGGGTAATGGGTATCGTCCGGATCGTTACCCACAAACCGATGCGTTGCAACGGTACGCGGCGGGTCGGTATGAGCAGCTAAGAAAAGCCAACTCGTTGATTTTGTTGACTAGCGGGATGCTATGAGAAGCTATGGGAAAAGGAAATGGTGCCCAGAGGCGGATTCGAACCACCGACACGCGGATTTTCAGTCCGCTGCTCTACCAACTGAGCTATCTGGGCCTCGCCGGCAAACGAGATTTCGTTGACCGGATTTCAGGAAAGCGCCGAGGGCGCCCCTTGAAAGCGCGTGGGTTATAGCACGGGAATTCCGCCTGTCCAGCGCTTAAGCGTTGATTTCCAGGGCAATTGTCGCAGACAAAACGGTGGTGCTTCACCGATACTGGCAGAGGAGCAATTGTCGCGGTCGGCGCTGCCCCTCGTCCGCCTGCCGGCACCTTGTCCCCGTAAACGGGCGAAGGGGGATTGGCCGCAACGTCGGCGCCGAATTGCCTATTTCGGCCCGTCCGTGTCCGGCTCTTCCTCATCGTCGCGGGCCGAGATGACATAGGCGCCCTTCAGCCAGCGATTGAGGTCGATGTCCTTGCAGCGTGTCGAGCAGAACGGGTAGGTCTCGCGCGCCGAGGGCTTGCCGCATTCGGGGCAGGGGCGCTTTGGGCGCAGCGGCGTCACCTTGTCGTCCAGGCTCATGGCCGCGCGGACAACCAGCTGGTGTGGACTTTAAAGCCCTCGCCGGAGAGCAGCGCCACCGTCTCATAGAGCGGCAGGCCGACGATGTTGGTGTAGGAACCGACCAGCTTGACGACGAACGAACCGGCCAGCCCCTGCACGGCATAGCCGCCGGCCTTGCCGCGCCATTCGCCGGAGGCGACATAGGCGTCTATCTCCTCGCGCGGCAGCCGCTTGAAACGCACCCTGGTCTCGACCAGCCGCAGGCGCTGCTTGCCGCCCGGCGTGATCAGGCAGATGCCGGAATAGACCCGGTGCGAACGGCCGGACAGCAAGCCCAGGCAGTTCACGGCGTCGTCGAGTGTCTCGGCCTTGGGCAGGATGCGCCGCCCGACGGCCACCACCGTGTCGGCGGCGAGCACGAAGGCGGGCGCATAGTCGTCCTCGCTCTGCAGCGAGGCCTGCGCCTTCTCGGCCTTCTCCTTCGACAGCCGCTTGGCCAGCGAGCGCGGATGCTCGGCGCGCAGCGGCGTCTCGTCGACATCGGCCGGCAAAACGCGGTCCGGCTCGATGCCAGCCTGCTGCAAAAGCTCGATCCGGCGCGGCGAACCCGAAGCAAGCACCAGCTTCTGCAAAATGCTCATCGCGATTCCGGCAGGCTCTTGATCTTACTTGAAACGGTAGGTGATGCGGCCCTTGGTCAGGTCGTAGGGCGTCATCTCGACCAGGACCTTGTCGCCGGTCAGGACGCGGATGCGGTTCTTGCGCATGCGGCCGGCCGTATGGGCGATGATTTCGTGTTCGTTTTCGAGCTTGACCCGGAACATCGCGTTGGGCAGCAATTCCGTCACGACACCCGGAAACTCGAGGACTTCTTCCTTCGGCATTCGATACCTTTGCTTGGATGGCAGTTCCAGCGCGCCGGCCGGAATTTTGGCGGAACCTATATGATAATCATCCGCTTGTGAACACGCTTAATCCGCGGCGTTTTTTGCCTCCGGCGCCAGGAAACGGCCGGATATCCGCGCCTTCAGCCGCTCGCGCACGTCGCGATAGGCGGCCATGATGTGTTCGCGCGTGCCGCCGGCGCCGGTCGGGTCCGGCATCGGCCAGTATTCGACGTCGACGGCCAGCGAGCGGGTGAGTTCTAGCGCGGCGTGATGTGCTTCCGGCGCCAGCGTCACGATCAGGTCGAAATAGTCGTCCTCGAGGTCGTCCATGGTTCTCGGCTGCCGCTCGCCGAGCGTGAGTCCCTCTTCGGCCAATACGGCATCGACGAAGGGGTCGCGCTCGCCGCCGCGCACGCCGGCCGAGGCGACGAAGGTGGCGACGGGCAGCATGCGCCGCGCCAGCTGCTCGGCCATCGGCGAGCGCACGGCATTCATCCCGCACAGGAACAGAATCGAACGGGGCAGAGGGGCAGGCAGTTCAGCCTCGCCAGTGCAGCACACAGACCAGCGTGAACAGCCGTCGCGCCGTGTCGAAGTCGATGTCGATCTTGCCGGCCAGCCGGTCCATCAGCGTCTGCGAGCCCTCATTGTGCAGGCCGCGCCGCCCCATGTCGATCGCCTCGATATGGCTGGGCGTCGAGGAACGGATGGCGTCGTAGTAGCTTTCGCAGATCAAATAGTAATCTCTGACGATGCGCCGCAGCGGCGTCAGCGACAGGATGTGGGTGACGACGGCAGCACCGTCCTCGCGCGCCACGGCGAACACAAGGCGCGATTCGGCCAGCGACAGCTTCAGCCGATAGGGCCCGGCGCCTTCGTCATTGACCGGCAGAAAGCTGTTTTCCTCGATCAGGTCGAAGATCGCCACCGCGCGCTCATGTTCGACGTCAGGCGTCGAACGGCCGATCGATTCGTCGAGTTCGACGTCGATCAGCCTGGCGCGGGTTCGATCGTAGTCAGACATGGTTGCTACATGTTCAGCCTGATGGCGACGGAACGTCCATGCGCGTCCAGCCCTTCCGCCTTGGCCAGCGCGATCGCTGCCGGCGCCAGCGCCCGGAGCTGCTCCGGCCCAAGCTTCAGGGTCGAGGTGCGCTTGACGAAGTCGAGCACCGAAAGTCCGGAGGAAAAGCGCGCCGAGCGCGCCGTCGGCAGCACATGGTTGGAGCCGCCGACATAGTCGCCGATGACTTCAGGCGTATGACGGCCAAGGAACACGGCACCGGCATTGCGCATCCTGGACAGGAAGGTTTCCGGCTCGTCGATGGCGAGCTCGACATGCTCGGCGGCAATGCGGTCGACCAGTGGCAAAGATGCTTCGATCGTCGGCACCAGGATCACCGCGCCGAAATCGCGCCAGCTTGCCGCTGCCGTCTCGGCGCGCGGCAGGCTCTGCAACTGGCGCTCGACCGCTTGCTCAACCGCCGTGCCGAAAGCCGGATCGTCGGTGATCAGGATCGACTGCGCCGACACGTCATGCTCTGCTTGCGCCAAAAGGTCGGCGGCGATCCAGTCGGGGTCGTTGCTGCCGTCGGCCACCACCAGCACTTCCGATGGGCCTGCGATCATGTCGATGCCGACGGTGCCGAATACCTGGCGCTTGGCGGCCGCGACATAGGCATTGCCGGGACCGACGATCTTGGCCACCGGCCTGATCGTCTCTGTGCCATGGGCGAGCGCCGCGATCGCCTGAGCGCCGCCGATACGGTAGATCTCGGACACACCGGCAATATCGGCAGCCACCAGCACCAGCGGATTGATGATGCCGTGGGGCGCCGGCACCACCATGACGATGCGCTCGACGCCGGCCACCTTGGCCGGCACGGCGTTCATCAGCACCGAGCTCGGGTAGCTCGCCGTACCGCCCGGCACATAGAGCCCGACCGCCTCGATCGCCGTCCAGCGCGAGCCGAGCTCGACGCCGGCGGCATCGGTATAGCGATCGTCCTTCGGCTTCTGCCGCTCGTGATGGGATCGGATGCGGTCGCGCGCGAAACTCAGCGCCTTGATCGTTGCCGGATCGGCATCTGCATAAGCCTTGGTGATGTCGTCCCTGGAAACGGCAATGCCAAGCATGTTCAGTTCGGCCTTGTCGAATTTCAGCGTGTAATCGATCAGCGCGGTGTCGCCCTCGGCGCGCACGCGCGCGATGATGGCGCGCACCACGGCATCGACGTCCTCCGACACCTCCCGCTTGGTCAGAAGGAAGGCGGCGAAACGCTGTTCGAAATCGGCGTCGGACTGGCGGAGCGTGATGGCCATCTGGTGCCTCAGGCCCTGTGCACGGGGCGCGAGGTGGCTTCCCAGGCGCCGCCAATGTCGGCAAGCCTGGCCTCGATACACTCGACATCGAGCATGATCGTGCCGCCGCCCGCAAAGATCAGCTCGACGATGCCGGCAGGCTTGCTGATCTCGACGAAGCTGATCGCCAGCAGCGACAGCACCTCGGCCGGCTTGTTTCGGGCAATGCCGTTGGTCTTGGCGCCGAGTACGCGGTCGAAATGCAGCACGGCCTGCCGCCGCTCATTGTGCTGGCGGAACAGGCCGGATTTCGCCTCCCAGACGAAGCGGTTCATGGTCAGCATGAAGCGCTTGGCCGCCGGCAGGAATTCAAGGTCGCCGACCTTCATCACGGCGTCCTGGACATGGGCCGAGACGATGCTCAGATCCTGATCGTCGAGCGCGACAAGCTTGAGGGCATTCATGCGGATTTCGCACCTGAAAGTTGACTGTTCAGCCTTCTGTTAGGCGGTCTTGGCGATCCGTGCAACCGCGCCAACGGCTACAGGTTTGCGCTGCCCCTCATCGCCCTGCCGGGCACTTCTCCCCCGTTTAGTGACGGGGTGAGGCGTGGTCCGCGCAGCGGACGAAACGCCAATTGCTTGGCCTTTCGAACGACGAACGCCCGGAGCGACAGCGAAGGGCAGGACGCTGGGGCTGCGCCTACGCCGAAATCCGCTCGATCACAGCGCCGCAGCCCGAGAGCTTTTCTTCCAGCCGTTCGAAGCCGCGGTCGAGGTGATAGACGCGGTTGACCGTGGTCTCGCCTTCGGCGGCAAGGCCCGCAATCACCAGCGACACCGAGGCGCGCAAGTCGGTGGCCATCACAGGCGCGCCCTTCAGCTTAGACACTCCATCGACGATCGCCGTCTGGCCGGAGAGCGTGATGTGGGCGCCGAGCCGGGCGAGCTCCTGCACGTGCATGAAGCGGTTTTCGAAGATCGTCTCGGTGATGCGCGACTTGCCCTTGGCCATCGTCATCAGGCCCATGAACTGCGCCTGCAGATCGGTTGGGAAAGCCGGAAAGGGCGCCGTCGTCACGTCGACCGGCGCAATGCCGGCGCCGTTGCGCCGCACGCGGATGCCGGAATTGGTCGGCGTGATCTCCGCACCCGTCTGGGCGATGACGTCAAGCGCGGTCTGCAACAGCTCGGGACGGGCGCCTTCCAGCACGACGTCGCCGCCGGTCATTGCCACCGCCATGGCATAGGTGCCGGTCTCGATGCGGTCCGGAATGACCCGGACGCGGGCGCCGGACAGCGCTTCGACGCCGTCGATGGTGATGGTGGGCGTGCCGGCACCGGAGATTTTGGCGCCCATGGCGTTGAGACAGTCGGCGAGGTTGACGATCTCGGGCTCGCAAGCGGCGTTTTCAAGCACCGTTTCGCCCTTGGCCAGCGAAGCCGCCATCATCAGCACATGGGTGGCGCCGACCGACACTTTCGGGAACACGTAGCGGTTGCCGATGAGGCGGCCGTTCTTGGTCTTGGCGATGACATAGCCGGTGTCGACGTCGAGATCGGCGCCCAGCGCCTGCAGGCCTTCGAGGAACAGATCGACCGGGCGCGTGCCGATGGCGCAGCCGCCGGGCAGCGACACTTTTGCTTCGCCCATGCGCGCAAGCAGCGGCCCGATGACCCAGAAGGACGCGCGCATCTTCGACACCAGCTCATAGGGCGCGGTGGTGTCGACGATGTTGCGGGCGGAGAAATTGATGGTGCGCGAATAGCCTTCCTGCTGCTTTTCGCGGCGGCCGTTGACCGAATAGTCGACGCCGTGATTGCCGAGGATACGGATCAACTGCTCGACATCGGCCAGATGCGGCACGTTTTCCAACGTCAGCGTGTCGTCGGTCAAGAGCGAGGCGATCATCAGCGGCAGTGCTGCGTTTTTGGCGCCCGAAATCGGAATGCTTCCGGCAAGCTTGTTGCCGCCGACAATTCTAATGCGATCCATGGAAGAACGTCCCCTCGGCCGAAAGGCCGGTTTCAATCGTTTGAGTATCGGCCCGTCTAGACCATTGGCCGGCTTGGTTCAAGAAATAGGATTTCCACAGCCTTGGACCAAGTGTGGCCAGCCAGTGTGGCTGATTTGAGTTAATCTTTTCCAGTTTTGCCCGACGCCTGCAGTCCTTCAGGCCGCTCGTCGGCCGCGCCGGTGCGTCGCGAGCGCGACTGTGCCTTGCGTTTCTGCAGATTGGCGCGCAGCTGCTCGGCAAGCCTGTCCTTGCGGCTCGCACCACTCTTTTTCGCTGGAATTGTCTTGTCGTCCATCGTCCCGTCCCGGCCGGCGACCCGCCAGCCCAGCATTCAGGGATAGCCAACATTGTGGCGCCGCCATGTCATCAAAAGCTATCCGGCAAAGGCTTTCACAGATGCGTTGCGCTTGGCCTTGCGCTTGCCGGTTCGATATGGCAGAAGCCCCGCCATCGGCGGCTGCGGTAGCTCAGTGGTAGAGCACTCCCTTGGTAAGGGAGAGGTCGAGAGTTCAATCCTCTCTCGCAGCACCAGATTTCCCCACCCTAAACCCTTGAATTGAAAAAGGCAGCTTGGGTCGACGTCTCCGTCACCCCAGGGTCTCAAGTCCCAAGGCGACGGGGCAGCGTGCTAGCCCCCGAGCCCGCAAGAGTGTGGGACGTTGATCGGGATCGATCCCAGGCGTTTGCCGTCGTAGCCTTCCGCGACCGTCGCTATCACCGCCGGGTTCCAACCGTAACCGCAGTGCGCGGTATCCGGGCGTTCCAGCAGCCCGAGATAAGTCTGATCGTTTGAGACAATGACGTTGGTGATCTTCATGTCCTCCGGCAGATACGCTTTGGGGAAGAGCCGATAGCTCAATAGGTCATTCGGGTCTGTGAAGGCGACAAAGCGGATGGGGCCGGACGGTTCGGCGCGCAAAGCTTTCTTTTGAGCTCGTGCGCTGGCGAACACGTCGAGGAGCGATCCGCTGGCTCGATCCGCCGATTTATCCGCCGCAATCCTGGCTGTGCCTGGAGAGTAGGTAGCGGCGTTCAGTAGAGGTATCTGGTTTGCCAGCAAGAAAACCATTTGGACATCGCCAAGGCGCTGGGCAACCCGCGACTGTTCCGATGCTGGCGTAGTTTGCCATATCGAGACGATCGCATCGGAGAGAATCTTGCTGCCCAAGCTTTCGGCGATCAGGACAGTCTTCCGCCGCGGCTTGCTGTCATTGATCAGACAGCGGCCCGCGGCTGAAATATTGCCGCCCAGAGCGTCACAAACTTCAGAACGCATCCAGGATCTGGTTGGGTTGCCAGCTGTGCCCGTGTAAATGACGGCGTCGGAGAAACAGTCGTCGATCAGCCCTTTTTTGAGATCCCTGTTCAGGCTTGCACGCTTGAGTTCATCGTTGTGATCAAGCCCAATCGCGATTTTTGCATCAGCGGCGAGGGTTGACCAGACGAGAAAACGGAGTTCGAGTGCATGTCCGTTCACACTGTGGTTGAACGTGACGCGCGCGGCTTGCTCTGGGCCATACACAGTGTTTCGTCTAGACGAACCAATAGCGATTGCGTGTTGGAGAAGGGCATGACGATTATCTGCCCAGTCTTCTTCGTGAGTGCACATCCCATGCACCCAGACGACCCGCAAGTCTTCTTGCTTGGCAAAGCTCATAATGCCACCAAAGCTGGATGCGTTGGTCAGGCCAGGCTCTTGAACCTTCGGAGGGATGTAAGGGGTAGCGCACCCTGAAATCAACAGTGCAGCGCCGAAGATGAATGCAGAAAATAGCTCCCCCAAAGGACACTTTTTTATTGGTGTCATCTCTCTTCCCCCACTCTCTCTTCAGTGAAGCTGAGAACGGGAGAAAAAGCGAGTCGTTTCAAACGGAAACCTATCTCGCGCAAAAGACGTCCAGTTGGCGTCCGGCTCATCGACTGGCCAAAGGTCATTACTCGAGAACCCGTTCGAGCGCCGCCAAGGCGCGCTTGTCAAAATGCCAGCAACCGGAACATCGGAAGTTCTGGCGCATTGCTAGTGGATACCATCGCGGCTCACTGCCTACGGTCTCAAAAATGCGACCCGTGATCACAGATGCATGGGACTTGGTGCGGGAAAGCGCAGTTGGCTTTGTCAACGACAATGCTCTCAGTCATGGCGCGGCAATGGCCTTTTACGCCACCACATCGTTGGCGCCAATTCTACTCATCGTAGTCGCAATCGCAGGTCTCGCTTTCGGTCATGAAGCTGCGCAGTTGGCTTTGTCTGCCCAGATCTCAGGCCTGATGGGTCCAGAAAGCGCAAGCCTCCTTCAGACCGCGCTCGAGAGCGCATCCGGCAAATCATCCGGGACCTGGGCGGCAGTGATTGGCATCGTCACCTTGTTCGTGACCGCTTCTGGCGTCTTTGGCGAAATGCAGCAGTCGTTGAACACAATATGGAAGGTCGAACCGGAGAGCAGTTCGTTGTCGCGTCTGGTGCGCGCACGTGCCGCAAGTCTGGGCTTGGTCGCTGCACTCGGTTTCATGTTGCTCGTATCTCTCGTAGCGAGCGCGGCTATCTCAGCGATGGGCAACATCATCAACACTCACATGCCGTTCGGCACAATAGTCCTTGCGGTGATCAACACAGTCGTTTCGTTTGCCCTGATCTCGGTTATGTTCGCCGCTATCTACAAAGTTTTGCCGGACCGAACCTTGGAATGGCGCGATGTCGGGATAGGCGCTGTTGTGACCGCCGCCCTGTTCACGTTCGGAAAATCGCTCATCGGCTGGTATATCGGCTCCAGTGCGATCGCATCCTCATATGGGGCGGCCGGTGGGCTGCTCGTCATACTGCTCTGGGTTTACTACTCATCGGAAATTTTTCTTCTCGGTGCGGAATTCACTCGCGCCTATTCCGTTCGACACGGCAGCAGGTCCGATCTGGACGCGCTGGTTCACAGTGCTTTGCCTGCAAAACACGTCGTCCCATTTCGCGCAGAGCAAAAGTCCAACTCTGCCCCCGTTGTCGCGCTATTAGCAGTGGCATGCGCGAGCGCAACGATGACCACCCTTATGCTGGGTCTTCGCCCGTATGTTTCGTCGAAGCCGGAGAAGTCGCATGACGGTCGACCACACTGAGGAAACCTTGATCGATCGGATTGCGGTCCGGCACTCGATTTCGACCGACGCTGTCAGAGCCGTTCTGCAGGCTCTCAAGTCGGGTGGCGGGAGGATGGCACAATTCAGCCATCAGGAGTTTGGGGGGATGGCGCAGTGGTCGTCCGGCATGACCATGGTGGGAGACATGTTCAACGATACACTCAAGGCCAAGCTCAATGCCATTGCTACTGAACTGGCGGCATACCTTAGCGACAACCCGCAAGCGTTGGTCAGAACCGATGAAGTAAGCTATCGCTCCGTCCATCCCGCGAGTGCTCCATGGTGGCCGCCCGAAATGGGCCAACCGAACTCGACAGGTGCCCAGAATGATCTCCGCTACGCCATTTTTTCCAATACCCGGCGCCTGGTGATCGATGACCACGGCGAAACAACAATTTATGACACCGGCGAGCACCACATCTCCGGTATTAGCCAAGCTCAAAGCTCGGGATCGACACTGACTTTTGCCGGCCAGGATGGGTTGGTGCGGACGTCGGATTTGAAGAAAGTCCGCCCACCGAGCTCGTAGAAATCTTCCGCTGCACTAAACGCCGCAATGAATTCTGGAGTGCCGGTAACGGGGTGTGGCGGACGCCTAGCCACCCAGTGGGCGGCGTCTGCCCGTTTGGCCTACAGAAGGCGCTTCCTATCTATTGCCACCTTTCGTTGGTGGACCTCTAGTCTAGGAGGGTGACCATGCGGCGGTACGATTGAGCCCGCAATCTCTGCGCCGAGTGGGTCAACGTCCGCGCGTAGCCAAGCATCTCAATTCCCGAGGCGACGGGGCAGCTTGCTACGCCCGAGCCCGCGCCATAGACCTTCCGCTACCTTTCCTACAGGTTGGCTAAGGGCCCTTAGCGGCGTCCTCGATCAGTTCGGCTACTACGTTACGGAACCGCTCATCAGACCTATCGCCTATGTTTCCCACATCTTTCGCCACGATCCCAGGCGCGGACACTGAGACCCCTCCACTCAATTGAACGCTGACAGTGAAGGTCCTTCTGATCTGCTTCTCCGGTCCTCGCTTTCTGTAGATTTGGAACCGAATAGACGGCGTTGACGCTTTCACCTGGCGGCGTGGGGCAGTGTCTATGTCAACAGTTATCTCGCCTGCCACGTCAGCCTTGGCCGCTTCCAACGACGCAACCACGACGTCATTTAGCCAGGTCCTGGCTTGCGCGCCGAAGTCCGCCAAAGGGGCCTCGTGCTCCGCCTGCTCGTCGCGGGGATACTCCTCCTGCTGACGGCGAGCTTCCTTTCCTCGCTCAAGCGCCTCTTTAAACTTAGGCATCCTGGTCGCCTCCGATCTAGTCGCCGCATGGGAGGCCGTCTGTTAGATCGGCCATAACTCCTCGATCGGGTAGAACGCGCGGAATCGGCATTATGTTGCGTAAGCGTATCCGGAGAGGACCGCTGCGAGGGAGCCTTAGGGGCGAAGCTGGCGGCGCCGAGCCAGAGCGCACGTGAGGATCCCAATCGCCTCGCGTTCCAACCGGCTTCCACGTGGCATAGATTATCTGTTGGCAACTTTGATTCTAGCTCCGCTTATCGGCGCATTTAATGCCGCAGGCTTGATGGAACATTAGCCAAATCTAAGAGTTGGTGTTGAGCGGGATCTCCGTCCGAACGAAAGCGGGGTTCGCTCTAGCATGGCACAAGAATGACCGAAGCGATGGCGCAAGAAAATGGCCGACAAGCCGCCGCGACGTGCCTGCCGCTCCGTGACACGAGGCTGGTGCCTTCCTACTCCTGATACCGCGTCGCCGCTTCCAGCTTTGGCGGTGGCGAGCGAAGTGCATGACTGATACTGAGCTCCCCAAACAAGCACAGGCCCTAGATGACATCGGATTCAGAAAAGGCCGAGGCAGTTGAGCAATTGCTCGATACGCCTGACCTCGCCACCGCGCTGGAAAGTGAACAGTTCAAGAAATTCCTCGACCAGGTGCCGATCGCGATTGCCGTTTCGGACCTGAGCGGGAAGGAGCGCGTCGTCTATGCCAATCCGGAATTCGAGAGACTGACAAGCCTGAAGGCGGCCAGCCTTACCCGGCAAAACTGGGCAGCACTTTCCGGCATAGGCATTCATCAGCAGAAGCCGCTGGCCGAGGCCGTAGTCGAGGAGACCGATTTCGTCGGCACCTTTCGGCTGCAGCGTGACGAGGACAAGCAACCGATTGTCGACGTCTATTCCAATGTTATCGAAGACGACAACGGCAAGGTCTGTTTCAGGCTCGTGGCGCTGGTCGACGTGTCATCCCATGGCGAAACTGATGAAGCCCGTTCGGTGGAGGAGCGCGTCCGCGAGAAGGACACCCTGCTGCGCGAACTGCAGCACCGGGTGAAGAACAACCTGCAGATGATCACCGCATTGATCCGTCTGGAAACGCGCAATGCGACCGAGCCAGACCAGAAACGATTTGAGCGCCTCGCCGGGCGCGTCGACGCTCTGGCGATCCTCTACCAGACTCTATCGGCCGACGAGCAGAAAGAGGAGGTCGATCTCGGCGTCTATCTTAGCCAGATCGCGTCGGCGGTGATGAGCTCGCATGCGGTCGAGGGTATCCGCCTAAACATGAAAGTGGATACATACCCAGCGTCTATCAATGTCGCCATGCCGACGGGACTGGTCGTGAACGAATTGCTGACCAATTCACTCAAACACGCCTTCCAGGGGCGCGAGGGCGGAACGATAACGCTGCATAGCATCGTCAGTGGCGACGGCTGCCGGGTCATAATTGCGGACGACGGAATCGGCCTGCCGGAGGGCGAGACATGGCCCAAGCCCGGCAAGCTGGGTGCGCTGATTGCACACTCACTGACCGAGAACGCCAAGGCGCAGTTCGACGTCGTGTCTAGCGCCGGCGAAGGGACGAAGGTGACCATCGTCTTCAAGCGATCGGCGGTAGCAACCTAACAATTGCCCAGCGAACATAGCATACTGGCGGATGCTTTCATGTTGCGGCCACCCAATAAAAAGCCGACCCCCCAAAGCCGGCTCGGTCGTTAGGCATCCGACGGTCACCGCCTCTACCCAAGGCCGTCATCCTACTCAGAGGCTATGAGAATGGTCAGCAGATCTAAGCGCAGGCCGGTATTGCTCCACGTCCACGATGGCGTGTCCGCAGCTTACTCGCCAGTGTCGGAGTTTGCTGCGCCGACAGGCTTGGATTCCGGCGAGCCCTTATGCCGCAGGAAGATCGAGAGCACAACCAGGACTGCGGTCGATAGGAATTCCGACTGCCAGTTCTGGAACGACTCGAACCACAGCTGTGTTTCGAGAAGGTAGTCTCCAAAAGATTGAACCTGTCCGCCATGGCGGAGCGCCTCCTCGTTTGCTGCCGTCAGGCTCGCCCACCAGTGGAACGCAAATGAAACGATGAACAGCAGAGCTAGGGCCATGCCTAGCGAGTAGGAATAGAGCCACGATAGTATCGGCATTTGCTTGCGCGTCGCCGGCCGTAGCTCGTCATCGGGCCTGTGGGGAGCATCCGGGTCGCGGGACTCGGCCGAGCCGCGCTGAAAGAGCATCGCGGTCAGCATCACGTAGGCCGACATTTGCAGGAATTCGCTTTCCCAGTTTTCGAACAGCGCAGAGAGGAAGTCACCGCTCGTCAGATATGCCATAACTCCGACAGCCGGCGCGCCGTGCTCCCGAAGTTCTTCATTGTGGACTGCTTGGCCTGACCAGATCATGCCCAGCGCGCTCAAAAGGAACATCACGACCAAAGCGATGCTCAGCCCGTTGTTTCGTAGGAAGGAACCCATTTTCGTTACCTCGGCCGGCGTCGCCACGGCTACATTGATGCCGGCTTCAAACCGCCGTGGCATCACTCGCTTGCCGAGCAGCTTCAGCCTCGGAAACGTCGATTGAGCAGCGCAATTCGCCGTTTTCGTCCCGGACGCGCACCAGCCAGCCGGATGGATCGTCTGTGCCGGACTGCAGGTCGACCAAGACGTCGATCGCGCACCGAATTGCTTCCTCGCGAGCTGCGTGGAAGCTTGGCATCTTGGATGGAGGCACCTGCTGGCAGCCATCACCGTCACGATACTCAAAGATATAGAGGCCGCCGCTTTCGTCATTCGCCGCAGTGACCGCCACTTCGTCGAAATTGCCATTGCTATGGGCGTCGTAACTGTTGGCCGCCACGTCGAAGTTAGCAGTCTGAACAAGTATTGCTATCGCCCGACCGATAGCGTCACGTTCAGCAAAGGGTTCCCTCTTTGCCATGTCGACGCTGACACGCTCACCGTCTTCGCCACAAAAGATCACGCGCACAATTTGCTGCCCGCTGTGCCCGATTGCCTCGCCGATCTCGGTCCGAATTATTTGCATGAGGAAGAAACTCCAATCATTAGCCTGACTGTGTCTTGCAGTTGACTGCTTACTCGCCACCATATCCCAGGCCGACTTCGAGCCTGCGCGATCGCCGGCTGCCCCTACTTCGCCTTCGCAAATTTGACGGGCGTGTGCACGCCTCCAACTCAATGTGCCTCAACAGATGAAGTTCCAGCACCTCCTGCAGCCAAGCTCTCGGTCGGTCGCCTCTTGACCAGTGAGGCCGCGCCAAATCCACGGTTTCAAGGAACGTAGACGTGAAGAAGCGCTACATGAAACCCACGCTGCTGAAGCGTGGGAAACCGAATGAGCTAATTGCTCAGATTGTTATTTCTGGGGTCGTGACAGCAACCAGCAGTTCGTCGCGTTGAAGTGAGAACTACTCCAACTTTCAGCCCCCGTGTCCAAATCCCGATGTGCGCAGGAGGGTGTGCGGAACGAAAGCCCTTTCCGAGGATTGTTGTTTGGTCTTAACACTTTATCGGGAGGTTTCTATGGGACGCGGTATCTTGCTTTGGTTGCTCGGAATCCCAATTCCGATCATCATTTTGATCATGCTGTTCGCGCGGTAAGGGGGGCGGATATGCAGTCTGCCATATCGTCGATCGAAATCGCCGAGGACGGTGAATCGTCCTCCACCGCCGTAAGTTGGGGGCCGATCGTTGCTGGCGCGTTTGCCGCCTCGACGCTGACGGTCATCCTAATGCTACTTGGCTCGGGGCTCGGACTGGCGATGGTCTCGCCATGGACTGGATCGGGGGCCTCGCTCACGACGTTTGCGGCTTCCACCGCCGTCTGGCTGATTGTCGTGCAATGGCTGTCTTCCGGAGTTGGCGGATATCTTGCGGGCCGTCTCCGCACGAAATGGGTCGGAGTCCACACCGACGAGGTCTATTTCCGCGACACCGCGCATGGCTTCCTTGCCTGGGCTCTGGCGACATTGCTCGTCGCAGGCGTCTTTGCTTCGGCTCTGTCATCGACGTTGGGCTCAGGTGTGCAAGCCGTCTCCAATGTGGCCTCCGGCGCCGCCTTGGGGGCAACGACAGCAGCTACCAATGCAGCCACGACGGGTGCCCCGTCGACCGATGGCTGGACTGGCTATTTCGTGGATTCATTGTTCCGGCCCGCTAACCCCGCCGCGGCGCCGGCCAACGGGCAAAACGATAATACCGCGTCGGAACAGGCTACACGCATCCTGCTTTCCGGCGCCGCAAATGGCGAGGTTTCGGCTGAGGACAAGACCTATCTGTCGCAACTGGTCGCCGCCCGCACGGGCCTGTCGGAAGCCGATGCGAAGGCTTGCGTCGATGCGGTGATCGCGAAGGTTGACGAGGCCAAGGCCAAGGCAATGCAGGCGGCAGACACAGCCAGGAAGGCTACCGCTAGCTTCGCGCTAGTCGGGGCATTGTCTATGGTGATTGGCGCTTTCATCTCGAGCGTTGCTGCACTACTTGGAGGCAGGCAGCGCGACGAAGAGGAAGCCATCTTTCGCGCCGGCTGACGTTCGCAGAACCTCGGTCGACGCCGAAGGATGGTTGATGGTAGCTCCCTGCTTGGGCGAAGCCAGAAAGCCCGTTCCTCACTCCACAGGACGGGCTTTTGCTTACCGGAAATCGAGCTGGATGCGGCTCGCCTGGTTTGTGGCCCTCCGTTTCAATTTTTGTGCAGTGCAGCAACGATAATGTGGCAATCGCGTTGCACCTGTTGCCGTCCAATTTCGGGCGTCACAACGAGGACGCTCCCTTTGCGAAAAATCTCCGACACGATAGCGCGGCTTGCCGCGCTGAGAGCACAACGCTTCACTGAAACCATCGAGCACGGCGCGCCAGACCATCTCCTTCCTCTAATGGGTTTCGGCTCAAATCCGGGGGCTTTGAAGTCAAAATATTATCGTCCGAAAAACCTGCCAAAGGGCGCACCTCTTGTTGTCGTGCTGCATGGCTGCACCCAGAACGCGAATGCTTACAACTTTCACTCAGGCTGGTCGCAACTCGCTGATGAGCTTGATTTCGCATTGGTCTTCCCCGAGCAGCAACGCGCCAACAATGCAAACCTTTGCTTCAACTGGTTCGTGCCTGGGGATATCCGGCGCGACAACGGCGAGGCGTGTTCCATTCGACAGATGATTGAGGCGGCGGTCGTCGCGCATGGTCTTGATCGCAAGCGTATTTTCATCACCGGTCTTTCCGCAGGTGGCGCCATGGCGACAGTGATGCTGGCGGCTTACCCGGAGGTGTTCGCCGGCGGGGCGATCATTGCAGGGCTTGCCTACGGCAGCGCCTCGACTATTCCCGAAGCCTTCGACCGTATGCGGGGCCATGGTGGCCCATCCAAAGCCGAACTCCAGCGGCTCTTGAACGAGGCCTCTCCACACAACGGTCCCTGGCCGAGAATTTCGGTCTGGCAGGGTTCGGCCGACAACACCGTTGTGCCCTCGAATGCCGACGCGATCCTCTCGCAATGGCAAGGCGTGCATGGCGTCGGCAAGGCCCCGACACGCACGGAAGAAGTCGATGGTCAAGCACGGCAGGTCTGGTGCGACACCAGTGGCCGGGAACTGATCGAGAAATATACAATTGCCGGCATGGGCCATGGCACGCCGCTCAACACGACCGGCGACGATGGCCTCGGCAGGGCAGGGCCATTCATGCTGGACGTGGGGATTTCCTCGACACGCCATGTCGCCCGCTTCTGGGGTCTCGCGAAGCCAAGCGTGCGGCGCCCCGGAAAAACCGAGCCCGCTTCGGGCGCCGCGTTGCAGACTTTTACGCAGGCGGAAAAACCGCGGGCGGTTCATATCGATCCCACCCCGGAACCGCAGCCTCTCAACGCGCGTGGTTCGGCTGCGGGCATTACCAAGGTCATCGAGGACGCATTGCGAGCAGCAGGGTTGATGCGCTAGCGTCGTCGCTGTCGTGAAGAACGGCAGCGACGACCCACGCGATCATTCCCTGTGTGGGGGCACTGGTGAGCGGGCGGGTTCCTGGTCGTCCACGCTGTTTTTGTTCACCCGCAGAGCCTTGCCCTCAACCTTGTGCGGTTTGAGCAGGTCGCCGGAGCGCTGGTCCGGCGACGCCGGCAAAGCGGAAGGGTCGCGGTCTTCGACGCTGTTTTCGTTTACCCGCAAGGCTTTGCCCTCAACCCTATGCTGACGGGGTTTGTCGCCAGATTGCTCCTGCGGCTGGCGGCATTGATTTTGCACGGTGTCATCGTCCATTTCGAACTCCTTCGTCATTGCCTGCTCC
Organism: Mesorhizobium waimense; assembly: GCF_003601975.1. Taxonomy (GTDB): domain Bacteria; phylum Pseudomonadota; class Alphaproteobacteria; order Rhizobiales; family Rhizobiaceae; genus Mesorhizobium; species Mesorhizobium waimense. The sequence continues at coordinate 26,603 of NZ_QZWZ01000050.1, forward strand.
CACTCTGGACGGGCGCAAATGCGCGCGGTTCCGCCGCTGAAGGCCGCTGCACTGGCTACGACATCTTCACCTTGGGCTCGCGCGCCCATAGACGCAGCGCGCCAAGGACCTTCAGGAAATTGGCAACATCCTTGGGTCCAGAGAGCGCAACGCATCCCTCGTCGAGAGTGTCCACAATGCCTGCCTTTTCCAGCAACGGCATCGCGGTATCGACGTAGCCGATGAACTTGCAGTGCGCGAAAGCGTCAGCCACGAAATCGCGAGCCGTCGCTTCCTTGATCAGGTCTGCCATCGCCGCCTGCGAGGGCAGCAATGCGACTGCGTCGTAGAGGACGGAGGGGCCGCCGCCGATCATCTGCTGCGCCTCGATCAGGCTGCCGTCGCTGGCCTTTGCGCCGCCAACCTTCGGGGCGATGATCTCGAAACTGGCACCGGCCTTGGCCACTGCACCGGTCAGCGCCTTGAGCAGCGCCGCATCGGTGCCGTCGGAAACGAGGATGCCGAGCTTGCGCCCCTCGAACCGATCGGGGCCGTTAGCCAGGATGCTGAGCGAGGGTGCCGCCGCAAGATCCTGCCGCGTGGCAATGGCCGCTTCGGCGGGCTTCGGCATCGCCTTCAGGCCAAGCCCGTCGCCGACCTTTTTTGCCAGGCCTTCGTCGATGTTGATGAGGTGGGACACCATCCGCTCGCGGATGGCCGCTGTCTGCACCTTGCTGAGTTCGAAGATCAGCGCGGCCGCGATGTGGCCTTGCTCCGGCGGCGTCTGGCTGATGTAGAAATGCCGTGCCTGGCTGTAATGATCGGCGAAGCTCTCGGCACGGATGCGCTGTTTTGGCCCCTGTTCGGTTTCTGCAAACGAGCGGAAGCCGCGCTGCGGCGACTCCCTTGGGCCTTCGCCGAATGAATTCGGCTGGTAGTTCACCCTTCCGACTGGATTGCGCATGGCCATATGGCCATCCTGCTGGAAATGGTGGAACGGGCACTTCGGCGCGTTGATCGGGATATGCGTGAAGTTGGGTCCGCCCAGCCGCTTCAGCTGGGTGTCGAGGTAGGAAAAATTCCGTCCCTGCAGCAGCGGATCGTTGGAGAAGTCGATGCCGGGCGGAACGTTTTGGGTCATGAACGCGACCTGTTCGGTCTCGGCGAAGAAATTGTCGGGCATGCGGTCGAGGACCAGGCGACCAACCGGGATCGGCGAGAGGATTTCCTCCGGGATCAGCTTGGTGGCGTCGAGCACGTCGAAGTCAAAGCTGTCGGCAAAGTCCTGATCGAACAATTGCACCTGCAGCTCCCACTCCGGAAAATTGCCGGCCTGGATCGACTCCCAGAGATCGCGCCGATGGAAGTCGGGGTCGGCACCGTTGATCTTGACCGCTTCGTTCCAGGCCACGGATTGAAGTCCAAGCTTCGGCTTCCAGTGGAATTTCACGAAGGTGGATTCGTCCTTAGCATTGACCATCCGGAAGGTGTGGACGCCGAAACCCTCCATGAAGCGGAAAGAGCGCGGGATTGCCCGGTCCGACATCACCCACATGATCATGTGCATGGACTCGGGCGTAAGCGAAATGAAATCCCAGAAATTGTCATGCGCCGATTGAGCTTGAGGGAAAGCGCGATCGGGCTCCTCCTTCACGGCGTGAACCATGTCCGGGAACTTGATCGCATCCTGGATGAAGAACACGGGAATGTTGTTGCCGACGATGTCCCAGTTGCCTTCCTGTGTGTAGAGCTTGACCGCGAAGCCGCGCACGTCGCGGGCCAAGTCGACAGAGCCTTTGCTGCCGGCGACCGTCGAAAACCGCACGAAGGCCGGCGTCTTCTCGCCGGCGCGCTGGAAGATATCGGCGCGAGTGTATTCGGCGAGCGACTCGTAGGTCTCGAAATAACCATGCGCGCCGTAGCCGCGTGCATGCACGACGCGCTCGGGGATCCGCTCATGGTCGAAGTGGAAAATCTTCTCGCGGAAATGAAAGTCTTCAAGGACCGTCGGCCCGCGCGAACCGATCTTCAGTGAGTTCTGATCATCCGAGACTGGCCCGCCTTGGGCTGTTGTGAGCGGTGGAACGGAGCCATGCGCAATTTGGTGCAACTCGCCCCCTTCGCCTCGAACCAGTTTCTGATCGTGGATGACAGCTTGATCGCTGACGCGGCTTGGAGACTTGGCCATGAGTTGTTCCTAGAGCGGTTGGGGGATGCACGCATTCATGATGGCCGCCAGACGCCACGGAGCCCCGCCGCCTATGAGCGGCGGGGCTCCCCGATTAGAGGCGACTGGCGTTGCGCGCTCTGTCGCGATCGATCTCACCTTTGGTGTAGTTGTCGGCATCGGCGTCGAATCCTGTCCAGCCGCCGGCTTCGTAGGCACTGCGGCGGTCTTCCAAGTTTACCGACTTGGTGTGCCGGAGGATCCGCTCGGCATCGCGAGCAAGCGCGTCGTCGACCTTGGCCGTCACCAAGGTCCCACCGCGGCGCACGCCCTCTGCGTAGACATGGGCATCTTGTTCCGAGACGCCGGAATCCGTGAGTGCCCCGACAATCCCGCCAGCAGCCCCGCCCACGACCGCGCCGCCCAGGGCTCCGACGGCGGTGGCGGCTAGCCAACCTGCGGCCACAACCGGACCAACGCCCGGAATGGCCATGATACCGAGCCCGGTCAAAAGCCCGCCGGCACCGCCGACCACCGCACCGAGACCGGCGCCGCCGGCTGCATCGTCAGCGGCCGTGGAGCTGTCATTGTCATACCAATCGGTCGAGTTGCTGGCGACGATGCTGATATCGGAATGCGGAACGCCGCTGGCTTCCAGCTCGCCGACTGCATCGGAGGCGTCATCGTAACTGTCGAATAGTCCGGTTACAGTTTTCATGTTTTTGATCTCCTCGATCTCTGTTCAGTTGGTGCCGGCAACGACGTTGCCCTTGTAGTCCAGCGCCACGGTGGTGTTCTTGCCATCCTTGTTCGCCTCACCGCGCCAGATGCCCTGGTCGTCCTTGGTCAGTTTCGACACTTCCGAGAAGCCGGCATCCTGAATGCGGCTTTTGGCCTGGTCCTCGGTGAAGCTGTTTGCGCCGGAGAGCGGAGGCGTCGGATCGGGTGCGTCACCAACCGTGACAGTCGGCGTCTCAGACTTCGTCGCTGACGTCTGGGTGCTCATAGTCGTCGCGATCTTCTCGATCATTTCCTGGTGCATCTTGAGCGTCGGGACGGTCTCCTGGGCGAACGTCTTCAGCTGCGCGTTGTCACCGTCCTTGGCGTAGCTTTCGAACAACTTGACCGCATCGGAATGCGCTTCGCGCTGTATCTGGACATAGGATCCGTCGACCGGGTCCTTGCTGTTTTGAAGGGTGTCAAGATCGGCCTTGTGCTTGGCATCCAGCTCCGTGGGCACCTTCAGCTTCTGTTCGCCGGCGATCGTCTCGAGCTTGGCGTTGGCCGCGCCATGATCGTCGATCATCTTCTGCGCGAAATCCTTGACGCTTTGATCCTGGGCTTTGCCCTCGGCGATCTTGCTCGAATCCACTTCGAACATGCCCCCGACGGCGGCCTTGTCGACAAAGTCTTGCGCACTGTCGGCGGCGAAGGCGGGCAGTGCAAAGGTCATGGCTGTAGCCGTGGCCAGGGAGGCCACAAATAGGTGGGTTTTCATGGAGAGGGTCCTTGTTGGGCACACATTTGTGCTGTGAGCCTAACAAGCACCGGAGGGCTTTGTTCCCGCAGCCGAGCTAATAAATCCAAGCAGGGCCGCCGGTGATCACGCTTCGGGGATGAGAGCTACTGCGTGCGCCGCCATCACAAATAGCACCGTCCGCTTTGAGGCTCGAAAAGCGCTCCGGCCCGCCCGAAGACACCAACGCCGATCGGAAGCACATCGACAATCGGGCGTCGGAAGAGCCCGAAAGCAAGCCTCCCGCCTAGGTGGCCATCGTCTTCCCTATTTTGGCCTGAGCGCAGAGCGAGCGGAATTGCTCGACCTCAGCCTCGGTCAGGTGCTCGATGCCAATGAAGTCGTTCTTGCCACGGCCGGAGCGGATCAGTTCGTCGAGTTTGGCCTGGATGGCGGCGCCGTCCCGGTTCTGGGTATTCTGGATGAGGAAGACCATCAGGAATGTTATGATCGTCGTCCCGGTATTGATAACCAGCTGCCAGGTCTCGGAATAGTGGAACATCGGGCCCGCAGCGGCCCAGATCAGCACCGCTGTCAAGCAAAGCGCAAAGGCCCAAGGCCTGCCGGTGGCGCGAGCGACGGCGCCCGCCAGTCGGTTGAATGTCTTTTCCATGGGGAATTTATCTCGGAGGGGAATCTAAGCCGCGATGCTCGATTCTCGCGGCTCTAGGAAAGTGCCGTGCTTGGGCACGGCGCTGCTCGCGCTTATGCGGCTTCGGCAGCGACGTTGACGGCCGACTCTGCGAGCTCGGTCAGCGCTGCATCTGTTTCCTTTTCTTCGGCCAGGGTGAGGTCGAGAAGGTTCACTGCCTCGGTCAGGCCGAGCTCGCAAGCCCAGGTCCGCAACGTGCCGTAGCGCGAAATCTCGTAGTGCTCGACGGCTTGTGCAGCGGCAAGCAAGCCGGCGTCGAGAGCAGCCGCTCCCTTATACTCTTCGATGATTTCGTTGCCTTCCTTGGTGATGCCCATGATAGCAGCACAGGTCTTGCCAGCCGGCTTCTTGCCGATAACTTCGAAAACTTCTTCCAACCGGGTAACATGCTCCTTTGTCTGGCCGTGGTGTTTTTCGAAGGCTGCTTTCAGATTGGGGTTCTGCGCTGCCTTCGCCATCTTCGGCAGTGTCGCCAGAATCTTCTTCTCGGCAAAATAGATGTCCTTCAGCGTGCCGTGAAACAGGTCGTTCAGACCCTTCGTTGATGCCTTGGTTGTCGCCATGATTTTTTTTCCTTGGTTAGCGGAGGTTCGGCTCAACTCGCGTATTGAGGACAAGTTCCTGTGGCCGGCGAAAGAAAACCCTGCTTTCGCCCTCCGCCGACTGCTCACGATTCCGACAAGGTCAAAGGGTCTTGCCCGCGTCAGAGCTGAAGAGAGGTTGCGGTTGCTATTAAGAGGATCGGTCATCGCCCGCTGGGGCTGCTCGAACGATGGAGGAGACTCGTAGCCGGCTAGATGGTCGAGCGTGATGAGAGCGTCGCTTGGCTTTCCGTTCTTGACCAGGCCTTGCTTGAGTGCAGCAATCCTGAAGGCCTCAAACGCCACGGTCGGCCGACACATCCCATCCTTAGCAGCTGCAACAAGACGTGCAGCGTGTCGATAGCTGGCCGAGCGCTTATCCGGCCAACACCCTTGCAGCGCCTCCTCTGCTTCGATGATCGATGAAACGATCATTGATCGCCCGCGTAAGAAAACAACTTCGACCGGAAGAAATTTACCCATAGCCTGTCGCCCATTTTTCAATGAACGGCGAAACGCTCGATCGAACAATTAGTTGCTCAAGTAGGCCAGGCCTGACCTTTGGGCATTGGCGGAACCTAATGCTGGCCGCCGGCTTATGGCGAGTTGAGCACCCGCGGCGTTAACTTCCTGCACAAGTGGATTTCGAACAATGTCCCTGAAACGGCCGGAGCCGACATGATCTCGGTCGCCGAGCTGGCTCAAAAGCTTTTCGCGGACGCCCCATCCCTTGGCATTGGCAGCACCGAGATCGAGGAAGACACCGGGAGCGTCTATGAGACGATCCTGGACGCGATCGTTCACCATGACGCCGGAGCGACCAGCGCCGAAGCGCATGAAGCGACCGGCGATGCAAGCGGGTCAAGCCGGGGCTGATTGGCCGTGTATAGCACCTCTGCGGTGAAGTGGATTTGCGACGCATCTCCCTGCAGGGTTCGTCAAGACGACTCATCATGCCGGCTTAGATCGCGTGCCTCAGGGTAACGTAGACCATCGGTGCAACGATCAACCAAATAGCCATTCCGATAACCAGGGCAATTGCCAGGCGCTCTGTTCGCCTGACAGTTTCATCCACCTTGTCGTCGTCCTCACTCGGAATCAGATCAAGCACCGAAAAATCTTCTGGGAGCATGATTGTCGTTTGCGGCTCGGCTTGCGACGTCATCTGCGCTCGGTCTGTTCTGGACAAAGGTCACGGTTCGCCTCGCTATTGCCGCTTGCCGCTGCTGGCACGCGAAATTGGGTGCCCGCCATGTCGAGGGGGCTCAGACGTGACCGGCACTCAGTTGACCGCCGATGGTGGACCTTTGCTCGGCAGGTTCCTCCCATGAACGGGTAGCGAGCAACGAATGCCGGCAATCGCGGTTCCGGCCGCCGCCCATGCAGTGGCCTATTGCGCCTGACAATCGCACTGAGGTCCCACACCGATTCAGACCGAAGGCCCTGCCAGGGAACGTTCGCAAATGGCTGGCGTTGGGTGAGCTTCTGGCGTGAAAGCGATGTCGTCTGGCGCAACTCACACCACTAGGAGGAAACTATGAGAATCCATCTCACCGCGGCCGCTGCGGGGTTTTTGCTGCTCGCCGGTATTGGTGCGGCCGCCGCCGACACCGTGATCATTCAGCCGGAACAGGAAACGGTCATCCGGGAATATGTGAAGAAGCAGCCCCTGGCCTCAGTGACCCTTCCTGGCGTGGAGCTCAACATCGGCACGGCCCTTCCCGATACGGTCGAGCTGCATGAGGTTCCCGACGTGCAATACCGCTACGTCGTTATCGACAACCGGACGGTCCTCGTGGATCCGGGCACGCGCAAGATCATCAAAGTTTACGAATGAGCGCTTCAGCTGAAGGCCCGCCGCATCAAATGAGCGGCGGGCTTTCAAATTCGAACAACGAGGAGCCAAGTATGTCGAACCGTGAGATCGGGCATTCCCACACCTTGGGAAGGCGCGTAGCCGCCCTAAGAGCAAGGATGGAGGAAGCGCGGGTTACCGAACACGAAATGAAGACGTTCCTGAAAGTCGTAGCGGCGATGGAAGAGAGGCAAGGCCGAATTGAGGGCGACGACCTGATCGCCATATCTTTCGTTGCCGCAGCCGCGTAACCGGAAATCCAACGCGACCAGGCCCCTTTACGGAGGTGGGGCGCTCTAGCCGATCCGCTTGATGCGGCCCCTGTCGAGGCGAAATACACCGTTCTGACCGCCTTGCTTCTCAAAGTCGGTTTGTAGCCCATCCCAGGTGCCAAGATACTTGGGACCATTGGCCTGCACATCAGCCGCGGCCGGGGCTCGGGTGTGGTCCCGCATATATTAGCATCCTCTTGACGACCGGCCACAATGCCCCAGAATCCTATCCATGGCGCGGGAGATCAATATCGGTGACAAGGTGGCTATCATCGCCACGGTGGGCAAGCGCATCGAGGATCGCGTAACCCTACACATTCCGACGGCCACCTATCCCTGTTCGACCGGAGATCCGAGAGCCAAACCAGGCGACAAGATGAGATTCGAGGGTGAAGTTGTCCACGTCGACGAGGAGTTGGGCAGGGTCACGGTGCAGGTGCTTGGACGCGTCACGGTCGACGCCGGCACGGTCGAATTGGTGAAGAAATACCACCGGCCGAAAAGCACCACCCCGATGATCGACGAGTCAGCCTGAAAAGCGCGCGCCACGGAGGGACCGATGGCGCGGGCCGGCCGATGTGCCCACCAGCCTGCGACGGAGCCAAGGTAGCGGCATCCGAAGCAAGAACTCAACTATTCGAAATGTTCCATTGAAAAGGCATGCTCGTTCGCTCCTCATGGCTATCCAGTCTCGGCAACATCGGGGTCGAGCAAAGGCTTCTGGCGGCGGACTTGATTGCCCGCCTGGCCTGCGCCTTACCCAAAAGCCCCTGCCCAAAGGGCGCCGGCCATCTTTCTCCTGAAATCGTCAAGCACGCCCGAACAGATGGGGCTACTTTGCGGGCGGCGCGTTCGGGTCTGGGCAATCAGGGTTTGACCATTCCTCACACGGGGAGGGCAGATCGCCAACGCTGCCATTACGTTCCACGAGTTTTGCGAATCCGTAGGCGAAGGCAAAAAGAAGCGCCAGGACAACCGCTATTCGGACGGCCATATGGGATTATAGCAGGATCTCGCTTACGATTTGACCATCCGCAGGTAGAAGGCGAGCGCCTAGCGCCTCTTGTCCGGCGTCACGGCATGGTTGGTGAACGTCAGGTCGCGGTCCTCCCTGCCGGCATCTCGACATGGCTGGCAATAGAGCACCTTGATCAGATCCCAGTGCATGCAGCCGTAATCATCGCCCAGGCGCCGGGCTAGCGCCGGCACGTCAAGCACAACATGTCGATGGCAAGTCAGGCAATCCACCGACAGACCCGTGCCGATCTGCAGTTTCTTGCCGAGTGTGTTCTCGACGAACGGACATTTCATGGTCATGGAAAGGCGATCTCCGTTGAAGGGGCTCGCCGCAACGGAGGAGTATATTCCTGAATTCGGTGGCGCCGGCAAGTGCCCAACATTGCAGATTTCATATGGCGGCACGGCCGCCCGGTGGTGGGGGCCTATCATTTTGGCTTAATTGCGCGGTCGCTATAACGGACCGATAAATCAAACAAGGCGGGGGAAGAGCGCCGGCCTGTCGATCTCTGTTTATCTGACCGATCGGCAGCCGGCGTCCACTATGCCATGAGCACAAGCGCCGTTGCCGACGGCCAATCATAAACCTCGCCGCTCCATTTGCGAAGCGGCGAGGCCCCCATCGCCCCAATTGCCGGTCCCCAACAACCGGCGTTGCTATCCCTGCAATTGTGGTGCCAGCGGCAAATGACCCATTGGGGGCAGGTCCGCGCAGTGCAGCCAGATTAGCGATTGCTAAATTTCGAGACGATTGGATTGTCGAAGCTTAACCGGGGCATGCCATGATCGGACAGGTTTCCGACGGTGAGATGATACGATGCGTGCTCGAACTTGGGTCAGGGATGTGCGGCTCGGCGAGGCCCTCGAACTGAGAAAGCACATAGCTACACTTGAGCGAGAACTCATCGCGGAGACATCCGGCTCTGTCGGTATGTTGAAACTCGCCGAACTTGGCCAACAATTGCGTAGGCACAAGTTTCGATTGGAGGTGCTGGAGCGGTGCGTGTCTGGGCTCTCGGAACGAGGACGGCCTAACGGCCAGTAATGCACGAAAAAGCCCCTCTAGCCGAGAGCAAGAGCCAGCTCTTTGGTTTTACTAAATTATAAAAGACGTTATAATGGGTTATGCCGACAAACTTTCCCTCTCATGTTTGCCGGTTAGGCCCGGCGGCCGAAACCCACCCCCCCCCGCGACCGCCGGACCGCTGGCCTTGCCTAATCGCCAAATGAAAAACCCGCCACGGTGGGAGGAACCACGCGGCGGGCTTTCAATGGGAGCGGCCACATTCCTGAGAAATCGACCGCTAACGGCAATAATTGCGCGATGAGCGGGACAGTTCCAGACAATTTTAACGATTGGGTTTGGCCGCGACCGCATACGTCAGCCCAGCAAGCCGGCCTCTTGATGAATGATCGCGTCAAGGATCATCTCATAGACGCTCCCAGTCTCTTCCTCGATCTCGATGCTGCCGATGCCGATCGCCTTGGCGTCGGCAAACAGCTTTTGGGTCAATTCAGCGACGGAGATGATGTCGGCGCCGACGATGGCCGGGCTGGCGGTTGGCGCTGGTGCTGCCGGCCCTAGCTTACGCGATCACACCATACGAGAACGGACCGCCTTACCCTACCTCAACATGGCGGCGGACTTTTGAGCCCGTCACTGGCCGGCGCCTTACCCCAAAGCCCCCCGCCCAACAGGCGCCGGCCATCTTCTCCTGCCGAAATCGTCAAGTGCGTCCTTGGCGGCATTAACCACTTGCGGCGCCAATGCGGAGCAAAAAGCGATGTGCAGAGGTTTACTTGCATGGAACATTCCCAACACAGATTCTACTGCCACATAGAAGCCGGTGGAACGTGGGGCGTTTGGGACCGCATCGCTAACCGGCCGGCGAGGTTGGGAGGACGCGATCTCCTCAGTTGCACATCCCAGCGAGCTGAGGCTGCCGAAGGCGTTCTGACGCGGATTTATGACAACGGATTGGAAGCGCGCGGCGTGCGGACCGGTGAACTTAAAGGCCGGCTTCGGCCAGAATAGCCAGCAACGATAGCGCCGCCAATACCCAGGCCGACGGGGCCGGTGAGGTCCTGAAATTTGAAGTTCCTTCGCATCAAAACTCGTTATGTGAGATAGTCCCGTATCAGCCGTATTTGAGGGATGGCCAATGCCGCTACAGCGGAGTAATCGAGCCCGCTGATCTGGATTTGCTCCAGCGGGTGTTCGACCAACTGTGCGGCGAGCGCCGTCTAGCCCAAAAGGACAAGGAACAGAGGGAAGACCTCGCTGAGGAAATCGTAGCGCTTTCCGGCGTGGGATCGTGGACGAAGCGGACCTATTACAGGCAGTTTCCAAGCGCAGTAGAGCCTGATGGCGCGCGCCGCGTCAGTCCGCCAACCGTGGGCCATGGTGATGAACCACGGCGTCTAGGATCGTCTCATAGACGCTACCCTTGCCGGTCTCTTCCACGATTTCTGCTCCCTCAATTCCCTGCTTTTGAGCATCAGCAAACAGTTTATCGGTCGCCCTGCCCGTCGAGATGACGTCGGCGCCGACGAGGTCGGGCACGTTGTCGGCAAGCCACCGTTCCAAGAACTCTCTTCCGCGAGTGGTCATGGACCGTCAATTTCGGTTCGAGCGTTAGGTTTCCGCAGAAACGCGAGATTGACTCCGGCTCATCCATTTGAGGGGAAGAGAACACCGCCGTTTTGCCAAGTTAGCAGCGACGCAAAGGCGGCCTATAATTCGCCAGCCGGCGAAAACTGCCTCTCCGTTTGCCGGTTAGGCCCGGCGGCCGAACCCCAAGCCACCCCCAGCCCCGGCCGCTGGGCCGCTGGACGCCTTCTAGAGCGAGGCTCGACTGGAATCCAAGCGTCGCCTGATTTCCTCCAGTCCTGTAACGCCCTCGTTGAACAGTGCCCAAATGCGCTCGGCCAAACGGTCGCGCGCTTCTTGGTCGCCGGAGATACCCATCTCCTTGGCGTATTCGTCTAAGAGCTTTCCGAGCGCGGCCAGTTGTTCGGGGTCGGCGACGCCCCACAGAGCCCTCGTCATCGCATTTTGCCTCATCGAATAGGGCGAAAGCGTGATCGACTCTTTCAAGCGTCCGTAAGCCAACTAGATCGGACGACAAGGGCATCCTACACCTAGCGAGGCCCCATAGCGAATCCCTCACGGGTCGCCGGCCGAAATCGCGAAGTTTTACCAAATCCAGCGGTTGGCTGTGATTGCATGGCGCGTGATGACAGAACGCGGTGACCGCCATCTTCGCGTCGATCAACGATTGGAACGTCCAGCCCTTTGAAAGGGTCAGTCCCGAAATCTCAACCTTGGCCGTCACTATTGAACAGAAGCCGCCGATACCAGGACGAAGCCGCGGGTCTTGTTCTCGTTGTCGGAGTCCTGCGTGTTCATGGCATCGAAAAGCTCAGACGCCTTCACCCAAACAGGGGGGTATTTATACCGTGCGACATCAAGGATGAGGAAGCGGTCCGCTTTCCCGTCATAGGCTGCCAGCGGCGAGATATGGCCGCCTTTCTCCTGTCCGATTGCCTTGCGGAGGTAGTTGACGATTACAAAATGGTTCGGCTGGCTGAGATAGGAACTGGCCAACTTGCGGAATTCCTCGACTGAGCTGTCGGCGGCATGACGGACTTCTGCTTTGACCGGCTGCGTCGCGAGAATTCCACCGATCTGATCGAGCGTCATGCCTTTCTTCGCCAAGACATCTCGGGCGAGAATGACGTCCGTTCGTTCATCGAGGATATTGTCCTGCGTGAATGTGCGATAGGGCTCGAACTCCGGAACCGAAGGCGCCGGGACATTGAGCGCGTTCAGCACCATGACGATGCTGGCGACACCACAATAGGACTGTGTCTTCTGCGTCAGAAAGTTGCTTGCGAGAGGGAAATAGGCCTCCCGGGCATCGCTTTCGACGAAGTAGTTTTCGCCGGCATCAGAACTAAAGCCGGTGAGATTGTCAGGAAGCTTCAGGGTTTCGGCGCCTGCGCTGGTGACGAACAGCCCCAACGCGACCACCGCCACATGAACGAAGTGTTTTGACATGGCATCATCTCCGGTGCGTGATGGTGCCACTATACCGGAAGGACGGCGTGTATCACCATCCCCCCGCGCCAGACTTGGGCCGGCCGTCGTCTTCAATCATCCTCCCAGAAATCCTGCAGCGAGGCGTGGCGTAGGTCCTCCTCGCCGCGCAGGTGCTTCACACGGCCGATTAGCCCTGGTTTCACCCATTGAGTCGCCGGACGCTTCATGCCCTTCGGTGCCGGCCCGGAATGCTCCTGAACGCGCTCCCAGAGGCGTTCGCGCATCTCCCGATTCAAGGTGATGAAGGCGGAGCCGACATAGCGCCCGGTGCCGCGCTCGGCCATCAGGGCAAAGGCGGGCTTGCCGGCCTCGCGCTCGACGCCGAGCAATTCGTATTCTTCGATCCTGTAGCATTTCGCCTTCAGCCAGTTGGTCGACGGGCCGCTTCGATATTTGCTGTCCTTCCGCTTTGAAACCATGCCCTCCAGACCAGCCTCATCGACAAGGTGGAAGATTGCCTTGGCCTCGCCCTGCAAAGCCTGGCTGAACTGAATGCGACCGCCAGTCGAGATCATGCTGACAAGAATCTCGCGGCGATCCTCCAGCGCCATGTCACGCAGATCGTGGCCGTTGAGATGCAGGAGATCGAAGGCGACGAAATAGAGATCGTGCTGGCGCTGCGTGATGGCTTTCCGCAGGGCTGCGAGATCGGACAGCCCCGCCTCATTGGTGACGATGATCTCGCCATCGACGATGGCGTTTTGGACGTTCAATTCTTTAGCTGCGTCAACCAAGTCTCGATATTTTGCCGACCAATCCAAACCACGGCGGGTGAAGATGCGAACGTCCGCGTCATCGATGATGATCTGCGACCGGTAGCCGTCGAATTTGACCTCATGAATCCAGTCGTCCCCTTCCGGTGGCTTCTCCACAAGGGTCGGCATCAACGGCTCGATAAATTTCAGCCGGCCTATGCCAGCGCTCACTCGTTTACGCACAGATTCAACTCAGGCCCGGTCAATCTGGCGGCCAGGGAAAGAAATATGGAGCATTTTACTAAATTAGCAATTATGCATGAAGAGGCTATAATTCAGCCCCAGCCGGCGCCGCCCCTGAGCCCCGCCGGTTAGGCTCGGCGGCCCCTCGTCACCCCGATCGGCTGTCGAGCCGCCTGAAGGTTGATGGCTGAAACGCAAGAAACCTCGCCGCTCCATTTGCGAAGCGGCGAGGCCCCCATCGCCCCAATTGCCGGTCCCCAACAACCGGCTTTGCTAACACTGCAATTGTGGTGCCAGCCGCAAATGACCCATTGTGGGGCAGGATCACCCCGCGCGTTAGGTGTTGCCGTGCCGAGCTTACCAGCGCGCGCTTCGGCCGGCCGCAGCAAAGCGCTTCGCGCGTCCTGGCGCGTCCCTGTGTGTTCTTAGGCTACAGAATGCGCCGGCAAGCCCGCGCCCCCTAATTGTGGTTGTCCAACAAGAGGGCAAGCTTTCTGGCTGCGGCGCTTTCTACAATCAATTCCTCTAACCCGCTGTCGCCGACGCGCGATTTGTTGACGCGACGCCTGATTACACGGAGCGCTTCAGATATCGAAACTGCGGTGGTCTTCGCGTGACCATCCAGATATCGGCCGACTTCAATCACGGCATCTGCATCGACGTCGAATGGCAATTCTCGCATGGCACCCTCCCGCGGCACCCGAACCTGCTCCCGAATTGTCGCACTGAAACGAAGAAACACAGCATCATCAATAAGGAGGAAGCGGCGCGTCTTAGTGTTCCACCTGGCCCCTGTCCGGACGGGATTTTGGCCTCTCTAGGGCAAGATGAAAGCTGACGCATACCGGTGGGACGATGACAGTCGCGATCATGAACGTGCCGGCGCCCAAAGTGCCAACGACCGCCGTGATTACTGAAGTCGCTTCCCAACGCCTTCAAACATTGGGTCTGGCAGCCTCTGGGAGATTGCCAGCGCGTTGTCATGGCCGCATTGCGGGCACTTCAGCATCTTCGACCCGATTGGGTTGGTGCAGCCTGCACAGATGGCCATCATCTATCTATGGTCCCGCTCCCTACGCGCTCGCGAGTTTGAAGCGCTCCCAAAGCGCAATTGAGACCCGCCGCTCCATTCACGGCAGCGGCGGGCCGCCCCCAGGGATAAAATAATGGGGACTTGCCGGGGTGTTGGTTTAACCCGGCAGTGCTTCTACCAGTGCAATTGCGGTGCCAGACGTATTGACCCATTTCGAGGCACCTTTGGCCCTGTGCGATGCTCGATGACCCCCACAGTCCAATCGATCGTGCGACCGAAGTCCAATCGGCATGCCCAAGTGGCCACGTCTCCGGGGGCCTTGGGTCCGCCTTGCGGGACCATCTAGCCGGGGAGCATCTTTCTGTCGACTGAGATCCAGCGCCGGGGGGCGCGCATGATCGCTATCTGGACGCACGAAGGAACAATCATCGTGTTCGATCTCGAGGTCGGCACTGTCTCCGCTCGTTCCGAACATGAAGCCTGGCGTGAAGTCGAGCGCCGCAGGGCGATGAAGCAGGAACGGCGAGCAGCTACCGCGCCGCGGTGACTGGCGCCACTGTCCTACACGGCCGAAGCGCCTCGGGCGTCCTGATGCCTGCCTGTGGCAGCGCACCAGCGTAGCGAAATGCAGATCATGTTGGTGCCTAGTGATAGCCTTGCGTAATTCGCCGAAGTCAGAAAGGCCGGCATTGTTCAACACGATGATCTCGCCGTCGACGATGGCGCTTTCAGCCTCAAGCTCGCCGGCGGCCTTGGCGCGGTTGCGATACTTCGACGTCCAGGCCCGCGGCAGGTGAAGATGCGCACGCCGGCCCTCTCCCGGACGATTTGCGATCGATAGCCGTCGAACTTGACCTCGTGAATCCAGTCGGCGCCCTCTGGTGGCTTCTCCACCAGGGTTGGCATCAACGGCTCCAGCCGGCCCTGGCCTTGGCCGGCGCCTGCGCATGGAACCGAGTCTAGGTCACCGGCTTATATTAGCTAGAGTGAACATAACGAGATTCCAACCACGAGGAGGAAAAGCAATGACCGACGACAAGACCAAGCGGGATATTCGAGATCGCGACCGCGTGGCCGGAGACGAAGAATATGAGGTCGGCTATTTCGCCAGCAAATTCGGCCTCACGATCCCCGAGGTTCGCGAACTTATCAAGAAGCACGGAAACAGTCGTGAGACGCTAGAGCGTGAAGCTGAACGGCTAGGCAAGAGGTAGACTGCCATGGTGCGCTATCATGTCGACGAGCTTTATGGCGCAGAGGTCGTCACTTCGCTGGATACGGATGCGTATGATGCTCTCGGCGCTGTCGAAGCGGTAACCGGAAAGGTGGTCTATCCAAGGGCAGTGCAGCAGCAGCACTGGTTCCGGGTGATCGACGAAGCCGGAAGCATTCACGAATTCCTTCTGGACGAAAATCTGCAGATCGTCGACTTCGCGAAATGACCAGCTTTCAGACCTCGGGCCGCCGATCATCGGCAGGCGACACAGCGAGCACGCAGGGCACGAGAGAGCATTTCCATCCATGCCCGTCCTGCGGCCAGCTGCCGATGACCACCGACACGCCGCTCACTCGCTACAGCGCTACTAACGGCGCGCTCGCGAGCGGCTTCGTAACCGCCGAGCTACACCACCTGATGGGACACGACCGGATCAATTCATCGAGCTTGGCCATTTCCATCCTAACGGACAGAAAAATCTCTGGCGCAATGGTCCGCCCGTGGGGGCAAAAAAGCATGCGGTCCAAATTGAACTCTCCGGCGCCAGCTGAGGGGGTGTCGCGGCAATGCAGGACGGGAGGCAAGCGAAAGTTGAACAGCTCTCAATTCACGGACCGCCGACACGGGTGACCAGCTCGGCGTGCGGATTGTTCGCAGGAACAGGTTCTCTAACGCCACGTTGTGCCAATCAGACGTAAGCGCTCATTTCCCCGCACGTTGACGGCCCTTGCAACAACTGATCGCTTTCAGACGGACGCGTCGGGTCAGGCTGCGGCGGCTTTGGCGAAGTTGAAGGGCAGCAGATCGTCGATATCAGCGTC
>NZ_QZWZ01000051.1 GCF_003601975.1 Mesorhizobium waimense
TCTCCGATTGCTGCTGGGCCCGGGTCCGACTCGGGAGCCCGTTTTCATCATATCGGGGAACAACCGCCGCCTATGCGCAAGGGCTACAAAGCGGCACGTGGACGCGGCTCCCGCGATTACCCCATGTAATTACCTACAAACTGCGTCGCAGCGTCATCGTCACCTCCAATCGGGTCGTACAGGACTGGGGGACATATCTGCGAGACAACACCATGAGCACGACGATACTCGATCGGCTGATGCATCATTGCCATCTGCTTGAGTTCGATGGACGCAGCTATCGTCTCAAAGAAGCCGCTGAGGCCCTTGCTCGGGAAACAAAGTCAAACTAACAAATACACCCTCTGTCCTGTCTTGCGGGTGGGGGAGTTTGACTGACCCCCCCCGGGGGAATTTGAAGTGACCCGCGGGGTGTGTTCCGCGACTTCCAGATCCGAACAAGGCCTTGCCCAAGCAGCTGGTAGACTACTGTACCCGAGTGGAAAGGAGGTATGTTCGAAACTCGACAACTCGGTTTTGGTAGCTGAAGAAGTTGAGTAATGCGAGATCAGCGTTCGCCAGCGGCAGACGCTGCATGGTATAGCGACAGCGCCAGCCACCCTTGGCTCGTCCGCGCAAAAAGAAGCCCGCATGGGCAGGACTTTGCCGCAACCCGGCAACTTGCCCGATAAGGCTCGATTTGGCCCGCGAAATCGCCTCTCGCGGGCCTTATGAGATCCCACCAGCCACGAGGCCGGACTTTGCTTCTGCCTAGCCACTCTCGGCGAGAGAAGGAAGGCGAAATTTGACTTCCAGGCTTATCCTTTCGTGTCCAGCCGCGGGCCAACGACCATGATGGCGGGCTCGACGGAAAGCAGCTTCTTCGCCATCGCCTTGACCTTATCGCGGGTCACTTCCTCGATAAGCGCGGAACGGCGCTGGATGTAGTCGATGCCGCGCTTGTCGATCTGCAAGCCGAGGAGCGTTGCGCGGCGACAATTACGGTGTCCGGTTGAGCGACAACTATGATGGCCGGTAGGAGCGCTTGTCAGGTCCGGCTGCGTCGAGGACGAAGTGGCCTTTCTGGGCCGCATGATCGAGCAGGCGGACCACAGCCGCGAGCTGCGAGGTCTTGACCGCCAAACTGTGTGCATGGACTGCAGCACGCCATGGGGCGCGTCGCAGGGCGCCACCGTCTACGCGGACGGGATCGTATGCCATACCACGGCCGGACATGGCGGCTTCAAGCTCTCCGCCGCGCGCAATGCGACGGTCCACCCTATGCTGCGGGCGGAAGACGCCTGTTACGAAGAGGACGCGGAATGGGCGATCGTCGCGCTCACCTTTCCGGACCTGTTCACGACCTACGAGCGCGCAGCCGCCGACAAAGCAGTCCGCGACTCCTGGCCCGATGCCTGGGAAGCGATCTCCGGTCGTTCTCTCGCTCCCGGCGAGTCCCACGAGAAGGATGCCCAAGAGTTCGCGCGGGTGCATGCCGACGACTGGATCGCTCTCACCGCCTCCGTTCAGATCATGCCGGGATGACCGAGGTGATCGCCACCATCGGCGGCAAGCGCGAGGAAGGGGTTGAACAGCGTCGCTTTCTCGTGCCGAGCGACGACTACGCTGTCGGCCGCTTCGGCTTCGTCATCGATGAGACGAAGCATGCCGCCTATGATGGTCCCTCGAGCTTTCCCAGCTGGCGCGGGAGGGTCCCGTAATGTCGGGTCCGCCAGAACAAGCCGCGCAGCTCTTGCGCATGGAAGCGGCGCGGCGGCAGACGCAGCACCAGCTCGATCTGATCGACCGGCAGATCACGCGGCGCATGACAGCGATCATTCCGCTGCTTGGCCGGCGACAGGCCACCCTTCGCCGCGGTAAGGCGCCGGAGCCGGGCGCCTTTCTGGAACGGTATCGCGCGACGCTGGCGGCGCTGACCGCCGAGCGTCAGCCGGAAGTTGACGCGCTCACCCGAAAGCTTGCCCGACAGGACGTTGCCATCGCGGCCGTTCGGGCGCGCCACCTGCTTCCCCTTGATCCGGCAAAAGGTCCAAATGACGCCTCAAGCGAAGGGGAACGCTCATGAGCACGATTGGCGAACTGGCGCGAAGCGCCGGGATCGGCTCGTCGCCCCAAGAGCGCACAGCATTCCGGTTTCGGTTCCACCGTCTGCCAAGGGTCGAATGCCGGAAGGCCGGTGTGACTTTAGCATTGGATTATATGAGAACGTCCAACGGACGTATCAGGAACGAGTATGGCTATCGACCCTCAGGCCAGTTTCGGCCTGATTACACTGATGGCATCAACTATGGCGTCGGCGGCCTGTCCGTCGAGCACGATTTCTAACAGGCCCATTGTTGTGCTGATGGATAGGATGCCGAGCGCGCCTTTCTGATCTTCGACCGTGCTGACATGGATTTCGGTCGGCACGAAAGGGGCAGCCTTCTTCGTCGGGTTCATGGTTGCTCGCGTCACTCGGGCGACCTCGACAATCGCGCAACTCGGTGACAGGTGCAAGCAGCCTTGGGCGGCCACGGGCTTTTGGTACAGCCGCGCTCGATCTCTCATTATGTGCGCCAGTGCGTTCGGCAGGACTGTAGCGATCCTTGGCGCTTTCCGCAGAGTTGCCATAGAGCTTTACCAGCATGGCGTCATCGATCTCGGCACAATACGCGCCCTCGACGGCTTCCAGGTATGTCCTGTGCCTGTCGCTGGTCAGCTGGACGCGGTTGGCGAGCCGTATCCGCAAGACCATGCCCGTGCTCATCTCATGCCGCAAACGGTCTTCTGAGAGTTGGGCGGAGAGCCGGCCCGACCCGTTAGGTCCCATCGAACGAGTGCACGCTTCCGGCAGGCTGAAATTATGCTGCGGCGCTGTTGGTGGCGCCCTGTTCCCTGGCTTCCGTTGTCGGACCAGGCCCTTGGCCGATCTGTCCTTCGGTTTTGCTGCGGTCTGAACCGGCGGCCGTTCGTTTCAAGGCCGCTTCGCGCCGCGGGGCGGCCGGACCGCGCCGTCCTCGGCAAAGCAGGTTTGCGCGCCGCGCGAGGTCAGGAGACCTGCTTGCGCGCATACCGGCTCCGCTCGTCCTGGCGGGCCCGGACCCTGAAACGCCCGTCTTCCGCCGGTTCCTTTCGAGCGCACCGAAGGACAGATCGGCCAAGGGCCGGACCGCTTCGGAGGAAACCACGAAAGGAAGACCCCATGGCCAAGCCCGCAACCCAATCCCGCCAGTCCGCCCGCCTCCAGCGCATCGTCGGCGCCTATGTCGGGTCCGCGCACGGCGCCGGCCAGTTCTACTCCCGCGCCGTCACCGAAGCACGCGATGCCACCGCCAAGGCCGCCAATGACGCGCGCGACGAGGACCTCGACGGTCCGGTCGGTTACGACAGCGCCGCCCAGCGCAAGCGCGAATTCGCAGCCGACATGGGTATCCAGGCCCATTCGCTCCGCATGGCCGCGCAAGGCGCCGTTGCCGCCTACGAGCATGTCGTCGGCGAGGTCTGGAAGCCGTTCGAGCGTCCCGTCGAGAATCCCGGCCAGAACCTCGACCGCAAGGCGGCCGAGCAGCAGATGGCGGCACTCGGTTGAGCCGCCCATCGGGCAAGGCCTAGGCCTTGCCCGTCACACCGTCTTATGGGGCCGGTCCTGCCGCGACCGGCCTTTTCCGTGTCGCGCCGCGCCGAACAAGGGAAGAAGAAAGGAGAACGGAAGGGAGCCGCGCCCATCGCGTCCCGTCCCGGATGGCGGTCCTGCCCGGCCCGGTGGGTCGCGCAACGGCTTCGCCGTCCTCCTCTTCGTTCCGGTCCTGTGGATGCGCGTCCCCCTGATAGCCCAGGCGACGGACGCCCGTGACGGGCCGCGATGGGCGCGGCTCCCAAATGGAGGTTCAGGACATGAAAGCCAGGGCAAACGGATCACGCACCGACATCTATGCGCGGATCACCGACAAGATCGTTGCCGATCTGGAGAAGGGCGTTCGCCCATGGGTCCAGCCATGGAGTAAGCGCAACACCGTCGGTCGGATCACCCGACCGCTGCGCCACAATGGCGAGGGCTACACAGGCGTGAATGTGCTCCTTCTCTGGTCCGAGGGGATCGCACGCGGCTTTTCTTCGCCAATGTGGATGACGTTACGGCAGGCGAACGAACTGGGCGCGCATATTCGCAAGGGTGAGAGTGGCGCGACCATTGTCTATGCAAGCCGCTTCACCAAGACCGAAAAGGACGCCGGGGGCGCCGAAGTCGAGCGCGAGATCCCGTTCCTGAAGGCGTACACCGTCTTCAACTGTGACCAGATCGAGGGTCTGCCTGATCATTGCTGCAGGCATGCGGACCCGGTCCCCAATCCGGTCGAACCGATCGAACACGCCGAGCGGTTCTTCGGTAATACAGGAGCGACGGTGCGCTATGGCGGCGACAAGGCCTATTATTCGCCGGCTAGCGACCATGTGCAGTTACCTTTTCCCGAACAGTTCAAGGACGCCGCGTCGCTAGTCGCTACGAAAGCCCATGAGATTCTGCATTGGACCTCCGCCGCTCCTCGACTGAACCGGGACCTTAGCCGATATCATCACGACAAGACCGACCGGGCGCGAGAAGAACTTCGCCGAAATTGGCGCCAGTTTCATTTGCGCCGATCTGGGCATTGTGCCGGAGATGGAGCCGCGGCCGGACCACGCCAGCTACCTACAGTCCTGGTTGCGCGTCCTTCAGGAAGACCGCCGGGCGATCTTTTCGGCCGCCGCCCATGCGCAGCGGGCGGTCGCCTATCTGCATGGCCTACAGCCGCGGACGGAAACGGAGCGGAAGGCAGCCTGATGCTTCACGCTCCGCTGGTTGCCGGGCGGACCCCGGTTTTCTCCGAACCGCCCTGCGAGCGCGCTTGCTCGGCACCGGCGCGAAATCCGGTCGCCGAACCACGCGGCAGTCGAATCCTGGATCGGCATCTCCACCGCCAAAATGTTGCGGGCAAAACCCACCATGCCCGCAACCTGTTCCTCCTCGCTCCACACCGCAACGAACCGCAAGGTTGGCTCTGGGCCGCTTCGCAGATCCGCTCCCGCCTCAGCCGTATCGTTCTTCTGGCGCTTGCCGACAGGCTTCGCCCAGCCCGGAGCGATCAATGACGCCATGTCCAAGCTTGGTGAACTCCCGAGCCCAGGAGTGGGTGCTGCCGGCAAACACTAAATGCACTTATCCCCACGGCGCGCATCATTAGCATTTGATAATATGAGAACATCCAGCGGACGTTTCCGGAACGGGGAGAGGTTCAGCGGTTCTCGTTCAAATCAAGCTCGGCCCCGATTCGCGGCGCGGTGTTCCTTCGGCGTGCAGCAAGGGTCGACCTGTCGACGGTCGCCGATCGCGGGGCAGCTGGATTGTGGCCGAGTGAAGGTGAGGACATGCACGGCGTATAGAGGACTGGCAATCGTCATTCAATTGCATTACATTTTCTGCAGAAATGGAGGCGCTGATGGCCGCGAACGCCCTTGTCCAGACCCGTATCGATGCCGACGTCCGGGATCGGGCGTCCGCCGTGCTCGAAAGCATGGGGCTGACGGTCTCCGATGCCGTTCGGATCCTGCTCACCCGTACCGCCAATGAGGGCGCGCTGCCGCTCGAACTTGTGACCAGCAGCGAGGCGCATGATGCCTGGTTCAGGGGCAAAGTGCTGGAGGCGCTCACCGATACCAGGCCCGACATGCCGGACGATGAGGTCGAGGCGCATTTCGCGAACCGGCGTGCGGCGGCACGGCGGAGGCGCGGCGACCTGGCATCGTGAAGCTCGTATGGTCTGCCTTGGCGCTTTCCGATCGCGACGGCATATTTACCCACATCGAGGCTGATAATCCGGCGGCCGCCATAACGGTCGATGAACGGATCGAGGCTGCGGCCCGCCGTCTTCGGGATTTCCCGGAAAGCGGCCGTCCGGGCCGGATTGCCGGGACACGCGAACTGGTCGTCACCGGCACGCCCTATGTGGCGGCCTATCTAGTGACGGAGACCACGGTCCGCATTCTGCGTGTCCTGCACGGCGCGCAGCAATGGCCGGGCGCTCCGCCCGAATGCTGATGTTTCATCAGCCCCGCTTTCCAACCTGGTGATCGGCACCCGGCTGTACCCGCAAAAAAGCCCCGCCCCGGCGGCCGGTTTCCATGTGGGGAGACAGTGACACGCCGCAGGCCTGTTCGGCGGAAGTGGCCGTCTCTGTCTCGCCCGGCCTGCAGGAGACGATGCCGGGAAAAGTCGGATCGCCCAGCTTGACCGAGAGCCTTGCCACTTGCGGGAGCGATCACTCAATCGGCTTCGACCAGCGCGCCATCATCAAGGCGAGGCGGACGTGGCGCCGGCAGAGGCGTCGACGCGGTGGCGAGCATCGATGTCGCGGGGCGAGCGGTGCTGATGACGCGGTATCCCTGTTTTCTGTGGGTAATGGCGCCGACGACGCATGATCCAGGTTCCTTCCCGTCTCACACCTGGGCGCACCCACGCAGACCTCGATGGATCTGGTGTGACCGCAGGACGCCTCTCGTCTCGGTCGCCATCCCGCAACGGCTGGCCGCGGCTATTTTCCGCCGGCGGGGCGCAGCCCGCCTTTGCATCGCGAGGCAAAATAGCCGCTTGCGCCCGCCCTCCACTTCGTTGCGGCCTTGTCAGGTGCGGGGTCGACCGCCTCCGGTCCTTACACCGCCATCGAGGTCGCGATAGGCGCGGCCCGAGAAAACCCGAAAGGAACAGATCATGGCAGTCATCGGCGATTTCTCCACCAACGGCAACAACGGGATTGTCGGCAATGTGCGCACCCTCACTGTCAGCATGCGTGCCCGCCTGAACCCCATCGAACGTGTCTCGCGCGACGCCCCCGACTTCCGCATCACCGCCGGCAACGGCGTCGAGGTCGGCGCAGGCTGGAAGGCGGTCTCCGGCGACGGCGAGGAATATATCTCGGTCAAACTGGATGACCCGAGCTTCAATGCCCCGATCACCGCAGCACTTTGGCCGGGCGAGAAGGAAGGAGAATACGCCCTCATCTGGAACCGGCCGAAGCGCGAGGTCTGAAACTCTTCCACGAAGGAGGCCCCGCCGCCGAGGCGGGGCTCATCTCTTGCGCGTGTGGAAGCCGGAAGCAGGCATCGAGCCTGCTTCCGGCTTTTCGGGTGCCATACGCAACGAGGAAATCTGGTCAGATCGTCCAAGGCGTCCGGCGCACCGAAGGCTTGCTCCGGATCGAGATGATCGTGGCACATCGAGGTGGTGAAATACGGTCGCATCCCCTGGCCTGGGCTGCGGCTTTCTTTCTTCTGTCGTCCCATTCTACGGCTGCTCAGCCCGCGTCAAGGACGAGCGTGGGCCCCCGATTTTATCTCCGCTTCGGTTCCCTACGCTCCGACAAAACCGGCACCCCACTCGCCGGCTCCGCCGGTCGCGTTCCGCGATCCCTGACCCGCGCTTCGTGCGCACGTGGCCCGTTGACGTCATCAAAAGGAGACGTTTCGACATGACCACCATCGATCACATCAATGAACTGCGGGCCGAGCTTCGGAGCTGCTGCTTCACCAGGAAGGAACGCATCGCGGCTGAAGCCGAACTGG
This sequence comes from Mesorhizobium waimense, assembly GCF_003601975.1. GTDB lineage: Bacteria > Pseudomonadota > Alphaproteobacteria > Rhizobiales > Rhizobiaceae > Mesorhizobium > Mesorhizobium waimense. The sequence goes on from NZ_QZWZ01000051.1 coordinate 7,573, forward strand.
CGGCCCTGATTGCACAGGAGCAGGCAGACGCCGAGCAGTTCGCGCGTAACATCGAAGCCTTCGCCGCTGACCTCGAATGAGATCGGCGACGAAACGAGGGGGGTAAGCCCTCTCGTTTTATCGCCCGTGGGCTCTCAATGACCACGGAAGCGGGGCGCCCATTTTCGCGCGCTCATTCCATGAAAAAATCACGGCGCGCGCATTGCCGAGGAAAGCCGCGCTCGTATTCTCCATGAGATGCCAGCGGTCGGCGACCTGAACCGCATTCGGTAATGCCTTGGCGGTGGCTTCGCCGTAACCGCCGCCGCGGTCGCGCGAGACGGTTTCGATCTCAGGGTGATCGGCAAGCCAAGCCTCGACGGTGGCAACTTCTCGGTCGGGCAACAACGTCACGATCCGCCGTCGCTCCAGATCGCAGACGATCGTGCCGTAGCGATGGTTACGGCGATAGGCCCAGTCATCGATGCCGACAATCTTGATAGGGGTCTGTTCGTAGACAGGCCGTCGCCGCACCACCCGTAGCAATGTGTCATTGCTGAGCTTTGCAAAACTAACCGTCGGCCGGCCGCCGAGCGCCAGTCCAAGATGATGAACGATACACTCCAATCGCGAGGTCCGGCGCGATCGCTCGGTGACAAGACTGTCGTCAAAGCGCTCGGTGAAGATTCGTCGACGGCACAATGTAGCATCGCAGTCGAAGCGCCGCGCGCCGAGGGGGAGCTCTACCTTCGTCCCACTACAGGGAAGATCGGACACGCGTCGAACATAGCGGCTGTGGACCCGGCTCGACACTCTGCGGCAAAGAGGGCAAGGCCGCGCCGGCGTACCTGACCGCGCGGTAATGACGATCACTTCTTCGTTCTCAGCGATGGCCTCGACGACCAATCCCGCCGGGATCAAGGACGACAAACGCAAATTTCTCACCGTGGTGCTGATTCCCCTCAGAAAACGGCAACCACGCCGCCATCAAATGTGAGTCAGACCCCTATGTCGGCCGATTGACATCGGGTAGGTGGATCGCGGCTGATAGCCGCGCATCCGCTTGGCGCGCAGCAGCTGGAGGAAAAGCTCGACAGCTTCGCCCTCGGTATCGAAAGAGTGCTGTACCGTGCGGCCGGTGGTTCCGATCCGACCCCAACGGCGGACCAGGCAGGTCTGGCCGAACAGGGTCTCCTCGATCGACAGCGCATAGAAGCGCGCCATGTTCCGATCCGCGTCGCGGCGTTCGATACAGAGGCGATAGAGCTGCGCGATCATTGCGGACAGAATCGCGCAGCCGGACGCGCGCGTCCAATGAATGGTTTGAATCAGCGGACGCGGATCGATTCACTCTCGTGATGGATGGAACCGAACATCAGTCGTTCAGCAGCGTCTTTGATGGCCTTCCCCGAAGAGATGTAGCCAATCCTCGTTGGGCCGGAGTCATGGGCGGTCGGTCATAACGAAAATCGACGCGATTGGCGCATCTGGCTACTTTGGCTGCCGAGCAAGGAATTCCGTTATCAGGCCCTGCACCACCTCCTGCATGGTTGTTCTATTGCGCGCGCAATGGACCTGCAGCTCGATCATCTGCGAGACCGGAATGCGTGTGTGCAGCCGGGCTGTCCCGCCGTCTGCCTTTGGCCTTTCGAGCTCCGCCTTCGCCTTTCTGGCAGACTGGGTTCTCGTCTGCTGCTCCAGGTTGTCCGTTTCGCTGATGCTGGATTTCACGATGGCAGCCATGTTGCGCGAGAACGGATCATCCGAACGGGCACGCGGTTTCAAGGCAGGCAGCGGCAATTGGTTTGCGGTCCGATCGCTTTTCTCGTTCATTGCGGGGTGGCTCCGTTCAGTTTGAGGATGATCTCGGCGGTCAGGGCATTCGTCTGGTCGCGAGCGTCCTGCACCGCCTTGTTCACGGGCTGGACTTCGTAAAGCGTCCCGGCGGTTGCGATTGAGGCGAAGGTCGGCCGTTGCGACAAAAACGTCTCAAGCACGCTGGCGTCGGCCTGCCGCAGCAGCTGGATCGCCGTGCGAAAGGCCATCGTGTTGTGCTCGATCCCCGAAACCATGTTGAGCATCACCGCGTAGGGAATTTCGCGATGGCGTCCGCCAAGCGAACGGATGTGCCGGATCAGACCCAGGCATTGCTTGACATCGAAGACGTGCGCTTTCGTCGGGATCAGCACGAAGTCGGCGTTGGCGACGGCCGGTCCGAGGGCGGCCACGGCCGTGCCCTGGACGTCGACCAGCAGCAGGTCCTCGGCGTCGGATTGCGCCAGGCGATCGATCAGTTCGTCGGTCGAGTTGATGGGGATGACGTCGATGTTTGAAAGAGCGTACCCGGCGCGGCGACTGTTTTTGCTCCACTCCAGGGCCGACAGTTGCGGATCGGTGTCGAGCACCGTCACCCGATGACCGGCGGCGGCGAACTCGCCAGCGAGCAGGATGGTGGTCATGGTCTTGCCGACCCCGCCTTTGGGAGAGGCCACTGTGATTTGCACCGCGCGTTGTTCCGGCATTGTTTTTTCCCAATGTTGCGTCACCTTGGCGTCAAGGCGCATAGGCGATTTGGCGCCAAAGTGACTTTCTTGCATTATGCCTATGCGTCGATGCTACAAAGTGCGAAGGCACATAAGTGCCCAGGTGATAACACGAATTTGCGCATTTGGTGCAATGTTCCGGGGTGCATAGTTGGTTATGGACTATCAAAACATCCGATCAGTATAATGTTGCATAGTGAATTGACAAGATACGCAATTTGGGTCCAAATTGGCTGAGCAGGTCGTCGCTTCGCTTCGACCTGGACCGTCTTCGACGTGAGGCCCATCCGCCATAGCGAGGGAATTTTGGACACCAGCGCCGCCCACAAGGACACCCGAAAGCGCTCCCGGATCGATATTGGGCCGGACGCGGGCGCGCTCCTGGATGAGGCCTGCAAGGTGTTCCAGCTTGACCGAGCGGAGACGTTGCGGCGCATTATCCGGGCCAGCCTGGATGTCGGTCCCGCTCTGTCAGCTGAGAATTCACGCACTGTCGCGGCGTTGGCCTCGCAAGTCCGGATGGTCGGCCGAAACCTCAGCCAGCTTCTCCATGCCATTCATTCCGGCCACGCTGCCCCCATGGAGGCGGCGTTGCCGATATGGGAAGCGCTGGATGAGCGGGTGAAAGCTGTCGACGCCGAATTGACGGCGATGACGATCGCGCATGGCCTGAAACTTCGGAAGGCGGCGCATCTGCTGGATGGTGAGGGCGCGTGAACCTCGACCAGTCGTCCATACAGGCCATAGCCGATCGGATTCGCGCGAGCGCGGCTTTTGAAGAAGAGAACCGCAAACGCCGGCATCGGGCCATGTTGTCCTTTGCTGGAAATGACGATGATTGGTTGTTCAAGACGGTTCGCGGCCGGACGGGGGAGGGCGGTCTCGGGGGAAGCCAGACAACGGAACCGGCCGTGCCGCGCACGTCTGCGCGGGAGCTGGAGCCGCCGCGCGGTAAAGCCGGGCGACTAAACCTCGCCCTGCCAACCAAGCGGCGGAAGCTCGCCGGCGGACCTCGGTCGAGGGCTGCTGCCGACAGGCTGGCGGCCGGGTATCAGCCGGCCGTTCTGAAGGTGATTTCCTACGGGCATGGCGTCACTAGGGCAGCCGCGATCGGTCAATATATCCAGAAGGAGGGCGTCGCGCTCGAGACGTATGACGCGCGTATCCTGGCAACGCGGGAAGCCGTCGCCGAGGAAATGAAACAGTGGGGCGAGCGTTTCGACAAGCGGCGGGAGAGCGAGGATGTGGCGACGTTTCGGCTTTCGCTGGCAGGGCAGGAGAATGCCGAGCGCCTTTCACAGGCAGTTCAGGCAGGTTTCGCCGGCCACGGTTTCGCCTATCGTATCGACACACTGCAGGACGGATCGAGCGTCGCGCGCGTCGTCGCGACCATGGCCGGACAGAGCGTCGTGCGGGGTGAGAACGGGGACGACAAGGTGAAGCATCGGTTTCACTTTTCCGATCGACGCCAGCAGGATCGCCAGTTCTCGGCACCAACCCGGGCCATGATCGCCTCGCGGATCTCCGATGCGCTTGGGGTCAAGGAGAATACCGTTTCGGTGAAGCCAATTGGGGAGCCCAGCCACGGCCAAGCCGGTGTCGTGTTCCAGCTCGCGCGCCTTACCCATGACGGAGCGGCGATCGGCGCCGACGGCGCCGCGATCGCGTCTGAGGAGGCGGTTCGGCAGACCGCGCAGTCCTGGGACAAGACCCTGAATTCCTACAAGCCTCGCGACACCATGCACATGATCCTGTCGGCCAAGGCGGGCGAGGACAGGCAAGCCCTGGTGAGGGCCGCACGTGGGTTCCTGCATGAGCAGTTCCCCAATCACAAATTCGCCTTCGGCATGCATGCCGATATGGCGGAGGAGGGCGGCCATATTCATGTCCATGCCATCGTCGCCGTGAAAGGTGAGGACGGTGAGCGATTGCGACCAGGTCCGGCCCAGCTTCGCGAATGGCGCGCGCTCTATGCCCAGCACGCACAAGCGCAGGGCATGAAAATCGTCGCGACTTCCGCAGCCTATCGAGCGTCATCACAAAGCTATGGTCCGCGCGACAAGGCGATTGTGGCCACGGCCGAAAAGCCGCGGCCGGGCAGGGAGGCGCTGGACCGCGCCTATGCCCGTGCAAACCCGCACGTCATCGAGAAAGCCCGCCAGCGGATCAATCACGCAAAGGCCAACCCGGTAAAGATTCCGATTTCGGCGCGCCAGCTGCAGGCCAGCCAGGCAAGCCTTCGGGACTGGCACTCGGTTGCTGCTGCTCAGCCGGATAACGCGATAGCGAGTCAATTCATTGATCGGATGACGCAAGCTTTTCGATCCGGTACTGTTGTCGTCGCTATTCGAGATGGAAAGGGTGTTCAAATGAGTTCAGATGCCACCGCGGACCAGATGCGGGAAAACCTAAAACAGATCAACGAGACCGTTAACAAGACAGCGGCCATGATGAACGGCCAGACGAAATCGGAGTTCTTACGGCGCGCAGCGCCCACCATGGAGCTGCTTGCGATCCGGACGGATCTCAAATCCCTGCAGGAAGGTGGCGTCACCCATGTCAGTGAAGACCAGGCCCATCGGATTGCCGGCGCGCGCGCCGAAGCTTTGATCCACCGCGCCCAGGAGATCGAGGCCGCTGAGCGGCTTGAGGCCGATCGCGCTCGCGAGATCCGTAATCGCGCCATCGAGCAGGAGATTCGTGACGAACGAGCCGGATCGGCTGATCCGACCTCGCTTGAGCAGGCTGCGCAAGACCGCGAAATGGTGCGCAATGCCGAAAGCATCGCTGCGAAGGAAGCCCGCGAGGCACAAGCCGCAAGCGAAGCCGCGCGTTCATTGGCGCAGAATCCTAACGAGCGGCTTGATCCCGAGATCGTCAAAGGCGAACGGCTCGAAGAACTGCAGCGCCTGCAGTCGAGGAGCATCAACACCGCTCCGGTCGAAGGCGAAGAGCCGGATTCACAGAAGCCGCAAAAGCAGTAGTTGCCTCGCCATGCAGCACTGAGTGAGCTCGTTGTTCCCTAAGCCGGGCTCGCTTCGTTCGGCACTCGCTCGCGCCAAAACGCAAAATGTGCTCATTTGACACTTCGTGATTATGCAGCCACTTTTACCCGGATTTCTATTTCCAGGTGTGCGGAGGCGGCGATGTTGACAAGTGCGTCAAGCGAGAATTTGGCGAGCTTACCGCGCAGCAGATCATTGGTGCGAGGGCGCGTCAGACCGAGCCGCTTGGCGGCTTCCTCCTGAGGAATGTCCCAACGCTGGACTGCCTTACGGATTTCGTAGAGCAGCGCCGAGCGCGCCTTGAGATTTGCTGCCTCTTGTTCGGTGTCCGCCAGGGCGTCCCAGACGTTCTCATAGATTTCTACGTTCATCGTTCTGCCTTCCATCGTTTTAGCCGTTGAGCCGCCAGATCGAGGTCTTTCTTGGACGTGGCCTGTGTCTTCTTGTGGAACGCATGAAGCACCAAAACGCGGTCCTCCAGGGTTGCCAGATAGATGACGCGGACCGCTCCCGATGCCTCCCGGACTCTGATTTCCCTGACGCCGGCCCCCACGATCTGCAAAGGCTTCCAGTCGTCGGGATCGTCGCCGCGCTGGACAAGTTCGAGCTGCCAGCCGGCCTCTATCCGCGCATCGTCAGGAAACGCTCGAACATCCGCCCTACTGCTTCCAAGCCATTCAATCACCTTCATCGAGGTGCACTGTATCGGTTTTGATACAGGTTGGCTAGAGTGAAAGTCAATCGCATTTTACGGACCAGCAATCAGCTCACGTCCCACAAAGAACCGGGAGGCGCAACGAAACGGTTCGATGCGCCCGCCATCGGATTAGGGACCCTTCGTCTTGTTCTCACACTCGACATGGGCACCGAAGGCACAAACCGCTCATTTGTATTCAACTGAATTTCACGTCCTAGCGATCGCCGTGACGTCTAATTTGATCCTGCAGCGCCTCAAGAGCGGCTGACGGTACCCCTTCGACATCTCCGCTATCCACTGACGGTGACAGAAAACGAGCGCCCGCCTCCACTTCCTGATCGAGCGATGCGAGCAGCGCGGCGATCGACGTGGACTTGTTTCCCGGCCGGACTTGGAATTGCAAGACATTCGCCTTGCCTTCTGACGCACTCGGGTCGGACGTCTTTGATGCTGCCGGCGCCGATCGCTGGCCAAGGGTGGGAAGCGGCCGCGGCGCATCATCGGCCGTCTGATCGGTCCGCTTCGGCTTCAACTCCGGAACTTCAGCGGCGACCTCGCTCTTTGCTTCAGCCTCACCGCCCGTTGCAAGGCCTGAGCTTGGCAGCACCTGTGGTGCGTCCGCGCTGTCGCTCTTTACTTTCGGCTTTAACGCGACGGGATCAACCCTTTCAGCCGCCGCACAAGTCGAAGGCGGCACCGCATCGGCATGGGCTGTATCGCCTGAAACCGGCGCTTCGACGGTATCGGGTTCCCCCAACTCGAAAGGTGCCGCTGGCGCGGGGTTAGCCGCCGCTTCGACGTCCGCCATCGAGCGCAGCGGAAGATCCTGCCATCGTGAGAGAGGCGGAACCTTCAAGCGCCGGTGCCGAAATTCCCGGTAGGTCGCCTTATAGGGAGCGTCCTTATAATAGGTGATCTTGCGCACCAGGAAACCAGGGGAGCTTGAGACCAGAACCACGGCCTGATTCGCCGGCATTTGCCGCAGCTCCGCCGCCGTCCGGAATGGCCTTTCCTGATAACTTAAACTCTTGTCTCGGCCCCCAAATATGCCTTGACCAGCCCTGATGATCGGTGTGGCCACCTCGATCGTGGTCGGTCCCAGCATTACAGAGACATGTTCCGAGGTCTCCACGTCGTTCATGCGGATGAAAAGCTTCACCTGACACGCGGACACCGTGGTCTGCCGCGTCGCTTTTCCATAGACTTCGTCAAGCTGGGCAAGATCCTGCAGGATCAGGACCATGCGAAAGCCATAGCCCGCGTTGATCGCCAGCTTGGAAACGATAGACTCCATTTTGCCGAGCTGGCGAAACTCGTCGATCATCACCAGGACCTGATAGGGCTCGTCCGGGCCTGGCGAGGAAGCCATCAGCACATCATGGATTTGCTGAACCAGGAGTTTGATGATGGGCCGGAACACGTCGAGCTGCGCCACCGAGCAGCCGATGAAGAGAGCCGTCGGGTCCTTGCGAAACTTCGAGATATCGAAATCGGTCGACGCCGTAGCGGCTGCAACGAGATCGTTGGTCCAGGGGCTGAGAGCCGCCGTCATGTTGAAGTAGGCCGAGTTTCGCGTTTCCTTTTCCAGCGCAATGAACTGGTTGAGCCCGTGCACGACCCACGAAGGCAGATATTTTTCCTCGTCATTGCGGATATTCGTCAGCACCCTGAGAAAATCCACGCCGGTCGAAAGAAGCATCGCGACGGCGCGCAAATGACGCTGCCCCTCATAGCGTGGTGACGTCAGCACATAGCCGATCATGGCCGAAAGCAGCTGCCGGCCGGCGCGCGCCCAGATCTCGGAACTTCCTGTCGCCTCGGGGATGATGAAGGAGGAGACCACCGCGCAGTCCGTCGGCATGCGCGCATCGCGCCGGATGAAATCCAGCGGATTATAGCGATGCGAATCCTGCTCGCCGGGCGAAAAGAAAAATACCTTGTCGCCGAGAGCCTGCCGGTGTGCACCGAACGCCTCGAAGTTCTCCCGCTTCGGATCGAACCACACCGAGGATCCTCGCCACATATAACCGTTCGGAATGACAAAGGAGACGCCCTTGCCGGATCGGGTCGGCCCGACTACCAAGACGTGCGCGGGATCGTCCGAGCGGATCGTCGCCCCACCCATCTTGCCGAGGATCAAGCCTTGCTTTGCCAGCAGGTTTTTCCTTTCGGCATCCATGATCGTGCCGAACCGCGCATCGCCGTAGTGCTTTGGCTTGCGGTTGATAAGGCTTGCAAAGATCAGGCCGACGCCGATCGCCACGACAACCGAGACCGCGATCGCGCCCCGGATGATCGTCTCGCCCTGCGTGGGATGATAGGCTAGGCGCTGGCTGAAATGCTGCCAGGCAACGAACAGGCCGCTTAGGCTGCGTTGCGCGTTCTGGTATTTTAGAAGCCCCCAGCGCGAGGCGCCTTCAGAGGGGAGGGCGGGATTCCACCGCCATGTCGCCACCAGCTCGTAGGCTAGGCTCCAAAGGGCAAAGAAGGCGGCGAGGCCGATGAGGCCGAGGAGAAGCCTATAAGTGAATACGCGAGACATTCTGGGGAACCTTTCTGGCGGCTCTCCATTCGGTCATGCGGTTGAACCAGATCGCCGAAGTTCCGCGCCAGCCGCCCCGGCGCGTTTGTTGGATCACAATCGGCAGGACCGACCGCACGTAATCGATGATCTCTGCCTTGCTCAGCCCGAGCCCAGCCTGCATGACCATCAATGCCAGCTGCTCAAACGCACCGGTCGGGCTGTCCGCATGGATCGTCGTGATCGATCCGGGATGACCTGTGTTGACGGCGCGCAAGAACGAATAGGCTTCCGCTCCCCGGATCTCGCCCAGGAAGATTCGATCCGGCCGCAACCGCATGGCGGCTTGCAGCAGCGTTTCAACGGTCACGTGCGCCAGGCCCTGGTCGCCCTTTGATGCAACGAGGGGCAGATAGTTGGGCTGGTGTGGTTTAACCTCCCGCGTATCCTCAATGGTGAGGATCCGCTCATCCGAAGGCACCTCGTGCAAAATCGCGTTCAAAAACGTCGTTTTGCCCGACGATGTGCCTCCTGAAAGCAAGATCGAATACCGTTCCCGCACGGCCAGGCGGAGGAAATCCTCGATCTTGCCGGCGTCGAGATATTCGCAAAGGGCGCTGTCGGTCTCGGTCAATTCGCCGGGATCCTGGACGGAGATCGTATCGAACGACCCCCGCTTCCGGTAATCATCAAGGCGCATATCCTTCACGACCTGCTTGCGGATCGCGAAGGCGCCTCCTGTCGGCGTCGCCGGTGCAAGCACGCCCTGGAAGCGTTCGCCGCCGGGGAGGGCGGCTGAAAGCAATGGATTTTCCTCGCTGATCGATTGCGAGGATGACGCCGCTATACGTTCCATGAGGTAAGTGATCGCGGCGCGGTCGAGCTCGGGGACGTCGAAGGGCTCCATATGTGTCGAGCCAACAATTTCGACCCACACAAGTCCAGGCCCGTTTGCACAGATTTCGACCACGCGATCGTCGTCGAGCCAGCGCCGCACCGGCGCCAGTGCCTTATTTAGGAAGACGGTTCTTTGCTGCCCGCTCACGTCGTATCTCCGTCAACGCCTCGCGTACCGGGTCCGGATAGAACTCCGAAAAATCGAGGTCCCGGCGGACGAACACCATGATGCGCGACCCCTGATCGACATGGATCGTGGGCGCGATATTGATCGAATTGCGAAGCGCCTCTTCGGCAATGCGGTTGAGGCTTTGCGAGACCTGTTGCGCGCCGATCTGACGGGCGCTCTGCAGGTATTGGTTGGGCTGCGTCTGGTTTGTCACCGTCTGTCCGGTCTGCGGGTCCGTGTAGGTCTGGTTGGTGTTCGACCCATTCTGGTCGTTGCCGAGGTTGGCGATGAATTGCGTCGCACCGCCCACGACACTTAGAAGGATCGCCGAGCCGAACCGCTCGAAATAATGGTTGTCGACCTCGCCCGGCATGCCGCTGCGACCGAGCTCGTCGGTGCCCGTCGAACCGAGCTGCACCGACATGCCGTCCGATCGAAGCAGGCGTGTCCACACTATGAACACCCGCGTTTGGCCGGTTGCGATGCCACTGCGATATTCACCGATAAGGCGGGAGCCAGCGGGGATCAAAACCCTGCGACCGTCGAAGGACCACACATCCTCCGATACGACGGCCCGAACCATACCGGCAAGATCGCTCTGGATGGCGGTCTCGAGTACGCCCTTGATCATCGTTCCTTGGGCGACCAGAGCGTCCGTGCGCGGGTTCATCGTGGCCTTCGATGTATCCGCTCCGCTCTGGCTCGCCCTTGCCAAAAAACGCCGATTGGGGTCCTCCTCGCCCTCGCCTGCGTTTCCGGCCGCCGCTGCATCCGTACCATTGCCGCCCAATGCTGACGCACTGCCAGGCGCATCGCCGCTATCGACGACGAGCTGCTTGGCGCGCAAGCGCTCCCATTTGCGGCGCTCCTCCTCTTCTTGCCTGCGCCGTTCTTCCTCAGCCAGGCGACGGGCCTCGGAATCATCCTGCACCTGTGGTGGAGCCGCAGGCGGCTGCAAGGCTGGTGGAGGGGGAGGCGGAGCCTCGACGGTCGCCGGCGGCTCTTCGGGAGCCGTCGGAATTTTCAGGGTGCCGTTATCAAGCTGGGGGCGCGGCGTATCGAGCCCCGGTGCGGGAAACTGTGTGGTGTGAAACTCCTCGCCATCCGACGCTGTCAACAGCGGCTTGTCTGGCGCACGCGTCGCCGCATAGATCATCCAGCCGGCGAAGACCACCGCACCCAGCGGAACCGCGATCTTGAAGAATGTGCTTGCCCCGAATTTTGGCGCGGCGACCGCCGTGCCTTCCTCAGCGAGCATTCTGTACTCATTGGGAGATGGCATCGGGTCCCCTCACTTTCCGAACAGTCCCACCGCCGACACGCTGCGGTTCGTAAGGTTCAAGCCCGGTCGGTTCGTTCACATTGTTCAGTCTCAGATTGAAGACGCAGGTTGCTTCGGTGCCGTTGCGCAGGGTCCATTGGTAATTGACCTTGTCGACGACGATGTACGGGCCCTCGCGGCGATAATTCACAAGGGTCTCATTGCGCTCGCTATCAACGACATGGATCGCCGGCACTTCCCTTGCTGGATCGAAGCGGAACCAGGTCTTCACGCCGTCGTCGTAGATCACGAGCGGCTTATTTGCCGACGACCCCTTATAGGCATAGGACGAGTTGGCGTTTTCGGCCTTGAAACCCTGCCGGTTCGGCTGCGCCGCCCGAGCCCGGGCTTCGTCCATCAGCGCCGCGTCCGACGCCTCTTCGGGATAGCGAAACTTGATCGCATAGACCTGTTGTGCAACCGGCCGAAACTCGCCGTTGAGGAAGAACACATAGCTGCGCTTGTTCGTCAGGACATTGAGATTCCCACCCGCATTCTTCTCGATCGGCTTCACAAAGAGCACATTGCCCTTCTTGTTGGGTTCGATGCTCCAGGCCGGGACGTCGCCAGCGCCGAGGGTTTCGATTTTCTCGTCATCGCCAAATTCGATCATCGTCGAGGCGCCATAGCTGGCCGGCACCGACACCACATCGTCCTTCTGATACCAGACGAAGCGAATGCGACTGTCACGAGATCCCGCCCGAGGGGTCTGTTCGGCAAGGGCCGGCTGAACCGCGCAAACGCCGAGCCCGATTGCCATCAGGATGCCGGCGACCTTCATTGCGGTGTCTCCGCAGTGGGTGCCGGCGCCGTCTCCTGATCGCGCCGATATTCGAGCACCTGGAAGCCGAGCGGATTTTCAAAGCGGATCTCGTTTTTTGCCGGCACGCCGGTGTAGCGGAACCGGATCAACGACACCCAATGCCGCTGCACGGTGTTCGCTTGGCTCTTTTCCTCCGTCATGAACCTGACCAGGGCGGTCCTTTGGTTGGGAAATGTCACGGACTTCACGGTCACAGCCACGACGGTGTTTCGCCCGTAGAGCACGACGGGGTTCGTCACTTTGTTCGCCGGGCTGAAAAGCTCGACGAGCTCCCTCGAGGCATCGCCGGCGCTCAGCAATTGCGCGAGATCGAAGTTGTCCTTCAGCGCCTTCGGATCGTAGGTCTCGCGAGCCTTCACATAACGGACGATATCGAACATCCCCATCGACTCGTCCTGCTGCAAAGGACCGTCGGCGAGCGGCCGCTTGACCTCGACAAACCCGGTGGATTTGTCGACCACCACCATGTAGGGCTCATAAGTCTTGAGCGGCAGCGCAAGGATCAGCGCACCCACTGCTGCAACGGCAATGACCGAGGCGACGCTTGCCACGCACCACGCCAGAGATCGCGACCAGCGATTGCGTCGCGCGATATCTTTTTCCCAGATTGCCGCATCCACATAGTAGGGCAAGGGAGACTCGGATTCCTGCGCCGGTCGCCCAGCGCTTTCCTTCACATCGCTCATTGGTGCCCCAAACCTATCCGGGATCCGTCAGCTTTCGGGAAAGCCGTGCATATTCCGCTGAATTCTCAAACCTTCTCTGTGCGAGGCTCACGCGCGCCCGCTCGCGACCCGCCAGGCGTTCCTGCCGCGTGCTCCAGCCCAAGCGTCCCATCAGCCTGCGCTGACCGGCTTGGCCCATCGCTGCGAAGGCGCCGCCGTAGAAGCGCCCAAACGAAGGTGTTCCAATACCAATTCCGCCTGCGAGCGAGGCGGCAACGTTGGTGATCTGCGACAGCAGCAGCACACCGACGAGGCAGATCAGGATCAGCGGCGCGGCTTCGGTCAAGGTCGTTGTCGCAGCACCATTCGACCGGTTGACCGCGTCGAAATAGGTCTGGGTGATCGAGATGAAGAAGGCACAGAAGGCGTAGACCAGAATCTGCACACACATGTACTGCACGATCGCGGTTACCCAGCCGGCGAAGAACCGGGTCGTGTAGCCGAACAGCATAAGAATGATGAACACTGGGGCGAGTGCCAGCAAAAGCCAAAGAAAGATCTTCGACAGGATGATGAGGAAGATCGCATAGCCGATGAGCAGCGCGCCGACAACAAGGATGATCGCCGCCAGTACGTAGCCGCCGAAGTTCAACACGCCAAGGCTCTTGATAAAGGCGGCGGTGGAATTGGCGAGCGAATCCCAGATGTTTTGCAGGGCCGTCTGCACGGAGTTGACGGAGTTCAGCCCGGCCGATGTCCCGGTCACATTGGCCGAAACGCTCGTGAGAAGGCTGTTCCCGATCGCGGCAGGTGTCTCATTCGCGAACGAATAGGCATATGTTTGAAAGTCCCCCCAGCTCGTCGCCAGAGCGTAGATGACGAAGGCGCGGAACAGGCGCCAGATCATCTCTTTTCCCGATCCCGTCGAGGTTCCCTGCCAGATGCTGATGGCCCAGACTATCACGTACAGCGTCAGCATCAGGCCGGCGACGCCCCCCTGTCCGCCGCCGGTCAGGGCCGACGCCAGGTTCTGGTAGGCTTGCGATACATAGTTATTGCCGAACTTGTCGACCTGTTGCAGAAGCGTGGTGATATTGAAGTTCATTTTTTCGACGTCCCCCCTGGAAACAGAGATGGATCGCTATTGAGTGCCTTCATCGGACCGCACTCGAATGGCTTCTTCGCTTCTGTTCCTTGTTCGGGCGCCGCGAACGCCATCGGCTGCATCGGTCCCTCGTCGCGCGAGCATGGAGCCTTGAGCGGCTTGTGGCCACATCCGGAGGTCGCGACAGCGCCAATGATGGCGGCCGCTGATAGAAGAAAGCGCACCGTCATTGGCCGGACTTGTATTCGAGCCCCCGCGAGGCCTGCGTGATCAGGTTCATACGATCGATGTTTTCCTGATTGGCGGCCGCCGTAGCGGTATTCACCGCGCCGATCAGTTCGTTCACGGTCAGACCCGTTTGCACCATGATCTGGCTGTTCTGATCGATCGAGCCCTTGATGTCCTGCGCCGTGCCGATCCGTTGAGCGCCCGACTGAAAAGCGCTGGAACGGGTCTTCACCCCATTTTGCGAGGAGTCCACCAGCCCGGTAACAGTGGCCGCGACGTTCACCAGGGCGCTGTAGTTCTTATCCATCTGCGTCGTCTGGCCATTGATCAGGCCCGAAATGGTTTTCACCAGCTGCAAGCCATTGATCATGTTCGAAACGATGCCCTGCGATCCATTGCCGAGGCCGGCGAACGACAACGAGCCGCCCGAGATCACGCTAGCAAGCGAAGGCGCGTCCCCCATGGAGAAGCCGCCATTGCCCAAGGCCATCTGCGCGAGCTGGCCGGCCTGGCTCGACCGGTCGCCCGTGACGGCCTGCAGCGTCTTTTGCGTATAGTTCATGATGTTGCGGTCGGTACTGAGGATCTCGCTCGTGGCCGATGCAATCTGCCGAGCCTGTTCCAGATTAGCCTCGTCGATCGTAGGCACTTGCGCAAAGGCGATACCGCCAAGACCAAGCAAGAGTGCCGCTGTTAACGGAATTCCACGCATAGCGCATTCTCCTATTGAGCCTGATATTGCTTGACGGCCGACAACAGTTCGTCGGTCGTCATTGTGACGGGGGCGCTGTTGGCGTCCCTTTGGATTTGCGAAAGCGCGGGCGAGACGTTTTCAACCGTGTCGGTCGTGCGCGGCGCCGTGCATGCGCCGTCCGTCGACGGGCAGCATGGGTTGCCGGCCGTGCCGCCGCCGCTTGTAGCCCCGGGACAGCTTGTCGAGCCACCCGAGCCAGGCGGCGGGGACGCGGGAGTGGGCACCACCAGGCCGGAGGATCCCCGACTTGTCAGTGTGGCAGTGCCGATGTTCCGCACGTTGAAAGCTTGGGCGAAGAACCCTGTCGCCTGGATCACCTCGTTGAAGGTCAGCCCGCCTTGGGCGCGGATTGCGCTGTTGCTGTCGAAGGCTTCCATGACCGTTTTGTCGGTCCCGATATCCTGACCCATGGTCTCGAAGGACTGCTTATTGGGAGCCACCGTTGAGATGCTGCCATTCATGCCCCCTAGAATCTGACTGGTGATATCCAACTGGCCCCTTTCATCGGCATTGCCGCCGACAGCGCCAGATCCCGACCCGGTCGAGGCGAACGCCGAAGAGCCCTTGATGTCCGGATTGGCCTGTTCCAAGGACGCCTGGCCACTCGCCGGATCGACCGAAGCCTTCGGGCTCTTCACGTTCTGCGCCTTTTTGGGCGTCGTCACCGAGCAATTGACGCCCTGCGTGGCGGACTTCGTGTCCTCCTGGATGAGCTTGATCTGAACCTTGTCGGCCTTGTCCTCGCTCCGCTGCGACAAGATCGGGCTGTCAGAAACCGGCACGGCCGCCATCGCCGTCGATCCCGGGAAAATCGTCACAAGGGCGGCCATCGCGCCCATAATGGTCTTCATTCCGGGTCCCTCCCAAGAAAGATTGGCAACCAAACCTGCGGATCGTCGCCGACGCGCGCGCGCAGCGCGTCGAGCTCCTGAACCGTCTCAATTCGACCGGAGAGGATCTTGATCGCGTCAGGCATCGCGCCCAGATTGAGGCGCGCAATGACGCTGTCCTGATCATGCTTGATCAGGAATTTGCGGGCTTCGGGCGGGGTTTCGCGGATCCATTTGATCTCGCGCTCCGACAGCCCGAACGCCCTGTGCGATTCCTCGTCGGCCTTCGGGTTGGGGAAAAAAATATTGGTCGGCGTCTGTTCGATCAGCGTGTTGGCAATCGACGACTTCACAATATCCGCCGCGGACTGCGTGCCGAAGCCGATGATGCCATTCAGCTTGCGAATGGTTTTCAGCTTGTCCTTGATGAAGTAGCTGAAAATATCATTGTCCAGGAGCTTCCAGCCTTCATCGAGGAAGATCATGACCGGTTGCCCGTCAAGCAGCTCCTCGATGCGATGGAAGATATAGAGCAAGGCCGCGGTGCTGGTCGTTGCGTCGCTCAACACGCTCGTCATGTCGAAGCCGAAAATGGACGACATCGAAAACGAGTCTTCCGCGTTGTTGAACAACCAACCGCGCTGATCCGGCCTCATCCATGGCTGCAAGCGCGAATAGAGATCGTCATCGCCGGCGCGCATCGCACCGCGCAACAGCTCGGCGAACTCCTCCATGGTTCGACCTTCGGGCGGCGCGCTCGCCACTTGGGCGATCGCGTTGCGGATGACTTGCTCCTCGCGCGTCGAGTGGGCGTGTCCGTCGGATCGACGCAGCATGAAGCTGAAAAGCTGGAAGAGGAATTCGCGGTTGCGCGGCGTATCGGGCAGGCGCAACGGATTGAAGCCGGAAGGCTCCCCGGCCTTCAGAACCTCATAGCGGCCGCCAAGCGACCGCACGAAGATATCCAGGCCACGATCCTTGTCGATCATCACCAGCTTGGGGCGCGGCGTAATGCGCTGCGCCTGTGCCGCGAGAAAGCCGAGCAGCACCGTCTTGCCCGAGCCCGAGGGACCGTTCAGGGTGAAGTTGCCGAGGTCTCGAACATGGAAGTTGAAGAAGTAGGCCGTTTGCGACGTCGTCTCCAGGACGCTTATCGGCGTTCCCCAATGGACCCCGCCAGTCCGGCCGCTCGGATAGTTATGGAAGGCCGAGAAGCCCGCCATGTTCTTCGATGAGATCATCGACTTGCGCGCCACATAGGCGAAATTGCCAGGCAGGGTGGCCCAGAACGCAGGTTCACAATTCAGGTCCTCGCGAACCCACAGGGCGGACACCTCCGTCAGCGCCGTGCCGACATCGGTCACGCAGCGCGCCACGTCGTCCATGGTTTTCCCGAGGCACAGCACCGTCAGATGATGCAAGCCATAGAGCGCTTCCGAGGACAGAAGCTCATCGCGCGCTTCACCGAGTTGATCGGCCACGATCGAGCCGGCTTCATCCGACATGTCGATCTTGCGCCCGACCCGCTCCATCTGGGTCAGCGCCTGGGGCTTGTCGATGATGGCGAAGGATTGCGTCACGATGAATTCGTGCGGCACCTTCAGCATGGGGTTGAGCATCCCTGGTCCCGTAATGGAGGGGTACTCGCCGACCGAAATGATGGCGCCGTATCGCGTTTCGCCAGGGAACGCCCCGCGAATTTCCAGCGCATTCGGGCCAAAGAACAGCCGCTTCGTCGCTAGCGCCTCCGCGAGTTTCATGCGCGGCAGTGCCATCGGCCGCGGCGATCCGCCATTGACGAGCTGCACCAGGAATTCCAGCGGCTCGGAATGCCAAACGTCACTGCGCTTGACGACGGTGAGAACCCGCGCGCCATACGCCTGCAGGCTCTCTCGGACGGCTTTCATCACGTCCGTGAGTTCGATCAGCGCCCGCTCCTCGCTCGAAGAGCGACCGTCCGCGGCCCTTCGTCCCAAAAGCTTGCGGATCACGAGATCCGCGGTCCCGACCGTGCCTTGCAGCTCGCGCCGCACGATCGTCAGGTAGATGTCGTTCACAAACGTGCGCTGGGTGCGCAGGGCCGCCGTGTAGCGCTGATCCAGCTCTTGGCAGAACTTATTCTCGAAGCTCGACTCGATCGCCGGCTTCACCTCGCGGCGCAGGATATGCGAGTAGATCGCATAGCGGGAGTTCGCCAACCCCCGAATGAGATCGTTGCGGCCGAGCAGGCGCGAATTGATCTCGGCGATATCGATCGTCTCGAAGCACAGTCCGCTCATGTGAACGAAGGACATCAACATGCCGTCCTGCGTCTTGATCACCTCGTCGGACACATGCCGCGAATAGGGTATGTGGGCCGAAACCGGATTCTCCCGACGAGACACGGCCCCGAAACTCAGTTCATCGTGAAGAGCCCGTGCGATCGCCACGTCACACCCGGTAACTGCGCGCCCCCCAGAAGCTGGCGCTCCGGGGCGGCATCTTTCGTGAACGGATGAACATGATCTCGATGAACATGGGATCGCGCATGATCGCGATCCTGGTAACCGCATAGAGCGGCACGCAGATACAGAGCATGATCAGATTATGGGTTGCAAGGAACACGACAGCGGTCAGCACGCCGATGAACCCCGCTAGCTCGTAGGGGATGCCGAGCACCGTCGGCGCTCGGGTCAAGCCCTTGACCAGCGGAGTGATCAACAGTCTGGGCTCGCCAGGGTCGATCCGGCCGTCTGCCATGCCGATCACCTTCCGACCGCGGATTGAAAGAATTCGACGATCTGGGCCGAGCCGAAGACCAGCACGATACCCAAGACCCAGCTTCCGGCCACAAACCATGAAAGGCGTGCCGCCCAGGCCATGAAGCCCATGAAAATGCAGAACAGAACCGCCAAAGCCGTCGCGATCGGCCCGGTCAAGGTCTGCACCAACGTCTGCAGCGTGCTTTGCACCGGCTGGAGATTTCCGCCCCCAGCCATCGCTTGCGTTGCCAAGAGCATGAGCGGCATCGCCACACCAGTGCCGCGTGCAGCAAACATCTTCCACAAGGTCATCAAAGCTTCTCCTCAGTCAAAGTTTTGCACCATCCCGCCTTGCCAGACCGGCGCCGTCGCTTCGCGAGACTTCATTGTGCTGCCATTGCGGGAATTGGTGCGGGATGTCGGATCATTTCGTTGATCCGGTGCAACGGCCGCAGCCGGTTGAACGCCGGCCAGGTCAAGGCTCACCGCCCCGGCGGGCATCACTGCCTCAGACCCGACCGATGGCCATTGGTAGAAATCGTTGATGACGTTGGCGACGTAGCCAACCGTCTCGGGGTAGGGCGGCACGCCCTTATATTTGAGAACCGCGATCTCGCCGGCATTGTAGGCGGCGAGCATGTATATCGGGTTCGGAAATTTGCGATGCAGATCCCGCAGAAAGCCGATCCCACCTTTCACATTGTCCGCTGGATCGCAGATATTGACACCGTAGCTTACCGCCGTGGACGGCAGAAGCTGCATCAGGCCATAGGCCCCTTTGGGCGATAGCGCGCCGGAATTGAAGCGGCTTTCGGCCCGGGCAACCGCGAGGACGAGGGGCGGGGCAAAGCCTTGCTGGC
Organism: Mesorhizobium waimense; assembly: GCF_003601975.1. GTDB lineage: Bacteria > Pseudomonadota > Alphaproteobacteria > Rhizobiales > Rhizobiaceae > Mesorhizobium > Mesorhizobium waimense. The sequence continues at coordinate 26,711 of NZ_QZWZ01000051.1, forward strand.
GCGCGACCGCTTCGACGATCCGCTGTCCTTCTTCCTTCGACAGGGCCGCGACGCCGGGGCATGGGTTGTCAGCCAAGGTCGATGTCACCGTAGCGGCCGCGCGGTCAGCACCTCCCGCCGCACCGATCCGCTGCACGGCCTGGCTTTCAACCTGGTAGGCCGGCATCACCCGGCCATTCACGTCGACGGCAGCATTAACGCTGCGCGTGGCAGGTGCTGTAACTCGGTCCTGGAATTTCTGCGCAGCTTCCTGTGCAGACGCCGCTTGGCACGTCGCCAGGATCGCACCCGCTGCAAGTACCGCTTTGCGGGATCGAATCATTAAAATAATCCTGCGCCGTTGCCGATTCTGTAATGCGGAATTAATACAATGAATCGATGAACTGCAATCGCGAAATTGAGGCAGGCACAATGAAAATGAGCAAGGTTCTTCCCGTTGTGGCGTTTTTGCCGACCTTGGCGGCTCTGTCCCCGGCGCCGGCCCATGCTGATGATTTTGGCTGCAAGGTCTTGCTGTGCATCCTCAACCCGCAGGGTTGGGCGAGCGTCGGGGAATGTGTGCCTCCGGTCGAGCGCGCTTTCCGTATGGTCGCGCATGGGGAGGCCTGGCCCCAGTGCCCCGAGGCCGGCAGTTCCGGTCGTATCGGATATGAGAAATTCAAACCCTGCCCAGACGGCACGATCGCCGTCTCGCCCGAGACGGAATCGAGCGGGAGCGACAACAGCTCTCGCTCACAAACTGTCTACAAGCCCGACAATAACGGCGCTTTGTGTGCTGCGCGGAATGCAACGAATGCCTCTTGGGGCACGAACGCGAGAGGTTCGGGTTACGGTGCGCGTCCAACATCGGCCGTGACGCGGCGCGAGCAGAGGACGGAGCCAAACTATCTCGATCTCACGACGACCGACGGCAAACAACGGTTCTGGTTCAATCTGAGCAGGTATCAATAATGAAACCTGGCTTCGCCGCCGCCGGCATTCTCGCGGCCGTCCTCGCCAGTGTTCCGGCACTGGCCGAGGACAAATCCAACCCCTGGTTTCCGATCCCCGCCACAGCATCGTTCAGCACCGGCGACAGCTGGACCTATGCCGGTGAGACCCACCGTCTCTACGGCGTTCAAGCCTGCCTGCGAGGCACATATTTCACAAATAGGGCAGGGGGGCATGTCGATTGCGGGGAGGCAAGCCTTGCAATGCTCGTCTCGCTCATCCGGGATCTCAAACCTCAATGCTACACGGCCGCCTGGCAGGCCGCGACCAAAACGCGCTTCGTCGTTTGCGTCGCGCAGCCTACTTCAGGATCCGCGGCCGGTTCTCGCATCGATCTCGGCACGGCGCTGATCTCGACCGGCTGGGCGTTCGCGGCTGTCACTCCGAACGGCGCTCCGGTCCATGCTCCCTATATCGTCGCGCAGGAGGTCGCTAAAAAGCAGTACCTTGGCCTGTGGCAGTTTGCCGACGTGCCCGATCCGAATGCCATCATCCTCCGCGATATCCGAAACGCATCTAACCAGGCTGGTCAGTCTTCGAATCCGCCTGCAAATCGATAACCGGTCCCCGGCGCGTTGGATCATACTGTACATTCTGCTGAGGCCATTGGAACTCGGGACGTCGCCTTGCGCAAAGGCGTCTAATCATTTGCGTTACCGTATCAGGCAGATCGCAGACCTGATGAAACAGGCGGACGGTCTGTGCGCGGGATTGAGCGGTTGCTGGCGCGTTGGGACTGTTAGAGTTTGAAGCGGCCAAGGCGCCGATCGTTGAGGCGGTACTGCCAGATGAGGTTCGGATCCTTGGGGTTGACGCCGAATGTCGACCAAGGGGAGCGATCGGGCTTTGCAGCGTCATGTAAAGGAAGATCGTCATCACAGCGCGACAGCTGAAACGAGGAGGGAAGACGATAACGTCCGAGTTTGCGCGTCAGAAACGCGATGACACAGACGGCGGCGAGGGACAGGATCAAGAAAGCAGTGGAAAAGCTGAGCATGCGAAGGCCGGCTTCCTGATCGGGCAGGGCGAAGAAAGCGAGCACGCCGCCGGCGAAAATTGCGAACGCGAACCTCATGAACATGAGAGAGAGCCTCCTATTTCGATGTTGATCATTATAATATCACAGATCGGCCGTCATTATAATGATCAATGGAGATAGGCTGGCCCCTCATGGATCAAGCGTCTTTCGACGGCGGGCGGCATGGTGCCGCTTTCGGCGGTACCGGCTTCAGACTGCGGCGGATTACCCGTCGCCTTTTCAGCTCGAACAGGGATAGAGATTGGATCCTCGCCAACTCCGCGGGGCCAAGCCTTGAGGTCCGTTTTGAGCGTAATCGGCAAATGCGAATCGTGAGCTGCGCAGCCGCCTAATATCGTTACATAGCCGGGAAATCATCCACGCTCTTGAAAACAGCGGCGTCGAGGTTTCGCTTATGGTCGACCTGAACCAGGTCATTCAAAATGGTATGGGGCAACAATTGCAGGGCCTGCCTGCCGCGGGGCCAGAGAACAGGGTTGTCCCGGATGATCATTTAATTATTCATTTTCAACAGGGGCATGCAGATCGAAATGCTATCGTGTTTGGAATGATTTTAGCGGCGGCTAAAAGCTATACGACGTCACTTTACGGGAGTATGGGGACGATGCGCGACACTTTGATAGGCCAATGAATCATCGTTTCGGCTAACAGCCTGAGCACTAGACATTTTACAGAAAATGGCCGTCATATTCCGACCGATAAGCAGGAGTGCAACCGTGCCGATATTTAAAAACAAGACAGAAGACAGCGATGGTTGGCTTTCGATCCTGCTCGCGCTGCGACTTCGCCAAATCGAGAACGAGTACCCGGACTATGCGAGTTTTGCCGACGCTACGGGGCTATCGCGCGGCACGCTCTACCAGTTGCGGACGGGGAAGGGGAACCCGACATTCGTCACCCTGGAGCGGCTGGCACGGCATCTGAAGGTGCCGGTGTGGACGCTCGTTGGTCGGACTGGTGACGACGACAGCGTGAAGCGGGACATCGAGACGTTCGGCTTCAACTTCAACGAGATTGCCCGGCATATCGAGGCCACGCGTGCTGTGAAGCGCTCGATGACGGAGTTCAGTGGTGTACCTTCTTTGAAAGAGGCAGTCAGCCCCGCTGGGGCAACCTCCGAGAAGAAGCGGCTGCCTCCGGCCAAAAAGGGACGCAGGACAAGCCAGTAGCATACAAGAAAAGTAGAATCTGCTAAACTACCAGCGTAGATTCATTTGCTACGATAGGCAGAAAATATATTTTATATTTCTTTGACTCGCATCAGGAAATCCGCCAGCGTCGATGTAATGTTATCATTTTGCTGAAGGGTCCACGATGCAAGCGAATATCTGGCAAGTCGCAGGAGACGACGCGCTTTATAGGGAGGCGGCAGCGTTCGTCGATTGCCACCCGAAACCATGGGTGGAAGAGGTTTCGGAATTTCTGCGGAAGAAAGGCAAGCCCGAGGCAATCACTTTGGTGATCGGACAGTTCATCGTGGCGGCTCTGTTCGAAGGACGATACGCGGATCTGCTGTACTGGTCGCTGGTTGCGGCCGAAGTGAACTGCGTTGTGATGGAGCAATGGCCTGATGATGTGCGCCAGGAGCTGGCGAGCCATCTGAAACGGGGATTTGGAAAGCTCTCGTCGCGAAATCTCTCCCATTGAAGGAGGCGTGCCGACGGCGTGGCCTTCAACGGGAAGATGGGGTTACACCTGACCAGAGGCGACATTGATATCGTTGCCGGTCGGGCCTGGAGCGGCAGAGGCGAGTTTTGTGTCGCCTCCTGTATTGAAATCCCCCGGCCCCAGGCACGCGGCCATGTCACCTTCTTGGCAGCTGGCGTCGGCCATGGAGCGTGCGTTCTTCGCCATATCGCAGATGGTTGTCCCGTTGATATCGGAGAATCCGCTACAGCGGCCTGAGCGAACCATCTGCTGGCAATTGCCAGTCCCCAATTGAATACAGGCCGCAATAAATGAGCCATCGACCTTCTGACCGTCGAAGGTCCCCATCTGGATGAGCTGCTTGACGGGCGCGGAGTTATAGCCGTCGTTTGTAAGCTTGGCCCAGGTGTCGACCTGAAACTGGAGGGATTGGCAGCCAAACTCGGAACGCGACATGCCTGCGTAGTTTTTGATGTTGGTGTTGTTCAGCTGGAAAATGCCGGTGCAGCAAGAGCCATTGTAGACGCCTTTGTTGCCGCCGGATTCGAAGCGACCGAGGCCGCCAAGGCTGCACGATGTGGTTTTCAGCTCGTCGTGCAGGGACGAATTCTTCACGGCATCTGTGATGTACTGTGCGGAGTAGTCGGTGCGCTCGCAATATTGTGCGCCGGCTGCATATGCTGCCGTCACCGAATTGCAGACTAGAAGGCCGGCCGCAAGGACGCTGCTGAGTTTGGAATAGAGACGATACATAGGAATGCGCCTCATGGAAGCTTGGCGCTGGTTGTGCATCGAGACCACTCCTTGCCGCCGACGAAGGAACGAAAATCGATCTCTTTGGCGTTCGCTTTGACGTCGATTTCGGTTCGATCGTTACGATTGGCCTGGGGTCGATCGTCGTCGGACAGATCGACGTAGCAGGCTTCCGCGCGTGCAATGATTTTGCCGCTGTCTGGATCAATGATGCGCGCCTCGCATAGGTCAGGCTCTATGGAAGAGCCGGCGTTGTTTGCGCCAGTCTCGCATTTGCGGGTCGAGGCGATCGAGACGATGAAGGTATGCGATCCGACTTTGATGGGCTTCGACAGGATATCGAGTGGCGGTATCTGCCCGGCCGGAATGGTTCTGTGCAGCTCGTCACGCCAATAGGCGGCTTTCGAGGCGATGATATCGGACCATGCGGTCTGTATGGCCGGCTGCGCGTCTGTGGTCGTGAGCGACTGGTAGCCTAGAGGCTCCCATGCGTGTGCGGAGATGGCAGACATGGGGATAATCGCGAGGGCGGCAAGCGTGGACATGGTAAACCTCCTGACACCGCCGTGGCCGCCGCCAGGAGCCCCGGTCAAGGCCGCGCATCGCAGGTCGTGAGGGAAGCCTTGATCCGCTGTCGCTGTCGATGGCCGGTGGCAGGCTGGTGTACTGAATAAGGTCAGGTTTTCCATGTCGATCATGGTTGCGCTCCTTCCGAGTATCGAGGTTGCCGGAAACACACCGGGCATCGCGACTTCCTCTAGGGTTGCGGGACAGGGACCCGGAATTGGCATTCCGGGGCGATTTCACCTTGGAATACGATGCCGGCGCGAATGCTTTTGGCCTGAACATCATATGCACCCATCGCACCATTCCGAGCGAGGTCGGGGCGGACGTTGTTCGGTTGCGCGCCATATTCGATGAAACAGCCGGAGCCGGCGTCAGCGACCGTTGATCGGCCGTTCTGGTAGATCGCCAAGCGCATGGGACATCGTTTCAGCGTGGCATTGCCGACAGGATCGGCGCGGATCGGCGAGCAGCCGGTGAGCGTGTGCAGGACCGAGAGGACGACGGTTTTGGTCGGGCTGCGAACGACGATGTGACTCTCGGAAGCCGGCGCGTTGGCGACCGCAAAGCGCGTATCGCCTTTGGCCGCGTAGGCGTCGTTGTTCTTCTTCAGTCGGTCGGCCCATAGGGACGCGTAGGGCACAGCTTCCGAGTTCGGGAGTTCGAGATCGGCGTAGGCGACGGCGCGCCAGGCGTTCGGATCATGCGTGAGCGACTGAGCCGAAGCGTCGGGTGCCAATGTAAGGGCAGCCGCGACTGCGATAAATGTCAGGCGTCCATGCATTCCTTACCTCGCTTTTATGCCCTATGATTAAATCAATATCGTGATGATTGTCGAGCGTGATATTTGGATGGGACAAGAAGTCCGGCTATCGGGGCTGGATGAATTGCGAGGCCTGGCGATCGGGCTTGTGGTGCTGTCGCATGTCGGGCCGGTCTTCGGAGAAGGCGGGACGGCCGCGGCTCTGCTGTTTGCGCCGGCATGGAGCGTCGGGGTCGACCTGTTCTTTGTGATTTCCGGCCTGGTGGTGGAACGCTCATTGCGAAGCCTGCGCCTCGAGCGGGGAGCGCTCGAGGCGGCCTTCGCCTTCTATGTCAGGCGTGCTATGCGGATCGTGCCGCTGGCCTGGTGCGTCGGCGCCATCCTCTCGATCGGGTTGATCCTGCCGGGAAGCGGCGTTGAGCCTGCAGACGCGAAGGCGGCATTCGCCTTCATCTCGAATGCGCATTGGGCGCCCTGTTTCGGGGGCGCCACAGGATGCGGGAACGCCTTTGCGTTTGGACCATTCTGGTCGATCGCCGCCGAAATGCAATTTTATCTACTGGCTCCGCTCCTGGTGTTCTTGCTACCGCGGTGGGCGCTCGTCGCGCTAGCCGGACTCGTTCTCGTGGTCGGGGCGTACACGCTGCGGCCATGGGGCGGGACGCTTTGGACATTCCGCATCGATGCAATCGCGGTCGGGCTGGCGATCGGAGCAACCATGGGCACAAGCGCATGGCCATGGCTGGCGGAAAACCTGCTGGCGATCGGTAACATGGAAGCGGCGTTCTGGATGACGGTCGGGGCCTTCATGCTGGCGATCTTGCCGCCGGCGACACATGGCGTGGCGACTGCCGCACTGGCGCTGACGTGCGGGTGGATCGTGACAAGGGCGACCTTGCGGAATGGTTCTGTGAACTGGCCAGGGCGGATTCTGCGCCGCCTAGGAGGCATTTCGTATGCGCTCTATCTGATCCATCTGCCGGTGCTGGCGCTGTTCAACTGGTCCGTTGGCCAATTCCTGGGCGCTCCGGCGACGGCAACGTTCTCGATCGCGATCGCGATCGGGCTGTCTCATGTACTGACAGCGGCGATCGGAGATCCGCTCCGCCAGCTTGGCCGCCAATGGTCAAATCGAACAGTCCGGGAGGTGTCGCCGTGACGGAAGAAAATCGTCAGTGGTCGCTTGGTGGTGAAGATGTCGATCAAATTCCGCGAGGAGCGAGGGCGCTGGCGGAGCAGCTATTGACCGAGACCGACGGCGATGCCGTGGCAGCGCTCGTCGCGGCATGCTGCGTCATTGGAGCCATGCGCTCGGCGGTATCGAGGGGTATGGTGCGCAACGGATCGCCGTCAGGGATCAATATCGCGCAAGTGCTGGACGTGTTCGTACGAAACGAGCCCCCAGCAGAAGAGCAGAGCCTAACCGATAGATGACCTCGACCGTGAAGTAGCTGCGATGTTGGGAGGCTGTGCGGCCTGCCGCTCGCTCCCCCAGAATGCTGAACGCACGATACCAGCAGAATCTTCGTGGGCGACCGTCGGCAATGCCGAGCACTAACACTGATTTCGCCAGGAACGAGATTGAACTATTCTAGAGCCTTGCGAAACACTTTGGCCGAACGACAGATCGATCTCGCATAGCGAGTGCCTTTGAAATAGTCGCTCGCCGGGCCTGTTCTTCCTAAAAGAAAGGTGCGGGAAGGCATGATTTTCGGCCGGAGATGAGCGTGCGGCCTCCGTGCTGAAGGTCGCCATGACTGCTGGCGCGACCACACGCAATACGCTCGAAGTCGCCGAAGACGGCCGTCGCCATCTTTGAACTGGGATCTGCACGAAAGAGGCGTGGTGGTGAATCGGCACGCTGCGTGACGACACATCCGGAGCGTCGTAAAAGCCGCTCGTAGCGTACCTCTCATACGCTGCGGACAATCTTGGCGACGCCGGCGCCTTGCCGTTGGTTTGGCCGTCGGCTTCTGTGCGCGTCTGGCCAGCCGACACGCGGCAGTGTGACGGCCGCCGCTTAGTAGCGGTTGCCGAACCAGCCCTTGCTCTTGGGTGGCGAGGGTTCCTGATAAGCCCACGGGACGGATTTGTAGGACGGCCTCGGGTCTTGGACGCGCCAAGCCTTCTGCCAGTAGTAGAAATTGAGGGGTACTCGGGCGAGCACGCGACCATCGGCAGACAGGAGGTCGGAAGCGCAGGCGACGACGGCGCCCTCGTAGTATTGCACGCGGCCGGTATAGCCGTTGAGCGCTCCGGGCCGGCACGCAAAGACACGAACGCCTGCAGCGATCGTGTCCGGGGCTTCCGCAGGGACGGAGATCGTCTTGATGCCTTCCTCGGTGATGAGCGTGCGCACAGGCACTGAGCTCCAATGCGAGCGGCGCAAGGCGTTATTCGCCTGAGCTTCGGTCGGGTAGCCGGTTCGCTGGGTAATGACCGGCGGGAAGCGGCCCCAGTCGGGCGCATATTCTTGCCGGCTGCGACTGACGCGATCCGGTTTCCAATAGGAGTCCGTAACCGAAACGGGGCCGGCCGAATGTGAAGCATCCGGCACTCGCTCGGCGCAACCGGCGAGCAAGGCCGCGGAGGCGACGAGGTGGAGGATGTGACGAAAAGAACGCATGTCGTGCTCGTGGGTCATGGGTTTGCAGGTGAGGATTTCCGGTGGAGCCAAGGCATCTGGAAGGTGCTGGCCCAAATGCCGCGATGGGTTATGCGAGCCTGATGCTCGATCTGGGCGTAGAGGCGGATGCGACGATCGGGATCGTCGGGGAGGGTGACGCCTATACCGGCTTTCAGCATTTGGCCTGCGACGTCGGCCATTTCGCCGGTCGCGCAACGCGCGACGATGACAGCTGCGTCTTTCCGGACCGGCAAGCAGACAAGCCATTTTTTCAAGGTGGCGGTTACGAGCTATGCCATGGCGACAACGCCACAAGGCCACGCCTGCTTTCCCAGCGTCGCGGTCTGGCCCAGGTCGCAGCCGTCGACGCCGCGATAGGTGCACGAAGCAAAAGTTGATTGCCGGCTCCCCATGGGCCACTCCTCTTCAGATTCATTGAGTCAGTAAACTATCTTGCAAATCGCTGTGCAAGTGTCTCTCACTCATATCCCGCGAGGGGAGGAGGGTGCTCGTATCCGGATCCGCGCCCGATGGGCCGGGTAGGGCCTCGGTATCGAGCTGACGCGGGGCCATCAGGCAATCGATACTCTGAATGCGCGCTATGCCGCGGCGGTCGCAGCGGCATCCGCTGGACGAACTCAGCGGCTTCGTGGGCGGCCTTGCCTGATGTCGCTGCGCGCCTCTCGAAGCCGCTGTTCGAGCGCTAAATAGCGAGCCGTAATCGAGTTCAGCTTTGTGAAAAACTGCCTGCTCTGCGCAGGGTTGCCCGGCGCAGGCGGAGGGAAGAAAGCAAAAAGAGCTTCCCGGTCAGCGTCCAATTGTTCTAGCTCCGAGCAGAGACGGCAAATTTCGTGGTCGTCCGTTGCGGAACGCTGATGTGATGCACGGCGGTTGGCACGTGTGGAGTTAGTCTGCCGAGCCACATCGTTTGACGAAAGTACAATCGCATCCAAGGCGTTTCCTCCACGCCGGGTTGTGGTCATCCAATCTGGAATAATGCGGGTTGCAACCTATGTATACTGGCGGTTTTGCCTGTCACTTTTGACAGGACGTGAGACGCTGGAATCCAGCGAGGAGCAACGTAGTTAGATAGCCGCGCGACTGGCTTGCAGAGGCACGTCGATAGCAAGAAGGCAAGCTGGATATGGCGCAATTTGACTCAAATTTTCACGACATGACGGAGGGTATTCGCGCAGTTGCCTCTCCTGCGGACGCAGCGGACCTTCTGAACACAATTGTCGAGAGTTACGGCCCTTGAGACGGCGGCCTTTCTTACCGTCAGGCCGGTTTACGAGGAACCGAGTAAGCCGTTCTGTGTGACCACCTATTCGCCTGAGTGGGTGAAACGCTACATCGAGAAGGATTTTTTCGACATCGATCCCGTGCTTCGCTACGGGCTGCGTGCTGTGACATTGGTTGATTGGAAGGAGATCGACCTATCGGACAAGGCCGTGCGCACGTTCTTTGGTGAAGCGAGGCAACATGGTGTCGGGAAGCATGGCGTCACGTTCCCGGTTAGGGGTGTCGACGGCGACCGCGGCATTCTGAGCGTGACGAGCAACGAGAACGCAGCGGCGTGGCAGGCGTTCCTCAAATCCGAGGTTCGCGACCTCCAGCATCTCGCCGGCGAATTTCACAATGCTATCGGTCGAATCCAAGGAAGGCGACTCCATCGGACGGTCTGCTCCGATAGAGAGATCGAGTGCCTGAAATGGTACGCGAGGGGAGAGAAGGTCAAACGGACCGCAGAGAAACTGTCGCTATCCCCTCGCACGGTCCGATTTCATCTTGATCTGGCACGGGCCAAGCTGGGTGCCAAAAGCTTGGCCCATGCGGTTGCGATCGCGGCCGAGCGCGGCCTTTTCTTTCAAAGACTGTTCTGATCGGTAGCCAAGCGCTTCGCGGAAGCCGCCGGCAAACTCGTTCCGTTTCGTGAAGCTGGGAATGATAGAATGACTGGATCATGGGAAAGAAGGGAGACGTCGCTCTGGACAACCTGATCAGGAAGGCACCGCAGGGGGAGAATGCTGGCCAAACCAAGTGTCCTATTCGCAAACCACCCGGTACCGCTTGCCGGGCTCGCTGATGTTCTTGCAGACAAGCGGCTTGTGTGGCTCGGAAGAGGAGAGCGGAGGACTTGCGGCCGGCGATGCCCGTCGGTTTGATGTCTTGAGACTAGCCGTACGGCGCGGTTTGAGCCGTTCCGGCTCCTGTGGCGCAACCGGAAACACGCTGGTTTCGATCTGTTGCCGCCGCAGGCGTAGCGGCTCTTTGTCAAAGAATCGCCTGGCATCAAGCGATCTCGGAATAATCACCGTACCATCATCGCTGTGCGCGCAGCCGCTGCCCAACAGTAAGGCCAGCCCCAAGAAAAAAGGCAGTATCCGTCCAAACATAAGCATAATCCTTGGCGGGCATACCCCGGCTTGCGGGTCGCCGACAACCGGCGCAATGGACACGAAGAAAGGGCGGCATCGATGCCGCCCTTTCCGTATCTGAGGGCTGAATGGGTTCGATTAGAAATCCAGGCTGCCCCTCAAACCCGCTTGCGGGTTGAGCATTGTCAGTTGATGGCGTGCTTTATGGAGTTCTCATTGCGAATGATCTTATCCGAAAAGTCTGCAACTTTTCGGGATCATTCGTCAATTAGAAGTCCATGCCACCCATGCCACCCATGCCACCCATGCCGCCCATGCCGCCGCCGCCCATGCCGCCAGGCATGCCGCCGCCAGCCGACTCCTTCTTCGGAGCCTCCGCGATCATGGCTTCGGTGGTGACGAGCAGGCCGGCGACCGAGGCCGCGTCCTGGAGAGCGGTGCGCACGACCTTCATCGGATCGACGATACCCATGGCGATCATGTCGCCGTATTCGCCGGTCTGGGCGTTGTAGCCGAAGGTCGCGTCCTTGTTCTCGAGGATCTTGCCGGCAACGATCGAGGCTTCAGCTCCGGCGTTGGCCGCGATCTGGCGGGCCGGAGCCTGCAGCGCACGGCGCACGATGGCGATGCCAGCGGTCTGGTCGGAGTTGGCGCCGACCGCCTTGATGCTCAGCGAAGCGCGCAGCAGGGCGACGCCGCCGCCAGCAACGATGCCTTCTTCCACGGCCGCGCGGGTCGCGTTGAGGGCGTCATCGACGCGGTCCTTCTTTTCCTTGACTTCGACTTCCGTCGCACCGCCGACGCGGATCACCGCAACGCCGCCCGCGAGCTTCGCGAGACGTTCCTGCAGCTTCTCCTTGTCGTAGTCCGAGGTGGTCTCCTCGATCTGCTGCTTGATCTGGGCGACGCGGCCCTGGATCTCGGCCTTCTTGCCGGCACCGTCGACGATGGTGGTGTTCTCCTTGGAGATCGACACCTTCTTGGCGCGGCCGAGCATGTTGAGGCCGACGTTCTCGAGCTTGATGCCGAGGTCCTCCGAGATGACCTGGCCACCGGTGAGGATGGCGATGTCTTCCAGCATGGCCTTGCGGCGATCACCGAAGCCCGGCGCCTTGACGGCGGCGATCTTCAGGCCGCCACGCAGCTTGTTGACGACCAGCGTGGCCAGGGCCTCGCCTTCGACGTCTTCCGAAATGATGACCAGCGGCTTCGAGGTCTGCACGACGGCTTCGAGAACCGGCAGCATGGCCTGAAGGTTGGACAGCTTCTTCTCGTGCAGCAGGATGTAGGCGTCTTCCAGATCCGCAACCATCTTTTCGGCGTTGGTGACGAAGTAGGGCGAGAGATAGCCGCGGTCGAACTGCATGCCTTCGACGACTTCGAGTTCGGTCTCGGCGGTCTTGGCTTCCTCGACGGTGATGACGCCCTCGTTGCCGACCTTCTGCATCGCTTCGGCGATCATCTTGCCGACCGACTCGTCGCCATTGCCGGCGATGGTGCCGACCTGGGCGACTTCCTCGGAGGTCTTGATCTTCTTGGCGTTCTTGGTGAGGTGGGCGACGACTTCGGTGACGGCGAGATCGATGCCGCGCTTCAGGTCCATCGGGTTCATGCCGGCGGCAACCGCCTTGTGGCCTTCCTGGACGATCGACTGCGCCAGAACGGTCGCGGTCGTGGTGCCGTCGCCGGCGATGTCATTGGTCTTCGAAGCAACTTCGCGGACCATCTGCGCGCCCATGTTTTCGAACTTGTCCTCGAGCTCGATTTCCTTGGCGACGGTGACGCCGTCCTTGGTGATGCGCGGGGCGCCGAACGACTTGTCGATGACGACGTTGCGGCCCTTGGGGCCGAGCGTGACCTTCACCGCGTCGGCGAGGATGTTGACGCCGCGCAGCATGCGCTCACGGGCATCACGGGAGAATTTTACGTCCTTGGCAGCCATGTTTAGCTCCTGGCAGGGGCTCGCAGAGAGCCCGAAGATGAAGATTCAGGTGAAAGAGAGGCCGATATTCAGCCGATGATGCCCATGATGTCGGATTCCTTCATGATCAGAAGGTCTTCGCCATTGAGCTTGACTTCAGTGCCCGACCACTTGCCGAACAGGATGCGGTCGCCGGCCTTGACGTCCAGCGGAACGAGCTTGCCGGCTTCGTCACGAGCGCCGGAGCCGACAGCGATGATCTCGCCTTCCTGCGGCTTTTCCTTTGCCGTGTCGGGGATGATGATCCCGCCGGCGGTCTTGGATTCGGATTCGACCCGGCGAACGACCACGCGGTCATGAAGCGGGCGGAACTTCGACTTTGCCATTTTTTCTTCCTCGATGAGAACGGTGAGAACCGTCCCTCTATCCGGCGAAGCCGGACAAACCAGTACGCCCGGCGGTTCCGGACATTAGTTAGCACTCATCAATGGCGAGTGCTAACACCGCGGGGGATAGGCTCCTGGCATAGGAGAGTCAAGACGCTCTTGAGGCGATTGCAGACAGCCGGTATGATGATTTGGCCGGCTGTCTTATTGCGACCGCAGCGCCCAGCAGTGGCCATCGTTCGGCGAGCCCGTAGCTGCCGGTCAGCTCGAGACCGAGATCACTGAGATCACTGAAAGGTCTTGGCGTCACAGATCGGTCGAAAAACGGCGCTTCTGCGAAGCAGTAAACCGCCCCGGCGGCTTGGCAGCCCCATGACTGAAATGGGGTGCGGGCGGAACGCACTACTCAGCCGCCCGGATCGATGATGCGAAAACAGGCCTAATATTCCGTAAACAGGAAGGCTGGCGACGCACCGATTGCAATTGCGCTGACGTGGGGTAAGCTTGGCCCGTCCTGGATCGTCGATCCCATTGCAGATTCGGGCACTCCCGATCTTGCCGCCTTCGGGCGGCCCTTTTGTTTCAATGACACGGAGCCGTCGGCAGCAGACTGCTGGCGACGGCCGACGGTGTGACACCGACAGCCCTTCCTCGACTCCCGCCGCAATTGACGGCGACATTCCCGATGTCAAAAAAACGCGGATCCCTGCGCCGATGTGCTTGAGGCCCGTGGTGATTGCGCCGACGTCGCGATTGCCTGCAGCGTCAGCGCAACTGAGTGCCTATGGCGAAGGGACCGGCATCCGCGTCACGGTTCCTCCGTCCAACTGCTGGCAATAGATCGCGAACATCTCAGGACAAGATTTCCAACAAGTCCGCCTCAAGCGGCGTCCAGTCGTTCTGTGCCAGCGCGCCACGGCGCTCGAGCGCCGATAAGACGTCGGCAAACTGCTGCTCCAGCGGTACCGCCGAGGACCACCCGTAGGCATTCATAAAGCGGCTCGGGTCGACCGCGCAGTCGATATTGCGGAAAGGAAACCAGGCTCTTGGCCTTCGCTCGCCAGCCGCCGAGCCGACGCAATGCATCTTGACCTCTCGGCCCGCGACGCGCGCCAGAAGTACGGTCAGCCCGGCCGATGTCACCAACTCAGGATCGGCGAGATTGTAGGCAGCGAAAATCGGCCCGAGTGCATCCTTGGTTCTGGACAACCAGGTCGTGATGGCCGCGCCGAGATCGTCTTCATGCAGAAACTGATAAACTGAGCTGCCGGAACCGGGCACCAGAACCGGGCGCCCATGCCGGATGCGTCGGAAAAACCAGCTTTCGCGATCGAGATCGTTGTTGGGGCCGAATATGTAAGGTGGGCGAAATGTCGCGCAAACGGGAAGCGCGCCTCGCGATAGACCTCTTCAACCTCGACCTTGCCGCGCCCGTACTCGGCCCAGGCTGACCCGCCACCGGCCGGGGCGATTTCCCGCGCTGGGGTCGCCGCCCCATCGGAATAAACCGCGGCGCTCGAGATGACTGCCGCCCGCGTGACCCGCCCGGCCAAAGCCGTCACCATGATGCGAGCCTGCTCGCCGGTATAAGCGTTGGTGTCGATGACACAGTCGAACTCCCGGTCGAGTAAGGCGCTCGTGACGGCTTTGGCGTCGTTGCGGTCGGCGATCAGCTGTTCGACTCCGATGAGCGGGCGAGTACGCCGATTGAGCACGCTCACCGCGTGCCCTTCGGCGACCAAGGCACGCACCACCGCGTGTCCGACGAATCCGGATCCCCCAATAACCAGCGTTCTCATGCCTCGTTGCTCCAGGCTCGCAATATCAATCCCCCTTCAGTGTCCGGCGGGTCGGCAGCGTTTCTTAGATCAGGATTGTCGGACACCGGCCGTTCCTGAGCCTGGCTTGGAGTTTGACGCGCCAAATCTCTTCTGTTGGTCGGAACCGCGGGGAAGCCTGGAGACGTAGCGCATTGATGCGGAGGATTTATGAACGGCCATCATGTATCGTGGTTGTCTAATCGCAGATCATTGATCAAGTCTTTTTTGAATAGCCCGAAGACGCCATTGCTGTTTTTTTGGACAGACAGCGAACAGGAGGCGATGTTACGATCGCGCGGCCTGGTCTTCTTCGCGCTGTTGATGATCGTTTGCCGGGAGGCATGGTTGTCTTCGCGGTCGACATCCTGTTCGCCGCATTATGGATATTCGCAAGGCGAGGCCTTCCAATGTAATTAACGCAGTTTGCGTGGACGTTACGCACCTGCAACCCACGATAGCGGAATGGCCCGACCTACGTCCCGGCAGGGACGT
>NZ_QZWZ01000052.1 GCF_003601975.1 Mesorhizobium waimense
AGCTTTCGCCGGCCTCGATCGCCACAACAACACGCTCACGAAGATCATTCGAAAGAGGTCGCGTCATCCGATGCTGGCCTCCGATCCAGCCAGCATCTTGAATCACAAATCAGCCAAAACGGGAATCCCCTCCGATTCTGTCAATGCCTGAACCGCTCTAGAGAACCCAAGCCTGCCATTTGGCAGGCATCGGCCGGCGAACGCCAGCGGTCCTATCGCCTATTGCACGCTTAGCCGCATTTCGACCCTGCGGTTGACCGGGTCGTAGGGGTCGGGAACGCGCGGATTGGTCGCGCCAAGGCCGACTGCCTTGACGCGTGCCGGCTCTATTCCGCTCGACAAAAGGAATGCCGTCACCGACTGAGCCCGCCGCTCCGACAGGCGATCGTTGTAGGCCGGCGCGCCCGAAGCGTCGGTATAGCCTTCAACGACGAAATTGTGTGTCTTCAGGCGGTTGTCTTTCAGCGCCTTGGCGAATTCGCCGAGTTTGGCGCGTGCTTCAGGCAACAGCTCGGCGGAATTCAGGTTGAAATTGATCAACATATCGAGACCGCTTGCCGCCGGCGCTTCGGTCTTGCTCTCGCATTGATCCTGGGCGCCAACGCATATTCCACGCGACGCGCCCAGATCGGACGTCTTGGCGAAAAACTTGATGATGTCTTCCGACGACTGGACCGGGTCGGCAAGCGACGAACTCGACGCCGCCAGCGCTGCCGCCAGAATGAAGATCGAAATTTTTGCCCGCATTGCCGCCTCCAGTGCTGACGTCACGGATCGGAGCGCATCATCTCGCATCTGTTGCGCGTGAGATGTGATCAATCTCACATCCAAATCACCCTGTGGCGACTGGCCAGACGCTGTAGCGGGAGATCATCCTTGCCCGCGAACAAGCGCCTTCTGCGAAGGTGTTGGAGGCGAATATACACCATGCGGAATTGGCAGGCGAGTTGAACTTGACGCCTGCCGTCAGGCCGTTCCGCGCCTGCTTCCCCGATGGTTTCGAGGCAAAGCTTGCGATCGCGCTTGGTTGATTTCTCGGACGAAATATGCTGCTTGTCGCGCCCATGAAAAAGCTCTGCCTTATGGTGCTGGCGTCCATGATGCTGGCGTGGCCGGCCAGCGCGATGGATAGCGCGCTACGCGCCGGCCTGCTGAAACTCGATCCACAGACCCGGCTCGAACAGCGTTGCGATGCAGAGGTGCTGGACCGGATTTCCCACGACGACCGCAAGTTCAAGGCGGATCGCGTCGTCGCCTACGCCTTCGCGACCCCGGAAATGGGCACCGACGCAATCAGAAGCCCAGGGGCTGCCTTTCGCAGCAAGGGCCAGTGGTATCGGCTGAAATTCAAGTGCCAGACCGCGCCGGACCATATGCAGGTGCTGCAGCTCCGCTACCGCATCGGCGACGAAATTCCGCAGTCCGATTGGACGAAGTACAACCTCTACGACTAGAATTCTCTAAGCCCGTTTCCCGGCATTTGCGGGCCTTTGGCGGCCTTCGGCGACAGTGCTGCCTGCCTTGTATCAAGGCAGGCGTTCGACATTGTCTCCTGCAATCCCTTGACGCGCACGAACCATACAAGTTAGGGCGTCTGGATATTCGACGACCGACACTCGGCGAACAGCAAAGGGCCTCCAGCCGATGGAAATTTTCACCGCCGCAGGCCTCTCGGCCCTGCTCCAGGTCATCGCCATCGACCTCGTACTTGCCGGCGATAACGCTATCGTTATCGGCCTTGCCGCAGCCGGCCTTCCCTCCGACCAGCGCAAGAAGGCGATTCTCGTCGGCATCGCGGCGGCCACCGTGCTTCGCATCTTCTTTGCCCTGATCACGCAGTGGCTGCTCGCCATCGGCCCCATGCTCCTCATCGCCGGCGGTTTGCTGCTACTTTGGGTGTGCTGGAAGATGTGGCGCGAGCTGCGTGTCACCCACGAGCAGGAACATGATGCGACGGAATCGCTGTCCAATGTCGACTACGACAAGGACGGAATGATTGGCAGCAAGGGACCGCGCAAGACCTTCGCCCAGGCGGCGTGGCAGATCGTCATTGCCGACGTTTCAATGTCGCTCGACAACGTCCTTGCAGTCGCAGGGGCGGCAATGGACCATCCGACGGTGCTGATCATCGGCCTGGCGCTGTCGATTGCACTCATGGGCTTCGCCGCTTCGTTTGTCGCAAGGCTCCTGCATAAGTACCGCTGGATTGCCTATATCGGCCTCCTGATCATCCTCTACGTCGCGGTGAAGATGTTTCTGGATGGTGCCGTGCAGCAGTTCCCCGAACAGTTTGCGTTCCTGGCGCCCTGGTTCGGACCGAGCCACCATTGAGCCTGGTCGCCCTGCAGGGCGGTCGGCTCGCATCGTGCAAAGCCGTTCGCCGGTTTGCTTGACTGCGGAACTGTGCTATTGCGCCGCGCAAATCAGGCTCCCGCGAGAGCCCAAAAGATCGATATGTATTGGGACTTCCGGGCCGGACCTCAGGGTTTCCGGCCCGCGTCCATTGGAAACCGCAAATGTCCGCAGCCCCCCGCGTCAGTTTCGTCAGTCTTGGATGCCCGAAAGCCTTGGTGGATTCGGAACGCATCATCACGCGCCTGCGCGCCGAAGGTTACGAGATCGCGCGCAAGCATGACGGCGCCGATCTCGTCGTCGTCAACACCTGCGGCTTCCTCGATTCGGCTCGCGACGAGTCGCTCAACGCCATCGGTTCCGCGCTGTCGGAAAATGGACGGGTCATCGTCACCGGTTGCCTCGGCGCCGAGCCCGATGTCATCCGCGAAAAGCACCCCAATGTCCTCGCCATCACCGGGCCGCAGGCCTATGAGAGCGTGATGGCGGCGGTGCACGAGGCGGCACCTCCGAGCCACGACCCCTATATCGATCTTCTGCCGCCGCAGGGTGTCAAGCTGACGCCGCGCCACTACGCCTATCTGAAAATTTCGGAGGGCTGCAACAATCGCTGCACCTTCTGCATCATTCCCGCACTACGTGGCGATCTCGTCTCGCGCCCGGCGGCCGACGTGCTGCGCGAGGCCGAGAAGTTGGCCAAGGCAGGCGTCAAGGAGATTCTCGTCATCTCGCAGGACACCAGCGCCTACGGTATCGACATCAAGTACCAGACCAGCATGTTCGGCGACCGCGAGGTGCGGGCGAAGTTCCTGGACCTATCGGAGGAACTCGGCAAGTTCGGCATCTGGGTGCGCATGCACTATGTCTACCCCTACCCGCATGTCGCTGACGTCATCCCGCTGATGGCCGAGGGAAAAATCCTTCCTTATCTGGACATTCCGTTCCAGCACGCCTCGCCGCAGGTGCTGAAGAACATGCGCCGGCCGGCACACGGCGAAAAGACGCTGGAGCGCATTCGCGGCTGGCGCGAGGTCTGCCCGGATCTCGCCATACGCTCGACCTTCATCGTCGGCTTTCCCGGCGAGACGGACGAGGATTTCGAGATGCTGCTCGACTGGCTGGACGAGGCCAAGATCGACCGTGCCGGCTGTTTCAAATACGAGCCGGTCAGGGGCGCGCGCTCCAACGATCTCGGCCTCGAACAGGTGCCGCAAGAGATCAAGGAAGCGCGCTGGCACCGCTTCATGCAGCGCCAGCAGAAGATCTCGGCGACGCAGCTCGCCAAGAAGGTCGGCAAGCGCCTGCCGGTGCTGATCGATGAGGCGCATGGCACGTCTGCCAAGGGCCGCACCAAATACGATGCGCCGGAGATCGACGGTTCGGTGCATATCCAGTCGCGCCGTCCGCTGCGCGCCGGCGACCTCGTCACCGTCAAGATCGACCGAGCCGATGCCTATGACCTCTATGGCTCGGCGGTTTAGAATCAACATTTTCGAACCGGCAATATGAATCCGGATCAGGATCTACGGTGGGCCGGTGCGGTTCACCACTTCCCTGCGAGGCCGGAAGCCGCCGAAAGGGCGCCTCCCCGGCGCCTTCAGATTTTTGGCACACCCCTCGGTAGTCTGTGTTGCGTTTCGTCAGAGCTTCACCGCCTCGATTGCAGCCAGGGACCGATCGATCACCTGATCGAGGGTCTTGTCCAGTCGCAAGCCCGTCGACTCGGCCGCGACTACCGACAGGCGTGCGGCAAATCCTAAATGATAGTCCACGAACCAATCGGGTCGCGGCTCCGGATCTGGAAATGGCCCCCACCACGGGGGAAGCTTCGGTATCTTCTGTCGCGTCGGGCACCAATCGTCAAGGTCGCTCAACAACGCTTGCATATCGAGCCCGCCTCGCTCGGCGAACCACGCGCAGCGGACGAATTCGTCGGCGATCGCGGCGCCCAGTTCGTGAGGCGGGAGCGGCTGAGGATTGAGTGCGATTTGCACAAGCCGCCCCTGTGGTCCGCGCGGGATGACGTCGTAGATGGCGGGAATGCGTTTCCCGATGATCGCTAAGAGTTTTTTGTTCAATTGCATGAGACTTCCCCCTGCTGACGCTTGTCACGCCGGCCGATTTAATCCGGGCCGCGTAATCAGCATGGAAGCAAAAGCCATTGAAGTATGTGAAGGCGGTCACGGAGCCGTGTCATTGCGCCTGGGGCGCGAAGACATGGAACGCACAAAAACGGCCGGCGCCAGGCGGGCCTCAAACACTTGGCGAAAGACCGTCGAGCGATCCTTCAAGATCGACCGCGCGACGCCTGCGACCTCTACGGCTCGGCTGTCTGACGTCGTTTCAACCTCGCCGCATTTACTGCAACCGGCGATAGTTTCGGCGCCTTAACCCATTCAGCCGCGATCCGCATTAATGGTTTCAAACTGTCAATGCGGGGGTTCGCATGCACGTCAAACCGGCGCGGCAGGACTATATCGCGACGCTGGACCTGCTGAGGCTGGCGGCGGCGCAGGCTGTCGTCATCTTCCACTATTTCTTTCGCGGCGCGGCCTCCGGCGGCGCTCTCGTCGAGGGCTATCCGCTGGTAGCGACACTCGCCATCTACGGCTATCTTGGCGTCAATCTGTTCTTTCTGATCAGTGGCTTCGTCATCGCCTGGTCGGCGGAAGGCCGCAACTGGGAGCAGTTTGCGATGGCGCGCTTTGTGCGTCTCTATCCGGGCTTCCTCACTTGCATGACGATCACCTTCATCGTCGTCGCCTCGGTCGGTGCCCCTCTGTTTTCAATCTCCTTCGCGCAATATGCAGCCAATCTGTCCATGTTTGCGCCGGCCTTCGGCCAGCCGTTCATGGACGGCGTCTACTGGTCGATCGTCCTTGAACTGGTGTTCTATGGATGGGTGACGCTCGCTCTGTTCACGGGCGTCTTCCAGAAACGCAAGCTGCAGTTGATCTTCATCTGGCTGGCAATCTCGGCGTTGAACGAGTTCTTCATCGGTAGTCGCGCAATAAGGATGCTGTTGATCACCGAGTTCGGCCCGTTCTTCGCCGCCGGCGTGCTGGTCCACCATATCCATGCGCATGGTCGTTCACAGGTAGCCCTGCTGCTGCTCGCAGCCTCCTTCCTGCTATCCTGCGGCACGGTATCGGTGACTCGGGACTGGATGCTGAACGAATATGGCCTTGCCGTTTCGCAGCCCCATCTCGTGATCGCCAATTTCGCGATGCATGCCATGCTGATCTGCGGCGTTCTGCTGCGCAGCCATGTCCAGCCATCCGCGCTGACGCTGGCGCTGGGCGGGTTGACCTATCCGCTCTACCTTCTGCATCAAAACATCGGCTATCTCGCGATCAATGCCGCCGGACCACTGGTCGGCAAATGGGCCGCCGCTTTTGGCTGCGTTGCACTCATGCTCTTTGTTTCATGGGCGATCTGGCGCTATGTCGAGCGGCCGGTCCAACGCATGCTCATGACCTGGCTTGGCCGCGCGGTTGAGGTTACGCTGGCGCGATTTCGTCGCGCCTCTGCGCAAGCCGCCGAATAAAAAGGGCGCCTCGCGGCGCCCTTTTTGTTTGATTTTTCCGATGCTTACTGCGGCAGCTTGTCGTCGACGCCCTTGACGTAGAAATTCATGCCGAGCAGCGTACCGTCATCGGCGACTTCGCCGTCCTTCAGCCACGGCGTGCCGTCCTGCTTAGCGATCGGCCCGGTGAAGGGGTTCCAGCCGTCGGCGATCTTCTTCGTGGTCGCCTCGGCCATCGCCTTCACGTCGTCGGGCATGTTGGTGAATGGAGCCAGCTTGACGGCGCCGTCCTTGATGCCCAGCCAGACATTGCCCGGCTTCCAGGTGCCGTCGAGCGCGGCCTGGACCCGGCTGATGTAGTACGGACCCCAATCGTCGGTGAGCGAGGTCAGCTGCGCCTTGGGCGCGAACTTGATCATGTCCGAAGACTGGCCAAAGCCATGTAGGCCACGCTCTTCGGCCACTTGCAGGGCGGCGGTGGAATCGGTGTGCTGGACAATGATGTCGGCACCCTGGTCGAACAGCGCCTTGGCGGCGTCGGCTTCCTTGCCGGGATCGAACCAGGAATTGACCCAGACGATCTTGGCCTTAAAGTTCGGGTTGATCGACTGCGCGCCGAGCATGAAGGAGTTGATGCCCATTACCACTTCGGGGATCGGGAAGGAAACGATGTAGCCGGCTACACCGGCCTTCGATTCCTTGGCGGCGATCTGGCCGAGCACATAGCGGCCTTCGTAGAAGCGCGCATTGTAGATGCCGAGATTGTCGCCGGTCTTGTAGCCGGTGGCGTGCTCGAACATCACCTTGGGGAATTTCTTGGCAACCTTCACTTCCGGATCCATGAAGCCGAAGGAGGTGCCGAAGATAAGCTTGCAGCCTTCGCGCGCCAGGCGCTCGAAAGCGCGGTCGGCATCGGGACCTTCCGAGACGTTCTCGAGATAGGCGGTCTCGACCTTGTCACCGAGCGCCTTCTCCACTTCGAGGCGGCCTTGGTCATGCTGGTAGGAATAGCCGAAGTCGCCGATCGGGCCGGTATAAACCCAGCAGGCCTTGAACTTGTCCGCGGCCTCGGCGGTTACCGCCAGCGACATGGCGGCAGTCGTGGTCATCAGGGCAATAAGCAGTTTTTTCATTGTGTTACCTCTCTGAGTTAAGCCTTGGAGCTTCCCGTCTTTGTTATTGTCAACGATCCGGAACGAATGGCTGCCCCAAGGAAGCCGGCGTGTTCATCATCGTCAGACGCTTGTTGCGCGAGATTAGAACGAGAACCACGACAGTTGCCAGATAGGGCAGCGAAGAAAGCAGTTGCGAAGGCACCGGAATGCCGAAAGCCTGTGCATGAAGCTGGCCGATCCAGACGGCGCCGAAGATGTAGGCGCCGGCCAGCACCCGCCATGGCCGCCAGGAGGCGAAGACGACCAGGGCCAGCGCGATCCAGCCGCGTCCAGCGGCCATGTTCTCAACCCATTGCGGTGTGTAGACCAGCGACAAGTGGCCGCCGGCAAGGCCGGCGCAGGCGCCGCCGAAGATCACTGCGAGATAGCGGTAGCGGATGACCTTGATGCCAAGCGCATGCGCCGACGTGTGGCTGTCGCCGATCGAGCGGAGCGTCAGTCCGGTGCGGGTCTTGAACAGGAACCACATGACGGCGGCGGTCAGCGCGATCGAGATGTAGAAGATCGGGTCCTGGCCAAACAGCAGCCTGCCGATGACCGGGATTGACGTCAGGCCGGGAATGTCGAGGTTGGGCAGTCGCTCGCCGGGCTGGCCGACGAAGCTGGTTCCCATCATGCCGGACAGTCCGAGGCCGAGCAGCGTCAGCGACAGGCCGGTCGCCACCTGGTTGGTGGCTAAAGACAGCGTCATGACGGCAAACAGCAGCGAGAACACGGCGCCCATGGCGACCGCCGCGAGCAGCCCGATCCATGGCGATCCGGTGAGGTAGCCGGCGCCAAAGCCGCCGACCGCACCCATGATCATCATGCCTTCGACGCCGAGATTGAGCACGCCGGAGCGTTCGACTACCAGTTCGCCGATCGCTGCGATCAGCAGCGGCGTGGCCGCCGTGGCGATGGTCAAAAGGATGTTGACGGTGATGTCCATCAGCGGGCTTCCTTCAACTTCGGCGCGGCCTCTAGTTTCGGCGCGGCCAATCCGATCAGACGAATGCGGTAGTGAATGAGCGTGTCGCAGCCGAGCACGAAGAACAAAAGCATGCCCTGGAACACACGCGCCACTTTGTCGGAGATGCCGAGCGCGCTCTGCACCGCCTCGCCACCGAGATAGGTCAGCGCCAGCACCAGGCCCGCGGCGACGATGCCGAGCGGATTGAGCCGGCCGAGGAAGGCGACGATGATGGCGGTGAAGCCGTAGCCGGGTGAAATGACCGGCTGCAGCTGGCCGATGGCGCCGGAGACTTCCGAGATGCCGGCAAGTCCGGCCAGCGCACCCGACAGCAGGAAGGCGAAGAAAACCATGCGGTTGAGGCCGAAGCCGGCGAAGCGCCCTGCCCTGGGGCTCGAGCCGAGCACGCGGACCTCGAAACCCTTCAGCATGCGGCTCATCAGGATCCAGATCGCCACCGCCGCGACCAGCGCGAAGACGAAGCCCCAGTTGGCGCGGCCGGCATCCGGCATCAATTCCGGCAGGATAGCCGAGTCGTTGAACTGAACGGTCTGCGGGAAGCCATGGCCCTGCGGATCGCGCCAGGGACCGCGCACCAGCCAGTCGAGGAATAGCTGCGCGACATAGACCAGCATCAGGCTGGTCAGGATCTCGTTGGTGCCAAAGCGCGTCTTGAGCAAAGCCGGGATTGCCGCATAGGCAGCGCCGCCGACCATGCCAAACAACAACATCAGCGGCAGCACCAGCGGTCCCTCGAACTCGGGAAACAGCACCGGGATCATCGAGCCGACAATGGCGCCCAGGATGAACTGGCCCTCGGCGCCGATGTTCCAGATATTGGCCTTGTAGCAAACCGACAGACCGACCGCGATCAGGATCAAGGGTGCTGCCTTGATCGCCAGCTCATGCAGTTGCCAGACCTGGCTGATCGGCTCGATGAAGTAGATCCGAAACGCGCTCAACGGATTGACGCCGAGCAGCGCGAACATGATGGCGCCGGCGATGATGGTCAGCCCGAAGGCGAGGAAGGGCGACAGCGCCGAAAACAGCATCGAGCGCTGCGGGCGTTTGACGAGTTCGAGGCGCATCATGCCGTCTCCAGCGTGTGTTCGGCGTGGCCGGGTTCGGCACCGCCCATCAGCAGTCCGATCTTCTCGAATGTGGCTTCGGCGATCGGCAGCGGCTTGGACAATTGGCCATTGTGCATGACCGCAATGGCGTCCGAAATTTCGAACAGTTCATCGAGGTCCTGGCTAATCACCAGCACCGCCGAGCCGCTGCGCGCCAGTTCGATCAGGGTCTGGCGGATATGCGCGGCCGCACCGGCGTCGACGCCCCAGGTCGGCTGGTTGACCACCATCACGCTCGGCCTGCGGTCGAGCTCGCGGCCGACGATGAATTTCTGCAGATTGCCGCCGGAAAGTGCCGCGGCTTCCGGATCCGGCGCGCTCTTGCGAACGTCCATCGCTTCGATGATGCGTTGGGCAGCAGCGTAGACCGCAGCGCTTTTGACCATGCCGCCGGGACCGACAAAGGCCTTGCCGTCGGTGGCGTGGCGCGACAGAAGCAGGTTTTCCGAAAGCTTCATGCGCGGTGCCGCACCATGGCCAAGCCGCTCTTCGGGCACAAAAGCAGCGCCCATCAGCCGCCGGCCGGTGATGGTGAGGCCGCCGGCGTCCTTGCCGCGAATGCGCACCGAGGCGGCGTCCTGCTGCAGCACCTCGCCGGAGACGGATTCGAAGAATTCGCCCTGGCCGTTGCCGGCCACACCTGCGATGCCGATCACCTCGCCGGCGCGCACGCTGAGATTGATGTTCTTGAGCGGGATCGAGAACGGCGTTGCCGGCTTGCGGGTCAGCGCACGGATATCGAGCAGTGCCGGCGCGGTCTCGATGCCTTCTGCCGGGGCACGCACCACAGCCTTCACCTCGTTGCCGACCATCATGCGGGCCAGCGACGACGCGGTCTCCTGGCGCGGATTGCAGTGGCCAACGACCTTGCCGTGACGCAGCACGGTGGCGCGGTCGCAGATGCGCTTCACCTCTTCCAGCCGGTGCGAAATGTAGAGGATGGATTTGCCTTCCGAGCGCAGCCGCTCGAGCGTTTCGAACAGCTTGTCGGCCTCCTGCGGCGTCAGCACGGAGGTCGGTTCGTCGAGGATGACGAGCTGCGGCGTCTGCAGCAGGCAGCGGATGATCTCGATGCGCTGGCGTTCGCCGACCGAGAGGTCGCCAACCAGCGATTCCGGGTCGAGCGGCAGGCCGTAGCTATAGGAAAGCGCCCTCGCTTTAGCGGCAATGCTGCTGATCGGCGAGCCGTCGTCCAGCGACAGCGCGATGTTCTCGGCCGCCGTCAACGCCTCGAACAGCGAAAAATGCTGGAAAACCATGCCGATGCCGAGTTTCTTGGCGGCGCCCGGACTGGCGATCCTAACCGCCTGGCCATTCCAGAAGATCTCGCCCGAGTTTGGCTCGAGCGAGCCAAACAGCATCTTGACTAGCGTCGACTTGCCGGCGCCGTTTTCGCCGAGCAACGCGTGGATCTCACCCTTGGCGATGTTGAGATCGACATGGTCGCACGCCGTAAGCGTGCCGAATATCTTGGTCAGTCCACGAACCTCAAGCAGGGTCGTGCCGTCATGATTTGCACTCACAGTGCCTCCCATCTGGTTTGCCAGATATGTTCTGTGTTCCCGCAAGCATGGTATGCGCTGCCGCCTCTCGTCGGAAAGCGGCACACGACTTGAAAGAGCTTCAAGAATTTCAGCGGAAACTCAAGCAGTAAAAAAGTACCCCGCAAAGTCGAGGAAGACGGCGGCCGGCTCTTCGGGACGACTAGCGCCTGTCGCGGCCTTGGAGCACTGAAAACCACGACATTCTGTCAGGGAACGAGAATGGTCGTGCCCGTCGTCCTGCGCCCTTCCAGGTCGGAGTGCGCCCTGCCTGCGTCCTTCAGCGAATAGCGCTGGTTGATCCTGATCTCGACCGCTCCGCTGAGCACGACGTCGAACAATGCCGCGGCAGAGGCTTCAAGGTCCTCGCGCTTGGCATTGTAGACGAACAGTGTCGGCCTTGTGGCGAACAGCGAACCCTTCTGCGCCAGCAGCGACATCGAGAACGGCGGGATCGGCCCGGACGACTGGCCGAAGCTGACGAACGTGCCGAGCGGCCTCAGGCAGTCGAGCGAGGCCGGAAATGTATCGTTGCCGACGGAATCGTAGACAACATCGCATTTCTTGCCACCGGTTATGGCGGCAACGCCGGCGACGAAGTCCTGCTCCTTGTAGTTGATGACATGATCGAAGCCATGCGCCTTTGCGAGTTCGATCTTGTCGGTGGAACTGGCGGTGCCGATCACCGTCGCACCGAGATGCTTGGCCCATTGTCCCAGGATCAGGCCGACACCGCCGGCGGCGGCATGGAACAGGATTGTGTCGCCGGCCTTCACCTTGAAGGTACGGCGCAGCAGGTACTGGGCCGTCATGCCCTTGAGCATCATGGCCGCGGACTGCTCGTCGCTGATGCCGTCTGGCACTTTCACGACGCGGTCGGCGGCAATGACGCGCTGTTCGGCATAGGCGCCGACATTAACGGCATAGGCGACGCGATCGCCTGGCTTCAGCCAGTCGACGTCTGCACCGACTTCCAGCACCTCGCCGGCCGCCTCGCCGCCTGGGATCAGCGGAAAGCCGCCGGGCGGCGGATAGAGGCCCGAGCGATGGTAGACGTCGATGAAATTGAGTCCGATCGCGGTGTGCCTGACCAGGATCTGTCCCGCGCCGGGTTGCCCCGGATCGGCGTCCTCATATGTCATAACCTCCGGACCGCCATGGGCGTGGATACGGACTGCTTTGGGCATCGATTGGTCTCTCTTGGGACGGCTCGCCTGGGGCGGCTGTCAGTCTTTGGGGTCAGTCTCTCCGGCGCCGGGCTTGGCGCCGAGATTTGGAAAGAACTGCATGATAGCGCCGATGCTTGCGAGGTAAAGTCCGGTCACGGTGATGCCGATTTTGGTGAAGTCGCTGACCTGTTCGCCGAGCACGCCGATCTGGTCGTAGAAGGCGGCGAGCGCGGCCTGCGCCAGCGCCAGCGCGCCGAAGGCGCACCACAGCAGCGTCATGCCGAGATTGATCGGCCGCAGCCGCACCACGCGCACCGGATGGATGAAGTTGATCGGCACGAAGGTGAGAATGCCGGCCGCCACCACCACGCCGAAGGAAACCCATTGCCCCGGTTCGATGACGAACAGCGTGAACACCACCATGTTCCAGACGACCGGAAATCCCTTGAAGAAATTCTCCTTCGTCTTCATGCCGGTGTCGGCGTAGTAGATGGCGCTGGATACGACGATGATGGCTGCCGACAGGAACGACAGCTTTTCGCCCATAAAGCCGCGCTGGTAGAGCGCGAAGGCCGGGATCAGCACATAGGTGACATAGTCGATGATGTTGTCGAGCATTTCGCCCGACCAGGTCGGCAGGATTTCCTTGACCTCGAGCTTCCTGGCGATCGGCCCGTCGATGCCATCGACGAACAGTGCCAGGCCGAGCCACCAGAACATCGCCGTCCAGCGCTGCTCGCTTGCCGCGACCAAGGACAGGAAGGCCAGGAACGAGCCCGACGCCGTCAACAGATGGACCGAAAACGCGCGCGCCTGGGGCCAGGTGACTTTCTTTTTCGGCCGCGGAATTCGGTCTGCGATTTTCTTGGCCGCTTTCCTTGCCGATGTGTTCTTGCTCACGGGCCCCGCCAGTCCAGTTTGCAGATTTCGGCCGAGCGGCCGGCAAAGTTCCAGTTGCGGCCGAAAGCCCGCATCTTGCTCTTGTCGGACTTCGCGACGATGATTTCCGGCGCGATCCAGTATTCGGAATTGCTGATCACCGTGTCCTTCTCGCGATCCTTGCCGGGAACCGGCGTCACCGCCCCGTCGATGATCTTCGGTATCTGGAAGATGCGCGTCTTGTCACGCGTCTCATAGGTGATCGGCACCTGTTCGACGCCGAGGAACTTTCCGACGAGGATGGAGAGCAGCGAGGTGGTTCCGCCGGCCTTGCCGGTGAAGAT
Source organism: Mesorhizobium waimense (assembly GCF_003601975.1). GTDB lineage: Bacteria > Pseudomonadota > Alphaproteobacteria > Rhizobiales > Rhizobiaceae > Mesorhizobium > Mesorhizobium waimense. The sequence continues at coordinate 13,066 of NZ_QZWZ01000052.1, forward strand.
CTTGGTCAGCGCCTTGACCGCGTAGACCGAGGCGCGCTTGTCGATGAACAGGCCGGCCGTCCAGTTGCCGCGGCTCATATAGCCGGGGATTTCCATGATCAGCCCGAGATTGAGGCCGGAGAGGTCGACCTCGCCGAAATGGCCGGCGTCGATGCGGAATCCCGCCCAGGTCTGGCAATAGCCCTCAGTCGGCGGATGGCCGCCGAGAGACAACACGCAAGGACAAAAAACCGTGCAATTGCAGGAGAGTACGAGCTCTCCCTTCATTGCCCAGCCTCGGTCGTTCATCGAACTCTCTCCCCCCTCAGTCCGAGACTAATAGCAGCGCGGTTGCCCACACAAGCAGTATCGCACCGGCAACCCGGCTTGGCATCCTGCCTGTTGTCTGTTTTTCGATCAGGGTGAACAGGCCGATCAGCGCCATCCAGAAGATGTTCATGGCGCCCACGGCGAACATCACCAACATCAGCGCCCAGCAGCAGCCAAGGCACCAGACGCCTTGCTCCATGCCGAGCCTGAAGATGCGCAAGGGTTTTGCGCTCCAGTTCGCAAACAGGACCGAGAACGGGTTCCGGCACTTTGTCAGGCAGGCTTCCTTCAGGCCGCTGAACTGGTAGAGGCCGGCAATCAGCAAGGCGAGCGCGCCGGCAATTCCAACCGCCGGATCGAGCATCTGCCCGGACGCGGCGAATGCGTGAACGCCCAGCGTCAGCGCGGCAAACAGCGCCGACGCAACCAGCCATGTGCCGAGGTAGCCGGCGACCAGAACAAGCGGGTGGACGACCGGCTCGCCCTTGATCCGCGCTGTGTCGGCGATCTCGCAATAGGTACGGATCATGGGTGCCGCCGAAGGCAGCATCGTCGCCACGGCCATCAGGAACCACATCACTATCAGCGCCAGCGCCTGGATCCCTGTTGCTCCGGCAAGCGGCGCAGGCGCGAGGCAAAGCGCGAAGAACCGGTCGAGAAAATCCGGCAGCGGCAGCCGCGGCAGATATCTGAGCACTGTATCGCCGGGCGCATCGGCGCCGGCAAGGCGGGTTTCGGCGCCGCGGATCGCCATAGCGCCAAGAATGGCCCAGGCAATGACGATGCCTATACCGACGCTGACGGTCACCATCAGCCGGGGATTGCGCGCGACGCTTGCCGTGGCGCGGCCGGCCCGGTCGAGATGGCTGAAGTCGTCGCTCATGGCAACCGAAATGGGCCGAATCGCCGCGTTGATCAAGCCGCATGATCGGGCCTATACAGATTGGCGGCCGGTTGGGCCTCAATTGCGATCCGGAAGCCGAAATTGGACCATCAGGAAACAGGACGGATACTGGTTGCCGGCAGCGGCCCGGCCGGGCTGATCGCCGCACTCGGCTTTGCCGAAGCAGGCTTTCCGGTGACCCTGGTCGGCCCGGAAGCTGGCGCTTCCGATGGGCGCACCACCGCGCTGATGAACCCTGCCCTCGCCGTGCTCGAGCGGCTGGGCGTGCTTGCCGATCTCAGACCGAAGGCGGCCCCGCTGAAGGTGATGCGCATCGTTGATGCAACCGGCCGACTGATCCGCAGCCCGACAGTCACCTTCCGCGCGACGGAAATCGGGGAGGAGCAGTTCGGCCTGAACCTGCCCAACAGCGCCCTCCTTCCCGCGCTTGCCAAGGCGGTTGCCGCGCATTCCGACATCGATTGGCGGAAGTTAATGGTGGAGAGCTGGCGCCTCGACGCCGGCCATGCCCATGCGACATTGGCTGATGGCAGCGAGGTTTCGGCATCGCTGGCGGTTGCCGCCGACGGCCGTCTGTCGCCGGCGCGCGAGGCGGCAGGCATCCCGGCCTCCGTGCGACCCTATCCGCAGGCAGCGCTCGTCCTCAATTTCGGCCATCGCAGCGAGCATGCCTTCACCTCGACCGAATTCCACACCGAAACCGGTCCGTTCACGCAGGTTCCCCTGCCCGGTAGCCGCTCCAGCCTTGTCTGGGTGGTGAAACCGGAGACGGCGAAAGAGCTTGCGGCACTCGATGACGACACGCTTTCGCAGCGCGTCGAAGAGCAGATGCAGTCGATGCTGGGCCGGGTGTCCGTTGAGCCTGGCCGGCAGGTCTACCCTCTGTCGGCGGCGTCCCCCGGGCGTTTCGCGCAGAACCGCGTCGCGCTGGTCGGTGAAGCCGCGCATGTTTTCCCGCCGATCGGCGCCCAAGGTCTCAATCTCGGTATCAGGGATATCGACGACCTGATTGGAATCGCTTGCGAAAATCGATCCGATCCAGGCTCCAGAATGAGCCTTGCGGCCTATGATTCCAGGCGGCGACCCGACATATTGGCGCGTAGCGGCGCGGTCAATCTGCTCAACAGGTCGCTGCTGTCGGACATGCTGCCGGCGCAGATGGCGCGCAGCGCCGGCCTCAGCGTGCTTGGCAGCTTCGCACCGCTGCGCGCCTTCTTCATGCGTGAGGGGCTGCGGCCCGGCAGCGGCTTTCAGGCGCTGGCCGGAGGCCTGAGGAAACAGGTCCGCCGGTAAATCAGACCGAAGGCATCGGACATTCTTGCCCGTTCCGAAACCTCTTTGCCGGCTGGTCCGTTGCTTGACAAGGCGTCAAGCGCTTCGGGATTGAATTGACCGGGCGTCTGCGCCAAATAGGCACCCACCCTAAAGTCGGGCTCGATTTTGATGGCGGGATGTGTAGATTCAAGGTCTTAGGGCGTCTTCGCGTCACTTAGAGCGGTCCAGCTTTTGATAGGGTCGCCGACCCGCTCTAGGTATTTGTTCTACGCAATTCCGGACGGAAAACCGCTACGCACTTTTCCTGGAATTGCTTTAGAGACTTAAGTGGTGAGTACGATGAAAACGGCCAAATTCTCGATCGGACAGGTGGTCCGCCACCGGCTGTTTCCGTTCCGCGGCGTGATCTTCGATGTCGATCCGCAATTCGCCAACACTGAGGAATGGTACGAGGCGATCCCGGCCGACGTGCGGCCGCGCAAGGACCAGCCTTTCTACCATCTGTTGGCCGAAAACTCGGAGACGGAATACATCGCCTATGTGTCCGAGCAGAACCTGCTCGAGGACCAGTCGGGCGAACCGGTCCGGCATCCGCAGATCGGCGAGATGTTCGACAAGCGGCCCGACGGCCGCTACCAGCCGAAACGCCAGTCGCGGCACTGACGCGGGGGCAATAAAAAGCGGGGCATGCCCCGCTTTTTTCATGGCCCGGGAAAGCCCCGGTGATCAGTTGGCGGCTTTCGCCTTGTCCTGCTCTTCCTTGAGCTTCTTGGCGAAGTCCTGGTTGTTCTTGGTCACGAAGTCCTGCAGCTTTTTCTGCCGGTCTTCGATGTCAGACTGCTGCAGCGCCGGGCCGTCATAGGCGCCGCTGAAGCCGGTCAGCGCAACCTTGATCGGGTTGGGCTGGTTCTGGAAATTGACCGAGGTGAGCGTTATCGCCTGGCCCTTCTTGAAGGACGAGACGAGCTGGTCGGTGAGCGGCACTTCGGCCACGCAGCGGTCGGGGAAGCAGATCACATAGTCGAGCTTCTGCGCCTTGCCGGTGTCGATCTGCAGGCCGATGCCGGGAGGCACCAGACGGCCGGTCGGAACCGTCACCTGGAACACCTTGCGATTCACCTTGCCTTTGAGCTCGATCAGGCTGACGCCGGTAACCAGCTGGCCGTTGCCGGCGGTAACAATGTTCTGGACGTTGCAGATATCGACATCTTCCTGCTTGGTGCAGGCCTTGAACCAGCCTTGCGGAATCTGCTGTTGCTGCTGTGCCGAAGCAGCGGGAAGCTCAGCGCCCAGAAAGCCGACCACGCCTGCGGCCATGACCGAAAGGCGGTATGCGTTGCTGTTCAGGCTCTTCATATGGTGTACTTCCTCTCAATGATCCCGGAACCGGCCGCTTCGTGCCGCGTGGTCCAGCTACCTGTTGCCGAAATGAGGCAACAGCATGACTTCGGTGCGCGTGTTACACTGCCGGCGATGCCGAATCCAGCCCGTTCTCCGCGATTCTTGGTGCGAAGATGCCGCGCTCAGGTCCTTCGCCAAGGGTCGTCACCGCAGGCCGAACTCTTCTCCCGCAGAGCGATTCAATCCCTGCTTGAAATGCTCTAGGGTGCACAGCGAATCACAAAGCCGCCTGCAAGGAGTCGGTCATGGGCCGCGTTCTCGTTTGGCTGATCGCCGCGATCTCGTTTCTGACCGTTTCCCTCCGGCCGGCCGCGTCGGAACCGAGGCATGCCATCGCAATGCAGGGCGAGCCGGCGCTGCCGGCCGACTATCAGCATTTCAACTACGTCAATCCCGATGCGCCGAAGGGCGGCAGCATCACCTATTGCGTCGTCGGCAGCTTCGACAATCTCAACCCGTTCATCCTGAAAAGCCTGCGCACCACGGCGCGCGGCATGATGGACACGATCTTCGGCAATCTGGTCTTCGAGCCGTTGATGCAGCGCAATTTTGATGAGGCCTTCAGCCTCTACGGCCTGCTCGCCGACAGTGCCGACATGGATCCGGAGCGCAAGTCTATCGAATTCCATCTCAACCCGTATGCAAAATGGTCGGACGGCCAGCCGGTGACGCCGGAGGATGTGCTGTTTACCTACGACGTCTTCACCGACAAGGGGCGCCCGCCCTACAGCGATCGCATGGCCAAGATCGCCAAGCTCGAAAAGACCGGCGACCACAGCGTGCGTTTCACCTTCAACGACAAGGCCGATCGCGAGTTTCCGCTGATCATCGCGCTGACGCCGATCATCCCGAAGCACGCCTTCGACAAGGAAACGTTCGACAGGACCACGCTGAAGCCGGTGATCGGCAGCGGACCGTACACCGTCGACAAGGTTCAGCCCGGCCAGCGCATCGTGTTCAAGCGCAACCCCGACTATTGGGGCAAGGATGTCCCCGCCAAGCGCGGCTTCGACAATTACGACCAGATCACCATCGAATATTTCTTGAACGCCAACGCCAAGACCGAGGCCTTCAAGAAAGGCATCTGCGCCATCGACGACGAGACCGATCCGGTCAAGCGCGAGCGCGACATGGACTTTCCGGCCTTTCGCAAGGGCGACGTGGTGGCCGAAACCTTCGACACCGGCATCCCGCCTGTGGTGACCGGCTTCCTGTTCAACACCAGGCTGCAGAAATTTTCCAATCCGGTCGTGCGGCGCGCGCTGGGCATGCTCTACGACTTCGAATGGGCCAACAAGAATCTGTTCGGCGGCAAATACAACCGCACCACGAGCTACTGGCAGAATTCCGAGCTTTCCGCGCTCGGCCATCCCGCCGACGACAGGGAGAAGGCGCTGCTGGCGCCCTACCCCGGCCGCGTGCCGGCCGACGTCATGGACGGCAGCTGGCGGCCGCCGGTCACCGACGGGTCGGGCCAGGACCGCAAGGAGTTAAAGGCGGCGTTCGACCTGCTGAAGGGCGCGGGCTACAGCGTCAAGGACGGGACTATGCTCGACCCCGAGGGAAAACCCTTCGGTTTCGAGATCATGACTTCATCGCAAGATGAAGAACGCCTCGCCGCGATCTACCAGCGCACGCTGGAGAAGATCGGCATCAACGTCACCATCCGCAGCCTTGACGGCGACCAGATCCAGTCGCGCAAGCAGCGCTTCGATTTCGAGGTGCTGATCGGCTCGAGCGGCTTCAACAACTCGCTGTCGCCGGGCATCGAGCAGATCGGGCGCTGGGGCTCTTCCGCCGCCAAGGCTGAAGGCTCGTTCAACCTCGCCGGCGTCTCCGACCCGGCCGTGGACGCTGCGATCGATGCGATGCTGAGGGCGCGTTCGAAGGAAGACTATGTCGCGGCGGTGCGCGTTCTCGACCGGTTGCTGATCTCGGGCAACTACCTGGTGCCGATGCAGCACAACGACCAGCAGTGGATTGCCTACTGGAATTATCTGGAACATCCGCAAAAGACGCCCATATTCGGTTATCAACTGCCGACCTGGTGGCGCAAGGCGAACTGAATCCTTCCGGACAGGAGATGAGGATGAGCGACGGGAACTCGATCACGGTCGATGTTGTGTCCGATGTCGTCTGCCCGTGGTGCTTCATCGGCCAGAAGCGGCTCGACAAGGCGATCACTGCTGCCGGCGACATCGACGTCAATGTGCGTTGGCGGCCGTTCCAGCTCGACCCGACCATCCCGCCCGAAGGCAAGGATCGCCGCGCCTACATGATGGCCAAGTTCGGCAGCGAAGAGCGCATCCGTGAGATCCATGCCCGCATTGAGCCGCTCGGCGAGGCCGAAGGGATCCAATTCGCCTTCGAAGCCATCAAGGTGGCGCCCAACACGCTCGACGCCCACCGCGTCATCCGCTGGGCAGGTGCCGCCGGCGATGCCGTGCAGAACCGGCTGGTGCGCCGCCTGTTCCAGTTGAATTTCGAGGAAGGCGCCAATCTCGGTGACCGTGGCGTGCTGGTCGAAGCCGCACACGAAGCCGGCATGGACGCCTCCGTGGTCGAAACGCTGCTGCCGACCGACGCCGATGTCGAGGCGGTGCGCACCGAAATCACCACTGCTTCGCGCATGGGCATCACCGGCGTGCCGTGCTTCCTGCTCGAAGGCAAATATGCGGTGATGGGTGCGCAGGACGCCGACACGCTTGCCGACGCCATCCGCCAGGTCGCGGCGGCCAAGGCGCGAGGCGAACTGGAAACGGCAGGCTAGCCTACTTCACCGTCACCTTGGCCTTGCTTACGAAGAAGCCATGGCCGTTGCTGTTGCTGCAGGTAAGCCCCTTGGTCGATGACTGGCAGGAGAACGGCCCCTTCTTCCAGCTGTTCCCGTAGGCAAGCTTGGCTACGTCGCTGCAGCAGCCCTGCTCGCCGGGGTTCTTGATCAGCGTCGCCGGTCCCTTCGGCCCAAGAATGACGGTGACGTAGCTCGGCTCGACGCGCGAGCAACTCAGCTCCGGCCCGCCATCCTGCGGCTGGTAGGTGCTGGTGCCGCCCTTTGGCGTGTAGATGCAGCCGATATTGCCCGAAGGTGCGTTGAACTCGATCTGGCCTTCGGCGCTCGCCGGAATGGTCTGGCTGCCGGCATGCGCCAGAGGCAGCCAGGCGAAGGCCGCAAGCATCGCGACTGAAAATGTTCGTGCAGACATGGGAAGACCCCCAAAGCCAAATGTGCGGATCAGGTTCGATCCGGACGGCTGCGTTGTCAAACGCGGTTTGGCGTGCCCCTGCGAAACTGGGTCTGGCGAGTCGCCCGAGAGGCTCCCGGGACTCTTCGGCCGAGGCGAATCGATGCATCTGCCGCTGGCCGCGAGCGATCACGACGGCACGCCCGGTGTGGTCGGGGACAGCCGATTTGGACGCCTGTTGGTCAGCCCTTCGTCGGAAAATTGGCCGGCTGGCAAGGCGAAAGGGTTCACAAAAACGTGTGAAAAGCTTCCCTAAGGGAAGGTAAAGAACGCCGCCGCCAAAGCCGCTCAACCTATTGGAATAAATACCAATAATCCGTTTTTCGTGTGCCGATTCCGCTGCCCAACCTGTTGCTTCATGGCAACGTTGCGTGCGCGTGTTCACAGTCGCCCGGAGAAAATTAATAGAAAATGATCAATTGGTGTTACTATCCGTAACAAAACTAAAAAAGGTTTGGGCGGGATCGTGATTCGGGTCGGCAGACCGCAACGTACAGTACCGGCAGAACTAGCTAGCGAGACCGCAAGGCCGTCGCCCCTGACGCCGGTGTCGTCGATGCGCAGCTTCTGGGGGCTGATGCGGGCCTACTGGTTCTCCGACCGCTGGAAGGAAGCCTGGACACTCACCCTCGTCATCGCATTGCTCACGGCGCTGTCCAGCAAATCGGGCGTGTGGTTCGCCGAAGCATCGGGTGAACTGGTCAATTCGATCGCTTTTTTCCACGATGCCGCAAATACCACGCCACTGAAGTCGCTGCTGACCAACGCCGGCATCCTGGTCTTGTTGGTCATCCTCAAGGATGCTGGCTTTACCGGCATCCGTAGCCTCGTCTCGGCGACGCTGCATCGTAAATGGCGCGGATGGCTGGACAGCCGCTTCAACGAAGCGCTGCTCGACACCAATCACACGCATTTCCACGCCCAGCATGGTTCGTCCGGCAACGCGGCTCCCGACAACATCGACCAGCGCATCCAGGAATCGATCAAGGACATGACCGGCGGCGCCATCGGCCTCGCCATGGGCGTCCTGGCTGTTGCCACATCACTCTACTTCGTCGGCCAGAAGCTGCTGGAGACCTCGGTGGAAGTGAGAGGACTGGAATTCCTCGGCAGCTACGGCAGCGCGGTTCTGGCTTTCCTGGCCGTCGCCACCTATGTGCCGCTGAACACCTGGATCGCGGTCAAACTGGGCAGACTGCTGGAACGTCTCAACGTCAGGATGCAGCAGTCCGAAGGCAGCTATCGCGGCGAACTGACGACCTTCCTGCGCCGCAGTTTCCATGTCGCCGCCTCGCAAGGCGAGAATGTGCAAAAGACGATGCACAGCCGGCTCTACGTCGATATCGACCGCACCTGGGCGCGACTTAACATCGTCAACACCAGCTACAATTCGTTCGAGCTGATCTACAATTTCATTGGTGCCCGCATTGTCGCCTATGGGCCGGGCCTTGTTCCGTTCATCCACAACGGCTTCGATCTCAAGGGCTACATTACCGGCTCCGAAATGGTCAATTCGCTGATCAGCCAATGTTCGTGGTTCATCCATGTCATGCCTAATATCGCGACATTGCGGGCCAACAGCCAGCGCGTGACCGAACTGGCGAACGCCATCGATAACGTCCAGCAGCCGCAGGAGTTCTACAGCCAGACCGGCCGTTCCGACTTCCGCTACGACCGCCAGAACCCGGTTTTCGGCCTGACCATCCAGAAGCTCGAACTGGCGCATCAGGGTGAGGACGCAACGCCGTTCCTGAGCGCGGCGAACCTGCGTTTCCGGCGTGGCGAATGGACCTTTCTCAAAGGCGAATCGGGGTGCGGCAAGACCTCGCTGATCAAGGCGATCAACGGCCTGTGGCCCTATGGCCGCGGCACCATCGTCTTCCCGGAAGGTATCAGGACTTTCTATGCCGCCCAGGAGGTCAAGTTGCAGCAGGTCACGCTGAAGCAGCTGGTCTGCCTGCCCGGTTCCGAGCAAGATCATGGCGATGCGCAGGTCGCATCGGCCTTGCACAAGGCCGGCCTTGGCGACTTCATCGAGCACATGGCCGATGAAAGCCGCGAGGGGAAAAACTGGGACCAGGTTCTTTCAGGTGGCCAGAAGCAGAAGCTGGTGGTCGCCCGCATCATCCTGCAGCAGCCTGGGCTGCTGTTTCTCGACGAGGCAACCGGCGCGCTCGATCCCGAAGGCAAGATCGCCTTCCACCAGGCGATCAAGGACAATTGCCCCGATGTCACGGTGATCAGCGTCATGCACGAGGCCACGCCGCCTCGCTCGCTGTCCGGCGCCGAGTTCTACCACAGCGTGGTCGCGATCTCGGATGGCGTCGCCACCAAGAAGCCGCTGGCTCCAAGCCTGCCGCTCGAGCTCACGACCATCCTCGCACAGCCAAGGCCGGTCCCAAGGCCGGTAGAGGACAAATGGCTGCGCTTCCCGCGCCGGCTGAAGCAGAAATAGCCCCACCACCACGCCTGCATCAGCCGCGGTAGCTCGACCTCGCGCGGCGATCACAGTCTCGCGATCTCGCCTCTCCGGTGTCGTTTTTGCCCGTTGCCGCGATTGACTCGGCAGGACGCGCTCCTAAGTTGCGCCGGCTCGCAGAATTCCAACCGAACCCGCGAGCAGAAAGGTCACCGCGCCATGCCTGGCGACAGTAGTCGAACGCAACCGCCGTCCGCCTAGACGTGACCTGACTGGTTCACGTCCTGCCGGACGGCAAGGAATGAACCAATGAACGAACTTTTCCCCGTAGCGGGCGACGAGGCCGTCGCCATCGCCCGTATCCTTGCAAACGATCACGTCGCCGACGTCGTCGAGGCGCTCAACCACGAGCCGCGCGAAACGGCAATCGAGCTTCTCTGCGAAGTGCCCTTCGAGCGGCTGGTCGAGATCTTCGACCAGCCGGAGCTCGATGGCGCATCCGAGCTTGTCGAGGCGCTGCCACGCGCCAAGGCCGGCAAGCTGCTCACCGCCATGTCGGTCGACCGTGCCGCCGACATCCTGCGCGAGCTGGAAGAGCCGGCCCGTTCCGAGCTGCTCGTCGAACTCGCGCCGCCGCTGCGCGCCATGCTGCTTGCCATTCTGGGCTATCCCGAAGGCAGCGCCGCGTCCCTGATGACGACGGAGTTCGTCAGCGTGCCCTCGGACTGGACCGTGGGCCGCACGCTGGACTATATCCGCAAGGTCGAGCGGACGCGCGAGACAATCTACGCGATCTACATCGTCGATCCCGAGACGCATGTCCTGGTGCGCTCGACCGGCCTGCGCCGGCTGATCACCGGCGAGCCGGACGCCCTGGTGATGGATGTCGCGCTGGATCGCGTGCCGGTGACGGTTTCACCGCTCACAGACAGCGAGAAAGTGGCGCAGCTGATCTCCAAATACGACCTGCTTGCCGTTCCGGTCGTGGACCATGGCAACATCCTCGGCATCGTCACCATCGACGACATCATCGACACGATGGTCGAGGGGACGACCGAGGACGTGCATCGTTTCGGCGGCATGGAGGCGCTCGACGAGCCCTATATGAAGATGAGCTTCCTCGCCATGATCCAGAAGCGCGCCGGCTGGCTCTGCGCGCTGTTCGTCAGCGAGATGCTGACCGCCAACGCGATGCAGAGCTACGAAGGCGAGCTGGAAAAGGCGATCGTGCTCACCCTGTTCATCCCGTTGATCATGAGCTCCGGCGGCAATTCCGGTTCGCAGGCGACTTCGCTGGTCATCCGCGCGCTGGCGCTGCGCGAGATCGGCCTTGGCGATTGGTGGCGGGTCGCCTTGCGCGAACTGCCGACCGGCCTTGTGCTGGGATCGATCCTCGGCGTCGTCGGCGTCTGCCGCATCACGCTGTGGCAGTATTTCGGCTTCTACAACTACGGCCCGCACTGGGAGTTGATCGCGGCGACCGTCGGCGCAGCACTGGTCGGCATCGTCACCTTCGGCTCGCTGTCGGGATCGATGCTGCCATTCGCGCTGAAACGCATCGGCTTCGATCCCGCCAGCGCGTCGGCGCCGTTCGTCGCCACGCTGGTCGACGTCACCGGACTGGTGATCTACTTCTCGGTGGCGCTGGTCATCCTGCACGGCACGCTGCTGTAGCAGAGCACTCCCATCGCGGCGATTCTGTTGCCGCGATGGCTCTCTGTTGGCCAGGCTTTAATCGACGCGCTGGCCGTCCTTCACGCGGTAGGTCGGCTTGTACATGGTGACCAGCTCTTCCGCCGCCGTCGGATGCACCGCCATGGTGCGGTCGAAGTCGTCCTTGGTCAGCCCGGCCTTCAGCGGAATGCCGAGGAGCTGCGCCATCTCGCCGGCGTCAGGTCCGAGGATATGGGCGCCGAGCACCCTCTTTGAAGCGCCGTCCACCACCAGCTTCATCAGCATCTTCTCGTCACGGCCGGACAGCGTGTGGCGCATCGGGCGGAATGAGGCGCGGTAGATTTCGATGTCGGAGAAGCGCTTGACCGCCTCGTCTTCCGCCAGGCCGACGGTGCCGATCTCGGGCTGCGAGAACACCGCCGTCGGAATGGTGCCATGGTCGGGCGCGGTCGGATTACCCTTGAAGGCGGTCTCGATGAAACACATGGCTTCGTGGATCGCCACCGGTGTCAGTTGCACGCGGTTGGTGACGTCGCCGATCGCCCAGATGTTGTCGATGTTGGTGCGCGAATATTTGTCGACAACGATGGCGCCGGTCTTGCCGAGCTCGATGCCGACGCCTTCCAGCCCCATATTCTCGGTGTTGGGGATGCGGCCGATGGCGAGCATGACCTGGTCGACCGTCAGCACCCTGCCGCCGGTGATTAAAGCGTCCAGACGCCCGTCCGGCCGCTTGCGCACCCATTCCGACACGGCGTGACAGACGATCTTTATCCCCTTCTTCTCCATGGTTTCGTGCAGTGTACGGCGCAGGTCCATGTCGAAGCGCGACAAGATCTCCTTGCCGCGATAGACCAGCGTTGTGTCGACGCCGAGCCCGTGGAAGATGTTGGCGAATTCGACGGCGATATAGCCGCCGCCCTCGATCATGATCGCCTTCGGCAATCGCTTGATGTCGAAGGCTTCGTTGGAAAAGATGCAGTGCTCGTGACCGGGGAGCGCAGGATGCGGCGCCGGGCGGCCGCCCGTGGCGATCAGGATCTGATTGGCGGTGACGGTGAGATCCTCGCCGAGAAGATGGACCACATGCGGGTCGACCAGCATGGCGCGCGAATGGAAGGTCTCGCCGCCGGCGCCTTTCACGTTCTTCTCGTAGATGGCTTCGAGCCGAGCGATCTCGCGATCCTTGTTGGCGACCAGCGTCGGCCAGTCGAAGCTGGCCTCGGGCACCGTCCAGCCATAGCCGGCGGCATCGGCGAAATGCTCGGGAAATTGCGAGGCATAGACGAAGAGCTTCTTCGGCACGCAGCCGCGGATGACGCAGGTGCCGCCATAGCGGTATTCCTCGGCGATGCCGACGCGCTTGCCGAGCGCTGCGGCGACGCGCGCCGCCCTCACCCCACCGGAGCCGCCGCCGATGACGAAAAGATCGTAGTCGTAACCGGCCATAGACTGCTCCTTGCCTTCAAAATGTGTGAGACAGGTAGGCTGCCGATGGCCAAAAGAAAAGCCCGGATAAACCGGGCTTTTCTGGTCCAGCGGCCGTCAGGCCATCTGCAAGAGTAAAAATCAGTTCTGCGTGTTGTCGGCGGGCGCGTCGCCATCAGCCGGGGCAGCGCCGTCGGCGGGCGCCGCGGGGGCCGTGGCGTCAGCGGGAGCGGCGGGCGCTGCCGGTGCATTGGCCTTCGCCGCCGCGGCCAGCGTTTCGCCGACCTGCTGGGCGAGATCGCGGGCCAGCCCGTTCTGCCAGATGTCGGCGGCCTTCACCAGGTCACGCGTCACGGTCGGGCCGCTGTCGAGCAGCTTCTTGCCGGTATCGGAGCTGTAGAAGGCGGCAATGTCGTTGAGTTCCTTCTCGGAGAAGACCTTGGCATAGGCAAGGGCTGCTTCCTTTTCGAGATCGGCGCGGCGCGAGGCCAATGCCATCGCCTTGTCGGTGATGGTCTTGCCGATCAGGTCCTGCATGTCCGGGTTCTTCTGGATCAATTGCTGCTCGAGAGCGGCGGCGGCCTGCGGCAGGATGTTGTCGAACGGGTCGGTTGCGTGGATCGCGGCGACGGCGGCGCGCGCTGCCTTCAGGTGCGATTCGGGAACGTCCTGCGCGAACACAGGCGAAGAAAACGCGAAGACGGCGGCCCAAGCCACCAGAATGGCCGAAAGGCTGCGAACCCGGTTATGCAACATCATGGTCGGTAGAACTCCCTGGTTTTCGGGCGGCATGGACGGTTTGGATGCCGTCGCCGCCGGCGATGATGGCCGCTGACGCCAGCCCGATGAAAAGACCGTGCTCGACGACGCCCGGTATGGCGTGGAGAGCATTCGAAAGCGCTCTTGTATCCGGAATGCGGCCAAAAGATGCATCGAGGATAAAATGGCCGCCGTCTGTAACAAAAGGCTGGCCCCCCGTCATCCTCAATGTAATCGGACCGGAAAGACCGAGACTTTTGGCCGCTGCGCCGACCGCGATTTCGGTCGCCCGCAGGCCGAATTGATTGACCTCGATCGGCAGCGGAAAGCGGCCGAGGGTCTCGACCATTTTCGAGCGGTCGGCAATGACGATCATGCGCCCGGAAGCCGCCGCGACGATCTTCTCGCGCAGCAGCGCGCCGCCGCCGCCCTTGATCAGGGTCAGTTCCGGGTCGACCTCGTCGGCGCCGTCGACGGTGAGGTCGAGTTCAGGCGTTTCCTCGAGCGTCGACAGCGGCACGCCGAGCTCGCGACAGAGCGCCGCGGTACGTTCCGACGTAGGCACGCCGACGATGGTGAGGCCGGTGGCGACCTTCTCGGCAAGCAGCCGCACGAACTCCTCGGCGGTCGAGCCGGTGCCGATGCCAAGCCGCATGCCTTCGCGCACATGGGCAAGGGCTGCCCGTGCGGCCTCGACCTTCAGTTGCCTCGCATCCATGCCCATGTCTTGTGCGGTCCCATGTCTCGTCCGGTTTCGCTGGTTCGCGCGCTCCTAGCATTTTTGCCCGCCCGGTCAAAGGCCGCGCCCGCGCCGATCGGTCATGGCCTGTGGATTGGCCAAGCTGGCTTGCCCTATCGGAGCGCAGGCGTTATCGCCTCGGGCGACGCAATCGCCACAGGACAGGCCATGACCAGACCGATCATCGTGTTCGACCTCGACGGGACGCTGGTCGACACGGCGCCGGATCTGCTCGACAGCCTCAACCACAGTCTCGCCGCCAGCGAACTGGCAGCCGTCGACGAGGCCGGCTTCAAGCGCTTCGTTGGTCATGGCGGCCGGGTGATGATCGAACGCGCCCACGCGGCACAGAGGCGATCGCTGGCCGTGGAGGAACATGACAGGTTGCTGAAACTGTTCCTCGACCACTACACCGACAACATTCCTGGCAAATCGCGCCCCTACCCTGGTGTCGTCGACGCCATCGCCCGCTTCGAGAAGGCCGGTTATCTGCTTGCCGTCTGCACCAACAAATACGAGGCGAATTCCGTGGCGCTGATCGAGGCGCTCGGCCTGGCGAAGCATTTTGCGGCGATCGCCGGCCAGGACACGTTTGTCTTCCGCAAGCCCGACCCACGCCATCTCGTCGAAACCATCAGGCTGGCCGGCGGCGATCCGCATCGGGCGCTGATGGTCGGTGATTCGCAAACCGACATCGACACCGCCAAGGCCGCCGGCATTCCGGTGGTGGCCGTCGATTTCGGCTACACCGAGCGCCATGTGCGCGAATTCGAACCGTCGGCAGTGATCTCGCATTTCGACGCGCTGACACTGGATCTGGCGGAACGGCTGATCGCCGCGGCTGGCGGCTGAGCGACAATCAGGCTCCAGCGTCTGTCGACCTTGCCCCGTTTCAGTCCGTGTCGGAATGGTGGCACATCGCCTTGACTTCACAAGGCTGCCTCCCTTATATCGCGGCTCGCTTGGCCTTCGGGCAACGAGCGGGCGATTAGCTCAGCGGGAGAGCACACCCTTCACACGGGTGGGGTCGCAGGTTCAATCCCTGCATCGCCCACCATAACTTTTTGTCAAGAAAAACAAGCAGTTGCTGCGACTGCTCAAGGGCGGGCAAAATAGCAACTTTCACTCGGGTCGCCACCGGGTCGCCACCGGCTTTTGATCCGCGACAGGCTGCCGCACCCTCAGTAGGTTAGCTCCGCCTCAACGCGTAACCTGCGACTTGGTCTTCAATGTTGATCGGCACAATCCAGACTGGCCAAACGCTATCCGCACCGGTCTCCACTTGCTGATTACAATAGGCACGCTGCCATTCAGCAAATTCCCCAGGGATCAGGTCTCCTCCGGACATGATCTGCGCAACGCGCTCCGGCTTCCACGAGAGATTTAACCCCTCAAGGTCGCCGTCAAACTCTGCAACCTCAGAAAATGGCAGAAGAAATAGCCGATGGCGCCCGGCGTCTTGAACACGAACGACCACCGCTCTTCATCGTCGCCTGTCGCGGCGGCGCGGTTCCACGCGATGCGTTCCAGTCTTCGTCGTTGAACATCATCCATTGGCTTGCTCCACATTTCTGTCCCAGCAGGACGATCCCTCGCTAGGTGGCGTGTACGAGACCATCGAGCAGGCAGAAAAGGTGCTGTCTGAACAAGGCGCTTCGTCGGCCTAGGTCTTACGTGCCGGTCAAACCTACTTCGCGGGAACCATTACTTCACGCAGGAGCGTTTCCGCCTGTGCTAGCACGGTCTGCACGGCCTCCTGTTCGAGGTCTGGCGGGTAGCCGTATTTCTTCAGGATGCGCTTGACCAGCACACGCATGCGGGCCCGGGCTGTCGCCTTGTGCTGCCAGTCGACGGTCGCTGACCCTCGCATCTGCTCGACAAGCTCATGGGCGATCACGCGCAATTGCTCGCTGCCCATCGCCTCGACCGCGCTCTCGTTCTCGGCAAGGGCGTCATAGAAGGCCAACTCCTCCGGCGACAGTCCCTGTTCCTCACCGCGCGCTGCAGAGGCCTTGATGTCCTTTGCCAAGGCGATCAGTTCCTGGATCATTTCGACCGTCGAGATGGCGTTGGCGTGGTAACGAGAGACCGCCTCTTCCAGCCGTTGTGAAAAGGACCTCGCCTCCACCACGTTGGACCGCGACCGGCTCCTGATTTCCCCGTTGAGAAGCTTCTTCAAAGCCTCCAGCGCGAGGTTCTTCTTCTCCAGCTTCTGGATGTCGGCCAAAAACTCGTCCGACAGGATCGAGATGTCCGGCGACTGGATGCCCGCCGCCTTCAGTATGTCGACGATCTCGGCACTGGCGACGGCTTGGTTCAGCAATTGCTCGACGGCGAAGCTCTTGGCCCGGTCCGACATCTTGCCAGTGGCCGTGGTCTTGACGAGCGCCGCCCGCACCGCCTGAAAGAAACCGACCTCGTCACGAATGGCGCGTGCCTGGTCGCTGGCCGACGCCAGCGCATAGGCCTTGCTCAGTTCCAACACGGCGTCAGAAAAACGGCGGTGCGCTTTCTTCTTGTCGTCCATGCCCGCGACCTTGGCAGCTTCTTGCTCCTGCCATTTCAGTATCCAATCGATGGCGTCGGCCAGCGCGACGAGCCGCTGCTGAGGCTGGCCGCTGATGCCGAGGCTGTAGTCGTGGCCGTGGAACATGCTGCGCACAATCTCGTACTTCTCGATCAGGACGGCGACGGCGTCGGCCTCGTCGATGCCGGTCTTTTCCTGATCGGACTTAGTGTACTGGCCGAGCGCGTTTTTCAGGTTCTGAGCGATGCCGATATAGTCGACGATCAGGCCGCCCGGCTTGTCTTTGAACACGCGGTTGACGCGAGCAATCGCCTGCATCAGCCCGTGGCCGCGCATCGGCTTGTCGATATACATGGTGTGCATGCAGGGCGCGTCGAAGCCGGTCAGCCACATGTCGCGCACGATCACCAGCTTGAGCGGGTCGTCGGGGTTGCGCGCACGCTTGGCAAGATCGTCGCGCCGCTTCCTATTGCCGATATGCGGCTGCCATTCGAGCGGGTCGGATGCCGAGCCTGTCATGACGATCTTGATCGCGCCCTTGTCGTCATCATCGGAATGCCATTCAGGCCGCAACGCGACGATCTGCTTGTAGAGGTCCACGCAGATGCGGCGGCTCATGCAGACGGCCATCGCCTAGCCGTTCATCCCGGCGATGCGGGCCTCCAGATGCTCGACCAGATCAGCGGCAATCTGTGACAGGCGCTTTTCAGAGCCGACCAGCCGCTCAACCGTGGTCCATTTGGCCTTCTGTTTTTCCTGCTCCGACAAAGTGTCGTCTTCGAGGATGGCCTCGATCTCAGCGTCGATGCGCGGCTTCTCGTCTTCGTCCAATTCGATGCGCGCCAATCGGCTCTCGTAGAAGATTGGAACCGTTGCCCCGTCCTCAACCGCCCGGCTGATGTCGTAGATGTCGATGTACTCGCCGAAGATCGCTGGCGTGTTCACGTCGTCCGCCTCAATCGGGGTGCCAGTGAAGCCGATGAAGGAGGCGTTGGGCATCGCCTGCCGGATATAGTGGGCGTAACCGTAGCGGCGCTTGCCCGTCGCCTTGTCGAGCTTGGCGTCGAAGCCATATTGGCTGCGGTGCGCCTCGTCGGCCATGACGATGACGTTGCGCCGGTCGGTCAACATCGGGAAGCTCTCCTCCCCGGCCTCGGGCGAAAATTTCTGCACCGTGGTGAAGATCACGCCGCCAGACGAGCGACTGAGAAGGCGGCGCAGTTCGTCCCGGCTGTCGGCCTGTTCCGGTCTCTGGCGGATCAGGTCGCGGCACAGACTGAAGGTGCCGAACAACTGGTCGTCGAGGTCGTTGCGGTCAGTAAGCACGACCAGCGTAGGGTTCTGCAATTCCTTCGACCGCACGATGAGGCCGCCGAAGAATGCCATAAGCAGGCTCTTGCCGGACCCTTGCGTATGCCAGATCACGCCGATCTTGCGGTCACCGTCGGGGCGGGCTGCTTCAATGGCGCTGGCGAGCGCCTTGGTCGCCCCGTGGAACTGATGATATCCGGCGATGATCTTAAACGGCCCTTCGCCCCTGTCTCCGAAGACGATGAAGTCACGCAACAGGGAGAGGAACCGCTTGCGGTCGAACACCCCGCGCAGCAGCGTCGCCATCTCGCGCGGACCATGCGGCGTGAAATCGCCGTCCGCGCCCGTGACGGTGCGCCATGGCATGAAGCGCTCCTCGTCCGCCGTCAGCGAGCCGATGCGCGCCAGCACCCCGTCCGATGCAACCAAGACGGCATTGGTGCGGAACAGCGACGGCACCTGCGCCTTGTAGGTCTGAAGCTGGTTGAAGGCCGCGCCGATGTCGGCGACCTCCGACCCGGCGTTTTTCAGCTCGATGATAGCGAGCGGCAGGCCGTTGACGAACACGACGATGTCGGGGCGGCGCTTGTGGCGGCTCTCGACCACCGTGAACTGGTTGGTCACGAGCCAGTCGTTGTTGTCGATGTTGTCGAAGTCGATCAGCCAGACCTTGTCGCCCTTGATCTCACCATCGGCCACGACGAACTCGACATCAACGCCCTCAGTGAGCAGCCGGTGGATGCGTCGATTTTCCTCGACCAGCGACGGCGTTTCGGTCAGGAAAAGCTGCTTGATGGCCGACGCACGCGCTTCCGCCGGGATGGACGGGTTGAGGCGCTCGACGGCCGCCGTCAGTCGTGATGCCAGGATGGTGTCGGAATAGGCATCACGCTCCGGAGCGGCCCCGTCCGGCGCGATCAGGGCAGCAGGTGCGTAGATGTAGCCAAGCTCCTCGAAAATGCCGATGGCCGCGTCCTCGACGATGTCTTCGCGGAAGCCGGACCGCGAATAATCGGCCTCGACCTGCTCGTAAACAACAACCTTGCCCGGCGCCTCCGTCACGGCATGCTCCGGTTAGCGAGCGCGTTCAGGATGATATCCACTTCCCCGACGGTTTCGGGCACGAACCGAAGCGCGTCCCCTCGGTGGATACGGTCGAAGGTCCTCAGCGCGCTGTGTCGTCCGTAGACAACATCGCCGCGTTCGTTCTTCTTCGAGTATGTTTCGCTGCCGGGGCGCGTTTCAGGTCGAAGCCCGCTCAACCTCGATAGGTCCACGTCGCCGGCTTCGCACCAAATCTGAAGCTTGCTGTCAGGCTTGACGATGATAGCGACTTCAACCGGGCCTGCTGCGGTCCTTGGCAAAAGATATCTACGAGCGTGAACATTCTGATGGCCAGAGCGGTGAACCGCGGCTTCGCGATCAAGGCGGTCTTGGCAGTATTTCTTCACGGAACCGTTTTGATCATTCACTGCGCCGCCTCCAGATGGTCTTCCACATCGCGCAGCAGGATTTCGCCGGATATCAACTTCGGCAAAAGGAGGTCGCGTGTTTGGGCGAGCGCCTTGTTCTCGATTGAGTTGTGAACAGTCCGCTCAACGAGCGGTCCCATGACTGCCGTCATTGCGGTGAGCGCATTGCTTGGGGGGCAGACGACTTTCGCTGCCCTCAAATGCTCACGCTGAATATGACCCATAGTTGTCGCCTTGGACGCCGCAATCTGTTGAAATTCTGCCATATGGTGCTGAACCCAAAGGGAATAGAACCACGCGGGAAACTCATCGGAGGACACCTTAAATAGATGTTGATTGAGGGCTCCTTCGCCGCCAGTCCAGAACTTCGCCAAAAGACTTCCCGACCATGAGAACAAGAAATCGGCATCCTTTACGATATATTTTGTAGGGACGCTCCGCGATGCCCGGCCACTCTTATCGGTAACGCCGTTTCGGAGTTCGGCGATTTTGACGACGGGCAGACTGTCAGCATCTTCGCCTGCGGGGAATTTCTGAAGGGCTAAGCCGTTAAGGAAGTCGGCGATCTGATCGAGCCCCTTCTGATGCCATCCAACCGGCATGCCATCGTCACCAAACCCTAAAAATTGGCCAGCTAGTAGCAGCGCTCTCGCGGGATCGACTATAAGTCCGCCCATGACCTCGACGGGATCGTTCGCGCCATTGATCTTGCGGCGGGTCGGGCCGAAATCGACGAACCAGTCGCGGAAGATCGCCTGCGCCATAGCCTCCAGCGTCTCGTTCATGCGGCGGTTCAGTTCGATCTTGTCGTCGAGAGAACCGAGGAGTTCCGCAACTTTCAACTGGTACTGCAGTGGCGGCCAAGAAAGCTGAATAGGATGGACATGATTGCGGTTGAGTGTCGGATTTGCAGAGCCAACGTCGAGGTCGGCCAGACGGTCGGCAATTGAACAGAAAAAATAGTAGACGAACCGTTCATCGTTACCATGAAAATCCTTGACCCAGAGTGTTGTGTCGTGAGGCCAATAATCTGTGCGTTGGAAATAGACGCTCCCGACAACCCCCTTTCGTCCTAGAATTACACCCGGACCTTTGACCTTAGGTTCGTCATGAAAACTGCTAACACCGCCGGAAGAAATCACGGGGAACGGACCATATCGCTGCTCTTTGCGCGTGATGTCGAAGCCGCGTTGCAAGGTGGCCTGTGCACCAATGGTAGTCGAAATCCACCTATCCATCGGAACCAACCTTGCCCAATACTTGTCCGATACGCTCCTCCAGCACCCGTCCGTCAGAAAACTGCGTGTAAAGTTGTTCCCGCAGCGTCTCGAACCTCTCAACGAAGGACACACCGTCATCCTCGACGTCTGCTGCACCGACATAACGTCCGGGTGTCAGCACGTGGCCCTGCTCTCGGATTTTCGCCAGCGTGGCCGCTTTGCAGAAGCCCGGCACGTCGGCATAGGGGCTTGCGTGATCCTTGGCCCGCCATCGGTGATAGGCTCCGGCGATTTTTTCGATGTCGTCGGCCCTGAACTCCTTGCGCACGCGATCCACCATGAAGCCGAGCTTGCGGGCGTCGATGAACAGGATTTCGCCGCGCCGGTCGCGGTGGCCGTTGGCGCTCTTGTCACGCGCCAATATCCACAGGCAGGCCGAGATTTGCGTGGAAAAGAACAGTTGCCCCGGCAGCGCCACCATGCAGTCCACCACGTCCGCCTCGACCATCGCCTTGCGGATGTCGCCTTCGCCCGACTGTTGTGACGACATCGAGCCGTTGGCCAACACCACGCCGGCCGTGCCGCGCGGCGCAAGGTGATGCAGGATATGCTGGAGCCAGCCGAAATTGGCGTTGCCCTTCGGCGGCGTGCCGTATCTCCAGCGCTGGTCATCGGCTAGGCGCTCGCCGCCCCAATCCGACACATTGAACGGCGGATTGGCGAGGATGAAGTCGGCTTTCAGGTCGGGCAGTTCGTCGCGGTGGAAGCTGCCCTCGTTGTTCCAGCGGATATCGGCGTCGATGCCTTGCACGGCAAGGTTCATCTTGGCCAGCCGCCAGGTGGTGTGGTTGATCTCCTGCCCATAGACGGCGATATCATGCCGCCGCCCGCCATGCTCCTCGATGAACTTTTCCGATTGCACGAACATGCCCCCCGATCCGCAGCAAGGATCGTAGACGCGGCCCTTATAAGGTTCGAGCATTTCGACCAGCGTTCTCACGACAGATCGGGGCGTAAAGAACTCGCCGCCGCGCTTGCCCTCGGAACCGGCGAAGCCCGACAGGAAATACTCGTAGACCCGGCCAAGCAGGTCTTTCGCCTTGTCGGTGCTGTCGTGCATGCCGATGTTGGAGAACAGGTCGATCAGTTCGCCCAGCATCGTCTTGTTGAGCGTCGGGCGGGCATAGTTCTTCGGCAGAACGCCCTTGAGCCCTTCGTTCGAGGGTGCCTTTTCGATGGCCTCCATCGCCTCGTCGATCAGCTTGCCGATTTCCGGCCGCTTGGCGTTGCCTTGCAGGAATGTCCAGCGGGCTTCCTTCGGCACCCAGAACACGCTTTCGGCCAGATATTCCTCCGGGTCTTCCGGATCGGCATATTCGTCCGCCGCCAGCTTCGCCCGCTGCGCCTCGAAGGCGTCAGAAATGTACTTGAGAAAGATCAGGCCAAGCGCGACGTGCTTGTATTCGGACGGCTCCAGATTGCCCCGCAGCTTGTCCGCCGCCTTGAACAATTCCGCCGTGAACGCCAGATCACCGTTTCCGTTGTTCCCAGCCACTTAGTCCCCTCCCCGAAGCACTTGTCCGATACCTACCGGCGGGCAGGCGCAATCGCAACCAGTCTGACGGACATTAGTTTCGCAAGTCCTGATCTCACGGGCCGACGGCGCGATGGTGCGGATCACCCATCCCTTTTTCTTTGCCCATGCCCCACGATACGGGCGTTGTGTGCTGCGATCCGAACTCCGGTCATCGCCGGATGCACGTCACCCTCGAAACGGACACACCGCATACAGAGACCTGCTTGGGCCTCGCTCGGCATCGTGGTCACCCAGCCGCAGTACCGGCACATGTAACACTTGATTGGCATCTTGGGGCCATGCATTGCCATCCCGCCCCTCGGCGCCCCGGCGATTGGCGTCGGTTCATCATCGATCACGTCGGGAAGTCCTTAAATTCCCTGTGCAATCCGGATGGGAAGCTTTAGATCGATCAGCCGAGCCTGCAGCAAGGAGAGCGTGAGTTCGTCCCTTGCGTCGACCCACCGGCTGTCCGCATTTGCTAAGTCACCCTTGCGGAATATCAGATGCGGTTCATCGCTCCCGCGCCTGAGCTTTGGACCAAGGTCCAGCTTATTCAGCAGGCGGTATGCCCTGGCGCACGGACTGGTCTCGAGATCGAAGCGAGTTTCCCAGAACCACCCGTCAACCGGATCGTCGTAGTCCTCTGGGCCGATCCCGCGCTCCTCCCAGAGAGCGTGAATTTCAGGTTCGGCCCGGTGTGCAATGCCCTCGCTGGAGAAGAATTCGCGCCAGGTCGGCGGTGGCGGGCAGAAGTCCCAAGGGCCGATTGTGAGAAGATAGCCCTGCTCTCCTCCTTCATACCAGTACATGGTGTCGGCCACTTCCGCAGGTGAGGCAAGCAAGGGCTGCCCAGTCCTGCGAATGAAGGATTGCGCATCCTTTGCAAACGCAGCCGTGAGCAAGCCGCCCGCCCCAATCAGAAAACCTCGCCTTGTCAGCATGGAAATACCCTCCATCGTTTCACACGCATCTGGAGGGCTGCCGACCTACTGTTGCCCGTTGCGGACCACATCGTCTTCACCACCGTTGCCGGTCAAGGCTGGTTGGCGGGGCCGAAGCCCACTCTGGATGCAGGCTGATGCGTAGCAAAGGTCATGCAACTGCGCAAGGGCGGCAATCAGCGTGGGCACGAGCCAACCTGAGATATCCGGAGGGGGCGCACGGACTGTACTTGCTTGTGCTGAAACAGGCCAGCCCACCCCGCTGGGGGCACGGATGTTGGCAATGTATTGCTTGGAACCTGAAAGTGTGCGCCGTTGTGAGCCCACAAAGTCACTGGTCCCGGGCCTACCACCACCCAGCGTGTGAGACGGTGGCGGCATGCTGGAGGCGCTCAACGAGTGTGGAGCCGCGAGAATGGGTGGAAGTTAGGAATGACGATGGCCGAAGTAAAACCCAGCCGGTGGCCACGCCTTAGATGAGGCCGGGAGGCAGCGGTTCTCCTCGGCCCAGCGGCAAGCATCCATCCAGCACAGTCAAGGCGGTTCTTCACGGCCATCGGTATCTCCCGTGCAGTCGCTAAGACCACGTGTACTAATTCAGCGAGATTAGCTGCCGGTGAAATCTCAGTATGAGACGGATTTATCGGCTGAGCCAATGCGGGCCTCGTCCATGCTCTGCTGGCAGGCAAGTAGCGAACCGACGGCCCGTTTGGTGTAGGCAAGGCTATACCGCCCCATCGAGTTTCCGTAGAACGAAATCCCGAAAGCATCCTTTAGGGCGAAGTCGACGATGAACGCTGGAGTTACGCTAAAGAAGAGTGCGCCATCGTCTGTGGCATAGCCGGTCAAGGTCTCCGCACGCCCATCAAGTTCTAGCCCAACAGCGTACTTTCCTCCCTTGAAGAAGTCGTCTTTCCATAGGTTATTGGTGACCAACAGCCCGGCAGTTCCATCATTCTTGACCGAGAAGCCGATAAAAGTACCGCCATCGAAGTCTGAACCTGCAATACACACACCCGTGTTCTTACTGGTTGTGATGGCCCAGTTTCCGATGTTTTCCCAACGGACATGCTGGTCCGGATCGGCACCAGCATTTGCGGTTGCCGGGATAAGTATCGCTAGTGCAGCGATCAGGATGTTTCTCATTTTGTTTGCCCCTTCGGTCCCTACGATTTCATGGACAACTTGTAGCGGCCTCAGCCAGCGAAACCGCCGGCAAGCACGTGCTATAGTGGACCGGCTCAGGTTTGTCGTTGGCGCCGAATTCGGAAATTTGTCTCGCCGTCCATTTCTTATTGGCCTGTCAATCGGGGCACGGCCTAAATGGATATTTCTGCCGCTTCGGATGCCGATACAGGTGAAGAGTGCGGCCTCGGTGTCCTCGCCGCCAATCTCCCAAAAAGGCTTTAAAAAGCGAAAACGTGCGGATTATAGAGGCCCCACAATCGACCTCCACCCCCGCCTTCGGGCAAACCGCCCCGGGGATTGCCGCCCGGTGGGACCACCACCACGAATGCGCAGCACACCGCTGCCGCGCTCAATCGATTTCTCCGTGGTGCATGTGCCAACTCGATGGCTCCTTGATCAGGTTATCTCTCGAAAATACCGCTCTAATTCAGTTTTGAGGATTAACGTGCGCCTGCCCGATTTGCTCGCATGTAGCTTCCCCTCTTTGAACAATTTGTAGAGCGTTGACCTCGAAAGGCCGGCAATTTGGGTGACCTCTGACAGCCTATAAGCAAGTTGCTTTTTTTCGTGACGATCTGGATCGGGTCTCCCGTTTTGAAGGATGTCCAGAATGTGGGCGACGTCATCTTCGATGCTCCTCAACCGGCGATCAAAGTCGTCCACCAACGCGGCTACTTCTTTGAAAACGTTGTTCATCAGTTCAGCCTCGGCCTTCCCCTGCAGTAGGTCGATAACATGTGAGGTGCCGACCCGCTAACCCACTAAGATAATCGCCACCACCTGATCGAGGCCAGATCATTCGGCCCGGTCTGGCAGGCGGCGAGCAGGCCGATCAAGGGAACCACCAGCTTCGACATCATGAGCACGGGGGCACCTTGGCGGGCCTGCCGACGTGACGCTGCTTGCCATCTGGCAGCTCCGGTTTCTTGTCGGGCGGGGGCGGATCGCGCTCGGCCATCAACCTTCGCTGATAGGCGAGACATTCATCGTAGACCAGCATCGGCTTGCGGCCTGCGAGATAGACGCGCTGTGGCCAGCCGGGCTCGTTGATGTGGTTGTAGTAGCTAACCCTCGATTTGTAGCCGAGCATGTCTTTGATGAAGTAGTCGATGGTCGCCAATTTTTGCTGCTGGGGCTGCTCGCTCGACTTCGATGATGGCGGCGGGTCGTTCTTGACCACCAGCCGGTGCAGCAGCGTGTCGACTTTGGACAGCAGCCTTTCCAGTTGCCGGTCGAGGTGATCGAGGCTGATTTCGCGCGTCATTTTTGGGGTCCATGCGTTATTGAGATGGGCCCAGGGGGTGTAAAGCGGGAGAGAAAATCCAGCCCCATTTTGTCGCCCTTTTTGCCGACTTAAGCGGCGCTTCAGAGAACCGGCGTGGGCGTCGGCTCCGACCGGAAAATGCGCAACCCCGCTTATGAAAAGAACTGTGGAAAACTCTGTCACCCGGCAGCCTTGAGCGTGCCGTCGGACGGATCGGGAGCGGGCCCGCCATCATCGCCAACGACATAGCGGCGAAGGCCGTTCGTCCATGGCGATGTCTTAGTCTTGGAGATGCGCTGGTCGAGCCGCGATCAGCTCCGTATCATCGAGCGCAGGATGGCTTGCATGTGCTCTTGCAGATCGAGTTCGCCGCGAGCCTCGACTGCGAGCAAATATTTCGCCTTAGCCCGGCGGTCGCCTCTGTTTATCGCCGGATACTAAGCAGACCGCCAGCAACGCCTCCTGCTTAACCTTGTCGGCCCACTCGCGGTCGTCTCTGCTGCTCTCCACCCGATGAACGACACGGTGGAACTCGGCATAGGCCACCTCATGCACCGCGATCAGCGCCTGCAGCTTCGGCGAGGTGGTTACGTCAGCGGACGCCGACTTGGTGTAAGCGGCTGCGCCGATCAGCGCGAGAACGGTACGGCGGGTGATCGCGGGCATGGATTGTTTCCCCCCTCGCTACCGATCATGCCGGACCATAGCACCACCGTGGGAGGGCGTAGAGATGGTCGGGCGCTGTCTGCTGACAATGCGGTCAGTGGACCGTTCGAACTCAGAAGGATGCAGTCACGTGGGGACCCACAAAGCCACCCCGCATCCGGCTTCGGCAATAGCCGGGAGGCACTCCGCAACCTGACGTTCATCATGTTCGATAACTATTTCATACGTCCGCAGCGAGGACTTCTTGTAATTCGCGCGCCTTCTATGCAAAAGGATATGAGCCGGGGGGCGCGACATGTTCTCAAATCCAGTGTTTCGGGTCGTCTTTTCGACCATTTTTTTGACGACTTCTCTTTCAGCTTGCACGACATCTCAGCAAGCTCTCACCAAAAATCCCAAGGCAGTTAGCCAGTCTGCTCTTTGTCGGTCTTTCATAACCACGAAGGACGAGGGTTTTCGGCAAGAACTCTATGCGGAACTTTCGCGGCGTTCCATTTCGGCCGCGCAATGTGCCGACACGGTGAAAAAACAAAATCAAGCCATCGCCGCAGGCATCGCCATAGCCGCCGTTGGTGCAGCGGTCGCAGTTTGTGCCAAGAACAACTGTGGCGGTGGTGGTGGCGGCCGATATTATCAAGGAGCCGATTGGGACGCGTTCTATAATCAATACGGGCAAGTCGTGTGGGCTTGCCGAGAAATTGCCAGCGGGCGGTTCACTTACGATTATAACTGCTATGGACAGGCGCAGACTGACTGGCGTTGGCCGGGCCTTTTTATCTGATCCATCCGGCTTGCGTGACGCAGCGGTTTTTCGATTTCGGGCGGGCCTTGGAAACTGAAAGCGCCGGCCTTTGGGGCCCCCCACAAACCCCCGACCCCCGGCCTTCGGGAAACCCCGGAGGGGCACCTTGGCTCTAGCGCTGCCGCCTCAGCCGCCGCGCCCGGCGCAGTGCAGTCATGATCTCAT
>NZ_QZWZ01000053.1 GCF_003601975.1 Mesorhizobium waimense
GTGACGGCCTCGACGAGCCGCGCGCCGATGCCCCGGTCCCAAAGGTCGGGGCGGATCGTCAACGGTCCGAAGAAGCCGACGCTGCCCCAGCGGGTTGCGAAGTTGGAGCCCACCAGTTCACCGCCCAGCTCCGCGGCGAAGGCGGCGACGTAGGGCGCCTGCCAGCGGCCGCGTACGTAGTCGCGGTCGGACCAGAACGTCTCTGGTTCGGGTGCTCCCAAGAAGGTGCCAAAGGCCAGCCGGAAAATTCTTTCGGCTTCCGGCAGATCGGTCTCGGCCAGCGCGCGGATGGCTACGCTCGGTGCAGCCGTTCCCATATCGCCCTCCCTGGTTCGCTAAGGTATGCAGCGCCCGATGCGCTGCCCAAGGGCGCTGCGATGGGCTGAATTCTACTCTTCTCCAGAGGAATAGTCACGTCGCATGGGAGATGTCGGCCACCGGATCGGTCCTCTGGCGTTTGGTACCATCCGTCAGGCTTCTGCCACTAGCAAGGAAGTCAGCCAATGCCGCTGAGCTTCCCAGATAGCTCTATTCGACCAGCGATTCTTCCAGCCGCCGTACTGCAACCCCTTGCGCCAAAACTGCTGCGGCTTGGAAAGGTATATTGACAAAACTCGCGTCCACTCGCTTTCTTAAAGTGTTCTCTAATATACGGAGGCAGCGATGCCGTACACGTATCGGTGCAGGGACTATCCGGGGATGGAAGCGTGCCCGGCGAGCTTTACGGCAGAGAGCGCGTCAGAGGTAATGAAGCACGTCGAACTACACGCTGAAGTCGCCCACGGTGAAGACCCGAAACAGTGGTCGCAAGGTGACCGGGAGCAAGTCCAAAACCTGATTGTCGCCAGCTAGGTTGACGGGGATTTTGAGAAGGGCAAAGCCGACGGCGCGACAGCATCGCTGGCTCTATTCAAGCACACGGTTGCGGCGCTCGGTTACTGACTAGGGCGCGTATGCGGCCCGCTCCGGCAGGCCGGCCTTGCGGAGATTCTTGCGAAAATGCTCAAAGTACGCGGCATCACCATAGGGTGCGAGCTTCGGATCGGTCCATTTTTCCAGCGTGGCGCCGGCATCGAGTTCGAGAGCGCGTTTCACCGATTTCTGGGCCCGCTGCTGGTTCCCGGCGGCAGCGAAGCTGGCGGCCTGATAGATGCGCATGATGGCGCTATCCAGCGAGCGCAGGCTGGCGAAGGTGGCGATGGCTTTGTCGTATTGGCGGGCATCGAAATAGATCTGGCCCAGTTGGGAAGTGTACCATTCATAGTGAAACGGATTGAGGCGCATGGCCTTTCGTGCGTGCTCGATGCCCTCTTCCGCCCTGCCCGCATAGCTCAGGCAAAGAGCGTAGTCGGTCGTCACGTCGGCGTCGTTGGGATTGCATTCGAGGGCCTTCCGGAAGGCCTCAAGTGCCACGCCATGATTCAAAGTATACAAATGATAGTTGGCGAAAGCCCAATAGGACCAGGAATCGCCGTCGTCGCAGGCAATCGCCTTCACTGCCCATCGGCGGGCCAGTTCCATTGAAGCGTCATGGTCGTCGGCCCAGCCGCAACAGGCGTCGACCGTGTGACTCATTGACATTTTGCTATAGGCCTTGGCAAGTCTCG
Source organism: Mesorhizobium waimense (assembly GCF_003601975.1). Lineage (GTDB taxonomy): Bacteria > Pseudomonadota > Alphaproteobacteria > Rhizobiales > Rhizobiaceae > Mesorhizobium > Mesorhizobium waimense. The sequence continues at coordinate 1,608 of NZ_QZWZ01000053.1, forward strand.
GATCACATTCGATTGCCCTAGTCAGATGCTCCCTGGCAAGGCTCTCTCCTTCCTTGCTGAAACGACAGGCATCAATAGCGCGCTGGAGATGGTCCAGGGCGACGAAACTCTCGAGTCCGGCGGACTTGCTTCGGTCACGCCAGGCCTTGCCGAGCCTGCCGCCATAGCCGGACGCAAGCGTGCCGATGATCGTCCCGGTGATTTCGTCCTGGACCGAGAAGATATCCGTCAGTTGCCGGTCATAGGTCTCGGTCCAAAGCTGCCGGCTCTCGGCTCCGTCGACAAGCTGGACCGAGACGCGGATGCGATCCCCAGCCTTCTGAACACTTCCCTCCAGAATGTAGCGGACCGAAAGTTCACGCGCGGCGTCAGCCGACGTCACCGGCCGTTTCCGGTAGGCTAGGGTCGAAAACCTGTCGATGACGAACAACTCGTGAAAGCGCCCGAGGCTGGCGACGATGTTGAGCGCCAATCCTTCGCAGAAAATATTCTGCGCCGCATCGCCGCTCATGTTGTCGAAGGGAAGAACGGCAATGGACGGTCTGATCGGCGGCGAAGCCTCGCCTTCAACAGGCGCGGCCGATAACGCCGCGACTGGCCTCGGTCCCGCATATTTGTAGCCTCGGCCGTGCACCGTCATGATCATGCCGGCGTCGAGCGCCTTGCGCAGCGCCGAGATGTGGACCTGCAGCGTGTTCTCCTCCACCGCCAGGCCGGGCCAAACCGCGTCGAAGAGTTCGGTCTTGGCGATCACCGCGTCCGGCCTCTCCAGCAACGTGGCGAGGACGTCGAAGGATCGCGCCGAAAGTTCCATCGGTCCCTTAGGCCCCAGCAGCAGCCGTTCGGCGCGTTTCAGGCGATAGTTCCCAAACTCCAAGTCCATTTTGCCAAGAACCCGGTCCCTCGGGGGCAGGATACCCCAAGACGGTCCCGAAGGCGAACTTCAGTGCTGTTCAGGACTCTTCAGGTTCTGGCCAAGGACCTGAGTGAGAAGCGGTGTCACTCTCGCCGTCACAGGAGGACACCATGGCTGACATCTCCACCTCCGCCCCGACTACCGTCCCACGCCTTGGCCCGTCACGGCTAAGCTTTCCGAGGCTTACAGTTGGCGCATCGCTCGACGCCATATCCGGTTTGATAGGCGATGCGTTTAGTATGGCCTACGTGGACCCCTACACCAGTCTCCGTCGCCAGCCGCAGGTCGTCCCGGACGATGATCTCGAAGGTCGGGATCCCACTTGGTGAGTTGCTCACAATTCATCCATGGAGATGGCCGCGTGGGTTCGGATGATCGTGCTCCGCTTCGCCGCTTGAAAAGCGGACATTTGCCGCCGCCAGGGCCGGCATGTGTTCAAACATCTCGCTCTCAAAAGACGCTGCGATCTTGTTCGCTTGGGAGAGCGGCTGGTCTTGATCGACGCTGATGGCAACGTCCGCGTGCAGCTTGTGTCCAATCCACCGTGCCTTGGCATCGATGATTTTGATGCCGGGAATATGTTCTGCCGCGTGATGGATGTCATCGATCACCCCGGGCTCGACCCCATCGAGCATGCGGGTCACGACTGAGCGCGCTGACTGCCAGACGATCCCGAAGATCGCGATCGTGATGAGCAGTCCCACGATCGGATCGGCAAGCGGAAAGCCGAGCCAGACGCCAAGTGCCCCGATGACCACGGCAAGGCTGGTAAGACCGTCAGTGCGGGCGTGGTAGCCATCGGCAATGAGCGCGGCGCCCTTCCCCGAACATGGACAGCACAGCAGCCAGATGGCCGTGTGCTCGTTTCAGGCGCGTGATGATTTCCGGGTGCGACGTGTGTTTCATTTATATCCTATCCTCCTGGATAGGATATAAAACAATGACAAACTTGAACAGGGTTCGCCGCACGTTTGCCGCCAAAAACCGAGCCTCACGTTGGGCCCCTCCAGCGCAACAACCTCATGGCGTTCGCCGTGACCAGAACCGTCGCTCCGGTATCGGCCAGGATGGCAGGCCACAGGCCGGTAATGCCGACCACGGTCGTCACCAGAAACACCGCCTTCAATCCTAGCGCGATGGTGATGTTCTGCTTGATGTTGGCCATGGTGGCTTGTGACAGCCTGATCATCGCCGCGACATCGCCGACCCGGCCGTGCAGCACCGCCGCATCGGCGGTTTCCAGGGCGACATCGGTGCCGCCGCCCATGGCGATGCCGATATCGGCGGCGGCGAGCGCCGGCGCGTCATTGATGCCGTCGCCAACCTTGGCGACCTTTAGCCCCTGCCCTTTCAACTCGCCGACGATACGTTGCTTGTCTTCCGGCAGCAGTTCTGCCTGCACGTCAATGCCAAGCTGCTTGCCGATGGCCAGCGCCGTGCGCTTGTTGTCGCCAGTAAGCATGACCGTCTTGATGCCTGCATCGGCCAAAGCTCTGCGTGCGACCTGGGCGTCCGGCCGAGGCTCGTCGCGCATGGCGATGAAACCGGCCAGCACATCATTGACCAGCAGGACCGACACTGATTTGCCTTCGTCGTTGAGTGCGGCGATCCGTGCCGCCTGGTCGGCCGGCAGCGAGACACTTTCACTGGCGGCGTTCGGAGAACCCAGAAACACGCTCTTGCCGCCGACGCGGCCGACGACGCCCTTGCCGCCAAGCGCCTTTGCCTCCGCCGCCGGCGGCACCGGCACACGATCGGCTTTCGCCCGTTCCAGGATGGCCTGGGCCAGCGGATGGCTCGACCCGGTCTCAAGCGCTGCGGCCAGCGACATCACCTCCCTTTCGCCGACGCCGACCGCCACGACATCCGTCACCTTCGGCTTGCCTTCGGTCAGCGTGCCGGTCTTGTCGAGCGCCACGGCTGTGATCTTGCCGAGCCCCTCCAGGACCGCGCCGCCTTTCATCAGCAGGCCACGCCGGGCTCCGGCCGAGAGCGAGGCCGCGATTGCCGCTGGCACCGAAATGACCAGCGCGCAGGGGCAGCCGATCAGCAGCAAGGCCAGCCCCTTGTAGATCCATTCGCTCCAGTTGCCGCCAAGAAAGAACGGCGGAACGACGGCCACCAGCAACGCAATGGCCACGACACCGGGCATATACCAGCGCGAGAAACGGTCGATGAAGCGCTCGGTCGGCGCTTTACTTTCCTGTGCTTCTTCAACCAGCCTGACGATGCGGGCGATGGTGTTGTCGGCGGCTGCCGCCGTCATCTTCACGCGCAGCACGCCATCGCCATTGATCGTTCCGGCGAAGACCGTGTCGCCGGTCGTCTTGCGCACCGGAACGCTTTCGCCCGACACCGGGGATTCATCGATGGCGCTGTCCCCTTCGGCGATATCGCCATCGGCCGGGATACGGTCGCCTGGTCGAACCAGGATCGTCGCTCCCACGGCCAGCCTATCGGCCGACACCTCGCGGGTAGAGCCATTCTCTTCGATGAGAGCGGTCTTGGGGACGAGCGTGGTCAGCGCCTGGATGCTCGACCGCGCCTTGCCGGCGGCCACGCCTTCCAGCAGTTCACCGACGAGGAACAGAAAGACCACCGTCGCCGCTTCCTCGCCGGCGCCGATGATGACGGCGCCTACCGCAGCCACGGCCATCAGCATTTCGATGGTGAACGGAATGCCGGCGAGCGCCGCCATGATCGCCCGCCGCGCGATCGGCACCAAGCCGATCAGCATGGCGGCGACGAAAGCCCATGGTCCGGTCGCAGGAAAAGCGGTGTGAAACGCAAAAGCCGCGATCAGCGCGGCGCCGCTGGCAATGGTAAGGCGACCCTTGGCGCTCTTCCACCACGGCCGCGAGGTCGGCGTGTGATCGTGGCTCTGCAGTCCGGCCGCCGCCTCGCCATGCTCGTGTCTTTCTTGGCCGGTACGATCGTGGCTGTGTTCGGGCCCCGGCCGCGCCGTGTCTGCTCGGGTCAGCGGCGCGACCGTATAGCCGATATCGATGACTTTTTTCTCGATCGCGGCAAGATCGCTCTCCGGCGCGTGATGCACCGTCATGGTGCCGGCTGCGACCGAAACGCTTACATCTTCTACGCCGGGCATCCGCCGCACGGTGCTGCCGATCTTGCTGGCGCAACTGGCGCAATCCATGCCTTCGACACGATAACGGACCTGATTGGCGACTGAGGTCACTTTCTCGCTCCTTGAAGTCTCGGAACGGATGGCAGGCAAGTCGAAGTCCGCAACACGAAGGCGCCAACGCTCGCTGAACTCAAAATGCTGATTGCCAAGAGGGAGCTCATCCTTCCGGCGAAGTTGGAAACTGTCGCTCGCGTGATGTTTGCAGAGCCGGACTACGTTGCCTTCGAAAATTCTGCCTCGATCGCTCGCCGGTGCAACGTGTCAACGACAACCTTATCTCGCCTCGCTCCGCGCCTTGGCTTCAGGTCTTTTAAAGAAATGCAGAACTGCTTCCGAAATCACATCCTTGATCGAAAGGCCCAGCGCAAGCCGAGCTGATAACTCGGCTACATCGATCACTGAGAAGTCAGATCCGCGCCTTGAGTAAGCCCGCGGCCCAAAGTTCAGCTTTCCAGCCCGGCGTTCCCATGGGCTGACTTTCCGCTTACGGCCCACAAACGCGACGGATCAAGCGGCCTTCGGAAGGACGGCCGTACCCCACCTTCACGAGCAGTCCGTCGCCTCGGTGACCCGCGCCCGGTGTCGTCAAATCTGCACTCCCCTTGGTCCGAAAGCGCCCTGCAGAAACGCCGCAGCGGTTCGTGCGCACATGGCCAGTGACACCGCACCTGCATCGGGGTGGCCGATGCTCCGTTCCGCCAGCGGCCGTGCGCGACCGAGCTTCGGGGCGAGCGACGATGTCGCATCAGCTGCCAGCGTCGCCGCGTTGGCAGCATCGCCCCAGGCATCCGCCAACGACTTTCCGGATGCGACCCTATGTTCCAGAGTCTCTACGAACGGCACGAGGGCGTCGACCAAAGTCTTGTCACCGATGTTCGCACCTCCTAACCGCGTCACGCCGTTTAGCGCGAGCCGCGCTCCTAGGACGACCGCCTCTGTCGTCACAGCTTCATCGTCACTGAAGCTGCTACTCCACGACCGGAGCAGCAAGCCCCAGAGCGCCCCGGACGTGCCCCCTGCCCTGTCGGCCCAGCCATCGCCGGCCGCGGCGAGTATACTCGCCGCGCCGGCACCGGCTGTCGCCGCGGCCCAAGCGGCGGCGGCCGCTGCGGCCGACCCGCGGCTCATGCCTTGCCCATGATCCCCGTCGCCGGCTACGGCGTCGATACGGCCGAGTTGCTCCTCGGCGGCGTTCAGCATCGCAGAGACCCTCTGCATCATTTTGGCGATACAGGCGCCGCTCGCCTTGGACGCTTCGGAAGCCGAGCCGTAAATCGGTTGTCCTTCTGCACCATTTAGGACGTCCGTGGCCGGTTTAACGGCGATCACCGCCCCTTTGCGCAGGACGGGCGCATCGCTCGGCGCGCGCCAATAGATCTCCAATTCGTCATCGAGCCACAACAAAGTCAGCGAACACCCCTGCATGTCCAAGCTGGTGACAAATTCGCCGGCTTCGGGTTCGACCGCCTCGAGCCCTTCTGTCTTGAGCTCCGAAGCAATTGCCTGCCACAGCACGAAGAGTTCCTCGTATTTCGTCGAGCCGAGGCCATTGAGCAGGGCGGCCACCCTGTTCGCTCCGGCCGGACGCTCGGAGACGAGTGTGCCGACGAGAAGTTTTGCGAGATCGGAAGCTGACGTTATGTCTTCCTCGCGAATTCCGGGTTCACCGTGGATGCCCAGACCCAACGCCATCTTTCCGCCAGGAACGGCAAACAGCGGAGTAGCTGCGCCCGGTAGCGTGCATCCTTTGTAGGCCACACCGAAAGACACCGTGCGGTCGTTGGCGTGGCGGGCGATGCGCTCGACCTCGTTGATCGGCAGGCCCGCTTCGGCGGCGGCGCCCGCTATCTTGAACACAATGACGGTGCCGGCAATGCCGCGCCGCCTGGCAGCGGCATTCACGGGCGAACTGGCGATGTCGTCCGTCACCGGCAGGATCCGGACGTCAATGCCTTCTGCTTGCAATCGCTCCGCCGCCACGCCGAAATTCAGGACGTCGCCGGCGTAATTGCCGAAGCCGAGCAGAATTCCACCGCCTTGGTCTGCATGCCGGCATACGCGCGCTACGGCGGCAGTCGACGGCGAGGCGAACACATCGCCGGCGACCGCAGCATCTGCCAAGCCTGGGCCAACGTAACCCGCGAACGCGGGATAGTGCCCCGAGCCGCCTCCGACAACGAGGGAGACCTTGCCTTTCGGCACTTCGGTCGAACGCACCACCCCGCCCTTGACCAAGCGAACATGCCGGCCGTGGATCGCACAAAAGCCTGCCAGAGCTGCCGAAGCGAAATCTTCTGGAGCGTCGTAAATTGTGGTCATCGCTCAGTCTCCCCGTTGCTTGATACTGTCTTGGGGAGAATGCGCCTCAGATAGTCGCGGTTGGCGGCACTGACAGATAACCCGTCGCCGCCATAGTGCTCGCAAAGGAAGGGGCTGGCAAAACCATGGTCAAGCGCAAGGCCTATGGCGACGCGATAGTTGACGATACCCGTCTCAAGTGGGGCCGGATGCGTGATGATCGCACCGGAAATAGGATCTTCAACGCGGGTATAATTCTTCACGTGCCAGTATTTGGCGTATGGCGCGACTTTGTCGATCATCTCCAGCCAGTGCTCGACCGGCCTGTGCAGGCGAATGAGGTTGCCGACATCGGCGTTGATGCCCACATTCGGCAGACCGACATCGGTGACGAAGCGAACCGAGCTTTCGGCCGTTCCGAGATAGGTGTCCTCATACATTTCGAGCGACAGTTCGATGCCGAGCTCCTCTGCGTGACGGCCGAGTTCGTGGATGCGCGCCACGGCTTTCCTCCATACCTGCGGATCGTCGGGATTCCTGACGCCATCCACCGTCCAGAACCACAGCGCCGCCTTCTGGGCATCGGTCAACGGCCCGAACAGACCGAACGACACACAGCCAGCGCCGACCCGTGCAGCGGTTTCAATGACACGATGGCCATAGGCTAGATGCACATCGCCATCTTCCGGGTCGATGACGCTTCGCCGCGAGGTCGAGATCGCGGGAATCGCCAGATTTAGCGAACCTGCCAATTTCACGAAATCATCCAGCCGTGCGGCGGAGAGATCGGCCAGCCTCAGCCAGCTGTCGGTCGGGTCGAGTTCAGTGAAGCCGGCATCCACAACATCGGCAAGTGTTGTTCCCCACTCCTCGACACTCTGATCCTGGACCGATCGGCCGTCGCGCAAGACATTTGGATACTGGATCATGGCTGCGGCTATCGGCCAATTGTGTCTATTCCACTTCCTCGGTGGGATAGTCATGGGAACCTCCATTAGGGGGAAAAGGCTGGGACTGTCGAGGTGAGCTCAAAGCGGGTTTTCGCTCGGGCCCTGCTGCAAGTCCGGCCTCGTCATTCGTCTGCGCGAGATTCCCAGTACCCACATCAGCAAGGGGGATAAGAGAAGAAGGCAGCCGATTGCCATCAGCGTGGATACGAGACCATTCGACCAGAAAATGCTCAGCTTTCCAGACGACAACAGCATCGATTGGCGAAACGCGTCTTCCGCCTTGTCTCCCAGCACCATAGCCAGAACCAGCGGGGCGAGCGGATAGTCGAGTTTCTTGAAAATGTAGCCGAGCAGGCCAAACAGAACGACCAGCCAGACGTCAGTGAGAGAGTTGCTTACCTGGTAAGCGCCACTGAAGATGACCGCCACGATGACCGGACCGATGATGGTGAACGGCACGCGCAGGATCGAGGCGTAAAGAGGCACGGTAGCGATCACCAATATGACCGCGACGATATTGCCGAGATACATACTTGCAATCAGGCCCCAGACGAAGTCCGGACGTTCGACGAACAGCATGGGGCCAGGGGTGAGGCCCCAGATCATCAGACCGCCCATCATGACCGCCGCCGTGGCCGAGCCTGGCACGCCCAGGGCCAGCATCGGCAGTAGCGCCGACGTTCCAGCCGAATGGTCCGCGGTCTCCGGCGCGACGATGCCGCGCGGGTCGCCCTTGCCGAAGTTCGACTTGTCGCGTGCCGAGCGGCTGGCCAGACCATAGCTCATGAAGGAGGCAGCGGTCGGGCCGGCGGGCGTGATGCCCATCAGGATGCCGATGAATATCGAGCGCAGAACCGTGAACCAATACCGCGGCAGTTCGAGCAGCGTGCGGCCGACCTCTGAAATCCGGACACGGGCCTTGATGCCTTCGAAGCGCAGCCCCTCCTCAGTGGTCAAGAGGAGTTCGCCGATGCCGAACAGCCCCATCACCGCGATCAGGAAGCTGATACCCTTGATCAGTTCGGGAATGTCGAAGGTCAGGCGAAGGTTGCCTGATATCGTATCCATCCCCACCGAAGCGAGCGCAAAGCCCAGCATCATCGATACCAGCGTCTTGGACGGCGCGCTGGAGCCCATCGAGATGAAACTGGCGAAGGCGAGAAAATAGACCGCGAAATATTCGGGCGACGAGAACCGCAGAGCAAAATTCGCAACCCATCCGGAAAGCAACGTGATCATCACGACGCCTGCGAGCGCGCCGATGCCGGCGGAGACAAATGCAAGTGTCAGCGCGCGGCTGGCCTGGCCGGCCTTCGCCATCGGGTAACCGTCAAAAGTCGTGGCTACCGACGAGGGTTCGCCCGGTATGTTAAACAGGATTGAGGTCGTCGACCCCCCGAATAGAGCGCCCCAGTACATGCAGGACAGCAGGATGATTCCCGAGATCGGGTCCATCGAGAACGTCAACGGCAGCAGGAGCGATACGCCATTCGGAGCACCAAGCCCTGGCAGCACTCCCACCAGGATGCCCAGCGTGACGCCGACCATCATCAGCAGCACGTGTTGAAAGGTCAGGATATGGCCGAAGCCTTCAAAGAGCAGGCCGATGTTGCCCATTGTTGTTCCTCCCCAGGATGCTTGCTGGACTGCGGATCAATAGATACCGAACCACGCCTCGACTGGCCCTTTGAGAAGAGGAACCTTGAAGCCCACCTCGAAGACGACGAAGAAAACCGCGGCCACGGCCAGCCCCGACGGCAGAGCAATCCACCATTTGTATTTGCCCTGGAAATGCATCGCGAACGCTATGTACAGAGCAGTTCCGACATAGAGACCAAGGAAACTGGAGACTGCTGCGTAAGCGACGAGCGGCAGCAGAAAGGACGAAACCGATTTGATGCGTCGCGCATCCAGAAAGATCACCCCGAGCTTTCGATGCCGTGTCACCGCCAGCGACATGTTCATGACACTGCCGAAGACAATCAGAAGGCCGACATAGAAGGGGAAGTAGCCGGCATCTGGCCCCATTTCGGTCCAGCCGGCACCTGCCTCGGTCGAGCCATAGCAAACTGCCACGCCTAACGCGGCTGTCGCTGCTGCAACCAAGATCTCCATTGCAAAGCGGGAGATGCCTCTCGCACCGTCGCTGCTCATAACCGACCTCCCGGTAAGAGGCGAGCGCCCGAAGGGCGCCCGCGCGTGACTTCGAAAGATATCAGTTGGCGAGCCAACCCTCACGCTTCAGGATTTCGCTCACCGAAGCTTCATCCGACTTTATGAAATCGGCAAACTGCGCGCCGCTCATGTAGTCGGCAGACTGCGAGGTGTCGGCGAGATACTTCGCCCATTCGGGCGTCTCGGAGACTTTCTTCAGGATATTCGCGTAGAAGTCGACGACATCCTGATCTACGCCGGCCGGCAGCCACACGGTGCGTGGCATGTTGTAGTCCGCGATCGGAATGCCGGAGTCCTTGCATGTCGGGATATCGGCCCAGCTCGCGTCACCTGCGACCTTGGCATCGTTCCTCAGCCTTTCTGATTTGAAGACGCAGACGGGTTTCACCATGCCCGCCTGCCACTGGCCGAGATTTTCGCTTGGATTGTTGACATTGGCCGCGACATGGCCGCCCGCGAGTTGGACCGCAGCTTCGCCGCCACTCTTGTAAGGAACGTAGCCGAGATTGGCACCAGTCGCCTCGTTGATCATGATGGTCAGGATCTGATCGGTATCCTTGGACTGGCTGCCGGCGACCTTGAGTTCGCCCCCTGCTTCCTTCGCCTTAGCGACGAAATCGGCCGCCGTCTTGTAGTCTGCCTTGCCATTGACCCAGAGAATGAACTCATCTGCGGCCAGTGCAGCCACCGGCGTCAGGTCGGCCGAAGTGTACGGCACTTTCGCACGGATCGGCAGCAGATAGGCGTTGTTGGTGCCGAAGGCGAGCTTGAAATTATCGCCTTTGGCCGTCGCCGTATAGACAAAGCCCTCGGCGCCGGCGGCACTGCCTTTGTTGGTAACAATCACCGGCGCCTTCATCAAATTATACTTCCCAATGATCGACTGGATCGTTCTTGCGAAGATGTCGGTGCCGCCGCCAGCTCCCGCCGTGACCACGAACTCGACCGGCCTGTCTGGATCGAATGCCAGCGCTGGAGTGGCCGCTCCCAGGACTGCCGCCAAGATGGTTGCAATGGATACTGAAGTTCTCATGGATACTCCTCCCTTTAAAAAACCGGCGTAGAGACCTCCCCGCACGCCGATATGCGAGACATTCTTGGTTCAGGCTGCCGCGGAGAGGCCAGCGCTGCGCCGCGCCATGCGGGCGGCGAGCAGGACTGCCTCGCGGCTGGCGCCGACGTCGGCGATACCCTTGCCAGCAATGTCGTAGGCCGTGCCGTGTGCGGGCGTGCACAGCGGAAAAGGCAGCCCGCCCATCATGGTGACACCCTTGTCGAAGCCCATCAGCTTCATCGCGATCTGGCCCTGGTCGTGATACATGGTCAGCACAGCCTGGAAGCCTTCTTTCAGCGCCCGCAGGAACACGGTATCGGCCGGGAATGGACCTTCGACGTTCAATCCCAGCGCCTTCGCCTTTGCCACGGCCGGTTCTATGATTTCGATCTCTTCCATGCCGAAGGCGCCACCATCGCCAGCGTGCGGGTTGAGCCCGGCGACCGCGATGCGCGGATCGTCATAACCAGCATCCCTGAGGCATCCGTATGTCAGTTGCAGTTCGGCAAGGATGAGGTCGACCGATAGGCTGGACGAAACGTCGGCAAGCGGGATGTGCGAGGTAACGCGCGCGTTCCAAACCTTGTCCAGGACGTTGAACTCCCGGACCTTGCCGGTGAAGCCGATCACATCGGCGACGAAGCGGATCTCGTCATCATAGCCTGGATAGGCAAATCGCATCGCCTTCTTGTTGAAGGGCGTGAAGCAGACGCCATTCACCGTTCCGGCATTCGCCAGTTCCAGGGCCGTGCGGAAGTTACGGGTCGCGAATGTTCCTCCGACCAGCGTCGCCTCGCCCCGCTCCACGTTATTCGGATCAAGATGACGCAGATCGACAAAGGCGTGACGGCCGCGATCCGTCCCGTCCAGTCCGTCGAGCGGCACTGTTTTGATATCGACTGTCACGCCGGCAACGCGAGCGCCTTCGTCCAAAACGCGGCGGTCGCCGATCACGACGAGTTTCGCTGCTTCTAGGATTTCAGGCAGAGCAACGAGCCGCGCCGTGAGTTCAGCGCTTACTCCGGCTGGGTCGCCCATGGCGAGTGCCAGCACCGGACGCGAGTCAGCCTCAACCGCAGCAACCATCATTTCCTCTCCGTTTCATCCTGCATACATGTCGCGGCGGCCTGCATCAAGTCTTTTGTATGCTGTATGCAGCATTTTTGTTTCTTGACGCCATCATCGGGAGACTCCATGCTATCGGCGACAAAAGAGTCGCCGTGTGGCTGCTTGAGTCTTCCGATTGGGGTGCAGATTTGATGGACGAGGCCATTCCCGTTGAACGCCAGCGTAGCGCCGCAGGTCCGATTCAACGCACCGTGCTTCACGAAACCATCGTCAACCATCTGCGCGACATGATCATCGAGGGCGAACTCGCTCCCGGCACCCGTCTTCACGAGGGCCAACTGGGCGAACAACTGGGCGTCTCGCGAACACCCCTACGGGAAGCCATCAAATATTTGGCCAGTGAAGGGCTGGTCGAATTGGTGCCCAGCCGAGGGGCTGTCGTGAAGCGTTTCGGCGCCAAGGAAGTTCAGGACATGCTAACCGTCCTGCAGGCAATGGAGGAATTAGCCGGAAGGTTGGCTTGCGATGTCGGTTCAGACGCGGGGATCGCGGCAATTCGGGCAACCCATGACGAAATGATCCGATGCTACGAGGCCAAGGATCGTATGCAATATTACAAGCTGAACCAGCAGATCCACTCCATGATCGTTGCGTTGTCGGGCAATACGACGCTGATCGATATCCATGGTACGCTGCAGACTCGACTGAAGCGCATCCGCTTCGTCGGCCATGAGGGTCCGGAGAATTGGGCTGCTGCCGTAGGCGAGCATAATGAAATGATCGTCGCACTTGAACTGCGCGACAAGGAACGGCTCTCGGAGGTTCTAGGACGTCACCTGCGAAAAGCGTGGGAGCGCGTCCGGCCACTTCTGTGAAGTGGTGGCGGTGGGTCTGCTATACGCCCGCCTGAAACACGCGATCTGCCTGCTCAACAACACTCTGCGGTAGGACATTGAGACCTTGTGCGATCACCTGTGACCGCATGGTCGGCGCTACGCTTGCCAGTGCATCGTGCGTACGCTTAGGCGTGTTGGTCAGCTTCAGAGCGGTGCAAGCGGTCATCGGACCCGTCGATATGGGTGATGTATTGCGGCTGCCGGGTTTCTGGCCCGCAGCGGTCAGCCGCACCGCATCCTCGACCCTTGTCGAGCGCTTCCACGTGTCATTTCTTTCGAACCGCGCGGGCAAGATAATGGTGCGCGATTGGCAATGGAAATCGATTTCAATCGCACGCCTCCAACGGCTCGTGCCGGCGGGTAATGAGGATGCCGACAATTTTCCGGCCGCGACCTCGCAGGAACCATATCGTCGGCACCGATGCGGGCAATATCGGCCCGGTCCTCGATGCCTTGCGCGCCGATGCCCTTGAAACATCGGTTCTGGTGACGCCGGCCTTTCCCGAAACCGATCGCACCGTCTACAAGGGCAATCTATTTGTCGGTGCGGTTCCGTTGAATGAGAGCTCGCTCAGGGATCATCCTCTCAATCCCATGCGCGATGCCAATCTGGTACGCGTGCTGGCTAGGCAGTCCACCGGGACGGTTGGGCTCGTCGAGCTCGCTACCGTCGCTCAGGGAGCGGATGCAATCCGCACCAGACTAGAACAGCTTTCTGCCAGCGGGACGGGAGCGGCCGTCGCCGACGCCGTTTTCGAGAGCGACCTCGAAGCAATCGGCACGGCAGCGTTAGTCCAACGCCTGTCGGTCGGAGCATCTGGCTTGGGATTGGGTCTCGCCCGGGGCCTGATCGCTGCCGGCGCCGCACGGCGATACGAACGGTCAACACAGGCCCAGAGGATCAGCGGTCCTGCAGCATGTCTTGCCGGCAGCTGCTCAACGGCGACGCTGAAACAGATTGCCAAAGCCGAACAGACGATGCCTGTCCTGAGGCTTGATCCGGAGAAATTGGTAAGCGATCCTTTGGAGACAGTAGAACGTGCCCTCACTTGGGCGACGGAGCACCTTGCTAAAGGCCCTATTCTGATTGCCAGCAGCGCGCCCCCGGATGAGGTTTCCAGACTCCAGGAACGCCATGGACGGGGGGCGGCCGGCCACACTATCGAGCGCGCCCTCGCGACGATTGCAGCGGGGCTGGTCGAGTTGGGAGTCCGCAGGCTGGTCGTTGCCGGTGGCGAGACATCTGGCGCGGTCGTCGATCGCCTGGCGATTCCAGCCTTCGAGTTGGGTCCGGAAATCGCGGCGGGCGTACCCGTGTTGCGAGCGTTGGGAAGTCAGGACGGCGAAATGGTGCTCGCACTTAAATCGGGCAATTTCGGTGGCAAAGGCTTCTTTGCGGACGCCTTGGCCATCATGGCGTGAGCGCCAAATCGCGCTCTTGGCTGCAAAAGGCCGGATGGACCGCATCCGGCCTCGAACTTATGGAATCAATGAGGTCGTCGCCACGCAGGCCATCGCCGTCTATCGCAAGATGGACGGCGCGGAGATCAGCGGCCGATCTCTCCGCGGTCCGCGCTGTCGGGTCCCGCTTGCTTGACGCTCGCCTTGCTGAGGTCGACGCCGCCCGCGCGATCGCCTGGGTCGCCTCGCTTACTCCAACTGCAGACCGTGACGCCTTCCGAAATGCGTTTGGAGATCAGGCTGCCGCACAGCTCGACGATCTCGTCCCTTCGGGCGCTCAGGCCCATGCCGTCCCCCCCTTTTTCTGGGTCTCGGGCGAATGAAACTTCGAACCGTTTGGGCACAAGCAAACGGGGCTTCCATCTCTGCAGCATTTCCACCAAAAGAGGCAAATGACCGAGGAGAAAATTATCATGAAGGCGATCGTGGTGACGGACCAGGCTACGGGAACGGCCGGGATGACGCTGGTGGAACGGCCCGAGCCGCAGGCAGCGATAAACGACGTCGTCGTTCAGGTTCATGCGTCAGGGTTCGTCCCGACTGAGCTGACCTGGCCCTCGACCTGGACCGATCGTGTCGATCGTGAGCGAACGCCATCGATCCCCGGGCACGAGCTGGCCGGAGTGGTCACCGCCCTCGGCTATGGCACGACGGGGCTATCGGTGGGACAGCGGGTGTTCGGTCTCACGGACTGGACACGCGACGGCACCCTGGCGGAGTACGTGGCCGTCGAGGCACGCAACCTGGCGCCACTGCCGGGCGACGTTGACTTCACGGTGGGCGCGAGCCTACCGATCTCGGGCCTGACCGCGTGGCAGGGACTGTTCGAGCACGGCCGCCTTCAGGCGGGGAAGAGCGTCCTCGTTCACGGTGCGGCCGGCGCAGTCGGTTCGATGGTGACGCAGCTCGCACGCCAGGCCGGCGCCTATGTCATCGGTACCGGACGCGCCGCCGACCGTAAGAAGGCGCTTGACTTCGACACGCAGGAGTTCGTCGACCTCGAGAACGATGTCCTCGAAGACGTTGGCGGAGTCGATCTGGTGTTCGACGTCATCGGCGGCGACATCGGGAAGCGGTCCGCGGGCCTGGTTCGAGCCGGAGGAACACTGGTGTCTATTGTCGGGCCGGCCGAGGCGCGGCCCGCCGACGGCCTGGCGATCGACTTCGTTGTCGAGTCCGATCGTGCCCAACTGAGTGAGATCGTCCAGCGGGTGCGGGACGGGCGGCTCCGGACAAACATCGGCAACGTCTCGACCCTCGATGACGCCGTCGCCGCCTTCAACCCGACCGAGCGACGCACGGGGAAGACGATCATCCGCGTTCGTCCGTGAGGGCCTGGGACGGCGAGCGATTCAGCCCTCATTAGATTCTGAACAGGCTTCCCATCCCCGCAATATTGGCGAACTCGGCGTGGCCTGGAGGTCAGGCCGCCGTCAACGCAGCGGCTCGATACCGCCCATAGCCGACCTTCACGAGCAGCCCTTCCCCGCACATCCGGGAGAGATAGCACCGTGGGATGCCGATGTCGGTGAGATCGCGGGTCCGCACCTCGCAGCGCACTTGGGCCAGAGCGACGGCGCGATCTCGGAGCGATGGCGGCCGCCCACCTGCAAGGCGTAGTGCTTCTGCGCGGTCCCGATCACGTTTTCGCATTTGAAACGGCTGTGGCGCGTCTCGGCATAGCGCTATGGCGAATTCGTATTTCGCTGCTTCGTCGATCCCGGGGAGCCACCGCCTTTTCTACGCCAAGGCTAGATTTTGCACACCAGTGTGCGATTTTCCCGGCGCTTCGATCCGCATCGCTTCTGCTGGAATGGCTAAGCAAACAGCGGAGAAGCTGATCGAAGTCAGTGGCAGGCTAGCGTAGCGCCCTGCCCTCGCCAAGGCCAGCAAAGCCTCACCGCTGATTCGGCGGCGGTATCGTGAAAAAGACATGCACACGGCGAGATTGCGCCGTGAACCGACATTGGAATTCCGGAAAGCACTCACGCGCAATGCGGCATTTGGATTACGGATAACTACGAAGCTCGATCAAAAAGTCCATCTATCAAGCATGGCTGGCGTATCAGCGAATGCGCATCCCCTGCGCGTCGAAAATGCGCGTGCGAGCGGGCAGGAAGCGAAGCGTTATGGTCTCGCCAAACCGCGGCTGGTCCTCACGTCTTTCGGCAACCACCGTTTCGCCGCTCGGCAGCATACCGTGAACGTACGAGGTCGATCCCAGGCGCTCGGTGACGTCGACGGCAAGCGAGAGCGTGACCCCCTGCTTTTCGTCGAGATGTTCCGGCCTGATGCCCAGCATGACGTTGCGGCCCGCCTCGAGCCGCGTCGCCAGATGCGAAATATCGACGCTCGCCTCGCCAGCATGCAAGGTTTTGCCGCCGTCGGCCACCGTCGCCCTGAGGAAATTCATGCGCGGCGTCCCGATGAAGCCGGCGACGAAGGCATTGTCCGGATCGTCATAGAGCGACAGCGGCGTGCCGATCTGCTCGATCCTGCCGGCTTTTAGCACGACGATCTTGTCGGCCAGCGTCAGCGCCTCGGTCTGGTCGTGCGTCACATAGACCATCGTGCGGCGAATCGACTGGTGCAGGCGCTTGATCTCAGCCCTGAGTTCCGTGCGCAGCGCCGCGTCGAGGTTGGACAGCGGCTCGTCGAACAGGAACAGCCGCGGATCGCGCACGAGCGCCCGGCCGATGGCGACGCGCTGTCGTTGACCGCCGGATAACTCACGCGGCTTGCGACCCAGCAAAGGTTCGATCTGCAGCAGCTTCGCCACTGCAACGACCTTCTCGTCCGACGTCTTGCGGTCGAGCCCGCGCATCTTCAGTGGGAACGCAATGTTCTCGGCCACCGACATGGTTGGATAGAGCGCGTAGGACTGGAACACCATCGCCACGTCACGCTCGCGCGCAGGAAGATTGGTGACGTTGCGATCGCCGATGACGATGGTGCCGGAATCGATCGGGTTAAGCCCGGCAATAGCGTGCAGCAGTGTCGATTTCCCGCAGCCGGACGGCCCGAGCAACACCACGAAGGACCCTTCCTCGACCTCGACAGAGACATCGTCCAGCACGCTGACCGCGCCGTAGGATTTCGACACCGACCTTATCGACAAATTCGCCATCGGATCTAACCCTTCACGCTGCCAAGTGTCATACCGCGCACGATCTGCCCTTGCACCAGAATGCCAAGCACGATCATCGGCAGCATGATGAGGGTGGCGGCGGCGGTGAGCGCGCCCCACTGGATGCCCTGGAAGGTCAGGAACGAGGTGATGGAGACCGGTAGGGTCTGCGTGTCGCGGCCGGTCAGCACCAGCGCGACGAAGAACTCGTTCCAGGTGAACAGCACGCACAGGATCAGCGTCGCCACCATGCCACCGCGGGCGGCCGGCAGATAGACATGCCAGAACACGCTGAACTCCCTGGCGCCGTCGACGCGGGCCGCATCGCGCAACTCCTTGGGAATGTCGTCGAAAAAGGTGATCAGCAGCGAGATGGCGAACGGCACGTTGACAAAGGCATAGGCGGCAATCAGCAGCCAGTGCTGGTTGAGCGCACCGATCCGGGTCGCCAAGTAATACATCGGAATGACGAACAGCAGCGCCGGCGCGATGCGCAGGCTGAGGATGAATTTCTCCTTGGAGCGGCGCAGGTCGCCCGGCTGCTGCGCCAGCCCGTAGGCGGCGACGGAGCCGACGGCCACCGCCAGCGCGCTGGACAGGATGGAGATCACGAAGCTGTTGGCGAAGGCGCTGAGGAAGCCGCGATTGGCGAACACCGTGCGGTAGTTCTCCAAGGTCGGGCTGAAGAACCAGACCGGGGGGATGGCGAAGGCGTCGCGCGTGGTCTTGAACGAGGTGACGACCACCCAGTAGAGCGGGAACAGCACCGCCAGCAAAAGCAGCAGCAGCCCGACATAGAAAATCGTGCGCCTGGCCATCAGCGCTCTCCCGATTTCGGAAACAGCACGCTGTACATGGTCAGCAGCGCGACATTGGTGAAGATCGTCAGGATGATGGCGATCGCCAGCGCGTAGGAAATGTCGAAATTGGTGAATGCAGCGATGTAGCCATAGTAGTTGAGCGTCTCGGTCGACAGCGCCGGCCCGCCGCGCGTCATGATGTAGAACAGATCGAAGGCCTTGATGCTGTCGATCGCCCTGATCAGCGCGACGATAGCGAGCGCCCGGCGCAGCATCGGCAACAGCACATACCAGGCGACCTGCCATTCGCGCGCACCGTCGACGCGGGCGGCGTTGAGGGGATCGGTCGGCGCCGATTCCAGTGCCGCCATCACCAAAAGGATGACGAAGGGCGTCCACTGCCAGATGTCGGCGATGAGCACGGAATACAGCGCAAGCTGCGGACTGCCCAGCCAGTCGACCTGGGACAGGCCTGCCAGCGACAGAAGGTAGTTGGCCATACCGGTGGCCGGATCGAAGAGGAAGCGCCATGTCAGGCCGACAACCACCGGCGTCATGATGATCGGTACCAGAAGCAGCGTCCGGACCAGCCGCTTCATAGCGAAGTCGCGGTCGAGAAACAGCACCACGGCAAGCCCGAGCGCGATTTCCACCACCGTCGCCAGGGTCGTGAACAGGACGGTACGCCAGAGTGCCGCCATGGCGCGTGGATCGCCAAAGAAGCGCAGATAATTGTCGAGGCCGACGAACTTCTCGCGCCCGGCGCGCATCAGCGACAGGTCGTGCAGCGATATCCAGATCACGAACAGCGTCAGCGCGACCGAAGCAACGGTCAGGCAGACGATGATCGGCTGGAAGAAGTGCCTGGTCGGATCCGACGCTGCTGTTGCCATAGTTCAATCCATCAATTCGGGATTTCGCCCTGCCGCGCACAGGGAGCGCACGCGGCAGGGCACGCCTGCCCGCTTATCGGGCGAGCGCGGCGTTGTTGGCCTCATCCGCCTCTTTCAGGGCGTCTGCGGCGCTGGCGGTGCCGGAAAGCGCCTTGGAGACAGCGATGCCGGTGTTGTTGATGATCTCGTTGGCCTGCTCGACCGTCGGCAGATATTGCGGATTACCGGCATTGATGGCGGCGATCATGCCTTCCCTGAAAGCACCGTACCGCTTGCCGAAGCTGTCGCCGTTCAGGACCGAAAGCGATGTCACGCCGGAGTTGGGATCGGTTTCGATCGCCTTCAGTTGCTGCTCCTTGGCGGTCGCCCAGGCGGCGAAGAACGCGGCTGCCTCCTGGTTCTTGGATTCGGCGGAGACATACATCGAGTGGACGGCGAGTGACGACGAACCGCCCTTGGGCGGCGACGATTGCATCGGCACCGGCACATAGCCGACCTTACCGACCACCGACGAGGCCGTGGGATCTTCATTGTAGGCGCCGTTGACAGTGGCATCGAGCGTGATCGCCGCCTTGCCCTGCTGGAACAGCAGGCGGTTTTCCTCCCAGCCGAAATTGGCGACGCCAACCGGACCGTAGTCCTTCAGCACCTTGGTGAAGGCGTCGAGTGCAGCGATGCCTTCCGGCGTTGCCAGCGCCGACTTGCCGTTGGCGTCGAGGAACGAGCCGCCGAAGCCCCACAGATAGGCAGCCCAGACATAGACGCCCTGGATGCCTTGCTGGCCGCGCATGGTGATGCCGGCGATCTGTTTGTTGGTTTTCTCGGAGATGGTCTTGGCCGCGTTCTCGATGTCCTCGAACGTCTTGGGTGCGGCGAGACCATACTGTTCGAACAGGTCCTTGCGGTACATGACGAAGGTGCTCTCGCCATAGACCGGCAGCCCGTAGATCTTGCCGTCGAGAACATTGGTGTTGAAATAGCCGGGCACGAAATCGGCCTTGTCGAACTGCGCTGCGTGCTTGGCCAGGAAGTCGTCGAGCGGCACGATAAAGCCGGACTTCACGAAGCCTGGCAGGTAGATGATGTTGTTCTGGACGACGTCATAGCGGCCGGATTTGGAGGAGAACTCCAGCAGCTCCTTAGCCGTAATGTCGGATTCGGGAACGACCTCGAGCGCCACGTCGATGCCGGTCGCTTCCTTGAAGGCCGGCAGCAGCTTCTGAATGGCGTCCGTGGTCGGATGTCCTTCGAGCAGCACCGACAGTTGCACACCGTCGAACGGCTTGTCCTGCGCCGAAGCCGGCAAGGCCGTGGCAAGTGCGGCGACTGCCGCGGTAAGCATCAACACATTGCGTCTGGTAAGCATATTGTCGTCTCCCATTGTTGGGCCGCTTGGCCTCGTTCAATTTCGCGCCTACCCGAGGCGCACGATTTCGCCGCTCTCGGCCGATTGCATCATCGCAAGCGTGAGTTCGAGCGAACGAAGGGCATCACGGCCGGTGGCGATCGGCATCGCCGCGCCGTCCAGCCAGGCCAGCAAGCCGTTGAGCTGGCGCGCCAGATCGCCATCAATGCGGCCATTGACTGTCGGCCAGTGCTGGGTATCGATCTCGCGCGAGTTGTCGCTTCCGGCGTAATAGAGACCACTGTCGCCGCACTGGACCTCGAACGCGCCCTCGGTGCCGATCAGCTCCATGCGGGCATCGATCATGTGGCGGGCACCCGAGGGCAGCGACCAGGCGCTCTCGAAATTCACCACTGTACCGCCGGAGAAACGCACGATCGCAGCTAGGCTGTCCTGCGTGCCTGCGGCGCCGAGAAGCCTGTCGGTCTGCTGCGCGTAGACCGAGACGGGGTGCTGCCCGTCGAGCATCCACAGCACCATGTCGACATCGTGGACGGTGACATGCAACGCCAGCGGCAGCTTGCCGCCATAGCGTTTGGGACCTTCGGTGCGAGCACTGTTGCGCCGGGCGTAGATGTGGATCGGCTCGCCGATCTTGCCTGATGTCATCAATTCTCTGGCGGCCGCGTAGCGCGGGTCGAAGCGCAGGAGATAGCCGACGCCGAGCTTGACCTTGGCCGCCTCGCAGGCCGCGATGATCGCCCGCGCATCTTCGACCTTCGAGGAAATCGGCTTTTCGACGAAGACGTTGATGCCGGCCTGGGCCACGGCAACCGCCGGCGCCAGATGCAGATTGTCGGGTGTGCAGATCGAGACGAGGTCGAGATCGCGCTCCACCGCCAGCAACGCCTCGTGGCTGGCGTAGACCTTGCAGCCCGGCGCCTTTGCCGCCACGACGCCGGCCAGGTCCAGATTGGGATCGACGATCGCCGCCAGTTCGCAGCCCACCATGTTAGCGAATATTGAGGCGTGCATGGAGCCCATGAAGCCCGCCCCGATAACGGTGACGCGGCGGCGCTTGATCATGACTGGTTCCTCTTCAATTGCGGGTTGGCGCCCCACGAAGCGACCTGATCGACGAAGCCGCGGGTTATGGCATCGGGCCGCGTGATGGCGCCGCCGACAACGATGAAACGCGCGCCGAGCTCGAAACAGCGGACGGCTTCCTGCGGGGTCCATATCCGCCCCTCGGCGACAAATGGCAGGCCGGCGCCGGCAAGTTGCTCCATCAACTGGAAGTCGGGGCCGCGCTGCTGGTTGGAGTAGGGCGTGTAACCGGCCATGGTGGTGCTGATGACGCTTGCGCCGGCGTCGATGGCGCGCTTGCCTTCGTCGAGTGTGCTGACATCGCCCATCGACAGACGTCCCCTCGCCTCGATCTTGCCGAACATCGTCTTGAGATCGGCTGGGCGGGGCCGGTTGGTGGCATCCAGGGCCACAATGTCTGCGCCCGCATCGATGACGGCTGCCACATCGGCAAGCGTCGGGGTGATGTAGATCTCGGTGTTGGGGCGGCGAGCCTTGACCAGGCCGATGACCGGAACACCGACCCGCCGGCGGACGGCTTCTATGTTCGCCGCACTCTCGATGCGAACTCCGGCAGCGCCGCCGAGGACGACAGACCGCGCAATGGCGGCAATGTGTTCGGGAGCTTCAAGCGGCATGCCGGAATCGGCCTGGCATGACACAACCAGCGTTCCATCAAGCTGAGCGAGCACATCGGCCTGCACTTGGGGCATCTCCTTCGGACGGAAGCGTTACCCCTCTAACCAATCGTGGATGAAACTTTTTGTCAAGTAGTCATTGATGATGAAAATTTCCTCCACAGAGCATTGCGACGCCCAGCAGGCCGGCGTCCGCTCCGGCCTGAGCAACAACGATGGGGCGCTGGAAAATGTGCGGCAACTGCAGCGAACGTGCCCGCAGAGCGTCAACGAAACCATCTGCAAGGCCGACGCCGCCGCCCACTGCGAAGCAATCGACATCCCCAGCCGCCGTCAAGTCGGCAAAGGCGTTGACCAGCGCTTCCACGGCCGTGGCGATCACCTGGCCGGCGGTCCTGTCGCCTTGCGCGGCGGCCTCGAACAGCGCGGGAGCAGCAACCGGGCGGCCGAGACGTTCGCTGCCACGGCGGGCGAGAGCCGTGCCCGAGGCAATCGTTTCCAGGCAGCCGCGCCGTCCGCACCCGCAGACGACGCCATCGGGCTCGGACATGGTATGCCCGACATGACCTGCCAGTCCTGTGGCGCCGGTCTGCAGCCGGCCATCGATCACCAGACCACAGCCGATGCCGGTGGAAACCGTGATGAACGCAAAATTGCGATAGCCGCGGCCGGCCCCGATGGTGAATTCGGCCCAGGCGGCCGCCTGGGCATCATTGACGACCAGCGGCGGCACGCCAAGCGCCCGTTCGAGCGCCAGAGCCAGAGGATAGCCGTTCTCGATGGGCAAGGTCTGCGGATTGAGCGCCGTGAGCGCACCGTCGCGAACGATGCCGGTGGTGGCGACAGCGACGGCACCGACCTGGGCCCTCGGCGCGAGACCGGCGATCGCCGCGACCAGATCGTCGCCCTTGCCTGTTCTGGGCGTCGCTATCTGCCGCCGGTCGATCAGCTGCCGTCCCCTGGCTTCAGCGGCGGCAATCTTGGTTCCGCCGATGTCAACCGCAAAGACCGGGCGATCAGAAGCTGCGGTCACTCACGACCTCCGCCGTGCGGCTGAGCAGCACGAGCCGCCCGGGATCCTGCCGCGTCATCTCGGCAACCAGCGCGTCGACGATGAGAAGCTGGCTGATCTTCGACGGGAAAGCACCGCCGGTCAGTGGCGTTTCCGGCCAAGACGCAATCAGGGCAAGATCGCAGGCGGCGATAAGCGGGCTCTTCGAGCGGTTGGAGATACCAATCACAAAAGCGCCCTTCGAGCGAGCAAGCTCGGCAATGCGCACCGCGTCTACGGTCGAGCCCGAACTCGAAATCACCACCTGCACGGTGCCCGGCTGCGCGGTTCCCGCCGCCATGACCGCCAGATGCGCGTCACCGAGCGCACGGCTCAGCTTGCCGATGCGGGTCATCTTGTAGGCAAGATATTGCGCCGTCACGCCGGAAGCGGCAATGCCGAAGCAATCGACTACCGTTGCCGCCAGAAGCTGTCGCGCGGCCTTGGCAATGTCTTCCCTCACAATCAGTTGCTCGGTCTCGCGCAGCGAGATGATCGCGGTTTCTACCAGCCGCTGAATATCGTCGGTCGGCGAGCCGATATCCCTGGCCCGCTCGTCGGTCGCCAGCTCCTTTGCCAAAGCGAGCTTGAAATCCTGGAAGCCAGTAAAGCCTTGATCGCGGCAGAAGCGCATGACGCTGGCCTCAGACGAAGCGGAAGCCTCGGCAAGCTCGGTTATGCTCTGGCGCAAGGTGGTGTCGGGCTGTGCCAGCACCGTGTCGGCGACGCGCGCCAGCGCCGGCGTCATGTCTCCAGCCGCCGCTCTCAGCGAGGCTATTAACGCGTGTGTCATGAAAATTCCTTGCTGCTGCGATTCCTAGAAATGCTCCGCCACCCAAGGCAGCGGTCCGGCAAACAGCTGGTCACACAAACGTATGTCCACCGCACTGCCGATGACTTGGCCATACTGCGCCAGTTTCGAGGCGCTGCGAAAGCCCGTGAATATCTGAACGAATGCCGGAGCCTGCACAGAGATGGTCGGACACGGCGTGCCGGTCGCCTCGCGAACCTCGACCGCGCCGGCCTTGATCTCGATTTCGAGCGCGAGTGGTGTTTCCGCTTGCCCGATCCGCAGCGCCAGCCGGGCGTCTTCGACATGGTAGCCACGCTGCCGCAAGGCGGCGGCGGGATCGAGCACGCCGGCAAGCCATTCCTCCTGGTGGGCAAGACGCCAGCCCTTGTCCGGCATCGCTGCCACCAAATCGTCCTGCGGGCCGCCATGCCAGCGCACGGCCGGATACACCGAGCGGAACCTGGCCAGGAAGGAGAGAACGCCTTGCGCAGCTTCCGGGGACCCGGTGTACCAATCACGGACTGTCAAACAGGTCTTGTTGCCCATATCAAGGATCAGATACGCAGCGTCGCCTTCTGCCAGGTAGGCGGCCAGCGCGTCGGTCGGCTTTCGCCGTAGCTCGTTCCAATGCGCCGGGCAACGGCTGAGCAGCCCTGCCTCCCCAAGCGTCTTGACGGCATAGTTGCTGGCAATGCGCGGATCATCCAGATCGACGCGTTCGAAGGCGAGCTTGCTCGCGACAGGTAGGCTAATTGTCTGCGCCTCATAGATGATCTCGTGGCCAGCGAGCTCGAACCCGCTCTTGCGATAGACCGGCCGCGTCGAGGCAAAGAGCGTGGCAATGGCCGCGCCGTTGCGTTGCGCCTCCTCGCACATTGCATCAACGAAGGGAACGGCCAGACCCTGGCCGCGGCACTCCGGTGCAATCGCTACATGCGCTATGTTGGCCGCTGATACGGGCTTTCCGTGAAAGATGTGCGCCGTTTCGAGCAGCGCCGCGCAGGCGTCCACGCGCATCCCTGCGCCACGCAGCAGCCGCAGAGAGCCGAGACCGACATTGGCGATGTATTCGTCAGAACGCTCCTTGCTGAAGCCAAAAGCCCAGCTCAGCAAGGAAGCGATTTCAGGGGCGTCCTTGGCGCTTGCCGGTTCCATTGCAGCTTTGAAGTTATTTTTCATCCATTGTCCTTTGGTGGCGATTTTCATCATAGCTTGAAAATGCCAATGCGCAACCGCCAAGCAGTGTCATCAGATGACTCGGTGGAACAACGCCCACGTGCTTCGAACCGAAAGCTCGGCGGCGGCGATCGAAGCCCGAACTCGAAATCCAACGTGTTGCGCAAGTCCATGTCAGGATGTTCCACGCTGAGCTCTCTGATTCCCACTCGGGTGATGAGAACATTCTTGATCGATTGGACGCGCTTCAAGCCTCCGCGGCCTCGACCTTCGCAGCGCGATACCGCCCGTAGCCGACCTTCACTAGCAGACCTTCCTCGCACATCCGGGACAGGCAACACCGGGGTCCCATGCCTATTCCTCGCAAGCCGCAATCACAGAATCGGCGGCTACCGGGCGGGAATACTGATGATCGGCAGCTTTGCGCCGCGTGGCGGCCGTAGAGTCAGCTTCGCCACTGCCTGAGAGCAGACATCGCTGGGGACCATAGTAGAGGGCATAATTGCGCCATTTCCGGGCATTCGCCGAGACAGTAGTAGAGTCCTCGTTTAGGGGTGGGTGAGCGGACCGTCCTAGCGATCTGCTCTCTATCCTTGTTTTCATCGCCCGGTTGCTAGTTGCCAGACACGCGCTTTATGATGGCTGCTTGAAGCGCCGATCCGGCCCGTGGCCCGAGCGGCTCGTTGTCCGGGAGGGGCGCTATGGCCCAGCAGGAGCAGTGGCAGCTGGAAGGCAGCGCCGCGGAACTGTATGAGCGCTACCTGGTCCCGGCAATCACGGCTCTGTGGGCCGCCGACCTGATGGATCGTGCTGCGCCTCAATCTGGTGAGCGGATTCTGGACGTAGCTTGCGGCACCGGCGTGGTGGCACGCTCGGCGGCCGAGCGTATGGGAAGTGGGCAGGTCGACGGCCTCGACATCAACACGGGCATGCTTGCCGTTGCTCGATCCCTCCCGAGAGGCGCTGGACCGCGTATCGACTGGCACGAGGGAAGCGCGCTCGAAATGCCGTTCCCTGGCTCCATCTTCGATCTGGTTCTTTGCCAGCTCGGACTGCAGTTTTTTCCCGACCGACCGAGTGCGCTACGTGAGATGTTCCGGGTTCTGGTGCCTGACGGCCGACTGGCCTTAAACGTTTTCAGCACTATTGAGCACACTCCTGCGGCAAAGGCGCTGGCGGATGCCTTGGATCGACACCTCGGTCCAGGCGCTTCGGCAACGAAACGGTCCGAGCATTCACTCGCCGATGCGGACGAGCTTTACCGATTGGTGGCCGGGGCGGGATTTCGTCAGGTGACCATCCAAACGACGACACAGAACATCCGATTCCCCTCGTCAAAGGAATATGTGCGACTACAGTTGGCAGCGACTCCGCAGGCTGGGCTGGTCAGCGGAATGGATGCCGGACATCGGGACGCAGTCATCGCAGCGATTGAGGGTGATCTAAGTTCTTCGCTGGCAATCTATTCAACTGGAGGGGAGTTGATGTTCCCCCAAGAGGCTCACGTCTTGCTCGCACGCAGATAGCACAGCTGACGTGGCGCTGTTGGACTGAAGGTCCGCTCCCACACCCTCTAGCGACGTTGCTGCCGTGCAAGGACGGCGGCCGTAAGACAAAGCTATTCCAGTTCCTAAACGACATTGGTGCGAGGGCATTGAGAATGCACTTGGGCCGCGTTCTCGAAATGTCGGAATCGTCAAAAACAAAATTCGAATATGAAAACAGGCTAGTGCAACGGTTCGGCGGTCAACAGGAATTTGACTTGTTCATTCCGATCCCCGCCCCCAACGTGCCGCCGCTGCCTTCCGAGCAATCTCGGCCCGGCGATTAGGTGACATATTCTCGGCGCGCTTCTTTCCGCCCTTCGCGCCGAGCGCTTTCGCGGCAGGGTCTTTGCCGTCGTCAATCACGTCGTCGGTCGAGCACGCAGACATGTGTCTCTTCCATTGAGATCCAAACCTGCACGCCCGAATCACTGGACCTCAGGCCAAACTCGCCCGCTTTGCGCCTTCCCGGATCGCGGTGATGGCCACAGGATTTGTGACCGGATATCCCACAATGAACCCCTCTGGAGTGAACTCGGGGAACTCGGTGCGCAGTCGCCCTGCGATCTTGCTCGCCCCGGCCTCATCCCCAATCAGCGCGTTGGCCATCGCCTGGAACAGCAGGGTGGCAGGCGAGTGGGCCGGAGCCTGATGGAAGGCCGTCAGGCACTCCTTATACTGGCCAGAGACAAAACAGCATCGGCCAAGCATTCCGTGATACCAGGAGACTTGGGAATTGTAGCGGATCGCGCGGCTCGCAAGTTCGCAGCCCTTCTGTGGGTCGCCAGCAACGAACGCCAGATTTCCCGCGAGCATGGCCAGGTTATCGGCGCAGTGGGGCGCGGCCGAGAGGATTCGGTCCTGCTCATCGAGAGCGGCGTCGAAATTTCCCTGCAAAGCCCAAAGTGACGCCATGCAAAGGCGCGCATCGGTATCGCCCGGATCAAGCTCCAGCGCCCTTTCCATGCACTGCGCAAATCGCTGCATTGCAGCGGCCCTGTCGCCGATAAAGCCATTGAATGCCCCGACGCTGTAGGCGAGTCCGAGCAAGGTCCATGCTCGCGAGAGCCCGGGATCGAGTTCCACCGCCTTGGATAGGAGACGGATTGCTTCCGCGTTGGAGAGCCGGGTGTAGAGGTTGTGCTGCTCGACGCCGAGCAGATAGCAATCATATGCCTGCAAATTCGCCGGAGGCTTGCGCCGGACGACATCCCGCCGGAACTTCACGAGTTTCCCGCCGCAACTGGCCAGAACGTTGACGACGTTTTCGGTGACCAGGTCCTGCATCGCGAACAGGTCGTCGCCCGACTGATCGTATCGTGCCGACCAAAGGTCGGCTCCGCTGCCGGCATCGGCAAGCTGCACGGAGACGCGGATCTGACCTCCGGCGGCCTGCAGGGTTCCCTCAAGGACATAGTCTGCGTTCAGTTCGCGCCCGATGGACCGGATGTCGTCGCCCCTCCCCCTGTATGAAAGCATGGTCTGGCGGGAGATGACGGCAAGGTCAGGATAGCGCGCGAGATCGGCAATGATGTCCGCCGACAAGCCATCCGCCAAGCGGTTCCAACGCTCGTCCGAGCCAAGGTTGTCGAACGGTAGGACGGCCATGACCGATGGCCCGGATCGAGCATGGGCAAGAGATTGTTCGGATTTATTACGGTGATCCGCAATGAGGGCGGCCAGCGCCGTTTTGCTGGAAACGCCAAGCTTCCGATAGATCGTGGACAAGTGCGTTCTGACCGTGGCGGGCGATATGAACAGTGTCCTGCCAATTTCCCGATAGGACATACCCTCGGCGAACTTGGCGGCAACGACCCACTCACGCTCGGAAAGCGCTGGCAGCAGCTTTGTTGGATCCACGTGTTGGAGCATTATTTCACGTATCGGATCAGCAGAATTCTGGGAAACTTTAGCACAGTTTTCTTGGCTGCATGATCGAAATGCTGCATTTGCACGCCGAACTGAACGGCAGCTTTCCGCCAATGCGACCGTTCATTTATCGCCACAGGAACGCACTCAACGGGTCACGGATCGCCGTATGGCTGCTCATAAGGAAGGGCAGAGAATGGTCGGGAGTGGAATGGCCGCTTTCTGTATATCCGCTCACAATAGCTGCCAGTCCGCTTCCGGCCGACAGCTGCCGGGCGGCAATGCGCCGCATGGCAGTCGTTCCTACAGGCCTGTCCATTTGCCAAAGGCGGACGTTGGCGGGACAGCGCCCGAGGTAGCGGTTGCGCCATCGGCAGACATTCGCGTGAGCTACATCAGGCAGGGAGCGCCGCGGCGGAGCCCTGCCGCTAGCCCGTCACCTATGTACGCATTTGGCCGCCGTCCACTGCAATTACTTGGCCGGTGACCCAGCTTGCCAAATCGCTAGCAAGGAACAGGGCAACATTCGCCACCTCTTGGGCCGTACCAAGTCGACCGAACGGAACGCGTTGCATCGTGGCCTGGTATGCATCGGGCTCTTCGAACTTGCGCTTCTCCCAAAGCCCCCCCGGAAATTCGATTGAACCCGGAGCGATAGCGTTTACGCGAATGCGATGGTTTGACAGCGCCAGTGCTTCTGAGATTGTATAGTTGATGACTGCGGCCTTGACCGCTGCGTAGGCGGGAATACGGGCTGATCCTGTGAGCCCGCGAATTGAACTGATGTTGACGATCGCGCCCGCACCCGATCTTTCGAGGAAGGGCACTGCGGCTCGCGTGGCACGCACAGTGCCCAACACGTCAATGTTAATCCCTGCGGACCAGGCATCCTCGTCGTCTCCTTTGCTCATGCCTGAGGCGTTGTTGACAAGCACATCGATGCCTCCAAGTGCCGCGCCAGCACCAGCAATAAATTTAAGGGTTGAAGCTTCGTCGCCAATGTCACAGATCGCTGTGTGTACCCCAGCGTCGTAACGCGCAATTTCCGCTGCACCAGCGTCAAGCCCCTCCTTTCCGCGTGCGCATATGGCAACGCGAGCCCCCGCCTGCGCGAAAATCAGCGCTATCGCGTGTCCAATACCCCGGCTGGCAGCCGTGACGACGACCGACTTGTTTGCAAATGACAGGTGCATGAAGGTCTCCTCCGTTTACCGCCTCGAAGCACAATTCCAAGAACACCAATGAATGCTTGCACCTGCCCAGCTCCTAGTCGGGCTTGGGCCAGAAGTAGACGCAGCCGCTAGCGTACCGGTGGCGCTGCAAAGCCCAGCGAGATGGCGCTTTGGCGGTCCTACCCCATAAAATCAGCACCCTTTGACTGGACATCATACAATAGCGAAGCAAGGCAGCACCGCCTACAAAAACCAGCCGGATTCTCCGGCCGCACCCGACGCGGGTTTGTGTCGGTACAGGCGCCGGATGGTCCAACGCGCCGGAATTGACTGAGACCAGCATCAACACCATTGCTAAGGAAACCGGTCCCGACTCGCGCACACTAGTCTGTCGCCACAGATGACGACGTCGCTCCCGAGGCCGTTCGCATGAGGCATACGGAGGTTTGACCCGAGGCTGGCTTACGCACGGCGCGACGTGAAGGGCCGCTTTGCGCCGGCGGGTCGGTCGTTCAGCACAGCCAATCCATTCCCCCGAAAGCTGCCATCCCTCCGCGCTACACAGGGTGCGAAAACGAGAGAACGCTCAGCACCAGCCGCCGCTGACGCATTGCTCCGCAAACGCCCCTTCCACGTCAGTCGCCAATTCTGACGATATTCAGCGCAAAACACCGAAATGCCGCCGCAGTCGGTGCATTCTGCGGCACCAGCCGCCGATACTGCTAGGGCTCATTGATTGCCGAGGCCCCATGTCCCCTTTGATCCACCACGTCAACAGCGACGAAACGCTGCCCAAGTCAGCCGATGTCGTGGTGATCGGTGGCGGGATGGTGGGCGCCAGCGCGGCCTATTTCCTGGCACGCCGCGGCCTGTCGGTGGCGCTCATCGAAAAGGGTTATGTCGGCTGCGAACAGTCTAGCCGAAACTGGGGCTGGTGCCGTCGACAAAACCGGGATGAACGCGAGCTGCCCATTGCCAATCTGGCGCTACGGCTATGGGAAGATCTCACCAAAGACATCGGGCACGACCTTGGCTTCCGCCGATGCGGGCTCACCTACGCGACGAACGATGCCAAGCAGCTCGCCGAATGGGACAAGTGGCGCGAGGTGGCCCGTCGGTTCGACGTGAAGACACGGATGCTTACGGGCGACCAGACCAATGCCGCCGTTGCTGCGGCTGGCGGCCGCAAGTGGTTGGGCGGTGTGCATGCGGCAGACGATGGCAAGGCCGAGCCCTGGCTCGCCGCCCCTCGTATCGCCGAAGGCGCGCGCATGCATGGCGCGACCATTCATCAGAACTGCGCGGCACGCGGCCTCGATATCACCAACGGCCAGGTGAGCGGCGTCGTTACCGAGAAAGGCACTATCCGCACTAGCGCGGTACTCAGTGCCGGGGGTGCATGGACTTCAGCCTTCCTGCGCATGCATGCGGTTTCACTGCCGCAGGCCAGCGTCCGCCAGACCGCCCTACGGACCGCTCCCGCACCGGATCTTGGCGGCGCAATCTATACCTCTGACTGCGCCCTCACACGCCGGATCGATGGCAGCTACACTATTGCCATCAGCGGCAGGGCGACGCTGGAGCTCACGCCCCAGAGCATCCGCTACGCCCGCCCGTTCATGCCGATGTTCGTCAAACGACTTAGTGCCATCGAGATCGGCATGGGCCGCTCGTTCTTCCAGGGCCCGGAAACACTCGTTCGCTGGCGTCTCGACAGGCCAACCCCCTTCGAACGAATCCGCGTACTCGATCCTGCCCCGGACAGGCGGCTGGCGGCAGCCATAATGACGCGGGTAAAAGCCCTGTTTCCCGCCGTTGCCGATGCCGGCATCGTGTCCTCCTGGGGCGGATATGTCGACTGCACGCCGGACGCCATACCGGTAATTTCACCGGCGGACAGCATCGGCGGAGTGTTCGTCGCCACAGGCTGTTCCGGGCACGGCTTCGGCGCCGGCCCTGGCATTGGCCATCTGGCGGCGGACCTGGTCGCGGGCGACGTCCCTTGCGTCGATCCGACACCATTCCGCCTCTCGCGCTTCTCGGACAGATCGAAAATTGAAGTTGGCGCTATCTGATGCGACTTGGCCGCGCAGCGACAATGATCGGCCTTCCTAGCAACTAGATGGAAAACCCATGTCAGTTCAAACTCCGAGCGCTGCCGCTAGAAAGCTGGCTTTCATCCATACGGTTGCCGGCCTTGTTCCCGAGTTCGAGGGGCTCGCCAAACAGCATTTGCCCGATTGGAAGCCGTTCGCGATCGTCGACGAGAGCCTCTTGAGGGATACTATTGCGCAGGGGGCTCTATCCGATATGACGAAACGAAGGCTCGCGACCTACATATGGTCGGCAGTCGACGCGGGGGCAGACGCGATTGTCGTCACATGCTCGACTCTCGGACTGGCAGTCGACGCCATTGTGCCGCTTTGCCCTGTGCCGCTGTTCCGTATTGATGAAGGCATGGCCAGAGCCGCTGTCGAGGGTGGAAACCGCATAGGCGTCCTGGCCACCTTATCCACGACGCTGGCGCCAACAGTGGATTTACTGAAGCGACAAGCCTGCGAGGCGGGCAAGGACGTGGCGATCGACAATGTACTTGTTCAGGGCGCGTTTCAGCTCCTCGCCGGCGGGGACGTCGAGGCCCATGACGCGCAAATCCGCCAAGCTCTCGAAGAGCTGTCGCAGAAGGTCGACGTGATCGTCTTGGCGCAGGCCTCAATGGCCCGTGCAGTGCGGGGGATGGCCTACAGTCTTCCAGTTCTGACGAGCCCTGTGCTTGGTGTAGAAAACGTGAAACGGCAGTTAGAGCACCTGACAGTTGTCCTTGGCGCGTATCGCGGACGATTTTCACCGGAGCGACCGATCTCGCTAGTACCTGGGCGCGGCAGGGCTTGCGGGTGGTCCAGGCCATTGGAATTCCCGACGACCCAATAGTTGCCGAAAGCGCGGAAGCGGTCGTTGTCGCGCTCAAATCACGAACGGCGCCCACAGATGAGGCAGTGGCCGATTCCCTTGCGGCACACCGCTGGCTCAAGTCGGTCGGCGCGCAACAGATCATTCGCTGAGTTTCGCCAACTCGCCAAGCGCGTCATCGGCCACCCAAAGGGATGGCCCGCGGCATTGGAGGAAAGTCAAAGAAGCGATCGCGGGGCCGAATCCGAGACCTACCGGCGTGAGTCCGCAATTAGCTTTGCGGCTACCAAAACCCGCCGGACCGCTTTCGGCTAAAACACGACGGTCAAGCGGCCTTCGGAAGGACGGCACGATAAGCGGCGGTAACCCGCCTTCACGAGCAGTCCCTCGCCTCGGCGGCCTACGTCCGATCGACGCCCTCCGCGAAGGCCGGATTGGCGAGGTCATCGAAGCGCGCGATCCTATGACAACTCGGCGTGGCCTGAAGGTCAGGTCGCCGTCCACGCAGCAGCGCAATACCACCCATGGCCGACCTTCACGAGCAGCCCTTCCTCGCACATCCGGGAGAGATAGCACCGTGGGATGCCGATGTCGGTGAGATCGCGAGTCCGCACCTCGCCGCGCTCTTGCGCCAGAGCAACGGCGCGATCCCGCAGCGATGGCGGCCGCCCACCTGAAAGGCGTAGTGCTTCTGCGCGGTCCCGATCACGTTTTCGCATTTGATGCGGCCGTGGCGCGTCTCGGCGTAGCTCTATGGCGAATTCGTATTTCGCCGCTTCGTCGATCCCGGGGAGCCACCGCCTTTTCTACGCCAAGGCTCGATTTTGCACACCAGCGTGCGATTTTCCCCGCGCTTCGTTCGCTCTGCTGGAATGGCTAGCGAACAGCTGTGAAGCTGATCGAAGTCAGTGGTAGGTTAGCGCATGCGCGCGATCACAGAGGAAAAGAAAGGTCAGGACCGCCCTTGTCTTCCATTCCGTCGGAACATGGCGCGCTTGTCCTTCCACTCGTAGAGCCAAGGCCTGCCCCGCTAGAAGGGCACTGCCTTAGGCCCTGGATCACGTTTGGGGCCGGAAGCTGATTGACAGCTTTTGGTGCGCAGAATGTTAATAGCGGATAGTTCGACCGGGCGGGATACTGACCCAAAGGAACCTGCACCCACGATAGACTTAGTTACGCCAGAAGCGGACGAGTTAGCGTTCGTTGGGGAAGTCATCATGGCAGGTAACCATCGGGAGTCTCATTCGGCTCTGTGGTCGCGCTCGCCACCAGGAAATCTGCTTCGGCGGGGCGTCTCGCGTGATGATGAGAACTCTACGCTTTAGGCCCTCTGAAATGACATTCGGAAGCAGATCGAAATTTGCTGAAGTCAGGGCGTCCTTCTCACCACCTCCTTCTCGGATTTAGGCATAGCCGCCCGCCCGCCACGGCGCCCTTCAGGCGATGAGTGCTGCTTGCCTGCGTCAGATCACAAACACTGCCCGCCTCATCCCGGGTTCGATAGTCTCATGCAGCGGTTCTCATCCATGCCAGGAAGGACTCTTTCACCGCGGATCGCGGACTGTGGTGCATCCAGACGACATAAAAGCTGTAGCCCGGCAGGGACAATGGATGCGCCTTGACGAGCGAGCCGTTTTCCAGTTCACGGCCAACCACTACGTCACTGCAGATCGCAATGCCTTGCCCGGCGACAACCGCATCGATCGCATGCAGTTCCTCGCGGAAGCTCAAATCCCAAGCTTTATCCGGGATCAGCTCTGGATCGATCGAGCGGGCCGTCGCCAGCCACCGGGACCAGGTGGGAGCGTCCGGATCACGGTTCATCCAGTCAAAGTGGATCAACGGATAACGCAGGAGATCGGCAGCACGCTCAATCGCTCGCCCGTCGCTTGCCAACAATCGGGGACTGCAGACGGGAAAGAAGGAATCGCGGCATATCTCGTGCGCTGCAAGGCCCAAAGGCGGGCGACGTGTGTAGCGGATCGCCACATCCGCCGCGCCGGCGCGCAGATCGAGCAGCGCGTCAGTCCCGATGATCTCCAAGGGTATGGCCGGGTTGGCCTCTCGCCATTTCGGTAGCCGGGGCACCAGCCATCGGCTCGCGAAGGCGTTCGGGCTCGTTACCCGCAATGGCGCTTGAACATCCGGCTCGGCGACCGCGGCAAGGGAGCCAGCGAGAAGATCAAAGGCGTTGCGGAGGATCGGAAATAGTCGCGCTCCCGCACTCGTCAGCACGAGCGGGCGCGGGCGGCGCTGGAACAGCTTGAGACCGCATATCTCTTCCAGCAAGCGGACCTGATGGCTGATCGCTGTCGGCGTCACGCCGAGCTCCGCCGCCGCGGCCTTGAAGCTGCCGTGCCGGGCGGCGGCCTCGAAGGCGTACAAAGCGCGCAGCGGCGGGCGGTTTCCCATGCTGGCAGCGTAGATGAATTCCGCTCATCCAGCAGCTAAGAATTTCGCTTTTGCAGAAGGTTGCGTCCCCGTGAGACCATAGTCCTGCCGGAACCGGGGGCGATATCGATGGAGATTCCACGACAGACCGAAGCGTTATTGGGCCGATCCCATTCTCGGAGCACGCCGATCGAACAGCTGCGGCAAGGATTACGGGGCGAGCTGGTGTTGCCGACAGACGCTGCTTACGACCAGGCGCGCAGGGTCTGGAACGGGGCGATCGACAAACGCCCTGCTGCAATTGTCTTTTGCGCCGATCCCGATGACGTCGTCCATGCCGTGACCTATGCCAGGTCACAAGGCTTTGTCGTGGCAGTTCGCAGCGGCGGCCACAACGTCGCCGGTCTGTCCGTCTGCGACGATGGGATGGTGATCGATCTATCCCGCATGAAGAAGATCGCAGTCGATCCTGAGCGCCGCATCGCCAGGGCCGAAGCTGGTCTGACCCTTTGCGAGTTCGACGCAGCCACACAGGCGCACGGTCTTGCAACGACCATGGGCGTCAACGGCGACACCGGTATTGCCGGCCTCACGCTCGGTGGAGGCTTCGGCAAGCTCGGGCGAAAGCATGGTCTGAGCTGCGATAATTTGATCGCGGCTGAAATTGTCACGGCCGACGGACGGCTGTTGCGAACAAGCGCCAGCGAGCATCCC
Source organism: Mesorhizobium waimense (assembly GCF_003601975.1). Lineage (GTDB taxonomy): Bacteria > Pseudomonadota > Alphaproteobacteria > Rhizobiales > Rhizobiaceae > Mesorhizobium > Mesorhizobium waimense. The sequence goes on from NZ_QZWZ01000053.1 coordinate 37,080, forward strand.
GAACTGTTCTGGGCCTTGCACGGCGGCGGAGGCAATTTCGGCGTGGTGACGGCGTTCGAATACCGACTGCACCCGCTCGGCCCGACCCTTCTCACGGGCTCGGTGCTTCACGCCTACGATCAGGCGCGCGAGGCCATGCGGTTTTACGACAAATTCTCCCGTGACGCCCCGGACGAGGTGAGCGTCGATGCCGCACTCGTTACACTGCCCTCGGGCGACCGTGCCTTCAGCATCTCGGCTTGCTATGTCGGGGCACCCGAAGCGGGCGAATTCGTCATCGCTCCGCTGATGAAATTCGGATCCCCCGTCGAAAGCCGCCTTCAAGCCGTTCCTTATCTTCAGATTCAATCGGCGGGCGACAGCCTCTTTCCACGCGGGCGACGCTATTACTGGAAAGCGCAGTTCCTGCATCAGATCACAGATGGTGCGATCGACGCGCTGCTCGACAGTTACGCGAAGGCTCCCAATCACTCGTCCCTGCTGGTTTTCCAGCAGGTCGGCGGAGCGATCGCCCGTGTGCCGGCGCCACACGCGCCCTACGCTAATCGCGATGCGGTCTTTGACTGTTTCCCGATCGCCATCTGGGACGATCCGGTCGATGACGAGGTAAACATGCGCTGGGCGCGCGACCTGTGGAATGCGGTCAGACCATTCTCCACCGGCGGTGTCTATGCCAACAATCTTGGTGATGAGGGTGACGAGCGCGTGCGTGATGCTTACGGTGGCAATTATGCACGCCTCGCCGCTATCAAGAAGCAATACGACCCGACCAATTTCTTCCGACTGAATCAAAATATCAGGCCCGAGTAGTTTGGATCCGGGGGAACCGTGCACTGTCGCTGGACGATCCTTGCTGTCCTGTTTGTCGCCCGCGCCGCAATGGCGTTTCAGTTTCAGAGCGTCGGCGCCGTCGCGCCTCTTGTCAGCGATAGCCTCGGTGCGAGCCTGGCCGACATAGGTATTCTGATCGGGCTCTATCTTGCACCAGGAGTCGCGTTGGCCCTGCCTGGCGCGACCATCGGCCAACGCCATGGCGACAAGGTGACCGTTCTCGCCGGCCTCCTGATGATGCTGGCGGGTGAGCTGCTGATGATGGCTTCGACGTCCTGGAGCCTGCAGATCGGCGGCCGACTGATCGGCGGCACAGGCGGTGTCCTTCTGAACGTCCTGATGACCAAGATGGTCGCCGACTGGTTTGCCGGCCGGGAGATCGCAACCGCCATGGCCATCTACATCAACTCGTGGCCAGCGGGCATCGCCATCGCTCTCATGCTGCTGCCGGCAATCGGAACGACGTTCGGGATGACCGCCGTGGGCATTGCCGTTTCGGTACTGATCATCGTCAGCCTCGGCCTGATGTCCTTCGTCTATCGCGCCCCGGATGTACCACCCGCCGGTGGAGGTGACCGCCGCGGCATCTCCGCCCGGACAACCTATGCCCTGATCGCCGCCGGCTTGATCTGGTGCCTCTACAATGTCGGCTTCGCAATGGTCTTCAGCTTCGGTCCTTCGATGCTCGTCGAGCGCGGGTGGTCCAACTCGGCGGCGGGATCGACGATCAGCGTCGTGCTTTGGCTGGCTACGCTTTCGGTTCCCCTGGGCGGCTTGCTGGCCAATCGCAGCAAACGCGGCGGCGCAGTCCTCGTCGCGGGCTGTGTGGGCTTTGCATTTCTGATGCTCCTTCTGTCGCGAAGCGGACCAATGCCAGCCCTCATCATCGCAATGGGGATCGTATGCGGCTTGCCTGCCGGCGCGATCATGAGCTTGCCGACGCGCGTGCTCAATCAGAAGACGCGCTCGATCGGGATGGGAGTGTTCTACACCGTCTACTATGCCGGCATGCTGGCCGGACCGGCGATCGGCGGCAAACTTGCAACCTGGGCCGGCACCGCGGCCGCCGCACTCGATTTCGGCGCTGCCGCGCTCCTCCTTTGCCCTCTCCTTCTTTGGTCATTCCACAGGATCAGCCGCCAGGCAAGCCTTTTGCCATCGGTGCGGGGGGAGCGCTCAGCTCGTACACCGTCCTCCTAAGCGTCGAAGAGACGATGGAAGCCCTTGGGAAGGCGAAGTCGATCCGGTATCGCCAGCCAGGATCGTATAAGGCCGGCAACTGAGCCCCGCCAGCGCACGTTGTCGAAGACTGATTCATTATGCACCCCCTCTTCAAATGGCGGGAAACAGCGATTTCTGATTATCGTCGTTGATGATACGCGGAGATTTGCGCGCCAAATCGGCCTTGATCCGTTCATCTTCAAGGTCGC
>NZ_QZWZ01000054.1 GCF_003601975.1 Mesorhizobium waimense
GACCGTGGCAGCCGAACAATATGCGACCGTCAATAAGTACGCCGGCGTCTTCCTGCAGGCATTCACGTTCCGCTCGGCGCGCCGCTATGACCCGCTTCTTGCCGCGGTCGGGATGTTGAAACGGCTCTATTCGGAGAAGCGTCGGACATTGCCGGAGGCCGTCCCAGTCACCCACCTCAGCCAAGCCGATCGGAAGCTGATCTTCGGGCAGGAAAGACCTGATCGCCGCCTCTATGAGCTTGCAACACTAGCGGCATTGAGAGACAGGCTTCGATCAGCGGACATCTGGGTCGACGGCAGTCGATCCTTCCGACCGATTGACGAGCATTTGATGCCGCGATCAACGTTTATCACCATGAAGGAGCAGGATCGGCTCGGACTGGGCGTACAGGGCGATGCCGCCGAGTGGCTAGCCGAAGCGCGGCAAATGCTCGACTTCAACCTGAAGCGACTGGCGCATAGAGCGCGGTCCGGAAAGCTCGAAGGTGTTCGTCTTGAAGGGGGAACGTTGATCGTCACGCCGAATGCCGGCGAGGTTCCCGCTGCAGCCGAAGAACTGAATGCCGAGATCAGCGAGCTCTATCCGCTGGTCGAGGTGCCGGACCTCCTACGAGAAGTGCACGAGTGGACCGGCTTCGCCGATCATTTCACGCATGTTCGCACAGGTGACAACCCAAGGAATGTCTCGGCCATGCTGGCCGGCGTTCTGGCGGATGCGACCAACCTCGGGCCGAAGCGGATGGCAAGCGCGTCCAAGGGGATCAGCGCACACCAGATCGGCTGGATGCGCACATTCCATGCTCGTTCAGAGACATATCGCGCGGCTCAGGCGTGCGTGACAGATGCGCATGCCCGGCACCCGCATTCCCGACTTTGGGGCGACGGAACGACATCTTCGTCGGATGGTCAATTCTTCCGCGCAAGCGACCGTGCCGCCAAGCGCGGAGATATCAACTTGCACTACGGCAGCGAGCCCGGATCGAAGTTCTACAGCCACCTGTCCGACCAGTACGGGTATTTCAGTATCCTGCCGATCAGTCCGACCGAAAGCGAGGCCGCCTATGTACTCGACGGGCTTTTCGATCAGGACACGGTCCTCGATATCCAAGAGCACTTCACCGACACCGGCGGCGCCAGCGATCACGTCTTCGGATTGTTCGCCTTGATCGGCAAACGCTTCGCACCTCGGTTACGCAATCTCAAAGATCGGAAGTTCCACACGTTCGAGAAGGGCGACGCATACCCAGCACTGTCGAACCACATCGGAGCACCGATCAACACCACGCTCATTCTCGACCACTGGGACGATCTGCTTCACCTGGCAGCGTCGATCACGACGCGATCCGTCGTGCCGTCGACCATCCTGAAGAAGCTCTCGGCATCGCCAAAGGAGAGCCAACTCGCCAGGGCGCTGCGGGAACTCGGTCGCATCGAGCGGTCCCTCTTCATGATCGAATGGTACTCAAGTCCGGCATTGCGCCGGCGCTGCCAAGCCGGTCTCAACAAAGGCGAGGCGGCACACAAACTCAAGCGTGCCGTTTTCTTCCATGAGCGGGGCGAAATCCGCGATCGGTCGTTCGAAAGCCAGGCGTTTCGCGCATCAGGCTTGAACCTCGTCGTCAGCGCGATCGTGCATTGGAATACAGTTTACATAGAGCGGGCGGTTGCCCATTTGCGCAGTGCACGTCGAGAGGTTCCGGATCATCTGCTGAAGCACATCTCGCCGTTGAGTTGGGAGCACATCAACCTGACCGGCATCTACACTTGGGACGCGGAACATCAAATGCCTGAAGGATTCCGATCGCTAAGACTTCCGACCCCAATCCGTCGAGCAGCATAGAGTTCACGATCCGTTCGCCCTTAGCGCAAGATTTTGAACAGCTCTTGTCCTGACCCCATATCGGCGTCCTCCATCCCTCCGGAAAAATAGGTGATCGGCGGCAGTTCGCCGGGGCCATGCGGGCCGGCGCTCGCAACGATGATCTGGTCCGCATCCGTGTTGATCACGAGATTGGCGTTGTGCGTGACCATAATGACCTGCCGCTTCGCCTTGGCCGCGACGAAGAGGCTAACGAGCTCGTCGAAAATCGACTTGGGATCGAGGTTTTCCTCCGGCTGATCGATGATCAGCGGCCGGTGATCGCTCTCGTCGAGCGCCAGGTAGAGCAAGAGTAGGACAATTCCGCGGGTACCAGGCGAGAGCTTGGTAATATCCGTGCCCTCGTAGTCGATGCTGTATTCGATCTGGATGTGCTCGGTGCTGAACAGCCATTTGGCGAAGCGCATAAGCCAACTTCGATAAGCGGCCTGGTCGTTGCTCGCCACATTGGCCACAGCGAGCAGCTCGTCCTGCCAGGCGTCGGTGAAATGTTGAATGGCCGTGTCGATAGCAGCGACATCGCCTGTTTCCCATGCCTTGCGCAGATTGGTGTTGGCCCATTGCTCGAGCGAACCCTTTCCCTTGAAGTCGCCGGCGCGCCGCAGGTCGAAAAGCTTCTCGCCAAGCAAGGCCCACTGCTTCACATCGGCATGCCGGGACGCTGAGAATGACAGCTTCTGCAAAGTGCCCTTGGCGGCCTGCAATCGATCGACCAAGGGCCGGTAAAGATCGCGCAGAACGTGCTCCTCGGCGATGATCGACTCGAACACGCGAAGATAGGTTTCACGCCGCTGCTTGCTGAGATTCGCCATGCGATCAGACGCCCCTTGGCAATCGGCAAGGGTCGCACGGGTGGTCTCGATCTGTGTGTTTTCCTCGGCGATGCGCTTGACCAAAGCGGCATACTTATTCGCGGTCTCGGTATCGAGTTTGATCAGCCCTTGCAGACGGGTCGCCTCTGCCTCGAGCACGGCGAGCGGCGTCTTCGCCGGATCGGTATCGTCCGCGAGGAAGGACTGACTGGGGACGGCGAGAGGTGCAGGCGCCACGCCGCGCCAGCCGGTCGCGTTGTTGCGCGCAGTCAGGAGCTTGGCCGAAAGAGCGACATCGACATCGCCATGATACTCGAGCAGGAAGGCCTGCCAGTCAGAGTCCTCCAGCCGAGCGGCGACGAAGCTCGATTTGGTTTGGCGTAGGGCCTCCGGGGCCTTGTTCTGGCGAAAGGCCTTCACCTCGTCCTGTAAGGCAAGAAGCGAACCTTCCTGGTTCGTGAAGAACCGGACGAAGGAGCGTACCTTTTCGGCCGCGTTGATAATGACGGTGAGTCGCTCGGCGCGGACTTCGCTCCCTTTGACGATGAGCTTGTCGCGATCGGCCTCCAGTCCTTTGACGATCTGCTCCTTGTGGGCGATTTGCTGAGTGAGCCCTGGAATTTGGCGCCTCTTTTCCCGCTCGAGGCCGATCTGGTCCGAGAGTGTAGCGATAGCCTCCTCCTCGCGCTGGCGAGCAAGGCGAAAGCGGGTGGCTCGCAGTTCCAGAAGCTGGTCGAAACGGAATGTCCCGTCCTTTTCGGGGTGGGCTTCGAAAATGACGCGCTCGATCTCGCCGAGCAGGGCGTCAGTCATGCCGTCGGCCGAGCAGAGTTCCTCGACGAACTTCTGCGAAAGATAGCGGGCCCGTGGGAACCGGCCGTCCAGATCGGCATCATATTCGTAGTCGAGCAGTTCGCGCTCGGAAGGATCGCCGCTGCCCCAATCCAGCCGAACGCTGGCCCCTTCGAGCAAATCCCCCGCGCGCACGAGAAACGAGGCTGGACTGAGATGCTCGGAGGCTGCGTCGCAACCGGCGGCGATTGCATCGGCAAGCGCCGTCTTACCAGACCCTCGCGCGCCAATGATCGCCACGAGGCCGGGATTGAGTTCGACCACGGGCGTAGCCGCCCACGGCGCGTTTTGGATCGCAATGCGGGAGATAACCTGCGAAGGGGTGGCGCGGATAGGGGGCGCTGCGCCGACGAAGGCGCGCCCGGCCGGATCGATGACGGCCTGACGGAGCGAGTCGAAATGCGCCCCACCCTTCACCCAGGAATAGCGATTGCCGTCAGGGGCGCCGACCTTTGCAGTCTCATGCGCGTCGCTGCCATGAAGACAGGGTTTGAGTGCTCCATAGCGGGCGCGGATTTCATCGGGCGTTGCGCTGCTTTTCCGACCCAGCCAAAAATCGCGTTGACTAATGCTACTGGCGAAGATGATGTGAGCGAACCTCTCGACTTCCTGCCGCTGCGCGCCTTCAGATTCGCCGCGCATGCCCGAGGTGCCATCATGCTCGCTGCCGGCAACGGCGATGAGAATGTTGTTCCTGGCCCAATCGATGGCGCGGTAGAGCTCGCCCAACTGCTCGAAGCTAACCTTGAACTGGGTTGCGCCGCGCGCGAGTGCGGCCCGTCCAGAAAGATTGGGGTCGATCTTCGATCCCAGGCGCATGAGCTCGTCGGGCGTGCATGTGAACCGGTCGCCTGAATATTCGAACGTAAGCTGCGCAAGGAAACGCTGTGTCGCACCTACGTGGTCGGGATCCTGCGGGTTGACGAGGAGATGGCAATTGACCCAGTTGCCCTTAACGGTTCCGAAAGCGAGGCGCAGCTCCACGTTCGGAAAAACCAGGTTGACGCCGGGAAGGCGGCCGTCGCGAAGTTTCGCGTCGCGGACACGTTCATAGGTGTCGAGCAGATAGTAGTCGGTCACACCAAGCGCGCGAATCGTCGGTGTCGCTGCCTCGATCTTGGCAAGGTATTCTTCCCAGCTGTCCGCGCCGTTGAACTGGTCGTTGAGTACGGTGCCCGGCGCATGAATATGGGGCTCCCATCGAAGCCACCGCGATCCTGAATTTCCCACATTCCCCCCAATCGTCTTTTATACTTCGGTCCAGACCAAGGGGCGGCTGCGTCATCCTCGAAGGCCGAGCGCTCGCAACCAGGCATCGATCTGGCCGAAGGCGTCCTGCTGCCATTGCTCGGGCGTGCGGCCATCGAGAATGTCCGTCTCGGCCACGAACTTGCGGACGCTCGTCGCGCCGTAGCCCTCAAGCGCATCGAACTTGTCTGCGATGTATTGATAGCCTTGTGCGCCGCTCTCATGTTCGAGCAAAGGTCTGCAAGCGTCGGCCAGTGCTTCGATGCCGTCGGGATAGTTCCGGATGCAGTAGTAGATGTCGTAGGCGTCTTTCTGCTTATGCCGACCATTGAGGGCATAACCTTTCATGGCGAGCAAAGCAGGGATCGAGCAAACGGCAACCTCGACACGATTAGTGCCACCCTCCGGCATATCGCCGGAGATGGCGACCAGCTGATAAAAGCGGAGGGCGAGGTCCGCGCCGTCGGCGCGTTGGACAGCGAAGTCACTCAGGATCGGCGGGCGGTTTTTTACGATTTCCGCATCACGGGGCATCAGGAAATCGACGACAATGTCGATCGGCGCGCCGCCATCATCGACCGGCACTTCACGGACGAGCTGGAAGCGCCGGAGCTCCTCACGCTGCTTGTAGCCCTGGCTCATAAGGGCCTCGACAAGGGTCACGTACTCGCCATCTCCAAGGGCTTCCGCATCAAGGCCGAGATCGACGTCGAGCGTTCCGACATGAGGCATGTCCTCGTTGTCGAGAAGCAGCCAGGGAACCGCGCCGCCGATCACGGCGAACTTGCCTTTGAAGCTGCCGAGGATCTGCCCGATTTCGACCAGAACACCCTTCACGGCTTTCGTCGTGCGATCCTCGTAATCTGCTGCGGACTGGGGGTCAGGCGGCACTATTTTCGCCATGAGAGGAGCTCCTGTCTGAGGTGTTCCGCCGCTTCCGCTCCACGCTCTCCAGCGACGGCAAGGTCGAGATAAGTCTGTACGGGGCTTGTGCAGAAGACCCCCGGGGCAGGCTCGGTGGTGTCGTTGAATAGGCCATGGTCCTTCGGCACCGTGACCATGACATTCGCTCCCGATGCAGCCGGTGACAGTCTTAGAGCATCGCGCAGGGCTACAAGTCCGGCCGAATCCGTATAGAAATATTGGGTGGGCACCCGACCGTAGGGCGCCAGCCAATGCGCCGCCGAAAACGATGCGAACACGGCCTTTGGTGTGTCCCTCAGGGCGCTCAGGGCTCCGCGCGCCGAGACCTCCAGGGATTGACCATGGAGCGTCGTGTAAAAGCTCATGCGTTCGCCAGCTGGCGGTTCGTAGGCGTCGCGCCAAGCATCCAGAAGCGCATCGGGCTGTGACAGCCGTAAGCCCTCATCCGTGATCTCGGCCCATTCGCGATCGACCAGCTCGCTGCGGACGTTGCTAACGTGGCCCAGGCTGACGACGGAAACTTCCGCCAGATCCGCGACACGCCATGCACGGTCAGGATCGCGAAGGAGCACCCGCAGCACCTGCGCGGATTTTGGTTTGAAGATGGATTTCAGGTTTCTCTGAACGGCAGGCGGCTTTGTATCAACCTGACGTTCAATGAAGACGGTGTCGAAGGCGATCCGCGCGTTTCCCACCAGGTCGAGGTAACCCACATCGAATTCGCGGCAAAGCGCTTGAGCCTCCTGAGACAGGTAGGGCGCGATGAAGATCGGCATCGCCAGCGGGTCGAACTTCTCCGCAGCCTTCCGAAGCTGAAAGAGGGCCGCACGCACATGCCGCGGCTGACCGACCGATTTGACTTCGCAAGCGAGAAGGCGGCGATTCCCATCCACACTGAACTCTGCGAGGATATCGAAGCTGGAGTTAGGCGGCGTCAGTTCGACCTTCTTTACGTGGATGAAAGGGACGCTACGCAGCAACCCACCGATGGCCTCGGCGGCCCCGGTCTCCAGATCGTTCACTTCTACGTTAGCTTTCAGCATTTGCTGAAAATGCATTCTATAGTGAAATCTGTCAAGCGGATATTCAGTGAGATGCCTGCTTTCAGCAAATGCTGAACAGCCCGATTCTGGTGAAAAGAACAGTGTGAGCAGCGGGCCTGGGAATCGAAGCGCTTGGCCCTTCGGGAACAGCGTGAAAAATGGTTCCGACGCATCGCCAGGGACACGCTAGTTCGCTCTGCCCCTGCGCGTGCGGGGAGCCGCTTTCCCAACGACATCGCGTAGGGTCCGCTGATCGAAGAGGATCGAGGTCCCCGCCCCTCTAAATAGAGCAGGTCGATGCTAGGACAGCGACAGCCCTTCTAATGAAGAGGTGGTTCATCAGGGCAACACCATAACCTTCTTGCACGGTTGCATCATCATGCGGCCTGCCGGCGTCGTGGTGTCGATTGTTTCCGTGAGGGAACGGAAGCCGCCGCCAACGGCATCGATCTTGTCAAGGATGAGCAGCATGTCCTTACCCTCGGAGTAGTTTAGACCTTCGGCCAATCGGTGGGCGGATCGAAGTCGCGTGCCCGCGGCGCACTGAGCGTGTAGGAGGTCAAATCGGCTGGCGCTCGGCTGGCCCGCCCCGGCCTGAGTCTCAAATTTTGAGCTGGTATTCGCGCTCAAGGTAGTCAAGCACCCGATTCAGGCCGTTCATAATGTGGAGTTCGTTGGCTCCAAACGCGTAATAGCCACCGAGCACGGTATCGCCACTCATGTCCCCGTCAATGGAGCGCTTCTTGACCTTGCGGCCCTCTTCGTCGCGGAAGGTGATCGGATAGCGAAACTCGCGGCCTTCGCCCTCGAACACACCGCCCGGCCCCCAATTTTGAATGTTGGCGTTGTAGCATTCGTTGCCGATCATCGACTCAAGCTCGATAAGAAGGGCTTTGCGCGCCTTGGTCACTTTCCTGCGTGCCATGGTTGGTCCCCCTAAAAGAAAAATGGCGTTGACCGGGAAAGGTACGGCGGCTCCATGACGCCCTGCCCTTCTCGTAAAGATACGACAGCCCGGGTCGGCTCTTCATACCACCCTGCTGTCGTTCGTTCGGCCATTGGCCGGTGAATTCTGTTTCTCCGTCAGGCGGCTACACGCCCGATAATATCCATTAGCTTCTCATAGCTGGTGACGACGTCATATTTGACGCGGTCCTCCGTGACCCGTCGGCCTATCTCGTCGAAGAATTTCCGGGCGCACTCGATTTTCGTGTTCTCGATCTCGCGGAGCTTCATCGAGGACATCGTGCCCTTGGTTTCTGCGACAAAATAAATATGCTTGACGCTGCCCTCTCTGAAGGAAATTGCCCAGTCCGGGTTGTAGTCGCCGACCGGCGTCGGGATCAGGAAGCCGCGTGGAAGTTTCGCATAGACGACCACTTCGCTGCTTGCGTCGAGCTCGTCGGCAAATCGGCGCTCGATATCCGAATCCGTGACGACATAGTCGTAGACGTGGTTCTTCAGCTTCGCGCTCGCCTTGGAGAAATCCTGTCCGGTCTGATTGGCCGTGAAGATGTCGACGTCGTAGCGCTCGGATAGGCCGTCATAGGCAAGCCGCTCGATGACCATCGTGGCCTTCTGTTCCGCGATGATTCGCGAGGCCTCGGAGATGAAATGCTCGGGATTCTCCCGAAACTGGCCGAACACGCTGGCGGCGACCCCCGTAAGGACTTCCGCCGCCGTCTTTCGCGTCAGCTCCGTGTTTTCGGCGATCTTGCCGAGCAGATCGTACTTCACTAGCGAATGGACGGACCCACCCTGCTCGGTGGTCGAACCTGTGACCTTGAAGCCATCGCCGGTCTTCAGCTGTTCATCCGTGATCTCATCACCCTGAATACCGGTGTGGACCGTGTACTGCAACGGCGTCACCCGAAGCTGGCTATCGAGGGCGCCCACGCATTTGCGGATGAGCTCATCGGAATTGAATTCGACGCGGTAGACGGCCTTCTGGTTGATACGCGCCCAAAGCTCCTGGAACTCCTTCTTCTCGAAGTTGTCGTTCAGCGGATTGGTCTTGGGCTTCCGACCATCCTCCACCTTCGGCAGCTGCGCGTCGCTGAACACGCTATCGATGAGCTGCAATATCAGGTCCGCATGCGGCTTCAGCTCATCCGGCAACTCTGCCAGCGTCCCTGCTTCCTTGGCCTCGTGGTAGGCGGTGGAAATCTGATCCGCGTCGTCGGAATAATCGTTCTTAACCAGGTAGCGATAGATCTGCTTCGCCATTGCCGGCGTTATCTCGACCGATCCGCTCTCGGTCGTGAGGGACTTGCCCGTGAAATACGCTTCCGTGGCTTTCCGGGGCCTCGACGACAAGGTGTCGGCAATCTCCTTCTGCAGGCCGCTGACGAAATCCTTGTAGCTCTCGCTGGCGACGACGGTGAGCACGTTGATGTCGTGAACGACGGCGGGGTGATCCATTCGGTCGCCGTGCTGGTCGACCGACAGCCGGAGCCCGCGACCTACCTCCTGGCGGCGCGAGATGGTGTTATCGCTGTGCTTGAGCATGCACATGACGAAGACGTTGGGATTGTCCCACCCCTCCCGAAGCGCCGAATGGGAGAAGATGAAGCGGGTCGGTTCCCCAAAGGACAGCAGCCGTTCCTTGTCCTTCAGGATCAGGTCGTAGGCGTCCACATCGTCTGAATCGACCGAGCGAGCGCCAATGGCGGGGTCTTTCAGCCGGTTAGTTTTCTTGTCGATCGAGAAATAGCCGTTGTGCGTCCGGGAGGCGTCGATGCCCGCGAGATGCTTGCGATAAGCCTCATTGTCGATCGCCAGCTCCGACAGATATTCTGCCTTGAGATGCTCGTACTCCTCTTCGAAAACACGGGCATACTCACCCTTCTCGTCGGCCTGGTCGTAGTCGCGGTACTTCACCACCTCGTCGATGAAGAAGAGCGACAGCACCTTGATACCCTGCGCGAAGAGCTGCTTCTCCTTGTCGAGATGCACCTTGATGGTTTCCCGGATCTGGATCCGACGGATATCGCGCTCGGAAACGTCGCCGGTCGCTTCACCCGCCCGAAGCACCGCGCCGTTGGTGAACTCGACGGTGTCGTTCCGGGCGTCTATCTGCGAAATGGTGAAGCCGTCGCGATACTGGTCCATCTCGCCTGACTCGGCGAAAAGGTCGTCACGGTATTCCAGCCGCCTGAGCTGACGCTTGATCTCGCCGGACTTGAGCTGCACCTCCAGTTCGATCCGCGCCACCGGCGCCTTTTTCGAGATGTCGATTCCCTCGAGGTACAGATAGGCGTTGGTGCCGGCGAGGCCGCGCGTCTGGATGCCGCGCACGGCAATCTTCTTCACCAGCTTCTGGTTATAGGCATCCAGCGCGTCGAGACGATGGACGCGGTTATGCTGCGTCTTGTGCGTGGCCGAATAGCGCAGGATCATCAGCGGCTTGAATTTGGGCAGCGCCTCCATCGTGGCGGCGCCCTCCATCTTCTGCGGCTCGTCGAGGATCAGGATCGGCCGGTTGCTGGCGATCACGTCTATCGGCTTGCGCGACTGGAAATCGTCGAGTTCGTCATAGATGCGCCGGTTGTCGGCGCCCCGGGCATTGAACGCCTGGATGTTGATCACCATCACGTTGATGCCGGCGTCGGACGAAAAGCTCTCCAGCTCATGCAGCCGCTTGGAGTTGTAGATGAAGAAGCGTGCCTTCTTGCCGAAACTCTCGGTGAAGTGGTCGGCGGTGATCTGCAGCGATTTGTAGATGCCCTCGCGGATGGCGATCGAGGGCACCATGACGATGAACTTCGACCAGCCGTAGCGCTTGTTCATCTCGAAGATGGTCTTGATATAGCAGTAGGTCTTGCCCGTGCCCGTCTCCATCTCGACGTCGAGATTGAACTTGCACCCCGCGCTCGCAACCAGCGTGTCAGATATGGGCAGGTTCTGCCGCCGCTGGACCTCCTTGATATTGGCCAGCACCTGAAGGCCGGTGAGCGCGATGTCGGCGTTCTTGAACCCCTCTTCAAATGCGCTCGCCTGCGCCTTGCGGCCGGGATCGATCCGGTAGGTGATGCCGCTGACCATCGGCTGCCCGGCGAAGCAGTCGATGACGGAATCGACCGAATTGGTCTGATAGGGCTGGACCTTGAACTTCAGCTTCATGCTGGCCCCCTCAAATCGACTTGACGTCGGTGCCGGGGGAAAGCTGGCGGAACACCTGCTCGACGTTGATCTTCACGGCGTCCGAGACGAAACCATTGTCGCGGAAGACGACGCGCAGCGGCTCACGTCCGGCAAGCTCCTTCACCAGCTCCTCGGTCACGCCCGTATCGAAGCAGGCGACAAGCGCGTTCTCGTCCACGAAGAAGATGGACTTGCCGTGCACCGTCTCGCGCCGGATCGGGAGGGTCAGGTCCACGCCCCAATCGACCAGCACTTGCAACAGCAGGTCCTCGACCGTGCGATCCGGCTTGATGTTGTCGATGGCGTGGAGCAGGTCCTTTTGGTCGACCTCGTCGGGGCGGTAGTACACGTCCTGCATGTTCGAGGTGTCCACCTTCAGCACCCGGAAGCCGACGTCACCTTTCCATGCCTCATGGCGATCACCAGCAAGGGCAGCCTCTCCCGAACGACGGATACGCTCCTTTGACACCTCCGAAAGAACCAGAGGGCGACCGTTCTTCTCCATTAATTTAATCGCGGCACGAACTGTCTTCTTTGCCGTTCCAGTCGTCGACGCTTCTGCATCAAGCAGGCTTTCCGGAAGCTGCACCATTATAAATCGGTGGTTTGTTCCATAAGTTGCATTAGCCTTGAAAACCGCCTCGGCGGTGCTTGCCGAACCAGCAAAAAAGTCGACAATCAGAGCGCTTCGATTGTTTGGAGTTACGTATTCGACCAAGCGGGCCAGCTCTTCGTGGTCCTTCGGATTCGTGAAGACTTTCGCCCCCATGAGGGAGCGAAGGTATTTTACCGATACTTGGGACTGCTTGTAGAAATACGACCCACGAACTTGTGTGGCAAATTCAGTGTCATCGCCGTTCTCTTCATCCTCATCAACGTCGTTGACGTCATCTGCCTCCTCGGGAATGGGACGAATATGCGCCTTCCTAAAGGGCGGCTCGGTGTGATCGTCGCGGAACTCAACAAGGCCTAACTTGATTTGACGCTGCATCTCATCCGGTGAGGCGTAGATCCACCCGCGTTCTGGAACTGCACAAGGTTGCTTAGTGACAGGATGAATCACATCGTATTTGGGCCCGTCGCCACCCGGCCATGAAATATCCCTGTCACGCCAAGGCCCGTACTTATCCACGCGCTTGTAGCGTGACCATTTTTTTGCCGGATGGCTCTTGGGGAGGTCCGAATACCATTTGGACAAATCCGTCTCGATGGCACGATAATCATCGCCGTAAATACCCTTTAGACGGAGGAATTCTCCCCATATCTCACGGGCTCCGGGCTTCTCTTCACGCCATGCTTCCTTGCGGTCCCTAAGATAGGTAACATTCTTTGCATAGATAATTATGTACTCATGGCCGACAGAGAAGAATTTAGCGTCGTTCTTGCGCCCCTTCTCCCACACCAATTGTGCAATGAAGTTGCTCTCGCCGAAGATCTGATCCATCAACTTCCGCATCGATGACTGCTCATAGTCATCGATGCTCACCATAATTATCCCATCATCAGAGAGAAGCTTCTTCGCCACGGTAAGGCGTGGGTAAATTAGCGAAAGCCAATCGGAGTGATATCTCCCGCGGGTCTCCGGATTTGCCACAAGGCGCTCACCGATTTCGTCGCGCTCACCGGAAGCTCTCTCGTATTCGTCCTTGGACGATACGAAATTGTCTTTATATATGAAGTCCTTTCCCGTGTTGTACGGCGGATCAATGTAGATTATCTTGACTTCTCCAAGAAACGCGTCTTGTAATAATTTTAGAGCGTCAAGATTGTCGCCTTCTATGAACAAGTTCTTTGTTGAGTCAAACTCAATACTTTCGTCGCGGTAGGGACGAAGTGTCTTGGCTATGGGAGTGTTTGCCGTAACCAACGCTTCCCGTTTCCCTGGCCAATCCAGCCGATACCTCTCTTGCGGTCCTTCTACGATTTGATCGCTCAGTTCCTGCCGCAGCTGATCGAAGTCCACGGACAGCCGAAGATTGCCGCTCTCGTCTTCCGCCTCGCTCACGCAGCCGGGGAACAGAGCTCGGATTTTCGCGATGTTCTGCTGGCTTAGGTCGGGGCTGTGCATCTTCAGCTTTTCCATGCGTGTCCTCTTACTTTGTCCGTCACAGCGCCGACGGGGTCGCCCGCGGCCAGCCGCTCCAGTTCCTGCTTCGCCGCGCGCAACTCGGCATTGATCGCCACGCGCTTGTTGAATTGCTTCTCGAGGGAGAGCCGCGCCTTGATCCGCTCCATCTCCCGCGTCTTCGCCCGGATCGCCTCCATCCGGTCCACCCGCGTCTTGATGTCCTCGCTGATTTGCGCGGACGAGGGCATCATGGCAGTGAGAAGACGGTCATAGAGGGCACCCAGATTGAGTGCGACGGGCAGGGGCTGACGCGGCGCATCCTCTGGCGCCCAATCGGTGGCGAAATATTCGCTGATCACCCATTTGGAACCGTCCGCCTCGCTCGGGCGCTTGAAGGCGGCCGTCGCCTTACGCTTGCCGCGCCAGGTCAGCTCGAAGACCAAAGGAAACGGAATCGCCTTGTCGATCGCGCGCAGGACGGCTTCGTCGAGCTTCCCAGTTTTGAGCGATATGCCGAACACCTGGACCTCGGACACGGAGGAGGTGGCGTCGAGATTGGTCGTCTCGGGGGCCAGCTTGAACCGCCAGACGATCTGATCGACCTCGCGCACGAACAGATCCTTGAGCGCGGTGTTGGCGCCGGCGTGCTCGTATATCTTGTTCTTCGGCACGACGCGGCCGAAGGCGGCGCTCTTCGGATAGTCGAAGAAGGCCGTCATGCGTCGCCCCCCTCGATCACGACAAAGGCGATCAGCTCGAAATCATTCAGCCCAGCGATGCTATGCACCAGCGCCGTTGTCCGGCCGCCGCTGAACAGGCTGTCGATGTCCTTCTCTTCCTTCACTTCGATCATAGAGCGGATGGCGCTGCTCAGCAGCTCGGAGTAGCGATCCATCTTCCGGCCATCCTGCGTACGCTCATTGAAGATGCGGCAGACTTCCTGGATCGGCTCGGGCCGGCCCTTGCAGCTTGAGCGGACGAGGTCGAGCAGGCGCTTCACCTCGGTGTGGTCGGCGATGAACTCGCCGTCGTTGCCGATGTAGACCAGATAGTAGGGGTGCAGCCGGTTCTGCTGGTTGATGTTGACGCTGTCGTTGATGTTCTTGAGCGCAAAGATCGCGCCGGGTCGAAGGCCCAGCTCGGGCTGAGCGGGAACAACTGCGTGCATCCCGTTCGGCAGGTTGTCGAGCTCGCCGTGCTCCTTGACGTAGTTGAGCAGGTCCATCCGGAAATCGTTGAGGCCGAGATCGGTGATCGAGACGCCGGTCTTCACGTCTTCCAGCTCGATGACCTCTTCCTGAAGGCGCTTCAGCTGGTCCTTGCGGTAGGCGATATCGTTGCTCTTGGCGGTGAGGAGATTGTCGTCGCCGGTGGCGCTCACGTCCGCGATCACCATGCGGTTTTCGACGCGCTCCTTGAGGTTGATGTACTCGTCGAGAGAGATGTCAGGCCAATAGTTCACCAACTGGATTTGGGCGTTCTGCGAACCGATGCGGTCGATTCGGCCGAAGCGCTGGATGATGCGCACCGGATTCCAGTGGATGTCGTAATTGACCAGATAGTCGCAGTCCTGAAGGTTCTGGCCTTCGGAGATGCAGTCCGTGCCGATCAGGATATCGAGCTCACCCGGCTCGTTGGGCAGGACGATCGCCTTCTCCTTGGACCGCGGCGAAAAGAGCGTCAGCACGCCCTGAAAATCATAGCTCTTTCTGAGGGTGGTTTTCGGCGCGCCGGAGCCCGTCACCTTGCCGGTCTGCAACCCGAGCTGCTGCGCGAACGGCGCCAGATTGGCGTAGAGGTAGTTCGCCGTATCGGCGAAGGCCGTGAAGATCAGGACCTTCCTGTTGCCCGGATTGAGGGGCTCGCTCACCTTCTGCCGGAGCACCTGCATGAGGTGCTGGAGCTTGGCGTCGTCGTCCGGTTCGACCTTGTCCATCGAGGCGATCAGGTCCTCGATGAGCGCGAGATCGGCCTCGAGATCGTGCTTCCATGACGGCAGGTCCATGTCGGCAAGGCTGATCTGCACCTTCTTGCCGACCGTGAATTCGCCCAGTCCGGCCAGATCGTCGTCTTCGGCGTCGAGCAATTCCTCGTCCGCCAGAAAATCGCTCACGCTCTGCGTGCCGCCCGACCGCTCGAAGTCACGAATGGCGTCCATGGCCCGCGAGATATTCCCGCTGAGCGAACTTAGGGTGAGGCGGAACGCCTCGACGGAGCTTTCGAGGCGCTTGAGCAGGTTGGTGGTCATCAGCGCCTGAAGGCTGCGCTCGCGATCGGCCTGCCGAAGCTTGCCCCGGCCGCCCTCGACCTGGGTGTCGTAAATCTCCTCGTATTTCCGCAGCCGGCTCGGAAGGATGTAGCTGATCGGGGCGTATACCGCGAGCTTCAGCACGGAAAGCCGGGTGAAGATGTCGTTCAGCCCCATCACGTCTATCCGTTGCGTGATCGGGCAATGGAAGGACAGCGGCTTGCAGCGCTGGGGAAACTTGCCGATGTCCTTCGTGTCGTAAAAGGTTTCGATGTGTTTGCGCGACCGGGCAATCGTCACGGCATCG
The DNA here is from genome assembly GCF_003601975.1 of Mesorhizobium waimense. Lineage (GTDB taxonomy): Bacteria > Pseudomonadota > Alphaproteobacteria > Rhizobiales > Rhizobiaceae > Mesorhizobium > Mesorhizobium waimense. Next base: position 15,525 of record NZ_QZWZ01000054.1, read on the forward strand.
AGAAGCTCGAAAAAGTCGAAGTCCAACGCCTTGAGAATCGAGGCCGAGGTCCGCTCGTCCGGCGGGAGAAGCGTCCAGGCATTGAAAGCCTTTTGCGCGCGGCGGAAGATTTCCTCGACGCTGGTCTGCGTCTTCAGATTCTGGCTGAGAGCCTCCGACTGGCCTTCGTAGGCGAGCGCAAGTTGGTTGCGCAGGTCGGTGAATCGGTTGTTCACCGGCGTCGCGGAGAGCATCAGAACCTTGGTCTTCACGCCTGCGCGGATGACCTTGTTCATCAGCTTCTGGTAGCGTGTCTCCCGATCCTTGAAGACATCGTTGTTCCGGAAATTGTGGGACTCGTCGATCACGACGAGGTCGTAATTGCCCCAGTTTATGCGATTGAGCGGAATGCCGAAGGACTCGCCGGATGTGCGCGACAGGTCGGTGTGGCACAGGACATCGTAGTTGAACCGGTCCTTGGCGAAGATGTTGGTCGTCAGGTTGGTGTTGTAGTTCCGCCAGTTGTCCGCGAGCTTTTTCGGGCAGAGCACCAGGACGGCGCGATTGCGCAACTCGTAATATTTGACAACGGCCAACGCAGTGAACGTCTTCCCCAGGCCGACACTGTCGGCGAGGATGCAGCCGTTATAGGTTTCGAGCTTGTTGATGATGCCGGTGGCCGCGTCCTTCTGATAGTTGAAGAGCTTGTTCCAGACGACGCTGTCACGATAGCCGGTGAGGTCGTTCGGCAGGACGTCCTCGTCGATATCCTCAAGGAAGTCCTGGAAGATGTTGTACAGCATCAGGAAGTAGATGCGCTCCGGCGAATTCTCCTGATAGACGGACTCGATGTGGTCGCAGATCGCGGCCGTGACATCGTTCAGCTTCTCCGGGTCGGACCAGATTTGGTCGAACAGCTGGAGGTACATCTGCGTGTGGTTCGGGTCGTCGAACCGCGTCACGAAATTCGAGACGGCATCGCCTTTCTGATAGCCGAGATCGACGGCCGTAAAGCCGCTGATCGGCATGTAGGCAATTCCGCCGTCATCGCCCGCCACATGTAGGAACTGCTGCATCGGGGCTTTCGTGGTGTTCGAACGGAACCTGGCCTTTTTTCGAATCCAGTCGGCGCATTCGCGCGCCACCGCCCTTTGCGTCAGCTTGTTGCGGAGCTGGATTTCAAACTCCGTTCCGTAAAGGCCGCTCTCCCGCCGCGCTTTCGGAATGAAGAACTCTCGCCGTTCCTTGCGCAAGCGGTCCGTAACCTCCGTCGGTACGAACGTCGGGGCAGTGAAGATAAACTGAAGGCTTTCGATCTTGGAAAGCTCAGCTTTCAGAGCCTCAAAGGCATAGATCGAGAAACACGACGCAGCTATTTTCAGCCGCGAACCGCGATCGACCGTGCCCTTAAGGTCATCCCCAAGAAGCTGCGAGGTGTTATCGATTATCTTCATTTAAATAGTTCGCCCCGCCTTTCTGCTCTGCAGCTTCCGTGCCTCAATCCAATCGTCAATATCTCCCTTACGAAACCGCCAGGCGCCTCCAACTTTGAAACCGGGAATGGCCCCATCTGCCGCGAGCCGATAGGCCGTTTTTTCGGTGAGCTTGAGATACTCCGCCACCTCTCGGATTGTCATTACATCGGTATTCATGGACGTTCCAATGAAACCCTGCCCAGCGTGAGAAAATACGGGAAGATTCGGGAATCGCAATGGACAGCGCGCACTCACAATTAGCTTTCGCCAAGTTTCCCCTTCCGGCGACGCAGAGCATATGAGCGTAACCGCTCTTAGCCAGCAATAGGTTGGGAAGCCCACTGGCCAATCGGGCAATGTTGGTCATTCATCCCGCGCTCGATGAAGTCGAAATGCATGTGACTTTAACCGAACTTGGCATCTCCATGACTCTCGAAGCTAAGCCGAGGAGTCAAGCTGGATCGCCCCCGACCGGGCTCTGCACCGCAAAGCGGCATGCACAAAATTGACGACGTCCGGGCGTTGGCCGTTTTCGCAGCTTCGCCGAGTGGGCCTGTATGGCGGCTGCTTCATCTTGCGCATGCTGGAGGCTCCGATGGCGGCAACTGTGGGACGAGGTGTCCAAGGACCGGAACTTAGGATCGCACTGACCAAGTGTCCTGCCATCCGCGACTATCAATGACCTCCTTCCAGCCGTCCGCAACCCGCACCTGATACGTATCCAAAGGCTCCTCGTCGCGTCCCGCGTCGAGTTCATAGAACTCTCCGATGAGGCTGTCGCAATGAACGCAGCCATTGCTCAGATACTTGCGTCCTTGCGAACCGCTGAACCGATACTTTATAACTCCAATTCCCTGATGGCGTAGCAACCGACGGCGGACCATCTCGGACGCCCGAGGGTACTCTCCGAGGTTTGGAATCGTGATGAGGACATTCTTGTCGCCCACCGCAATTTCCAGGTACAAGACGATTCTGGTCTCCGCACCGCAGGACCAGCAAAACATGCTGCCCGTCCGAATGCGAAGGGTCGCCTCGTAATCAGGGTCCACGCCAAACTTAAACCGTCCGCCAAAGGCTGCCCTGAGGAACTCGTCCATCGGCAGCACTTGATGCCAGCGATCAGGATTACGACGGTCGCGCGCTAGCATCTCTGTCGTTTTCGGAATGAGAGCCATCATTCCTTCTCGAACGTTTCCGCCAACGCAAACGGCCGGAAGGCTCTCGCTAATGGGAAAGCCTGGCTGGCGTAGTAGCCAAAGCCCACGGATACCGGATTCTCGATACCGTTCTTGCCGCCTCAGCGTTTCCTCCCGTGTCTGCCCGGACCATTGGATCTCGATCACGACGTTGGCCTTCCCTTTTGATGCCAAGACATCGGCTCTCCAGGGCTCGCTGTCGGGTGATTCGCCCGGAACCTCGGTTTCCGCGGTCCAGCCGGAAGCACGGGCGGCTTCGACAGCAAGTCGTTTCAGGTGCAGATGCTCCTCAGTCTCGGGTGCCCAGTTGCATTCACGAACGGCTTTATGGGCGAAGAACTTGGTTCCCAGACTAGATCGCTTGAGCGTCACCTGAGCTTGGCAGCATGGCATTCGGAGGTGGCGTGACTGCCTGTTTTCTTGAGACAATGCCTCCCAGTGATCGCCCGACAAGTCGAACGATTGGATACTTCTGCCGTTAGGGTCGATGCATCGTAGAGGCATGGCGAATGATATGGAGCCGGATTGGTGGTTGCACGATCCCGGCGATGGCAGAACGAAAAAGGATCGACGCTAACCGCAATTAAAGGGCTGAATCACAACTCCTCCAGTTCAACTCCCTCATCGGCGGCCAGTAAGGCACCAGAGGCACTGATAAGAAAGGCAGCCAGGTTCTGGCGAGTTGGCTACGCGCCTGAGACGTTCAACTATTCCCAAAGTGCGTCGTCTCGATTCCGCACAACCTCAAACTCTTGGAACGCCGGCCGAGATTTAAAGACCTCGACGTCCTGCTTCAGCCACCCAAGTGCTTTCGAAACCTCAGTTCGCGTCGATTTTGAACGCCAACCCATTATCACCTGGGCAAGCTTCATGGTCGGACGGAATGGAACGAAATGCAGTTTCGATTTTTCATCGTACACGGTCGCCTTAAGGTCGATGAATGTCCGGAATTCCGCTTCATAGCTCCAAGCATGGAATTTGAGATGGAGCATTCGCTTAATCGACTCTTCGGGCAAATCTGAAAAAGCTGAGATGCCGAACTGATTCATAGGCGGCCGTTCCTCGACGTATTCAACCGCATCGAAATCCTCTGGCTGGAGGACATCAAACCCAAGACAAACGCCTTTGTGCTTATCCGCATAATGACCCCAAAGTAGCGGATGGCTCCAATTGTCGCTTAGGCAGATTAAGCCGAAATCCTTGTCGACTTCTGCTTTGAATTCTCGCATGCGTTGGCGCTCAGATTTATCCGCGAATATCGGCCCAAGGAACTCGAAGGGATCATTCAGTTCCATCACGCGGGCAACCTTCAGCCTTCGGTCTCGGATCGCAACCAGCCCAAACTGTTCCGTCGTGAAATGGTAGAGCCGCAAAGTTCAAACCCCTCTGACGCCATCTCGGTCGTGTTGCCGATACTTGGATAGCCATCCGGTTTCTATGCGTGCCCATCAGGCCGCACGGCTTTCCAAGACGAGCGGCGGCGCCAACTCGTGTATGCGCGCATTGGGACAAACCCGCCTGGCAATATCACAAAGATGCTGGTGATGCGTCAGGTAGATTACCTGACCCACTTTCGCCATGTCGGCGAATAGCCGGAAGGCTTCCTCGGCACGGAAGTCGTCGAACGTCTCCATGATGTCGTCGGCGATGAAGGGAACAGGGGTGCGAGATTGGGCGAACTCGTGGTATCCGGCCACTCTGAGCGCGAGATAGAGCTGGAAGCGCGTTCCCTTTGACATTTCCTGCGCCAGCTTGGAACTCCCATCAGCCCCGATGCCAATAAGCACTTCGGTGTCCTTGTCAGGCTGGGTCGCCAGACCGCGATAGGCGCCGCGGCTGATCACCTGAAAAGCCTCCGAGGCGCGAAGCATCATCGAACTGCGATGCTTGTCGCGATAGAGGCGCAAGGCTTGCTCGGCCGCGACGATGCCGGCCCTAAGGCGGAAGTAGCTGAACGCCTTATCCTCGATTTCCAGGAGGACCGTGCGCCGTTGCTCTTCAAGAGCAGCTACGGCACTCTCGCCATCGACGGCATCCACCTCGTCGGACGCTTTGCTGTATGCCGTAAACAGCTCCCGTACGCGCCGATCCTGATCCTCAAACCGGGCCCTGAGTTCTACCTGCTCGACCTCCAGCGCAGGGCGATCCGCGGCGTCAAGCATCTGTTCGACATCGGCCATGTCCTGGATTGATAGCGCCTCTCGGATTTCACGTTCGATGGTATTGCAACGCTGGCGCAAGTCTCTCCTTTGCTCGATCATGCGCAGCTTTTTCTCGACCTCCTGCAAGGATGATACTCCGAACAACCGCGTCATTTCAGATTTGCGGCGCTCGCAAATCGCGATTTCAGCCTCCAGGTCCCGGTTTTTGAGAATCTGATCCTCGAGAGCAAGGTGCTTGGATCCCCTTTCTGCCTTTTTCGCCCGAGCCTCTTCCACTCTCGCGGACATCAGCGCCCAGAGTCTCAGGGCACTCTCTGCTGGTCGGTCCAATCCGAGTTCCGCAGCCATAACGGACAGTTCGCGCAAGAAGGCTGCCTGATCTTCCTCCATCTTGGCGATGCGATCTGCCAAGCCGGCTTGCCGTTGAGTGGCAGGGCCAAGCTCGGCAAGTCTGTCCAATACCTCCTTGACGGTTGCGAGGCTGGGGATAGTTCCTCCTGCGCCGAGCCAGCAGCTCTTGCAAACCTCAGCCCATGACGCGTCCCATTGCGCCTCGTCGGCAGTTGCCGTTTCAAAGGCTGACTGGCGGGAAGCCTGCTCCCTTTCGCAGCGTTCAAGTTGCTCCCTCAAGTTCTTGTGTTCGACTTCAAGATCAACGGCGAATTGGGCCCTGGCCAAAAGCGCTTCGTAGGAGTCAGAGTGATCCTGGGAAACGGCTGCCGCCGATAATGCCGCCGAGAGCCGGTTGCGCGCCGCCGAGCCGTCCGCTTCCGCCTGGCGTAAGTCACCTTCGGCCTCCCGGAGCAAGTCGGCTGTCGCGAGGACCATTTCGCGGAGTCCCAGCCATGCCTCAAGCCCACCTAGCTTGATCTCGCCAGAAACGGTCAGAGCCATTTTCCGAGCGGAATCCAGAATCTCGGCCCCGATAGCTTCGCGTTCCGACTTCGCCGCGTTCAGCAGCTCCGCTGAGCGCTCCAATTCCGCTTCCGCGACGGCGAGCCTCTGATAGGTTTGATTCAGCTTCGCCAGGTCGCTCATCTGTCCCAGCCGTGCGCTGGTGATCAGGTCGTCTTTCCGCAGCTCGATCTCAAACGCCGCAGCGGTCGATTCATCGAGCGCGTCACGATGCGTAGCCCATGCCGCTTCACGCGCGGATCGCGACGTCGCTGCCTCATGATCGTCCACAACGCCGGTGGAACTCTTCAGCGCATCCAGTTCAGCTCGCAAACACCGCAGCTCACTCGTGAGGCGCCCGCTGTCATCGCTGTAGCGATCGATCTCGGCTTTCGCTTTAGACAGAGCTGATTTCCAGGCCTCCAGCTCAGAAGGTGCCGGCACTCTCATTTGCCGTACCTGGTCAAGGCTTTCAGCCCACGGTCGGAGATCCGACATCTGCTGCGCCAGTGTTTCTTTCAAATCCACACGGGAGCGTTCCGCGACACGGCGGCGGGCTGCATGATCATTCTCTCGAAGAGCCGAGAGCTCCCTCGCTAGCGCCGCAATGGCTGTGCTGTTTGTGGTGGCGGCGGCTTGGCTCGACAGGTTGCTCCGCAACTCAATCAGACGGCGGTTTGCCTCATCGGCTTCGCGCTTTGCATTTTGAACCGTCGCGTCGATACCGGAGCGGCGTTCAACGAGATCTCTGATGCTCCCAGAAATGCGACTTCCGAGCATCAGGCTGCTCGCCTTGTCTCCTTTAGGGCGTTCGAGAAGCCGCAGAATATTCGCAATTTCCCGGTCGACTTCCATCAATTGCAGGCGACGGTCCGGCAGATCCCTTTCAGCGGTGACATAACGGGCGTGCAACTCGCCGATAGCGTCCATCCTTTGCCCCAAGGTGAGCGCGATGTCGTCAACGGCAATGGCATTGAGCCCTTTCTCAAGCTCGGCGATGGACGCTTTCGCCGTCTCCCGCTTCACGGCAAGCTCGATGCCTTCCTGATGAATTACCGGAAGTTGGTTTCCCCACGAAGGCGGCGCTTCGGGAACATCTTGCAACTCAGCGAGACTGTCGCGGATGTCCCGCAATTCCGCCAGTCGTGGCAGTGCGGTCAGCAGGTTCTTAATCTCGTCAAGCCGAAGCTGCGTCCGGGTTCGGTCAGCCATCGCTTCGTCATAGTGTGCCAGTGACCGCTCCTTGGTTTCCACCATCTGGCGGTAATGGGTGGCGAGCGTGTCAATCTGCTCTTTTCGCTCCTTCAGATCGGAAAGCCGACTTTTCAAGTCGCCGATTTCACTGCTACGGGCACGGAGTTTGAAAAGGCCGTCAGCCTGCGAACGCAATTCAACAAGTGTCTGACTTAGTGCGGCCAAACCTGTGCTTGCCGAAAACAGAAGCTGTCCGAGATCACCCTTGCTGGCCAGGATGCTCTTCCCGCCTTCCTCAAGGGTGTCATCGTCGAGGGAAAACATCGCGCAATAGACGTCCCGCTCAACTCCACCAAGCTCGCCGAGTATCAAATGCTCGCCGATCGGCTGATCGCCCGGACCGAGCAGACTGCTTTGAGGCTTCTTGATCCGGACTAGCTCACGGGCAACACCACCGATGTCCAATGCGGCCCCGATGCGCATCGTTGAGTAAGGATGGAGGAAATCATAGCGGCTGCGGGACTCGATGCCGAAGAGAAGGTCGAGGAATGCAGATAGGGCGGTCGATTTGCCCGCCTCGTTCGGACCGTAGATGATATGTAGATCTGGACGGCCCGGCTCCACAGGCCCGAAGTCGATGTGCTTGTCGGTGAATTTGCCGTAGCGGGTAAGGTCAAGCCGGTTGATGCGCATCATGCTACCTCATCCTGCTTCCGACGATGGAGCCGTGCGAGCACATCTTCGACCCCCTCCTGCGCGAGCAGGCGCAACGTCGCCCGGAACTCCTCCTGATCAGCACCGAAAGTCCCTCTGCTTTCAGGTGGCAGATGACCACGAAGCTCCTCCCCAATATCGATGAGCGCCGCATGGTAAGCTTCCGAACCGATGATCTCGCTTCCGACAAGCTCTCGAAGTTCGACGAGTGGATCCCCGTTGGTCCCATCCGCAGAAACGAGGTCGGTGCACTGGATCTCCACTTTCTCGATCCAGGTCCGGCCAATGACAGATGCCCTGTGCTCGGCTTCGGTCTTGATGAGGTCGACGTCGTTACGGAGCTGCCATGCGAGCGGCGTTCGTCCGGTGAAGGAAAGCCGGACCACAAGGTGATCGGAATTTGCAGCTTCCCGCGCGGCCCCCAGGTTACCCGCTACCGTGGTCACCATGTGACGCCAATCTACGATGCCGTCGAGGTCGATCACGACGCGCTCGAATTGGGCGATGCTGGTGAACCTTTCCTCAATGTGGACGGTTCGGTCATCAGCGATCGTAACAAGACTCACCGATTTCGGACCAGATTCGTTGATGTCGCGCCCCTGGGGCATGCCAGGCATCACGATCGTGCAGCGTCCGTTACTGATTGATCGCTTGTGAATGTGACCAAGCGCCCAATAGTCGAACTCTGTCGCCTCCAGATCCGAGACGTCGCAGGGTGCGTAGGGATCGTGCCCCCGCGTTCCTGCGAGGCTGGTGTGCAGAAGACCGATGTTAACAGCGCCCTCGATCCGTGGTTTGTACTTTCCCACCAGATTTTCGGGACACTGGGCCTGCGCAAAGCTAAGCCCGTGAATAACCACAGGGGTTGCTTGATCCAATTCGAGCCAGATAGCCTCCGGGCGCCCACCGTAGACTTTTACGGTTTCCGGGTACGTCAGTTCTCTGGTGATCTTCGACAACGCATCGTGGTTGCCTCGGATGATGAACACCCGCACTCCGGCTTGGTCCAGTCGGCGGATTTGCTCGGAAAGGAACCGCGCAGTTTTCATGGAGGTCTGATCGCCATCGTAGAGATCACCCGCGAGAAGAAGCGCGTTGACCTGCTCGGATAGGCAGAGATCGACGATATTGACAAAAGCACGCCGCGTCGCGTTGCCAATCAGTTCGCCTAGTTCCGGGTTGCGCAGCGCCAGCGACCGAAGAGGCGAATCCAGGTGAACGTCCGCCGTATGAACAAATCGAAAAGCCATGCCCTCACCTTTTGCCTTCGCGTGAGAAGGCTTTGATTCCCCGAAACAGATACTGGGCTGCGCTTAGGTGTCTGCCTAGGCTGCCAATCCCTCGGGATTTCAGGTTTCCACAGGCTAATGACAGAATCTGTCACCAGCCGCGGATCGTGCGGTTCTCACGGTTCAAAGCTGTTTTGGAAATTGCATTTCTATGGAAGCGAGGGAAAGTCAGAGCGCTGGTGCGTTTCGACCATTCTGCGAAGGGCCTCCGGCGCCACGACCTCTACCTTGTCTCCCCACATGTAGAGGTGCCAGCACATCTCCATATGACCGGACGCCCAGAAACGCACGATCAGTGATCCGTCCGATTGTTCCTCCAGGATCTGAGCCGGATGGAACAGGAAAGTTCGTGCGTGCGGCGCTGCGTCAGGCTTGAACTTCCAGATGACTTCGCCAAACTCACTGTCGTTCTGAAAAGCTCCGAACGCCTTCCGCGCATGCGCGTGAATGTCGAAGCCGGGATCACGTTCGAAGACCTCGCCGGTTAGTTCCGCACGTTCGATCTTCTCAGCCACGAAGTGCCGGAGCGGACCCGCACGATCGGTTGTTGGCCTGGCCACCAGATAGGCCTAATCGGCCCGAAGCTGCGATTTTGGCCAAGTTGTGGAACGTTGCCGGAACACATTGACCGGTATGGCGTCGTCGCCTGAGAATTCACTCTTGGAATAGGGAGTGGATGTATGGGTTTGCGTGTTTCGCTCGAGGCGTTGACCAGGGAGTGGAGCCTCTCTTTTGCCGACATCGACTTTGCGAACGCCAAGCCGGCCGAGTCGAGGCTTGGACTGGCGGTTCAAACTGAAGTTCTTCGCTGCGTACGGATATTTCGCCACGGCGGCGGCTGAGGCTCCCGACGAGGCGGTTTCGTATCTGGCCGAGCAGCTTGGCGTCAGCAAGGTAGATCTCTGCCAGTATGATTTTTCGGGGCGTTCAGGGCGGCGCCATTGCGCCGAGATTTTGCGCCATCTTGGTTTTCGCCGGATGAAGCGAGCGGATCGAGCCGCACTTGCAAGCTGGCTAGCGACGGAGCTTTGCCCTGGGGGAGCATCAGTCGCTGCGATGATGGAGGCTGTTTTTCTGTGGTGCCGGGATCGCAGGATTTTCGGTCCGTCGCGCAAGGAGATGGAGCGAATAGTGCGCTCCGAGCGGCAACGCTTTCTGGAGTCCTTTCTTGGCGGTGTTGCGGATCGGCTTCGCCCGGAAATGGTCGCGCTGATGGAAGCATCGCTGGCCGATCCAGATAGCCCGACCGGATTCCATACAATCAAAGGAGACGCGGGTGCAGCAACGCTGGACAACATGTTTGCCCTGGCTGATCGGCTTGCCTTCATCAAGAAGCTGTATTTGCCGCGGGATCTTCTATCCGCTGCCGGCAAGACCTGGATCGATCAGATCGTTCGGCGGGTAGGCGCCGAAAAAGCCTCCGAGATGCGCCGCCACGCCCCGAGGCGGCAACTAGGCCTCTATACCGTTTTCCTGATGATGCGGGAAGCACAGATCATCGACGGCATGATCGACCTGCTGGTGGAGACCATCCACAAGATCGGGGCGCGTTCGAAGCGCAAGGTGGTGGCCGGCATCGCGCGTGACATCGAGAAGGTTTATGGCAAGGAGCGGCTGCTGGTCGATATCGCGGGTGCCGCGATCGAGGCGCCGGGTGGCCGGGTCTGCGATGTGATCTTTCCGGTAGCGGGCAAGGAAAAGCTTGCGGCGATCGTCAAGGAGCATCGTGCGAAGGGCACGCTCGAACGGCGCATCTACCAGGTTATGCGTGGGTCCTATGCCGGTCACTATCGAAGAATCCTGCCGAAGCTTCTTTCGGTTCTGGAGTTTCGTTCGAACAATGCCGTTCATCGGCCCGTGCTTGGGGCGTTAGACTGGATCAGGCGGGCCTTCGAAACCCGATGCCGAGTTGTGCCGCGGAACGGGGTGCCGATCGAAGGGGTCATTCCGCCGAAATGGCGCAGCGCGATCATCGGAAAGGACGGGCGCATCAACCGGATCAGCTATGAGCTTTGCGTCCTCAGCCAGCTGCGCGACCGCATCCGGGCCAAGGAAATCTGGGTGGTCGGGGCGGACCGCTATCGAAATCCGGACGACGATCTGCCCAAGGATTTCGAGAGCCGACGGGCGGCCTACTACGACGCGCTCAACCTGACGTCGGATGCGCGAGCGTTCACCCGCAAAATCCAGGCCGAGCTTGAGCGGGAATTGCGGCTGCTGAATGCCGAACTCCCCCGCAACGACAAGGTACGCATTCTCTGGCGCGGCGAGAACCGCATCTCGATCACGCCGTTCCAGCCGCTGCCGGAACCGCAAGGCCTGCGATCGGTCAAGGCCGAGATCGGCCGGCGTTGGCCAATGACGGAACTGCTGGATGTGTTGAAGGAGACGGCGCTCGACACCGGCTTTCTGGACGCCTTTGAAACGTCGGCTTCCCGTGTGGCGCTTTCGCGCGGTGCGCTCGACCGGCGCCTGATCCTGTGTCTCTACGGGCTGGGCACGAATGCCGGCCTGAAGCGCGTCGCGGCCGGATGCCCGGATGTCAGCTACGAGGAACTGCTTCACGTCGGCCGGCGCTTCCTCCACCGGGGCGCGCTCGAAGCGGCTTGCGGGCGCGTTGCCAATGCAACGCTGGCGATCCGCAACACCGCCATCTGGGGCGAAGCCGGCACGGCCTGCGCGTCGGATTCCAAGAAGTTCGGCGCTTGGGACGGCAACCTGATGACGGAATGGCATGTCCGCTATGGCGGTCGCGGCGTGATGATCTACTGGCATGTCGAGAAGGGTTCGACCTGCATCTTCTCGCAGCTCAAGCGCTGTTCGTCTTCGGAGGTCGCCGCGATGATCAAGGGCGTGCGGCGACACTGCACCGACATGGAGATCCAGCGCCAATATGTCGACAGCCATGGCCAGAGCGTCGTCGGCTTTGCTTTTTGCCGCCTGCTCGGGTTCGAGCTGGCGCCACGCCTGAAGGCGATCGCCCGGCAGAAGCTGGCGCTGCCGCATCCAGGCCTGCGCGCTGAATTGCCCAATCTGCTTCCCATTCTTTCCAACGTCATCAACTGGGAGGAGATCGAGCAGCAGTATGACGAGATGGTCAAATATGCGGCTGCCATGCACAGCGGGTTGGCCGATCCCGAAGCGATCCTGCGCCGCTTCGCCCGCGCCGAGGTGATGCACCCGACCTACAAGGCACTCGCCGAACTCGGCCGGGCGATCAAGACGATCTTCCTTTGCCGGTATTTGCGCCACGAGAAATTCCGCCGGGAAATCCACGAAGGCCTGAATGTGGTCGAGAACTGGAACAGCGCCAACAGCTTCGTCTTCTTCGGCAAGGGTGGCGAAATCGCCTCCAACCGGCCCGATGAGCAGGAGATATCGGTGCTGGCCCTGCATCTGCTGCAGGCGTCGCTGGTCTATGTGAACACGCGCATGATGCAGTCGGTGTTGAGCGAGCCGAAGTGGTCAGCGCGGCTGACGCCGGAGGACTATCGAGGCCTGACGCCGCTGATCTACGGCCATGTCAATCCTTATGGCCGCTTCGACCTCGATCTGGATCGCCGGATCGATTTTGAGCAGAAACAAGCGGCGTGACCCATCGAAGGGGATGTTGAAATGTCTGTATCGAAGAAGCCCCGAAAGAAGGCAATGGCGAAATCCAAGAAGCCGGAAAATGACGATGCTCTGCCTCCGATGCCGGACCGGCGCGGCATGGAGGGGTTGATGGCAGGTCTTTTCGGCGGACAGCGTGGGAGCGACCCGACGGCTGCCGCGCAAGACATCATGTACGAAGCTTGGGAAGCGACCAGTCGCAGCAAGCGTATCGCGCTGGCCAGGAAGGCGCTTAAAGTCTCGCCGTTGTGCGCCGACGCCTATGTGCTGTTGGCGGAAGAAGAGGCGGGGTCTGTCGAGGAAGTGCTGGTCTACTACCAGAAGGGCGTCGCGGCGGGTGAAGAGGCGCTCGGACCGGACGGGTTTGAGGAATATGCCGGTCACTTCTGGGGTTTTCTCGAGACGCGCCCCTACATGCGGGCACGGGCAGGTCTTGCCGCGTTACTCTGGCGGCTTGGTCAGCATCAGGAGGCCATCGACCATTGTCAGGCGATGCTCGAGCTCAATCCGAATGACAATCAGGGCATCCGCTATGCGCTGGCCGGGCATTTGCTGGCGCGCGACGATATCAAGGCCCTGAGGAAGCTTCTCAAACAGTACGAAGACGATTGCGCTGCTGCATGGCTCTACACGCGCGCCCTTCTTGCCTTTCGTGAAAGCGATCCGGGTGCCGGGAAGCTTGCGGAGGAGGCTTGGCTCGCGAACAGCCATGTGCCTGGCGTCCTGTTCGGCAAGCAGCCACTGGTTGCTTCCATCAACGGCTATATCACCTTGGGCGGCGAGGATGAGGCAGCTGACTACGTTGAGGAAAACGGCCAGGCTTGGCAGGCCACGCCCGGCGCAATCGCGTGGCTGGCGGCGGTTACCAGAAAGCTGAAGCCACGACGGCGGCGTAACTGACAGCCCGGAACCGATGGGCGCGTTCTAATTTGGGTATACCCAGCCAGCACAACGCAAGTGAACACGTTCCAGCCGCACAGCCATGTTTATTTTGGGTCCGATTTGAGATATTGAACGAATTCATGCCTTGGCACACCCAAAATGAACGGTTCGCATGACTCGTATCGGATACGCGCGCACCTCCACTACCGACCAGAATCTTGCCGCGCAACTCGCCGCACTCAAGACCGCCGGCTGCGAGGTCATTCGCGAGGAACAGAAGAGCGGCGCCTCGCTGGAAGGTCGCCCGCAGCTCACCATCATTCTCGACTTCATCCATGCCGGCGAGACGCTCGTCGTCACCCGCATCGATCGCTTGGCGCGCTCCTTGCGCGATCTGCAAGTGATCGTGGACCGGCTGAAAGCCAAGGGCGCGCATCTGTCCGCGACCGAGCAGCCTGTCGACACCTCGACCGCCACCGGCAAAGCCTTCTTTGACATGCTCGGCGTTTTTGCCGAATTCGAGACCAATCTACGGCGCGAACGGCAGGCCGAGGGCATTGCCGCCGCCAGGAAGCGCGGCATCTACAAAGGCCGGCCGCCAAAGATCGACCGTGCCGAAATCATGCGCCGACTGAAACAGGGCCACGGCCCGACACAGATCGCTCGTGCTCTCGGCATCTCGCGCGGAACCGTCTACCAGGTACGGAAAGGCGAACCAGATTGAGCAAAGGAAACCGCATCATCCGGCTGACGCCTGTAGCTTGCGAGCGGATCCAAGCCCGCATGCTCGAAGCCTGCCAAAAGATCGCCGCGGATCACGGGCTGGCCATCGAAAGCGCCGGATGGCGAAGCCTAGACTCCGGGTTTGCCTTCGAACCGGTGTTCAGCGTCAGCATTCCCGCCTCCGACGGCACAGCATTCAATCTCGAAAAGGATATGTTCGAGATTCTAGCCGAGCGGTACGGGCTGGCTCCCTCAGACTTCGGGCGCGAATTCAGCGCCGGAAGCGAACGGTTCCGGATCACCGGCATCGATCCCAAGCGACCCAGATATCCCATCTCCGCCGAACGGGTTCCCGACCGCCGGGGCTTCAAATTCACCGCCGAAAACGTTGCCATGCTGCTACAAACTTGAAGCAAGCCCTGATGTTCGTCAAATGTTTCCCAACTTGGCCAAAATCTCAGCTTCGGGCCGATTAGGCCAAAGAAGAGGACTTGATACCCAAAGAAGAGGACTTGATAATGTGGAGTGTCGATCAGACGAACCGTGCTATATGCAAGCGATAAGATAAGGCCCCCCTGACCTGAGGTTCACCCGGGGTGTTGACAAAGAGAGCGTCGATACCCATACTTTGCATGTGAGCATCGCTCCGGGGTTGGCGCCAGGCGCCAGCCGAACTTTTCAAAACGAAGGCCCGGCTAGTCCGGGTCTTTGTTTTTTATCCTGTCAAAACAGCTGTATTTGATGCCACGGGACGCCAGCTCCTCGGCCGGTAGGTGCGCGTCGATGAGACGCTTGTGCTCCATCAGGGCCCTGTAGGGCCGGTAGGACGGGTCATATCCGCCCTTGGCCATCGGATAGAGGTAGAGATCGGCGATCTGCAGCATCGGCGTGGCTTTGGTTCTGCCGCGCGGCTCCCCGCGCACGATGTCTTTGAACTCCTCGGCGGTTAACGACCCGTAGATGGCGGAGTTGGCACCGTCGAACGGCATCCCCTGCGTCTTCAGGATCCGCGTGTAGGCTATCAGGTCGCGGTCCTCGGCTTTGCCTGCCCGCTCGAAGAACACGCGCAGCTTGCGATCCTGGCTGCGGGCGTATTTGGCGGCGCGCTCGATCAGGATGCAGTAGGCCGTTTTGCACATAAACCACAGGTGGTCCTGATACCGGTCCCGGTAGCGGGCAACATAGCCCGGTCGGTCGATGACCGCGGCGATGCCGATCACGGGCAGCCCAAGCAGCATTCCCTGCAAGTCTCCCAGGAATTCAAAAGCGGACTCCGGCTTCTTCAGCCAGCCGAAGTCGCCACGGCCGCCCCGAATCGCCCAGGAGTGGAGCGGGTAGGTGATACCGTGCTTCTGGCAGAAGGCCTTGTGGCGGGTATAGAGCTCGTCGACGTCTTCCTCGTTGATGAGGATGCCGCCGAGGGCAAAATAATCCATTTCGTCCCGGCGCTTCTCTTTGGGCTCTCGGTCTGGCTCGCGGCTGCCGCTGTCGTCCAGGTAGAGGTGGATTTCACGGTCTGTCACGGGCAGGCTTTCATTGTCCGCACAGCTTGGCTCAAAAACCGGAGGCTGCATAGCAATCTGATGACCCGGCCGGGCGAGTGGGTTCAGCGCGGCGGCTTCTTGGCGTTGCGTTCCGCTTTTGACGGATCATCCGTAACAAAGACCAGCTTGCCCTCGGTCTCAAACCCAATATCCAGTTTAGATTAGCCTTTCTCAACCGGGCATGGACGCGGATGCATCTATGACCAAGACCTCCAAGCCCGCGATCTCCTGCATCACCTTGCCGGCGATGCCCTGCAGATCACCGTACATTCCGACGGTCGACTCGATGACACCCTGGATCTGAGCCTCCCGCTTGGCCCACAGGCGGATTGTGGCTTTCCTTTCCCTGGCAAGGTCGTCCTGCATATCGGAGAATTTCTCGACGATCGCCTCGACCCGGTGGCGAAACCTGGGGCCGGTCAGATAGCCGTAGACCTGCTCCATCTTGGTGGCCTGGCCGTCCTGGGCGAGGCGGGAGTTGGCGAGCTCGATAAGGGACTGCCGGAGCATAATCGCGATCGGAATCGCGCATTTGGGATGGGCGATGTAGACGCCATCGACCAGATCGAACGTTTCGACCCCCGTAGGCAGCGCCTCGGAGATCATCAACGCGATGTCAGCCTTGGCGGCGCGCTGGTCTGTCCGCAGCTTGCCCAGCCAGCCCTGGCTCCAGTTCCTGGTGCGTTTTGATTCCCACAGGATCGCGCCGCACGGCTGGCCGGCGGGTCCCACCACGCGTTGCAGCACGTCACCACCGAACTCACCCTTGGCGACCGGTTCGATGATGTCCATCGGGAACCGGCGGGCGATCAGCGACTCCAACTCGAGCTCAAGGACCTCGCCCTGAAGCTGCTGAGATCCTTGCTCGGCGCGGCGCTTCAGCTCCTCGATCTGGCGCTGCATGCCGGCGATCTGTTCCTCTTTCTCGGCCACCTTCATCTTGAGGCCGTCTTCGGCTTCGGTCCTGGCCTTGACGCGGACGGCGTCCAACCCTTCCTGGATCCTCTTTTCGATGGTCAGCGCCATTTCGCGCTTTTCATCGTCGAGCGCCCGCTGCTGCTTCATAAATTCGGCCTGCTGCAACTGCGCCGCGGCGAGCTTTTCGTCCCGCGCCCTCAGCGTCGCCTCCATCTCGCCCAACCTCCTGTCCTTGTCCTCAAGGTCGGTCGAGACCAGAAGTTTTGCCTTGCGGGCCTCTTCGGCGGCGATGGCGGCACGCTCGAGCTTGAGTTTTTCGGCGACCTGGCTGTCGATGTCATCCCGGGCGGCGTCGATAGCCGCCTGCTTGCGTTGAACCTCCTCCTCCCTGGCCGTCATGGCGGCGTTGCTCTGCGCCAGTCGCCGTTCATATTCCTCGCGCGTGGCCGCAATCAGCGGCGCCGCGAGCGACTCGTTGAGCTTGATGTCGGTCTTGCAGCTCGGGCAGCTGATTGTCGGCTCATTGAGAGTCCTGGGCTGGACAGTCATCAGGCAGATCCTCTCAAGGGAACGTGGTGCAAAAGAACGCCTCAAAGTATACAGGATTGCAGGGCGGCCGGATAGAACGAAGAGTGAACTTGCCAGTTATCCCCCGGAGAGGTGACTTGACCGGAACTGAACCGGCCATTGGCCGTCTTCGTTGCGATCCGGAGGAGATAATAGATGGACAGGGAGCTAGCGATGAATCGATCTCCAGGCATTGTGCGGAAGACCAAAGACGGCGAGTACATGGCTTTCGCTGACCTGGCAGCCGAGAAGCTGCAGGGCGTCGACTACGATTTCCTAGTCCTGGATCGAGCTTCGAACGTAGCAATTGTCGCGCCGCATGGCGGCTGGATTGAGCATGCCACGTCTCAACTGGCCACCGCCGTCGCGGGAGATGATTTATCGCTCTACCTGTTTGAAGGGCTCAAGCCGAAACGACCGCATCGCGAGCTGCATATACCATCCGAATATTTCGACGAAAGACAATGCGTCCAACTGGTCACCAAGGCCCAGCTCGCCATCGGCATGCACGGCCGCGCGGACGGCGACGATCCGGAAACGATCTGGCTCGGAGGCCTGGGCAAGGAGTTGCGCGACGCCATCGCGGTGGCCCTGGAGGCAGCCGGCTTCAAGGCCATCACATCAGGCCATCGGCTGCCTGGCGAGCACAAAAACAACATCTGCAATCGCGGGATCGGCCGGGCAGGCGTGCAACTCGAGTTGCCAAAAACGCTCCGGGATGCGCTGGTCGCGGACCCCGAACGCCGCGCTCTATTTTCCGGCGCGGTCCGCAAGGCGATTTCGGGTCATCTCTGCAAAAATGGGACGGCTTGACATCTGGGCGGCGACCAGCCCTTCAGCCCCACGATCACGGCTTCGGTCTGAACGCCCATACCGGAATCTTGTTCTGCCTGCCGGTACAGCGCTTGTTGAACAGAGCGATCCAGGCCAGTTGGACGTCCAGCAAGCTGGCGACTGTCAAGACGACGAGCGCATCGTCGATCGCCTCGGCGTCGCCGTGGATGAACGCGTTGCGCCGATGCTGAACGGTCTGGAGGTGGCGGGACACCTCGGGGTAGCCGATTTCGGCCAGATCGTCCCAGAAGGTCTTGCCCCAGCGGTCGCGGTAGACCCGGTCCAGCCTTTGCCCGATGTTGGGCGTCCGGCGAAGTTCCTTGCTCTCGGGATCATCCGCGAAGGCGGCCTCGAAGAATCGCTCCATCAGCACCTCGAACGCCGTCCAGAACAGGATTACGATAACCAAACGCTGAGAAACCCGCCCCGACATACCTTTCGTGGCGGTGAGCGGGCGCTCGAATTCGTTGCGGATCAAGTCGAGCAGCACGAAGATTGTATAGGGAGCCGCCCCCTCTAGAGTGTATCTGGGGACGTCGACACGGCCGTATCCTTCGGGAAAGACGTCCGGCCCCATCTGATGCTGGCAAACTGGACACGGGTGATGAACGTCCCTGTAAAGGCCGTGACATTGGCGGCAATGAACCATCGGGACAAGGCCGTCCGTCCAGGGGGACAGAACGGCTTCAGGGGCCGTGGTCATTTGCGCAATCCCAGCAGTTTCAGCAAGGCGGCCCACAGCCGCCGGACCAGGCCAGGCCTGGGCTCACGTGACTTGAAATAGGCTTCCCGGCGCCTCCCTTCCGATCGGCGGCCAGCAGCAACCTGCTCCTGGCTCCAGCGCGGTGCCCAGTCGATCCGTCCGTCGGTAATGAGGTAGTGGGACTGGCAAGGCAATTGCCAGTTGCCGATCGACGGCCGCAGTGTTGCGCGGCCGCTGCGCTCAGTCAGCGTCCACTCGGCGGGTCCAAGCGGGACCGATACCTTGTTGCCGCAGCCGCATGCACAGAGATGTGCGGCCACGGCAAACTCTTTGGACACGTAGAGAATGCCCGGCTCGAGTTGTTTCGGCACGTACTGGACATGCTGGAGCGTCAGATCGTTCACGCGTCGCGCTCCGACATGATCCTGAGAGTGGTCGTGTCCATGAGCAAATGGTACGCTGAACTGTCGTCGACGTAAAAGCCGCGCCGCTGCTTGTACAGCATAACGGCAAGGGCGGCATTGATGGCGTTCAGCTCCGCGATCTGAACGTTCTGCCGGTAAGCGTTGTCGGGGTCATCCACCGTTTCGGCCAGGTTCATGGCCCGGACCTCTGCGGCCTTTTCGACGCTGAAATAGGTCGCGCGCAGTGTGCCAGCCAAGGGACCCTGTTTGCGATTGAGGCCCATGCCGACGTCGATGAAAGGTATTCCCATCCCAGTCAAAAGGTCGAAGATGGCGGCGCGGGCCGAGCCCTTGTCCACGCAGACAAAGGCACACGTCACTCCCTGAAGCTCGGCCGTGGAAGAAGCATCGATGTAGACCTGCCGCATGGACAGTCCGTGCCGAAAGTTCGCGTAGCGCCTTTCGGCGACCGAGGCTTTCGACTTCTTCCAGTCCTCGATATCCAGGGCACCAGGCGACCGGAACGCGTTGTGCGGGTAAAACAGGTCACCGTCAAAGCCGCGGATCTCCTTGACCCTGGTCTTGACCATGAAATCCAGAACATAAGAGCCCGTGCCACCAAGGCCGATGATGGCGATGACGTCGTCGACAAAGACGTTGGCGAGATCGGCGATCTCGGCGCGGCTGGTCAGGGAGTCATGAACCTTGAACACGGAGTCCGGCACGATGTCGGGATCGACGCGAAAGGTGAGGGGGGTGGCCTGCGGAAACCGCTCTATCGCCGGTCCGGAAATCAGGGCGACATAGTGTTCGATTTTGTCGAAGAAATTCGCAAACCCGGTCGCCGGCTTGTTGGAGAATGACCTCTGGACGACGACGTCGTCGTGAGACAACGGAATGGTTGTTGCACCGCCGGCAAGGTTGGGGACGGGCTGACCTTCGAGGCCGTATGGGGCCGATCCGGCAAAATAGACCTGGTGGTCATCCTGAACGAAGTGATGCTCGTCGACAGGGACGAGTTTGGCGACAATGGACCCGGTCTGAAGCACGCCCTCGTGGTCGAGGTAAGGAATGTCCCGGACCACGAGGTGCAAGGTGTCCACCCTCAGAGCATAGCCCTTTTCGAGCAGGCGACGGATATCGTCGTTATGACTGGCCAGTTCGATTAACACTGAAGACCATCCCTTCCTTGACCTTCACGCTGCCACCCGGAGCCAGGATTCCTTCCGGCTTGTGGCCGTCGCCGCGCGTGTAGGTCACCGAGTAGGTGATCTCGGGGTGCTGCGGATAATCGGGGTAGGCCAGCGTCACCACTTCGGCGTAGCTGATAGTGTCCTTCTTCGGGACCTCGTAGGGGCTGCCGTCAACGATAATGGTGACGGTCTTGTCCTTGTCCTTTTCGTTCTCCTGGGTCTGCATTTTGGAGTATCCTTTTGTTGAAGTCGCTAACCGCGCGGCGGGAAGGGATCGTTGCCGTAAGAGTTCGAGTCACGGATTTGTCCGTTCGGCCTATGGATCACCACCTCGCTTTGCTGGTTGATGGCGATGTCCCTTGCCGAGGCAATCGCATCGGCCTGGGTCGGATGAAGGGAAGTGGCGCGGCTGTTGCCGGCGCCGAGCACCGCCCACTGACCGTCGCGAGGTACGACATGCTGATTTTTGCCCATAAAAGTCTCCGTTAAGGTTCGTTTGCTACAAGTGCGTACAACTATATCTTACGGCGCGGGTTGCGTCAATACCCATGGTATGATGTTGTAGTGCCTGATCAGACGGCGTGCCGCGAAAGCGTGCGCGCCAATCATGATTCCGGAGAAGGACTGAATGGTAGAACTGGCCGTCAAGCTGAAGCAGCTGCGTGTGCGCAGCGGGAAATCGCTGCAGGAGGTCGCCGACGCAGTCGGGGCCTCCAAGGCGCATATCTGGGACCTTGAACGCGGCGCCAGCAAAAACCCATCCCTGATCCTGCTCAAAGGCCTTGCTGACTATTACAAGATTGGCGTCGCGGATCTGGTTGGCGAAAATCCGGCCGCGGGTCAGGAGGAACCCGAACTCGTGGCGCTCTACCGCAATCTCAGCGAGCTTTCGCCGGCTGACCGGGAAACCATCGCCCTGCTGGCGGAGCGGCTCAAGGCGAGTCGGACCAAGTGATGAACATCAGCCGCATCGATCTGGCCGATGCAGCCAGCCCTGAACGCCTCGTCCTGGAAATCCTGAAGCACGAGCCGCAGCTGGCGATTCCGGTGCCCATTGAGGAATTGTGCCTGCGCCTCGATATTCTCGAGATCGTCCCCCTGACCACTGACGGCTACGAAGGCGGCCTTCTGACCTCGGCCGACAAGTTCAACGGAACAATTCTCTTCAACGAAGCGAGCCCTAGGGAGCGGCGGCGCTTCACCATAGCCCACGAGCTTGGGCACTTCCTGATGCCGTCGCATGTGCCGTCGGCCGAAGGACGTTTTCTTTGCAGGCTCCAGGACATGCGGGCGTTGAAGGGCGGGGAGTCGGATCGGCGCCTGAAAATGGAGGTCGAGGCCAATCGCTTTGCCTCGCAGCTCCTGATGCCGCCCCAAAAATTCCGGGTCGATGTTGCCGTGGGTAAGGATCCCGACATCCGCCAACTGTCGGCCATCGCCAAGAAGTACGACGTTAGCAAGGAGGCGGCCGGCCGCGCTTACGTCAAGTTCCGCGAGGAACCTGTGGCCATTGTGGTGACGCAGAACGACAAGGTGCTGCGTGACTATCGCGACTCGCTCAAATTTCCCAGACTTTCAGTCCCAACCGGGGCCATGATTCCGGCGCACTCGCTGCTGCTGCGGCGCAAGCATGAAATTGGCGTGCCCAGTGAGATTGACGAAACCGACGCCGGTGTGTGGCTCCATGTGGAGAGGGGTCGCCAATCCGCGCCGCTCTACGAGCAAGTCCTTCTGCAGCGGCAGGGCTTCGCACTGATCATGCTGTCGCGAGAGGCAGCCTCCGGCGATGAAGACGAGGCCGACGAAGAAGCGGAAATGACCTCTGCTGAGCGGCTCAAACGCCGCCTATATCCTGACCGGTAAACGCGGCTAAGCTGCCGTTACCTACTCGTAGCGGCCGCCAACAAGTCGCCGACCGCCCGACGCTTCCTCCGGCTCTATAGCGAGCAGAAGGTCCGCAGTTGGGATGAAGTCGGGGAGATGCCACATGGTTCTACACTGATAAAGGACATTATCACCGATAGAAAGCCTCTCCAAGTGTGGGGGTTAAGAGCGCACAGCGGGCCCTTGACACCAAGAGCACGGTGCGCGATGTTGTGGTGGAACGGAGGGTTTGCGAATGCCTGGTGATCGATACGGAACATTTCGTCTGGGACATCTCGGACAGGCCTTGGTGTCGTTAGCCGAAGATCCAGCTCGCTATCCCGAGTACGCCGCCCTCTCGCGCGTGGCCGTGCCGGCGGTGGCCGCTCTGTCCCACGAAATTGCGAGAGATTTTCCTGAGGTCCGGACCAATGACTTTGCCAAACAGGCCATCGGGGCCTTTGTCGGCAACGTGATGCGCCAGTTCGGGCATACTATAGTGCGCCGGGGCCGGGTTCCTGGGGACGTTTTCAGCTACGGCTCCGTCTGGTCGGCTCTTCCCACTGAGCAAGTGCGCACGCCGGGTTGAAGATCGGTGCCATGTGCAACCGGAAATATGACACGCCACCCCGCTACGCAAAAAACGTCGATGACGATCTCGCTCTTGCGGCTCGTCGCGCCCCGCCTTATTTGGCCGTCAGTCCCAAAGAGCAGCGCCGAACCAGCAGCACGAGGGATACCCCGAGGTAGGGGAAGGCCATTCCGCAAGGTTGAGCAGTCTAGAGCAGTTTCTGGATAATCACGGTTAGGCATCGTAGCCGGCGTGGGCGAACAGGTTTTCGCATTCTTTGGGGTGGAAACGATCGATGGCGACGGCCACGGCGTCCCATAATTCCGGGATGGACC
>NZ_QZWZ01000055.1 GCF_003601975.1 Mesorhizobium waimense
GATCGGCATCCTCACTCATGGCGCGGCTGTGACCTTTATGACCCGCCTTAGCGCCGCCAGGCTTTGCCCTGTCCCGACGCGCCTTGCGATCGCTCGAAGGTGGCTTGGACGACGTGCGCGATGTCTTCTCTGGCCGCTGTATCCGCAGCACCAGATCGATCAACTCTTCCTTCGTCAGACGCTGCAAATCAGTGCGATCCATATCCCCATAGATTCAGGGATTCTTGCCCCTGACAAGGGCGTGAGTAATTACCCGTACCGGGGGTGCGTGCCAGCTACGATAGCCTTAGTGAAATCGCACATCCGAATTGGTCCGGCGTCGCCGGACTATATTCTAAGCCCGACCCTCCACGGTATTTGACAGATTTCGGGCGCGGATTGAGGGATACAAAGGGCACCGTCGACATGATCGCCAATGCGCTGCTTGGCTCGCTCGGCTTGTTCGAACTTGCGTACAATCGAATATCCGAAGCCATGCCGGAATTCCTGGCGGAACTTGAACCAATTTGATCGAATGAACGCTCCCAGGTTGCAAGCCATGGCTCACGAGCAAGCGCAGAAGTCCTACGGCACCGATCGAGCGCAACTCGTCTACGGAAGGCGCCCCGACGGGACATTCGCTCATATTGGCGAGGTCGCGCGCGGGCTAGCTTGCGGCTGCGTCTGCCCGGCCTGCAATGGGCAACTGGTGGCCAGGCTGAAGGAGGATCACCGGGTGGCGCATTTCGCCCACCACGATGTTGAGGCGTGTGGAGGCGGTCCGGAAACGGTTTTGCACTTGCTGGCAAAGGAAGCGTTTCGCAGCAATCCGAAGCTAATCCTGCCAGAGCGGCTTGGGCTCGATAACAAGCGCCTTGTGATGAAGCCCAGCCTGGAGGTCGAAACCGAATTTCTTCGGCTCGAGTACAACGATCCCAAGACCATCATTCCCGACCTGTATGTTCGCGCACTCGGCTATGACCTGTTCGTAGAGGTCGCCGTCACCCATTTCACGGACAGCGCCAAAATCCAGCGCCTCAGGGAACACAAGATCCCCGCCGTCGAAATCGATCTGTCCAAGCTTCCGCGTGACTCGCTAAGGGATGCCATCAACGAGGCGGTACTGAAAACCGCAACTCGTCGGTGGCTCTATCATCCAGGCATCGAAGCTGCGCGGGCCAAGCAAGAAGCAGATGAACTCAAATGGCAGCAAGAACGGGGCAGGCGCGAGGCTGCCGCGACGGCCAAATACCGAAGCCGGGTCGAGCAAACAGCGGCAGCATACAGACAGGCATTGGCGAACCCGGTCGGCCGAGACTTCGTCGTCCCACGCGGGGTCGAGCTTCAAGCGATCGGTCTTGCAAAGTTTGTCGGCCGCGGCGTCCCGGGCTTCGCCTGTTTTTCCGAACCGCCGGCGGTATGGCAAGCCATCATCCTGGCCGAGGTCTTTCATGATCGCTGCCTCGGCAACGCCCAATGCAAAGCCGTGCCGATCGTCAACCATTTGGAAAAACGCCAGCTGATCCAAAAAGCCTTTCTGCGTGTGTCTGGCGAGGTGGCAGACGATGTCACGGCGATCGATGCCCGCTTCGCCCCGGCGTGGAAAGCGGTCGACAACTATCTGAAATATCTGCTCGGCGAGGGGGTTCTTACCCCGCAAGGCTTCGGTGTCACGCTCGCGCCGGCATTCGCTAACCGATGGAACGCGAGGACCCTGGCTGCAAACCAAAGAACCGCTTTGATTCAGGAGACCGTGCAGCGGGTAGGGTGGATACTTGGCGAGCTTCCCGAAGACGAACGCGCCGGCACAACGGTCGACCAGTGGCTGCAATCGATCCACCAGGAATCCGGATTGACCTATGACAAGGCACTGCGCTCGGAGGTCGAGGCGCCCAAGATCATCGGCGAAATCGCAACCATTGTGCAGATGCTGGAAGGAAACGGTCCTCTTTTCTATGGGAGCGCAGGGCTGCCTATCGGCAATGCGATTTCCCGCCGCAAAGCCAAGATGGAAGAACAGGCCGAAGTACGGCGCCAACGGCAGCTGCTGGAAGCAAGTCGCCTTCGTCACTCGCGGCGTGATCGTTTATGTGTCGATGCGGAAACGGAATTGAACGGCGAGGATCGAAGCGCGTTCCTGCACACCAAACGGGCGGACATGAGCGATATGTCGCCCGTGGAGCTGGCTGAAGACAGCGAGTCCGGATTGACCCGCGCGCGGGAGGCTCTCTCGGTCTTCGTTAGGCAGCGCCGTGGGGAAGCCGAGGCCGCGGCCGAGAAAGCAGCCTATCAGGACAAGATCCGCGAGCTGGCAGAAGCGCGACTTCCCCCTGCGGACGCGATTGCGTTTTTGAAGGCACGTGAAGACGATATCGGAGCCCCGCTGCAATACGTCAAAGACGAACGGACGTTTCAGAAGGCCTGTGCGAAACTCACGCAATGGGAGAACCAGTTCGGAAGCCCGTTCTGAGATCCACGGGCTGTCCGCGAATCTTTGGGACGCAGGAGAGAGATGGCTATTGAAAAATAGGGCAACCTCATACATATTGTCTGACATCAGCCAATATTGAGGCCATTCACCATGATGATATCCGCTGCGCAATGCCGCGCCGCCCGCGCGCTGCTCGATTGGAGCCAGGACGAGCTCGCGCAGAATGCGCAGGTCGCCCGGGCGACCATCGCCGATTTCGAGCGCAATGTCAGACAGCCCATGCGCAACAATCTGATTTCCATGGTCAGCAGCCTCGAGGCCGCAGGGATGGCCTTCATTGCCGAAACCGAGGACGGCGCCGGCGTCGGCGTGAAGTTCCGCAAGGTGGAGCTCGAATACTCCAAGAGCCTGCGGCAGGCGTCCGACGGCCTGATCCTGCCGGTGCGCTACAAGGGCACAGCGTTGTCGGTCTACATCTCGCGCGACTTGATCGACGACATCGATCGGACCAACTATCGGCCGGCCGACCGGCTCGCTGCGGTGCAGAAGCATTTCCCCATCTTCCTGCGCGCCACGGAGGAAGCCATCCTCAAGGGCAAGGTGTCCAGCGACGCCAAACTCCTGCTCTCATACGATGATTTTCCGGACGGCACCTTCTGATGCAATTTCAGAATAAGAAGGCGCCGCTGTAATGGCGCCTTCTCACATCCATTAGGCAACGACATGCCCGACACTGCAGCCTCTTCAGCACAAGCTGAGAGCGATTTGTTCGGCCGGAAGTGCAGATCGCGCTCGATCGGCAGGTGCATGCTGCCGCGCATTTCTTTCAGCTCGCTGAGACGTTCAATTGGTCCGGTGCTGAACATTTAGAGAACGAAGATGGCGAAATATCGGTTTAAAATCCAATGGCGCGGCTGCTAGAGGGATACAAAGAGCTTGCCTTTAACGTTTTAGTTTCATATATCTGAATTGTGAAACGAAAACGTCACAAGGCGAGTTAGGCTCTTCACGTGGAAAATGTTATCCCCTTTCCCTATGCGGTTGCACCGGTCCAGCCGGTCGGTCATTTCATCCGTCTCGGTGAATCCGGCTACAACAAGCTTGCCGATTTGCATGCCGCGGGACGGTTTCCGGCGACGCGCCTTGTCGTGGACGCCTCACGCATCAAGCACCAAAGGGAGCTCATATCGGCATTGCGCGCCGACGGCGCCGAGTTCGTGCTTGATACGAAGGTGGCCGAGCTTTCTGTTTTGGAGAAGTTTGCAGGCTATGCGCGTCACGCACCATGGTCCGCGATGGGGCAGAGCAGGCCCCTTGCTCCTGAACATTTCGATCCGAAGCATGCCGGTGACATTTTCGGGCAGATCGCGCGCATGGCCGTCGAGTATGGAATGGATGCCGTGCTGGCGCCGAGCCATTTTCTCGGTGATCCGACTTTCGCCGGGTGGTTTAAGATTGATCGTGCCTCTTGCCTAGCGTTGCGCAACGCGCTCGACCGCGAAGGCGGCAACCATATCGCCGTCGACTACCAGCTGATCGTACCCCACACGAAGCTCAATGATGATGTCACCCGCAGTGAGATTCTCGATGGCTTGCACGATCTTGCCTATGACAATCTTTGGATTCGCGCATCGGGATTCGGACATAGCTCGGGTCCGCTGGCGACGCGCGGCTTCATCTCGGCTCTCACCGGATTGCACAATCTCGGCAAGCCGATCGTCGCGGATTACCTGGGCGGGCTGAACGGTCACGCAGCTTTGGCTTTCGGAGCGATCTCGGGGCTGTGCCACGGCATCGGCGAGAAGGAAAGCTTTGACGCGCGTTCGTGGCATTTGCCGGTCGAGAAGTCGGAAGATGGTAATTTCGGCCGGGCGACCCGGGTGCAGATTTCCGGCATTGACCGATCGGCGACGGTACCGGAATTAGAGCTTATGGCGAGTGCCTACGGGGCACGCCAGTTGGTGACGTGCTGCGATCGGGCGTGCTGTGCACATGGCCTCAAAAGTACACTGGCCGACCCGCGTCAACATGCGGCCTACCAGAGCTTCACCATGATCGCGGAACTCGCCTCCGTGCCCGATCATAATCGCGCAGGGCATTTCCTGAACGGGCGCATGGTCGAGGTTGACCGCAAGGCGCGCCAGGTGAAGGATTTGAAGTTCGATGTCGCGAAGGCCGCTGAGCGAAACATCGATGTGGCAAAATTGACCAAGCGGCTGACCGATCATAGCAAGCAGGTCGGAAAAATGCGACTGACCCTTGAAGATTTACACGAAAGCCGGGCAGATGGCGCGCCACGCGCGCGGCCGATCGCTCAGCGCGGCAACGGACAACGACTAGGCATAGCAGGTTCCAGATGAGTATGGTTCAAGAGGGCGCAGTCGTCCGGTTTTTAGGAGAGCTGCAAGATCTTGGCGGTCTCAAATACTCGGATATCGCCAACATAACCGACGTGTCCAAGGCGACCGTCTCGCGGTGGAAAGCAGGCTCGATAAAGCCCCACCCGCGCAACGAACTGATCCTGTCAGATCTGCACTACATCGTCGGGCGTTTGCAGGAATATTATACGGCGGATGAGATTCGCTCCTGGCTATATGCGCGTCACCCGCAGCTCGATGGGCAACGGGCGATCGAGCTCATCAATCAGGGCAAATCGATCGAGGTGCTACAGATTCTCGATCGTCTCGAGGCCGGGGCGTATCTGTAACCCATGACAAGGAAGACAACGCCTCGGGACAGCAGACTCATCGATGCTCTGGAGGTGTTCCCCCATACGCCGCTTGTGACCACCGCATGGCGTGTGGTGCGCGATGGGCGCGACGTAACCCAATGCAGCGCATCCGGCGGGCGATGGGACGACTGCACGTTTGATGTTCTCTACACATCGCTAGCGCGCGACGGAGCGATCGCCGAGATGTATTTCCATCTCCTGCGAGGACAGCCGGTTTTCCCGTCCAAGGCCCAATTCCGACTCTATGAACTCACCGTGTCGTTGAGCGAGGTGTTGCGGTTGCCCACGTTACCTGAGCTTGCGGCGCTTGGCCTCGATACGAGTCGCTACGGACAACTTTCCTACGCTGAACGCATGCTGGAATATCCTCGGACACAGGAAGTCGCGGAAGTAGCACATTTCATGGATTTCGACGCTCTGATGGTGCCGAGCGCCAGATGGCCTGCTTCGAATTTGGTGATTTTCTGCGACCGCCTCGCAGCCGACAGCTTAGAGGTCGTCCAGGATCACGGCCTCATCGACTGGTGGGTATGGCAGCGTGCGAACAAAGTGGCACTGTGACCCCCTACATGCACCCGGCCATAGCCGGGGATGGTCGTATGCGGCAGTGCTGTTCCGACTGGCGATGCTGCCGTCGCCCCTGCCGAAATCGCGCTTCGCTACGACATCTAGCGCACGATAATTCCACCCCTATAAGCGAGGCTCCCCTTCCGATGGTTGCGCGATAGTACCCATGGCAAAAACAAAGAAAAATCGCGACGTCCATCCGCCGGAGCTGGTGCAGCAGTTCTTCGCTCGCAGCGACTATCTCGACACCATGGTGCTGCGCCCCTTAAGCCACATCACCATGAATTGGGAAGCAAGCTGGGATGGTGAGTCATATAGTCCTGAGGCAGGGAGTTTTGCGGGCGACCTAAACGAGATCATCGAACAAATTGCCGACTCTCCACGACCTGATCGCTACCATGACAATGAAGACAGATTGGCCGAAAGAGTGATTGCAGAGCTGCATTGGCCCATCCAGAAAAAAGGTGGGCTGTGGGTAGGTGCGGACTATCAGTCGATCCTGGAACAGGGCGCATTCAGTGATCTGGGCCAGCGGGAACTTGCTACAGCAGCGGCCGGCCGGGTGCATATGGCGCTGGATTTTGACCAGACACATTTTGACGACATGGACGATGGTCACATGGCAATGCTGGCAGGACCAATGACCATCATGATCTACCATCGCTATTGCGACGGTTCGTCGGTGATGATGCCGGACGAGGACGAATAGGCTGAACGACGCTGGCACGGTCGTTATCTTCTGAGCCTTTGGTGGCCCGCAACGGTCGGGCAGGTGGATCGCACGCCCTGCGCCTGGCACCAGGCGAGAAACTGGCCGACATCTTTGGCATAGGCGCGACGGTGTTCGGATTGCGGATATGAGCAGTGAAGAATTCCAGGAAGCGCCAGCGGGCGCGCTCGCCGGCGGCGTCGACCAGGACGGGAACGGACGGGACTGAAAACGCTACGAGTTGGGTCATGCCCGACCCCACGCATCAAATCTTCGAAGCAGGAGGGCAGCTGTCAAAAGCACCACGTGTAGCCGAAATGTGCTGTCGTCGGGCTCTGAGAGCCCCGGATGCGGCCCCGCTGGCGCCAGCCGCTTGAACAGGCCATTGAGGAACCCTCTGCCGTCATTGTCCCATTCGTTGAGCGCAACGCTGAGAAAACCCGCCGCTGCGAGCTTGGTCCGCCGTGGCTGGCCGCTGGCTAGTACAGCTGCAGATGGATCGATTTTCCCCGCCATCTCGTCGAGTACCGAATCGAGAAAATTGCGAAGCTGTCCATTCGCACTGGCCCATTGGCCTCGCGCGTGAGCGTCGAGCGCCTGGTCTAGATGTCCCTTCGCGGTGGTGAAACCGTGTCGATCGAGCAGCACCGTCATCTCGGACTGAAGCTGTGGCATGCCAATATCCTCGGGCAACGTGCGGCGCAGCTTGCCTGCCATGACTACATAGTCATCCTGCGCCAAGGCATGCTTGAGCGGTATGTAGACAGGGTGAAGAGTGACGGGTTCAGACCAAGGGTATTCCGGCTCTTCGGACGGCATGTGCCGGACCGCTCTTTCAACCAGGACGTTTTCCAGCAGGCCGCCGTCGACCTGCTGCTCGGGGTTAGCGTCCACAAACGCCTTGAGGTCATTCATTCGCTTCTTGACGCTGAAGCCGTCGCTCCGAAGCTGGCGATAGACGTCCGGTCCGAATTCAATAAATAGCGCGCTAGTTTCGGCCTGCGTTGAAACCGATTCCAGAACGTCGATCGCCGCGAGCACCGTGCGACGGGAAAAAAGCGCCCCCATTAGAATCTCTTCCATAGCTGATAATAAAATACGTTTTCATAGCCTAATGTGATGGGCGAAGGGAGACACGTGTCTTCCTTCGCATTTTGGCCGGTCACCGGTATTGACATAAGGTCGCCAAATATACGACATTATGTCGTTATATTGATGACAGGAGATTCTGATGGCTGGGCTGGAGACACCCGAAGACATTTTCGATCGTAAGCCGACCCCGGAAGAGCTGACGCAAAAATTCAACGCTGCGCTCAAGGAACTGATGCTCACACCGGGCGACCTTGCCACCTTCATGGATAAGAACCGCGACTATCGCGAAGGCTCGGCGACTATCCGGGGTATCCAACGGATGGTGTCGGGAGAAACCCGGGTCTCGGGCGAGATGATGGTCATTGTGAACATGCTGTTGCGCCAGCATCGCCGCCTGAAGGCGCGCTATCCCGATCTCAAATGGGAGCGGAATCCGCATGGAGCCTATTGGGCTCAGGTCGAGGACTGGTACGTCTATATCTCGCCACAGACGCGCGGCCGTTGGATTCTTGTCTGCAGTCATGGGTCGAGTCCCAAGGATTACAGCCCGCCGTTCGGCCGCTGGCTCGACTCGCTCGAGGAGGCAAAGGCCAAGGCGCTTGTCTGCGTCGAAGAGGGCATGAACAACCTGGCCGAATTTGATTACGAAGCTACCTAAGGTGCGGAAGGCGAGGCTTCGCTATTTCGCTGGCTGTTGCTGCAAGTGGCATCGATTAGATGGGCTCCAAGCCGAGCAAGTTTGTCCATCCTCGACCAACATTACCCATGATGGCACTGAGTGACCGAGTGCCCGCGTGCGTGGCAATGACAATCTGCGGCACGCCAGTCGGCAGCCCTTCCGCAAAAATCGAAGGCGCGGCGTGAGAAATCTCGATGACACGGTTTCTTTTAGGCACATGCAGGATGGTTGGCGAGTTCAACTCGGC
Source organism: Mesorhizobium waimense (assembly GCF_003601975.1). Taxonomy (GTDB): domain Bacteria; phylum Pseudomonadota; class Alphaproteobacteria; order Rhizobiales; family Rhizobiaceae; genus Mesorhizobium; species Mesorhizobium waimense. The sequence goes on from NZ_QZWZ01000055.1 coordinate 8,436, forward strand.
GTGCTTGATGGCATCCGCGACTTCGCCCAGAATCTTGTGATCGTCAGGTCTCGGGTCGCCATTGGCCGCCACGGTAGCGTTCGATATCAGATGGCGCGCAGCCCCTTTGTCTGCAGCTAGCGGCTTGATAGTCGCCAAGGCTTTGCGCTCTAAGGCAACCTCGGCGAAATGGTAGAGGAAAATGGCGCCTACCATACCGAGACGCAGGGTCTCATAGCTCACGTTCCGCGCCAGCTTGGCGTTATCTCCCGCAATAATGTGCTGCAGCGAATCCTCGCTGTCGATGAATCCGCGAACAGAGGGGAGGACCAATCGCTCCCAATGAACGTCTACCGCGAGGCCGCCCATCTACCTGTAATGTTCCACAATCGCTGCGTCATAATACAGGGCCCACTCTTTTGCATCGGCCCGCGCTTTGGCGATTTCTGCCTCTCTATCTCCATCGCCCCAATAATAGTAGCCGAGTGGGTTTTCCCGCCCTGTCACGGTATTGCTCTCTCCGTCGTGGACGCTGATGTGGATTACCTGCTCTTCCGCAGTCATCTATAGGTGCTCCGGTTCCAAACAGTGGTGGATGTGCCTCGCCTCCTTCGAAGCTCAGTATTAGAGCTTGCAGGTTATACTGCAGCACTTATCGTTGCGCCATGAGTGGCAATTTTGTCGATCTAGACCGTAGATTTCGTATCGTCTCGCGTGAGGAGGCGAAAACACCATCACTTCTATTCGACCCTCGTCTTGGCGGCCCCTTGAGCTGGCCGGACCTCAAGAACCGAAACCGAGTAGTCGTTCTGGCGGAAGCCGGCAGTGGCAAAAGTTACGAGCTCAAAGCCCAGTGGCAGGCTTCGGTGAAATCTGACGAATTTGCCTGTTATGCCACGGTACAAGATCTCGGCCGAAGCGGCCTTATGGACGCTCTGGGCGCCGATGATCTTCGAAGGTTCGAAACCTGGAAGGCGGAAGCTGGATCGATATGCTGGTTTTTCATCGACTCCGTCGACGAAGCGAAAGATGAGGGTGTGCGATTCGAAACCGCCCTGCGTAAGTTCTCCAAAGCTATCGCGGGATTCGAGGACCGTGCCCGCGTGGTCATTTCCGGTCGCTTTACCGACTGGGATTTCATCGCGGATCGCAATTCGATGGATGAGTGGCTTTCGATCCCGCGCATGCCGCCGCCACCCGAACCCAGCTATCAAGATGAAATCCGCGCCACACTCCAACACAAGGCGCCCGAGAAGCCGCCCGAGCACGAAGACGACGTGTCAGTCTTCTTAATGATCGGGCTCGATGAGGCACGCATTCGGCTCTTTGCCAAAAGCGCCGGCATTGGCGACCTCGATTCTTTCATGACAGCGCTCGACGACGGCAACCTTTGGCATTTTGCAAGCCGTCCGCTCGATCTCGAATGGATGGTCGACTATTGGCACGATCATGGTCGGTTCGGGACACTTGCGGCGATGCTGGAGGCGAGTATCGATGCGCGGCTTGTAGACCCCAAGCCGGCGAGAAAACGAAACGACACACTTAGCACGGCAGCGGCCAAGAGTGCGCTCGAACGCATTGGGGCGGGCCTTCTTCTGTGCGGCAAAGATGCCGTACGCGTTCCCTCTGAAAGCTTCAGCGCGACAAGTGCCGACAACGCACTGCCTCTCGACCGGCTTCTGCCAGATTGGCAATCCGACGCGATGATGCGGTTGCTTGGCAGACCGGTATTCGACCCTGCGACCTTGGGGCGCGTGCGGCTGCATAACGACAACGAGGGAACGGTCCGGAGCTATTTCACCGGGCGATGGCTTGCCGGCCGTCTTGCCGCAAATTGCCCTCCGCAGCAGATAGATGACCTGCTTTTCGTTGATCTCTACGGATATCAGCTCGCCCGTCCCGACATGCTCGCCACAGCGGCATGGCTGTCAATATGGAACCCAAGAGTGGCGGAGAAGCTCATCGCGAGAAATCCGCTTGCACTCTTGACGCTTGGCGACCCAGGGGCATTGCCAGTTGCCACACGCAGCAAGGCAATCGAAGGTGCTCTTCAGGATGGCGAACATATCGACCGGCGAAACGTCTGGCTCGAGCAAGATTCGGTTCGCCGACTGGCGCACCCGGCCTTTGATCCTTTGATCCCTACTTGGTGGACCCGATATGGAGGCAGTCGCGACGCACGTCACCTACTGCTGAGATTGATTTGGCTGGGCAAGCAAGCTGGCGGCTTGGATATCGCTCGCACGCAGGCATTCGACACTGCGACCGACACAACATCACAACTCTTGGCGGGCAGAGCGCTGCTTGCGGTGGGAACGCCTGCAGATGCCGTCACCTATGCCGACTACATCGTCGATCAGGCGGGAGCATTGGCGCGGACGGTAGTGCTCGGCGCCCTTGATGTTCTCTTTCCAAAGTGGATTTCGATCGAGCGTTTCTTTGGGGTCATCGATGCAATTGGTGTCACCGACGAAGGAGGTATGGCGACGCTCTATCCGTTGGGGCAAAAGCTGGGCGAGGCGCTGCCGAGCGAGACCGATCTGTCTGCTTTCCTGGCTGCCGTTCTGCAGCGCATAGGCCCGATCAACGACGAACACGAGGAGTCCGTCTTTGCCGGCGCATTCGCTTCGGCGGCTGTAACAGTGGCTGCACGCCTGTTACAGATGCATCCCGATAGCGTTCCAGATATTGTCGTCGATCTTGTCTTGCGACTGCATAACGATTCTTCATATCGCGGGCGCGATCAGGAAGAACGAGAACTGGAACGAGCAATCTGCAGCACGCCTGGCCGGCGCCGTCAGTCATTTTGGCGTGCCGTGCATGTGCTTCGCGATCACCCTTGGATCAGGAACAACGACATCTCAATTGGGCATTTGGCGATGTTTGGTTGGCAAGGCCAATTGTCTCGTGATGACGTAGGCTGGTTGGCTGACGACGCAACAGGAAAGGAAGAAGAGCGTGACCGTCGGCTGGCGTTTAGTGCTCTCCACGCCGTCTGGCGCGACCAGGGCCAAGATCCGACGGTAGCTGGAGCCTTAGAGAAGATTGGTAAGCAGGACTCAAGCCTCGGGGAGCTCCTTGCAGCATGGCAATCGCCGCCGCCCGAGCCTCCGGAGCGTTTGGCTATGATGAAACGGCTCCAAGCAACGGAGGAAAAGAACAAGATCGCACGCGAAAAGCGAGACAGCAGTTGGATAAGATTCATCGAGGAACTGCGCTCGGACCCAACGATCCTGGACAGGCTTCATCCAACCACCGACACTACGGCTGACAGCCGGCTAGTTGATCTTTGGCGGTTTCTGTCCTCGCGGATCCGAGGCCGATCTCATTACGCGATCGACGATCTCTCTTCGGTCGAACCGATCTTTGGGACTGAAGTTACGGAGAAGTTTGCCACGGTATTGATCAATTTCGCCAACGCTTGGACGCCTCTGCTGCCAAGCGAACGACCGCCTGAAGAGCAGCGGAAGATTTTTAGCTTCGAAAGTATGGGCTTGGCAGGCATGGCGCTCGAAGCAGCGCGAACCTCGAATTGGGCGCAGTCAATCGACGACGACCGTGCTGAGAAAGCCGCGCGTTATGCCATTCTGGAATTGAACGGCTTCCCTGACTACCTGGTGCGGCTCGCCGAGGCAAAACCCGCGATCGTGCGCAAGGTTCTTGTCGCCGAAGTGAATTCACAACTTGCGACGGGCGATCCGTCGGAACATGCGATTCTTGACCGTCTAGCCTATGGCGACGCCAAGCTTGCTCGATTGGTGGTGCCTGATCTTGAACACGCAATGTCCGACGAAGCGACCTTTCCAACACCTCTGCTGCCCAAGGTATCGGATGTCATCATCCGCGGCCTAGCTGTCGCCACGACTTCCCTCTCCGATTTAGTGCGGGGCCGAGCAGCCGCGGCGCAAGATCCGAAGACAGTGGCGTACATGCTCTCGATTCTCGCGGCGATTAATGCGGACCTGGCCATAGACGTGCTGCGCGAAAGGTTTGATCAATTCGACGAACAATCGCGCATGATGATGTGCAGTGTCCTACTGCCTCGACTGTATGCCGATCGCTACCACCAGGATATGGGAGTCGCTCACCACATATCTTTCCCAAAGCTCGAGGAATTGGTTTCGCTCGCTTTCGATGGCATTCGCCCTGAGAACGACATTAGCAGACCTAGCGGCGAGGTCTTCTCCCCTGATTGGCGCGACAGCGCTCAAGACGCTCGAAATGCCGTGTTTAATCGGCTAGAGAGCACGCCCGGCGAGGCCACCCATGCCGCGTTGATACGCCTTTCGCGGAAAGAGGGCTTTGCCATACCACCGGACAGGCTGCACACGCTCGCGCGGCGCCACGCCGAAAATGATGCCATCCTGGCGGCATGGCGGCCCGAGGACGTGGTGATGTTCGAGACGGCGTTCGACCGCCCGCCCTCGACAACGGCGGACCTGCAGCTTCTCGCCCGCCGACGCGCGGAGCGCATCGACCATGATCTTCGCCATGACAGATTCTCGCAAGCAGACACGGTCCAGGCGCTGCCAGACGAAAATGCCGTACAACGGTGGTTTGCCGACCGGTTCGAAAGCTTGCAAGGGAATGCCTACACGGTTGTGCGCGAAAGCCACGTCGCTGACGAAAAAGAACCGGATATCACACTGACGAGCCGTATCAGCGGCGTTACGCTTCCTATCGAGATTAAAGTGATCGACGGCATGAGCGTCACCGAGATGGAAGCTGCGCTCGAAACTCAGCTGTGCGGGCAATATTTGCGTCACGATGGAGCACGGCACGGAATCTTGCTGTTGGTGCACCAGAAGCCAAAATCGCAAGGGTGGATCCTGCCTGGGTATTCCGGGTTTGCATCCCTCGCGACCGTATTGAAACACCTCGACGACAAGGCGACCGAGATTCGCTCCCGATCACCTGATGGGCCGCAGCCCATTGTCGTATGCATCGATGTTTCGACGATTTCGCCACGTCGTAAGAAGCCGGGAGCGAGAAGCGAAACATCGCCAAAGAAGGCGAACGTGCGACTTAAACATCGCGTAAGGCCTTGACGCCGAGGCCCTAAACCTGCGGATTCGCCGGCGCGGACCTTGCTTTGGGTTGCGGCAGTTAGCAAAGCGCAGAGGACCCGACAACGTCGGTCGCCTTGGAAGTGTCCGGTCACAGCGGTGATCCCGAATACCAATTCTGGTTCGGACTGCTTAAAGCGGCCATATCGGATGGGCTTAGCCCACAAGCTACGGGTGAAAAATGACCTTGCGAGAAGCTATTTGCGACAACATCTTCGCGCGGGGCCTGCTGGAGCGTTGCGTTGGCGAAGCACCTAAGTTTCAGAACCCTGTGATCAACGCGTTCTACGAGTGGCAAACTCTGCTAACGGGAGTTTTCGCCCTGATCGGGGCTTATTTGCTCTGGGTCCAGATCCGTGACCAACAAAAACAATCTCTCCTGGCAAGAGATCAGGTTACCCTCGAACGAAGCCGCGAGAACCTGACAGCCCGTATTGGCCTACCGCACGCGCTTGCTGATCTGAACAGGTATTGGAAGGCATGCCTCGAAGCATGGGAAAGAGAAGATGCCGATGGTCGACCTAAGCCACCGCCCACGCATGCGCTAAGAACGGTAATGGCATCGGCCGTCCTGGTTGACGACGAGACGTTTGTCAGCATGCAAGAATTAACTATCAACGCGCAGGCGTTCGAGTCGAGAATTGATCAGCCCAAGGGGGAGCGGGCGATCAATTTCTATGAAACCATGGTCGTTGACATTGCACGGCTGAGTTATCTCACCAACCGCCTCTATGATTTTGGCCGGAGGAGAGCTGAGCGGGTATCTTATGTGCCACCTACCCGTGAACAGCTTGAAGGCGAACTCGGCCGCGATCTTCGTATCTATACGTCAGACAACGAGATCGCCGTGCGGATTCAGAAGGCAATGGATCAGGAATTTGGCAAGAGGCGAAACGGGCGCGATGTTCCGAATGGCACCGACGGGTGACCTTTCGCGACCAGAAGGAATTTCACCGAATAGCTCGCAACCGCTGACGGATCGCCTCCGCTCGCTTCTTGAGTTCAGCAAGTTCTGCAGGCGACAGGCGAGAAGATTTCAGCTTCTCCTCGATCTCGGCGATTTCATCGTGAAGGGCATTTTTCTCTTCCTGGAGAACGTGATTGTAGGCCATCGTCCCACCTTTCATTTGCATAGACCGTAGCATCGCAAAGAATTACCGAATCGTACCAATTCGATGAAGGCGGACGCCGGAGCGCAAGGAACTTCAAATGCTGTACGCATGGATCGATGGGGTCAAACGGCCGCCCCTCGCTAAGGGTGAGCACACGACATGCCCCGATTGCGGAGGCGCGCTGACTTCGGTCATCCCAGTCGAGAACGTCCCGCATTGGCGCCACAAGGCGGGAGACTGTGATCCTTGGAGTGAATCCGAGGGACAGTGGCATCTGGGCTGGAAAGATCAGTTCGATCTAAGATGCCGCGAAATCAACCTAATCGATTCTATGACAGGGGAGCATCACAGGGCCGACGTGCTTTGCGGTGCCAGCACAGCGCGTGCGACGGTTCTGGAGCTACAGCATTCCTCAATTTCCGAGGAAGAGCGAGCTGCACGGGAGGCTTTCTATAAGAAGGCACATCGCATGTTCTGGCTCGTGCATGTCCACAACGAGTCAACCTTTGCAGGATATAGCTTTGGCTTCTCGCTAGATTTCAGCAAGCGTATTCAGGTTATCGAAGGGCAGACCTATGCCATCATGCGGTGGATGGGCCGCAGCAAACAATTTATCGAGAAATGGAAGCGTGCGTCCGCGCACGTCTTCTTTGATTGGCAAGGCCATATTTTCTTCCTCGCTGGCGATGCCTTGGCGCGGCGCCTGACAGGCGGTACGCCCCTTCAGAAAGGTGAATTCGCGCTCTGCGCGCTGACGCGTGAGCAGTTCATTCGCGCAGTCCATTGGGCTGACTGAGCGGGGCTCGCACACGACGGCCGCCACCGCTCAGTCAAGGTTGGACTAAATGCCCATAGGCCTCAACCACCATCGGTCTGCACGAAGTTTGCCTAGACTAGTGAACAGGGAGTAGCCGCGCGCATTGCATCCCAATGTCGTCATCAACTCCAATCCGGAATTATCGACGACTCTCGGCCAACTTTGCACCAGCCTTCGTTCCGGGATCGACTTTTGTTCGGCCCTTAGCTTCCGCAGCGACAGCCAAAGGTGGCACAATTCCTGGTCTAGGCAGCTCTGCGCAAGGCCTCCCCGTCAGCGTCCCGTTTGGCGGCCTCTATTGTCTGTTGTGTAGCGCGTGGACCGAGCCAGGAACGAACGGCTGCCTCCTTGGCGATCAGATTGCCTAAGGCGCCAAACATCGTGCTGCTGATTGCCTGCTGCTGCGCGCGCAGGTGGTCCTCGAGCAGCTTATGACGAGAAATGTAACCTGCGTTAACGCCCGGAATGGCATGGTTCATCAATAAACGCGCGTCGAACTCCGAGACACCGGCCGGCGTCGCCAGGGTCCGGAACGTCTGCCGCAAATCATTACCCCACTTGGCGAGGACGTCCCGGCGCTCCTTCTGTTCGGCCAAGTGCCCGCTGCCACTATCCGCTGGGAATAGCCAGTCGTTGGCCTGGAGAGGATAGCAATGCCGGTTAAACCGGATCACTCGCACAAGGCATGAGATCATTTGGCGCGACAGCGGAATGTCGAAGGCATGGTCTGCGCCGCCCTTAGGACGCGGAATGTGCAGGACCCGGCGGCGGAGGCTGAGATCCTTCGGCTTCGCCTCCATCAGGGCCGTGGGCCGGCATCCCGAGAGCAGGGAGAATAGATGGTACTCGCGGCGAATGGGATTGGCTAACGCCGCGACTTGCCGGAACCAATTTGGCAAGTCGCCCAGTCCCATCGCGCTGTTTCTGCGTTCTTCCGAGTTCCAATCAACGACGCTAGCTGGGTTGTCGGCTGGGAGATAGCGATGCGCCTTGCGCGCATGGTTATAGATAGCGCGCAGCGTCCGCATGCTGCCATTCGCAATATACGGACCATGCTCGTTCGTGATTTCGTCGTGCTTGGCAATGACCTTGCCGGGATCGTCGCCCAGCTCCCGCAATGGGATGTCGAGCCAATTCCTAAAAAGGCGCTCCACGTGGTCACGATAACCCTCGATCGTTCCTTTGCTCCGGCCTTTCCGGATGAGATGAGCGTCGCAATAGCGCTCCCACGCCTGCCTTAGGGTGACACCTTCCGGGGCGTTATCAGGTCGTGCTGCCTCATTCCGGTTGACCAGTGAGGTATCGTTTCCATGCGGTGGAATGTCTTTGGGATGGGGGTGCTTCCCTTTGGAAATCTGCGCGAGGTATGTCTTTGCTGTTGCGCGCGCCTCGCGTGTAGACATCGTCTCCCCGTCGCCGATCCGTACTGAGATTGATGCAACGCGCTTGCCATCCTTCCGCAGGTCTCCTTGAACGGCGAATGTCTTGCTTCGCCTGCCGACGATGACGTGGAAGCCTCTAAGCTGGGTGTCGCGGGCGCGATACTGTCCCGAACCAGGCGCCTTAAGGTCGCTAACTGTCTTGTCGTTGATGAGGATACGGATGTCGGCCATAGTGCGATTCCTGCAAGTTTAGTGCTTGCCGGCCAGAAAAGTCAGCCGGTTTTTCAGCCGGTTTTAGACTCGCATGGGATCAGATAGTGTGTCCACGCCAAAATGCGCGGTTCTGCGCAAATAACTGAAATGAAAGATGCATTTATGACTATGGAGAACAATTGGATACTCTCGGCGAATCACAAAAGTAAACTACGAATCTGGGGGTCAGGAGTTCGAATCTCTTCGGGCGCGCCAAATTTCCACCACTCCAGAACAAAACTGGGCACTGGGGTCGGCTTTCCGACTCCAAGCAGAAACTCGCCCGTCCTCCGCTGAACTTGCGACAATGACCCCAAGCCGACATAGGCCAATCTCGATTGCTGCTTCAGCTCGCGATTTGGCGTATCATCTTCACGTCACAGGCATCGCTTGATACGCAAGCGTGCGGTGATCCTCGCAGCCGAAGGCCAATGGCGAAGGACGGGGGCGGAAGGCGCTCCGCCCGCGCGAAGATCTGAGATTGCGAGGGGCTGGGACTTACCGGAGAGGAGGCTTTCATGCCGATCGTGCAGAGTCGTCGTCGCTTTTTGGCTAGCGCCTCAGTGGCTGGCGCCGCTGGCTTCGTTGGTGGGTTCAAATCGCTTCATGCGGAGCCGACGCCAGAGACCCCCATCATACGCATTGAAAAGGCCCCCGGAGGCATTTGTGTCGCCCCGATGTTCGTTGTAGGCGAGCTGCTCCGCGCAGAAGGCTTTGCCGAGCTTCGTTATGTTCCGGTGCAATCGGCGGAGCTGACCAAAGCCACTGCGCAGGGCGAGGCGGACTTCAGCCTGACGTTTGTGACAACCTTCGTCGCTTCAATAGACGCTGGGAACCCAATCACCGTATTGGCGGGAGTGCACCCCGGCTGCTTCGAGCTGTTCGTAAACAGTCGCATTCAGAGCGCCCGTGACTTGAAGGGCAGGAGTGTGGGCGTGCCGTCGCTCGGATCCCCGCCACACCGGTTCTTGAGCGTTATCGCAAGTCAGGTCGGGCTTAGCCCCAGCGCCGACATCAATTGGGTCACGAGTACTTCGGCGAAGCCGATGGAGCTGTTCGCCGAGGGGAAGATCGACGCATTCCTTGGCTTTCCACCCGAGCCACAGGAACTGCGCGCGCGGGGCGTCGGTCGTGTGCTTGTTAACAGTGCCTTGGACAATCCATGGTCTCAATATTTCTGCTGCATGTTGGCGGCAAGCACGAATTTCGTCCAAAGTTATCCGGTCGCCACCAAGCGCGTGTTGCGCGCTTTTCTCAAAGCAACCGATCTCTGCATGACTGAACCGGAATGGGTTGCTCGGCAGATGGTCGATGGTGGTTTCACTGCGCGGTATGACCATGCGCTGCAGACACTGAAGGACGTACCCTACAACGCGGAACGCGACCCTGAGGATACGATCCGCTTCTACGCGTTGCGGCTCCACGAAGCGGGCCTGATCAAGTCGAGTCCCAAGACGATTATCGCCAACGGCACGGACTGGCGCTTCCTCAACGAACTCAAGCGCGAACTAAAGAACTGAGAATGTGAGAGTCGAATGGCGGCTTCTGGCGCTCCTTGCCCGTTGAGATTGACGAAGGAAATGGCAGTTTCCATCCAAAGCGGACCGCCGCTACAGTTATTAGATAGCACAAACAATGACATACGAGTGCCCAGTTTCATCCTGTCGGGCGCGCCATTCTGTAATGTGCATTCCAAAGCCGGATAGTTGAGGCTTGCCTCAAAGGCTTCAGTTGATCCGAAGCGACCTCTTGCGCGTGCAAGCGCTCTCTTCTCCGCTGGAATAGATCGACACGGCCTCAGACACTGAGCATTGAATATCAGCGTTACAGACCACCACGGTCCATCAATCTCGACCGCGGCCCGCCCGAACGGCACAGCCTCGTTCGAAATTTGGATGGTCTTCGCGGGAGGAACTGATCCCCAGCATCGCGCGCCTCCAAGCGGCCGTCGTGCCGATCTCCTGAAAGGAACAGCTCCCGGCCGGCGTGACCCACAGGTGCATCGACCGGATCCATCGCTCCGCAGAGGGGTGGGTGACCGCTCAACCTAAGGCGGAAATCGCATCCGGCTCACGAGTTCCGTAAATCGTGGATCGGGCCGCAGCGCGTTCCAGCGCGGATCAAGGCGCAACCAGACCAGCCAGTTCGACCTCTCATCGAAGGCTTTGTTGAGCGAGGCGAAGGCTTCGTCGTCTTGACCAAGGCCGGCATGGATGAGCGCAATGCCGTAGGAGGTCACAAACCGTCGGCTTGACAGTTGTTCCAGTTCAGTGAGCGCCTGAAGAGCAAGCGTGGGTCGTCCGGCCGCGCCGGCAACGAATCCCCGTGCTGCAATCGAGACGGGCCAATCGCGGACGCGGTCCTCGACCCGATGAAATGCACTGAGCGCCTCGTCGAACTTGCCCAGCTCCTGGTAGGCCCGGCCAAGCCAGAGATGCGCGGGTGGAAAATCTGGGTTCATCTCCAGCACGAAGTTCAATTGCTTCACCGCCTCTTCGTACTGTCCGGTGTAATAGTAGTAGAATCCAAGGTCGGTGTTGACTGGCAGCGAGACTGGATCACGCTGCTGCGCGAACTGAATTTCGCGGAATGCCTCCGTGGGCCGGCCAGCGGCCAGCAAATAGATACTGTACCATTGGTGTGACGCCGCGTGGTTCGGATCAAGCGCGATCGCGCGCTGAAATGCCGTCTCGGCTCCAACCCAATCCCACTCAAAATACAATTTTACGAAGCCTAGGGAAGCGTGCGCCTCGGCCAGCGTTGCATCCAACTCCAGCGCCTTTGTGGCGTGGCGCTTTGCTTCAGGAAAGGTCTCCGCCGGAGAGAGATAGCTCAGATAGCCCAGGATCGAATAGGAGTCCGCGAGCCCCGAATAGGCAGCCGCAAACTCCGGATCGATCGCGACGGCGTGTCGAAACCGTTCGATGGCCCGTTTCAAGGCGGCTTCCGATCTCTGGCCCCATTCGTGGCGGCCTTGGAGATAAGCGCGATAGGCGTCCGCGTCGTCGGTGACGGGTCGGGCAATCCGCCGAGTCTCCTGATCGGAGAGCGGAAATCTCAATGCGCGTGGGAGATCCTGCAGAATTCTGGTCTGCAAATGAACCAGTTCGGATACGTCGCCTTGGTATCGAGCGCCCCAGATCTGGGAGTCAAGGGCGACGTCGACTAGGTCAACCTGTATTCTCAGGTCAGTGCCTTGCTGCGATATGGTTGCGGTCACGACCGCCGCGACGCCGAGCTCAAGGCCGGCGTCCTTTGGTCCGACGGCCGACCCTTTGAAGCGAAATGCGCTGGCCCTGGGTGCGACGCGCAGGCTCTGCAATTGCACGAGCCCATTGAGTATGGCTTCGGTCAGACCATCGGCCAAGTAATTGTTGCCCGAACTATCACTGGCGAAAGGCAGCACGGCCACCGAGCCGAACGGGACATTGGTGTTTTCGGGCTGCGCGCGCCACAGCGCGATCGCCCCGATCGCGACGCACACGACGGCGGCGGCAAGGATCGCCCACCCTCGATGCGTGACCCCGCCGAGGTGTCGCGCGGCACCGATCGGCGCAACAGGTTGCGAGTTCGGCGCGGCATCAAGGTCGTTGTCCGCGGATTCGACGCGCAAGATCGAGGCCGGTGCCGCCTCGCGCGCCACGACCGGCGCTACAAGGCGGTAGCCGCGGCCGGGCACCGTCTGGATAATTCCGTTCCCGTTGTCCCCGCGCCCCAAGACCTTGCGCAGAGCCGAGATGTTCACCGTCAGGTTCGTCTCTTGCACGAAGGTGTTGGGCCAGACCTCCTGCAACAGCTCGTCCTTGGTGACCAGATGCCCGCTATGGCGGACGAGAACAACGAGCAGATCGAAGGCCTTGCCGGTCAGAGGGACAGGTTCCCCATCGCACAGCAACAGGCGCTCCTTGGGTACAAGGACGAAGTCGCCAAACGCGAAGGCCTGATCCTGCAAGGCGTCCATTAGGGCAGCTTAGGGAATCTTCAGGAAAAACTTAAGGGATTTCCAAGGACGCCGGCCGCCTGCGCCTGGATGATTGCCTCTACGCCGGAACGGGCGGTCACGCCGAGCCGGATGGCGACCCTCACACGCAGGAAAGGGAGAGCGGACTATGAATCGCGTAGTCAGCAAGACTGGTCGGATCGGCCTGTTTCACAATCACATCGCAAGGCGCTGGGCCGCATGCATCGCGCTCATGCTCATGTCCCTCATGATCAGATCCGCTGTCGCGGCGCCTGAAGATGAGGTGCGAGCAACGTTCGATCGCTTCGTCGCCGCTCAAAACGCCCACGATGTCAAGGCGGTGGAATCTCTGCTGCTGGGCTCGCCGAGTTTTCTCTGGATCACGCGCGGAACGCCGGTCTGGGGGGCGGATGCGGCGCTCAAGCGCTTCGCTTCGCTCTATGAGGGGACGTGGCGTCTCGATCCCGAGGTTTCAGGCTTGAAAGTTATGATGATCGGAGATGGGGCGGCGCAAATCTACATCCCGATCAACTTCACGATCGGTGCACCGGGCCAACAGCCGCAACCAATGCGATTCCTGATGAATATGGTGCTGGCCAAGACGCCGGGCGGCTGGAAGGTCTCAAGCATCCTGCCGATACCGGCGCCGGCGCAATAGTCCGGCGACACGGCCCCGAGCCGCCGCTCGACCGCACTCGGCAGTCAAGGCGCGAGCGCGGCTGCCGGGCTACTGGCCGAAGACGGCGGTGACCGAGGATTCGTGGATGCCGCCGACGGTGCAAAAGGTGAACTAAGGCAGCGTCCGCCGTCAAGAGAGGTGCCGAACAGGCGGGTGCCTTCGTGTATCTGGGGTTCAGCATTGATCCTGTCCGAGACGGCATCAGCCTAGGCCGAAATTCGTTAGCCGGCTGCCTTGCCCATCCCGACGGCCACCGCGTTACAGCCGGTTTCGTGGACGGAGACAGCTGCGCCGCGCTTGCCTTGCGTTTGCAAATGCCTCGCAGCAACAATGACATAGCAGTGCCCAGTTTCATCCTCTCCGGTGCGCCAATCGGGATGTACATTCCAAATCGTGTCAGCGTGACGTCCGGGTTCTGACACTCAAAGGCGGCCCTTCACTCGAATGACCGAGTCGCCAAGGAAACATCCAACTGCACGCCGGTTGCGGTTTATGGTCGAAGCTGCGACGATTGAGACGCACAGCCAACCGGACCATACGCTGGAGGGCGCCTATGCCAAGTGTTCGGGTGGAGCGGCGGCTCGCTGCGATCATGGTCGCCGACATCGTGGCCTACTCGCGCCTGATCGAAACGGACGAGGCGCGCACGCTCGCCGCGATCAGAGTTCTTCGCTCAGAGGTATTGGACCCGCTAATCGCAGATCATAGGGGCCGTATCGTCAAGCTGATGGGCGATGGCGCAATCGTCGAATTTGGCTCCGTTGTAGATGCCGTAGCGTGCGCGGTCGCAGTGCAGGAGGGGGTGACCGTCCATCAGCAGGAGGTCCCGCCCGAGAGTCGTATCGTGTTCCGCCTCGGCATCAACGTTGGTGACGTTGTGGTGGAGGGAGGTGACCTGCTCGGGGATGGCGTGAACATCGCCGCGCGACTTGAGGCACTGGCCGAGCCTGGGGGCATATGCATCGCAGATGCCGTGCAGAAACAGCTGGCCGGCAAGACCGGCTTCGCCTTCGAGGATATTGGCGAGCGCACGCTAAGGAACATCGCACAGCCGGTCCGTGTCTGGGGCTGGGCCAAGGAACCGGCCAGGGCTGCAGCTAGCACACCGTTGCCCGTGCCCGACAGGCCGTCCATCGCTGTGCTCCCCTTCGACAATCTCAGCGGCCAGCTCGAAGAGACATACTTCAGCGACGGCATCACCGAAGACATCGTCACCGGACTGGCGCACTTCCGCTCGCTGTTCGTGATCGCCCGCAACTCCTCCTTCGCCTTTCGCGGCAAGGCGACCACCCTCGCCGAGATCGGACGGCAGCTTGGCGTGTCATATCTTGTCGAAGGAAGTGTGCGGCGGGCCGGGGCACGCGTGCGGATCACCGCGCAGCTGATCGAGGCGGCGACTGGGGCGCATCTTTGGGCCGAGCGCTACGATCGCAGTATCGACGACGTCTTCACGGTGCAGGACGAAGTTGCGCAGACCATTGTGTCGACGCTGGTCGGGCGAATTGAGGATGCGAGACTTCAGCAATCGCTCCGAAAGCCGACAACCAGCCTTGCCGCCTACGACTGCTTGCTGCGCGGCATGGCCCACTTTCGGAGTGACGCGGACACTGCCAATCAGCAAGCCCTCGAGATGTTCGAGAAGGCGGTTGCCCTCGATCCCAGGTATGCCGTGGCGCATTCGTATCTCGCATTCGTGAAGGTGGTACTGCACGGTCACGCCGCCGCACCGACCGAGGTGCTGGACGCGGCGTTCACCGAGGCAAAGCACGCGATCGAACTCGACCCCCTCGAGAGCCGCTGCGACCGAATACTGTCGACCATCTGTCTCTACCGTCGTGAGTACGACATGGCCGAGCAATATCTCCGGCGGGCATTCGACCTGAACCCAAATGATGCAGATGGACTGATTATGAAGGGCCGCTTGCTGGCCTTTCGTGGCAGACCCGAAGAAGCACTGGTTTGTCTGGAGGCTGCTCGTCGCCTCAACCCACTACACTTTCGCTGGTACGATGTTCACTTCGGCATCGCCCTTTATTCGCTTCGGCGCTTTGCAGAGGCCGCGCAGGCGTTCAAGCAGATGACCCTGCCGAGCTCGTGGTCGAGTGCACGGCTGGCGGCCTGCTACGCCCAGCTGGAACGGACCGCAGAGGCACAGGTAGCGGTGGCGGAGGTGCTGCGGTTGCAGCCCGAATTCTCGACGGCCGAATACATGCGCAAGAGCGTCCTCCTCGAACGCGCCGATGACCGGGAGCTTCTCCGCGAAGGGCTCATCAAGGCGGGATTGCCGGCATGAGTGGGCTCGCCTGTGTTTGAATGACCGCCTAGGCGCAAGGCGGACCTTCCGCTCCAAGCGGTGATCTCAGAAATCGAGAGGCGCAGCAATGACATAGCAGTGCCCAGTTTCATCTCGTCCGGTGCGCCATACAACCAATTGATATCGCTTATCTTTCTAAGATTTCGCTCCAGCTCATACCGGCTTATTTTCCGAAATTAAGCCGGTTTTTAAACCGGTTTTGGATGACCGGCGGCATCCGGCTAGGAAATCGCACTCCCGCGCGAATAGGGATCTGTACAAACTGCGGTCCGCCCGGCCGCGGACTTCGAGTCTCTTCGGGCGCGCTCAGAGGTATGGGTCGGAAGCGGAGTGCTGCTCAATCCGGCATCGCGACCATGCGGCCGCATGTCTCGAACAGCTTGGAAGCGAATGCCACGCAGACCTGCATGTCAAGAGCGTGACGGTGGTTGGCACCAAAGCTGGGAACTGAGCGTCTCTACAGCGCGCCGCACGGAGAGGTCTAGCCGGCGCAGCAGGAGAGCTTCGCCACGTCTTTGTCGAACGACAGCGCCGCGAGCTTCAAGCCTTCCACTGTGGTCAGGTAGGGGAAGATCGTGGCTGCGAGCTGCTGAACCGCGAGCCCGCAGGTGATCGCCAAAGTTGCGGTCTGGATGCTGTCGGCACCCTCGGGTGCCAGAACGTGCGCCCCGAGCAGCCGGCCAGTGTCCCCTTCCACGACCAGCTTGATAAGCCCTCTGGTGTCCCGAGCGGCCAATGCGCGCGGCACTTGGTCGAGGTGAATGGTCGATACACGGACCTTATGTCCTGCTGCGCGGGCACCGGCTTCTGTCAGACCAACGCTGGCAACCTGCGGATCGGTGAACACAATGGTCGGCATCGCCGAGTTGTCGTAACGCAGGCTATCGCCATTGAGTGCGTTCCTCGCAGCCAACTTGGCACCGTAAGCGGCCATGTATACGAACTGATCGCGGCCCGTAACGTCGCCAGCAGCATAGGTGCCGGAGCGGGTAGTGCGCATCCGGTCATCGACGGCGATGCCGCCCTTCGCTGTGAGGGCGATGCCGTTCTCAGCGAGACTAAGCCCCTCGACGTTTGGTGTGCGCCCGGTGGCGAGGAGGACGCGCTCGGCGGCCAACGTGACGTGCCGGCTATTGCGTTCAACCGCGAGGGCAACGCCTGTCGCAGTCGCGCGGATTGACCGATAGGTGACCCCAGAGACGACGTCGATCCCCTCGTCCCCGAAGTAAGTGGTCAAGGCCACGCTGATCTCAGGCTCGGCCTCGGGCAACAAGCGCGAGCGGAAGACGAGCGTCACCTTGACGCCGGCGCGCGCGAACATCTGTGCAAGCTCGGCGCCGATGTAACCGCCTCCGATAACCAGCAGGGACGCCGGCAGCTCCTGAAGGTCCAGTGCCATCGTGCTGGTAAGATAGGGCACTGCTTCGATACCGGGGATGCTCGGGATCATGGGTCGGGCCCCGGTCGCGATGATGATCCGGTCGGCGGTGATCCGCTTTCCGTGAACATCCACTCCACCTTCGACGAGGCGCGCGGGACCTTCCTGATAGGCGATACCGTTGTAAGCCGGCAGCAGGTCGACATACTTCGTCTGACGCATGTGCGCGACCAGGGCGTCTTTCTGCCGAACTGTCGCCAGCCAGTCGGTGACCTCAGCGTCGGCGGTAATGCCGGCGAAGCGTGCCGCCGCGCGGGCGTTGTGAAGCGTTTCAGCAGCTCGGATGAGTGTCTTTGAGGGGACGCAGCCGATGTTGGTGCAAGTACCGCCGATGGTGCCGCTACCGATGAGAGCGACCTGCGCTCCCTGGTCGGCCGCAGTGATGGCCGCCGAAAAGCCTGCAGAGCCGGCCCCGATGATAGCAAGGTCATAACCGGCGCCATTCTGCGCGCGCACGCCAGAGCGACTGACAGCCGGTGAGACAGGGTCGGCACGCGTGACGCCGGACTGCAATCCGACGAGGATCGGGCCGAAGATCGCTCGACCCGCCTCCAGCGCCTCCTCAATCGACAGTCGAAAGCCCGGCTCATCGGCAGGGCGTTGGCTGCGCCACGCGGCGAGGTGGTCGTCGCTGCAGAAGAAGGCGGTCACCGAGCAAAGGGAGTTCGCTGCACAGCCGCCCTCGTACCGCACGCTCAGCCAGACTACGGCTGTCTCAGGCTCGACCCGCTCCAGCCCACGGCCGCGGTCCCGCGTCTTGACCTTGATGGGCGCGCCGCAATGCCAACAGCGGGACGTTATCTGGATGTCACGGTCGAGCATGGCACCAATACCGAGCGCGTCGACCGCGCACATCGCGTTGACGTCGTGGCCGTCCAGACAGATCCGGTGCCCTGTGTTCCGGTTCGTGAAGGGATACGCTCCGACGATCTGGCCACCCCTGAGGACGACAAGATCGCGCTGACGAAGCTCCTCTACAAGCGGCTGCAACGCTGCTTCGGTTAGTCCCGCTTGAGCGGCCAGCATCGCGAATGAGGGTGCCTTGTCATTGTCCGCGTAGAGGCGGAGCAGCGCGGCGCGCACGCTGTCGACGGCGGCCGAGTAGCCGCTCCAGCGGTGCAGGACATGGTCCGAGCTGAGCATTGCCTCGAGGGCCTCGCGAACCACAGGGGATGTCACCACCGACCAGTCCGGGAATGTCACGCCGGGCCGCATCGAGAAACTCGGTAGGACGGCGGTCGAGCCGAGGTCAGAGGTAGAGTTGGGCGCGCAGCAGTCGCTCATTGGGGTGGGCCTTTCCTTGAAGAGGGCGAGGTCGCGGCGCGTCAGCTTCCTTGTTGGGGATGAGCTGGGTAGCCGGCGTTTGCACTGGCGGCGGCTATGGCCTCGACGCTGGTCTCCGCATCGTCGAAGGTGACGGTTGCAGTCTTCGGCTCGAACGAGACTGCGACCTCTGCGACACCGATTACCGAGCCCATGGACGCCTTCACGATGTAAGGGCAGGACGCGCACGTCATGTTGTCGATCACGAAGGTGACCGTGCGTTCGGCCGCGAAGGAGGCCGAGGCAGCCACGAGGGTGCCGGTGGTCAGCAGGACGCTCACGAATTTGCGCATGGCGGCAGCTCTCCTCCTGTCACGCGCCCAGTAGCACCGGCGCGACGTAGTCGAAGGCAAAGGCAGCAGTCACGAGCGCGGTCGCCGACCAGAGGCCCACCTTGACGAGTCGATTGGGCAGCGGGCGTGCGCAAGTGTCATCGTCAACACAGGCCTGTCTGGGCGCCCCGTAGACCCGGAGGAAGCCGTACCCGAGGAGAGCGGACGTGCCGATCACAAACAGCAGCTTTAGGGAGCGAGCGCGGTGAGGTTGCTAATCCACGCGCCGCCGATGCCGAGGCTGAACAGCACCAGTGGGACGATGCAGCAAGAGGAGGCGGCGAGCGCGCCTAACAGGCCGCCCGCGACCAGCAGGCGCTGGCGTCCAGCTTCGCTGCGCGCCAAGTCCTCTGCCGGCGCCTGCCTTATCCTTCCAAGAGACGATGTTTCCATCTCATCCGTCGCTGATTGCCGAAATTCAGTATCAGCCCTAAGATCCGGTCTGTAGCAACTACAGGCTCAAGAGGGAATTTTGCAGTGCGCGATCACGGCTTGGTGAAGGGCCTACAACGAGGCGAATTGGCCCGGCGGACGGGCAGTAACCTGGAGACCGTGCGGTACTACGAGAAGATCGGGCTGCTGCCGGAGCCGCCGCGCACGCCCGGTGGTTACCGAAGCTATGACACGGGTCATGAACGGCGCCTTCGCTTCATCTTGAGGGCGCGTGAGTTGGGTTTCTCTCTCGAGGAAGTCCGGGAACTACTGCGGCTTGTCGACGAACGAGACAGGCCTTGCGCCGACGTTCGCATCGTAGCGACGACCCACCTTGACGATGTGCGCGCGAAGATCGCGGACCTCAGGCGCATGGAGCAGGTTCTGAAGGACGTGGTGCGCCAGTGCGGAGACGGCACGCTGCCGGAATGCCCGCTGATCGAGACGCTGTTTCGTAGACCGGCCGATGTGCGGCGTTCGTCGACGCCGAGCGCCTGAGGTGCCTCTTGGACCGAGTTCTTGCGCAAGCTCACCCTGCGCGGATCTCAGGGGTGTGAAGCCCGCCGCCCCCCATGCGCATAAGGACCTGAAGGCGGAAGTCACCAGGGCGCTGTCCGTGACAGATTAGAGCGATCGGAGCCTCCGACCGATGGAAGGCCAATCACTGCTTCCGCGGTGTTCAGTGATTTCTCGTCGCATAAACTCGATTGAGTTCGTCGTGGCGCCGCTGAAGCTCTTCGGGCCACCTCGATTTGATGTACGACAGCGCGGCGATGATTTCGTCGTCGACAAGCACTTTGTCGAATGCCGGCATGCGCGTCCTGTAGTCCTTGAGGTTGGCGGCTTCCGCCACGCCAAGCTTCGTGATGTCGAACAGCAGCCGATCCGGGTGGTGCCAGGTGTGTCCGGTCTCGTCGTGTGGCGGCGCCGGGAGGAAACCGTCCTTGTCACGTGTTTGCCAGTCGGGCTGTCCCTCCAGGTTTCGGCCGTGGCAGGAGGCGCATTGTTGCAGATAAACGGCCTGGCCGCGCGCGAGGACGCCTGCGTCATGGGGATTGAGGAGACCCACCGGATTCCGGGCAAGCCAAGTGTATCCGCCGAACACGGCAGCCGCTGCGCCCGCTGCGAAAGCCGCGAGGACCAGGATCGCTCTCCCCCGACGCGCTGCAGGCTTCATTCGGTGATCCAGTCCCACCAGCTCTTCTTCGGGTGCGGATGCGGACGGCTGGTGTCGTTGGTGAGCGCGTTGACGAACGTCACCAAGTTCACGGGATCGAACTGCAGCCCGTGGAGATTCGCCTTCCATACTCCTTGCCTGTCGATGACGTGGGTGACGATGCCGTGCATCTGGTACCCGTCTTCGGTCTTCGCGAACTTGTGGCCGTAGGCCTCTGCCAGCTTGCGGGTTGCGTCCTCGGGCTCATCCTGCGTCGTCGTCAGGAACGTCCAGTTGGCTGCATCGAGACCATGCGCCGCTCCGTAGTCGCGCATGACGTCGGGCGTGTCGTTCGAGGGGTCGGTGGTGACGGTGACGAAGGCAACGCGGTCTCGCATCGGCGTGTCCTTGATCAGGCGCTGGATCTCGGCGATCCGTTCCGCGTGAAGCGGGCAGATGTCGGGACAGGAGGTGTAGACGAAGTTCAGGACGACGACCTTACCGCGAAGGTCGGCGAGCCGCACGACGCGGTCATCGGCCGTCCTCAAAGTGAAATCCGGCGCAGGCTTGTCGATTGTCTGGAAATACTTTTCCTCCTCGCCAAGCATCTCCTCCACTTCGCCGATCGAGTGCGCACGGGCGAATCCGGTGGTGGTCACCAACAGTACTGCGGCAACGGCGCAGAGCTTGAGATAAGGCATGCCCATCACTCCGTTGCATAGACGGTGGGCTGCTTGCCGTCCTTGGCGACTGAGAAGATCGTGAATGGCTCGGTCTTCTCGCCGACCATGCCGGGAGAGCCCATCGGCATGCCGGGTAGAGTGATCCCGGCGATGTCGGGACGTTCGGAGAGCATCTTCCTTATCGTCTTCACCGGAACATGCCCGTCGACGACGTAGTCGTCGATGAACATCGTGTGGCAGCCTTGGAAATTGGCAGGAACCCCCGCCTTGCTGCTGATGGAGGCAAGGTCGTTGGTCGGCTTTACGTCGACCTCGAAGCCGTTCTGTCTAAGGTAATCGGCGTAGCCTTCGCAGCAGCCGCATTGCGGGTTCTTCCAGAGCGTCGCTTTCAGCGTCTCGTCGGCCTGGGCGAAGGAGAGGCCCGCGGCCATGAGGACGGCAAGAGCAAGAATGCGCAACATTTTGAGTTCCTTTCTCGGTTGGTCGGGTTTCTGTTCGAAAATCTCAGACGCGAAGGACAGTCATGAGTCCGGCCATCTGATGGTCAGTGACGTGGCAGTGGAGCATCCAGTCTCCGGGGTTGTCGGCAACAAAGGCGATCTCAACGGCATCTTCCGGAGCAAGCAGCACGGTGTCGGCCCACTGGTTGTGCGGAACGGACGATCCGTTACGGGTCAGCACACGGAAGCTGAAGCCGTGCAGGTGCATCGGGTGCCACCAGCGGGTCTGGTTTCGTATGGTGATGAGATGGCTTCCTTCGCGCTCCAGGGCGAACAGCGGCTTCATGCCCGCGTGGCCGTCTCCGGTCATAGATGTTCCATTGATCGACCAGACGGCCTGTCCCATGCCCGACATGCCTCGCATGCCGTGCATCATGCCTCCGCCCATCATGAGGCTCATCATGCCGCCTTCGAGCGTCAGCTCATGGCGAAGGGCGTTGGCGAGATCCGGTTCAGACAAAGGATTCGGCAGCAGGCGTAACGGGTCGAGCGCTGTGGTTCGGAGCGCAAGCTCATTGGAATAGGCGAACCCGGTCAGTTCGTATCCCAAACCCTCGTAGAATTCGTCCGTGACCTGATAGCGCCTGCCGGGCTCGCCTTGCATGTCGATCAGAAGGTCCACCCGCATGGCTGGACCGAGCAGGAGACGGCCGCCCTCGATCACGTGCGGATCGCACGGTTGCCCGTCGCGGGCGATGATCACGGGATCATGTCCCTCCAACCTCAGCGCCATGATGCGCGCCAGCGAGGAATTCAGCAGCCTGAGACGAATGCGCTCGCCTGCGCGGACAGGCTGGTCTGCGGGCACTGCACCGTTCAGCGTGACTGTGTTGCCGACCCTTCCCGACATGCCGGCTTCCATCATGTTGCCGAAGCCGGGCCAGATCTGGCCGCTCTCGTCAATGCGCCAGTCCGCCAGCACCCAGAGAAGGTCGCGATCCACTGGGATCGGCTCGGCCTCATCCACGATCAGCGCGCCGGCGAGGCCGCGGCCGAGCTGCTCCAGGCTATTGGCGTGCGGATGGTACCAGAAGGTTCCGGCATCGGGCGGCGTGAATTCATACACGAAAGATTCGCCCGGCCTGATCGGCGGCTGCGTCAGGCCAGGAACGCCGTCCATGGCGTTCGGCAGCCTGATGCCGTGCCAATGCACGGTGGTGTCCTGTTCAAGGCGGTTTTCGACGACGATGCGCACGGGCTCGCCCTGACGAAGGCGAAGCTCAGAACCGGGAATCTGGCCGCCATAAGCCCAGACATCGACCTCGCCCTTCCCGGTCAGCGGAGCGGAGGTCGGAGCCGCGACAATCCGGATTTCGCGGACAGCCGACGGCGAGGCTCGTCCCGGCGGCGACAGCGCACAGAGGGCAAGGCAGGCTCCCGCGCGGAGCAGGCTCCTGCGGGACATGGAAAGGCTGGAATGCATGGCTACAGATCACTCTTCAACATCTGATCACGGATGACCGAAGCGAGGGCATGAATGCCCTCGCGGCCATCGTCGAAGGCGCACCGCACGACGAGCGCGTGGATGCACATGCGCAGCAACCGGCCGCTGGCGGCCGGGAACGCGTCAGGCGAAGTCGGTGGGTCTGGGAGGGTATGGATCGGGTGGCGCGTGCCGCCCGTAGAGGACTGGAAAGAGAGGCGGTGACAGGCGCGGAAGCGAGACCGCGACTTCGGCAGATGAAATTTGTGGCGGCAGCGCCACCACCGGCACCACGCATACGGACGGGCAGGCGGTCATACCCTTTCCGTCGGGCGCCTGCTCCGGACATCCGGAGCAGTCGCCGTCGCCCGACATATCCATGCCGGATGACATGCCCATCTTGACGGCCATGTCGCTGGCCTGGACGGCAGAAAGGCTGAGCCCCGCAGCGACAAACGCTGCGAGCAGCAATGCAAAGACCTTTCTGGTTGGCCACGACATAACGATAGAGAGCCTACCGTGGATGGGTTCTGTTCTCAATACGTAGACTGCGTACGGCATGCGGCGGATAGCCGCCAAACACGGATAGACCGATCACGACTCCGTTCCCAGGTCTTCGAATCGACAGAACTTGACCGTCCGGTCCTTCGTGCTGTCGTCCAACGGGCCTCCGCGCGAAGTCACAGTCACGATCTCGCTCCCCAACTTCGCGGCGATCGTTCCTTCAACAGTCACGTCCGGATGATCGTCCGGAACGAGCTTGAAAGGCGTCTCCCCGTTCCTCGTCTCGCCAAGGTGGACGTTCCCGAAGTCGTAGTTACCTTCGGCCGCATCGCGCAACTGCTCCCAGAATGGTGTTGTCGGCCTGCTCGCCGCGGCCCTTTACGATCCGGTGTTTACCGAGGGCATCATTTCGCCAATGGCCATGGCGATCGCCGCGACGGCGTTCGTGTCGCTTCTGGTGTGGAAGACGCCGCCCTGGTTGGTCGTTGTGGTCGCCGGCGTCGCGGGGCAGTTCCTGCTCTAACAGACATACCGACCAGTCAACCGCGGTGCCCGTGCCGATGATGAAGGTCGGGATAGTGGGCGTGGCTGTGGCGCAAGGGCGCGTGGCGGTGCCAGTGCGAATGCGGCTCGGTCACCGGCCCCTCGTGATGGTGGTCATGATGCTCATCATGGGTGTGGAGGTGGTCATGTTCGATCGGGTCATGGGCATGTTCGTGCTCATGCCTCTCGCGAAGATGTAGCCAGAGTCCGATGCCCATCAACGCAGCCGCCACGGCGAGCTGGCCGGTGATCGGCTCGCGGAACAGAGCCAAAGCAAGAACCGCACCTATGAACGGGGCGAGCGAGAAATACGCGCCCGTTCGAGCGGTCCCTAGATGGCGCAGGGCCAGCATGAACATCACCAGGCTGACCCCAACCCCAAGAAAGCCGGCGATGACCCCTGCGGCAAAGAGGGTTGCCGATGGCAGCGAGGCGCCGACGGCCAGGGCCAGCACCAGGTTGGTCGTTCCAGCGACCAATCCTTTGATCATGGCGATTTGGACTGGATCGCTCGCCGACAGTTTCCGCGTCAGATTGTTGTCGATGCCCCAGTTCACGCATGCGGCCACGACCAGCAGGCTGCCGGCGTCTAGACGAAAGCCGTCACCGGTCCATGAAAGCAGGACCGCTCCCGCGAGGATGGCAACCGCACCAAACAGCAAGCGAAGGTCGACATTTTCGCGGAAGATGACCCAGGCGATGACCATCGTCGCCAGACCCTCGACATTCAGCAGCAGCGAGCCCGCGGACGCACTCGTCATGGAGAGGCCGAGCATCAACAGCAGCGGCCCCAGCACGCCGCCGAATATGACAACGGCCGCCAACCAGGGTAGGTCCGCTCTACGCAGCGACGCCTCAGGACTGGGAAGGCCGATGAGCCGCCGCCCTCCATGTAAGATCGTCAAGCCACAGCCGGCGCCCAAGGATAGAATGCCGGCGAGCAGCCAGGGATCGATGGAACCGATCAAGAGCTTGGACAACGGAGCTGCGGCACCAAACAGCAGGGCAGACCCGAGCGCCAGCGGAACGCCCCGGCCAGAGATGGGAATGTCGGCGTCGCTCGCCTTCTGACGTCAAGTCTATTGCTTCCCCTTCCACGCTAAGAGCCGCATGGCGTTGGCCGTTACCAATACCGTCGCACCGGTGTCTGCCAGGATGGCTGGCCAAAGGCCTGTGATTCCAACGATGGTCGTCACCAGGAAAACAGCCTTGAGACCCAGGGCGATGGTGATGTTCTGCGCAATGTTGCCCATGGTCGTCCGAGACAGGTCGATCATATTGGGGATGTCGGCAACGCGGCCGTGAAGGATCGCGGCGTCAGCCGTCTCGAGCGCTACGTCGGTGCCGCCACCCATGGCAATGCCTATGTCGGCAGCAGCAAGGGCGGGCGCGTCGTTGATGCCATCACCAACCTTGGCCACGACCTTGCCCGCGGACTGCAACTCGCGAACGATCCGCTGCTTGTCCTCAGGGAGGAGCTCGGCTCGAACCTCGATGCCGAGTGCACCGCCGATGGCTGCGGCCGTCCGCTTATTGTCGCCCGTGAGCATGACGGTCTCGATGCCTTGGTCGCGCAGGGACTTGAGCGCCGTCACCGCATCCGGCCGGGCTTCATCGCGAATGGCGAAGACGCCAATTACCTTGTCATTGGCGAGCAGAACCGAGACCGTCTTACCGTCATCGTTGTAGGCTGCGATCTGGCTCTTCTGTGCCTCGGTCAGCAGCACCTTCTCTTCGACCGCGTGCGGCGATCCCAGGAACACATCCTCTCCGCCCACCTTGCCGGCGACGCCCTTGCCGCCAATCGCACGGGCGCCGAACGTCGGCGGTATTGGGGCTTTGTCGGCATTGGCCCGCGCAAGAATAGCGAGGGCGAGTGGATGGGACGAACCGGACTCTAGCGCCGCTGCCAGGGCGAGCACCTGCCGCTGTTCCCGGCCGATCGCGACGATGTCGGTGACGACCGGCTTGCCTTCGGTGAGCGTGCCGGTTTTGTCCAGGGCGATAGCAGTGATCTTCCGCAGGCCTTCGAGGACTGCGCCGCCCTTCAGAAGCAAGCCACGCCTTGCGCCGGCTGACAGCCCGGCCGCGATTGCCGCCGGCGTCGAGACGACTAGAGCACAGGGGCAGCCTATCAGCAGCACGGCCAGTCCCTTATAGACCCACTCGCTCCACGACTGCCCAAACAGGAGTGGCGGCACGACGGCAACCAGAGCACCAACGACGAGAACCCCGGGCGTGTAGATCTTCGAGAACCGGTCGATAAACCTCTCCGTCGGTGCCTTACTCGCCTGCGCTTCCTCGACGAGCTTGACCACCCGAGCGATGGTGTTGTCGGCGGCGGCCGCGGTGACTCGGATGCGGAGAACCGCGTCAGCGTTGATGGTGCCGGCAAAGACCGTGTCGCCCACGCTCTTCCGTTTCGGTAGGCTCTCTCCAGTGACCGGAGCCTCGTCGATCGAACTGCTGCCTTCGAGGATCTCACCGTCGGCGGGGATGCGATCGCCAGGGCGAACCATGATCATCGACCCGACGCGAAGGCTGTCAGCCGCCACTGCCCGAGTCTGGCCGTCCTCTTCGAGGAACGCGGTCTTTGGCACCAACTGCGTCAAGCCCCGAATGCTCGCGCGAGCACGGCCGGCGGCGACGCCTTCAAGCAGTTCCCCAACGAGGAACAGGAGAACGACAGTAGCTGCTTCCTCGGTGGCGCCAATGATCACGGCTCCTACCGCGGCGATCGTCATCAGCGTCTCAATCGAGAAGGGAGTGCCCGATACCGCACCGGCAACGGCCCTGCGGCCGATCGGAACAAGTCCGACAAGCAACGCGGCGAGGAATGCCCAATGGCCCACGGCAGGCAGCAACAGGCCGACGAGATAGGCGATTACCAGCGCCGCCGCACAACTCAGGGTCAGTAGCGCCTTTTTCGTTTTCCACCACGGCCCTTCATCGAGTTCAGGATGCCCGGGCTGCGCTTCGCCGGCATCGAGCGCGCCCGCCGCCTGCGCAGGCGCATCATGCGACGTCACCGTGTAGCCGAGCGACTTCACCGCCTTCTGGATCGCAATGAACGGCACGTTCTCGTGGACGACGTTCATGGTGCCGGCCGTGTAGGAGGCTCCGACTTCGGTAACGCCCGGAATACGTCCAACGGCGTTCTCGATCTTGGTCGCGCAGGCCGCGCAATCCATGCCGCCCACCCGGTATCTCGCCTTCACTGCTTCGGCCATCCTCGGTCCTTCTCACTCATTGGCGTTGATGATAGGACCTCTAGCCACTAGAGGATCAAGAGGCTTCTGATGAATCTTCCAATCGGCGAACTTTCCAGACGCACAGCCGTCAAAGTGCCGACGATCCGCTTCTATGAACAGATCGGCCTGCTACCGAAGCCGCCGCGAACAGAAGGCAACCAGCGGCGCTACGGCAAGGCCGAGGTCGATCGCCTCAACTTCATCCGTCACGCGCGCGAACTCGGTTTCGAGGTCGATGACATCCGCGACTTGCTAGCGATGAGCGCCGAACCTCAGGCTTCCTGTCATACCGCCGATAGCATCGCCCGCAACCATCTGGTGGAGATCGAACGTCGTATCGCCAGCCTCACGGCCCTCAAGGGCGAGCTGACACGAATGATCGACGAGTGCGGTCACGGCCACATCTGCGACTGCCGGATCATCGAGGCTCTGGCCGACCACAGCCAGTGCTATGGGGATCATTGACCGCTTGATTTCGATCGCCGGGGAAACAAGACCTATCATCCTTCTTTTATGATGGAATGAGACCGGCGCCGGACTCGTTGCATCGCCGTACAGGCGGGATCGACTGGTGGGAGCTAAGTTATTGTCATAACTATATATTTGCGCTGGCGCGTCTTGCAGCCTGGTCATTTTCGTTGACATTTTATACCCGGATGTGGTGCTGTGTCCTTGGTCCTAGGACAGAGGACAGGCCGCATGAATGGAATGAAAAGTCAGGATATCGTCGTGCTTCTGAAGCTCGCAAGCTTGCAGGAGCAAGAGGGGCATGTTGGCTCCGGGGAGCCTCATTGGGGCTCTACGGGCGAGGCTCCGTACTCCGTTCGCGGCCTGGAAGCGCTACTCGGGATCAGCAAGACGGAGATCAACGCTTCTATCAAGCGCAGTCTTGTATCAGGTCTGGCTATCAAAGATCGAGCGACGGGCCGGGCCAATCCCAACCGCCGCAATCTTCATAACTTTATCGTTCACGGGCTGAAATTTGTGTTTCCGGCAAAGGCGGGCGGCATCACGCGCGGCATGCCGACGGCCTTTGCCGCGCCCATGCTAAAAGGGCTGCTGATCAGCGGCGGTGAGTACATACACATCTGGCCATATGCAGAAGGTAAGGACATGGGGCAATCGGTCGAACCCTTGTTCAAGAGTGTTCCTGAAGCCGTCCAGAAAGACGAGCGGCTATACGAGTATCTTGCTCTCGTCGACGCAATCCGGCTCGGAAACCAGCGCGAGGCGGGTCTGGCGGGGCAGCGTCTTTCTGAAGGGCTTCTGAAGAAATGACCACCGTCAGAGGCCAGCTGCTCCATATGCTGCAGACGGTAGCTGAGGCGCTGGGAGGCGACTTTCGGGAGCGGCTGGTATTCGTCGGCGGATGCACGACCGCTTTGTTTATTACCGACGAAGTGACCCTTGAAGATGTCAGGGCGACGGACGATGTCGACCTCATTGTCGACCTGGCAGGATATGCTGACTGGGCGCAGCTGCAAGAAGAGCTGAGGCAAAAGAGGATTTGGCGAGTCGCAGGAGGACAATGTCATCTGCCGGATGCGGCTTGGCGAACTCAAAGTCGATTTTATGCCCGACGATCCCGGCATCCTCGGTTTCAGTAACCGCTGGTATGCAAGAGGGATAGAGACGTCTGTCGATCATGCCCTCACGGACGAGCTGACCATCAAGCGACTGGCGCCAGAATTGTTTGTTGCGACAAAGCTTGAGGCCTATCTTGGCCGCGGCCAGGGCGATCTCTTCACAAGCCGCGATATGGAGGACATTCTCCTCATCATTGATGGCAGGCCGGAAATCGTCGACGAAATCCTCGGCGCCGACGCAGAGGTCCGTGAATTCATCGCCGAGCAGTTCACGGCCCTGCTGGAAGATGCCGATTTTGAATATTTTCTTGAAGGCAATGTTCGCGGACCGGCGGGCCGCTCGGATATTGTTATGGACCGCTTTGTCACCATAAGCCGTGGTGGTGACTGACATGGTGGTGTCCGTCAGATGGATCAGCCAAACCGGCACGAAGACCAAAGACAACCGCGACTGTGCCGGAGTCGGCATTCGCAAGGGCGGGGCGCTTGGTGTCGTTCTGGATGGCTCGACCAGCGGACCTGATAGCGGGGACCTTGCACGTAAGATTAGCCGGGCTCTGGTCGATTGGTATCTCAGCGCAGAGGGCGAGATAACGAGCGAGGTACTCACCGCGCGCATTCGGGAAATACACCGCGCCCTGTCCAAAGAGCATCGCCGCGATTCAGCCAGCTATATGATCGCGCATTTTCGAAGCCGGCGCGAGGTCGTGGTGCTGCACGCTGGCGACTGCCTACTGGGACTAAATGACGACAAGGCCGGAATAGATTGGGTGAGCCAGCCGCATACGCTTGCTAATGTCGCCGGCAATGTATCGATACCAGACATTGTAGATGTGTAACCGCTGTTCCGGACCCACATTGTCTTGCCTACAGGGCTTTGATCGAGCTCCTCCATGGGCGAGCGAGTGGATTGAAAGGCTTGCCACCCATATTAGGTAACCTTGTAGAGACGTAAATGGCAG
>NZ_QZWZ01000056.1 GCF_003601975.1 Mesorhizobium waimense
AGCTTTCGCCGGCCTCGATCGCCACAACAACACGCTCACGAAGATCATTCGAAAGAGGTCGCGTCATCCGATGCTGGCCTCCGATCCAGCCAGCATCTTGAATCACAAATCAGCCAAAACGGGAATCCCCTCCGATTCTGTCAATGCCTGAACCGCTCTAGGAAGGAGCCTGCGTCGAGGACGCGTCCGCCGCCTTCTCCGCCACTTCTGCCGCGGCGTCCTGTTTCTCGCGCGCCAGGCGGTCCCGTTCCTTGCTGCGTTCGATCAGCCGCGCCGACCAGATGGCGACCTCGTAGAGCAGGATGGTCGGAATGGCGAGGCCGATCTGGCTCATCGGATCCGGCGGCGTCAGCACGGCCGCCACCACGAAGGCGATGACGATCGCCCATCTGCGCTTCTCGACCAACGCCTTGGACGACAGCATGCCCACCCTGGTCATCAGGCTGGTCACCACCGGCAGCTGGAACACCAGGCCGAAGGAGAAGATCAGCGTCATGATCAGGCTGAGATACTCCGACACTTTCGGCAGCAGCGATATCTGTACCTGGTCGTCGGTGCCGGCCTGCTGCATGGCGAGGAAGAACCACATCACCATGGGCGTGAAGAAGAAGTAGACCAGCGACGCGCCCATCAGGAACAGGATCGGCGAGGCGATCAGGAACGGCAGGAACGCGTTGCGCTCGTTCTTGTAGAGGCCTGGCGCGATGAATTTGTAGATCTGAGTGGCGATCAGCGGAAAGGCGATGACCATGCCTCCGAACATGGCGAGCTTGACTTGGGTGAAGAAGAATTCCTGCGGCGCCGTGTAGATCAGCTCGACCTTGTGCGGATCGAGCCCCGCCCATTGCGTCGCCCATTTGAATGGGACGACCAGAAGGTTGAACAGCCGCTTGGCGAAGAAGAAGCAGACGAGGAAGGCGATGAAGAAGCCGCCGATCGACCAGATCAGCCGCCGCCGCAACTCGATCAGATGCTCCATCAGCGGCGCCGACGATTTTTCGATCTCGTCCTTTTCCGTATCCGAAACGCTCACTTGGCGGCTCCCGCCGGCTTCTTGGCCGCCGGCTTCTTCGCCGGCGCAAGCTTCGGCTCAGCCTTTGTCGCCGCCTTGGTTGCGGCTGCAGGCTTGGCGTCTTTTGCCGGCGCCGCATTGGCTGACACTGCTGCCGGCTTGGCCGAAGCCTTCACCGCAGGTGCCGCCTTTGCCGGTGCTGCCTTGGCTGTGGCCGCCAGGGCTTTGGCTTGCTTCGATGCCGCCGCCTTCCTTGCCGGCGCCTTTTGCGGCGCTGGCGTTGCAGCCACTGCCGGCGCCACCACCGCATCGTCGGTCATCACCGGAAAGATGGGGGCAGCCGGCGTCGTTTCCGGCCCATTGACACCCGGCATCACCGTGGCGCCGTTCTTCAGCGGCTCGGCAGCCAGCGGCGTTTCTGCCGCAGGCGTTGCAGGATCGACGGCCGGCTTCGGCTTCATCACCGCGTCGACCCCGGAGCGGACATCGGCCGCCGCCTGCTCGAACGGGTTGAGCTGCTTGCGGATCTCGGCCGCCGGATTGAGGCCTCGAAGCGAATCGACCGACTTCTTGACGTCGTCGAGTTCGGCTTCCTTCAGCGCCTCGTTGAACTGCTTCTGGAAGTCGGCGGCCATGGCGCGCAGCTTTGCCGTCGTGCGGCCGAAAGTGCGCAGCATATTGGGCAAATCCTTCGGCCCGACGACCACGATCATGACGATCGCGATCACCAGCATCTCGGTCCAGCCGACTTCAAACATGGCAATCTGTTCCGACTAATGCATGCCCGCCCAAAAGTGCGAAGCGGTTTTGGGACAACAACATGCACAAAGCAACAACCTTGGGCTCAGCTTTTGCTGGCTTTTTCCTTCACCGCCGAAACGGTTTCGTCGGTCCGATGCTCGACGGTGCGTTTGTCGTCCGCAACCTCGTCGTCGGCCATGCCCTTCTTGAAGCTCTTGATGCCCTTGGCCATGTCGCCCATCAACTCGGGGATCTTGCCGCGGCCGAACACCAGCAGCACGATCACCAGCACAATCAGCCAGTGCCAAATCGAAAATGAACCCATTGCTTATCTCTCTCGAATGTTTTCCCTGGCGATGATCTATGCGCTTTCGCGTTGGGATTCAAACACAACCGCGACAAAGTTTATGAAGGCGCGCCGGATGTCACGCACTTTCGGCGCTGCTGCCCGCTACCAATCGGCGCATCTACAGCCGGAAAGCGGCTTTTGACAGCGGCTTGCGGTCAATCTTCCGTGACGCGCGGCGTCAGCAGGCCGAGTTCCTCGAGGTCGATGTCGGTCAGCGGATCCTCGTCCTCGGTCAGCGCATCCGGGTCGGCCGGCGGCAGCGGCACTGAGAAATTCGACGGCATGCGGGTGGAAAGCAGCCCGGCGCCCTTCAATTCCTCCATACCGGGAAGGTCGCGGATCTCCTCCAGCGCGAAATGGTCAAGGAAGCTCTCGGTGGTGCCGTAGGTGACGGGACGGCCGGGCGTCTTGCGCCGGCCGCGCATCCTCACCCACTCCGTCTCCATCAGCGTGTCCAGCGTGCCCTTCGAGGTTTCGACGCCTCTGATGTCCTCGATCTCGGCGCGCGTCACCGGCTGGTGATAGGCGATGATGGCCAGCACTTCGAGCGCCGCGCGCGAAAGCTTCCTTTGCTGAACGGTATCCCGGCTCATCAGGAAGGCGAGGTCGCCGGCGGTGCGGAAGGCCCAGGCATCGCCGACACGCACCAGATTGACGCCACGCCGCGCATAGATCTGCTGCAGATCGGCCATCGCCGCGGCAATGTTGATGCCGTCCGGCAGCCGCGCGGCCAATTGCTTCTCGCTGACCGGCTGGGCGCTGGCGAAGATGATCGCCTCGGCCATGCGCACGGCTTCCGCCAGAAGTAGCCGCTCGGCCGGGTTCTCGACACGAACCTGGTCGGCGGCGCTCTCCTCGGCGTCGTCATCGACCTTGAACGGAATGACCGAAGCGTTGGCGCGTTCGCTCATGCTACCACCTCGACTGCCCTGATGCCTTGCTCGCGACCGCGCAGATAGAGCGGCGCGAACACCTGATCTTGCCGCATCTCCATCTTGCCTTCACGCACCAGTTCCAGCGTCGCGGCAAACGAACTGGCGACCGCGGTGCGCCGCTCTTCCGGCGTGGACAGATACTCGATCAGGAAACCGTCCAGCGCCGTCCAGTCGCGCAGCGTTCCGACCAGCCTGATCAGGATGTCGCGCGCATCCTTCAGCGACCAGACGCCGCGCCTGGCGATCGTCACATTGTTGATCGCCTGCTTCTGGCGCTGCTGCGCATAGGCGGTGAGCAGATCGTAGAGCGAGGCCGAGTAGGCGTTGCGCTTCTCGATGATGACCATTTCCGGCATGCCGCGCGCGAACACGTCGCGGCCGAGCCGGTTGCGGTTGACCAGCCTTGCCGAGGCGTCGCGCATGGCTTCCAGCCGCTTCAGCCGGAACTGCAGCACCGCCGCCAGTTCCTCGCCGCTTTCGCCTTCCTCGCCCGGCTGCTTGGGGATCAGAAGCTTCGACTTGAGGAAGGCAAGCCATGCCGCCATCACCAGATAGTCGGCGGCAAGCTCCAGCCGCAGTGCCCTCACCTTCTCGACGAAGGCCAGATATTGCTCGGCCAGCGCCAGGATCGAGATGCGCGCCAGATCGACCTTCTGGTTGCGCGCCAGATGCAGGAGCAGATCGAGCGGGCCTTCGAAGCCGGCGACGTCGACGACCAGCGACGGATCGCCGGTCAGCCGGGAATCGTCGTTCTCGGCCCACAGACGGTCCATCGGTGCGGCCTTCGCGGCCTTGCTGTCCAATGCTTCCGCCACTGCCTTTGTCTCTTTCCCCTGCTTAGGCCACCGCGTCGAAATAGGTGGCAAACTCGGCGCGTATCGCGGTTTCTTCAGCCGCGTCGCGATCCTTTATATAGGTCAGTGCCTGCTCCGCGCGCTCAAGCGACTTTCCTTGAAGCCCCGTGGTCCGCGATGCAATGCCGGACATCTCCTCGAAAACGCCATTGCAGTGAAGGACGAGATCGCAGCCCGCCGCAAGGATCGCGGCCGCCTTTGTCGGGAAATCCCCAGAAAGTGCCTTCATCGAGGTGTCGTCGCTCATCAACAGCCCGTCGAAGCCGATATCGCCGCGGATAATGTCGTTGACGACCTTGCCCGAGGTCGTCGCCGGATTGCTCGGATCGATGGCGCTGTAGACGACATGCGCCGTCATCGCCATCGGCAGATGGTTGAGCGCCTTGAACGGGGCGAAATCATGCCGGCGCAGTTCATCCATGGGCGTATCGACGGTCGGCAGTTCGAAATGCGTGTCGGCAAAGGCCCGCCCGTGCCCGGGAATGTGCTTCATCACCGGCAGCACGCCGCCCGACATCAGGCCTTCGGCGGCCGCGCGGCCAAGCTCGATGACGGCGCCAGGCTCCTTGCCATAGGCGCGCGCGCCGATGACGTCGCTGGCGCCCTCGATCGGCACGTCGAGCACCGGCAGGCAGTCTGCGGTGATGCCGAGGCGCAGCAGGTCGAAAGCATGCAGCCGCGCCATCAGCCAGGCAGCGCGCGCGCCAGCCTCGCGATCGTTCCGCCACAGCGCGCCGAGCGCGCCGCCGGCGGGATAGTTCGGCGCCAGCGGTGGCCGCAGGCGCTGCACCCGGCCGCCTTCCTGGTCGATGAACACCGGCGCGTCCGGACGGCCGACGCAGTCGCGCATCGAAGCGACCAGATCGCGGATCTGTTCGGTCTCGCCGATATTGCGGGCAAACAGGATGAAACCCCAGGGCCGCTCGCCGCGATAGAAGCGGATCTCGTCAGGGGTAAGCGATTTCCCGGCACAGCCGAGGATCATGGATTTTGATTCGGTCATGGCAACAAGCTTAAAGCTTCATACGGACAAAGGGAATCGTCCGGAACGATCAGCCTCGGAATGCCCGATCCCTTCCACATGAAAAAACCGGCGCGGCCTTTCGGCTGCGCCGGTTTTGGGTTGGTTTTGGCTGATCAGCGCGACACGAAGCAGTTGCCGCCGGCCGCCTTGTAGCTGGTGCACAGATTGATCGCGTCGTTGCGCGACTGCGCCGGGACGCGAACCCGGTAGAAGGTTCCCTTGCCGGCGATCTCGGCCTTGACGATGTTGGCAGTACGGCCGGAAAGCACGCTGCCATAGCGGCGCTGCAGGTCCTGGTAGGTCGACTGGGCGCTCTCGACCGTCGGCTGCGAGGCGATCTGCATCGACCACGAACCACCGCCTGTCGCTGCTGCGGTCGGCGATATGGAGGCGACCTGGTCGGGCTTGACCTCACCGACCACGTCGACCGGCTGGTCGGATGGGCGCTGCGGCGGCACCGGAACCGTGGCCGACGTGTTCGCCGCCTGCGCGTTGGCGGATTGGGCCTTGGCTTCGGCCTTCGGCGTGGGAGCTGCCGCCGGCTCGATCGGCTTGGCGGCCTCGGTAGCAGGTTGATCGGTTGGCTGATCGCTTGCCTGGTCGGTCGCGGGCGCCACGGTGCCGGTCTGCTCCGCGTCGGACTGCGCCGCCGGAGCGACAAGCTGCGGTGCCGGATCGGTCGGTTCGGCCGCGGCAACCTGCGGGGCCGCCTGCGCCGGTTCCTCACGCGGAACCAGCGAGCCATCGGGCTTGACCATCATGGTCCTGACCTTGCGCGGCGCAACGGCGGCGACTTCCGGGTTGGTACCCTTGTCTGCCTCCTGCAAGACCTGCGCGATGCGGTCCTCGGACTTCGGCGCCGGTGCGGCTTCAGCATTTCCGGATGCATCCACGCCTGGCATCGCCGCCGCAGGGACATTGCCCGCAGCATCCGTACCGGGAGCGGCATCGGTATCGTCGGGTGAGAGATCGACGACGCGGCTCTCCGGCTCCTTGGCTTTCACGTCCACCGGCTCTTCAGTGTTGGTGACCAGCTTTTCCTGCACAGGCTCAGCCGGCTTGGTGCCCTTGGCTACTGCGTCATAGACCTTGTTGTCCTGGTTCGGCACCACTGCGCCACCCGGGTTTTCCGGCTTGACCTTGATCGGCGCGTTGTCGGCCTTGACGATCACGGGCGCTTCACTGCCGCCCTTGCCGCCGAGCGACAAGGCAAAGGCGCCGAGGCCACCTGCGATGGCAACAGCGCCGACGATCGCGGCGACCATCAGGCCGCGGCTGCGCGGCTTTGTAGCCTCGCGCTCGGCCAAACCGGGCACCGACATCGCCTCGTCCAGTTCAGGATCGTAGTCGAGCTCGTCGACGGCAAAATCGTCAGCCTGCGAAACCGGCTTGCTGCCGGGCAGATTGTCCATGTCGAAGCTGCTCGCGGCAGCAGCGTGGGAAGCAGTCGCCGTCGCGGCGGCCACTTCGGCCGGCTTTGCCGCATAGGCCGGTGCTTCGTCGCGGTCATAGCCCGGCTTGAACCCGGCACTGTAGGTGTCGTCTTCATAGGCCGTGCTGCGCGCAGGCGTTACGGCCGTCTCGGCGGCGTTCATCTCGGTCAGCAGACCGGCGAATTCGGCCTCGAGGTCGTCATAGGCGGACGCCACCGGCTGATCTTCCTCGAAATTGAGTTCGGGAATATCGAGGTCGTCGGCCAGCGCGACCACGCGCTCCGGCACGTCGACCGTCTCGACATCGGGCATCTCGTCATAGCGAGGCTGTTCGTGCCGCACCGGCTCGGGCTCGACTTGTGCGGCGACCTCTTCGACCGGCTCCTGCAGGTACGCGGGCGCGGCGGAAGCCAGCGCTGATGCAACCAGCGGCACCGAAGCCATAGGCTGGGCCGAGAACGAAGCCTGCACCGGAGGAGCGGCGACCGGTGTCACCCGGCTCCACGAACGGACCGGCTCCGGCGGCGTCGAGCGCATCCAGTCCGCCGAATGGGCAAAGCTTCCCCCGACAGCGGTGCGCCCCGCTTCATCGTGACCACGGTCCGCTTCATCGTGACCACGGTCCGATTCATCGTGGCCAAGGTCCGGCTGGTCGTGATCCCGGTCTGGTTCATGGCCAAGGTCCGATTCATCGTGACCCAGGTCCGAATCATCGTGACCAAGGTCCGATTCATCGTGACCAAGGTCCGACTCTTCGTGACCGGGGTTGATACCCCTGGCAAAGGCGGCATCGAACGCGTCGTCGTCGAACGCAACGTCGACGGGAGCCGCCACAGTCTCAGCCCTGAAATCCTCACCATCGAGCTCGCCGGCGAGATCAATGTCGAGATCGGCGTCGACAGCCTGGGCCGCCTCATGATGTTGCTCGGCCGCCTCATGATGCTGCGGCTCGGCAGGCTCATGTTCGTCAAGGTCCCAATCGAGTTCTTCGATGGGATCGGCCTGCTGCGCAGCGGCCGTTTCCGCCACGACTGCCGGCTGTTGAACCGGCGCGGGCTCCTTCGCGGCGACGGGAACCGGCCGCGCGGTCATGGCGCCAAGCAGTGCATTCAGTTCGTCTTCCAGGCTCCGCTCGTCTGCGGCGGCAATCGGCTTTGCCGGTTCGGCCACAACCGCGGCGGGCGCCATCGGCTCCGCGGCGGCGATTTCGGCAACCTGCTCTTCAGCCGCCTCGGCCTGCCCCTCGTCGATGCCGAGGTCGAAATCGTCGTCAAACGCGTCCTGCGCGGCAACCTCGGGAGCATCAGTCTCGGGAACATCGTTGTCGGCTTTGGCGACATAGGCCGCCTCGACAGGTGCTTCGACAGCCTCGACAGGCGTTTCGACGGCCAGGGGCTCGTCGATGTCGACCGGCTCTTCGGCACGGACATCGAAATCCATATCGACGTCGGCCATATCCATATCGACGTCGGCCATCGCCTCGTCGAAATGGTCGGAAAACTCCGCTTCGGGAATCTGACGGTCGGCTTCCTCGGCAATCTGGACCGGCGCCGGATGTTCGACAGCGGCAGCAGTGGCGTGATGATCCTCCGCCGCCGGCACTTCATCGTCGAACGGCGCGTGGCCGTCGAGTGTCAGCTCGTCCTCAAGCGACAAGGAAACGGCATCGTCCAAATCGTCATCGAATGCGGCTTCGACCGCCGGCGCGGTGTGCTCCGCGGCGGCGTGCTCCGCAACGCCATGTTCGGTCGCGTCGGCCATAGGACCGTCGAGCTGGAATTCCTGATCGAGCGACGCGGCAAGCTCGGCGTCCATCGGCAGGTCGTCGTCGAGCGGCGACACGTCTTCCAGCGAGTTGGCGATCGCCTGGTCGAAATCATCACCGAAGGCAGCCTCGACCTGCGGCGCAGCAACCTCGACGACGGGCGCAAAGTGATCGGCAGGGTCGTCGAACACGAAATCCTGTTCGAGCGAAGCCGCAAGCTCGTCATTCATCGTGGCGGCAACAGATTCGAAAGCCGGCTCCTGGCGCTGCGCGGCATCCTCATCGGCGCCGAATTCGCCCATCAGCTCCTTCTCGAGGTCGATATCGAAATCACCCTCTTCGGCAAGCTGGTCGGCCGGAGCAGCCTTCGGCGCGGCAGGCGCCTGCGGCTTTACCGGCTGGCGCGGGTCGAAACCCATGATCCGGGTCAGTTCCGCGAACGGATCATCGTCAGCGATGTCGTTATGGTCGGCTGCTTTCAGCTGGGTTCTGTCTGCCATTATTGTTCCCGAACTCGCACACATTCGGACGCCATGGACGTCGCGCAGGGTTGGCCCATACCAGCGCAATGTGGGCAAAAGGTGACAGGTTTTTTAGTCAAACCTAACGCATTTCCGAGGGCGCATCAGCCCCAATAAGCGTTAGGCCGGACGTCAAAACGTCCGATACAGCCTGCACCAGCCCTAGTCTGGCATACGTCAATTGTCGGTCGTTAACCTTAACAAAACGTAAGTCGGGATTGTCGGTACCCCGGTTCCAATGTCCATGGAAGCTGGACGCCAGATCGTAGAGGTAGAATGCCAGCCTGTGCGGCTCCAGCGCAAGGGCCGCGGATTCGATTAGCCGGGGATATTCAGCCAGCTTCCGGATCAGGCCGATTTCGCCCTCGTCGGTCAGCGACGCCACTGCCTCTGCCAGCCGGTTGCGGTCGAAATTGGCCTCGCCCAGTTGCTCGCTCGCCTGCCGGAACACCGAATGGCAGCGCGCCGAGGCGTACTGCACATAGAATACCGGATTGTCCTTGGACTGTTCGGTCACCTTGGCGAAGTCAAAGTCGAGCGGTGCATCGTTCTTGCGGTAGAGCATCATGAAGCGGATCGGGTCGCGGCCGACCTCTTCCACCACTTCGCGCAGCGTGACGAAATCGCCCGACCGCTTCGACATGCGCACCGGTTCGCCATCGCGGAACAGCTTCACCAATTGGCAGAGCAGCACAGTGAGCTTGACCTCGTCGCCGGCAACCGCGCGCGCCAGCGCTTCCAGCCGCTTGACGTAGCCACCATGGTCGGCGCCGAGCACATATATCAGGTCGACGAAGCCGCGGTCGACCTTGTCCTTGAGATATGCGACGTCGGCGGCGAAATAGGTGAAGGAGCCGTCGGATTTGACCAGCGCCCGGTCCATGTCGTCGCCGACCGCGGTCGAGCGGAACAGCGTCTGCTCGCGATCCTCCCAGTCGTCCGGCTTCTCGCCCTTGGGCGGCGGCAGCTTGCCCTTGTAGATATGCCCCTTCAGCGTCAGGTCGCTGATCGCCGCGCGGATCTTCCTGGCATTGTCGGCATGCAGCGTGCGCTCGGAGAAGAACACGTCGTGATGCACGTTGAGTAGCGCCAGGTCGTCACGGATCATCGCCATCATGGCGTCGATCGTGCGGTCCTTGACGATGGCGAGCGCCTCGTAATCGGGCATCTGCAACAACTTGCGGCCGAATTCCGCGACCAGCGCTTCACCGACCGGAACCAGGTAGTCGCCGGGATAGAGCCCGGCCGGTATCTCGCCGATGTCGTCGCCCAGCGCCTCGCGGTAGCGCAGGAAGGCCGAGCGCCCGAGAACATCGATCTGCGAGCCGGCATCGTTGATGACATATTCTTTGGTCACGTCGTAACCGGCGAACGCCATAAGATTGGCCAACGTGTCGCCGACAACGGCACCCCGGCAATGGCCGACATGCATCGGGCCGGTCGGGTTGGCCGAGACATATTCGACATTGGCCTTCCTGCTGCCACCGATGGTCGAGCGGCCATAGTTGCGGCCTTCGCCAAGCAAGGCCGTAAGATGCGCCTGCCAGAACCCGTCCTTGAGCCTGAGATTGACGAAGCCGGGACCGGCAATTTCGGCGGCCGAAATGTCGGGATCGGTGCGCAGCGCCTCGGCCAGTCTTTCGGCCAGCGCGCGCGGGTTCTGCCCGGTCGGCTTGGCCAGCACCATCGCCGCATTGGTGGCGAGATCGCCGTGGCTGGCATCGCGCGGCGGTTCGACGGCAATGCGCGACAGGTCGGGCGAAACGCCATCCTTGTCTTTCAAATCAAGTGCTTCGACAGCTTTGATGATTCGCGCGGTGAAATCGGCGAAGATATTCATGGGTGTGCTCTGGCGGCTTTGCAGGGTGACCGGCTCATTGGCCGGCAAAATCGTGCCCGCCCTAGCTTAAATCCGGCGTATGGTCAAACAAACGGCGGTGTTCCTTCAAGGCGTAGGTGTCGGTCATGCCCGCCAGGAAATCGGCAACGCTGCGCGCCTTGATGCGATCCTCGGCCCGGTCGAGCCCTTCGCGCCAGCCATCGGGCATGGCGCGCGGGTCGGCGAAATAGACGTCGAACAGGTCCCTGACGATCTGCTCGGCGTCGCTCCGCACGCGCATAACCTCGCTGTGCCTGTAGAGGTGCTTGTAGAGAAAGGCCTTCAGTTCCTTCTCGGTCGCGGCCATGCCGGCCGAGAAGGTCACCATCGTCTCGCCCGCCGCCCGCACTGCATCAGCGCTTTCCGGCTTCAGGCGCTTGAGATTGGCGGTGGTGGAGGCGATCACGTCCTCGACCATCATGGTGATCTGCCGGCGCATCAGCTCGTGCCCGGTGCGCACGTCATCGAGCGCCGGATAGCGCGCGCGCACG
Organism: Mesorhizobium waimense; assembly: GCF_003601975.1. Lineage (GTDB taxonomy): Bacteria > Pseudomonadota > Alphaproteobacteria > Rhizobiales > Rhizobiaceae > Mesorhizobium > Mesorhizobium waimense. Next base: position 11,005 of record NZ_QZWZ01000056.1, read on the forward strand.
CCTTGGAGGATCGAGCCCGGCAGGGTTACACCTTCCAGCATATCCAGCGTCAGGAAGCCCGATCTCAGGCCATCGTCTATGTCGTGGGTGTTGTAGGCAATGTCGTCGGCGATCGCCGCGCATTGCGCCTCGATGCCGGCGAAGCGGTCGAGTTCCAGGTCATGCAGTTCGGAATAGTCGCGGATCGCTTGTGGCAGCGGGCCCTTCAGGCCCTTGCCGCTCGCGTCCGTCAGCGGGCCATTGTGCTTGACCAGCCCTTCCAGCGTTTCCCAGGTCAGGTTCAGCCCGTCGAACTCGGCATAGCGCCGCTCCAGCCGCGTCACCACGCGCAACGACTGAGCATTGTGGTCGAAGCCACCCCAGGAAGCCATCTTCTCGTTGAGCGCTTCTTCGCCGGTGTGGCCGAAGGGCGTGTGGCCGAAATCATGCACCAACGCCACCGCCTCGGCGAGATCCTCGTCGCCACGCAGCGCCCGCGCCAAGGCGCGTGCGATCTGCGCCACCTCGATCGAATGCGTCAGGCGGGTGCGGTAGTGGTCGCCCTCATGGGCGACAAACACCTGCGTCTTGTGCTTCAGTCGGCGAAAGGCCGTCGAATGGATGATACGGTCGCGGTCGCGCTGGAACGGCGTGCGGGTCGGGCTCTCCACCTCCTCGAACAGCCGCCCGCGCGAGCGCGCCGGATCGCTGGCATAAGCCGCGCGCGGCCGATAGCCGAATCCGATGTCGCCGAGAGCATCCCTGTCTTGCCGCTCGCCCATTCACCCACCAGTTGACTTGGCCCCCCGCGCTTCATACCTATCATATGAAACCGAAAGCAAGGTGACGCCCATGGGCGCGGATGCCAAGACCGCCATGAAAGTCGAGATGACCGACGCCGCCGCAAGGCGGATCGCCAAGATTGTTTCGGGCGAAGCCGGCAAGACGGCTTTGCGTGTTTCCGTCGAAGGCGGCGGCTGCTCCGGCTTTTCCTACAAGTTCGACCTGGTCGACACGCGCAACGACGACGACGTTGCCATCGAGAAGGACGGCGCCACCGTGCTGATCGACGATCTGTCGCTGGTCTATATGGGAGGCTCGGTGATTGATTTCGTCGACGACCTGATGGGCCAGTCGTTCCAGATCAGGAACCCGAACGCAGTCGCCTCCTGCGGCTGCGGCACCAGTTTCTCAGTCTAGCGACATCGCGATGCCTGTTATCGGCGCGGTCCGTCAGGTCGCGCTCTCGGCCGGCCGCGACCTCGACACGACTTTGGCATTCTGGCGCGACGTGCTCGGCATGAGCGTTCACGCCCGCTACGATCCGCCCGGCATCGCCTTCATCATGGCTGGCGAAGTGCGCCTCTTCTTCACCGATGGCGTGCCGGCGGGGATCGTCTATCTCGACATAGCGGGCCTCGAAGCCTTCCACGCCAAGGCAAAGGCATCAGGCATTCCTTTCACCGCGCCGCCGGCGCTCGTCCATCGCGATATGGAGGGCCAGTTCGGGCCGGCGGGGGAAAGCGAATGGATGGCCTTTCTAAAGGACCCGGCAGGCAATACGATCGGCCTCGTCGAACGTCTTCCGCCAGATTCCTGAGGCTGCCATGAAAATCGTCACCTGGAACATCAACGGCGTTCGTGCCCGCATCGGCAACCTCACCCATTGGCTCACGGAAAGCGCGCCCGACATCGTCTGCCTGCAGGAGATCAAGACCGTCGACGAGCAGTTCCCGCGCGCCGAGATCGAGGCGCTGGGCTACAATGTCGAGACCCATGGCCAGAAGGGTTTCAATGGCGTCGCCATCCTGTCGAAGCTGCGCTTCGACGAGGTCAATCGCGGCCTGCCGGGCGACGATGCGGACGAGCAGGCGCGTTTCATCGAAGGCGTGTTCTCGACCGACAAGGGCGCTTTGCGTGTCGCCTCGCTCTATCTGCCGAACGGCAACCCGATCGATGACGAGAAGAAGTTTGCCTACAAGCTGTCCTGGATGGCGCGGCTGGAACGCTGGGCCGAGCAACGGCTGTTGCTGGAAGAGGCGCTGGTGCTGGCCGGCGACTACAACGTCATCCCCGAGCCGATCGACGCAAGATTCCCGGAAAACTGGCTGGGTGACGCACTATTCCAGCCCGAGACCCGGCAGGCCTTCCGTCGCCTGAAGAACCTCGGCTTCACCGAAGCGGTGCGCACCGTCACCGACCATGCGGATGTCTACACCTTCTGGGATTATCAGGCCGGCGCCTGGCAGAAGAACAACGGCATCCGCATCGACCATCTGCTGCTGTCGCCCGAAGCCGCCAATCGTTTCTCCTCGGCCTCGATCGAGAAGCACGTGCGCGCCTGGGAAAAGCCATCCGACCATGTGCCGGTGGCGATCGATCTGGCGCTGCAGCCGGCCTGAGCAGCCCGCCGGCTACGGCCAGCACGACCCAAGCGGACCTCATATCGCCACAAATCGCGCGTTTCATGTGAAATCATCATGGTGGCCGGGGTTCCCATGACTATCCGATCCGTTCTCTGCCCGATCGCTTGCGGGCTCGCAATGGCAAAAGCCACGATGGCAAGAGCCACGCTTGCTATGGCGGCAGCCACGCTTGCTATGGCAACGCCGGCCTTTACCGCCCCGGAATGCCTCGCCAACGGCAAATCGTTCCAGATTGGCCAGGTCGCCTGCCTGACGCTCGGCAACGAGAGCCACCTCGCCCGCTGCGAGATGGTGCTCAACAACACCTCCTGGACCAAGATACACGACGATTGCCCGGGAAACACACCGCCGCGGCTACACCCCACGTCGATCTCGACACCGGTGCCAAGCCTGGTGCCGACGGAGTCGACCGAAAACTGATTTGCCTGAGAGCCGATCTCAGATCGGCAGTTCGGTCGTTGGCGCCCTACTGGTCGCCGCCGCCCTTGGTCAGGATGTCGTCGGCCAGCGAGATGGCTGTTCGGCGGTCGGCCTCGCCGGCCGCTGCAAACGCCTCTTCCTGCATGTTGCGGATCCAGGACTGATCGGCCGGTGCCGCGCGTTCGAGCGCCGCCGTCATCATCGCCAGCCCGCGCACGATCTTGCCGCTCTGGAACAGGAGGTTGCCGAGCGTCGCCTGCGCTCCGGCATGGCCCTTTTCGGCGGCGAGCTGGAACCAGCGCCCGGCCTGTCTGACGCTCGCCTTGACGCCGCCCTCGCCTTTCAGGAACATCTGTCCCATCTCGAACTGCGCGTTCGGATTGCGGTAGTTGGCGGCGGCACGCATGTAATATTCCTGCGCCGCCACCTCGTTCTCGGTGACCGGGCTGCCGGGAATACCTTTCCTCAGATAGTCACCCAGTGCCACCAGCGCGTCCGACACATAGCTTTCCTCGGGCGATCCCGGCTCGACATCCTGGTCGACGATCTCTGAGAAGAACTTGAACGCCGCATAGTCGTCGCGCGCGACACCGTCGCCTTCGGCATACATGCGCGCAAGCTTCCAGGTGGCGCCGATCTGGCCGTTCTCGGCAGCGTATTTATAGGCCTCGACCGCCTGCTCCTTGTGGCCGCTCTTGTAAGCGGAAAAGCCGAACTGGAACACCGCCCACGGGCTGGATTGCGGCTTCACGCCGGTCTTGTCGTCGAACACCTTGTCGTCGAAGGCCATGGCCTGCCCCACGGCGCCAAAGGTCGCTGCCGCGACCAGTGCCGAAAAGACAGACGACCTCAACACCTCAGATATCCGCATAGCAATGTGTTTCTTTCGCACCGCCGGGATGGGTGACCGCGCCGTCGCGAGCCGACCCAACCGTCTGCGCATACTTCCAGATCGCGCCCGACTGGTAGTCGGTCGTGCGCGCCTTCCAACTCTTCGCCCTCGTCTCCAGTTCCGCATCGGACAGATCTACCTCGATCGTGCCATTGACCGCATCGATCGAGATCACGTCGCCGTCCTTCAGCAGCCCGATCGGGCCGCCCACCGCCGCTTCCGGCCCAACATGGCCGATGCAGAAGCCACGCGTCGCGCCCGAAAAGCGTCCATCGGTGATCAGTGCCACCTTGCCGCCCATGCCCTGGCCGTAGAGAGCCGCCGTCGTCGACAGCATCTCGCGCATGCCCGGACCGCCGCGCGGCCCCTCGTAGCGGATGACGAGAACCTCGCCTTCCCTGTAATTGCGCTGCGTGACCGCTTCGAAGCACTCCTCTTCCGAATCGAAGCAACGCGCCGGACCCGAGAATTTCAGTTCCGACATGCCCGCGACCTTCACGATCGCACCTTCGGGGGCAAGGTTGCCCTTCAAGCCCACAACACCGCCCGTCTGGGTGATTGGCCGGTTGGCGGGACGGACCACATCCTGGCTGTCATTCCAGGCAACATGTTCCATATTTTCGGCCAAAGTGCGGCCAGTCACCGTCAGGCAATCGCCATGCAGATAGCCATGGTCGAGCAGCGTCTTCATCAAGAGTGGAATGCCGCCGGCCTCGAACATGTCCTTGGCGACATATTTGCCGCCTGGCTTGAGGTCGGCGATATAAGGCGTCTTCTCGAAGATCGCAGCGACGTCGAAGAGGTCGAACTTGATCCCGGCCTCGTGCGCGATCGCCGGCAGATGCAGCGCCGCATTGGTCGAACCGCCGGTGGCCGAAACCACGGTCGCCGCATTCTCCAGCGCCTTCAGCGTGACGATGTCGCGCGGCCGGATGTTTTTGGCGATCAGCTCCACGATCTTTTTGCCGGAGGCGAAATTGAAGCGGTCGCGCATCTCGTAAGGCGCCGGCGCGCCGCAGGAATAGGGTAGTGCCAAGCCGATCGCCTCGGCGACTGTGGCCATGGTGTTGGCGGTGAACTGGGCGCCGCAGGAGCCAGCCGAAGGACAGGCAACCTGTTCGATCTCGAGCAACTCTGCGTCACTGATCGCGCCGACCGAATGCTGGCCGACGGCCTCGAACACGTCCTGCACGGTGATCTGCCGGCCGCGATAGCTGCCGGGCAGGATCGAGCCGCCATAAATGAAGATCGACGGCACGTTGAGCCGCACCATGGCCATCATCATGCCGGGCAGCGACTTGTCGCAGCCGGCCAGCCCAACCAGCGCATCGTAGCAATGGCCGCGCATGGTGAGTTCGACGGAATCGGCGATGACCTCGCGCGACACCAGCGACGACTTCATGCCCTGGTGGCCCATGGCGATGCCGTCGGTGACGGTGATGGTGCAGAATTCGCGCGGCGTGCCGTTGGCGGCCGCCACACCTTTCTTGACCACCTGCGCCTGTCGCATCAGCGAGGTGTTGCAGGGCGCTGCCTCGTTCCAGCAAGAGGCGACGCCGACCAGAGGCTGCGCGATCTCGGCCGCCGACAGCCCCATCGCGTAGAGATAGGAACGATGCGGCGCACGCGCCGGACCAACGGTCACGTACCGGCTGGGAAGCTTGGCCTTGGAGATGACTTTGGCGTCCATACTCGTCCTTGCCGCGGGCGGTGCGGCCTGCCCCATCGCCGAGCCTTTTGGCGCGTGTCCCGAGACATATTCGAGGTGCGCCGGGTTTATGGCGGGAAATAGGCAATGTCCCCGGCCGGAACCGTAGCGCGGGGGTTGTTCATAAACTGTTGCTAAAACGTCACAATCGCAGGAGGCGGCGATGGAGCGGCTTGTATGCAACGCAGACGCTTGCCAGCACTGTCCAGCGTCACCTCTTCAAACGAAAAGGCCGGGCGATGCCCGGCCTTTTATTTTAATTTTCAATGACTTAGAACTTGATCTTGACACCGCCAGAAATTGCCGTGACCAGATCGTTGCCGAAATCATAGCTGACGTCCGTGCCGGCTACATAGCCGTTCTCGCCAGCCACCGTCCCCGAATGGCCGCTGGTCAGCACACCGACCGCGCCGGCCAGACGAATTTCGACGTTCGCTGTCGGCGTGTAGGCAACGCCACCACCCACCGTCCAGGTATCGGTCTGCGAACCGTAGCCGTGCGAAGTGCCGCGATCCCAGGAAAGCTGGCCGGCAGCGCTCCACTGATCATTGAACTTGTGGCCGACACCGCCCGTGACCGTCCAGCCATCGCGGTACATCAGGTCGAGCGAGGTAACCTGGGACGAACCAGAAACAGCATTGCCCGTAAAGCATGTCGATGCGGGAAAACCTACCGGACAGATCGGAACGCTTTGCAGCACACTCCAGTTGACCCACTTGAGCGAACCGAAAGCGAGCCAGCCAGGCGCGATGCCCGACTGCAATTTCAACTCCACCACATCCGGCATATACTGTGTTGAGCCGTAGATCGGAATAACGGCCCCACCAACGTTCGTCAGGTCCAGCGTACCTGAGATGTTGTCGAGCTTAACTTTCGAATTGTAGACAAGGCTTGCACGCAGCGCGATTTCGGGAATCTCGTAAGCGAGGCCGGCGCGCCAACCCCAGCCCGTGGTCGACAGATCGACGCGGCCCGTGCCGCCGAAATCGGGCACCAGCGGCGACACAAGGCTTTCCTTGAAGCCGTAGATCTTCTGGTAGAATACACCGCCGATAAAGCGAAGCTGACCTTTACCAGCGTCCATCTTGTAGGAACAGGTCGCAGCGTAGTTGTCGCTCTTGATGTCGGTTTCCATGTTGGACTGGGCGCCTGCCCAGAGACCCGGATTTGTGTGCGCGCCCCAGGGCTGCGAATAGTCGACCATGCAATCGACGCCCTTGACGACCTCGGCCTTGACGCCGATGCGCGGCACCCAATAGTCCGCGCTTTCCTTCGTGCTGCTGCCCAGAGCCGTCACGTTGCCGTCAAAGGGGTCAGTATCCACCGCGTTCTTGACCTTGCGGTCCGGCATCACGAAGGTCGCTTCCGCTTCCGACGCGAACGGCGCCGGATCGAACAGAAGATCGATGTCGTAGCCGCCACGCTCCAAGCCGCCGGCGTGCGCCGAGCCGATCAAAGCCATCGAAAAGCACCCTGCCCCCAGCAGTGCTTTGAGACGCAAATAGTTCATGAATTCCCTCCCCGAAAATACTGGTGCGTCAAGCTAGAACCAATTCGGGTTAACGGCGCAACAACGAATTCTCGGGGCGTACATGTACACCCTTGCCAAACGCATTTTCGACAAAGTGATGGACCTTACGGCAAGGGCCTAAAATGGCCTGGCCGGCGCAAATCAATCGAAAAAAATTGGAAAATTGATCCGAAAGGACCCAAAAATACGCATTTTTGCGGGCATTTGGCCCCATTGTTACATTATGGCAACAATGGGGCTAAAACATTCCGTTTACGTCAACATTAACGTAGCGGAATGCCTGTTTTTAAGGCAGCGGAACGGTCGACCAGGGCCGTTCGGACAGGTCACGAAGCTGCCAGTCAGCCGGCGTCGCGCACCCGCGTCAGGGCCACCGAAAGCTTCTCCTGCGCCTCGCGATATTCGGCGAGTTTTTCACGCTCGGCTTCCACGATCTCGACCGGTGCACTGGCAACGAATCTGTCGTTGGACAGCTTCTTGTGCAGGCGGGCGATCTCCTCGGTCACCTTGGCCAGTTCCTTCTGCAGCCGCGCCGCCTCGGCGGTCAGGTCGATCAGGCTGCCGAGCGGCAGGCAGATCGTCGCCTCGTTGAGCACGATCTGCGCCGAGCCCTTGGGGGCGGCATCCTGCAGCGAAATGTCGCCGATCCGCGCCAGCCGCTGGATAGCGGAGGCATGGCGTTCGAGCCTTTGGTGCGTCTCCTCGCTGGCGCCGACCACCACCAGGGGCGCGATCGCCGCCGGCGGCACATTCATTTCCGAACGCACGGAGCGAATACCCGAGACGAGATCGACCAGCCAGTTGATGTCGGTGGCCGCGGCTGCGTCCTCGAAGTCCGGCGACGGCCAGGCGGCGTGGCAAAGCAGCGAGGTGCGTTCCTTGCCTTCGCCTGCAGTCTCAGCCCACAGTTCCTCGGTCATGAACGGCATCATCGGATGCAGGAGCTTGTAGATTTCGTCGAGCACGAAGGCGACGCAGGCCCGGCTCTCGGCCTTGGCGGCCTCGTCCGTGCCCATGAACACCGGTTTCAGCAGTTCCAGATACCAGTCGCAAAACAGGTTCCAGACGAAACGATAGGCCGCCCCCGCCGCCTCGTTGAAGCGGTATGAGGCGATGCCATCCGTGACCTCACGCGCAGCGCGCGTCAGCTCGGTCAGGATCCAGCGATTGACCGCCAGCTTGGCGTCGTTCAGCCAGAAATCGTCATTGCGCGCCACCTCGTTCATCTCGGCAAAGCGCGTCGCGTTCCACAGCTTGGTACCGAAATTGCGGTAGCCGGCGATTCGGGCCGGATCGAGCTTCACGTCGCGGCCTTGCGCCGCCATCACCGCCAAGGTGAAGCGCAGCGCATCGGCGCCATACTCGTCGATGAGGTCGAGCGGGTCGATGACATTGCCTTTCGACTTCGACATTTTCTGCCCGTTCTTGTCGCGCACCAGCGCATGGACATAGACGGTGTGGAACGGCTCCTCGTCCATGAAATGCAGACCCATCATCATCATGCGGGCGACCCAGAAGAAGATGATGTCGAAGCCGGTCACCAAGACGTCGGTCTGGTAGTAGGTCTTGAGCTCAGGCGTCTGATCGGGCCAGCCGAGCGTCGAGAACGGCCACAATGCCGAAGAGAACCATGTATCGAGCACATCCTCGTCGCGGGTCAGGATCTCGCCCGGCTTGAAATTCTCGAGCTTGTCCTCGACCCAGGCCTTCCAGGGTCCTTCCAGCGCCAGATAATACTCGATGGCGGCAGCGAGCGCTTCCTCCTCGGTCTTTTCGACGAAGACGCGCCCGTCCGGTCCGTACCATGCCGGGATCTGGTGGCCCCACCACAGCTGGCGCGAAATGCACCAGGGTTGGATGTTCTCCATCCAGTCGAAATAGGTCTTTTCCCAGTTCTTGGGCACGAAATTGGTGCGACCCGCGCGCACCGAGGCGATCGCCGGCTTGGCGAGTTCGGCCGCATTTGCATACCACTGCTCGGTCAGGAACGGCTCGATCGGCACGCCGCCGCGGTCGCCATGCGGCACGGTGTGGCGATGCGGCTCGATCTTGTCGAGGAAGCCGCCGGCCTCCATCAGCTCGACGATCTTCTTGCGCGCCACGAAACGGTCGAGGCCGTCGAGCTCGTCCCAGACCGCCCGGCGCTCCGGCGTCACCTCGAGGCCGGCGAGGAAATCCTCATTGTCCTTGAGCGTAACCGCCGCCTCGGCGGTGAGGATGTTGATCGCCGGAAGCTTGTGGCGCTTGCCGACCTCGAAATCGTTGAAGTCATGCGCCGGCGTGATCTTGACCGCGCCCGAGCCCTTTTCCGGATCGGAGTACTCGTCCGCCACGACCGGGATTTTTCTCCCGACGATCGGCAGCACGACGTTCCTTCCAACCAGGTGCTGGAACCGCTCGTCGTCCGGATGCACCGCCACCGCCGCGTCGCCAAGCATGGTTTCCGGGCGCGTCGTCGCCACGGTGATGTAGGTCTTCGGGTTTTCCGGATCGAAGGCCACGCCCTCGATCGGATAACGGAAGTGCCAGAGGTTGCCGTTGACCTCCTGCTGCTCGACCTCTAGGTCGGAAATCGCCGTAAGCAGCTTCGGATCCCAGTTCACAAGGCGCTTATCCTTGTAGATCAGCCCTTCCTTGTAGAGCGTCACGAACACTTCGAGCACCGCCTTGGACAGGCCCTCGTCCATGGTGAAGCGCTCGCGCGACCAGTCGGCCGAGGCGCCGAGCCGCTTCAGCTGGTTGAAGATCGCGCCGCCGGATTCGGCCTTCCACTCCCACACCTTCTCGATGAAGTCCTCGCGCGAAAGATCGCGGCGGTGGATCTGCTTTTCCATCAGCTGGCGCTCGACCACCATCTGCGTGGCGATGCCGGCATGGTCCATGCCGGGCTGCCACAGCACGTTCTTGCCGCGCATGCGCTCGAAACGCACCAGTATGTCCTGCAGCGTGTTGTTGAGCGCGTGGCCCATATGCAACGAGCCGGTGACGTTCGGCGGCGGAATGACGATGGTGAAGGCCTCCGCCCCCTCCCCCGCACCCGCGCCGGCGCGGAAGGCGTCGGCCTCTTCCCAGATTTTGGCGATCTTCGGCTCGACGGTTTTGGCGTCGTAGGTTTTTTCAAGCATGGAAAGAGGTCCGGGCTGTCGGGATTTGCTGGGTTCGGTGTAAATCGGAAGGCCGTTGGCAAGTCAACCGCGGCAAGGGCAGACTGTCCCTGGTAGATAGCGGCTGACCCTCCCGAGGCAACTTGCCGGTGCGAAATTCGACTGATGGGCGCAGAAGAAAGGCCTCCAGACCATGACCGACGGCACGACATCTGACGCCGCAAAACCCTTCCTTCCCTTGGCGGAGCCGCAGCTTTTTGTCTCTGACATTGCCGCCGCCCAAGCGTTCTATGAACGGAAGCTCGGCTTCACGACGCGCTTCACCTATGCGAACCGCCCTTCTATGCCCAGATCTTCCGCGATGGCGCGCGGCTCAACCTGCGGCATGTCGACGAACCGCTAGTCGACAGGGATCTGCGGGCAAAAGAGGACCTTCTGTCGGCGACGATCTTGGTCGACAGCATAAAGCCGCTGTTCCTCGAATATCAGGCGGCAGGCGTCGACTTTCATCAAACGCTGCGGACCGAGCCGTGGGGCGCCCGTACCTTATCGTCAGCGATCCCGACGGCAATTTGATCGCTTTCGCCACATCAGCCGGCTGAGCACAAAAAAGCGCCGCTCGAGGACGGCGCTTTCATTGGAATTATTTCGCCAGACTATTGCGCGCCGCGCGCGACGCGTTCGATTTCCTCGCGCACAAGGCGCTCGACCAGCGTTGGCAGGTTGTTGTCCAGCCAGTCCTGCAGCATCGGCCGCAGCATGTCCTCGGCCATCTCGTCGAAGGTCTTCTTGCTGCGGCTGGCAAAGGCATCGGAAAGCTCGCCGAAGGCGGCCGCGACCTGCCGGCCCGCATGTTCGGAAAGAATCGCCGGCCGGGCGGCTATTGCATCGGCTCCAGACGGGCGGGCTGTGCCACCGAGGGAAGCGGCAGGTTCTAAAGCAGGTTCATCAGCGAGTTCGTCTTCGCCGATCTCGACCTCCGGTGCGGCATCAAACGTCCGCGCCTCGACCTTGTCCGGTCTGGCCGCGCCCGCAGCTTTCGCCGTTTCGCCCACGGCGGCGATTTCGCGCCGCCAGTCGGCAACAATGGCATCGCTGGTCTCGGCGGCAACCGCCGGCTCGGCCCAACTCGGCTCAGCGGCGATGCTGGCGCTCACTTCGGCAAGCGTCGCGGGTGCCTTCGGCGTGACCGGCGGAGCCGCCTCCGGGCGCACCGGCGTTTCCATGCGGGCCGTTTCCATGCGGGCTATGACCGGCTCGGCCGCCAGTTGTGCCTGCACCTCCGCCAGCGAAACGGGCTTCCTGGTCTCTTCTTCGGCGCGCAGCTCGGCACGGAACGCATCCACTTCCCGCGCCGGCGGCGCGGCTGGCGCAGGCTGGAGATCCTGTCGCAACTCGCCGGCATCACCGGGCTGCTTGCGGCCGGTGTCGCTGTCTTCGATGATCCTCCTGATGGAAGCCAGTATTTCTTCCATGGAAGGTTCGCGCTGAGCGCTGCTTGCCGTTGCCATCGTCACATCTGCCGCCCTTGTGACCCGTTCTCGATTTCCGATCCGGCAAAGCCGGATTCGAATCATGGCGACAGGGTAACCGACGGATCGTCATCCGAGAATCCCCAATCTGGGGAGATGTTGGATTTCAACAGATTAGCTCGAGCGCCCAACTGGAAAGACCGCCGGCTGAGCAAGGGCTCAATAATGAAAAAACGCCGCGCATCCATGGACACGCGGCGCTCCTCGAATCCAGGGTCTGATACGGTCAGCGGCCGTCCGGCGTGCGCAGGCCGATCCACTTGTCCTTGACGGCGTTGTAATGTTCTTCCGGCTTGTACTTCACCACATTCAGCGCCAGGCGTTCGACCGAAAGGCGACCGATCGCCGACAGGATCGCGTAGCTGGCCACCACCACGTCGTGCTCGGAGCTGGCAAGGTTGATTTTGGCGGTAATTACGGCGTTCTGCGCATTCAGCACGTCGAGCGTGGTGCGCTGGCCGACATTGCGCTCCTCGATGACGCCGTTGAGCGCCAGTTGCGCGGCAGCGATCACCTGCCGGTTGGCGGCGACGCTTTGCTGCGCGGCGGTGTACTGCGTCCATGCCGAGGTCACGGCCTGGCGCACCTGGTCGCGGCTGACATCGACTTCGATGCGGGCCTGGCCGAGCGATTCTTTCGATTGGCGAACCAGCGCCGAGGTGCGGCCCCCCGAGTAGATCGGAATGCTGAGCGTCGCGCCGATGCTGGCTGAATTGGTCGTGCCGTCCTGCGAGCTCAGGATGCCGGGAACGGTATTGCGATAGGCGCTGGAAACGCCGGCACTGGCCGAAAGCTGCGGCAGCAGCGCGCCTTCCTGCGACTTCACCGAAAACGCCGCCGCATCGACCAGATGCTGGGTTGCGAGGATGGCCGGGTGCTCTGCGGACGCGATGGTGATCGCCGCGTCGAGGCTCGACGGCAAAAGCCTCGCCAGCGGCGAGGCCGCCTTGAGCTTGCCCGGCTCGTCGCCGACGATCTGATGGTATGTCGCGGCGCTGGCCAGCGCCTGCGCGCGGGCCGCGCTCAACTGCGCCACGGCGGAAGAACGCGAGGCGTCGGCCTGGGCGACGTCGGTGCGCGTGCCCTCGCCGACCTCGAAGCGCGAGCGCGCCGCGCGCGCCTGCTCGGTCAGGAACTGCAGGTTCTGCTCGGTCAGCACCGCCACCTGGCGGTCGCGGATCACATCCATATAGGCGCTTGCCGCGTTGAACAGGATGTTTTCTTCGGTGTTGCGCAGGCTCTCGACCGAGGCGCGAACCTGCGCTTCGGCGGCCGCGACATTGTTCTTGGTCTGGAAGCCGTCGAACAGCGTCTGATTGATCTCGACGCCAAAATTCCCGGTTGTCAGCCGCACGCTCTGGTTCGTGCCGTTGAGATGGCTGCTTGAGTAGTCGATTTCCGCAGACCCTGCGATCGTCGGGCGCCAGCCCGACTTGGCTATGGCCACGCCCTCGTCGGTGACGCGCACACCGGCACGGCTGGAATTCAGTTGCGAATTGTTCTGGTAGGCTTTGGCAAGCGCGCCGGTGATGCTTTCCGCGGAGGCGCTCAATGGCGAAAGCGCGGTCGCGGAAACCAGGATGGCGGCTAAGACAGTCTTGCGTACGGACGGCACGTGATATCCCTCATTCGTTTTGCATGGGAACTGCGCCACACCGGCCACTCCTTCGGATCAGCCTGCGCCGCGCTTTATCGTTCCCCCGCTGACTGCCCCCAAAATACCCGGTTATGCGATCAGCAACGATTGTTCAAATGCAAGCGATCATGACATCGCTTCCGCTGCAAGGCAAAACCACTCAGAATTCAAACGTGTGAATGCGTTCAAATCCGGGTAGTGGCTTAATTGCCGCATTAAATGCCCGTCTTCCGGTTACAACCCCCCCGGTTTTGAAAAAAAGCCGGGCTACGCCCGAATTGCCCTGTCCCTCGACTGCGACAAGACGCCCGCCCTCGGAAAGCTGGTCGAACAGCGAAGCCGGCACGTCCTCGACACTGCCGCCGATGAAGATCACGTCGTACGGTGCCTTGGCGGCATGACCTTGCGCCAACGGCGCGATGACCACGGCCACATTGTCGCAGCACAACGCCGACAGCGTCGATTTGGCGGTTTCCGCCAGCGGCTGATCGCTTTCCAGAGCGACCACCGATCTCGCCAGCCGTGATAGCAGGGCCGAGGAATAGCCGGTGCCGCAGCCGACATCGAGCACCGATTCGCCGGCGCCGATTTCGGCCAGCTGCAGCAGCTTGGCTAGCGGCGAAGGCTCCATCAGGTAGCGCGCGCCGCCATTGGCGCTGTCGGAAATGCGGATGTCCCCGTCGATATAGGCAAGATCGCGCTGGTTCGCGCCGACAAAGGCCTCGCGCGGCACGGAAAGCATGGCATCGAGCAGCGGTGCGTTGGTTACGTCCGTGGTGCGGATCTGGCCGTCGACCATCTTCACGCGTCGTTCGGAGAAATCAGCGCTCATGTTTCAACCAATCCGCCCAACCAATGCGCCCAAAACGAATGCGCTTGCCGCGCCAGGACCGCGGCTCATTCGACCGGAACCCCTGCTCCACAGGGAGCCCAGGCAACTGGAGGCCTCGCCCGGAATCGAACCGGGGTGCAAGGATTTGCAGTCCTCTGCGTAACCACTCCGCCACGAGGCCTCGTTGCTCCCGGCGTTCCGAGCGAACTCAATATGTTGGCGGCAGAAAGTCGTCAAGCGCTCGCACGTCATTCACGACGCTTTCCTCGCCGCGGCCCAAAACGCCTTCTGCTGATCTGGAAAGTTCCGCCGGCCAGGTCAATCCGGCCGGCGCCGGCGCTCCCACCACACGACAAGCCGGCGCCGGTGGCGGCGCACCAGCGCAAATTCATAGGAAAGCACCAGCAATCCGATCGGAATCATCCAGAAGCCCAGGATAGGCAGGAAGCCGAGGATGCCGCCCAGGATCAGGACGACGCCGATGATGATTCTGAGAGCACGCGAGCGCGGCATGGTGAATTCACGGCCAAAGACCGTGATTTTCCGCGCCGGTGCGTGTTCGCCTGCTGCAGTCATGTCGAAGTTAGACCCAGTTCCAGGGATTAAAGACACCCGCCGGTAAATGCCGCAACCGCCTTTTCGCTCCACGGCGGTGAGCAGAACCGCTCATATGAGGCCCCCCGCCGACGATTGCCAGAAATCATCATGCAAAAAAGCCCAGAAAAAATACGAAATGCTTCTTTGCAAAGGCGAAACGGGTTTGCTATAGGCTGCGCCACTCACATGAGAGCGCTGTTCCCCGGTAGCTCAGTGGTAGAGCAACCGGCTGTTAACCGGTTGGTCGCTGGTTCGAATCCGGCCCGGGGAGCCAATCTTTTCAAGGACTTAAGGCAGGTCCGAAAATCCAAAAAAACCCACTATGTGCGCTATATGTGCGGCGATCGGGTTTGCTTGACGAAAAAGCCCGCCACCAGAGGCAGCGGGCCCATTTTTGCCGACGTCGGCAAAATCTCAGTTGAGAGTTGGCTCCTCCAGCCACTTGTTCCTGCCGAGCGATCGAGGATAGACGCTGAGGCAGACCGGATAACCGACCGAATTTGACGCCCGCAAGAATTCGTCGAGTGCGGCGGCCAGCTCCCTTCCCAGCCGCTTCATTTTTTGTTCAGCCGCAGCGATCTCTGTGTCTCTGCTGGAGAGGGTCGCCTCGATCATGTCGCTCATGACTGCACCCCGCGCTGCTGCACAATGAGAGCGAAGCCGGCCGAATGATCGACGGTAACCCGCCATGCCCCGCCGTGCATACCTTCCATTGCGGCGGAAAGCTCCCCTGCGAGGCGCCTGATTCGATCGTCGATAGTTTCTGGTGTGGTAGAGCCGGTTGACGGAAAAGCCTCTGTCGCGGCACCTATGTCCGGAATAGAGGCTAGTGCGCCAAGCGCGGCGCGGCGTGTGATTGTGGTCATCTGTGACTTCCTCTCCAAATGTTGAGGAAGCCGGGCAAACGCCTAGCGAATCTGTGACGGAGTGCTAAATCTGATGTGTGTCACTGCAGGCCCTGCAAGGCTTCCGGTGGCAAAGTGCCGGTCGGCAGTTCGTCGCTACCGACCGGCGCGCCTAAGGTGTTCTCATTCGCTGAAATCGTCAAGCGCGCCCTTGCGGGGGCGAAGCTTGCGCTGCATCCTTGGCGCAACGTGAGGGGGCGTCGAAGTATGGGCGAAAGGACAAGGATTGCGGCCGTCGCTGTCGTCGCGATCGGCCTTGTTTGGATGTTCAAGGGCCATGACGGGAGTGCGACGGGCAGCGCGAGCTCTACCAGTGGCGTTGTTGCTTCGGGCGTCAATGCCGGAGTCTACGGAGACTGCGCCAAGATCAACGCGAAAGCCGTGCTTGCTTCGTGGGATAACACGATAGACAGCATCAGGCGCAGCGACGCCACCGATTTTAGCGGACCTCAAATATTCGTACACGTCTCGACCGAAAGATGGAGGGATGCCGGCCACGAGGGGCGACTGAGCATCGCGATCGCTGCGTATTGCGATGCCGCCGACACGCATGGCAAAGGCGTAGCCATCATAAAGGGAAGCCTTGACGAGAAACTCGGTGGCGTCGTTGACGGCAACTACACGAGCCCCTGACCTTTGTTCACCTGGCCGCCGGCCAGTACATCTGGCGTCGAGTTCATCGCTGAGAATGGCGGCGGCGCCGGGGTGAGGCTGAGGAAGGGTGGCCAAGACGCTGGCGGCTAAAGCGAGCTTGCGTCCTCCCCCTTGTTGCGCAAAATTTCAGCAGCTTCCGACTCCGAAGGCATGATCGATGCTAAATTGACCCATCTGTTCGGTTTATCCGGTGGGAGGGTTTGTCATGAACGTTCTGGCCCGAAAGTCGATTTTATTGATCGCAGGCGTCTTCTTAGCTTGGACGGCCGGGGCTAGTGCCGCTCAGGACGCGGCAGCCAAGCCCGCTTGGCAGGAACAATACGCCTATACCCTGGGCATGCAGGCCTATGTGTTCGGCTTCCCATACGTGTATTTACCCAGCCTGCGGTGGGATTGGGTGACGCAGCCCAAGCCGACGGGCAGCATCACGCCCTATGCGCCGCTCAATCATTTCTACAATGTGCGGGACCTGGCCACCGCCGAATACCGTGATGGCGGTTCGCCTAACAACGACGCACTCTATTCCTCTGCTTGGGTAGATGTGACCAAGGAGCCCATCATCCTTTCCCATCCCGAGATGGGCGATCGCTACTTCACCTTTGAGATCGCAGGCATTGACTCCGACAATTTCGCCTATGTCGGTAAGCGCACCACCGGTGGCAAGGCGGGAAGTTTTGCCATCGTCGGCCCGAACTGGAAAGGCGCGCTACCCGAAGGAGTGAAGGCTCTCCCTACGTCACGCACCAACAGCGTGTTAATCCTTGGACGCACGCTCGTTGATGGTCAGGCGGACGTGCCCGCCGTGCGCAAGCTGCAGGATCAATACACGCTTGTCCCGCTCAGCCTTTGGGGAAAGCAGAATGCCATGTTGCCCGAGAGCCGCGATGTCTGGGCGCCCTTCGACCCGAAAACCGATCCGCTGGCCGAGTGGAAAACCATGAACAAGGCGATGACGGAAAATCCGCCCGAGGCGAGGCTCGCCAAACTGGTGGAACTGTTCGCCAGGGTTGGGATCGGTCCAGGGCAAGATGATTTCGACGGAATGGATACCGGCACCAAGCGCGGCCTGGCGAGAGCGGCGGTTGATGGGCGTGCGCTTCTAAACGACGTGATACGTTCGGGCGCGCTCGGAAAACAGGTCAATGGTTGGAACATTCCGCCTTCGGCGGTGGGGCGGGCCGGTTTGAGTGACGACTTTCTGCTGCGTGCTGCTTTGCAAGCCCTCAGCGGAATCATCTCGAACGACCCTGCTGAAGCCGTGTATTTCAACACCGCCCTCGACGCTACGGGGCAGGCCTTCGATGGGACCAAGCGATACACGTTGCGCTTTCCGCCCGGGCAATTGCCGCAGGTCGAGGCTTTCTGGTCCATCACCATGTATGACCCGACCTACAATCTCGTCGATAACTCGATCGACCGCTACTCTATCGGCAATCGCACGCCGAACTTGAAACAGGATGCTGACGGCGGCCTGACCCTCTACATCCAGAGTGAGTCACCGGGTATGGCCAAGGAATCTAACTGGCTGCCAAGCACAAAGAGCGGCTCCTTCTTTGTGATCCTGAGGACATACATGCCAGGTCCCGAGATCGTAGAGCAGAAATGGGCTCCGCCCCGCGTGGTCCCGGTCTTATGAGGCCGTTCAACGCGGATCATATACGCTGACGGCAGCGTCGATAGCTTCTGATTGGGGGCCTCAGCGCGCTCTGGCGCCCGCCTGTGGCCGCGTGCCACAGCAACCAAACCTGCTCGGACTCCAGCCTGTAGCCGGCCGGCATAGGCTTCCAATCAGACGGAGGGATTCGCATGCACCATTTCGGTTCGCGAAAGCCCCAGTGCTCGAGCCCGACCATCTGCGATCCATCAAACCAGACCGACACATTGAGCTTAGGAAAATGCAGCACCCTGGCTTGCCACCAAGTGCGTTCGATCTCGTATTCTCCCACACCCTCGGCCCAGCGCGTCCAGCCGCGGCCGGGACGCTCGGTCAGTTCGGTATCGCGCACATGGCCTCGCTATGAGCGCGGGAAAGCCGCAGTCGGCACCGTGATTGAGCCATCGGTGTCGTAGCGACAGACGCCCTTGGTGATCCTGATTTCATCGAGCCAGGCGTTGAGGTTGGCTGTGCCGCCAAGGAGACGCCCGATCTCAAGCGCTCCTGTGGAGTTGAAGATGGTCGAATCTGCCGGCGTTGAAGTGCCGTCCAGCGTGCCATTGCACCATAGGCGCAGCTTCCCGCTGCTGTTTTTCGAGATGGCTATAAAATGCCAGAAATCGAGCGCCATAACCGTGCCGCCATTGCCAACCGATACGTTGGGAGGCAGTCCGCCGTTGTACGACGAGTTGAACGAAACTTGCGAGGCTGGTCCGACCTCCCAGGTGCTGTTGATATACCAGCTGACATCACCATTTGATGGCGCTTGGGCCATGATGCGCTGATTGCCAACATTGGCGTGCGGCCGTATCCAAAATTCTATGGTAAATTGATCAGAATTCGCGTCCGACAGATCCCAATCCGGGCTGTCTGGGATTGAGAGATAATCGCCAGTACCGTCAAAGAGACAGGATGAACTGCCGAACTTGGCCTGCGCGCTGTCGATCTGCGCGTTGCCATTGAAGGTGATCGGCGAATGCGCCGATGGACTTTCGTCCGTGGTTGTCGTGGCGCCGTCAGTGCCTTCGAAACCGAGCAGCAACACGACGTTGGCAAAGTTCGGATCGCCTCCGCCGCCACCGCCGCCGGGAGAAGGCTGCCGAGCGCCGAATCCGATCAGTTGATTGACAGCAAGCGGCATTTCTCTTCATCCTCGTTGCTGATCGCGAATTGTTCGTTCGGCCCGTACGCACGTAGCCAAGCGCGGATTCCGTCCCAACTCGTCATGTCAAATACTCCCACCAGCGGCACGGTGACCGCCAAGGCGCGGGGGAAGAAGCCGATCTCTGGGAGGCTCATCGGGCACCCCGTTCGTCGTCAGCAAGCGGCGATGGGCGCGGCACCGGACCGGCTTCGTGAGGCCCGCGGCCGGGGTCGAGCAACGAGCCGTAGTACCATGGCGAGCGCCAATATCGGGAGTCGAGCGCGGCGGTGCACGCGACGACATAGGCCAAGTCGAACATCGGCCTCGACTTGCGATCCTCGGCGGCAATCTGATGCATCGCCCTAAGCTTTGCCGCGGCAGTCAAGCGGGCCTCGGGAGACCACGTTACGTCGCCGACGATTTCAACAAGCAGCGTGGCATCGGCGAGATCGAGCACGCTGTCGAGCTCGCGCTTCACCACCGCAAGCCGTTCCGGCGATTGGTTATCATGGAGCCCCACGCCGCGATATTCGCCAACTCTCGGGATGCGGTCGTTCTCGTTCATCGCTTGCCGCCCTTCAAAAGCGTCAGAGCGCGCGCCGAAATTCGATCATTCTCGGACCCGTCGCCGCCGTCCTTTTTGCGGCCACCCTGCGCCAGCAACGCCTTTGCAGCCGCCAAGCGTGAACTAGCCGGCGCGGAGGTGTCGCTCGCGATCTGTCGCAGGACAGTCAACGGGTCGACAGCGTCGACATCGACGCCCTTAAGCGCCCGCTTCGATGCCGCTGCTCTGGTCGGACGTCCCCGTTTCGCCATGAAAATTCACCTCAATCCGATTTTCTAGACTTCACTCGGCGCGCGCACGTAGAGTCTCCGTGAGCCCGGAGCGGTTCAAAGGGGTAATGCAACTTTCGATTCTTGACCCCCGCCCCCTGGTTGTATTGGCGACGGCCGCTGCCGTGTCATCGTGATCAATTCCGCACGACCCTAAGCGCCTCACGCCTGTCTGCCTGCTCAGCGAGGCCGCGACTGACGAATGCGGCCAGCGCTCGAAATATCCGGTCGGTCAGTTCATCAAGCTGGTCCTTGGCGCCTGCTGCCTGCAGCGCGGCGGTTTGCGCAATGGAAAACAGCCGTTCGGTCTCGGTCGCATCCATAAGCAGCGGCATTCCCCTGCTTATGTCGACCTCCGCGGCGTTGACCAATTCGACATACTTACGGCGCAGCGAAGCACGCGCAGCATGTGCCGCGTTCTCGGGCATGCCTGCCTCGATCGACTCTTGCGTAATGCGGTCGATCTCCAATTCAAAGCTCGTCATTGTTCCGCCTCCTGCTTGTCCTCGAGCTTGTGGGCGTGGCCGTTCTTCACCGCCAATTGCCAGCAGCGGTTGCCATCCGCACCACCAGGGACGATGCCCTTCGTGTCGACATTCGCGTGCCACAAGCTACCGCGATGCGTTGCGAAGCTTCCGGTCTTGAACCATTGGTCGGACTTCCACGCGCCGGCATAGGGAACGCGCGGCGGCATTGGCTCGACATGAACAGGCTGCCCGTCATCGAGGATGATCGAGAATTGGCAGTCGATGTTGGCAGGCTCGCGGACGCAACTGATCTCGCCGATGCGCCAGGACTTGAGATGGAGGAAGCCGTCGACCACTGCATCGTCGACCTGATCGCTGGCGAGCACGCTGAAGCTTCTGACTTCACCTGAGCGGATGAGCGACCACAAGTGATCGCCGGCGGGCGTGTCATACACTGCGGCGAGCGCGATGATCTGGTCGGCAGTGCGGCGAAGATAGTGGACGCGTCCGACCTCGCCGCGATCATGTCCGGACTTGAGCGACAGGGGTAGACGAACCGACGCAGCCATCGGGCTCAAGATCATCTTGTTCCCGCGGCCGGAGATCGACGGGCGCCGTGTCGACGCAATGCCCTCAATCCAGCGGCGACGATTGGCCGGCTCGGTCTCGACTATCTCGCCGTCCGGCGCGGACTTCCACACGGCAGCGCCGTCTGTGCCATGATAGGCACGGTTGATCATCGAACCAGGACCGAAGTCGCGTTCGTTGTTCGCGCGCACCATCAGTTCAACCTTGCGGCTGATTGCGGCGAGACGCTCGGGAGACGGTATTAGCATGGATCAGCCCATCAGCCCCGCCGTCAGTTCGCCGCGCTCGGCGATGTCGTGCGCGATGCGCTTCTGCCTCTCGCGCTGGCGGTTGGCCTGATGCTTCGCCCAGACTACCGGCCCGAAAACGGCACGGCCGAAAGCATCAATATCGGCGGGGGTGTTCAGGCGCTTGGGAAGGGGCCCATGAAGACGGGGGAGCTTGAACGTAAACGGGCTGTTATTCACCGCCGCCGGCAATTCCACTATCGTCGTGACGCGCGCGGCCGGGTTCAGTTGACCGCCGTCTTCTACCAACGAAACTTCGAAGACGCTCCAGCCGGTTGCGGTGAAGGGTTTGACATCATCGACGTCGGTCACCTTGCCGGCGCCAATACTGACGCCGAGCCAGTCGCCATTCTGGACCCGTTCAACGGCGGCCGGGTCTGTGACGATCGCCACGAAGCGCAAACCATCTGCCGACGGCATTAGCTCGACCACATTGCCGAGACGCATGTCGTCCGTGTGCCTATACAGCAACGGGACCGGCAAACTGCATCGAGCCCCCTCTGGCGCGAAATACAACGGTCGACCGCTCGGAAGCCGACCCATCTCAAAGTCACGCGAGGTCATTGCCAGGCCGGTAATCTTCAGGTGTTTTGTGCTCATGGGCGGAGCGTGCGCGCCGAAACGTTCAATGGGAAGCGTTCGAAACGTTCGAAACGTTCACGCTCGAAGGTGCCGGCGAAGCGCGGACAGGCTCACCCGATGGCGGCCTACGACCTTGTGCCCGATGTCGGGAAACTCGCGACACAGGCGCCGAACAACCTGCTTCGAGATCCCAAACCGTTGCGCTGCAATCGCGCTGTCGACGAGACCCTCAGCGTCGAAGGTGTCCGCGCTGGTCGCGACCGGCCCGGGCTCGTCGGCGATCAGCCCTGCCAGCCGCTCGACCTCCGCGGCGATTGCGGCGAGGCCAGCGAGGAGCGTGGCGCGGTCGATCTCGCTCATCGCTGGCCATCCGTGATCAACCGCCAGAGCCGCCGCGCGTCGCCTGTGGTCAGCCGGAACCGGCGGGCAAGCTTGTCGGCAGGCCGGCCAGGGATTGATCGGCAGGCCAGCAAAAACCGCTCGGCCTGGTCGACGAGCTCGGGCGATGGCTCGAATGGC
The DNA here is from genome assembly GCF_003601975.1 of Mesorhizobium waimense. Lineage (GTDB taxonomy): Bacteria > Pseudomonadota > Alphaproteobacteria > Rhizobiales > Rhizobiaceae > Mesorhizobium > Mesorhizobium waimense. Next base: position 33,296 of record NZ_QZWZ01000056.1, read on the forward strand.
GGTCGGCAATCGGTCGCGGGATCGGGCGCGGTCATTCGTCGTCGCGCCCCTTTGCGATAGCGTAAGGTTGGACAACGGAACGAAAGGGGTTTTTGCGAATTATTCTTCTAGATGATTTTTGGAATCGTCGCCCATGATGCTCGCGACCCTCCACCTCGAGACTGCAAGATACGGCGACGTGTATCGCGCCGAAAGGCTCGCGCGGCTGGGGCGGCAATTGGTGAGGCACATCGCGAGCACGGACGCTTCTGCTCAAAAGGTCGAGCAAGCGCTGGCCATGTTGGCTGAAGCAAACGCGCTCATGGACCCTGGTCATGCGGCGCTCGGTTCGATGTCCGACCAGACCAGATCGCCGTCGACCATCTTGCGGGCGAGACCGTCGAGATCACCGGGAAATACGTCATGTGCGAGCAGCCATTGCCGAGCCTGGGCATCAGAGCAGAACAACGGTATCGGGTCTCGCGCGCGTGCAGGCGTAGGCGCTACCTTGTCTTCGTAGCGTACTTCCTCTGATGCTGATGCTGATGGCCATTGGCAAACCGATGGTTCTGCTATTGCGGCTGCTATGGTTGTGCCATTGGCATTCGCATTGGTTTTGCCATCGATCTGCCATCTCGCTTCAGCGCCTTTGCGGCCGGCGGCGACCTTCCGTTCACGCTTCGAAGCAGCTTCCGATCGCTCCAGGTCGAGCCGTCGTAGACCTTCAGCAATGAGCGGACCAACGGCTTTTGCGACGCCTTGCCACCTGTCAGCCTCAACGCCAATCACTCGCATCAGGCGCGTGTCGTCTTCCGGCAACGAACCATGCTGCCAATAGTGGCGACGCAAGCGTTCGTAGGCGCCGAACTCTTCGGCAGAGAGGTGGCCTGTCAGAGCCGTCTCGGTGCCGATGTAGACTTTCATCCAGGCGAGATCGGTCATGTCGACCTCGCTTTGATCAAGTGGCTTTCCCTGATCGCGGCGCATGCCTCGACCGGGGTCAAGTTGAACATTTCGCGCATGGCCGGGACCAACGGCGCCGGACGCTGGCGTGGTGGCGTTGTGGCCAGCCATTGCGCTGCCTCGTCGATCGAATGCGGATGCTCATGACTGAGGCCAGTCGAGCCGCCTATGGGAAGCGCCCCCGTCCTCATGGGATGATCCCCAGAAGTATGGCGGCTACGAAAATGACTGCTGTGCCGGCGACGAGATAGGGAAGCGAGGCGGCCATTTTATGCGGTCTCCTTGAACCAGTTTTCAGCCTGATCGATGTCCCAGAAGGACGCCAGCAGATCATTGCCTTGCCGGATGGCGAAGTAGGCCAGGAAGACACGCCGGTCTCCGCCATTGCGAGCGACGATCTGCAGCCCGCGAGCCTTTGCAACCGCCTGCAGCTTGACCAGCCGGTCAATGCGGTCGCGTGGCCAGTACTTCTTGAAGCTTTTCGGGACAGCCATTTATGCGGCCTCCGGTTGACGCGCGGCCGATGCCCTATCAAGCACGGCCATGATCTCGCTACGGCGCCAACGGGACGTGCCGGGTCCAAGCTTAAGCGGCGCCGGAAAGCGTCCGGACTTGATGCCCTTGTAGAGTGTGGAAGGGGTGATGGGTGTCTCTCTGCCACCGATCAACTGGCAAGCAACCGTGATCGGAACCAGATCGTCTGACGTGTCTTCCATGATAGTCCTCGCGTTGCGTGGGGTGTTCACGCAACGAAAGGTGGCAGTGCCGGTTTGTGATATGAACTAGGCTATTCCACAAAAATGCTGATGCCCGAGAGGGACGCTAAAATCACATCGGCCGACCATTCCCGCATTTGGGTGAGGCAAAAATTGTAGGCGGCCGGAGCTTCTTTCGGCGCGCGATCTCGGCTCAATGCATGGTAAAAATTCTGGACATCCTGCTTATCGAAGCCGGTCGCCTTTGCCACTTCGCTTATAGCTGCAGCAGCCTTGCGGCCGTGGTCGAGCGTGAGCGCCTTGACCGCGGCGGCGGCATAGGCCAGCGACAGTGTGTGACCATGCGGTTTGGAGGAGCCGGCACGCACTCCCCTGCTTTGCTCGATCGCATGGCGCAATTGAAAATGCATGACCTGGATCGGGTCGCTTGAGGGTCTGTTGATGCCTATCGCTCGGCAATATTCGCGGAATGTATTGATCAGCGACCATTGCCAATCATCGTCCTTGTTGAGCAGCTTCTGACGCACGCTGTCCAGCGAGCTAACCAACGTTGCATCCGCCTCATAGGCTGACCAGTTCTGTGACTACGAATTTCTTTGCCCACGCCGGTTCACGACAGAAGGCACTAAATTCGCGCGAGCGGCTAATTGGTGTTCTGGATGTAGCCTTAAGCGATGATCGAATAATGGAGGCGTTCAAAGGGCGGAATCTATGACCACGGCGTGCCGACCGGGGAGTCCATCTTCACCGCCTCTTGTCCGGCGTCACGGCGTGGTTTGTGAAGGCCAGGTTGTGGTCCTTACGGCCGGCGTCACGGCATGGCTGGCAGTACAGAACCTTGATCAGATCCCAATGCATGCAGCCATGGTCGTCGCCCAGGCGCCGGGCTAGCCCGTCTCTTCCCGAAAACCCTGCAATGAGGCATGGCGCAAATCCTCCTCGCCGCGTAGGTGCTTCACACGCCCGATCAGCCCCGGCTTGACCCATTGCGTCGCCGGCCGCTTCATGCCCTTGGGCGCCGTCCCTGCGTGCTCCTGGACACGCTGCCAGAGCCGTTCGCGCATCTCCCGGTTTAGGGTGATGAAGGCCGAGCCGACATAGCGGCCTGTGCCTCGGTCGGCCATCAAAGCGAACGCGGGCTTGCCGGCCTCGCGCTCGACGCCGAGCAGGTCGTATTCGTCGATCGTGAAAGCCTTCGTCTTCAGCCAGGCCGTCGAGTTGCCGCTTCGGTACTTGCTGTCGCGACGCTTCGACACCATGCCTTCAAGTCCGGCCTGGTCGACCAGGTGGAAGATCGCCTTGGCATCGCCCGGCAACGCCTGGCTGAATTGGATGCGCCCGCCTTCCCGGATCATCTCGGCCAGGATCTCGCGGCGGTCCTTCTAGAGGCATGTCTCGCAGATCGTGGCCATTTAGGTGCAGGAGGTCGAAGGCGACGAAATAGAGGTCGTGTTGGCGCCGGGTGATTGCTTTGCGCAACTCGCTGAAGTCAGACAGGCCTGCATCATTGAGCACGATGATCTCGCCGTCGATGATGGCGCCTTCAGCCTCCAGGTCGGCGGCAGCCTTTGCGAGGTCGCGGTATTTCGAAGTCCAGTCCAGACCACGCCGGGTGAAGATGCGCACACCGTCGGCGTCCCGGACGATCTGGGGAGCGGTAGCCGTCGAACTTGATTTCATGGGACCAGCCATCGCCCTCGGGAGGCTTCTCGACGAGCGTCGGCATCAAGGGCGGGACGAACTTCAAACGCATACGCAGACTCACGGAACGATCGAGGCGTGACGCCTAAATCTTAGCTCCGAAGCATTTTAGCAAAATTGAATATTCGAATGAACGGCCTATAATTTGCCAAACCGGGAGTTGGGCCGACGCTGTTCAGGCTGTCACGCGACCCAGCACGGTTGGATCAGCAACGGGAGGGAAGTTATGGCAGACGTGACGCTGGGAAGTCAGAACTCCGATCTCGTACGGCGCGGTTATGCGGCGTTCGACGCCGGAGACATGGATACGCTCACGCAAACGATCGACGCGTCCTGCACGTGGCATAGTCCGGGGAAGAGTTCGCTCGCCGGAGACTACAAGGGTCACGAAGCGATTTTTGGCCACTTCGGCCGGTTGGGAAGCGAAACTCACGGGACCTTCAAATCCAATCTCTTGCACGTAACGGAGAGCGACGACGGATCGGTGGTCGCCGTCCATCGCGATACCGCGGAGCGGAATGGCAAACGGCTGGATATGCTCACTTGCATCGTCTTCGACATCAAGGGCGGCAAGGTGATGGACGGCCGGGAGTATATCTACGACCTCCACGCCTGGGAGGCATTCTGGGCGTAAAGGCCCATCGGTGGGGTCATCCAATGCGCAAGGCAGTAGCGAGGCGTCTTCGATCGATCCGACAAGCGCTGCTGCCTCTGTTGGGTTTTACTGGCTGGCATGCAGACATCAACGCAGCGGGCATGCCCGTTTGGCGACGCTACATCGCGAGAACGGACTCATGGGAGATTCGCCCGATGACGCCCGAAGAGGAAGCCAAAGCTCTCGATTGGTATTATCCACCGTATATGATGTAAGGGCCATCAGAGCCCACCAGCGTACAAAGGTGGCTAGCGCGTCAAAGCCTATTGTGATCGACCTCTCCGCAAAAACAGCTCGGCAGTGATTTTGTCTCTGTCCCCACTATGCCTGGCGATCAAAGCCAACGCTTCCTGGCGGCCAATGTTGCCGAGCTTCATGAGGTACGGAGTAACCGGTGTTCTGCCCCCACATTGCCCGCTGTCGCCTGATCTGTGATCGAGTTTCCATGGACGAGCGACAAGGAGTTTCTCCATGGACACTACATTGGAGGTTCTCACGACCCGGCGGAACCGAC
>NZ_QZWZ01000057.1 GCF_003601975.1 Mesorhizobium waimense
GGTCCGGGAGGGGTGTCGGCGGAAGAGCTCATGCTGGACGAAATCACCACGATCAGGCGGCGCTTCGCTCGCCATGGCACCCTGGACGGTTGCATCGACGAGGCGTTCGTAGCGATGCGCGGCCTCGGCTACGAAGCCTTGATATACGACTATACGCCCGTGCCTTACGACCTCGACGGCTCGATCATGATCCCGTCGATGCTCAAGCTGCGTAACATCGATGACGACATGTACGACTATTGGTGCGATCGCGGCTACTTCCGCATCGATCCCGTGCAACTCGTCGCCGCGCACAGTTCCAGGCCCTTCGCCTGGAACTACGACGATGGAGCCGACACGGAAATACGCGCGCTACTCAACGAGACGACGGAGCCGGTGGCGCGATATCTGCGAGAGCGCGATCTCACCCGAGGCGTGACGATCCCCATTCATATGCCGCGCGGCGGCTATGCCACGGTCACCGGGGTACGTTTCGGCGCCGGAGAAGATGTTCCGCGCGATCCCGGAAGCATCGCCCAGTTCGGCCTGCTCGCGCATGTCTTCCATGACGCGGCCTACGCCTACTACAACCGCTCGGCCCTCAGTCCGCGATTGCCGGCGCTGACCGAGCGTGAGCGCGAGTGTCTCCGCCATTCGGCACATGGGCTCTCTGCCAAGGAGATCGCGCGCGTCATCGGGCGCTCGGTTCCTACTGTCGTCATGCACCTCACGGCCGCCGCCAGGAAGCTGGGCGCTAGGAACCGAACGCAGGCCGTCGTTCGCGCCGCGCATTTCCGCCTGCTCGACAACTGACGAAGAGACCCTATTACTTTTCATAGCTGCCGCCTCGGGCAGGCTCGCCCTACGATGCCCGCCGCAACGAGGAGAGCCGCCGTGACGGAAGCGAAGGAAGGCCATGTCGCGTTTCGCGGCTCCCGCACCTGGTACCGCATCGCCGGCAACCTAGATTCGCCGAGGCTCCCCCTGGTGGTCGCCCATGGGGGACCAGGCTGCACCTACGACTATGTCGACACTTTCAAGGACATCGCGGCTCTCGATGGCCGGGCCGTGATACACTACGACCAGCTTGGAAATGGCAACTCCACTCGGCTGCCGGAGAAGGGACCAGACTTCTGGACCGTCGACCTGTTCCTTGACGAACTCGATACGCTGTTGCGGTCGCTCGGGATCGAGCATCGCTACGCCTTCCTTGGCCAGTCCTGGGGCGGCATGCTCGGCGCCGAGCATGCCGTGCGCCGGCCGGAAGGCCTCAAGGCCCTGGTGATCGCCAACTCGCCGGCCAACATGCGCACCTGGGTGTCCGAGGCCAATCGGCTGCGCCGTGAACTGCCCGCCGACGTCCAGGATACGCTCACACGGCACGAGGCCGCCGGCACGATCACCGATCCTGAATATGTAGCAGCCTCGCGCGTGTTCTACGACCGACATGTCTGCCGGGTCGTCCCATGGCCGCCGGAGGTGGCGCGAACCTTCGCCATCATGGACGAGGACAACACGGTCTACCGCAACATGAACGGCCCGACCGAATTCCACGTCATCGGCACGATGAAGGACTGGACCATCGAGGACCGGCTGCCCGACATCGCGGTACCGACACTGCTGATTTCGGGCCGCCACGACGAGGCCACGCCCGAGGTAGTTCGACCCTATGTGGAGCGCGTTCCGGGTATTCGATGGGTACTGTTCGAGCATTCGAGCCACATGCCGCATGTCGAGGAGCGGGAGCTCTGCATGCGCACTGTCTCGGACTTCCTCAAGACGCAGGACTGAGGTGCAACCGGCAAGCATTGGGACGCGGGATGCAACTTTTGCACTTCCCCGAGGTTTCCGGCGCCGCACTTGAATCAGCTGTTGAGCATGGCCTGAATCACATTCTCAGCATCCAAGTCCAACTATATGATTGGATTCGGCAATTACTGTTCCGACACCCACAACGCCGGACTTCAATGGTTTGACCATCTCAGACCTTCGCCTCGATGCCTCCTTGTAATCTGAAAGTTGCCGGAGCGTGGTTCCTACAGAAGCGTCCGACCACCATTCACTGCGAACTTCTGACCAGTGATAAAACTCGCTTTCGGCGATGCCAGAAAGGCGACCATGTGGGCTATGTCCTCGGGAGTGCCAAAATGGCCAAGGGGCGTCCGGTCGAGGTACCAGCTGCGGCTGGCCTGGGGCACGCCGGCATGGCGTTCTACCGGAATCCAGCCCGGCGCGACCAGGTTTACCGTTATTCCCTCCGGGGCGAGCTCTTTGGCCCAGGAGCGCGTCATTGACAGCATCGCTCCCTTTGCTGACGCATAGTTGCCGAAATTCGGGTTGCCGAGCTCGGCAATCTCCGAGCCGATATTGATGACCCTGCCGGACTTGCGGGCGCGCCAGTCCGGCAGCACAAGCTGGAGCAGTTCAAGCGGCGCCCTGACGAAGTACTCGAGCTGGTCGAGGTACGTCTGCCACGACTGCTCCATCAGCGGCATTTCCGGCTGCGGTCCCGTTGCATTGTTCACGATGAGATCGACCGGTCCGAGAGCGTCGCATATCTGATCCAGGCCGATACGCAGCTGGTCTCTGTCAACGACACTGAAACGTGCCGCAAATGCTTTCCCCCCACCCGCCTCGATCGTGCGCACCACCTGTGAGGCGCTTTTTTCGTCGCTGGCATAGTTGACTGCCACTGCCCAGCCATCTGCCGCCATGCAGCGGGCCATGACGGCACCCAGTCCACGCGATGCGCCGGTTATCAAAGCTACGTTCATGATCTGGGTTCCATCAAAGAAGTTTCAGTGCCCTGGCGGGTGGAAATCTCGAATGCGGATCGGAGAGAGCGAGCCCCCTCCTGCAGAAAGGCCTGGTCGCTCGACAGCAGGAAGAGGCTGGACCCCAGTGCCAGCCAGCCAGGAAGTTCAGAAAGATCCGAGACGAACATGCCCGTGCGCATTCCGGCTTCGGCAGCCTTCCGGCAGATTTCATCGACGGCTTCCAACACCTGCGGATCTTTGGGCGAAGCAGCTCCCATCGAAATGGTGAGATCAACCCGGCCGATGAACAGACAGTCCAGGCGTTCGATGCGGATGATGTCAGACAGGTTGTCGAGAGCTTCCCGGTCCTCGATCTGGGCGACTATCACCGTGTCCTCTGTGGAGCGCTCCCGGTGTTCAGCCATCGGTTTGCGTGTGTAGCCTGCCGCACGCGTTGAACCAGCGTAGCCGCGCCCACCAGGACCGAACAAGGCGCTGCGGACCAGCCGGTCGGCCTCTTCGCCGCTGCGGATGTGGGGCGCGACCACCCCGACGGCACCCAGATCGAGGCAGTTCAGCAGGCTGTCGGCCGATGCCGTGCCAGGACGGACAAGAACTGGCATACCGAGAGCACGGGCAGCGAAGATCGACCCGTCCAGGTCGCCACGATCGAAAGGTGCGTGCTCGGCATCGAGACACAGGACATCCAGCGTCGAGCTCGAAAGGACTTCAACCACAGTGCGGCTGGGCGTCTTGATCCACGTACCGATGAGCGGCGCGCCAGAACGCAGTCGCGAGCGAAACGAAGGGGCCTGATGTGCGCTCATTGGCTCCCCCGGAGGGAGTCACGGTTGACGACCGTGTCGGGCATTCGTCCTGCAAGCACCTCAAGAACGGACTGTGTTGCCGACCCAGTCATGCGCGCTATGGATTCATGGCTGATGCCACCCATATGCGCTGCACAGACCAGATTGGGGACGTCACGAAGGGTATCGGCGCCGGGTGGCTCCGTTTCGAAAACGTCGAGACACGCGCCGCCCAGCCTTCCCTCCCGCAGAGCCTCGAAAAGCGCCTTTTGATCGACTACGGGGCCGCGGGATGTATTCACCAGAATGGCCGTGGGCTTCATCCGGGCAATTGCGCTGGCATCGATGAGGTGATTGGTCTCCGCGATGAGGGGAACATGGAGGCTGACGATATCTGAACGGCTCAGAAGCTCTTCGAAACTGGCAACCTTTTCGGCGCCGGCAAGCGCGTCGACCTGGGCATCGAAAAAGCAGACTGTGACCCCAAAACCGGCAAGTCTGCGCGCCACTGCGCGCCCGATGGTGCCGGCGCCAACAAGTCCAACGGTTTTGCCCGGCAGTTCGCCGGGCGTCAGTGGGCCTACGCGCTCCCAGCGGCCGGCCTTGACCGAGTTGTCCTGCTGGGGAATCTTGCGAACGGCCGAAAGGATGAGCGCCAGCGTGTGGTCTGCCACGGTCTCGGCGTTCATGCCCGGGGTGATTGAAATTGCAATTCCCAGTTCATCAGCCATGGCGCGATCGACCGAATCGAACCCGACGCCGACCCGGGCAATTATCCGCAAATCCGGAAGCGCGCGAAGGACCTCGGCCGTGAATGGATCCGTGCTGACGATTGCAGCGGCACAACCTGCCGCCAGATGCGTCAATTCGTCCGGCGTCCGAACGCCAAGCTTCGGCGCGAGGACCAGTTCATGGCCGGCCTCCAGGAGGCGTCTGCCTGTGGTCGCGCCGGCGCGATCGAAGCCCGGCCAGCTGATGAAGATACGCATCAGACTATCCCTTCACTCGACCACGCTTCGGTAGGAGATGTTGACGCGCTGACCGAGGCTGGCGGCCCTGATCGCTGCATCGATGATTTCGGAGCAGTAGTAGCCATCGCGGAACGTTGCTCCGATCGGAGCGACCTCGTGCAACCCGGCAATCGCACCCAGAATGTGAACGGCCTCGTGGCTGAATGTGTCTACCCAACCAAGCGGATGGCCTGGCGGAAACCAGTTTGACTGGTAGGGATCAGCGCTTCGCATGACCGGAATTGTCCGGAAGGCCTTGTCGGCCCCAGCAACACGCAGCTCATTGAGACGCTGCATTGAAAACGCTATCGACCCTTTTGAGCCGTCGACTTCGATCCTGCTTGTAACCAGATGACCGCCAGCGACCCGTGACGCCTCGACGACGCCGAGCGCGCCGTTGTCATAGTCGAACAATGCTGCAAACTGGTCGTCCGTCTCGATCCGGCCGCCATCGCTTGCAGCGCCGACCTTTATTCGCGTCACGGCCTGCACGGTCGTTGGGTCAGCATCCATCAGGAAGCGTGAGAGATCAATATGATGCGCTCCGAGATCGCCGAGCGCTCCCGCACCTGCGGCCTGCCTGTCATCGCGCCAGCTTTTCTGGCGTTTTTCGTCGAGAGACGAGGAGACGAGAAACTGCGACCGGTAATGAAGGATTTCGCCGATCTCGCCGGACTGGATGATCTCGCGTGCGAGCTGCAGCGCCGGAAAAAAGCGATAGTTGTAGGCACACATATGCTTGACGCCTGACCAGTGGGCTGCATCCCACATCGCAAAGGCGTCATCTGCAGTTGGGCCAAGCGGCTTCTCGCAAAACACGTGCTTGCCGGCTCGAGCTGCAGCGATTGTCGGCTCGACATGCAGCGCATTTGGACCTGAATTGTCGAACAGCTGGATCCTGTCGTCGGCCACGATATCGCGCCAGTCAGTGACACCCTGTTCCCATCCCAGCCGATTTCTGGCTGCTTCGAGTTTTTGCGCATCGCGCCCGTAGAGCGACACCAGCCTTGGGCGTGGCACGGCCTCCGGAGCAATGAGAGGCACATCGCGGTAGCCAAGCGTATGTGACTTGCCCATGAAGGCGTAGCCGATCATGCCAATGCCAATTTCGTTCGATCCGGCCATTCCGAGGTCCTGTTTCTGCACTTTCGTCCGCTGCCAACCGATCCTGTCGAGCGTGTGATCTTAAAATATGAATAGCTATGCAAAGTCAAGCTGAAACCTGAAATGCATGAAGGATTTGCCGCTACCGGGGTGCCAGCTGCAAAGAATTGGGCAGTTCACGATGCCATGCCAGATAGAAACGAGCGAACCGGCGGAACTGGCAGACGTCCGGGGCTAGCGTGCGGTTGATTTTCGCTCGCAAAGCGTTCCGGGAACGAGGCGCAATCTACCACCGCCGGCAGTGCCCTCCTGCCAGCGCAGCTTGAGCGCGGCGATGGCTGCGTCAACCATTTCCGCTCCATTCTGGCGGACTGTGGTCAATGAATAGGACGGCCAGTTCGAAAATGTCGCATCGTCAAAGCCGGCAATCATGACGTCTTCGGGAATGCGCAGGCCGTACTCGACGCGGGCGCATTCCATTGCCCCAATGGCAGTCAGGTCGTTTGCGCAGAACACCGCGTCAGGCGGGCTCTCTCCCGCAAACAGGGTACGGGCGGCTTCATAGCCGCCCTCGTAGTGGAAATTGCCTTTTACGATCTCGACATCCTCGACACCCAGCTCTTTCAGGCGCCCGACAAATCCCTGCTCGCGATCGGTATTGGCGAGCGTTTCGTTACCGGCGATGTAGGCGAATCGCGTTCCGCCCTTCTGGAACAGGAGATTTGCAATCAGCCTGCCGCCTTCGACATTGTCGCAGCAGACGGCGGAAACCCATTTGTTCTGCTGCCGTCCGTTCAGCAGGACGATGGGAATACGCATCTGGGCGCATTCGTCAGCAGCGTCTTTGGACATTATGGAAAGCGCCGATATGATGCCGTCGACGCGATAGCGCATGATCAGGGGAATGGCTGCGTCGAAGTACTCGTTGTGATCGACGAAAAACACCAGGACCTGGTAGCCCTGCGCCTGAAACTGGCGGGTGAACTGCTCGAAGATGTTGGCGTAGTAGGGGTTGTACATTCCGCCAATGACAATGGCGATCAGCTGCGAGCGATGCGTTACCAGGATGCGTGGAAGGATGCTTGGCTGGTAGCCAAGTTCACGCGCCGCCGCGATTACTTTCTCGCGCGTCTTCTTGCTGACGCTGGCCCCGGGGGTAAAGGCACGCGATACTGCCGACTGCGACACTCCGGCCAGACGTGCCACGTCGATCGAAGACGGCTGCAGCCTGCCGCGGCCGTCCGGACCGCCAGCCGCATCTAGCAACGTCGGCTGCTTGCTGCCGTTTTCATTGTCCTGCCGCACACCCGACTCCGCTGCTGAATTGCAATGCACAAGCCGGCAGGTTAGCGACAAAGAGCGCCATCGACAATGTCACGGTCGCAGTTGTGGATACGGGGTGAACGGGTCGGGTGTAGGTCGAGGCGACGACACGTCCTATTGTCGTGCGCCCTCAACCACGCGTTCCACCAGATCGGCCCGTCGGGTCGCCGAGATATGGCCTACCGGACCATCATCCCATTCCAGCTGCAGCGACACGGTGTCGTGGTCCCCGATCTCAGCAAGGCCGGGGTCGACGTTCCTGTCCAGGCGGGCGTGAAGGTGGTCAGGCTGGCGTCCTACCAGCCAGAGGAGTTCGTCAAGGTCATGGACCACCATATCAGCAACGATACCGCCCTGATGCGCCGTGACGGTCCGATCCGGCAGGGATATGTCGCGGCTTAGCTGGAGGATATGCTCGATTTTGCCGATGTCGCCGGCGGCTATTCGGTTCCGGACTTCACGCCGCATTGGATCGAAGCGCCTGTGAAATCCGAGTATGACCGGAAGGCCGGATCTGCCCACAAGGTCAATTGCCGCCTCGATGGAGCGGCGATCACGGGCAACGGGCTTTTCACACAATGCAGGCAGACCGAGAGTGAAGGCCATCGCCAGATAGCTGACATGCGTGTCTGTCGGTGAGGCGACGACGATAGCGTCGGGCACTACCGCCCCTGCAGCCTCGCCCAGCGTGGGGAAGCAAGGTAGGCCCCAGTCTGACGGCAGACTGCCCGGTGCAAGGGTATCGACGAAGCCGGCGAGTTCCAGCGACGGATTGCGGTGAACGGCGCGGGCGTGCACTGCAGCTATTCTTCCGGTTCCCACAATGACGATCCGGTACTTGCGCATGGGTCAACTTTTCGATTGATTTTCAAGTGGCAGGCATGTAGCACAGGGACAAATGAATAGCTATGCATTTGTGGTTTTGTCGAGATGCGACCTAAGCGCCTGAAGTTCTATGCGATCACCCACGATATCCTCGGCGACGTGTTCTGGGATGTCTTCCGCAGGGGGCTTATGGACGCTGCGGAGCGATACGATGTCGATGTCGAGCACCTGAGACCTGGCAAATTTTCGCCCGAAATCCAGGCAGGCCTTATCGAGGGAGCCATGCATGCGCAGCCGGATGGCATCATCTCCACCATTCCGCGCGTGGAAGCGGTCGACGCGCCACTTCGTGCCGTCATCCAGCGGGGCATACCGGTCATAGCAATCAACGCCAGGGACCCGCGACCGCAAGGCGAACGCATTCCCTATCTGTTTTACATTGGCGGCGACGATACCAATGCCGGACGTCTGGCTGGCAACTATCTGATCGGCAAGCTTTCGCCGAAAAGCGGGATGTGCGTGGATCATTACCTGCATGACCACATCTGCCATTCCGATCGCTATCAGGGTTTCGAACAGGCTTTCGGGGCAAAGGGCTTGAGGTCAGACCGGCTGCGTGTGCCTGGCGGCGATGCGGAGGCCTGTGCGCGGGCCGTCGCAGAATATCTGACCGAAAACACCGGCGTGGACGCTGTGCTCACACTTGGTCCTCCAGGAGCACAGGCGGTTATCGACGCCCGTAAACTGGTCCCCCACGAACGTCAGTGGGCCCACATGACGTTCGATGTTGCCCAGCCGCAGATCGATGGCATCCGGTCTGGCGACATTGTCGCGACGATCGACAGCCAGCAATATCTGCAGGGATATCTTTCGGTGCAGCAGATGTGGCTGCACGTGGCCCAGGGCTTCACGATGGCTGACGACATCTACACCGGCCCGGCCATCGTCGACGCTTCCAATGTTGATGCTGCGGAAGACGGCGTAAGGCGGGGTATCCGCTAGCACCGGCTTCCGCGGGTCCGTCGCGCCGGAATGGCCGGCGGACGCCCGGTCCCATCCGGCAGACCGGTCACATCCGGCAGACCGGTTCCCGCAGACCGGTTGCACCCGGCCTGAAGATGAACAGGTTGCCGGCCTCGGTCTGGGCCCGTCTCTGTTCATCGTCGAGCAGCCGTTTGGCGGTTGTCACCGCAAGGTGGTCGAGATCGGGACCGCAGAACGCGCAGGATGTTACCTGCGTGGCTGGAAGGAGCAGTTCGTCTGCTGGACGCCCCTGCCCCCCGTAGACGGCGATCCGCCCTCCGCCGAACTTGGCGTTCCAGATGTTGCCCTCTGTGTCGGCGACCGCGCCGTCGGGTATCGATTCCAGCGCGGTGTCATCAGCAAACACCTGGCGCCCGCCAAGCTCTCGGCTGTGCGGATCGAGATTGTAGCGCCAGATCACCTTCAGATGGCTGTCGGTAAAAATGACCTCGTCCCCGGGAAGGAAGACCAGGGCGTTGGGAACGTGGATTCCGTCGAGCATCCGTCGGGTCTCGCCGGCGGGAGAGACCAAGTAGAGGCAGCCTTCCGGCCGCCTGCCGAGGGTTGACATGGACCCGATCCAGAAATTGCCCGCAGGATCCGCCTTGCCTTCGTTCAGCCGGTTCGTCGGCATGCCCACTTCAGGATGCAGAAAATATTGGTACTGCCCGCTGGCAGGACTGAAGCGGAAAAGCCCGGTCTGGGCGGCGACCAGGATTTCATCGGCGCCGAGCAGCGCCAGACCGCCGCCCAGCGCCGGCAGCGGCCAGGTACGCATCGCACGAGACAGCCAGTCGAGCTCGAAAAGCGTGCAGCGCATGATGTCTACCCAGTAGAGACGGTTCCGGCGGTGGTCCCACAACGGACACTCGCCAAGCTCCATCTGTACCGGCAGCACTTCGATCAGCTGGGACATCGATTCCCTCCGGTCAGACCAGCGTCTTCTGCCTGGCGCGACCGGTCTCGTAGCGCCTGCGCGCCTCGCGGACCCGTTCCAGGCCGGAAACTTCAGCGACGCCGACCTCCCACCACAGATCGGCCCCGATCGAACCGCCCCGTTTCTCGGCCTTCACCACGATCACGGCGGGACCGTCGACTGTCCTGGCCTGAGCGAGCGCTTCCGCAAGGCCGTCTGGATCGGAAGCGGAAAACACCGCGCAGCCCATCGATCGCGCGTTTGCGGCGTAGTCGACGTCGAGATAGTCGCCGTCTGGCTGGCGCCCCTCGGCCGAGCGGCGGCGGAATTCATTGCCGAAGTTGTCTGCGCCTGTGCTGGCCTGCTGAAGCGCCCTGATGCACTGGAATCCCCAGTTCTCGATGACCACTGTGACCAGGCGGGCACCCTCCTGGACCGCTGTCACCAGTTCGGTCGGCCCCATGAGATAGGTGCCGTCTCCGATCACAACGAACACAGTGCCCTTGTTTTCCCGTGCGATTGCAACACCCAGCCCGGCCGGTATCTCGTGACCCATGCACGAAAAGCCGAATTCGATGAAGCATTCGCTGCCGGCCGAATTATCCCAGGCCTTCATGATCTCGCCTGGTGGCGTACCGGCGGCGGCAATCACCACATCACCCTTCACGGCCGCCTGGTTGACCATGGCGATGATCGTTCCCTGCTTGAGAGGCGCTCCCTGCTCGTGCGAAATGGATGTGCGATAGTCTTCCAGCCATGTATCGACCACGCCACGAACCTCGTTTCGGAAGCTGTGAGTGGTTGCATAGCCTCTGCCCGCCAGCGCCTCGCCAAGCGCTGCAAGGGCGAGTTTGGCATCAGCGACAACGGGCTCTGCACCGATCTTGTAGGCATCCTGTGCGTTGACGTTGAGTGAGAGGTAGCGGGTCTCGCTGTTGAAATGCGACCGGGATGCCGTGGTAAAATCCGTGAGGCGTGTGCCTATTGCAATCACCAGATCGGCCTTTTCGCCAACCCGCGCCGCCGCCCCCGTTCCCGTCGTGCCGCCGCCTCCCAGAAGCAGCGATGCACCCTGCGAAACGCCTTTGCCGGCGAAGGTTTCCATGACAGGGATGCCGAAACGGTTGCAGAAAGCCACAAGCTCGGCTTCGGCCGCGGCATACCGGACTCCCCCACCGGCAATGATCAGCGGCCGACTGGAGTGCGCCATCAGATCCGCGGCACGAGCAATCTCGTCTGCATTCGGACATGCCCGGCGCACACGCCATACGCGCCTGTCGAAGAAACCTGCCGGACAGGAAAACGCCTCGCCCTGGACATCCTGCGGAAGTGAAATGGTGACGGCGCCCGTATTTGCCGGGTCGACAAGGATGCGCATGGCCTCCGGCAATGCTGTCAGCAGTTGTTCAGGGCGCGAGATCCGGTCGAAGAACCGGGACAGCGGCCGGAATGCATCGTTGACCGACAGATCAGCTTCGAGTGGATGTTCGAGAAGCTGAAGGACCGTCCCGGGCCTGCGGTGCGCGAAGATGTCAGAAGGCAGCAGCAGCACCGGGATCCGGTTGATCGTGGCCGTCGCCGCCCCTGTGAGCATGTTGGTCGAGCCTGGACCGATCGAGGCTGAGCAGGCAAGCGTGGCGCGCCTGTTTTTTGCCTTGGCATAGCCCATGGCGGTGTGAACCATCGATTGCTCGTTCTTCGCCTGGTAGAAGGGCAGATCGTCGCCATACTCTTCAAGGGCCTCACCCATGCCGGCGACGTTGCCGTGTCCGAAGATCCCAAACATGCCGCCAATCAGACGTTCCTGCAGTCCGTCATAGTCTGAATATTGCGACTTGAGGAAACGGACGACCGCCTGCGCAGCGGTGAGTGAGACTGTCTGAGCCATTTTTCTGTGTTCCTGAATCTTGACTAGCTATGCATTTTGGGTTCTGAGTGAGGCTGTGCTGTCGTTCTGGGGAGCCAGATGATCGCTTCTAAGGCAAAAAACGGCGCAAGAGAAGATGAAAATTGAAAAGCTATGCAAAGCGGCCCCATGAAGCGCTTCGACGGCAAGGTCGTGATGGTTACCGGCGCATCGACGGGCATCGGGCTGGAGACCATACGCAGGATCCAGCGTGAAGGCGGCCAGGTGGCCGCGGCGCACAGGCGTGACCCGTCATCGGTAGATGTGGACGGCGCTTTTTCGGTCTACCTCGACGTCACATCATCCGATGCGTGGGAACAGGCCGTCCACGCAGTAGTGGAGCGCTTCGGCCATCTGGACGTTCTGGTGAACAACGCAGGGGCACGCGCAAGCGGAGGCGTCGAGGAGACGAGTCTCGAACTCTGGCATGAAATGATCGACACCAATCTGACGAGCGTTTTCCTTGGTTGCCGCGCAGCGGTTCCCCGGTTGAGAACCGCAGGTGGTGGCGCCATCGTCAATGTCGGTTCGATCACCGGCATCCGCGGTACCGAGAACATGATCGCCTACAGCGCATCGAAGAGCGGGATAACCACCCTAACGGCGTCGCTGGCGCTTGACCTGGCACGTGACAGGATCCGCGTGAACGCGATCTGTCCGGCGGCCATCGGCACGCGCATGGTGACGTCCTGGCTGGGAGCGGCGCAAGATCCTGATGCGGCCACCCAGGCAGTTGTGTCGAAACATCCTATCGGCCGGGTCGGCAGGCCCGAGGAAGTGGCTTCGGTGGTCGCCTTCCTCGCAAGCGACGACGCAAGCTTCATGACCGGCCTCGCCATCCCCGTCGACGGCGGGCGTTCCATCCGATGAACTTCAGAGCAGACCCAGGAGACCAAACGTGAAAAGCTTGAAATTCGGTATTGTAGGATCCGGCTATATGGCCAAGACCCACAGCCTGGCGCTGCGGAACATCGAAGGCTTCCTCTGGCCGAACATGCCGCGGATCGAGATGGTTCGCCTGGCCGACATCGATGCACGTCTTGCGGAGGAAAGTGCACGCCGGTGGGGATGGGCAGAAGCAACGACAGACTGGAAGCAGATTACCCGCGCCGACGACATAGACGTCGTGGTCATCATTACGCCCAATGACAGCCATGAGGAGATCGCCAGCGACGCCTTCGCCAATGGAAAACATGTCTTCTGCGAAAAGCCACTCGCCAGTTCGGCTGCCTCTGCAAAACGGATGGCAGAGGCTGCCAGCAGGTCAGGCAAAGTCAACATGGTGAATTTCGTCTACCGCTGCTGGCCGGCGGTGCAATTTGCCAGGAAGCTGGTGGAGAGCGGCGAACTCGGCGAATTGCGTCACTTCGAAGGCCACTTCTTCCAGGACTATGCCAACGCCCCGGAGCTGCCCTACGCTTGGCGGTTCGACAGCGCCCGAGCCGGCGCCGGCGCTGGAGGCGATCTCGGATCTCACATTTCCGATATTGCCGTGGCGCTGGTCGGTCCCATTGCCCGCGTTGCGGCATCCTCGCGAACGTATTTTCCGCTGCGGGCTGAAGGAGCGGCCATGCGGAATGTCACTGTCGACGACATGATGACCACACTGGTGGAATTCAGGTCGGGGGCAACGGGGTCGATTCATTCATGCTGGGCCGCAACCGGGCACAAGAGCGACCTCGCCTTCACGCTGATCGGCTCCAAGGGGGCGCTGTCGTTCAGTTGGGAGCGCAACAATGAAATCCATCTATACACCGAGGCCGAGCAAAAGGATCGAAGCGGCTTCCGTCGCATCATGATCGGCGGCATCCATCCCGAAGCGGAGCCATTCTGGTATGCGCAAGGGCAAGGTCTCGGCTATGGCGAAGCATTCGTGATCACGGCCCGACGTCTTATTGAGGCAATCCAGAAGAACGACACTTCAGCGTCGCCGAGTTTTGCCGAAGCGGCTCATATCAACGCGGTCATAGAAGCGACCGTGAAAGCCGCTGCAACGCGCCAGTGGCAGGAGGTGGAGGGTTGATAGCCCTCGCCTCTTCTGGATGGTTCGGCGCGGCGCTTTCCACGCAAAGGTCGTGGGGTTCAGGAGAGCTTAATCGCAAGTCCCGACCTCATGGACTCTTCAGCTGCCTCGGCAATCTCGAGCGCTCTCAGACCGTCTGCGGCACCAGGCGACATGGCGCCTCCTTCCTCCAGGCGGTTCACGAAATAGTCGAGCTCCCGCCGATAGGCGTCCGCGTAACGTTCGAGAAAGAAGGGCTGCGGCCTGTCGGATGACCCGCCGTCGGCGTTCCAGGCAGTGACCGGGGTAGACAAAACATTGCCGAGCTGGAGCATACCGCCCGCTCCATGAATCTCCGCGCGCTGATCATAGCCATAGGCAGATCGCAAGGAATTGTTGATCGAAACGAGCGTCCCCGAAGGCATCGTCAGGGTAACCATGACGGTGTCGACATGTCCGGCCGCAGCGATCCGCGGGTCCGTGCGCGCCGCACCGACGGCATAGACACTATCCGGTTCCTCGCCGGTCAGCCATCGCGCCATGTCAATGTCATGAATGGTGGTTTCGCGAAGGATGCCGCCTGAAGCCACGATGTAGTCGATCGGCGGCGGACGGGGATCGCGGCTGGTGAGCAGCACCAGTTCCGGGGCTCCTGCCTTGCCCTCGCGCAGTCGCGAGGCCAGCGACGCGAAGCCCGGGTCGAAGCGTCGGTTGAACGCCAGCAGGAACGGTGTGCCCGCCACTTCGACCGCGGCAACCAGCGAACGAACGGTGTCGAGATCACGCGCCAGTGGCTTCTCGCAGAAGACGGCCTTGCCGCGAGCCAACGCCTGGTCAATCAGTTCGGGGTGCGTAGAGGCGGCGCTGGCAATGACGATAGCGTCGACGGCAGGATCGTCGAACACGTCGGTTGCCGAGCGCACGTGCGACTGAAATGTTTCCGCGAGGGCGCGGGCACCTTCGATATTCGGATCAACGATTGCGGCGAGCACCGCACGAGGATGCGTGGCAATGTTGGCGGCGTGAATCGAGCCCATCCGTCCGGCGCCGAAAAGTGCCAGTTGCAGCCGCTTACGTCCTGGCATGTGTTCCCCTTCTTTCCGACGCTTTACTTGATGATGCCAATCTTCTCGCGATCGATCGTTATGGCGACTGCAATGACTATGACCACGCCGAAAACGATGTTCTGGTAGGCGGGATTGAGCCCGACGATGACAGTGCCGATGCGCACCAGTCCGGCGATGAGTCCGCCAACCAGGGCACAGGCAATACCCCCTATGCCTCCCGAAATGGCAGTGCCACCAACCACCACACCGACGATCGCCGGAAGGAGGTAGTTGTTCGCCATTGCAGGCGAGCTGTATCCGGTCTGCCCGAGCAGGAGCAGACCGGCGACAGATGCACAGATCGCTGAAATAGCGAAGGCCAATACCTTCACGCGCAGGGTTTTGACGCCCGACAGAAGGGCCGCCCGTTCTGAGGCACCGACTGCAAAGATCTCGCGGCCAAGACGGGTAAACCGGAACAGCGCGCCGAGGATGGCGGCCGAGATGACAACCACAATCACTCCGTTCGGCAACCCGCCCGTGCGGCTGCCGAAGAACGAGATGATGGCGGATGGTTGCGACAATGGGGCGGCGGTAGCGTTCGAGATGAAGTGGGTGATCCCGTAGAGCATCCCCAGCGATCCGAAGCTTACGACAAACGACGGAATCTGGGCCCGGTGGTGAACATAACCCTGTAGCGCGCCAACGAGGCCGGCAAGCCCGAGCACCGCGACAAAAGCGAATTCCCCCAGGGCCGGATTGAACATGACGAAGGCGACCGCCGCAAACGAAGCCATGGTCGCGACAGACAGGTCGATACCGCCGAGCAGGATGACGACAGCACTGCCCATGACCAGCATGAGCAGCGGCGCGGCGTCTGTTGTCAGTCCGGCAAGTGCCCGCAGTGACAGGAGTTTGGGCTGGACCCACGCGATGGTCGAGAACAGTCCGGCAAGCGCGATAGCCGGAACAGCGATTGACCTGAGCTGACGGGCAATTTCAATTCGCCTGATGGATGCGTTCTGTTCGCCAACCTGGCCAGCGCGAATTTCTGGGCTATCTCCACTCATACCATCGCCTCGACAATTTGTTCGGGCCTTGGCTTGTGCAGGCAAAGGTCTTCAAATTTGGCCGACACTTCGCCATCACGCATGACGATCACGGTGTCCGCCATACCCAGCGTCTCCTCGAGAGTTTCCGAGACGAAGACAATCGCCAGCCCCTGGCGGGCGAGTTCCCTCATGACGCCGAAGAGATCGGCCTTGGCGCCAGGATCAAGGCCACGCGTCGGGTGATCGAGGATGAGCACCTGGAGACGATCCGACATCAGCCATTTGGCCAGAGAAACCTTCTGCTGGTTGCCCCCGCTCAACCGCTCGACATATTCGACGGGTGAAGGCGTCTTGACCTTGAGCCGGTTGATCCAGGAAAGCGCTTGCGCCGTTTCCTTTTTCCGGTTGATCAGGCCGATCCGTCCCATCTGCGGGCCGAAGGTGAGAATGATGTTTTCGAGGACGGTGCGTCCGACTATGACACCCTCAAGTTTCCGCTCGGCAGGGACATACCCGATCCCGGCGCGTATCGCTTCATCGGGCATTGCGGATAAACCCAGTTCGTGGCCGGCGACCTTGACGCTGCCAACCACACCGTCCTCGGCGCCGAAGATGGCACG
This sequence comes from Mesorhizobium waimense, assembly GCF_003601975.1. Lineage (GTDB taxonomy): Bacteria > Pseudomonadota > Alphaproteobacteria > Rhizobiales > Rhizobiaceae > Mesorhizobium > Mesorhizobium waimense. The sequence continues at coordinate 16,369 of NZ_QZWZ01000057.1, forward strand.
ACAGAAGGTTTCGGCACCCGAGCCTGCCACACCGGTGACGGCCACGATCTCGCCTGACCTGACCGAGAGAGATACGTCGCGAAACCTGCCCGGCGCGGTGAGACCGGCGACCACCAGCCGCGGCTCGAACGCCTCGACCGGCTCGCGACCGCTCTCCTGATAATAGTCGTCGGAGCGTCGGGAGCCGACCATCAGATGGTAGAGCTCCTCGTGGCTCGTGGTGTCCTGCGTTCTTTCCGCGACATTCTCGCCATTGACCATGACGTGAACGCGGTCGGAGATTTCCAGGACCTCTTCCATCCGGTGAGATACAAAAACGACCGATGCGCGCGCTCGCAGTCGCCTGATCTGGCGAAACAGATCTTCGACCTCAGATGGGCTGAGCAGCGACGTTGGTTCGTCAAACAGGATGACAAGCGGCTGATCTATCAGTTCCTCGATTGCAAGCACCTTGGCGAACTCGACCATCTGCCGGTCCGGAAAGCTCAGCGCGTCGACCTTGATGTCGGGAGGGATATCGCACTCAAGCTTTGCGAGCTGTCGGGCAGCTTCCCGATTGAGACCTCTCCAGTTGTAGATACCGAAGCGACGGTGCGGCGACGGCTTGTCGAAAAAGATATTCTCGGCAACCGTGAGATTGGGGATAAGCGACTGCTCCTGATGGACCAGCCCGATGCCCATGCTCGCCGCAGCCAGCGGCGACCTGACGATGGTGTCAACGCCACGCAGGCGAATCTTCCCGGTGGTCGGCTGCTCCATCCCTGAAAGGATTTTCAGAAGCGTCGACTTGCCTGAACCATTCTGGCCAATGAGGCCGAGAACCTCGTTCTGGCGCAACTCTACGCTCACATCGTGCAAGGCACGCACGCCCGGATAGGTCTTGCCAATGTTTGTTGCAGCGAGAACCGGGGTCATTTCACGATCCTCAGCCGCCCACGAAGGCTCCAGTTGCCAATGACCAGGGCTGCGATGATGGTGAGGCCCTCGGCCACATGGCGCAGGTAGGGGTCGACTCCAAGCTGGATCATGCCGTTGCGCAGAACCTCGAGAATGAACACCCCGATGATCGACTGGAGTACGCCGCCCGTGCCGCCACTGAGAAGCGTTCCGCCAATCACGGCGGCACTGACTGCCGGGAACAGGAAGCCCTCCCCGGCTGCGGGATTGCCGACGGCGAGCTGCGCAGAGATCATGACGCCGCCAACGCCGGACATGAGCCCCATAAGCACGAAAGCCAGGATCTTGTGAAAGCGGACATGCTGTCCTGACTGCCTCGTGGCCTTTTCGTCGCGGCCGATGGCGTAGGACATTCGCCCGAACTGGGTATAGGTCTGGAGAAGCCAGCCAAATACTGCAACCGCGAGCGCCAGAAAAACCAGGGCGGAAACGCCAAGGCTCTTGTCCAGTGCCAGACGCGTCAGCCGTTCATCAAGAATTTGTGGCTGCCTACCCGGAAAGAGCAATGTGGCGATACCCAGTCCGACAAACCAGGTTGCGAGTGTGACGATCAGGGACGGTAGCCGCAGAAATGTGTAGACGAGACCATTGACCAGGCCAAACGCTGAGCCAAGACAGGCGCCCGCCAGAATGGCCCACCAGCCCAGATCGAAACCTGTCACAGAGTTGGCGATGAGCAGCGAGACCAGCATGCTCGATGCTGCCATCACGCCTTCGATCGACAGGTCGATGGAACCCTGGATCAGGATGAAGGAGAGGCCCACGACGAGGACAACCGGGATCGCGCTCGATTCAAGAACGACCTTCAGGTTGCTGGCTGACAGAAACTGCGCGCTTGCCAGCGAGAAGACCAGGACGAGAACTGCAAGCGTGGCAACCGGGCCGAGTTCCTTGAGCGGAAATCGAAGCCTCGATGCGACCTTTGGCTGGCCCGCTAGCCTCCCCGCACCTTTGTACGGGGAGGCTTCGATGCCCGCGTTTTGCGTGAGTGTCATGACCGACCAGTTCCAGCTTACTTGTTGGCACCGGCGGGGATCTGACCGACCGAGGCCGCCCAGAAATTGGCCTTCACCTTGTCGTAGCTATAGTCGGCTGCAACGTGCTTGCCGTTGAGGATCGCCTCGACATTGTCTTTGTTGACCAGGGTCTGGGACAGGTAGAAATCGCGTTGCTCTTCTTTCAGTTTGGCAAGGTCGATGTCGCCGGTGATCACGCCAACGGCCAGTGCTGTGGCCGTTGCGCCTTGGACATAGCCATCTATGTACATCGTCGAGAGCATCTCACCCGACTTGATAAGCTGCATGACATCGCTTGAACCGTCGGAACCCGTGACGAGAACCTTGCCGGCAAGGCCCTGTTCCCGTAGCGCCGCTACTGCGCCGAGAGCCATGCCGTCATTGGCAGAGAAGATACCCTTGAGGTCGCTGCCGTATTTGGTAAGCCAGGCTCGTGTGATGCTTTGGCCCTGGGTCTGATCCCAGTTTCCGACCTGGACATCGACGAGTTTCAGCCCCGGGCATTCGGCAACCGCCTTTTCGAGCCCGGCGAGCCTCTGCTTGGCCGGCGGATTGTCCGGTATGCCCTGAAGGGCAGCGATGTTGCCCCTCCCGTTGAGCGCCTTGCACAGTTCCATGCCGTTCCGATAGCCGGAATCGACGCCGTCGAACGAGATGTTGGCGACCCAGGCGTCCGGCGCCGTATCCCACGGATGAATCTCGTCGGGGCGATTCCAGAGATTGACGATCTTGGCGCCGGCGTCTCGCGCCCGCTCCACAATCGCTTTGGTGAAGGCGTTGGACGCGGGGTCGACGGCGATCGCGCACCCCTCGCAGCCGGTCGCGAACACGGCCCCGAACTGCTCCAGCAGTTTCTGCCCGTTGAAGTCGCTGACGATAACATTGACGTCCTTGCCCTTCGATCCGGCGACCGCCTTTGCCCCCTCGATAAATGCTGCCCAGTACTCGCTGGACGCGCTCCCGACGCCGACATAGACGTTCCCAAGGTCTCCGGCGAACGAGGCAGATCCCGACAGCGACAGTACGCCTAAGCCGAGTGCAAGCTTTCTCATCAGATTCTTTAGCATGGCTTCCTCCCTGGTCATGAAAACCACCCGCCACGGACGGGGTGCCCATCACCAAACGCCAATTTGCATAGCAATGCAACAAGAATCTTGCATTGCTATGCTGAGCAACCGCAATTTTCCTCCCAACGCATTGTAAAAAAACGATATATCGCCGCAGGGCTTCCCTGATGGACCCAATCTCTGAATTTCTGTCGGCTCTTGGGTGCGCCTTTTCGGAATAAAGTACCCGATTGCGCTCCTGCATGGCCGAACGCATAGAGCCAATCGCCAGCGCTCTGGCCTGATGCCTTAATCACCGGGCAGAGACGCGGGCCGCCAAGCGTCAACCAGCTTCAATACAAATAATTGTTTTCATTGCACTTATTCGTCTCAGCGATGCCCACCAGATAATGTATCAGAACTCGCTTGGGAGCGAGCGCATCCAAGGAACTCCGTCGGCAAGCGAAGAGAACGGATTGCATTGCTATGCAAAATGTGATTTATGCGGGGGATCGCTCGTCCGCGATCAGGGCGACGCAGGATGCATAGCCAAAGGATATCCAGTATGCTCGTCAAACTTGCCAATGCGCCCGTGTCCTGGGGGGTCGACTACGCCGACGATCCTAAAAACCCGGCTTGGCCGCGTGTGATGGATGAGATCGGCGCGGCCGGTTACGGTTACACCGAACTCGGTCCCTACGGCTACTATCCGACGGATCCTGCGGTTCTGCGGCCCGAGTTTGATCGCCGCGGCCTTACGGTGATGGCCGGATTCGTGTTTCAGGATCTGCATAGCCCGGAGAAGGCTGAATCAGTGCTCGACGTTGCAGAGCGCACGGTGCGGCTGCTTGCGGCGGCCGGCGGAAAGTACCTTGTCACTATCGACCACATCTCGCCGGAAAGGATGAATACGGCCGGGCGACGTGACCTCGCTCAGCCAATCGGTGCGCAGCGCCTCGACCATCTTGTCGGGCTGATCGATAGCATCGCCGACCTCGCGCTCGCACACGGGGTCATGCCTGTCATCCACCAGCATGCTGGCTGCTACATCGAATTCGAGGACGAAATCGAGATCGTCCTGGACCGGCTGGACCCGAGCCGGGTCGGTATCTGCATTGATACCGGCCACATGGCATATGCGGGCATCGATCCTGTCGCCTTCTACCGCCGGCATGCGCATCGCGTGCGCTACTTCCACTTCAAGGATATCGATCCGGTTGTCCACAAACGCGTACTTGCAGATCAGATTCCGTTTCTCACCGCTATCGAGCAGAAGATTTTCTGCCCGCTGGGCAAGGGCGTTGTCGACTGGGCCGGACTGGCAACCGCATTGCGGGAAACCGGTTATGACGGGGCCGCGACAGTGGAACAGGACATTGATCCGACCATTTCGCTCAATCCCGCGGACGATGCGCGGGCCAGTCTCGCCTATCTCCGCTCCGTCGGCTTCTGAAACGAGGTGCTGCAATGATCCGTGTCCTGAAGGAAGGCCGTTCATCGGTTCAGAAAGTCAATGACCATGCCTCTGTCAAAGCGGCGGTAGAATCCGTACTGGCGGCCGTCGAGCAACGCGGCGACGAAGCAGTGCGCCACTATTCAGAAACGTTCGACAAATGGGCACCCGAGAGTTTCCGCCTGTCACATGCTGAGATCGACGGATGCATCGCCGCCGTGGCACCCCGCGACCTCGATGACATCCGCTTCGCACAAGCACAGATCCGGCGCTTCGCGCAGATCCAGAAAGATGCGCTTCGTGACGTCGAGGTCGAGACCCTTCCTGGTGTAGTGCTGGGACACAAGAACATTCCGATGAGTTCGGTCGGCTGCTATGTGCCCGGCGGCAAGTACCCGCTGGTGGCCTCTGCGCATATGAGTGTCATCACAGCGAAGGTCGCGGGCGTGAAGCGCGTCGTGGCCATGACCCCGCCCTTCCATGGCAAACCCGCTCCTGCGGTGATCGCCGCAATGGCCCTTGCCGGCGCCGACGAAATCTACGTGATCGGTGGCATTCAGGCGATCGGCGCGATGGCGATCGGCACGGACACGATTGATCCGGTCGACTTCCTGGTCGGGCCGGGCAATGCGTATGTAGCCGAAGCAAAGCGCCAACTGTTCGGACGCGTCGGCATCGATTTGCTCGCCGGGCCGACAGAGACATTGGTTATTGCCGATGAGACGGTTGATGCGGAGCTCTGTGCCACGGACCTTCTTGGTCAGGCCGAGCACGGCCCTAATTCGCCGGCGATCCTGCTCACCAGTTCCGAACGTCTGGCTCGAGACACTGTCACCGAGGTCGAGCGGCTCCTCGAAATCCTCCCAACCGCGACGATCGCCCGCCAGGCCTGGGCCGACTACGGTCAGGTCATCGTCTGCGACAACGAGGAGGAGATGGTGGCGGAAGCCGACCGGATTGCGTCCGAACACGTCCAGGTCATGACCCGCGATCCCGAGTACTTCCTCGCCAACATGACGAACTATGGCGCCCTCTTCCTGGGACCGCGAACCAATGTTGCCTACGGCGACAAGGTCATCGGCACCAACCACACTTTGCCGACGCTCGGCAATGCCCGGTTCACCGGCGGTTTATGGGTCGGCAAATTCATGAAGACATGCACCTACCAGCGTGTCCTGACCGACGAAGCCTCGGCCATGATCGGCGAATACTGCTCGCGGCTGTGCGTGCTCGAGGGGTTTTTCGGCCATGCTGAGCAGGCCAACATCCGCGTGCGACGCTATGGCGGCAGGAACGTGACTTATGCGCAAGCCGCCGAATGATGGTTGATGCGGCGCCCATAAGCTTGCCCGCAATGCCGTCATTCCGTCTTGACGGACGGCGGGCGCTGGTGACTGGCGCCGGGCGGGGGATCGGGGCGGCACTGGCTTCTGCTCTAGCGGAGGCAGGTGCCGAGGTCGTTCTTGCGGCCCGCAGCACCACGGAGATTGAGGAGGTTGCGACAGCTATCAGGGCGCGCGGCGACCGGGCCGCTCCACTGACCCTGGACGTGACCGACGTCGCCGGGGCGCGCGAAATCCTAGCGGTCCAGCCCGCCTTCCACGTTCTTGTCAGCAATGCCGGCACCAACCGGCCCAAACCGATCGCTGAGGTGACGGAGGACGACTACCACGCGGTACTCGATCTCAATCTGAAGGCTTCGTTCTTCGTCTCCCAGACCGTCGCGAAGCGCATGGCCGAGGACGCGATCCGAGGATCGATCATTTTCATGTCCTCGCAGATGGGCCATGTCGGTGCGGCAAACCGGACACTCTATTGCGCCTCAAAACATGCAGTCGAGGGTCTGACGAAGGCGATGGCAGTGGAACTCGGCCCGATGGGCATCCGCGTCAACACGATCGCGCCCACGTTTATCGAGACGCCAATGACGCAACCATTTCTGAAGGATCCGGTCTTTGCGCAATCCGTCCTCGCGAAGATCAGACTTGGCCGGCTGGGGCGTGTGGAGGATCTGATGGGCGCGGCAGTTTATCTGGCCTCCGATGCCTCGGCACTGGTCACAGGAACCTCACTGGTTGTCGACGGCGGATGGACCGCGGAGTGAGCGAACGCAATCTCGCCGCTCCAGAATGAAAGAGAGCAGCAGCATGGAAATTCTTGACTACATCGAGGCCTATTGGCCACGGATTGTCCGTAACGTGTCCGTTGACGAAGGCACGCTGATCGGGCTCCCCCGACCTTACATGGCGCCGGCCGAGGACCCGATTTTTCAGGAGATGTTTTACTGGGACAGCTATTTCACGGCCGTTGGTTTGAGCGGCACGCCTCGCGAGCAGCTTGTCGTCGACATGGCCGAGAATATGGTCGCAATGCTGCGTCGCTTTGGCATGATCCCCAATGCAAGCCGACTGTATTTCCTTTCACGCAGCCAGCCGCCACTTTCGACTGCCATGTTTCGCCTTGCCTTCGAAACGAAAGAGGCTCGTGGCGATGCTGATGCCTGCGCTTTCCTTGCTGAAGCCATGAACCTCGCAGCTCTCGAGCATAGAAGTGTCTGGCTTGGCGAAATTCATCCTCACATCAGGCGTGTTCATGCTGGACTGTCGCGCTACTTCGACGCGAACTACACTGACGAACTCGCGAGCTTTGAGAGCGGCTGGGATCGCTCGACGCGCTGTCAGAATAGGTGGCTCGATCACCTTCCGATTTGTCTTAACTCTGTCCTGTATCTACGCGAAATCGACCTTGAGTGGGCATCTCGCCGCTTAGGCGATGACGAGAGCGCCGACGCGTGGAGATCGGCCGCTGACGCACGGGCCGCATCTGTGCGCGATCTGATGTGGGACGAAACAGCCGGCCTCTTTTTTGATTTCGATTACGTCGCCGGCAAACGCGATGGCGTAGCAACGCTGGCTGCATTCTTTCCTCTGTGGTCAGGCCTCGCCTCGCAATCTGAAGCTGACCGAATGGTAGGTGAGTGGTTGCCGAAGTTCTCGCAGCCTGGCGGATTGGCAACTTCGCTCACTGCCCGAGATGGGCATCAATGGGCATGGCCAAACGGATGGGCTCCCTTGCAGTGGATCGTTGTAGCCGGCCTTGAACGCTACGGCTTTCGTGAGGAGGCAATGCGGATCATGCGCGCCTGGTGCGACACCTGTGTCCTTAGCTTCGAGAAAACTGGGGCTATGTGGGAAAAGTACAACGTCGTTGAGGTGGGCTCTCCACCGGTCGATGATCGTTACGGCTCCGTCAGCGGATTTGGATGGACGAACGCAGTGTTCCTCGATTTTCATCGACGTCTCGGGGATCGCTAAGAAGGATCGGCGCGCGCCGAAACCCAAACGCGCGATTTCTTCGGCAGGGGCAACGCCCCTCCTCGGCGTTCGGAGCGGCTCCCGTTCTCTAGGGATGACGCGCAAACCACAGTTTGGCGAACCTATTGGCGAACCGGTCAATAAACCATTGATAAATAACGACAATGATGGGCGCTGAGGGTCAACGTTTCCTATGGGAAATCAATACGTTAGCGGAGGGTTCGCCAACCCATTTCCTTCGTATTCGCTCGTATGGTCAGGCGAACCTAAGGACCAGGAAGAGGACTAGGGGCGATGGCTCAATCGGACGTTGTTCGTATTCATGACCGCTGCGGAAAGCGTGGGCAGTTAGGCCTGCTGTATTGCGGCGAGCTTCCACTCCGCGCCGTCCTGACGCGTGAAGGTCCACAGTTCAGTTGTTTCCGTCGGCCTATCGGCTTCGCCCGCGACGGTCTTGCCGCTGACGCGATCGCGGGTCACGTCGCGAGACTCATAGCGTAAAGCAGCCGTCGCGTAGTCGCGACTATCCTCCCGCCAGCTTTCCGCCACGTCGGCCTGCAACAGGCTGACGTCTGACACGTCGTTCCTAATGCCATTTTTGGCATTGTCTGCCAGTTCCTCGGACAGGTACGACACCATCTCGGGGGTCGCTAGGCGGCGCAGGGCAGCATGGTCTTCGCGCCCGAATGCTTCCTGAACTTCGGTCAACCTTTGCTGGAATGTGTCGAGGTCTGTTTGGGTCAGTTTGATTTCATCGGGAACGTTCGCTTGAGCCGTCCTGCCAAATCCAGACCCGATGCCAGGAATGGCGAAAGACGTGACGTTGTCGGCATCGCGCTGGGTCGCGTCGCTTCGCCCAAAGCTTCCCAGGCCTCGCGGAACACCAGACATGGCGGGCGTTGGGCTGCGTGCCGATTGCGATCCGAAAAAGCGAAGGGCCAGCATGATCGCGCCGCCGATCAGCAGCGCCTGAACCAGCAAACCGAAGATGCCGGCCAGACCGCCGAACCCGTGGCCCAGAAGAACTCCGATCAGACCGCCGAGCAGCAGGCCGCGCATCATCGAACCGCCGAAGCCGTTGAAGAAGCCTGGTCGTTGCGGGAACATCTGCGTCTGCCGGGCCGCATTGTTCGTTCCGGCATCGGGGGTCATCGTGCGTTGGACAGGAGCGACCGGGTTTGGTGCCGTTCTGGTCGGCGGGGCCGACTGGAAGGTGCGCGTGCCGCGGCTGCCAAAGCTCCCACCACGGCGCGCCTCGGCGTGATCCATGGCCACCATGGAACATCCCAAAAACAGCCCTGCAAGCAAAACGGCAAACCGGCTCGAACGTGAAATCGACATAGACAACTCCCTCGGTGATACGCGTCCCGTTCATATAGGGTGCTCCGATCGAAATATCAGCGATCTCCGCACCATCTGCGTTCAACCGGCGACCAGTTTTTGAACGTTCGCGCTAGTGTATCTTCGAAACCCAACTGTGGGCCGTCATGGATAGTTGCTTCTAGCGTCAGCAGCCCAACGAATCGCCGAAGAACACGCTGGTGACAACGTCGCGCGAGCGGCTACAATGATCGGCACCGAGGCGGTACTTGATCCGCAGTTCTTCTCACGTCGCCGGCATGATCTGCATCAGCCCCATCGCGCCCCTGCTCGACACCGCATGAACATCGCCAACGCTCTCGACCTGCATCACCGCGAAGCAGTTGTTCGGGAAGCGCGAAGCTTTTGGCGGCATCCCGGATGTGCATCGACCAGGGATCAGCAGACGAAGTGGTGCTGCCGCAGGATGTTGCCGGCGCCCGTACGCATTAGACTCGGCGCAAATTGCGGATACTGAGAGGATGAGGATTACGCATGCGGACAGAACCGCAGTGCCTCTGTGGAGGGCAGCGCATACACCGCCGTCCCGATGCGCCATCACCTTGCCACCGTGCTCACTTCGCTCAAGGGCAAGGCTTCGCCGGTCGGACTTGCCAGCCACAAATTGCGGCGCGATGAGCATCCGCAGCGATTGGCAAGCGTCCGGCCGCCCTTGACCTTCGTTGCGCGCGGCGGTCGCCTGACGGGCGATCACGCTTCGGCAGCCGGCTCCAGCGCAAGCCCAGACACCTTTCTCGGCGTCCACCTGGAACAGCTACGCGCGGTTCGCGCTGCTGATGCCGAGGCTGAAACCCCTATCGAACTCCGACCTGGCCGCCCCGGCGTTCAAAACTGGTAACCGAACATGTCTATGTCGCGGCGGTATCGTCGCGCTACCAGATCGCACAATGCGTCGCTATAGCATTCCCTATAAATTTTATGATCGCTCCTGAGAAGATGTGGGAGAACGCAATCGGTTCCGATCCTTTGGCAGACGAGCTGGAAGTCGCGTTCGATTGATTCAAATCTACCTACAAAATCGACCCAAAGCCTACTCCCGCGGCACGCGAACGTGTTCTGAGATCGCCAATGAGGGTCGGCTATATCGTCCGCGATTGCCACAGCGGTTCTAGCAAACTCTTCAAACGACATGGTCGATCTGAACACTCCAAACGGCAACAGAATATTGCTCACTCCAGCCGTGAAATTCTCCTTATCCCCATCTTCTCTGATTTTCTCCGAATAGCACGACAACAGACGGTCCCATGGATTTCTGACAAACGCGAACTTCCAGTAGTCAGTATAGGCCAAAGCGCGACTCTTTGGCATTATGACAGATTGCCTGTCAAATAGGTGATCCCATTTGTTAGTTTGAAATAACTCTGGCTTCCACTCCGATTCAGGAAACTTAACCTCAAGTATGTCCGCGCATGCAGACATGATACTCGAACAAGCAACTTTTGGAATCGGAACGTATATACACTTATGCTTATGAAACACTATAACATCATTGTCGAACTCGACAGGTCTGGCCTGAATCCTTCTGACAAGCTGTCTTATGCGGTTCAGAATCTTTCTTTCGACCATGAATCTTCCCAATCCGGGAGAACGCCAGCGCACAAAAGGGCATCGACGGCTTCTTGTTCTACGCAGGAAGCAGGACGCTGGCTAGCAACGCCTGGCTGAACTGGATGCTACCGCCGGTCGAGATCATGCTTGACAAGAATGTCGCGACGATCTTCCAGCGCCATGTCACGCAGATCGTGGCCGTCCAGCGAGGCTTGACTGGAATCCAAGCGTCGCCTGATGTCCTCCAGGTCCCGTTACGCCCTCGTGAAGAGAGCACGGTTGGACGCCAGGCCCGCCGTCGCGGCCGATGGGGAGGGATTCGTGCCAATCTCCTAAATTAGCAGCCTTCCGCCTTCAGGGATCGCACCATCCGCACCACAACCGGGTCGTACGGGATTTTTTCGGATCGGCTGTAATTGATAGTAAAGAGCGCGGCACGGTCGTTGCAGACCGCAATGGCGCCTACATATCAGAGTAGCTAGCCCGTCTAGGCGTCACGCGCCGGTAGGTCAGCTTCCATCCGTCCTTTTTGTCCTCGACCATGCGATGCTCGATCTCGGCGCGAAGACGATCCGCGCGACCGCGGGGTACTTTCCTGTTCATTCCACCGGGGCGCCGCACAACATCACCAATGTGAGCGAGAAGCCAGCGCGGGTGTTGATGACCGTCTCCCCGCCCGGACATGAGCACTATTTCGAAGAGCTTGCCAAGCTGGCTGAACACGGCTCTCCCGATCCGAATGCGCTTGCCGCCTTGCGGGACCGTTACGACACCGATCAGCTGTCGACGCTGACAACAAGAGCGGAAGCTTGATTAGCAATGTCGGGTTATTATGCTGCTTCTTCATTTGAGGCTTTCGGACGTCATTTGACCATCCTCGGTATCTGCGAGGGTCGGGCTGGGACTAGCCCCGGCCCTCCTTCGCGACGGTCATTTGCTGCCTTTGATTGCAATGCGCCTGGCGTTTATCTGGACCTTTTTTTCTTCCGCAGTGTCACGGTGAGCACACCGTTCCTGAAGGTAGCCGCCACCTTGTTTCTTCAACCTCATGGCCGAGACCGAAGCGCCGCTCAAAGCACCCACAATAGCGTTCGCTGAACTGCGATCATTGTCCTCGGTCTGTGCTTTCTTCTCGCCGCGAAGCGTCAGAACCCCATCATCCAGCATGACTCGATGTCGGCAAGGATGGCGCGCCTTTCCTGAACGTCGACCGTGCGGTCGCCCACGACCTCATCGGCGTGATTGAAATGCCGCGCCGGCAACAGCAGGCGGTCATTAACCGCAAAAATTTCGTGGAGTTCGGGGCCGAATTTCAAGATCAAAAAAATCGCGCGCCCTAGCGAAATAGCTGCATGAATTTGTGTTGCTAGCACTCTGAAATGCCGATTGCCAAATTTTTTCAGCGACCTCTTGAAACTCGAAAATTGCAAAACTAGCTCGATATGTGCGCGACGCCTGAAAAAGGGATCGCGGCGCCCCGCACCGGCCCGATATTGCCGGTCCGGTGTGGAGGAACCTCGAAAATCTGTTTGTCTGAAGGAGAACGATATGACGTTCCGTCCATTGCGTGACCGTATCTTGGTCCGCCGCATCGAAGCCGAGGAAAAGACGGCCGGCGGCATCATCATCCCCGACACCGCCAAGGAGAAGCCGCAGGAGGGCGAGGTGATTGCCGTCGGCCCAGGCGCCCGCGACGAGAGCGGCAAGCTCACGCCTCTCGACGTCAAGATCGGCGATCGCATCCTGTTCGGCAAGTGGTCCGGCACTGAGATCAAGCTCAACGGCGAGGACCTGCTCATCATGAAGGAAAGCGACGTGATGGGCGTGATCGAGCAGACCGCGGCGGTCAAGAAGGCCGCCTGACCGAGGCGATGGTCCAACCGCAATCCAGTCAATGAAACTGCCTAGATGATGGAGTGATCCAATGGCTGCCAAGGAAGTGAAATTCCACACCGAAGCCCGCGAGAAGATGCTGCGCGGCGTCAACATCCTCGCCGACGCGGTGAAGGTCACGCTCGGGCCCAAGGGCCGCAACGTCGTCATCGACAAGTCGTTCGGCGCCCCGCGCATCACCAAGGACGGCGTCACCGTCGCCAAGGAAATCGAGCTTGAGGACAAGTTCGAGAACATGGGCGCTCAGATGGTGCGCGAGGTTGCCTCGAAGACCAGCGATATCGCCGGTGACGGGACGACGACCGCAACGGTGCTCGCTCAGGCGATCGTCAAGGAAGGTGCGAAGGCCGTTGCCTCGGGGATGAACCCGATGGACCTGAAGCGCGGCATCGACAAGGCCGTCGAGGCGATTGTCCAGGAGTTGAAGACCAACGCCCGTAAGGTGACCAAAAATGACGAGATCGCCCAGGTCGGCACCATCTCGGCCAATGGCGATGTCGAAATCGGCCGTTTCCTCGCCGAAGCGATGCAGAAGGTGGGCAATGAGGGCGTCATCACCGTCGAGGAAGCCAAGACCGCCGAGACCGAGTTGGAGGTGGTCGAGGGCATGCAGTTCGACCGCGGCTATCTCTCGCCTTACTTCGTCACCAATGCCGACAAGATGCGCGCCGAGCTCGAAGAGCCCTATGTGCTGATCCACGAAAAGAAGCTCTCCAATCTGCAGGCACTGCTTCCGGTTCTGGAAGCCGTGGTGCAGTCGTCGAAGCCGCTGCTGATCATCGCCGAGGATGTTGAGGGCGAGGCGCTGGCGACGCTGGTCGTCAACAGGCTGCGCGGTGGCCTCAAGGTCGCCGCCGTCAAGGCGCCGGGTTTTGGCGACCGCCGCAAGGCAATGCTGGAAGACATCGCCATCCTCACCGGCGGCACCGCGATCTCGGAGGATCTCGGCATCAAGTTGGAGAACGTCACGCTGGCGATGCTCGGCCGCGCCAGGAGGGTGGAGGTCGAGAAGGAGAACACCACCATCGTCGACGGTGCCGGCCGCAAGGACGAGATCCAAGGACGCATCAGCCAGATCAAGGCGCAGATCGAGGAGACGACCTCCGACTACGATCGCGAGAAGCTGCAGGAGCGGCTGGCCAAGCTCGCCGGCGGCGTTGCCGTGATCCGCGTCGGAGGCTCGACTGAGGTCGAGGTCAGGGAACGCAAGGACCGCGTCGACGATGCCATGCATGCGACGCGCGCAGCGGTGGAGGAAGGCGTTTTGCCAGGTGGCGGCGTAGCGCTGCTGCGTGCGGCTACGGCACTGGACAACGTGCAGGCCGAGAATGACGACCAGAAGCACGGTATCGAGATCGTGCGCCGCGCGATCGAGGCGCCTGTGCGGCAGATCGCCGAGAACGCCGGTGCGGAAGGTTCGATCATCGTCGGCAAGCTGCGCGAGAAACCGGAATTCGGCTGGGGCTGGAACGCACAGACCAATGCCTTCGGCGACCTCTACAACGAGGGCGTCATCGATCCGGTGAAGGTGGTGCGGACCGCGCTCCAGGATGCGGCATCGATTGCCGGCCTGCTGGTGACCACCGAGGCGATGGTTGCCGAGAAGCCGAAGAAGGAACCCGCCGTTCCGGCGGGTGGCGGCATGGACTTCTGAGGAAGCGCAGCGGTGTCCGCGCTCTATGGTGCGGACGTTTCTGACACAGGTGAGGCCATGAACGTGATGAATCTAGACGTGATCCCGCCGCCCTCGCACGCGGCCACCGACCTGAACTACGAAGCGGATCTGAAAACCGCGCTGGACCCCATCCTGTCGGAACTCCTTGATGGGGCGGAACGCGCAGGTTGGGATCGGCGCAAAGCAGCATACGCGATGAAGTTTCTGGCCGCGCGGAATCTCACCGACGGCAAAGACCCCCCTGGAAACGGGAGTTCGGCAGGCTAAGGCGCGACGCACGCAGCTATTGCGCACGCGCCGTGGGGAAGGCTTCCGATCGATTGAGCTAATCCCACGTAAAACGGAGGAGAACATGGAACACCATCAATTTCAGCATCCCGTGCGGGTGCTCGTGGGTCTTGGGTTTCCGACCGACATTCAAAGCGTAAAAGACGCCTTCGTCCTGCTGGATGAATGGCCGCCATCGAAGCGAAACCCTGCTCATGGCGTCGCGCTCAATGCCTGTCGGGCAGCCCTCGCCGGCGAGGTGGATGCCGAAACCGCTCGAAGCACTTTTGTTGCCTTCGCCCGCCGCATGGATTTGCTTGTGCCGACCGCAGCGGACATCGTCGCAGCCAAGGCAGTCGGCACCTTCGGATTAGCTGCGAGAGGCCATTTCAACAAATCGATGTAATCGATCTGTTGGAGCAGAGGAAACCATGAGGGATATTCGATTTCCCGAACCAGTGAGACTGCGCGTGAAGCCCGCAAGCGAGCGCATCGTTGCCAGCTCCTGGGAAGCGATCGAGTGCCTTCACGACCAATGGCCAGAATGGGCGAGAGGACCAAGCTATCGAGCTGCTTGCCGCACTTGCCGCGACTCCCTGGACGGATGGCGGGCTCCGCAACAAGCAAGAAGGGTATTTTTGAAAGCGGCCCGTTGTGCAAGTTGGTCCAGGCCTCCTACCACGGCATCACCGCGTCGACTGAATATGTTTGCGCCCGAATGACTCCTGTCTGTGGAGCAGCACTCGGTTCCGGCCGGTTTGCTTGGCAAGATAGAGTGCCGCATCCGCCTGACGCTGTAACTGCTCCGGTGAGACGGCCTCGTCAGCCGTCTGAACTGCAACTCCAATGCTGAGGGTGACGCGGCGCGACACGCGGGATGCCGGGTTGGGAAAAGCGGTAGCCTCAACGCTCTTACGAATTCGCTCAGCCACAGAAATGGCCTCTTCCTCGTCCACCCCGGGCAAGAGCACGAGGAATTCTTCACCGCCGTAGCGGGCCACGTGATCCTGATCGCGCCTCACGTTTTCCTGGATAGTGCTGGCGACCTCGACCAGACAGCGATCGCCCTCAGCATGGCCGAGATGATCGTTCAGCTTCTTGAAGTCGTCAATGTCGCACATCAGCATAGCGGCACCGTCGGGGCATCTTCTGCCACCGCCCCATAGGCGGTCGAGCGTTTCCGTCATCCAGCGCCGGTTGGCGATGCCGGTGAGCGGATCGGTACGCGCCAGGAGTTCCAGCCGATTGTTCGCTTCCGCCAGTTCGGCGACCCTGCGTCGGTCGCGAAGTTCAAATAGGAAAGTCTTCTGAGCGAGAATTGTCATGATGCGCCGCGCGGCGACCGTTGCGAAGATACCGCTGGCGAAAAACAGCGTCGCAGCCACGGCGCTCCCAAATTCGATGCCCGGGTTCCGCAGTTGAAAAACGAGATAAATACCGAGCGCCAATGCGGCAATAGTTGCCGTCCAGGCCAGCGGGATGCCGAAGATGATGATGGCTGTAATGGCCACGAACAGCATGATGTTCAAGTGCCGTTCGTAGAACTCGCCACCAGCGCTTACGCCGACCAAAGCAATCGACAACAAGATGAGGAACATGCCTGCGATTAGCGAAGCCCCTTGGAGCCAGGGCGCCTGCGGTTTTCGCCAGACAAGGACGATGGCCACAACGACGGGCGGAATGATGGCGCCAGGCAGGAGCATCGACAGCGCGATCGCTCTTGGAAGCATCAACATGTTGAGCGCCAGGGTCAGCACATCCAAAAAGGCCACCCAGATCATCCAGGCGCGGATGATCTTGGCCGTTTGCGACCAGACACGCGCTCGAAACAGGCGTTTGATCTCGCCTCTGAGGCGGATGTCGCGCGTGCGGCGTGCCAGAAGTCGGTCAACTTCTGCAGCTATGGCAGGATCATCCTGCACTTCGAGGTGCATCCGATCTGACACAATCGATAGGCCCCTAAGCTGCTTTCTCCTGAACATCCATCCGAGCCATCCGGTCGTCGGCGATGGGCAAGGATGCCAAGCTATCCTGAAGATTTGATGTCTAGCAGGAGCTGATTTGCATATTCAGTTGTAACCACACGGTAAGCAACCGTGGAGCTCCATCTTGATCGCGACCTGCTAGCAGGCTTGGACCATGTCAACGAGACCGTGCCGCAGATCGTCGTCCACCGGGACATAGGCAGACAGGAGCGCTGTCAGACGGTGGAGGCGCGGAGCCCGGCGTCTACGATCCTGACGAAGCCCCTCGGGCTTCCAAGCGAGGGCGATGCCAGCACTTAAGGCGCGGATCAATGTGTCCTGTTTATCGACGTGACTGCGAGGTTCGTCAGCTTGTTGTTGGTGGCTTTCTCCTGGTCAAGGATCTCGCTGAGCAGCGTGTGCGCCTCGTCATGCCCGAGGTCCTTTGCCCATTCCCGCAGAGAGCCGTACCGGGAAATTTCGTAGTGCTCGACTGCCTGGCAGGCCGCCAGCCAAACCTATTGACCCGTTATGGGCGGCGCTCGTGGCGGTCTCGCGAAACGAGCGACCCGCAGATGCTTTTTTCGTGTTATGATGGCGTTGCAACGCGCAATCTCGACCTTGGCAATATGGCAGAGGCCGAAGGTATTTTGCCCTGGCGCAGGAAGTTCTGCGCCCCCAGCACGGCTCAACTACGAGCGCTGGGTGCGCTGCCTTTTCTTGATTGGTCCGGGCGAGGAGGTTGTCCATGTCCACGAGTAGTGTCGACCGCCCGCTGCAGCCGGGCGACCGGGCACCGAATATTGTGCTCGACGCGATATCCCGCGACGGCAAGATCGCGCTCACTGATTTTCGCGGTCGAAGCCCGTTGTTGATCGGTTTGTTTCGCGGCCTGCACTGTGCGTTCTGTCGGCGCAATGTCGCGGCAATGGCGCAACTCGAGCCGGCCCTGCGTGAGAGAGGGGTCGAATGCCTGGCGGTGGTCAATACGCCGGTCGAGAGGGCGCGGCTCTATTTCCGTTACCACCCGGCACCCGATCTTCTCGCCGCGTCGGACCCCGAGCGGGCCTCACACCGTGCTTTCGGCTTGCGCGAGGTCGGGATGGACGAGGTCATGGGGATCCGGACCCATCTCCCGGGCGAGTTGCCCGAGCCTATGGACCCCATGGCAATGGACGAGTTCCTCAACAAGAAGGAGGGATATGAAATTACGGAAGCCGATCAGCGGATGATGGCTTCCGCTAAGGAGTTGCTTGTCGGTCAGTTCCTCATCGACCGAGGGGGCATTGTACGCTGGAGCTTCACTGAAGGTCTGGAGGATGGCCCCGATATTACGTTCAAGACACCGAACCCCGAGGAACTGATGTCGGCAGCTTCACAAGTTGCACATTAATCGGCGGCGGAAATAGGCTGCTGGAAGGGGCTCTACGCTCGCGTATCAAGTCCGAGCCGTGCCTGTTCGCCTTGGGCGAAGGCTTTGGCATCTGCCCGAGAACGGAAGCCCTTGACGCTTTCACGCCGTCTTCGATGACCCGAACATAATGCCTATTTCCAAGTTCCTCGATCTCGACCGAAGTCTTCCACGGTTGCGTGTTCATCAAAATTGCCCCCTTTGCTTTGATGGTCGCTGAAACGTCATCACCGGGGAAATGTTCCAGCGTCTTTAGAGCCTTTCAGGTTTTGACGGAAGCATATCCGGCGTTGTTGAAGTAGTTTGAGCATTCGTCGGGTTCTATGGTGGCGACGAGGTGTCCGATGTGTCGCCAGGTATCGGCGATGGTTCGCTTCTGT
>NZ_QZWZ01000058.1 GCF_003601975.1 Mesorhizobium waimense
GCAGCAGCAGGCCGAGCCCGAGCAGGCGGCCAAGCCTCAGAAAAAGGCCAAGGAGCAGCCCGCCGCCGAGCAGCAGCAGGCCGAGCCCGAGCAGGCGGCCAAGCCTCAGAAAAAGGCCAAGAAGCAGCCCGCCGCCGAGCAGCAGCAGGCCGAGCCCGAGCAGGCGGCCAAGCCTCAGAAAAAGGCCAAGGAGCAGCCAGCCGCCGAGCAGCAGCAGGCCGAGCCCGAGCAGGCGGCCAAGCCTCAGAAAAAGGCCAAGGAGCAGCCAGCCGCCGAGCAGCAGCAGGCCGAGCCCGAGCAGGCGGCAAAGCCTCAGAAACCGAAGGCCAAACAGCAGCCCGCCGCCGAGCAGCAGCAAGAGCCCGAGCAGGCGGCAAAGCCCAAGCCACAGAAGAAAGAAAACAAGGCGTGCGATCCGCAGACTGGGGCGAACTGCTAGTTAAGTGGGCTAGGGCACCGCGATTGTTTCACCGCGGTGCCCGCTGACGGGCCTAGGTACGTCGAGAGACTGCCGGTCTGTTTGCCGGACCAATAGTTCAAGGCCATCTGGCCATCTGCAGCGACCAGCGCTTTCCATGCGCGAGAAGGCGATCCTTCTGATCGCAGCTGACATATGTGTCCCGAACTCGGACTGCCGTTCGAGCTTTGCGTTTCCGTCGAGGACCTCCGTGAATACTCCGCCACATCGCGCCTAAGACCGGCTGGTCGGCCGATACCTCCTCACCCACCTGTCGGCTGAGGTTCCTTCGTCGCTGCCGAAGCTTTGTGGGCCAGCGCGTCCCCAAGGCGGCACTCCATCTTCGCCTTCCAGTGCAAAACGGCCGAACTCTGCAGCGACATTGCGGCGCACAGCGTGGTTTTTGAAGCGATGGACGCGGCCTTCACGCTGTTCGATGTCGACCGGATTGGGGTCGTTTGCCATCAGGCCTGCGTCACATGTCGGGCCCTGAAACGTCATCCTGATCGCCATTTGAAAAATCGGGCATGATGTCGCCGGCCAGCAGCTTCTCCTTCGACAGCAGCCCCGCGTCCTCGAGTGCCTCGAAATCCGGCAGCTGGCGCAGCGTGTCGAGCCCGAACTGCGACAGAAAGGTTTTCGTCGTCACGTAGGTGTACGGCGCGCCCGGCTGGGGGCTGCGCGGCCCCGAGGCAATCAGGTCCTGCGCGCGCAGCACGCCGATTAGATCGCGCGAGACCTCCTTGCCGAAGAAGGAAGACAGCTCGCTACGGGTGATCGGCTGGAAATAGACAATGCACATCAAGACGAGCGCCTCCGCCTGCGACAGGTCTTTTGTACCCTGCCCCGCGGCCGTGCCGAAGGCGGAGCGGATGACGTCGGCGAAGGCTTTTTTCGTCCGGTGTTGCCAGCCGCCGGCGACCGCGACCAGCTCATAGGGGCGGCCGGCGAGCTCGGCGCGGATGTCGTCGATGATCAGCTCGAGATTGCAGTTTCTTCCCACCACGCGCGCAAGGACACTACGTGTCACCGGTTCGCTGGCAGCAAAGATCACCGCTTCGACGCGACCCATCCACTCGCGCCAGCGCAGTTCCGGCGGCAGGTGCTCCAGCTCGGCGTCGACCGGCATTCGCTGGACATTTTTTTTCGCCCTTTCGTCGCTCGCTGTCTCCGCCATCGCTAAAGTCCAAACAGCCGGAAAGAGGAACGGCCAGACAGCTCGCGCACGGCCTCGAGCTGTTGCAGCCGCTCGAACAGACGGCGCGCCGCAAAACGCGACAGGTTTTTTGTCACGAGCGATCCGGCGACGGCATCTTCATTCAGGAGCAAAAAAATCACGTCGTCGGCGCCCTTGGCGCGCAGTTTTGGCACCACCGCCAGGAGTTTTTCGGCGCGGCGCGACAGCTCGCCGGCGAGCCGGCAGGCTTCTGCCGCCGCATGCACCAACGCGACGCAAACCGCGCGCTCGAAACTTTTGTCCCCGGGTCGGATGCGCTTGCCGCCACCGGCCTCGGCACGGAAGGACGGTCCATAGGCCTGGGCCATCAAGAGCGGAAGCGGCAGCGGCCAGCGCAGGCTTTGCGCCAGCACCAGGTCGGCAAGCCACCAGGCAAAAAGCTCGGCATCGGGCCGCACCGCGACGACGCGGGCGGCGATTGCGGCGGCGGCGAACGGCGCCGGCCGGCCGCTGCGGACCTGATCGTCGATCGCCGCGCACAGATCGGCGAGAGCTTTATGGTCCCAGGCCAGTCCGAGCAGTTCGACCACCTTCGCCAGACGTTCGGCGCTGGCGACGGGCGGCTGCAGAGCCAGCTGCCGCCAGGCGGAAAAAATGGCGCCGGCGGGACCGGGGTCGGCGCCGGCCGGGCAAAGCTGCCAGGCGTCGCGCAAACCGGCTGCGTCCTCGGCGCGGCCGGCGAGCCGCATGCTGGCGGCGGCGCCGTTCAGCGCCAGCCGCTGGCGCCAGGCGCCGGCCCAGCTGGGTTGCGCGCGGGCAGGCGTGTCGAGCGCGCCCAGGGCGGCGCCGGCCTGGTAGGCGGCGTCGGCTTCGCTGGACGCGCCGCCGGCGGCGAGCGCCCAGGCCGGAACGGTCGGCGGCGCGGCGGGGCTGGCGGTGGTGGGATCGAGGCGAATCATGGTTTTGGAGCGTAAAGCGCGCGTGCGCTTTCCGCCATCAATTTCGGCACAAAACGCACAGCCTGTCGGCGCGTTATAATGAACGATAATGTTGCATTATCAGTCGTTTAATCATGCCAGCCCGCCATCGTTTCCGTCCGGCTCTCTGCTGGCTCTACTGTCGCAGCGTCTACTTTTGGTGCGGGTTCTGGATTGACTCTTTGGCGAGATGAGGCGCGAAGCAGCCATCCGCAATCCGGCACATGCCAGCTGCTAGATTGCATAAAACATTTCAGGAAAAGGCCCATTCCGCATCGGCCGGCGTGACCAACCCCTGCCGCAGCCGGCTGTGAAGTTCATGCCACGACGGGTCTGTTACGAAGCCATTCATACTTCCGCAGGCCTCGGCGAAAGAAATGTCGCCCAAACGGTCGATAAGATCACTCATCCCGCCGTTCCTGCCATTTAGGTATAGCTCGAACGGATCATCATCGCACTCAATTACCCGATGTCCCCAAGCTCCCGGCACGTCGTCCGTTGCGAGAGCCTGCAGAAGATCCGCATCCGCGCCCGCAACCTCAAGCGCCCGGCGGACAACATAGCGCATCAAGGGATAGTATACCGGTTGATGACTGCCTCCGAGCACGCGAACGCCGGGCAGAATGGACAAAACCAGAAATACGAGGAGGAGATTCGGAATGAGGCTGCGGTTTGCCAGCCGCTCAAGGATATCGGGGGCCGTAAAGCGGGCGACCTTCATCCCGGTCGCTGGATGGACGAGTTCTCCTTCGGCGAGCCGTAGCGGCAGGCGCTTGCCATTCTCATAGAACCAGAAGAAATCAGTACCGCGCGGGAGCCAGCCACTCCAGGGGCCGGACGCCAGCCCATCGAGGCCGGCAAGGATATTGGAAGCGAACTTCGGGTCTTCCAGCAGTTTCATGCGTAGCCAGGAATTTTCGTCCGACAGATGGTCCGCCACCAGATCGGCAATATCCTCGTCGTCGATCTGCAGGAAAGCAAAGCGGCCTCCGAACATTTTTGGCCAAAGAACTAGATTGGCCGCCTTGATGGCGTGCGCGGGCCGCTCGAATTGCGTCTTCGGCAGAAGGCTACGAAGCAGCGTGAGCGTGTCTCCCCCAGTGTTTGGCTCCGTCGGTAACAACTCGAACCTATAGGGTCCCGGCCCGGCTAGCAGGCTGTATCCGATCATCCGGCTTCGGCTGAGGCCGAAGACGTTGACCGGCTTCCCGTCAACGGTGAGCCAGCCTGGTCCCTTGCGTGGTTTTTCAACGAGATTTACCGTCGAAACGGCATAGGAAAGATAGGTCGAACAGCCATGCGCCGAGAGACCAAGGAGGCTGAAGATGTGCGTGTAATAGGCTTCTGGCTCCATGAGGAGGAGCAAATGAGGGCCTGTCTGCAACACCCGGCGCCTTTCGAAATCCCTGCAGATTTCCGAGGCGGCATCGGTCGATAACCCGTTTCGTGTCGCTGCCTTCCTGATGATGTCGATTAGTTTGCTGAAGGCTCGAAGCCGGATTTCTGGCATGTACCTGGATGCTGGCGCCTCGAACAGGCGAGACGCATATTCGCGTGTCGGCCGGGAATGATATGGGCTCATCCAGGGGTAGAGTGCCGTCAGCGACCCCAGGATTGCCCGTTTCGCATCTGCACCTGCTGCTAGCTCTTCCACCTCACGATTCACCCTTTTCTTCCGCCTGACCGGCACCGACGCTCAAGCACGAAATACTGACGAGGAGCACCACTCCGAAACTAAAGAAAATCGTCGAAGGAAATGCTCGATCTCCTACTGCGGCGGCGATGCCGAAGACGAGTAATCCGAGCACCACGGCCACACTATGCATAATGCCTTTTGCCCGGCCCAACAGATAAACGGATACACGCGACTGCAGTGTGACTTCAACGCTGACGCGTCCAAGATTGTATAGAAATCCGAGCGCCGCAAAAAGCATCACTGTCCAGGGCGTGCGCAGAGATGCCAGCGCCATGAGTACCAGCGCCGCTAAGCCCAAAAGCATGAGATGCCGCGCATGGGTACTCATCGCTCCTTCAATTCGGAATAGAGAGACCGCGCCGATCAGTGAGCCCACCGACCATGCAGCCTCGAGGTAGCCGAAATCCACGGCAGTACCTTTCTGCTCCTGGAAGACGAAGCTCGATCCCATGACGCTGACAAGCACCGCGCTTGTATAGAGAAGCGCGTAGACGACAATGAGACGACGCAGGCTCGGATCGATTTGCGCTGCAGAGATTTTGGGGATGCGGACATCGCGCGAAACCGATTGCCACCGCATCAGGGCAAGGCAGCCTGCTGAAAACATGAAGAAGGCAGCAAGAACGGTGAATGGCAGGGCTGGGGAGCGTTCATGCAGCAAAGGCCCTGCAAGCAGAGCTGCGCCGAGATTGCCTAACTGCATGACGAAGAAGACGGCGGAATTCGAGGTTACAAGATCGCGGCCGCCAGCTATCACGGGGATCATTGATTGAGAGCTGGTAAGCGCGACACGGTCGCAAAACGAAAAGAGGGCCGCTGACAGACAGATAATCAGAAACACGTCCATGTAGAGAAGCGCGCAAGCGGTAGCCAGCATAACGACGAAGCGGCTGAGGTCTGCCGCAACGTTCAAGCGCCGCCTGTCAAATCGATCCGCCGCTACGCCGGCCAAAGGGCTCGCGATGAATTCGACAATACTTGCGATCGCAAGGAACGTCGCCACGCCGGCAGTTCCGTACCCTCGCTCGACGAGAATCCAGGCGGATGCGATGTAGTAGCCGTTTCGGGCAACAGCCGCCGATAGCGTGCTGGCCAGGAATCCTGGGCAGGGATTGGACCGGTCGGCCCGTCCTTTGCCATGATGAATTTGAACCAGGTTTGACATGAGCGGCGTATCCGGGCTGACCGCCGATGGATACCTTCTTCCGCCAAGCCTGCTTTACTGTGATGTTGGGGTTTTCGGATACTTGCTGAGAACCGACAAGCGGCGACCTAGATTCGGCACTTACGACGAAATTCCGTGGGGGCCGCGCCGAAGGCCCGCTTAAAGGCGGTCGTGAAATGGCTCGAACTGCCGAAACCACATTCCATCGCGATTTCCGTCGCCGACAAATTGGTCGTTCGCAGCATGTCCGCGGATTGCTCCAGTCGGCGCTGCGCAATGAATGCGTGCGGCGTCATGCCTGTCGACTGCTTGAAGGCCCTCCAGAAATGGAACCGGCTAACCCCAATCTCTTTTGCCAAATCGGTGAGCGAAGGTCTGCCTTCCGACAACAACGCCTCGATCATTCCCACCGCGCGTTTGAGATCGAACGACGACAAACCGCCTTTTACCGGTTCCTGCCGCATGCCGTTCAACCTGAACATTTGCACCAGCAATTGCGTGGCCTGGCTCTCCACCATCCTTGCGCTGATTGGATCAGGCTGCTTGAGCTCCAAGGCAATCCTCTGCAACGCCAACTCTACAGTGCCATCCCGAAATCCGATCGAAGGCGGCAGCACCGCCGGGCGATGGCGCGCCATTCCCGCAAACACATCATCGGCGAACCCTTTTTCAATCGAGACCAGGAGGTAGGAGGCGGTCGCGTCGCCCTCGTCCCATCCATTCCAATCACTGCCGGCGGGCATGAAGATGATCGAACCGGCCCGGCGCGGCAAAAAGGCAATCCGGCGCCCATCTACAATGTCTTCTCCGCGGCACGCCGTGCCCTTCAGGTTCATCAAGAACACATGGTTTGGCTGGAGGATTCTTGTCTCCTGGCGCTCAAGCCCGGTTCTTTTGATTACGTCCGCCCTTACGCTCCCCCAACTCTCATATTTGTGGGCAAGCGATTGGTGCCGTGAACGGCGATTCTCGGTCGGGTCGAGGGCAAGAGTATTCACGTATCCACAGCCTCCTTACTGGCGAGTGGCCAGTCGTTGCGTGATGTGGAGAACCATGGGTTGCTGAACAACACGCAAATAACTCTGGATTGGTAGAAGATGTGACTTTAGCGAAAAAATGGCAATCGAGTGAAAGCCGCCTGTATCCGGCAGGCCTACCAGATGGCTCAGCCAATACTTGAGCCAGGTGAAATATTAGACCACACTTATCTTAGTGGAATTTCCCCCCATCGACGTATCGGCATCTCACCACAGGAACGGTGTTGGAGGCATACTGCGATGCGTGGACTCGACGACTTTCTGGCTGAGTGCGACCATGGCCCCCGGATCAACGGACTCGCCGGCTTTTTCGCGGCGACCGCGGCCGGAAAGAGCGGGATGCCTATCCGCAAGCCCGTCGCCGATACGCGCCTTCTGCCGCGTGATGAACTGCTGCGCGACCTGATAAGCCTGCATGCGGCACGACAAGGTTTTTTCGACCAGCACTATCACGGCAGCATTCCCTACAGATTAGAGGAAGAATGCCGGATGGCCTACGCAGTTCTGAAATATGCACGGCACCGTGGCGCTCCGCTTTCGCTATACAGCCTCGGAACAGCGGAAGGCACGATGGCGAGAACACTGTCCGAACTGTCCGACGGACAAATACGCACACTGTCGTGCAGCCCGAACGCTGAGAATTACAAATGCTTCATGGCTTATGGCGAGCCGCCGCACGCCGACTTCTTCATCGGCCCCTTCCATCATTTGACGAAGGACGTCCTGGGTTCAGATCCGCGACTGGCAAATTTCGCCCACGGTTTCGATATCATTCTGGAAGATACGACCTTTCAGATGTACTCGCCGAACAGATCGGGACAGATCGAGTTCGTGACCCAGCACCTCAAGGCTGACGGGATCTTCGTCTTCGTCGAGAAGTTTCGGGCAACCGACGAGACGGACTACAGGCGTCGCGAATACCAGAAGGATTTCGGCTTTAAGGCGCGCTATTTTCCCCCGGACGAAATCGAGAAGAAGCAAACCCTCGTTCTGAATACGATGTTCGGCAATGAGGTGACTTTGGCAGAGATGGCCGACGCAATACACGTGCATTTCAGATACTGCGCCCTGACGTGGAACAGCGGAAATTTCTGCAGCCTCGCGGCGAGCAATAGCGAAGAAAACCTAAACCGGTACGTTTCCCAGATGGCCACTCCAGCCATTCCGCACGAGTACGTCTACGAAACCAGCTTGTATCCGACCCTGCCGGTTAGCGTCGCCGCCGCGCAGGAATAGGCTCCTGAGCCTTGAGACAGGTCAACAACACGTTGCGCCGTTTGGACCATGTCTTCGCAGCTGTCGACCATGGTAGCCTCAGGCAGGCCGCAAGAGTTCTCAGGGTGAGGGAATCCTGTGTCAGCCGCAACATCGTTGCTCTCGAACAATTGCTGGACATGCAGTTGTTTGATCGTGACGTCCATGGTGTTCGGCTGACCGAAGCAGGCCGGGCCTGGACTGACCTCGTCCGGGCTCATTATGAAGGCTTGCACGATGCCCTCGCCGGAGGTGGTCGCGGCGACCAGGATACCAAAACAGTCAAGATAGGGTTGTGCGGCCAGATAGGTCGGGCGTTCGTGGCGCGGCTTGTCGATCGATATCGCAGCTTACATCCGGACGGGAGCATCGCCATCGAGGACGTTCCCCATGAACAGTGTCTGGCGGCAATACGTCGCCGGCGCCTTGACATCGTCTTCACGCACGGGCTCGAGAACGGAGCCTTATGCCGTAGCGAAACATTTGGGCACGAGCGCTTGTTCGTTCTCTTGCCGGGTGACCATCCGCTCGCTGAAAGGCCGGCAATCAGATGGAGGGATCTTGCAGATACTTGTCTGCTGGTTTCGGTCGGATCGCCGCAGGATCCTGTTTTGCTGGAAAAGATTGCCGCAGATAGTGGCCCCTCTATTCAAATATGTCGCGCGAGCGAAGCGACGGTCATCCTCAAGGTGCAACTCGGTCAAGGCGTAACCCTGGCGGGCGAAGGTTTTGCAAGGACCGTCGCCATCGACGCTACAGTGTGGAAACCCATCGACGGTCAGAACAGCATCAGTTCGATTAAGGCGGTGTGGCTGGAATCGAACCCAAAGCGTGCGCTTCTACGGCTGGTTGGGACCGCAAGCAACCTGGTGGCCGCAACGCGACCCTGGCCTACTCCCGTCAAGCGCGAAACCTGACGTCACGCCATGACTGGGAGGCGCGACTGACGCGGTTCGACTCCGGCCGTCCGCCCCTTAGCCTCCCTCCGAACGCTTTGCGCTGGCAAAGCCTCGATCCGTCGCAATGAACCGCTCCAACATCGCAACGATGAGGCGCGGCGCATCGGCTGGCCGTTGCCCCGCGTCGCGGGCAAGGATCTCGGCATAAGCGGTCAGGTCACGATGCAATGCCGCGGGTAGCTCCACCATGACCTTGACAGGTTTGTCGTCGGCGATCGGCCCCAGTTTCAGCTTGGCCATTTCAGCCTCCGTAAGGTTCGAGCACGAGATCGTGCGTGACGATGACGCGTACCGGGAATCCCGGTCGGATGGTGAGCGTCGGCGCTATGTTGAGCTGCCGCTGGACGATCTGCTGGCCGGTCTGGCTGATGCTGTCCGAGGCACCCTGGCGCAAAGCGCGCATGATGTCGCTCTCCTGGCCCGATGAGCCTGCTTGCGCGCCGATGCTCAGAACCGTGGAAAGTGCTGCAGCCTTGAAAAGCTCGCCCCAGTGATAGTCGACGCCGTCCTCGAGGCCAGCATAGCCCTCGGCGTCCGCGCCGGGCTCACGTTCCAGAACGATGGAGCGGCCGTCAGGAAAAATCAGCCTGGTCCAGACCAGCAACACGCGACGCTGGCCGAAGCCGACACCATTGTCATACTGGCCGATGAGGCGCGTGCCCTGCGGAATGAGAAGGATGTGTCCGGTGGGGCTGTCATAGACATTCTCCGTGACCTGCGCGGTAATCTGACCTGGCAGGTCGGAGCGAATGCCGGTGATGAGAGCGGCGGCGATGACGGCGCCCGCCTGGAGGACGTTCTTCGACGCCGGCGCCGCGACGCGATCGGGCGAGACAGTGCGCTTGTCCGGTGGCTGATCGAGGAATGCGAGTTGGCGATCCTGCGCGGAGGGCGTCGCTGGCTGCGGCGCGAGGCCTAGGCTGGCGAGATTGGGCTGTGGCATGGTGTCTGTCGTGGCCCGAGCGACAGTCGCGTCACTTGCGGGCCGCGTTTGCGTTGACGCGAACAGGCGCGCGGTCCTCGCTGCTTCCAGTTCCTGTTCCCGGCGCTGCTCCTCCTGGTCCGGTCCGATGGGAGCTGTCGATGGCGCGGTGCCGCCATTCTGTGCGGCGAGGATCGGGCGGCCGAGATCGCCTGGAAGCGGCAGGCCAAGTTTTGGAACGCCGGCATAGTCCTTTGGCAGGCCGGCGAGCCCATCGGGGGTCGAGCGATTGTCGGTTGAATAGAGCTCCTGACCCTGGCCTTGCTGACGGTTCTGCAGCGCATAAATCAGCGCCCCGCCGACAGTGAGGCTTGCGGCGAGCCCCAATCCGGTCAGCGCCTTGCGGGACAGACGCGTCACGCGCGGCGGCTCCGCGCGCAGCCGCATGGTCGCGGCCGGCTCGCCTGTCGACGGCCGGGAAGCATCATCGGTCGGTGCCTCCGGCCACGCGTCCTCCACCAGCCCCGGGCCCTCTTCCTTCCCGGAATCGAACGTGTTGCTCACGATGCCGACCCTCCGCTGTCTGTTCGGAGGTTCGTCGCTTGCGAAGCCTCACCAGGGCCTCGCATCCATGACAATGGACTGCTCTTCACCCCATCGGTGCGGGAGACACGCACGCGCTGCTGGTTCTTGCCGGCGCCGAAGCGCAACTCGGCGGCGGCAAACAGCCGGTCGACGATCATGTAGTTGCCGCGCACGCGATAGTTCACCAGCTCGGACGTGTCGCCCTCCGGCCCGACCACGAAGAGTGGCGGCATCTCGCCCTGGCCGATGCCTCGCGGGAACTCGATGAATACCTGCTTGCCATCGTCGAAGGCGCGCAACGGCCGCCACGGTGCACGATCGCCCGTCACCTCGTAACGGAAATTGACACGAGCGAGGTCGATTCCCGTCGAGACCGGCTGTGCCGCCTCAGCCTGCTGGTTCTGACGGCGCAAGGCGATGAGTTGGTCCTGCGGGTATTGCCAGGAGACCGAAGCCATATAGGTCGACGGCGTCGAGCGCAGTTCCATGTGATAGGTGCGCCGATCGGTGTTGATGACGAGATTGGTGAGAAGGTCGGCGCGCGTCGGCTTGACGAGGATGTGGACTTGCTTGGCGCCGCCCGTACCGCTCTCGGTATCGCCGATGATCCAGCGCACGGTGTCACCGGCGGCGACGGGACCAGAGCCGACGAGCTGCTCGCCGGGCTGGAGCGCGATGTCGGTGATCTGCCCCGGCGAGGCATAGACCTGATAGAGCGCGCCATCGACGAACGGATAGACCTGCATCGAGTTGATGAACCCGTTGCGGACAGGCTGGACGCGCGCGGCCGCATTGGCCAGATTCACGCGCGCGGCCGGATCGGTCGGTTCCGGTTCGGGCTTTGCCTCCTTGCCGATCGGCTTCAACTGGCCGGGAAGCGGCAGCGGCTTAGACAGCTCTACCACCTTGACGGGCGGGAGCGGATCGACCGCCTGCACGGCCGGGATCGGATCGTCATAGGAAATCTCCGGCGGCTTATGCTTGGTGGCACAGCCCGCAAGCGCTGAGGTCAAAAGCAGGAGTGCTGGAAAGCCTGTCTTACGGAACGCCGGCATTGCGTAAATAACGAAGGCCGGACGCCCCCAGGGGGCGGTATTGCAGAGTGCGGGCGTCATTGTCCAAGCTCCTTCGACCAGTTGATGGCGTTGATGTAGATGCCGAGCGGGTTCTTCCTCAGCGTGTCGGCGTCACGCGGGGGCTGCACGACAATGGTGAGAATGGCGGACCAGCGCTCCGTGGAGGCGAGTGAGCCGTCCTGATAGCGGCGTTCGACCCAGGCGATGCGGAAGCTCACCGGCGATGCGCGGATGACCGACGACACGTCGACGGCGACCTGCTGCTTGCCGACCTTGGTGAACGGGTCATTGGCACGCGCATAATCGTTGAGAGCCAGCGCCCCGCCTTGCGTCGCGAAGTCATAGGCGCGCAGCCAGTTCTGCCGCACGATGACCGGATCGGCGGGGATCGACCTCACCTGTTCGATGAAGTGCGCCAGGTAGAAGGCGATCTGCGGGTCGTTCGGCTGATAGTCGGCGACCGCGGGTCCCACAGCCTGCGCCTGGCCGAGACGATCGACCTGCACCACCCAGGGCACGATCGAGCCGTTGGCGGATTGCCACACGAGTGCGGCGGAGAAGCCCGCGGCGAGCGCCAGGGAACCGAAGGCCATGTAACGCCAGTTGCGCGCCTGCACGCGCGCGGAACCGATGCGCTCGTCCCAGACCTGGGCAGCGCGCTGGTAGGGCGTTTCAGGTTGTGGGGATCTGCCGTAGTGCGTGGACGGTCGCTTGAACATGCTCAGTCACTTTCAGAGAGGTTGATCGAGGAGCCGCCGCCATGGCTGTCGCCACTGCGAACAGCGTGAGCGGCGGCCTGGACGCCATGGGCCATCTGCGAGCGCTTCATGCGCTTCGCCCAGGCGGGCTGACTTTCGGTTGCGGAGGACGCGACGGGAGCGGAGCCGGCTTCAGCAGCGTTCGCGCCGATTGTGCCAGCGGTGAATGACCCGCCCGTCGTCTCGAAGGCAGCGCGAGCGCCGGACTGGTAGCTGTGCTTCATGCTGCCTGCCGCATTATTGGCCGCGCGCTTGAGCGGTGAGATGGCACCCAGGGCACCGGCGCTGGCGACACCGCCGAGCCCGGATGCAACGCTGGAAAAGCCTGACTGTCCGGCCGCGCCGAGGCCGTAGGCGGTGGATGCCCTGCCCGCGGTGGCGGCACCGCCACGGGCCGCCGCTGTAGCACCGCCGCTGACAGCCGCGCCGCCGGACACGACGGCGCCGGCGGCCGCAGCGCCCACCGCGACCACACCGCCGGCGGCGAGCCCGGTGCCGACCGCCGCGCCCGCGCCGAGCTGCGGGCCGCCGGAGACGAGACCGTTGGCAATGCCCGGTCCAAAGATGCCAAGGCCGAGCAGTGACAGCGCGGCCAGCACGATCGCCATGGCATCGTCGATCGACGGCGTGTTGCCGCTGAACCCCGAGGTGAACTCGGAAAAGAGCGTCGAGCCGATGCCGATGATGACGGCGAGCACCAGCACCTTGATGCCGGACGAGATGACGTTGCCGAGCACGCGCTCGGCCATGAACGCGGATTTGCCGAAGAGACCGAAGGGTATCAGCACGAAACCGGCGAGCGTCGTCAACTTGAACTCGATCAGGGTGACGAAGAGCTGGATCGCCAGGATGAAGAAGGCCAGCAGCACCAGCGCCCAGGCGAAGAACATGCAGGCGATCTGGATGAAGTTCTCGAAGAAGGACCAATAGCCCATCAAGTTCGAGATCGAGTCCAGCAACGGCCGGCCGGCATCGAGCCCTGTCTGCGCCACCTTGCCCGGGCGCATGAGATCGTTGACGGTAAACCCCGTTCCCGAGGCCTTGAGGCCAAGCCCGGCGAAGCTTTCGAAGACGATGCGGGCGAGATTGTTCCAGTTTGAGATGAGATAGGCGAAGACGCCGACGAACAGCGTCTTCTTGACGAGGCGCGCCATGATGTCGTCGTCCGCCCCCCAGGACCAGAAGAGCGCCGCCAACGTCACGTCTATGACGATCAGGGTCGTGGCGATGAAGCCGACCTCGCCGCCGAGCAGGCCAAAGCCGCCGTCAATGTAGCGCGTGAAGACTTCTAGGAAATGGTCGATGACGCCCATGCCACCCATGTCAGCGAACCTCCGGCCGGGGCGGCTCGACCTGCATCGCGGGAGCGGTCATATCCATCCGCTCCCCTTCTTTCCGGTCGGCTGACGCCGGCACATTCGGAAACTGCGTTGTCGGCGCTACCGGCGCAGGCGCGGTTACCGAGTCACGTTGACCGAGAAATCGGCGCCGGCTCTCTGCCCACGCTTTCAGACAGCCGGGATCGCGAGGCCCGGCCTCGCCGGTCCCGGAACAGCGGCCCAATTCGGAGGCGAGCGGGTCTTGTGGCGCGATGGAACGGTCCCGCGTCGCAAGGGTGTCAGGCTCATCGTCCGTGCTGCTCATCTCGATTGCGGTCACTGTCAAACCAACCGCGATGAAGACGACCGCGCCAATGCGAGCGAGGAATTTGCCATCCATCGCGCACGCCTCAGTTCTTGCCATAGAACATCTGCGCACTGCCGGGCTGGTAGCCCGAGCCCTGCGTCAGGAAGCGGCGGCGCTGCTCCCTGCCCTGGTCGGCGGCGGTGGCCTGCTCGGCCGATTGCAACGCCTGCGCCCGACCGTTCGCGGCGACGACAGCGGTGAGATCGGCAAGCTGCTGCGCCTGAAGCGCGAGAAGTTGGTTGCCGGCCTGTGTTGCCTGAAGCGCGCCAGTCGCACCCTGGCTCTGGCCGACCAGCGCCGACATCTCACTGCGATTGGTGTCGATATTGCCGACAACGCCGGCCTGCACACGCATGGCATCCTGTAGGCCACCGACCGTGTTGCCCCAGCGCGAGCGCGCGTCGGCGACGAGTTGCTGATCCGAAGCCGACAGCGAGACGTTGCCGTATTTCTGCTGGAAGGCCTGATCGATCTGCTGGACGTCATAGGCAACGTTCTGCGCTTGACCGAGCAATTGCTGCGTACGTTGCACCGACTGCTGGAGCTGTTGCAGTGAGGAGAATGGCAAGCTTGCGAGATTGCGGGCCTGGTTGATGAGCATCTGCGCCTGGTTCTGAAGCGAGGTGATCTGGTTGGTGATTTGCTCGAGCGAGCGCGCTGCCGTCAGGACGTTTTGCGAATAGTTGGAGGGATCGAACACGATGAACGCGTGTGCCGGCGTCGCGAGCATCGGTGCGAGCGCGGCGGGAGCGACAAGCAGAGCGGCAGCGAGCCGCATGCCAAGGGGACGGCGCAGTTTCATGGGGATTTCTCCTTTTTGGTGAGGGCGGGGCTGGTTAGGACGGGAACGAGTTCAGCGGCCCAGCCGACGCCACGGTGGTTGAGCCAGGCTGCGAGGAAACCGTCACGGCCGTGCTCGGTGACGATGCGGGCGATCGCGGTCTGGTCGGTCTTTGCGGATACAGCGCAGAGCGCGAGTGCCACATCCGACAGACCGAGCTCGAACAGCCGGTTGCCGCGCCGGGACTGGCAGTAGTAATCGCGCTTCGGCATCGCCCGGGCGATGATCTCGATCTGCCGATCGTTGAGGCCGAAGCGGCGATAGATCGCCGTGATCTGCGGCTCGATGGCGCGCTCGTTCGGCAGCAGAAGCCGGGTCTGGCAGCTCTCGATGATCGCCGGCGCGATTGCCGAACCATCGATGTCGCTGAGCGACTGCGTGGCGAAGATGACGCTGGCGTTCTTCTTGCGCAGCGTCTTCAGCCATTCGCGGAGCTGGCCGGCAAAGCCCTCGTCGTCCAGCGCAAGCCAGCCTTCGTCGATGATGAGAAGGGTCGGCGAGCCATCGAGCCGGTCTTCGATGCGATGGAAGAGATAGGACAGGACGGCGGGCGCAGCACCCGTTCCGATCAGTCCTTCGGTTTCGAATGCCTGGACCGACGCCGATCCGAGATGTTCGCGATCGGCATCGAGCAACCGGCCGTAGGGACCACCGAGGCAGTAGGGACGCAGTGCCTGCTTGAGATCATTTGATTGCAGCAGCACGACCAGACCGGTGATCGTGCGCTCCTCGACGGGCGCGGAGGCCAGTGAGGTCAACGCCGACCAGATATGCTCCTTGACCTCTGGGGTGATCGCCACATTCTCGCGCGTCAGGATCGCCACGATCCAGTCGGCGGCCCAGGCCCGCTCAGGGATTTTATGGATGCGGGCGAACGGCTGAAGGCTGACGCCGTCGATCGCCCCATCGCTGAGATCGCCGCCGAGATCATGCCAGTCGCCGCCCATGGCGAGTGCCGCGGCGCGGATCGAGCCGCCGAAATCGAAGGCGAAAACCTGCGAGCCTCCATAGCGGCGGAACTGCAGCGCCATCAGTGCCAAGAGCACGGACTTGCCGGCGCCGGTCGGGCCGACGATCAGAGTATGGCCGACATCACCGACGTGAAGCGAAAGCCGGAACGGGGTCGAGCCTTCGGTCTTGCCGAAGAGCAGAGGGGGCGCTGCAAAATGCTCGTCCCGCACCTCGCCCGCCCACACCGCCGAAAGCGGAATGATGTGGGCGAGATTGAGCGTGGAGATGGGGGGCTGGCGGACGTTGGCGTAGACATGGCCCGGCAGACTGCCGAGCCAGGCGTCGACGGCGTTGATGGTTTCGATGATCGCCGTGAAATCGCGGCCCTGGATGACCTTTTCGACCAGGCGTAGTTTCTCGTCGGCGATGCCGGGATCATCGTCCCAAACCGTCACCGTCGCGGTGACATAGGCCATGCCGGCATAGTCGGCGCCGAGTTCCTGCAGCGCCATGTCGGCATCGGCGGCCTTGTTTGCGGCGTCGGTGTCCACGAGGACGGACGCCTCGTTGGTCATCACCTCCTTGAGGATCGCGGCGACCGATTTGCGCTTGGCGAACCACTGACGCCGGATCTTTGTCAGCAGCCTGGTCGCATCGGTCTTGTCGAGGAGGATCGCGCGTGTCGACCAGCGATACGGGAAGGCCAGCCGGTTCAGTTCGTCGAGCAGACCCGGCGTGGTCGCGGTCGGGAACCCCGTGACCGTGAGGATGCGCAGATGCGATGCGCCAAGGCGGGGCTCAAGCCCGCCGGTCAGCGGCTGGTCGGCCAGCATGGCATCGAGATACATCGGCGTTTCGGGAACGCGGACACGGTGGCGATTGGTCGAGACGCAGCCATGCAGGTAAGTCAGCGTCTCGGCGTCATCGAGCCAGCGGCACTCCGGCATGAAGGCTTCGACAAGGCGAAGGACGCGGTCGCTGCGATCGGCGAACCCGGTCAGCACCTCATTGGGGTCCAGGCCCTTCTTCTCGCGGCCTTCGTAGAGCCAGCTTTCCGCGCGCGCGGTGTCTTCGGCGGGCGCGAGATAGGCGAGTGTGAGGAAGTAGCTGGACTCGAAATGAGCGCCGGCCTCCTCGAAGCCCGCCTTTCGCTCCGCATCGACCAGCGCGGAGGCCGCATCCGGAAAGCGGCTGTCGGGATAGCGAGTCGAGGCATGGCGCTGCGCCTCCACGAAGATCGCCCAACCGGAACCGAGCCGGCGCAAGGCATTGTTGAGCCGGCCGGCGACGGCGACCAGTTCGGCCGGAACGGCGCTGTCGAGATCGGGACCGCGAAAACGCGCGGTGCGTTGGAAGCTACCGTCCTTGTTGAGGA
Source organism: Mesorhizobium waimense (assembly GCF_003601975.1). Lineage (GTDB taxonomy): Bacteria > Pseudomonadota > Alphaproteobacteria > Rhizobiales > Rhizobiaceae > Mesorhizobium > Mesorhizobium waimense. The sequence continues at coordinate 16,917 of NZ_QZWZ01000058.1, forward strand.
CGATTCCGGCACCGACCAATGCCGCCCAGGGCAGGAAGTCGGCGAGCCGGCTGCTACGATTGCGATATTCTGCAAGGTTCATCATCGGTGCGACCTCCCTCAGACCGCGAGATGCGTCGGGATGCGCAGATGCCGTCGAACGACGTCGGCGAAAAGCGGATCGCGCTTGGCGGCCCAGACAGCGGCAACATGGCCGATCGCCCAGATGGCGATGCCGACGAGCCAGAGACGCAGCCCCAGCCCCACGGCGCCAGCGAGCGTCCCGTTCATGATGGCAATGGCGCGCGGGGCGCCGCCGAGCAGGATCGGCTCGGTCAGCGCGCGGTGCACAAGGACCGTATAACCCGGCACTACATAATCGGGCATTGGGCCGCCCTGTTCGACAGCGCCCGCCATCAGACCAGCGCCCCGCCGCCGAACGAGAAGAACGACAGGAAGAAGCTCGACGCCGCGAAGGCGATGGACAGGCCGAACACGATCTGGATGAGCCGGCGGAAGCCGCCCGACGTGTCGCCGAAGGCGAGCGTCAGGCCCGTGACGATGATAATGATCACGGCCATGATCTTGGCGACCGGGCCTTCGATCGACTGGAGGATCTGTTGCAGCGGCTGTTCCCACGGCATCGACGAGCCGGAGGCATAAGCGGGCGCGGCCATCACCAGGATGAGCGTGGGAACGGAAACGGTCATGGCAAAACGATGGCGCGCAAGGCGCAGGCGTTGGATCATGGATTTTCTCCTTCAGGGCTTTGGATGAGCAGGGGCGAAATTTCGTCGCCCTCGATGACGGCTGGCGCGACGCGGTAATCACCGTCTTGGCGAAGGCCATCGACACGGGCGAGTTCGGACAGCCGGCGCGCGGAGCCGCGGCCGGAAAGGACGGCAACCAGGTCGATCGTTTCGGCGATCAGCGCGCGTGGCACCGTGACGACGGCTTCCTGGATCAGCTGCTCCAAGCGGCGAAGCGCGCCCATGGCGCTGCCGGCGTGGATCGTGCCGAGGCCGCCGGGGTGGCCGGTGCCCCAGGCCTTCAACAGTTCGAGCGCCTCGGCCCCGCGCACCTCGCCAACCGGAATGCGGTCCGGGCGCATGCGCAGCGATGAGCGAACAAGATCAGATAGAGACGCGACGCCGTCTTTCGTGCGCATCGCCACGAGGTTCGGCGCGGCGCATTGCAGCTCGCGCGTATCCTCAATGATGACGACGCGATCGGCGGTCTTGGCCACCTCGGCCAGCAGTGCGTTGATCAGCGTGGTCTTGCCCGTGGATGTGCCGCCAGCGACCAGAATGTTCGCTCGGCTGGCAACGCCCTGGCGCAGTGCGTCCGCCTGGCGCGCCGACATGATCCCGGCCGCGACATAGTCTTCAAGGGTGAAGATGGCGACGGCGGGCTTGCGGATCGCGAAGGCGGGCGCTGCAACGACGGGAGGAAGAAGCCCCTCGAAGCGCTCGCCCGTCTCGGGCAGCTCGGCCGAGACGCGTGGGGCGCCGGCATGAACTTCGGCGCCGACATGATGAGCAACCAGGCGGATGATGCGCTCGCCGTCCGCCGCCGACAGACGCTCTCCAGTGTCGGACAGGCCCTCGGACAGGCGATCGATCCACAAACGCCCATCGGGGTTGAGCATCACTTCGACGATGCCCGCGTCGTCGAGATAGCTCGCGATCGCAGGTCCGAGCGCTGTGCGCAACATGCGTGCGCCGCGCGCCAGACCTTCGGAATTGTGAGGCGAAGCTGCCATCCTGTCCCCGTTTCGATCCGGGGGACATGGGCGGCCCCTGGACGGGGATGATTAAGAGAGCCGCATCTCGATTGGTTTCAACACCTATGTCGAGGCGTAGTAGCGTAGCGTACAATTACAGGAGATTGGCGGGATCGTCCGGCGACCAGCATTGACGATCTCGCGCCAAATCTGTTCCGTTGTCGCCGCAAGCCCTGCGAGGCGACGATTCTTCCATCCGGTTCGCACGCGCAAGCGACCTCGCTGCGGCTGTTCAGCCTCTTCCAAACCGCCGACCGACGACAATCGATCCATTAAAACATATCATCGCATGGTGATGATATGTTTCCATATATCAGCTCTTGCAGATTTTGCACCAAATGATATGCTGAAGCGTATCACAGACCACCACTGATATATAAAGACATATCAATGCCCTACGCGACAGACGAGATTCTCCAGACACTCCGCGGTGCCCGCGAGTACAGCGGGCTCAGCCAGCGCGACCTCAGCGCCCGGATCGGAGTTCCGCAAAGCCATATTTCCAAGATCGAGAGCGGCGCGACCGACCTCAGGCTTTCAAGCCTAGTTGAGTTCGCACGGGCGCTCGATTACGAACTGGTCCTGGTGCCGCGCAAGGCCCTGCCGGCGGTCGAAGCCATAGTCAGCAGCGCTTCGGCCACGCTCAGCGTCGAAGCCCGCCAACGTTCCCAGGTATTTCATCGCGCCCAGGCAGCCCTCGCAAGACTAAGCCGCGATGACCCCGAGGCCGCGGAAATCCGGCGTCTCGATCAGACACTGCGCGAGCTTGCGAACTTCCAGCTCGGCAAAAATGATCTCGAGGCGCTGCGCGCCATCGCCGACAGACTGATGAAACTCCCGGCCGGTCCTGCCGCACTTCCCATCATCGAACGCGTCTCGCGGCAACTTAGAGGGCTGCGCAACAGGATCGCCCACGCGCTCCCGCAAGCGCCGCGCCCTGCCTACGAACTCGACGAGGATGACGAGGATGCCTGACGTTTCCATCCTCGATGTCCGGCTCTACGGCGAGAAGATCGGAACGCTCACGCTCATTGCGGGCGATCGCACGCTGTTCGCCTTCGACAAGGCCTATATCGACAATCCAGAGCGACCGACGCTCAGCCTGTCGTTCAAGGACCAGTTCGGCCAGCTCCTGACCGAATTCCGACCCATAAATGTCAGAGTGCCGCCCTTCTTTGCGAACCTCCTGCCCGAAGGGCCGCTGCGGGCCTACCTTGCCGAGCGGGCGGGCGTGAACGAAAAGCGCGAATTCTTCCTGCTCTGGGTTCTCGGTCGCGACCTTCCCGGCGCGCTCACCATCGTGCCGGCGGACGCGGAAGCCTGGCCGGACCTCAAGGACGAGGGCGACGAGGACGCGCGCCGCACGCGTCGCACGAATGCCCTGCGATTTTCGCTGGCGGGCGTGCAGTTGAAGTTCTCGGCGGTGAAGAACGCTGGAAGGGGCGGAGGTCTTACGATTCCCGCCAACGGCGTCGGCGGTTCGTGGATCGTCAAACTTCCCTCGCAGGTCTACGGCGGTGTGCCAGAGAATGAGTTCTCGATGATGAGCTTGGCGGCGAAGCTCGGCATGGACGTGCCCGAGTTGCAGCTGCTTGACACCAATGCGATCGACGGCCTTCCCGAGGGAATGCGTAGTATGAAGGGCCACGCGCTCGCCATCCGGCGCTTCGACCGCACCGACGGCGGTCCGGTGCATATCGAGGATTTCGCCCAGGTGTTCGGTGTCTGGCCGGACGACAAATACAAGCGCGCAAGCGCGCGCAACATTGCGACTGTGCTTGGCGTTGAGGCCGGAGACGACAGCGCCGGCGAGTTCATCCGCCGGCTCGTCTTCAACACGCTGATTGGCAATGCCGACATGCACCTGAAGAACTGGTCGGTGATCTATCCCGACCGGCGGTCAGCGGCGCTCGCTCCAGCCTATGATTTCGTGTCGACCATCCCCTACATCCGAGACGAGTTCGCCGCCATCAAATATGCCCGCACCAAGCGCATGCGGGAGCTCTCGCTCGACGAGCTCCGCTACCTCGCGGCGAAGGCGCACCTGCCCGAGAAGCTGGTTGTCGATACCGCGCGCGAAACCGTCACCCGATTCCGTGACGAATGGCCGGAGGCGAAGAAGACGCTCCCCGTTGCGCGCGCCGTCGCCGACGCGATCGACGCTCACCTGCAAGACCTCGCGCTGATTGCCGAGGCCTGAACAATGGGCTTGCAGCCGATGATCCACGGACCTGCGCTGCCCGCGAGCCGCCTGTCCCTCTATCGCACGGGCACGCCGGGCTGCATTGGGTCGAGACCGCCATCGATGTCCTCGGATATCTCGTGCCGGAGCTTCGGTCCTTTCGCCAGCCGACGCCCCAGCGCGGTGACGAAGGCATCATAGCGCTCGCCAGCCTTGGCGTGGGCAGCCTGCGCTGCGGGCTCGGGCAACGCTGGTGTTGTCGCCAGCCAGAAGCGGACGAAAACAGCGAGCGTCTCCACGGCAATCGCGACATCGCGCTCCTGCCGTGTCATGCGGCGATCGAGTTGGTCGAGCCGCTTGGTGATCGCCGCCTCCTGTCGCTCGGTGGCATCGGGCGACAGAAACGATTCGATGGCCGCCTCCGAGACAAGCGACCGTGAAAGATCTCGGCGCGCGGCATGTTCGACCAGCCTGCTCATGACCTTCGGATCGAGATAGACGGACAGGCGTTGTTTGCGGGGCGACGTTGCCATCGGAGCCTCACATATCCACACCGTCGCCGGGGTCGAGCGACGCCTGTCGCGCAATGCCTTGCATCAGTCGCGTCAATCGACGATTGCGGGCAACATTGTCTTCGTCGCCGTGGTCAAGGTGATCGATCTCGAATTCGTTCTCGGTCGAAGGCTTCACGACCTGCTCGACGCGGCTGAGCTCAGGTTGCCGACGACGCTCGGACTCAGTTGTATCGTCATCTGTGGCCGACGGCGCCGACGTGGCTTCGGCAATCCGGGGACGGGAAGGCAGAGGCAGTTTCGTCCAGTCGTCCGGTCTCCCCTCCACTGCTGCCACCAACGCCGGAGGCGGAGAGATACGCTCCCGGAAGCGAGCATCCTCATGATAGCGCGCCTTTTTGGCGCGGATCGGTGGCGCACCCGAGACCATGACAATCTCGTCGGTGGCCGGCAGTTGCATCACTTCACCCGGCGTGAGCAGCGGACGAGCCGTCTCGGAGCGTGAGACCATGAGATGACCGAGCCACGGCGACAAGCGGTGGCCGGCATAGTTCCTCATTGCCCTCATCTCGGTCGCTGTTCCCAGCGCGTCGGACACCCGCTTGGCCGTGCGCTCATCATTGGTGGCAAAGCTTACCCGGACATGGCAATTGTCGAGGATCGAGTTGTTTGCGCCGTACGCCCGCTCGATCTGATTCAGGGATTGAGCGATCAGGAAGCTTTTCAGGCCGTAGCCGGCCATGAAGGCGAGCGCAGACTCGAAGAAGTCGAGACGGCCAAGCGCCGGGAACTCGTCGAGCATCAGGAGCAGCCGGTGCCCTTGTGCCCTCACCTGGAGATCTTCAGTCAGGCGGCGACCGATCTGATTGAGGATCAGGCGAATGAGCGGCTTGGTCCGGTTGATGTCGGACGGCGGCACGACGAGGTAGAGTGTCGTTGGATGCTTGTCGTCGACAAGATCGGTGATGCGCCAGTCGCAGCGGCGGGTCACCTCTGCCACGACAGGATCGCGGTAGAGGCCAAGGAACGACATGGCGGTGGAGAGCACGCCAGAGCGCTCGTTGTCGGATTTGTTCAAGAGCTCCCGCGCGGCGCTGGCGATGACCGGGTGCGGACCGGCTTCACCCAGATGCGCCGTTTTCATCATCGCGGACAGCGTCGATTCGATCGGACGCTTTGGATCGGAGAGGAAGCCGGCCACGCCGGCAAGCGTCTTGTCCTGCTCGGCGTAGAGAACATGCAAGATCGCGCCGACCAGCAGGGCATGGCTGGTTTTCTCCCAATGGTTTCGCCTCTCGAGCGAGCCTTCGGGATCGACCAGGATGTCGGCGATGTTTTGCACGTCGCGGACTTCCCATTCGCCGCGGCGCACCTCGAGCAATGGATTGTAGGATGAGGATTTCGGATTGGTGGGATCGAACAGCAGGACACGGCCATGCCTGGCGCGGAAGCCCGCGGTGAGTTGCCAATTCTCGCCCTTGATGTCGTGAACGACGGCTGAGCTCGGCCAGGTCAGCAGTGACGGGACGACGAGGCCCACACCCTTGCCCGAACGTGTGGGCGCGAAGCACAGCACGTGCTCCGGTCCATCGTGGCGCAGATAGGCGCCGTCAAATCGCCCAAGCACCACGCCATCGGAGCCGAGAAGGCCAGTTGCCTTGACCTCCTGCTTGTCGGCCCAGCGGGCGGAGCCGTAGGTCTCGACCTTCTTGGCCTCGCGAGCCCGCCAGACCGACATGCCGATGGCGACAGCGACGCAGGCGAAACCGCCGGAAGCCGCGATAAAGGCTCCCTCCACGAAGATCGACGGAGCGTAGGCATCGAAGCCATACCACCACCAGAAGAAGGACGGCGGAAGGTAAAACGGGAAGCCCAGGACACGGAACCATGGCCTGCCGAGCTCGGGCTGGAACGCCAGGCGCCAGGCCACCCACTCCGTCGCGCCCCAGGTCGTGAAAAGTACGATCATCAAGACGGCGAGGATCTGGCCCCAGAGTATCTTGGTGGCGGACATAGAAGCGGTCCTTTCTTCAACAGGAGGTTAGAGGCCGAGCCCACGCATGCGGGCGAAGCTCCAGTCGATGCCGCCGTCATTGCGAGCGACGCCAGAGACGTGGCGGCCAAGATGTTTTTCCAGGGACGGCGTCCAGGGCACCAGTTGGAAACTGAGGCCGTCATCGATCATGGCGAAGCGGCCGGACGCGAGCGTGAAACGTCGCCGGTAGGAACCGGTGACGTGTTCGCCGCCGCGGGCGCGGTTAAAAGGCTGGCCGGTTTCGGCCGAGAGCTTTTCGCCGAGCGCCTCCAACTCGCGGCGACGCAGCGTGTCGATCAGGTTGCGGGTGAAGGTTGTGCGTTGGCCATGCCGCGCGCCGAGGCCCTGTTGGACGAGATGGTCCGCACGGCGCTTCATCGCCTGCCGCACCTCGGCGCCGAAGCCGCCTTCGGATAGTGCAATCGGTTCGCGGGCGATATTCTGGCGGTCAAGCCAAGTTGCGCCGGCGGCGGTGGTCTGCCGCTCAATGTCGAGATCGGAACGGACAGCGAGCGCCGCGCGCCCGTGCCCCTGCGCGTCATGGAACTTGCGCAGCTCGACGATCGAACCCGGAGCGCTGTCGCCCGCGGCGTCGAGGTCGGACAGCTTGATGTGATGTGTGCGGCCGTCGGTGCCATCGACCACGGCGTAGGCGCTGCCCTTCAGCTCATCATCGAGACCGCGGTCGACCAGCCGACCCACGATCGGCGTGTCGAGGCGCTCCGCCGCCAGCACATAATTCGCCGAGCCGCGCTCGACGCCCTGTTCTGTCAGGGCGCGGTGCATCCGCTTGATGATGTCACCGCGTTCGCCAAGTTCGCGCAGCGTCGCCTCGGCCTTGTCGTCGATCATCCATTGGCCCGGGCCGACCTGTTCGGCAAGGCCAAGGGTTTCGAGCTTGCGCATCCGCCCGACCTTCAGCACGTGATACTCGTCGGGCTGGCCGTTCAGGGTGGAGGCAAGGTCGATGACGCCTCGGTCGCGCCCGTCGCGAACAAGTTGCCGGTCAAGCTGGGTCCAACGTTCGGCGTCGACCTGGCGCTGCAGATTTCGGCGGATGTCGAGATCGCTGCGCGGGCCGAGCTCCTGCGTAACAAGATCGGCCGCGCGCGCGCGCATCCCCTCCTTGATGTAATCGCGCGAGATCACGAGATCTTGCCCGTCATCAGCGTGGCCGCGCAGGATGATGTGAAGGTGCGGGTTGTCGGTGTTCCAGTGATCGACGCCGGCCCAATCGAGCTTCGTGCCGAGGTCCTTTTCCATCTGCCCCATCAGATCGCGGGCGAAGGATTTGAGGTCCGCCATGTCGACGGCATCTTCGGGCGAGACGATGAAGCGGAAGTGGTGCCGATCATCGCCGCACCGCTCGGCAAAAGCACCGCCATCCACCGCATCGGCTTCCGGCCCGAACAGCCTTGCCTTCTCCCCGTCACGGGTGACGCCCTCGCGGCGAAGATAGGTGAGATGGGCCGCAAGCGGCGCTGCGCGCGCGTGATGACGCACGAGCCGCGTCTTGATGATCACGGCTCGCGAGCGGCCGGTGAGGAGACGATTGGCGCGCACGCTCGCCGTGCGGCCACGCCCGAAGGTCGAGCGATTGCCCGGACTGATCCGGCCGGCGCGAGAGATACGAGCGCCGGCCTTCTGGGCGGCGGCAAGCGCCTGCGCGATGAAGGGCCTGGCGCGCTGGGCGCCAGACGAGCGGATGCGGCCGGGGCGGATTCGAAGATCGTCCTCGCCAGTCATCTGAGAGATCCCGCACATCGTCTCAAGGCACGGAAATCACAGCGAAAACACGGTTCTGGCGCGGTGCACCAAATCTTCGCACCTCGCGGAAATGCTGCATAACCTCTTGAAACAACACAACCGATCGCCGCCGCACCTCGCGGCCTTTTATCTCGCCATCTTCCGGTTGTTCTGCACACCTTCCGCCACCATCCACGCCACGGTGCGCTGGAGCTCGCGGTTGCGCGAAGACGCCGGCACGCACTCATGGCTGGATCCCTTCGCCCGCTCGCGCCACGAAGAGGCCTGCGGACAGCGGCACGATGGCGGAGACATCGCGCACGGTGGGTGCAGAACTCGCGTCATTTGGTGGTCGCTCGGTCGGCACGAGAGCGACAGCTTGGTTGCGATCCGGCTGACCTACGAAGAGCGAGCCGTGCTTCCAGGGAATGGCCTCGACAGACGTGACTGCGAAAGGGCGCATACCCTCGCTTTCACCGATGAGGGGGGAAAGTCCTGCGACATAGGCGCGGGTCTCGGCCGGTAACGGACGCCCAGTGAGATAAGCTTCGTAGCGCGCAGGTCCCGCGTTGTAGGCGGCCAGAAACCCCGGCGTTCCGAAGCGATCGTGCAGTTCGCGCAGATACGCCGTTCCTGCCAGGATGTTGTCCCGGGCATCGAACGGATCGTGGCCGAGCGACCAGCGGGCGCGCAGATCATCCCATGTGCCGGGCATGATCTGCATCAAGCCGCGGGCGCCTGCGCTGGATATGGCGCGCACATCGCCCGCACTTTCCTTGCGCATGATGGCGCGTATCAACGCGGTCGGAACGCCGAAGCGGTGCGAGGCTTCTGCGATATGCGTGCCGAACGGATCGTCCTGCGACGATCGCGCGATGGCCAAGTCCCGCGCCCCAGTCGCCGCCGGCATGACGGTCGCGGCGGAGAGGCCGCAAAGGAGGAGCAGAGCCATGCGCCGGGCAGCACGAAGCGGCCCGGACGCACCGCGATGGCTCGTCGACGGACGGCGAGCGCGCATCGTTCACTCCTTCTCGCTGCGGTCGCGCGGTCGCGCCCAGTGCAGCGACCAGGACGTCTTGTCGTCGCCATTGCGAAAGAGGTTCGCGCGTATCGGCTGGGCAAAGGTCGGGTCGTCGAGCTGGATCGAGACATAGTCCCCGGCCTTCTCGCTGGAGCGTTTCCAGCCGGCACCGATCTCGGGGCCGTCCTCGCTTCCGGCGTGAACGCGGTAGTCAGGCGCATTCTCCGTTTCGCTCGCCTCTGCCGCCACAATGGCGATATCCAGGTTGAGGCTGAGCGTGTGGATGCGCCCGCTATAGCCAGTCTTCTGGCGCGTGAATTCCCCGATCTGTTGCATGTCAGGCTCCTGTTTTCAGTGGTGCGGTGATGATGGCTGGCGGCACCACGCGCGCCGCCGGTCGCGCGCTCACCGCGTCGGCGCGCGCCATTCGAAGCGGCCGTTTTTCCCCTCGTCGGTCCACAACGGGACCGCGCGACCGATGATCTGGGCTGTGGAGATGAGGCCGAAGTAGCGACCGTCAAGGCTGTCGCGGACCTGCCAGTTCATCAGGAAGACTTCGCCGGTCGAGACGCGGCGACAGCCCTGCCAGACCGGCAGATCACGTCCGGCCCGATCACGCTGCAGCGCCACGCCAGCCTCAATGCCATCGACGGTGATGGTGAGGTTCGAGCGACAGACAGATTGCCCGGATGCCGCGACGATGCGTTTCAGGAGCGGCACGCCCCTCGGCAGATAACCGCGGTCGGCTAGGAAGGACGCCAGTGGCTCGGACGCCTTGACGGCGACAAGATCGCCGATCTCGAACGGGCCTTCCAAGTCGATTGTGTAGAGGCCGATCGGTGCGCTGGCTGACGCATTCCAGATGAGCTTCGTGGGCATCGAAGTGAGGCCGGGATAGCCGACGCCCATGGTTGCGAGAACGCTAGCGAGGATGATCCCGGCGCGCGTCACGGCTCGGTCCTCTTGCGCAGCAGGAAGGCGCGATGTTGGTCGAGTGTGTAGGCGCGCGGCGCGTGGCCGGCGGTTATCCGGTTGTGGATGTGTCGCCAATGGTCGGGCGACACCAACTCAGGTTCGATGTTGAGGCGCTGGATGGCATCGATCGCCTGTAGAACGCGTTCGACCCTGGGCCAGCTCTCGACCTTCAGAAGGATGTCGCCGCCGGGGCGCACGAAGGGCAGTGTCTGATAGGCTTCGCCACTTGCGACCGCACGCACGATGTCGATGCGTGAAATGATCGTTCCAAAATCGTTCGCGGCCCAGCGAACGAACGCGAAGACCGTGCCGGGGCGATAGGACAGGATGCGCAGGCGACGATCAACAGTCTGTTCCTGCGCGTGCGTGCCGAACCGTATCCAATTCTCAATCCTCTTCTCGACCCAAGTCAGTTCGACATGGGTGAGATTGTCGCGGGCGTGGCGCGTGGCGACGATCATCGGCTGCCTCCGAAGGGCGGATCTAGAGGCGGATTCGAGGCATCGGAGGCGCTGGGTGCCGTGCTGCTACCGCCAGAAACCGTTGACGTGTTCGGGGTCTTGTTGGTGGTTACGCTGAGTGCGTCGCCGGCTCGCAGGACGAGCCTCTGCACATCGCGCGCGCGCACTTCAAAGTTAGATTCTGGGTTAGACTCTAAGTTAAGGGCGCGATTTCGGCTTTGGTTTCGGGAGGTTAGGCCGCGTTTGGGTTCCTGATAGCACGAGCCTGCGGTTCCCGATGGCACGACAGGTCCGGTTCCTGATAGCACGAGGCCGTCCACAGACCTTCCACAGGAGCCGATCCGCTCGAAGGCGAGCAGCGCCCTGCCGCCAATCTCCACTTCCAGCGCAAGGGTGTAGCCGGGCAGCGGCTGGCGGCGGATGATGTCGCGCAGCTCGAAGGCAAAGCGCTTGTAGGGCGACAGGCTGCCGGATTTCAGGTGCAGGTGACGGAAGTCGAAGCGCCAGCCGTCGCGCTGGCGTCCGCCATGCTTGCGCACCAGCCGATAGAGCCAGCGCTCCAACCCACCAGTCAGGTCGAAGTAGCCGCGATCGATCGTCAGCACGAGCGCGTCATCGAGGACCGCCTGGTAGAACCAGTCGGGGACGATCAACTCGATCCCCGCGGGCTTGCCATGGCGGTCGATGCGCTCCTGCCACTCATTGATCCACGAGAAGCGGTGGCGCCGGCCTTCGGCGGGCTGACGGATGGTCGTCGAGACGGTCGTCGACTGCAGCCGATCGAGCGCCGCCTTCAGGCGCTGATAGTCGCGCAGGCTCTTGCCTCGGCCCACGAAGGTGAGGATCTCATAGGGCGTGGCTACCATCAGCCGCGAGGTGCGAAGCCCGCTGTCACGCGCCTCGACGATCTGGCTGGCGGCCCAGATGAGGATGTCGGCGTCCCAGATGGTCGCCATGCCGTGATCGGGTACGGCTTCAACCCGGATCGTGACGTTGCCGGCGGCAAAATCGATCGGGGTGATACGATGGGTCTTGGAAAGGGCGAAGAACGGATAGGCCATGAGATCCTGCGCGTCCCGCGGGGCGAAGTCGCCAGGCAGCGCCCGGAACAGGTCGAGCTGCCCGCGCTCCGAAAGGGTTTGGTTTCGCGCCACCATCTGGAAATCCGCGCGCGATCAGCGTGCGTATCGTCCGCCATGCGCCGGCGGCGTCGGTGTATGACGCTTGGCCGGCAGGACCGACCCACGCGGATCGGATGTAGAGGTGACGGCGCCGCGTTCGGCCCAAGCCTGAAGATCGTCGACGGCATAGACGACACGGCCGCCGAGCTTGCGGTAGCCAGGACCGGTGCCATAGGTACGGTGCTTTTCGAGCGTGCGGGCCGACAGGCTGAGGAAATCCGCGGCTTCCTTGGTGCGTAGGAAGCGTGGCGGCAAGACGGCGATATCGGGTCGCATGGGTCGGACCTCCGTGGGGTTTTGGGCCGCCGCTGGCGTTCAGCGGTGGGCGGCGACCACGGTGGCGGAGAATGGGCTTCGCAAGGGATGGGGAAGTTGAGGGGAGCTAAAATCCCCACCCCTTGTCCGGGGCCAGAACCGCTACGATCGACGGCGATGACGCAGGATCTGCAAATAGCCACCGCCAATCATGGCGGTGGCGCCTTCGACGAGGCCGATCACCGCATCGCGCAGCGCGGAGGTCTTCCAGGGATCAGCGGCGACGCGCTTAAACCCGTAAAGGGCGATGGCGATGTCGCGGTAGCTCGCGCCATTCGAGTGGCCGTCAGCGGCCTGCATCATCAGACGGAAGCGGCGGCGTTGTTGCGGGGTCATCCGTGTGTCCGAAGGTGCTGGGCGTCCCTGCAAGGTACGCCAGAACCGGGTGAGCGCTTCGATTCGTCCCAACGTTTCTGCGTCCAGGGGAATCAAGGCCGCCAGAGGACCGTGCGGGTCACTGCCGGGCAGAAGAAGAAGTTGAGTGACGACACCTGCACTATGGACAATGTGGCGCCCTTCCGGACTGTCGTGGTCCACGCCCAGGCCAGTCAACGGCGCGGCCGGCGTGGATATTAGGAAATCCGGCGCACCAACTAGGGGAACCACGGCTGGATCGACATCAGGCGACCAGAGAACGTCTTGCGCCAAGGCGGATAAGTCCGGTCTAGCCGGGAAATCGCAACCCCCACAGCCGCTGTGCCTCAGGCCGCAACAGTGCTTTTTCGGCTCTTCTGGTCAGGAGCGCCCGGTAGTGCCGTTGATAGGGTTCGTGACGTCGCAGACACTCCCAGGCGAGCCCTTCGATCGGCAAAGTATCTAAATAGTCATAGCTGTCATTGTCTCGCCAATGCGACGTATCCGGCCTCATCCAAGAGCTCCTCGCAAACAACGCGTAGACCCCGCCTCCAAACGATTCCGGGTTGTAGCGATTGGCGGAAGACCCTTGCCGGGCATCGGGTGATGCCACTTCGGCATCACCCGCGAACGACAGGCGCTGTGGTGCTAGTTGCTGGATCGACGCAAAAGATGACGGTAGCCTGCACGCGCCATCCAGCGCGCTCGCTCCAGATGGCTGTCGTGGATGCGCCGGGCGCGTTGTGGCTCCTTCGCCAGATCGATGCCGAAGAGAATTTCAACAACCTCGCGCCAGTCCGCGCCGTCGTCGGCGGCGTCTAGCAGACGCACATAGAGCTTGATGTGCTCCCGATCGTATTCGGTGAGTTCGTCACTGGTCGGCGCGGTTTCGTCAAACGGCTCGATCATCGCTTGCCTCGTCTCCACAGAGTGAGCCTGCATTTTATAGAAACAATTTTGCCAGCGGAGGATGGTCTATAAGCATCAGGCGATGCGGTTTCGGCATCGCTCTCGGCTTGAGTGAACCGAACGGAACGTCCGCGGAAGAAGGCCCCGGCCTTCGCGGGTCCTTAGTCACCTCGCGGCGCGTTCGGGCGTGACCAGATGAGCGAGAAACCCTCACCTTCCTCGTCGTCGAAGAGATTGGCGTAAATCGGGGCGTTGAAGCTCGGATCGTCGAGCTTGAGACCAAGATAGTCGCGGCCCTCGCCCACACATTCCAGGCTCCAGATCCCGCGCACCTCAAACGCCCTCGTCACCGGCCGCGCTGCCGCCAACGACTCCCATTGCGGATCAAGGTCCGCGCCTGTGGGATTGTGATAGCAGCCGCGCAGCAAGACGACGTCTCCCGCTTCAGCCTCTCCCAACGCCGTCATCATCTCATCGAATGTGAGACGCTGGGACATTGGGTGAAGTACGGGTAGGTTAAGACGTGCAATCCGGCAGCTCCAAAGATGAACCAGTCGGGCCTTCGATCTTTGCATCGCCAATGAGTAAGTGGGCTGCAATTTTCACCATTGGTCGATGTGACCGTAGTTGCGTCGCGAGCCGGGCAAAGCCCGGCGAGCCGCAGCCACCAAGTTGATGCGAGCACGACAAATGGATCGTAGACTTTTTGATCAGAAGCTACGCGGCCGGATATCCGGCCGCGTAGTGTCGGACGGTCAGGCCGCCTTTTCGAGTAATACCTTCGCTCTTCCTTCAAGCTCAAGCCGACTGTCCTGATGGGATTTGGTGCGAGCGTGCGCTGTCATCCCTTGCACGAAATCGAAGATACTTTCGGGTGGCCTGCCTTCCTCCTGCAAGACGGCCTCGATGATCTTGCCGGTTTCGGCCTTGGAGAGCCCGCGCTTACGCAGAAACGTTTCGCGGTCGTCATCGCTGCGGGCGACGATCTTCTCGCGGGCGGCCTTGATGCCGGCGATGAATGGCGCCGGTGAGGAGTTCGCGAAACTCGTCAAGGCCGGCGCTGCCTCATAGGCAAAACGCTGCGCCGCAAACTTCGAATGCCGGATGCTGATTTCTTCAAAACCTTCGACACCCCAAAGGTTGCGGTTCATGCACACCGCGCGAAGGTAGAAAGACGCGATGCCAAGGGTCTTCGATCCGACTTCGCTGTTCCAGCAATAGAAGCCACGGAAATACAAATCCGGCTCTCCGTTCGGCAGCCGTCCCGCTTCGATGGGATGGGTGTCGTCCACCAGAAACAGGAAGACGTCGCGGTCACTGGCGTAAAGCGTGGTGGTGTCCTTGGTGATGTCGACAAAGGGGTTGTGCGTCATGGTCGCCCAATCCAGCGTTCCCGGCACTTTCCACATGGTGTCGCCGGTGCCGTTGCCGGCGATCTTCATGACGGCCGCGACAAGCTCGTGGTCCCAGATGCGGCCATAGTCCGGGCCAGTGACGGCGCGAAGCTCGATGCGTCCGTCTTCTGCCTCCAAGGTTTTCACAAGCTCGGCGCGATGGGAAAGCAGGCCGTGCTGCAGATTGATGCCAGCCAGCGGCGCCGGTAGCTGGCGCATGTAAGTCGCGGGTGCACCGACAAGGCTGCACAGCTGGCCGAAGCTCCAATGTGTGGGTGCTAGCGGCTGCTCCTGTCCGGGAACAATGAGCGAAAGCCTTTCCGCATTTTCACTAGATGCCTCGACCTTCACCGCCCGGCTCTCCACAGTCCGGGCCGTGGCTCGGTCCGCACGGGCGCGCACGCTGTCGTAAAGTTCGGTGAGCGACAGATAGCGCTCATCGTCGGGGCGTGAAAACCATTCTGACGACACGCGACCGACGCGCTCGCCGCGCGAGATATCTACCCGAAAGCCGCCGGAAACAGGCTGCTGCTGGCCGTTCTCGATGCCGTTGCTATTCGTGATCAAGTTCATTGCTCTCACTCCTTTTCGTCAAAGCCGAAGGCATGTCCCCCGGCATGCCTTCCGGGGGCGCGTGAGCGCGCGGGAGTGATGGGGGCCAATGCGGTCGCGCGGAGCCGGGCTGCGCGGTCGAGCGAAGCGGATGGAATCGATCTGAGAGTTGTGTGATCAGTCAGCCGCTTTGCGAGCCGGCGGCCCTGCTCTGCAACAGACGGCAATGGCGGGGAAGCGAGGGAAAGTCCCCTCGCTTCCCCGAAGGCTATGGGCAAGGTTATCCGCAGTCGATCAGAACGATGAAAGCGAAGCTTGCCATTACAATATTGGCGAGAGGAGTGGATTGTAGAAAGGAAACGGACTATTTGCCAAATTGGCGGAACGGGTAAATCACACGTCTTTAGTGCGTCCGATGAGACAAGAGGAAAACTGCATGACCATTTCACCCCAACAAGACGGCCAAACGGATATCGTGTCGATCGCCGCCGACATTGTCGCCGCCTATGTGTCGAACAATCCACTGCCGGTGGGTGAACTGCCAAAGCTGATCGGCGACATTCATGCCGCGTTGCAAGGGATCGGCACACCTGCGGCTGAACCCGTGGTGAAACTGGAACCAGCGGTATCGATCCGGAAGTCGGTGACGCCTGACTACATCATCTGCCTGGAGGATGGGAAAAAATTCAAATCGCTGAAGCGGCACCTCAACGTGCACTACAATCTCAGCCCTGACGAATACCGGGCGAAGTGGAGCCTGCCCTCTGATTATCCGATGGTGGCGCCGAACTATGCTGCCGCCCGCTCGGTGCTGGCGAAGGCGATCGGGCTCGGACGCAAACCAGCAGAGCCCGCGCCGGCGGTGACACCCAAAGCGAAACGGACTGGTCGCGCGGTCGCCGCGGCGACCGCGCCGGTGACCGCGAAATCTCCGGTTAAGAAACCGCGCAAAATTGCTGCCAAGGCCTAGCACTACTTTGGCAGATTTTTGAAAGCGGCGGCACTTTTGGGATTCCCAGGGCGCGATTTGCGTGATTCATGGGTGGTCGGCTTTGTGGAGGGCCGGCCATGGATACGCATTGGAAGACAGATCT
>NZ_QZWZ01000059.1 GCF_003601975.1 Mesorhizobium waimense
GGCGGTCCTCTTCCCGGCTCGGGAACGGGGTCAGGCGAAGGCGGAGGCACGCCCGGCGGCTCGCCGGGTGGAGTTTCCGGCGGGGCGGGGGGCCGGGACGGCTCTGGATTGGGATTGTCCGGCGCCGATTGCAGGGCTGGCGTTGGTTCCAACGAATTCGTCGCTTTGATCGCGTGCTGCTGCGCCTCTTCCGACGCCATAGGCTCGATCCTGCGTGTCCGATTCCCGCTTCTGTCCATCGAGCCAAACCCTCGGAGGCGAGGAGTATTCCCGTTCAACGCCGATGAATATGCCACACAAATTTGCCGATTTTGCCAGCGGACAAATCCAGCTTTTTCCAGCGGTCAAGCACCAGTTCTTCCCAACTTCCTGAAATTCCACTCACCTGAAAGACAGTGAGGGCGGTTCCGGCACTTTGATTTCGGCATCGGTGAAGAGATTCGGAAACAGCCTCTCCCTGAAATCGAGAGGAAAAGCGATCCGCACCGGTGCCTTCGGAGTGTCAGATTTCAGAAAACCCCGGTCGACGTGATCCGACAACGTGTTCCGTGCTGTACGCTCGGATGTCTTCAGCACGAAATTGGCCTCGCCACGGGGCAGCATACCGTGCCGCAATACGGCCGCCACCAGATCAGGTGCCCTTTTGTCGTCGACAATGTCTTTCACGAGGGCGCGGTAGCGAGCCTCGAGCCGTCCGAGGTCGAACATCGTGGTCGAGAACCGCACCTGGTCAAGCGCGACAGTCAGGAACCATTCGACGAAATCCTTGAGTGCTGATTCCGAAAGATTTCCCCGGCCGTCGCGGTCGCCTTGTCTTGGGCTGTCGGCGTGATCCATCATGCGCTTGTATTCGCCCCGATCCTTCAGCCCACGAGCAAGACCACGAGATATCGACCACAGGCCATTGCCGCCGATCCCGGCCTTGAGCGCCATAGCGTGAGACATCAGGCGAGTGACGCGGCCGTTTCCGTCTGGAAACGGGTGGATGTAATTGAGCCGGTGATGAGCTGACGCAATAGCGATGATCCGTAGGCTGGCCTGCCTTTCGGCCATCGCAAACCGTTTCTGGAAATACTCCATAAAGGCCACCATCCTGTCAAACGACGGCGGCTGATGGCGCCCGACAACGACATCATGATCTGCGGACAACCTGAACTCGCCGGGCACTATCTCGGCCTTGGTGCCGTCCGGTTTGTCGATGAACCGGAATTCCTCTGGCATCTCGTCGTAAAAGGCCCGATGAACCCACCGGATGAAATCGATCGAAGCCGGGTTCGGCAACTCCTGACGCAACCCAAGACGGTCAATTATCCTCTGAACTTCGACATGGGCCTTGGCCTCCAAGGCGAGAGCACGGCGTTCGGGATCAATCGCGGCTCCGGCCAATGCACTCTCGATATCTCGAGGCCGGGTATTGTGGCCCTCGATCAGATTCGAATAGTGAGAATTCATGACGCGCACGAGATCGGCCAGTTCGTCAGCCGATTCCGGATGTAGGCCCCGGCCGAGTTCGTTGGCTGCCTTCTGCAGCTCGATCGCGAGATCTGCCAGGACGGTCGGCACCGCGTCGTCAAAAAACAGGGGCTCGATGCGGGCAGGGGTTTCAAGCATTCTTTGCCGATCTCTACAGTGTCTCAATTGCCCGCAATGTAAGGCACTCGAGGCCGCAAGTCAGCACAATTGCCGATATTGATTGCCGATCTCTCTTGCCGATATCGGCCGCCAATCAGAACGCGAACCCGAAATGCCTCAAAAAGTCGGCCGGGCAGGGTGCGAATCCATGGAATCACCGATGCCGTTATTGCCGAGCGGGTGCCAGGCGTCCCTGGACTGGACTGGACTGGTGCACGAATGCGCTGACTCTAGTGTGTCAATCCGAGCCTTGCGATTTTTTGCATTTGCTGCGTCTTATTCAACCCGCTATGAACCGGTCCGGTTCAACCTGGTGTGAACCGGTCCGGCATGATTGCCGAACCAAACGCGACGCGAGCTTTACAAGGAATACGCATATGGCGACTGGAACCGTGAAGTGGTTCAACAGCACCAAGGGGTTTGGATTTATCCAACCCGACAATGGTGGTCAGGATGTTTTCGTCCACATTTCCGCTGTCGAACGCGCGGGCCTCTCGACCCTCACTGACGGCCAAAAGATCAACTATGAGATCGAGCAGGACCGCCGCACTGGCAAGTCCTCTGCTGGCAGCCTCAGCAAAGCTGGCTGATTTTCTCCAGCGCCCGGCAGAAGCCGAAGAGGAGAGCCGCCAGACGACGATGATCTTGAGCCTCAGTCCGCACAGTCAGTCTCGGCGCGCAATGATCCAGTCGGCTGCCGCCGCAAGATCGGCGACGGTTGCGGTCGGGCGCGGGTCAAAGCGTTTTTCGTCGCCTTGCCGGTATTTGCCCGTCCGCACCAACAATGCACTCGAAATTCCGGCGCGCAGGGCGCCAGCTATGTCGGCCTCGGCGTCGTCGCCGACCATGATCACCTGATCCGGCGGACAGTTCATACTTGCCAGCGCCGATAGAAAGAATGCCTGCGACGGCTTGCCGAGAACGGTTGCGCGTTTCAGGGAGGCATATTCCAATGCCGTGACGAAAGGCCCTGCATCGAGGCTGAGCCCACCGTCGGCATCTCGAAACGTCCGGTTGGTGGCAAGGGCAAGCAGTTCGGCCCCCGCGTTCAACTCGCGGAACGCATCATTTAAAACCGTATAGGTGAAGGCCTCTCCGGCATCGCCGACGATGACGGCGCGCTTGTCGCGAACCGGCAATTCGAGAAAGTCCGGCTCAAGGCCGGGGTGAACCAACAGATATGGCGCACGGCCGTTGCGAAGAAGCCATTCGCGCGCGGCGTGCGCCGGCGTGAAAACATCCGCTTTGGTGACGGTAAGTCCCAGCGCTTCCAGATGTTGGAGAACCGTCTGCTTCGACGAACGTGTCGTATTGCTTACGAAGCGCACGGCCAGGCCGGCCTGGCGCAAACGCGCAACGGCATCCACCCCGCCCGGTATGGCGGTCTCGCCATCATAGATGACGCCTGCGAGGTCGAGCAGCACGCCCCTGGTCATCGCTCCAGCATGGCGAGAAGTTCGCCTTGCGTCAAAGCTGGACGGATGTCAGGCGGACTTTTGGGCGATATTCGTCAGGCCGGCAGGCCTGGGCGGTCGAGTTTTTTCGGCGACAGCGTGAAGATCTTGCAACCGGTCTCGGTGACGCCGATCGTGTGCTCGTACTGCGCCGACAGCGAGCGATCGCGTGTCACCGCCGTCCAGCCGTCCGACAGCACTTTTACGTGCGGTCGGCCGAGATTAATCATCGGCTCGACGGTGAAGATCATGCCCGGCCGCATT
Source organism: Mesorhizobium waimense (assembly GCF_003601975.1). Classification (GTDB taxonomy): domain Bacteria; phylum Pseudomonadota; class Alphaproteobacteria; order Rhizobiales; family Rhizobiaceae; genus Mesorhizobium; species Mesorhizobium waimense. The sequence goes on from NZ_QZWZ01000059.1 coordinate 3,351, forward strand.
TCTACGCCTTCATTGGCGCTGCCATAGTGCAGGATGTTCGGCGCGTCGTGGAACAGCTGACCGACGCCGTGGCCGCAGAAATCGCGCACCACCGAGCAGCGCTCGGCCTCGGCATAGGTCTGGATGGCGGCGCCGATGGCGCCGGTGCGGGCGCCCGGCCTGATCGCGGCGATGCCGCGCATCAGGCATTCATGGGTGACCTCGAGCAGCCGTTCGGCGGCGCGCTTGATGGTGCCCACGGGATACATGCGCGAGGAATCGCCGTGCCAACCGTCGAGGATATAGGTGACGTCGATGTTGACGATGTCGCCGTCCTTCAACGGCTTGTTGTCGGGAATGCCATGGCAGACGACGTGGTTGATCGAGGTGCAGGACGATTTGGTGTAGCCGCGATAGTTGAGCGTAGCCGGCAGAGCGCCATGGTCCATGCCGAATTCGAAGACGAAGCGGTCGATTGTCTCGGTGGTGACGCCAGGTTCGACCATCGGCACCAGCTCGTCGAGGCAGCGCGCGGTGAGATCGCAGGCCTTGCGCATGCCGGCAAAGCCTTCTTCGCCATAGAGCCGGATCTGGCCGGTGTTCCTGAGGGGTGCCGTGGCGGCGTCGAGATAAGTGACCATAGTGTCCGTTTGCCTGTAGCGGGCGGGCGATGCATATCAGCCCGTTCGAAAATCCCCCCAGATTTGGCACCGGAAGCCGCAAGGTTCAAGGACGAACTGCCGGGCCGACAGCAAACGCCGGCGATATTCGGCGTTTGAGTGCCTTTGGCGACTTGGGCGCCCTCGCTTAGCCTACGGCGGTATGGTCGATGACCGCGATCGCATCGACCTCTATCAGGTAGCCAGGAGACATCACTGCTATACCGACCACTACGTTTGCTGGCTTGTGATCCCCGAACAGCTCGATCTGGGCCTCTTCGATGATCGGCACGTGTTCGTCGCGTTTGTAATCGACGATGTAAATTGTGATCTTGCAGACTTGCTCGGGCCGAGCGCCGGCAGCAGCAAGCGCACGGCCAAGATTCCCGAACGCCAGGCGCGCCTGGACTGCGAAATCACCATGGCCAACGAGCTTGCCGTGTATATCTTCTGGCTGCTGGCCCGAGACGAACACCAGCTTGCTTCCTGTCGCGACGACGACTTGGGTGTACATTTCCGGAATCGGCAGATCATTGGGATTTATGCATTCGAGCGTCATTGATTAGGTCTCCTGCTATGACTGACGGGAACTGGCTGCGTCGCGCAGATCAAAATACGAGGGTCTATTTGCGGGTCTACCAAATTGTCGCCGAAGCGGGCGCTTCCGTCGCAATCTCACTTCTACAACCGCAAGCGTCCGCATTTGAGCACCGCCGCGCACTGAACGGCCCGGCTTCAACGGCATGGCTCTGACGCCGTCGGATTCAGCCAGAAGTGTGGCGGTCTTCTCATAGATGAACGCAGATGCGCTCGGCAGATGAACCGGGTCCAGCTTACTTGCGGCGACCGCAGTGACGACACATTTTTGCGCGACAAGCGGTCAAAGCAATTTTTGACGACGAACGGCGTTGCTTTGGGCGACGCCAGTTCGGGAGACTTGGAAATGGACAGATTGCAATTCGAGGTGCCGGTGCGCATTGCGCCCGCGCCCGGCTTGCCGGTCGAGGAAATCTACAGCGTCGAACAGGCGCTCGATTTCCTGCAGAATTGGCCGGCGCGTCGGCAGGGCAAGATCCATGAGGCCGCCTTCAATGCCTGCTTCGGTGCCACGGTGGACGTGGTCAGGACCGAGGACGCCTGCCGGGCGTTCATGACGTTCTGCCGCGTCAGCGGCCTGCTGGCCAGGGACATGATGGTTCCCGGCAAGCGTGGCGGCGAGGCGAAGGGCCTAAGGATCTAGGCGGGGCAATTGGCGCTCCAGTCGCCCGTCCGTTGCGACTGCCTCGACTTCGCGGTTCGTTGCGCAAATTGAAGGATGGACTTCGTCGTTAAGGTTCTGTTTCCAACCTCACAGCTAGGCCAATGACCGTAGAGCAGCGTGTGATTCGTTGCGTCAGTGTCATGGTCCAGAAGATGTCGTCAGCAAACGTGCGAGCCTTTCCAATAGACCGGCAGATGGTCCTGGTTCGCGAGGTTGCCGCCAAGCTCGGCAATTTGCATGGCGACACGGCCACTTCCTTCTGGAAGGCCACCGCACGTGAACTCCTCGACCTCGCGATGGGGTCCGGTCGCGATGCTGCTTCCGCCAGCAATGAGGTGCGCCGGTTTTTCGCTGCCGTGCAAAAAGAGATGCATGTGCTGACAGGTGAGGTGGCTTAGGCTACTGCCCTACCTATGGGGTCATCGCCAATCTGAATTGCCCAGCTGCGCTGACTGCGAAAGCCGATCAACTATCCCCTGGATGTCCTTGTTCTTGGGAGGCTTTGATGCCAGCCGCGGTCCGGTCTTGGCGTCAACGTTTTCCGGCCTTGAACTGTCGATGGCGCCGTCCCAGCCGCCGCCAAGCGCCTTGTTGAGCGCGACATAGTCGGTGGCGATCAGGACGCGGCTTTGCAGGAGAGCGCCCTCGGCCGAATAGAGCGAACGCTCCGCGTCCAGCACATCGAGAAGGCTGGTCTCGCCGGATTTGTAGAGCGTCCGCTCGAGACTCGCCGCGTCGCCGTAGGATTTCGCGGAAGACGCTAACTTGCCGTTCCTGATGCGCTCCTGAGTCACGCTGGCGTTTTCTACGCCTTCGAGCGCTGTCAGGACGGAGGCTTTGTAAGCGATGAAATATTGGTCGCGCTCGGCCTTGGCGACGTCGACGGCGGCCTGCAGCTTGCCGGCGTTGAACAGCGGCACGGATCGCGCCTTTCAGCGTGTCCGCCGGTAGGGCCGGCGGCGTGGCGCGGGTGCCATGATTGGTCGGCAGGATCGGACCGATCGGCAAGTCAGGCGGCCGCATCGACGCGATCAGCCGCAGCATCATCAGGGCTTCCCACATTGTCGTGCTTTCGTTGCTCGATGGCGGCCGGGCCAACCGGCCGCCATTTTGGGAGAAAGAAACCGGCCGGCCCGAGAACGGGTGGGTCAGCGGGCCGGCCGGCGCAGCCGGTCAGAGTTGCTCGCCATTCTCGGGCGGCGGGAGCTGTCTGCCATGACCAGGGAGACCTCCGGGGTCGGCTGCGTCGTCCGGCGGGCTGCGCCAGGGACCGGGGGGTGGTCCGTGCGGTCGATCCGCCGAAGCGAGGATTTCGAGTTGTTCGGGCGTCAGCTTGGTGCGCAGTTCGGCAATCGCGTCCTTCAGCTTGGCGGCAGCGACCGCGCGCATCGTAACGTCGTCGGCAAGCCTTTCCTGACGGGCGAAGGGATCGCGCGGTGCCTGAGCCGCGCTGCCATCGGGGCCGGGCTTTCCGGCATCGGGGCCGCGCCCACCGGGGCCGCCCGGGCCATTATCGGGCCGTGGTGGCGTCAGCGTCTCCTGCAGCGCGCTGGTGTAGTCGCGCCAGGCGTCGAGCTGCTCGGCCCGAATGCCAACCTTGGTCTCCAGCGCCGAAAGCCGGGCTGCCAGCATGAATTCCGGCGGCGGTCCCATGCGCTGCGCGCCGAAGCGCTGCGGGCCAAAACCTTCCGGCCCGTGCCGCATCGGTCCATGCGGACCGGGTCGGGGCATCGGGCCCTGGTCCGGGCCGTCCTGCATGGCCACCATTGGCGGTTCGTCGCCGGAGGGGGCGCCAAGGTCGGCCTGCTGCGCCAGCGCCGGATGAATGGCCGCGACAGAGAAGAGGCCGAGGGCAAAAAGTCTGCTTCGCATGTTGTTTTTCCTTTCCCACATGCTTCGGATGGCTGGAGGATAGGAGGCGTCTTTTGCCGCTTTGCTTCGGCGCGTTGCCGAAGGTTTCCACAAAAGGGAGATTTGTTTCCGAATGTTTCTGTTCGCCCGCCGGAAACATTCGGTTGCAATTTTCCATGCCGTTCGCCTGCGGCTCTCCCTATAATCAAAAGCGAACAGGCACCCGGGCGAAGAATGCAGGCACAATCCCATATCCTTGTCGTCGACGACGATCGCGAGATCAGAACGCTTCTCGGGCGCTATCTCGACGGGCAGGGCTTTCGCGTTTCGGTGGCGGCCGACCGGCGCGAATGCGAGCAGAAGCTCGGCACAGGCCAGTTCGACCTGATCGTGCTCGACGTCATGCTGCCCGACGGGTCGGGGCTCGATATCTGTCGTTCGCTGCGCGACCGAAAACCGCATATTCCGGTGATCCTGCTGACGGCGCTGAAGGAAGATGTCGACCGCATCATCGGGCTGGAGCTCGGCGCCGACGACTATCTCGGCAAGCCGTTCAATCCGCGCGAACTGACCGCCCGGATCCGCGCCGTGCTGCGCCGCTCGGCGCCGGAAGAGGCCGCCCCGCCGCGCGTGCGCGTCTACCAGTTCGCCGGCTACAGGCTGGAGCCGGACACCCGCAAGGTGACGGATGCCGAGGGCGCGCTCATCGACCTCACCGGGGCCGAGTTCGACCTGCTGCAGGTCTTCCTTGACCGTCCCGGCCGGCTCTTGTCGCGCGACCAGCTTCTCGATCTGACGCAAGGCCGTGAACGTGACCCCCTCGACCGCTCCGTCGACGTGCTGATGAGCCGGCTGCGCCGCAAGTTCGGCGACACGGGCGACGGGCCTCTGTTCAAGACGGTGCGCAATGGCGGCTACCAACTCACCGCCCGCGTCGAGACGGCAGAGGCCGAGGCATGAAGTCGCTGCGCCGGCGCCTGATCATTCTGCTGGTCGTTTCGATCGTCGGCGTCGTCGGCCTGGCAACGATCGTCGCCATCAAAGTGCTTGGCGGGCCGTCGCCCGAGTTGAGCATGGGGCCGGTCGCCCGACAGATCCAGTTGATGGTGCAACTGGTCCCGGGCCACGTCCCGGGCGCCGGCGATGCGCCGGTCACTGTGAGCGATCATCCCGCCGATGGTGTCGAAGACCAAAAGCACACCCGTGTGCTCAACCACATCATGCACGAGTTGGGCCTTGATGTTTCGGCCGTCGTCAGCCGCAATGTCGGCAGACCCGGCATGGTCGCTTCGGTCGCGCTGCCCGATAACAGATGGATGATCGTAGACGCCCCCGATTTCGGGCCGCCGCGAGATGCCTGGTTCGTGCTCTCGGGCTGGATCACGCTGATAGTGCTCGGTGCCACCGCGGTGTCGATCTATTTCACCGCCGTGCTGGTGCGGCCGCTGGAGATGCTGGAGGCCACCGTCAGCAAGATCGGCTCGGACGGTGTGCTGGCGACGGTGCCGGAGGAAGGGTCGGCCGAGGTCAGGGCGACCGCGCATGCGCTCAACCAGCTTTCCGCCAGGCTGAAGACGGCGATGGAAAGCCGCATGCGGCTGGTCGCGGCCGCCGGGCATGATCTGAGAACGCCAATGACTCGGATGCGGCTGCGCGCCGAATTCCTCGACGAGGATCGCGACAAATGGCTTCACGATCTCGACGAGCTCGACCGCATCGCCGACAGCGCGATCCGACTGGTGCGCGAGGAGGTCAACCAGGATGCGGTCGAGCCGGTCGACCTGGCAAAGCTGGTCCGCGAAATCGCCGCCGAAGTGCGGTCGCTCGGGCATGCGGTATCGACCGATCACCTGGACAAGGTTTCGATCAGGGCAGGTTCGCTCGGCCTTCGCCGGGCCCTGCGCAATTTGATCGTCAACGCCGCCACGCACGGCCAGGGCTGCAGCGTTTCGCTGGCCGCCGCCGGCGATCAGGCGGTGCTGACGATTGCCGACAGCGGGCCCGGCATCCCGCCTGAGTTGCTCGCCAAGGCGTTCGAGCCTTTCTTCCGCGTCGATCCCGGCCGCCGGCAGTCCGTTCCCGGCGCCGGACTTGGTCTCGCCATCGCCAAGGAAATCATCGAGCGTTATGGCGGTGCCATCACGCTGGAGAACCGGACGGGTGGCGGCCTTTCCCAGAAGGTGGTCTTCGCCACGGTTTCCTAGCGCAGGCTTTGCGTGCAGCGTCTGGCTCCGCGTCGCGTATGGGAGGATGCCATGGCCGATGGTGGAATGAACGTCACGAAATTCGAATCCAAGTCCCACAACAACCCAGATGAAATTCGGACGCCCGACAAGACATGTGTCGAAGTGGTCCGGCTTCCCGGCTTCACGATCGGGCGGCTCAATATGGAGCCCGGATGGAAATGGTCCGAGTGCGTGAAGCCTGTCGTCAAGACGGACAGTTGTCAGGTGTCGCATGTCGGCTACGTCGTATCCGGAACCTTGACCGTCAGATTGAATGACGGAACCCAGAAAACGTTCGAGCAGGGCATGTCCTATACAATTCCGTCCGGCCACGACGCCTGGGTGGAAGGCAACGAACGCTTCGTGTGCATCGAAGTCATGAGCGCCGAGCAGTACGCCAAACCGGCATAGGGCAGGGCGCGGAGCTGCAGGCTAGGCTGCAGCGGGGTGAGGGGTGTTGCCGCGCCACCCACCGCCGTTCGCCTTGGCGGACCATTTGCAAGGTCAGTCTCGCAACAGCCAGCACGGATATCATTGAGCCGTCACCAGAGGAGGTCTCAATGGTTTCCGCGATTGCAAGTCAACATCGGCATGTTCCGGAAAATCAACTGAAAGCGGGAAAGCCGGAAACGGGCGAAGGATTTGCGCCGGGCAACAGCGCAGACAGCGTCGGACATCGTGCCAAGGCGATGGTTGCCGAAACCGGCGACACGGATCCTGGTGCGCAAGGCCGCGCGGCATCGACGATCGCCAGGATGGACATCACGGTTTTGACGCCGCCACCCGAAGAAGCGCCAGCGGAGTAGGCCGGAGGATCGCTGAGCGGGCATCGGGCCGGTCGGTGGAACACTAGCGACGTGATAAGGAACGCCTGTCACGTGGCGAGCATCGCGCCAATGCCCCGCAACTAGACCTGTCAGTAAGCCCAGCCCGGTGACTGCTTTTCATTGTCGTGTATCCCTGCGACATCCTCGAACAATAAAAAGGGAACGCAATTCAGTGCGTTAGCGTTCAATAGGCGATGGCGTTAAGTGGGGCTATGTATGATGAGCTCTCTTCGTGAAAAGCCTACTCTCACATTCCACACAGAGGCGGAGCGTCACGCCCGGCTCGAAAAGAACGCGCGTTTGAGGGAGCTTCGATCTCATGCGTCTTGGATAGTGCTCGATCCTGATGCTCCGTTTCATGATGAGATCGATTGTTCAGCCATCTTTGAAGAGAAGACTTCGCGCTAGCAGGTTGGCAGCCTACGGCCGCCGGGCGGGTGGTTTACGATGGCAGGTGGCCACAGGCGGTCGCCAGGACGTGCGGGAAGCCTCCGCGCCAGAATAGGGGCCACAGCCGGAGTCTGCGCTGGCGCGGCTCTTCTGGGACTGGAAGTTAGCCAAGGCGCTGGCCTGCCCCATAATGGGTCATTTGCCGCTGGCACCAGAATTGCTGCGTTAGCAACGCCGAGTGTTGGGGCTCGGCAATCAGGGGTGAGTGGGGGCCCCGCCGCTTCGCAAATGGAGCGGCGGGGCTTTCTGCTCTACGGGCTGTTTTAACAACCCTGCAACAAATGCCAGGGCGGACCGTTTGCAATTTGCCAGATACCACACTCTGGCTACCTCAGACCCTCCCGCTGGCTCCGGCCGGCGGGCTTTTTCGGGGAGACGAAGCCGCTCTGCAATGGGAACGCAACTGAAGCTACAGCGTTCAGTGTCTCGGCCGACACGTCAGCCAGCGGATTTCGGAACCAGCAAATGAAAAAGGCCTACGAAAAGCCCACGCTCGTGAAGCGCGAGAAGCTCACCGAGCTGACCGCTCAGATCGTCGTTTCGGGGGTGACCATCCTCTCTGCGATCAACCACCGTGATGGCGGCTCGGGGGCTGACTAGGCCTTGCGGCTCCAGATCAGCCTGCGAAAGCTGTTTGGATACCTTCAGGCGATCGCAGGGTCTCACTTTTCGTCTTTATAGGATTTGGCCGCCTCATCGATCTTGCGCCAATCGTTGCCGTGTCGACGCACAAGCTCTCTTGCCTGGTTCGGCGAGACGTCATGCGTTTCGACAATGTGGCTCACTTCCGCCTCCTCGCCTTTTAGCGGGCGCGTGCGGGGCTTCTTGGGCGGCCGATCCGCGTGATCTCGTCTTGGCACGAACAGTCTCTCCGGCTTCGGGTTAACAACCGGCCAGCATTAGAAAGGTTTCATGTACAGAGACGAGCTATTGTCTCGCCGGTAGCACCAACACCATAATGGGGCGGGGGATGGTATCGTCGACGAAAGGCCTGACACCCCTGCGGTGTTAACCACGTCGCTATGTTAGGTCGAACCCATGGTGTGTCTTTGCCGTTGCGGACCATGGAAGATCACAAAGCGAGATTCCGCTATCGCACCGAACCGCCGGGTACTTGGAGGGAGCACCTCCTTATCGGCAGGACCTGGCAGCGCGCCAAGGTGGCGTGCGACCGGCTGAGGCGCATCTACGACAAACGGCTGGAGGGTAGACCGCGTGGCAGCAAGGGAAAGCGCCCAGCCGATCCGGCAGACCGTGTCGACGATCTCATTTCATCCATCCGAAAGAGCCGCGGCTAGCCGAACCGACGCGGATCGCTCGTGGAAGATGGCCGGCGCCCGTTGGGCGGGGGGCTTTGGGGTAAAGGCGCCGGCCAGGCGGGCAATCAAGTCCGCCGCCTGAGCAAGCTAGCACATGGGCCGCCAGGACGTATGGCGTGATCGCGGTAGCCGACGATGTCGCATTGCTTGTAGCGCCAGACGGCGCCGACGAACATTAAAGCGGTGATGTAGAGGCCGACGAAGTTCACCAGGCCCATTCTCACTCCTTGGAATAGCTTCGCGACCTGTTTCGCAAACCGATGAAGAGCATCAACGGAACGGAAGTGCGGCGATCCGGTTTCAGAATTGGAGGAAACTGGACATGCAACAAAATCAACGATCCGCCACCGAAGCCCGACCCGAAAAAAAAGATACCTCCCGACAAGGAAGCGTCGCCAGAGCCAGATCATGTCGATCCACCACCGCGAGATGTACGAGAGGCACCGGCGCCAAATCCAAACGGCGATAAGAAGTCCTGACCTCGGCACCCCGTAGGCGACTCAGTTTGCCAAAAACGAAATTGCCCAGACGTACAAAGGGCGGAAATAAGCCGACTGCGAACGCTAGTGAACGCAGCAAAACCAATGACTTAGAGTATGTTTCCATGCTGTCGAATAATCGTCGAATATGCAGCATTGAGAGAGCCGGAAATTGCAGTCAGATACCGACGACATCGAAGGCCAGTCTGCCCCGAAAGGTGGACAGAAGGTGAGGCTTAAGACTTTAGCCGATCTGGACCGCCGCACGACTGCCGCCCGCGTCGTGTTCGAGCTTCGCGACAGCTTGGCGGCCGATCTCGGCGGCAAGGCCAATCTGTCCGTCATGAAGCTGGAACTGATCGACGGCGTTGCCTGTCTCGGCGCCATGCTTAAGGACGCTGCGGCCAATTACCTCGAAGGCAAGCCGATCGACATCAAAGAGTTTATGGCCTTGACCAACGCTCAGCGTCGCCTCCTGGCCGATCTGGGCTAGAACGCCGGGCGCTTAAGGACATCACGCCATCGTTGCGTGACTACGCCGCCACCCAGTACGCGGGGGCTGCATCTTGAGCCTCGAAAACATCACCATCGACAAGGCTCTGCGCGACGCGAACCTGCTCGGCGCCGCGCTTGGTACGTCGCCGACCTGGGATGCATGGGTGAGCGTCCTGCGCGCCGCCTTTGGCCTGTCGATGACCGACAAGGACCGCGCCACCTTCAATGCCGTTGCCGGCGGCAGGGAGCCACCTCCTGGCCGCGTCCGGGAGCTCTGGTGCATCATCGGGCGCCGCTCCGGCAAAAGCCGCATGGCTGCCGCCGTGGCGACCTATCTGGGGGCGTTCGGCGACCACTCCGGCCTTGCTGCCGGCGAGACCGGCGTGGTTTTGGTGCTGGCGGCCAGCAAGTCGCAGGCCAACGCCGTCTTCCGCTACATCCTTGCCTTCTTCGAAAGCAGCCCGATCCTGTCGGGCCTGATCGAAAACACGACGAGCGACGAGATCCGGCTTGTCGGCAATATCGCCTAGTGGAGCAGGGTGAGGGCGCCAAGGCAGGCCAGGAGCAGGCAGGCGCCCATGCCCAGCAAATCGCGCTGGCGATATCGCCAGACGGCAGCAGCGATCAAGAGCGCGACGAGGGAGCGGAATCATAGCGCCGATAGCTACAGGATTTTCGGGATGAGAAGGAGTAGCGCGGGGCTTCCGACGCGGCTACCGGATTTAGAACATTTGCCGCGTCGGTCGCTCCCCCCGGCAAACTTAAACATTAGCGCTCCCTAAAACGCGGACAACGCACCCGCCCCGTTTGGTAAAAAACGTACCGTCATTTTTTATTGAACACGCCATCGGACGCATTAAGAATCCCCTCGTCACCATTCTGTTTCCGGCCCTTGGATGGGAGGTTGCACCATGGATAAGCTGGGTGTTTCGGTATCGGCTATCGACTGCGATATCCTGCGCAGCGCCTTCAGAAAATCGGTCATCGAAGATGAAATCCCTGAAGATCGATGGCGGGACCACGCGGTGCAAATGATCCGCGATTTCACCGGCGCAAAGGCGGTTGATCCCGACCTGCTGGACTGGATTGTGCGGAAGTAGCCACGCTGGCCGGATGTCTAGAGTTTTCCAACTAGAAAGCGGGCCTCGCGCAGAAGCGACGACCAATTGTGCGGCCCAAGGAAGGCGATAAGCTCGCGGGCTTGGGCTTCGGTGATGCCGGTTTCGCTGACAAGACGGCGAACAAGGCCGTCCGTTGCCGGTGGCCTTCCTTGCTCGTCAACCATATGTGGGATGTCCTTCCGTGACCCAACGGGTGCCAGAGAGAATGGTTCCGTTGGCGCTACCCAGCGCGGCCCAGCCGCCGCGCGGACGGCTTCTGCCGCGCGCTACCTATCTGTCCGCTCGATCGACGACGGGCGCTAGTCGACCAATGCCTCGCAGCGGAACATTTTCAACTGTCTCCGCGTTTGAAGCGGCATGGAAATGGGTGTCGCAAAACGGATTTCAACCTTCGATCTCGACGCTCTGTGTGCGGCCTTCAAGACGGTGGTTTTGTGAGAATGGCGTTACGGCAACCGATTGGACCGAACAAGCCAAGCTGTTCATCAAACAGATAGCAGACGACGAGCCAGGCGAAGGCTTTGTTAGGCGAGACACTCAGCAATAGAAATGGCCGGTGCACTTTGGTTGGCTTTGGGCAAAGCCTACACCGGCCATTACGGATGTGTTCGGACCCGCGTTAGGACTATAGGCCCATATTAGCGGTCACTCAACTGGCACCAAAGGTGTAGGCGCTACCCAGCCGATTGGCGCCCGGATAGATCGGGGCGTCAGAGGGGGTCCGGGTCATAGATCCGATGAACACGATCCTGTAGGCGACCCTGCGGCCGGTGTCGTCTCTCACTAGCGTCGGGTAATCCTCTGGGCAATGAGGTTTGCACCCACGTTCAGCGCGACAATAAAAGCAATAGCCCCAAGCCATTCGCCCCAGCTATGCAAAGCATCCCCCCATGTTCAATTCCCTCGCGCCGACTGTAGCGAGAGGACGCGAACGCGCGCAAGCTTCGCCCCGCAAGGGCGCGTGACTGGATCGCATCCACTATGTCAGCTGCCAAACTGCGGCGGAAACCAGCAGGCATGTTCCGAGCGCATATAGAAATAGCCACCTATTGACCCGCTCAGTGAGCGTGGTGTCGCTGAAGCTCTGAATGCTCCAGCCTTGGAACGCGAGGGTTGCCCATAGCAGAATTGCAGTGCCGCAGATCGCAACCGAAGCTGCACCTAAGGGCGCCTGGCCCTTCAGCGTGCGTACCACCAGGCCGACCAAAACGCCGCTCCCAAGCGCCCACATCATCCAGATCGAAGCTTCCCTATAGCCCTGTCGCACCTTGTCCACTCCGCGACGATCATCATTAGGCCGGCCATCCAGATCAGGATCTATCTCTTTCCGCAAACGTTCGAACTTGTCTGGCGCTGTCACCACCAGCCAACAGGCATAGATGGCGAGGCCAGGTGGCAGGCGTTTCGGTTGCTTGAGCGCCATTTCACCCCTTCTCCCGTAACCTCACTCCAGCGCCGCCGCCGTTCTCGGGGATGAACTCGACGCCGGCCGCTTCGAGGGCGCGCTGGAGTTTTGCAAGCGTGTCTGGATCGCCTCCAGACTTGCCGGTCTCGAAATTGGTGATCGTGTTGCGGTGAACACCGGATCTTTCCGAAAGATTGCGGACGCTCCAATTCACTAGGCCCCTTGCGGCCCTCATCTGTGCGCTTGTCACATGGTCCCCTCTGCCGCGTCATCCGACTGCACTTCGCCCTGCTGCTCTTGCGCACTGCGAACCGACTTTCCGACCGCGCCGTACGCATCATCCGGCACTACGAAGGGGAAGAGTGATGAACACCCATGCTCGCTCTCCTGAAGCCCCTTGGAATGCCCAAAGGCATGGACCCGCGCACATGGCGCCAATCGGTCCAGAAGCGCCTGAACGACCACCTGGACCGCGCCATGAGCCTGGCGCTGGATCTGATGGAAGCCGATTGCGATCTGGAGGACATCACGGGAAAGCCCATGGGGCCGCAGCGGGGAGCTAACGGTCTCCGACGGCGGCAGCAACTCGCAAGCGCACTGGGGAGGCTCCTGCGCCACCGCTCCAGGCCTTGACGATTGCGAGGTCGAGAACGAGCACGGCGGCGATGTGCTGGACGAGCCGCACAACGGCCGAGACGATGACGAGTACGAACTCGGCTGGACAGAGCACATTAACCAGCGTCTCGCCGGCAAGGTCGAACCCAACACTTGGAACCATCCGGAAGGCGAGCCGCTGCTCGGCTGGTGCGAGAACCACGGCCATGGCGTCATGCATGGTGAACCGGCAGACGATCGGGAAGGCGACGACGAGCGGGAGCAACCCGACCATTATTGAAGCAAGAAAATTGGTGCACTCGGCAGGGTTCGAACCTGCATCTGCCCGGGAGGTCCCGCTCTGTCCTAGATTGAGCTACGAGCGCTAACTTCGGCAGGCTAAAAGAACAGGGTCGTTCGAACAATTTAGAGATTGGGGGTAACCGACACATGCATTGGAATTAGGGGCAAGGTTCGATTGAGATGCCACTTTCGCCCGATGCCTCACGGTGACGGGCTTTTCATTGCTCTGGCGAATATCAGGACGCATCAGTTTAGGGGATGAGAATCACAGATCCTTGAAAGCCACCATAGGCGGCGTCCAGTGGACATCCCACTTATCCATGGCGCGAAGGATGAAAACCCCTGCCTCGACGGAAGTCAAATTTCGCGTTGGGCCTGTGTCCTCGCCAGAGCGAGGCCGTCAAGGAGTTTGCCCACTCAAACGGCTATGAGATCATCGACAGCTATTACGACGCAGCGGTGAGCGGTGCCGACGCAGTCACGGCGCGCCGAGGCTTTTCCGCAATGCTCGAGCGCCTCCTATCCAATGGCGTTCGCACAATCCTCGTAGAGACCGCCTCTCGCTTCGCCCGCGATCTGGTCGTTCAAGAGACCGGCTACGAGATGCTGAAATCACGCGGGATCGAGCTGATAGCTGTCGACAGTCCCGACAGTTTTGTCGGCAACACCCCGACGGCGAACCTGATCCGCCAAGTGCTCGGCGCGGTCTCTGAGTTCGAGAAGGCGATGCTGGTGGAGAAGCTCAAGGGTGGTTAGGGGTGGCTTTGTGGGCCCCACCTAACCTAAGCGGCGCGTCGTTGAGGCAAGTGGAGACCCGAACGGGCTCGACGAGGGTCCACGGCGGTCACAACGTTGTGGTGGTGATCGCAGTAGACGCGATCCGGCGAAGTTGGCCCAGCACAAAAACGGTAACCGCCGGGTACTGACGGGTCTTCGCTCACCGGGAAGCGGCACTGATAGAGGCCTAGCTGAATGAGGGGGACGTCTCTCGAAGTTAGTCTGATATTTTCAGGCATGATGGTTTTCAGGTTCCTAGTTTCATAGCCATAGCCATAGCCGGCTGACGGCCGCAGTGCGACCCCGTCGGGGCGAGCTCCTCTCATTTTGGAGGGCTATGGATCACCATATGGTGTTGGTCGCAGCGTCAATGAAGCCCGCCGCCCTGCTTCTGAAGCCAATAGTTTGCGACCTAAGGCCACACCTGCGCGGGTAAGAACGCACAAGCAAGCGCCATCGTAGGCTGTCTCGGGCACCAGCCCCGAAGGGTTGTCGGTGGCGGGGGTGGGGGTTGGCTTATGGGGCTCCTATAAGGCGCGCCGGCCCCTAGTTCAGGCTCAGGGCCCTCATAGCCGCCTCTCTCGCCCCCAAGACCCAAATCGCTCCGAAAGACGGAGTTCGACCCCAACAGTGACCTTCATTGTCCGCGTTGCGAATGGCAGCAATGCGCCGGTGCTCTCGCCGGCGCCCGAAAGCTGTCACTCGTCGAGCAAGGAATTGTCGCGGCGAGAAGTTCATCCCTCTAGTCGGATCAACAAGCTGACGGCGACGACGGTGATCGCCCAGTTGCTGGTCCGGTCAAGCCTGTCGCGCCAGCCGGCCATGCGGCCGATCTCGGCGCGATGGAAATGCGACATCGTCGTTGCCAGTTCCCGACGACGTGAGCTTCATCGCGAACGCATCCGACGCCCGCGGCGCTGCTGCCGCCTCGGTGGACTTCACGGTCTGGACCTGGGACATCCCCTGCCATGCGCCTCCCGAACGCAATGGCCAGCCGAAACGACGCCGGCCATACCCCGAAAGATGCAACGCGCGGTGCTGAAATGTTCCAGCCGATGGCGCTGGACTAGGTGTCATTGCTGCCCTCAAGGACGGTAGCGTCAGAAAACGCACCGCCCTAAACATACGGGCAGCGGATCAGCTGCCAACTTTCCGTCCGCGGCGCGTCAGGCTTCCTTTGCCTGTCTGCTTGTTTGGGAAACCGGCGCGGATCGCGCGTATCCGTCATTGGCTGCAATCGCAACCTCTGGCCCATATTGATTGTGCAAATGAACCGGCCTGGCCTTTCGGCGGTGCAGCATGTTCACGCCTTCGACAGCCACCGAGAAAATCATCGCCGAATAGACATAGCCTTTGGGAATATGGACACCGAAGGCATCCGCGACCAATGTCATGCCGATCATGATGAGGAAGCCGAGCGCCAGCATCTTCACGGTAGGGTGACGATCGACGAATTTTCCAACCGGTCCGGCGGCTGCGATCAGGACGACCATCGACGCGACGACAGCGACGGCCATCACCCAGATTTCGTTGGCCATGCCGACGGCGGTCACGATCGAGTCAATGGAAAATACCAGGTTGATCAGGGCAATCTGCGATACGACGGCTACGAAGCCTGCGCGCACGGTGGCTCCTATGTGGCCCTCTTCGCCCTCGAGACTTGCATGTATCTCTTGGGTGGCCTTGTAGATGAGGAACAGACCGCCGCCTGCCAGGATCATATCCTTTCCGGAAAAGCTGTGGCCGGATACCTCGAACAGAGGTTCGGTCAAACCGATGATCCACCCGATGAATAGCAGCAGGACAAGCCGCGGAACCAGGGCCAGCGCCATTCCGAGAAATCGCGCTTTCGGCTGCAGTTCGGGAGCAAGTTTGCCGACCAGAACCGAGATCACGACCAGATTGTCGACACTCAGGACGATTTCGAGTGCTGTGAGCGTCAGCAGGCTGAGCCAAACTTGCGGGTCGGTTATCATCTTGGCTCCCTTCGAGCGCTCAGTTGGATTTTGGTTCTGGCTTGATCCTTGTCGCGCTGCCGGCGGCGATGAGGAGCGACGATCGCGGCGGGGCGACCACCGGCCAAACCGCACCTGAAGTTCGATTTTCAGGTGCGGTTTGTTGGCCGCCTGGATGGCGGACCGTAGCCTACTCAGCCGCGACTACTGTGGTCAGAAGCGAGGCTTCGGGCAGGGGAGAAGCGGGTTCGCGCCGTCCTTCGAGGTCGTCCAGCAGCGCCATCCACAGCGAGATGCACAGCCCGAGCATCACGACGAGGAAGGGTGCTGCGGCGATGATCGACGCGGTCTGCAGGCCCTCCAGGCCCCCCATCACCAGCAACACGCAGGCCGACGCTCCCGCAAGGACGCCCCACAGGACGACGACGATGCGCGCGGGCTCGAGCGTGCCGCGAGACGACAGCATGCCCATCACGATCGAGGCGGCATCCGCTCCCGAGATGAAGAAGATGGCGACCAGGAAGATCGCGACGAACGAGGTGAGCGCAGTTGCTGGATATTGTTCGAGCAAAGCAAACAGCGAGATGGCAGCACCCTGATTGTTGACCGCCTCGACAAGACCGCCGACCCCCATCAGTTCGGAGTGCAGCGCGGTGCCGCCCATGATGGTGAACCAGAGGAAGGTCACGCCGCTCGGAATGAGCAGAACGCCGGTGATGAACTCGCGGATCGTCCGCCCCTTGGAGATGCGCGCAATGAAGACGCCGACGAAAGGCGCCCACGAAACCCACCAGGCCCAGTAGAAGATCGTCCAGCTGCCCAGCCATTTGCCGTCGCTGAAGGCAGCGGTGCGGAACGACATGGTGACGAGATCGGCAAGGTAGTCGCCAAGCGCTTCGGTGAAGGTGTTGAGGATAAAGATGGTCGGACCGACGACGGCCAGGAACAGCAGCAATGCGGCGGCGACCACCATGTTCATGTTGCTCAGGAACTGAACTCCCTTGCCCACCCCGGACACCGCCGAAAGGATGAACAGCACCGACAGCACCGCGATGATCGTAAGGGCAATGGCTGTTCCTTCGCCGGTTCCCCAGAGAAAATTCAGCCCGCTGTTGATCTGCTGTGCGCCAAGGCCGAGCGATGTCGCCGTGCCGAATAGTGTGGCGATGACGGCGAGAATATCGATCGTCTTGCCGATCGGCCCGTTGACCGCGTTGCCAAGCAAGGGTGTGAATGCGCTCGAGATCAGGATTGGCAAGCCCTTGCGGTGGGTGAAGTAGGCGATCGCCAGACCGACAATGGCATAGATCGCCCAAGGGTGCAGCGCCCAATGAAAATAGGAATATTTCATCGCGACCAGCGCAGCTTCCTTGGTTTGCGCGGCCGCCAGCCCGTGAGGCGGTGCGCCAAAATGGAAGACTGGCTCGGCAACGCCCCAGAACATCAGGCCGATGCCCATGCCGACGCTGAACATCATGCATACCCACGAAACCGTCCGGAATTCGGGAAGTTCGCCATCGGCCCCAAGCCTGATCTTGCCGAAACGGCTGACCGCCAGGAACCCGGCAAAGACCAGGAATAACGCGGTCGAGACAACAAAGCCCCATCCGAAACCGTTGATGATCGCCGAAAGAATAGCTTGGGTGACTGAGGCGAGACTATCCGGAGCCACCGCTCCCCATGAGATGAACGCCGCCGTTATCGCTATGGCCGGCCAGAATACCGCCGGGTCTACGCCTCGTAGTCTGCTTGTAGTTGGCATGCTTGACCTCCCAGATCTATTTCGGAACTATTTCGTGAAAACTTCCCCTTGGACGACAAAGACCGACCTCTTGCGAGGCCAAGGTCGCGCACGGCGCACTTGGAGCTTCTGCAATTGGCGTCGTTTTGGAAGTGTCGGATTTGGCGCTCTCCCACCACACCCGTGAGGGTAGAAAGGGCAAGCAGAGGGGATAGGAGAAGCCGGCAGGTGAGTAGGGAGCCCGGTAGATCTCGGGTAGGGCTAGGCCTACCCGGGCAGCATCCCCAATCAGAAGCGGGTATCAGGTATCGCAACAAGCCGTGCATGCTGCGGAGCCGCTAAACGTCCTTTGCGAAGCCTGTGTCGAGTCAGCCGGATTTGGTCGCTTTGCTTGCGCGGCGCGACGTTCATGGACGCGCAAACTGCTTGGCTAACTGGCGGTGAAAGTCACAAAACTGGCGACGTTTATGCCGCGGCCGGGTGTTTCCTGTCCAGTCGTTCCTGCTGCGGCGTATGTGCGTAGAGCTCGCGGTAGCATTTTGAAAAATGCGACGCCGAAACGAAGCCGCACGTGGCGGCCACTTCGACTATGGGCAAGGATGACTGGATCAGCAGGTTCCGCGCGCGCTCGAGGCGGATATCCAAATAATAGCGGGCGGGGGAGCGACCCATCTCGACGTGGAACAGACGCTCGATCTGGCGTCGCGACAGTCCGACTTGGTCGGCAATATCACCAATCGATATCGGTTCGGACGGATTGGCGTCCATAAGTTCTATGATTGTCAGCACCTTGGAGTTCTGAATGCCGAGCCGAGCTCGCAGAGGAAGCCGCTGGCGATCGCTCGGGCTGCGTACTCGATCGGTCAGCACCTGCTCACATACGTGCCCGACCAGAGAATCGTCGAAATCATCGCCGATCAGCTTCAACATCATGTCGAGAGCAGCCGTGCCGCCAGCGCATGTATAGATATTTTGGTCGACCTCAAAAAGGTCGGCAAAAACGTTGGCCTCCGGAAATGCCTCGGCGAAGCCCGGCAGGTTTTCCCAATGGATGGCGCAGCGTTTGCCCGAGAGCAATCCGGCAGCCGCCAGCACATGCGCACCGGTGCAGAGGCCGCCGATCGCAACGCCGCGATTATGTTCCTCGCGCAACCAGGCAAAGGCCGACTTGTTCGAATATCGTTCGATGTTGATGCCGGTGCAGACGATGACCATCGATAGCCTATCGGGGCCAGCCATCTTACGCCGCTCGTCATCCAACGACGTGTTTACCGCACACAACACGCCGTTCGAAGCGGACACGGGCTGCCCGTCGATACTGGCCAGCCGCCACTTGTAGGCTTCGTAGCCGAGCATCCGGTTGGCGATGCGGATCGGCTCCAGCGCGGTCGCAAAGGCGACCATGGTGAAATCCGGCACCAGAAAGAAGACGAGAGAGCGCTTGATCGGATGTCCGGCTATGTTCACTGGGGTTACGTCCGATATCGGGAACAGGATGTCGCGAATGCGCCGTTGGCGCCAGTATTTTCTTTGCTTGTCCCGATGAGGATACGAATGGATTGCGGCACGTGACGGTCGAATTGCGTACATTCATGTTCGAGAGCCGTCGCGATGCCACCATCACGCCATCCTACCGCTACAACTGCCGAGGTCGGCGACGGAAGGGCAGGTTTCTACTGCCGGGCGGCAATGTGCCTAATATTGGTCGCTCAGCATCCCGTCGACACTGTCTGAAAGCGCACGCGCCAACTACCAAGCCACTACTCGGACGTCGCGTTCGGGCCGTCAGCGGAATGGCTGGTTGTCGATAACTTCGTCCCGAAAGCGCAACGTGCCCTTTCTGGCGTTGAGCCGAACGGCAACTTCCCATCCATCCATCTCAGCCATCGGTGGCAGCCAGTTGGTAGCCGGCGTGTGAGATCGCCGCCGCCGCGACGGCAGATCACCGGCCGGTCTGGGTTTGTCGGTGGCGGGGTCTCCACCACCCGGCGACTTTCAGTTTTCGCGAGGCTCAACCAGCCAGCCACAGGCGCGAGGAGCAGCTGCAGAGCGGATACGTTTTTGTCAGCAGACATGGCAACTAGGGCATGAGGGTGATTGGGCCCACATTCGCCCCCCTGCCCGCCTTCGGGTCGACCGGGGGGCGATCCATCAGGTCGGTGAGCTCGACCTGGAAGAGCTCATGCAGGCCATCTTGCACTCCATGATGCGACCCCGTGCCTCAACAGCCAACAGGTATTCGGCCTTGGCCCGGCGGTCGCCTCGGCTGGTCGCAGGATGGGAGCAGATGGCTAGCAGTGCTTCCTCTTCAATTCGGTCTGCACTCTTCCGGTCGTGCCAGCTGCTGTCCGCTCGGTGGACAACCCTATGGAGCGCCTCATAGGCGGTCCCGTGGGTTGCGATCAGGGCCTGCAATTCGCGTGAACTTCCTTCACCTTCAGCAAACGTCGGTTCAACGACAGACGCAACGGCGGTGAACGCAAGAAATGTACGGCGGGTGACTCCAGGCATGCCTCATATCCTTGCCGATTGATGAGTGCGAGCACCATAGCATCGGCGCGCCGGTTCGCAGAGGTGCACAACAACGCGATCACACTGCGATATGCGCCGCGTCAACGGCATTCTAGGCATTGCTGAATTGCCTAGACACCAGAACGTCAGGCCCGACGCGGGAAGTATGAAAATTGGTGGAAATTCCGCGGCTCAGTTTCGAGAATCGCCAACGCCTCATCGGATGACTGTGCCTGTCGGAGTCGCTCCAGAACCTGAGATGCCCGAAACAGCCGGCATATTTGCGAAAGGGCAGGGAGGAAGGCTGAGGTGGCAGAGCGCGGCCAGAGTACAGTGTAAATGAGATCGACGGGATCGTCGTCGGGGCCGTCGAAATCAATAGGCTGGGCCAAGCGTGTCAAAGACGCGACAGGCAAAGAGATTGTGCCAAGTAGAGCGTGGGGGATCGCGACGCCACGACCGATGCCCGTCGAGCCGAGACCCTCGCGGTCGAAAAGACCACGCAGAACCATCTGCTCGTCAAGCCCAGTTCTCCGAGCAATCCTGATCGCAATTTTTGACAAGGCTGAATGCTTTCCCTTGATCACAAGGTCAAGCGAAATGTCTTCTTCTTGCAAGATGGGGGAGATCATCCGGGTAACCTCCATGTCGATCCAAACGCGATCGCAAATGAGCGTTCAGCCGCACTGGTTAAACAGGGGCAGGGTTCACAGTGGACTGAGTTGTGGAGATCCTGGCTGTCCCGGACGCGAAGCCAGGGCTTCTCGCGT
Organism: Mesorhizobium waimense; assembly: GCF_003601975.1. Classification (GTDB taxonomy): domain Bacteria; phylum Pseudomonadota; class Alphaproteobacteria; order Rhizobiales; family Rhizobiaceae; genus Mesorhizobium; species Mesorhizobium waimense. The sequence continues at coordinate 24,073 of NZ_QZWZ01000059.1, forward strand.
CCGGCTAATGGCCCGTTTTGAGGAGTTTCGGCTCTCGCCGGAAATCGAGGTTGAAAATATTCATAGCAATTCAGAGGTAGTAAATTGATTTTCGAAATCAAGCAAAACAGGTGCGCGCCTGATAGCAGAAATAATGCACTGAAATGCCAGCTAATTTCGTTTGACGACCAGAACAGTCTCCTGCTTGCTGGTCGGACGCGAATAGGTCGTGGAAACAAGTGAATCGGATTTTTAGACCGGCTTCCAGATCTTCGGCCATCGCGGTTTTTAGTTCACAAGGAGATACCGTGATGAAAGAACTTGTCCTTGCAGTTGCCCTGACAACGGGCAGTTCGCTTTGCGCCATGGCGGCGGATCAGGTCACCAAAGCCCCGCCCGCGGCTCCTTACGAACAGGTCAGCAAGCTTGTGAAGCTGCCCGACTTCCTGCCGGGCATGGGCCAACTTTTCGTTGATCCGACGACATTGCCTGCCGGACCATTCCTTGCCTATGACCACGATGGCAAGCTTGTCAGCACGATCTATATGCTGCCGACCAAGGACCTCAATCCGGACAAGCGTTTTGACGACCTCGCTTCACCTGGCGGCAATGTCGACCATGTCGACGTCTACTACAATGCCGGCCATCCGGGAGTAGAAGAGCCGCATGTCCACGTCGTGCTGTGGCATGTTGCGGCGCCTGACGAGGCACGGGTCGCCAAATGACACTGACGCGTCGTGAGATCATGGGAGGGGGCGGCGGGCTCGCTGCCGCCCTTTCCCTCTCTTCTCTGGCCGTGTGGGGCGGCGAGATTGTTGAAATCAAGATGCAAGGGAACGAAGACGGGTCACACGTTTGGTTCGACCCGATAGGCATTCTGATCAAACCAGGACAGACGATCCGCTGGATCAACCTCAATCCCGGCAATTCCCACACGACGACGGCCTACAATCCGGCAAACTTCGAGCGACCGCTGCGCATGCCCAAGGCCGCAAAATCTTGGGATTCCGATTATCTCCTACCCAACGAGAGCTTTTCAGTCACCTTCACCGAACAGGGGGTCTATGACTATTTTTGCATTCCGCATGAGCATGCTGGAATGGTCGGCCGCATCATTGTCGGCGAACCCGAAATGCATGGCTGGACTGAACTGGTCGGCACGAATGGAGACCTCCCAGAGGTGGCCCTCAAGGCGTTTCCGATGGTCGAAGACATCCTGACGAAAGGGATCGTTCGGCGCACCTAAACATGCGTGTCGGAGCATGACGACCAGCAACAAGGAGAACCAAATATGACGATGCGAAGGAGCGCGAGTTTCCTGGTGTCGTCAGTGATCTGTAGGGGCGACCTTCATGACAGACCGCGCGTTTCCATACGATATTCAATCACCAGCGAAGCGCGACGAGCGCTGTCAGGTATCGGATAAGCCTCTCGATGCCGGGACCGCAGCCCAACAACATGAGCGTGCCACATATCGGCTTGCCGCCTTAGGCGAGATGACTGGCGGTATTGCCCATGATTTCAGAAACCTCCTAGCAGTAATCGAAACCGGCTTGAGGTCTGCTGCGAAAAGCGCCGACGAACCTGAAAGCGTGCGCGCCTACATTGCGGCAGCGCGGGAAGGAATCGATCGAGGGATCGACCTAACGTCACAGCTACTCGCCTTCGCAAAACATCAGGAACTCGATATCCACGCTGGCAATTTGAATGAGTTCCTCAAGTCTTTCGAGCCCTTCCTGAGGTATGGCGCGGGTCCCGATGTCCGCGTCAAGCTGGAGCTTGGTTCCGACATCCCGGACTGCTTGATCGACCCGGCGCTGTTCGACGCTGCAGTGCTTAATCTCGTCATGAATGCACGAGATGCGATGTCAAGTGGCGGGGAGATCCACGTCACCACCGAGCGATTGGTGCAGACGGCCCCGACGCCTGACCCGCCCGGACCCGGAACCTACGCATGCGTTCGTGTCAATGACCATGGTTGCGGGATGGCTCCGGAAGTCTTGCGAAGGGTGTTCGATCCTTTCTTCACGACGAAGGGTGAGAAGGGCACCGGGATAGGGATGTTGCAAGTGCAGGCATTGGCGCAGGCGGTTAATGGTCGGATCCGGATAAGAAGTGAACGAGGGATTGGAACAACGGTCGACCTTCTGTTCCCGTCAATCCAAGCGGACAATTAGACGCCCAACAAGAGCCCTATAATTCGATGTCGGCGCTCGCGACGGAATGCAATCCTGCCAGGGCAGGACCTACTACGCTCTCGTCCGCACTTGCGGATTGCACCGCGTAAACCGGATAGGAGAACTGCGGCATTTCAGGCACAAGATGCAGGCGGCCAGCCGCTATGTGGGGCTGCACTGAGCTCATTCTGAAATATCCGGAGCCGCCGGTCGCAAGAACATAGTTCAGTGCGAGCGGACCGAGATCAAAAGAAAGATCCGGCGCAGCGCTCGGGAAATTCATCCCGTGGTGAAGTCCAAAATCCGGCCCCCAATCCATATAAACATAATCGGATTCGTCCAGGAGGCGCGCTTCGGAATTGGTAGTCACGAGAACGAGTTTTTCCTCCAGAAGCAGATCGATCTTCAAACCCGGTCTGTGCGGGGGCGCGTACATGATAGCTAAGTCGACCATTCCCGACGCGACCTGATTGATCAAATCCTGCGGCACATCGACGTGCACTCGAAGTGCAATATCCTGCAGCGAGCGTCGCATCCATCGGACCCAATCGAGCAGAAGTGGTTGCGCAAGGCTGACTTCGCTGCCGACCGTCAGAACAGCTCGGCGTCCCGGTGGCACCGCAACTTGGTGAAGCGTGCGTTGCCATAGTTGGACGAACATCGGGGCGTGGCGCAGGAATTGCTCACCGGCCGGGGTCAGCGAAGCTCCGCCTTTGTGGCGAACAAAAAGAGTGCGGCCCAATTGCTGCTCGAGGTTGCGGATTCGAGCGCTTACGGTCGTCTGGGCGACATTCAGGCGCTCCGAGGCCCGAATGAAACTCCCCGTCGAAACGATCTCGATAAAAGTGCGGGCCAGCTCAATGTCCATAAGTCATATAGCATAAAAATTGCGTTTAAATGTCAATCAATTTCGTTTGCTAGATACTTCGCTCAAGCACTAGGCTCGAAGAATTCCACCTTCCCTAGCGCTGGATGCTGCGCAGCGCCGGTTGGAGGGAGCGCAAGCTCTCTCCAACCTCACACATCGTTTTGCCTGCAGCGTCACAGGAGAAATCATGTCGACGAGAGAAAAGAGCCAAGGCGATGTGGGGCGTCGCGACTTTCTGAAACTGTTCGGTGCGGCTGGAGCGGCAGCGAGTACTTTGCCGCTTGGCGGTTCCGCATCGGCCGACGAAATGGTGACTGCAGCGACCGGCAAACCGGACCATCAGGTAGCCGACGCCCCGAAATCTCATGTCGGGTACTCGGGCTACGAATTCTTCAATGTCGACGAATCCGCCTTCATCGAGGCGGCGGTCGATACGCTCATTCCCAGCGATTCAACCGGCCCCGGCGCCAAGGAACTCGGCGTTGCGATCTACATCGATCGGCAGATGGCCGGCGGATACGGCAAGGGCGACCGTCTGTATCTGGAAGGACCGTTTAGCGAGGGTAAGCCCGAGCAGGGCTATCAACTGCCGATGACGCCATCGGAACTGATCCGGGCCGGCGTCGCCGACGTCGGTGCCTACGTACAGAAAAGCCACAAGAGCACCTTCGACGGCCTTTCGGCAAAAGATCGTGCCGCGGTGATGGCCGAACTCGACGGCAAGAAGGTCGAACTTCCAACGGTGCCGACGGCAACCTTCTTCGGCCTTTTGCTCCAGCTCACGATCGAGGGCTATTTCGCCGACCCGATGTATGGCGGAAACAAGGATAGGGCAGCCTGGAAGATGATCGGCTTCCCAGGCGCTGACGCCATGTACATGGACAAGATCGAACCGTTTCGGAACAAGCCCTATACAGCTGATCCGAAGGGCATACAGGATCTCATTTAATCGACGGAAGAAGAAGGAGACTATAACATGGCCACCAAACTCAACGCGGTCGATGTCCTGATTGTCGGTCTTGGGTGGACAGGCGGCATCATTGCCAAGGAGCTTGCATCGACCAAGCTGAAAATCGTCGCCCTTGAGCGGGGTGGCCCGCGTGACACCAATCCGGACTTCATTGACCCGCAGATCCATGACGAGCTGCGTTACGCCGCCCGCCACGACCTCATGCAGAACGTGCGGCGGGAAACCATCACATTCCGCAACAGTGAATCGCAAACGGCGCTGCCAATGCGTCAACTCGGCTCGTTCCTGCCCGGCCAGGGCGTCGGCGGCGCCGGCGTGCACTGGAACGGCGTGACCTGGCGCTGGCTCGAATGGGATCATCAGGCGCGCACCCGGACGGTCGACAAATACGGCGAAAAGATCATCCCTTCGGATATGCACCTGCAGGACTGGCCGATCACCTATGACGATCTCGAACCCTATTACGACAATTTCGAAAAAACCTGCGGCACTTCCGGCAAGGCCGGCAATATCAACGGCCGGAAGATCGATGGCGGCAATATCTTCGAGGGATCGCGAAAGGACGAGTACCCCAATCCGCCGATGATTGCCGCACAAAGTATGGTGATGTTCGAGAAGGCGGCCCGCAATCTAGGCTACCACCCGTTCCCGAACCCGTCGTCAAACGCATCGCGGGATTACGTCAATCCCGATGGCGTGGCCTTCGGCCAGTGTCACTACTGTGGATTCTGCGAACGTTTCGGCTGCGAGGCGAATGCCAAGGCCAGCCCGCATTTCACAGTCATTCCGCTGGCTGTGAAGAATCCGAATTTCGAGCTACGCACGAACTCGATCGTGCTGAAGGTCAATCTCGACTCGACCCGCAAGAAGGCGGTCAGCGTCACCTATCTCGACGCACGCGGGCGCGAATTCGAACAGCCTGCCGACCTCATCATCCTGTCGGCTTACGCGCTCGGCAACGTCAACCTGCTCCTGCATTCGGGGATTGGCGAGCCCTATGACCCGGCAACTGGGAAGGGCGTGGTCGGCCGCAACTATGCCTATCAATGCGGTGGCGGAGCTACCGCCTTCTTCGACAAGAAAACCATCCTGAATCGCTTCATGGGGGCGGGTGCGCTCGGCACCTGCATGGACGATTTCAATGGCGATAACTACGATTTCGTGAAGGCCGGCTATATCGGCGGCGGCGGCATCAGTTGCAGCAACTCGGGCGCCCGGCCTATCCAGTCTCATCCAACACCCCGCGGCACCCCGCGTTGGGGCTCCGAGTGGAAGAAGGCCGTGGTCGACAATTATGACCACGCGGCCAGCGTCGGCAATCAAGGCGCGGTGATGGCCTACCGGCAGAACTATCTGAGCCTTGATCCGACCTACACCGACGTTTTTGGACGTCCGCTTATGAGGATGACATTCAATTTCCAAGACAATGAGATAAAGCAGATGATCGCCCAGGCCGACATCTGCGTGACGCTGGCCAAGGAGATGGGTGCGACCAAGATCGATCGAAACGTGCCGCCTGTACCCTATTCGATCGTGCCCTATCAGAGCACGCACAACACAGGCGGGGCGGTCTTCGGAGCTGACCCAAGCACCAGCGTTCTGAACAAATATCTTCAGGTCTGGGATGTCCCGAACGTATTCGTCACGGGCGCCTGCGTGTTTCCCCAGAACGCCGGGAAGAATCCGACCGGACCGGTAGGCGCTCTTGCCTACTGGGCGGTGGACGCGATCAAGAACCAATATTTGAAGAACCCCGGCCCACTGGTTCCCTCCTGAGGCAGCGTCTGCCGGATCCGGATCCGCGGTTCGGATCCGGCAGGCTGTGGTTTTTCGAATCCCGACATTGCCGGTGGGCGGGTTGGAATCCCGCCGCCGCTCATTGGAAGAAACAAACATGAAATCGACTTTGCTTGGATTGACGACCGCGATTCTCACTGCAGTCAGTTCGGCCCATGCGCAGGACGCATCTTCCGGCAATGCCGAAGCCGGCGCCGTCGTCTTCAAGAGGTGCATGGCCTGCCACAAGGTTGGCCCTGACGCAAAGAACGGAGTAGGTCCGGTCTTGAATGGCGTCGTCGGCCGAGCCGCCGGTGCATATCCGGATTACAGCTATTCAGCGGCGAACAAGAACTCGGGTCTGACTTGGGATGAACCGACGCTGACGATCTATCTGCGCGCGCCGCGCAAGCTGATTCCCGGCACAAAGATGGCATTCGCCGGTCTCAACAAGGACCAGGAGATCGCCGACGTGATCGCCTATCTGAAACAGTTCAACGCTCAGGGCCAGAAAATCGGCCCCTGATTCAGGCGGGCGACCTGTCCCGGCTGCAAAGCTTAACCTTGATGAAGTTTCTCCTGCACCAGGGCTGGGGTATTCCACGCTCAATCAGATCGGTAACTACCTGCGCAGCCGGTGCCGGCCACCCTGGATCGAGAGATATCGCGGCGACATCTTCGTGTTCGTGTCGGATGCAGCCGACGAGACAATCCTTAGAAACGAGTTCTCCGGCCTTCTCGATACGGAGACGAACGGGACACGAGCCGATGAGCGAAAAAATCTTCAACGAGAGAGTAAAATTGAAACGGGCATATGAGAGCCCTGCGGCCGACGATGGCAAGCGAGTGTTAGTTGACCGGCTTTGGCCGCGCGGGGTCAAGAAGACCGAAGCCGCCATCGACCATTGGATGAAGGAACTCGCGCCAAGCACCGAGCTTCGGAAATGGTTCGGACACGATCCAGCCCGTTGGGAGGAATTCCGCCGGCGATATGCGGCGGAAATCCATGAGCATCGCGATAAACTGGACCGACTGCGCGACCTGATACGGGAGGGCGCCGTCACACTCGTCTACTCGGCTCATGACGAGGCCCACAATGATGCCGTCGTCCTTAGAGAGATTTTGCTGAGACATCGATAGAGACGTCACGTCGCTCTGCACTGCCATTGCCTTCAAAGAAATAGGGCGTGCGATCACGACAGCGGCAACTCCGGAAACCAAACCAAAGAAAATTCATCCAATCATCGATGGGCGCGTTCAGTTGAGGAGAAAAACAATGAAATTCTTTGTCGATACGGTCGATTTATCTGAGATTCGCGAGCTTGCTGCCGCTGGCGTTCTCGACGGGGTGACCACAAACCCGTCCCTTATCTCAAAGACCGGCCGACCGATCAGAGATGTGATCAAGGAGATTTGCCAGACGGATCGAGGGTCCGGTTTCAGCGGAAGTCACCGCGATCGACTTTGACGGCATGATCGCCGAGGGAGAGCGTTTGGCCGACATTGCCGCTAATGTGGCCGTCAAGGTGCCATCGACCTGGGATGGATTCAGGGCTTGCCGGGCGCTCAATCAGCTCGGACGGAAGGTCAATGTCACGCTCTGCTTTTCAGCCAACCAAGCACTACTCGCCGCCAAGGCAGGTGCGACCTTCATTTCGCCGTTCGTCGGCAGGCTAGACGATCTCGGCCTGGATGGCATGGAGGTAATCCGTGAAATCCGGACGATCTGCGACAACGACAAAACGTTCACGACGGAAATCCTGGCGTCCTCGATTCGCACGCCTCTCCATGTCAAACAGGCGGCGATCGCAGGCGCCCATATCGCGACTGTGCCACCCGAGTACTCAGAAACCTCGCCAAGCACCCTCTCACCGATAAGGGCCTTGAGTCCTTTCTCGCCGATTGGGGTAAGACGGGGCAAGCGATCCTGTAATTGGCTGCGAGGAATTGCTCGGGAAGCCAGCATAATAATTGCACACAATCACCGATTAAATTCGTTTGCATGATACCGAAGATGGCGGGAGACTACAGTATCAGCGGCTCAAACGGCATCAAGTAACGTGTCTGGACGCTTAGGCACTAGCGGTGCCAAGACACTGACGTCACGCCGGCCAGGCACGCGGCGTTCCGAGGCTGGTGGACCGGAGATTTCCCGCGTCTCGGTAGTGCGAACGATTTTGACACCGGTTCGCCAGGGAGAAGCAAATGGCTGAAGGTCATACCAAACCAAGCGGACCGGATCTGGTGGAGGGCATCCCTTTCTCCGAGCTTCCCGATGGCGGAAAGCTGGTGGGCCATTGCGGCGATGAAGAGGT
>NZ_QZWZ01000005.1 GCF_003601975.1 Mesorhizobium waimense
GAGATGTGTATAAGAGACAGGCCCGCCCCAAGTTCGACCAGCACGCGCAATGGAGCGAGCGCCGCATTGGCACGCCAGGCCCCGGCAAGCGCATTCACGGCCGCGACAGAGTCGGCAAAGACATGAAGTTCGGCATTCGGCCAGGCGCCGGCCAGAGCCGCCAGCCGGCTCGCGCCGCCGGCGCCGCCGACCTCGTTGGCGATGATCAATCGCGTCAACCCGGCCCTCAACATCACCGTGGCCTGCCTGATATCGGCGACGGTTGTGCCCCACGCGCCGGCCTCGACCAGCGACCGGGCAAGGTCCGGCGCCATCGGTGTCTTGGCATGCGGGGCGATCGCGACGCCCTGCTCGCGCGCATAGCGCAGGAACATGTCGCGATTGGTGGCGAAGGCGCTCTCGTCGAGGGTCAGCAGCGGCAGCGACATTCGGCCATCGGCCGGGTGCCAGCGCTGCTCTCCGACAAGGCTGCTGTGCAGCCCCGAGGTGCCGGGCGGCACGCCGCGGATACGGTCGTCGAGCAGAAAATTCTCATGCACGACGAGCGGCGGGACCGGTGTGTTTTCGCTCATCCGATGCTACCCCTTTCGCCGTCGCATGTAGAAGCCCGTATCGAATGCCGAAGCCGGTCCGACCTTGAGAGAGATCCTTGCCGAAACCCTACGCCGGACCGATCATCGACGCCCATCACCATCTTTGGGATCTTGGCCTTGGCCGGCATCCCTGGCTCGCAGCCACGGCTGGTGAGCGTGGCGGCCTGGGCGAGCTTGGTCCTTTGCGTCGCAACTGCCTTCCAGAGGATTATCGGCGCGACGCCATCAGGCACAATGTCGTTGCCACCGTCCATGTCGAGGCCGGCTGGGCGAGTGACGACTGCGTCGGCGAAACCCAGTGGCTGGAGACGCTCGACAAGTCGCGTGGCGTCGCAGCCCGCTATGTCGTGCACGTACCTCTTGCCAGTCCACAAGCCCCAGCGCTGATCGACTCGCAGGCGGCATTCGACCGCGTCGTCGGCGTACGCGATATATTGAGCTGGGATCCGGATCCTGCGCGTCGCTTTGCCGCTCGCGATGGCATCATGGACGATTCGGCCTGGCGCGCCGGCCTGGCGCTGCTTGCCCACCACGGTTTGTCGTTCGACCTGATGGTGTTTCCACGTCAGCTCGGCGAGGCGGCGCGGCTTGCGGCGGCCTTCCCCGACCAGCAATTCGTCGTCAACCATTGCGGCAGCCCGATCGACCGCGACGCCGAAGGGATGCGCAGGTGGCGTGACGGGTTGCGGGTTCTGGCGGAGCGCGACAACGTCGTCATCAAGATCTCGGATCTGGTCGCTTACGATCATGACTGGACGCTCGACAGCCTGCGGCCGGTCGTCCTGCACTGCATCGACTGCTTCGGCACGAAGCGAGCGATGTTCGGCAGCGACTTTCCGGTCGCCGGCCTGCACGCCTCGTTCGACGAGGTGTACGACAGCTTCAAGGCCATTGCAGCCGACCTCTCCGCGGACGAGCAGGCGGCGCTGTTCTTCGGCAACGCAAAACGCATCTATCGGCTGGACGACCTGTCATCGGCGGGCTTGCTCCCGGCCTGAGAGGAGCAGCAGCCCCAGGATCAGCGAGCCGAACAGGATGCTGCGCCAGCCGGGCGACGCGTTGACGACGGTGATCAGGGCGGTGATGGTCACCAGCAGGATCGCGCCTGGAATGGTGCCGGCATAGGTACCGAGCCCGCCGAGGATCGACGTGCCGCCAAGCACCACGGCTGCGATCGAGGCGAGCAGATAGGGATCGCCGATCCCGACATAGCCTTGTCCGTTCATGCCCAGCACAAGCACGCCGGCGAGGCCCGAGGTGAAGCCGCTGATGCCGTAGACGGCGAGCGTCGTCGGCGTGACCGGCACCCCGGACAATGCAGCGGCGAGTGGATTGGCGCCCATGGCGAAGATGCGGGCGCCGAAGGGCGTTGCGTGCATGACCGTCAACACGATCACCGAAACGGCCACCCACAACAGCACGCCGGCCGGAATACCGGCCGGCCGCGCATTGCCGAGCCAGTGGACCAGCGGGTTCTCGGCGGTGACGGCGCTACCGCCGGCAATGATGATCAGCAAGCCCTGCAGGAAGGTCGCCATGGCCAGCGTCATGATCATCGGATGAACGCGCAGCAATGCCACGCCGAGCCCGTTGACCAGCCCAATGATCGTGGTCAGCGCCAGCACCGCAAGCACGGGGGCAAGGCCGGTCGGATCGGCCCCCCATGACAGCAGCGGCAGGCTGATGGCGCTGACGGTGACGATGGCCGCGACCGAAAGATCAATGCCGCCGGCGATCACGACAAAAGTCTGCCCGGCCGCGACCAGGCCGATGACGGCGCCGAGCTCGACCAGATAGCGCAGATGGCCATAGGCGCCGAAGCCGCGCGAAGCGAAGCTTGCCGCGATCCAGACCGCGGCAACGATGGCAACCGTCAGGAACGGCCGGCTCGAGAGCACGGCCATGACACGCCTGCCGCCGGCGCTGTCTTTCCATGCTGTCATTGCTGCACCTTGCGGAATTGCGGGATGGCGACCGCGCCGATGATGATGAGACCCTGGGCGACATATTGGGCAACCGGCGTGAAGCCGAGGAAGAACATCACGCTGATCATCAGGCTGAGCAGCAGGCTGCCGGCAAGCGCGCCGCGCATGGTGCCCTGCCCGCCAAGGAAGCCGATGCCGCCGAGCACGGCCGCGGCGATGGAGTTGAGTGTGAAGGCCGCTCCGATGACCGGATCGCCCGAGCCCGTTTGCGCGGCGACGAACAGGCCGGCGCCTGTCGACAAAAGGCCGCTGATCGCATAGGCGGCGACCCGCGCGCCATCGACCGGCACGCCGGAGCGATAGGCGCCGACCGGGTTCTCGCCGGCGGCATAGAGGCTCAAGCCCAGCGGCGTGGCGAGATAGAGCTTCCACAGCAGCACGATCGCCACCAAAAGCACGAAGGCCGCCGGCGTGTCGCCGGCAAGCAGGTCGGACAGCCATTCCGGAATGGCGCCGCCGGGCCTGGGCAGGATCAGCAGGGCAGCGCCGCCGATGATGAAGGAGCCGGCAAGCGTCACCACGATCGCCGGCAGGCGAAGCCGCACCACGATGAAGCCGGTTGCCGCACCGATGCCAAGGCCGGTCAGCGCCACCGCGGCGGCGCCGCCTGCAACGCCCAGTGGTCCCGCCATCGTCGTCGCGGCGATGACCGCCCCGAGGCTGACGGTAGCGCCGATCGCCAAGCTGATGCCGCCGGTGAGCATGAGGATCGCCTGCGCCATCGCCACCAGCGCCAGCGGGAACCAGCTCTGGGTAAACTTGGCGAAGCCGGAGGCCGTGAACAGACCTGGGAAGAGCACACCGTAGGCGATGAGAAAAGCCAGCACCACGACGAACAGGCTGCGCACGCCGATATTGCGGCGCGCTTGCACCGGCCAGTAGAGCGCGCCGGCGGGCCGCGCGGAAGACACAGTGCTCATGCCGCGACCTTCCGGTTCTCAGCGCCCATCGCGGCCGAAACGATGGCTTCCTCGCTCAGCGCCGCGCGGTCCAGCATGGCTGCGATGCGGCCGTCCCGCACCACCGCGACGCGCTCGCACAGATGCACCAGTTCGGGCGTATCTGAGCTGAGCAGAACAACGGCCTTGCCGGCGGCGGCGAAGGCGCGAAGCATCAGGTAGATCTCACGCTTGGTCTCGACATCGACGCCGCGCGTCGGATCGTTGAGCAGCAGCACGAGCGGATCATGCGGCATCCATTTCGCCAGCGCGACCTTCTGCTGGTTGCCGCCCGAAAGTGCTTGCGCCTGCCGTGCGAGGTCGCCCTTGATGCCAAGCTGGGCGGCCAAGCCTCTTGCCGTCTCGCGCTCGGCCCGGCGGCTGCGCAGCTTCAGTGCTGGCAGCCTGGCGAAGGCAGGCAACATCATGTTGGTCGTGATGGTGTGGATCAGGTGCAGCCCTTCACGCTTGCGATCGGCCGGCACATAGGCAAGGCCAAGCGCATTGGCTTTCGGCACGCCGCCCGGCAGGCCCGACGCGCCGTTGACCGTTGCCGATGCCGTCCTGGCCGGGATGGCGCCGTAAAGGCCGAGCAGCAAATCCTCCTGCCCCTGACCGACCAGGCCGCCAATGCCCAGCACCTCACCTGTCCTGATGTCGAGATCGACGTCGTGCATCAGGCCGGCCGAAAAATTGCGCACCGAGATGGCGGTGGCGGGCGACGCGGAAGGCCGCCATTGCGGAAAGAGGTCGCCGGGGTCGCGCCCGACCATCAGCCGCACCAGCCCGGCGGCATCGGTTCCTTCCAAAGACTGGTCGGCGGTACATGTGCCATCCTTCAGCACGGTGACATGCTGGCAGAGGGTCATGACTTCGTTCAGCCGGTGCGAGATGTAGAGAATGGCGATGCCTTCGCCACGCAAACGCTCCAGCAGATCGGTGAGGATCTTCGTTTCGGTGGCCGACAATGACGAGGTGGGTTCGTCGAGGATGAGCACGCGCGGCTTGCGGTAGAGCGCCTTGGCGATTTCCACCATCTGCCGGCGCCCGAGCGGAAGCTGTCCGACCGGTGTCGACAGCGGCTCGTGAAGGCCGACCAACTCGCATGCTGCCTTCGCCCGCGCGGCAAGTTCACGGTAGTCGACCAGGCCGAACCGTTTCGGATAGGCGCCTAGCCCGATGTTCTCGGCGATCGACAGGCTGGCCGTCAGGCTGAGCTCCTGCTGCACGACGGCAATGCCGGCCTGCCGCGCATGCACCGGCGTCATGCGCGAGACCTCACGACCGTCAACCTCGATGGTCCCGCCGTCCGGGCGCAAGGCCCCGGACAGCAGGTTGATCAGCGTCGACTTTCCCGCGCCGTTTTCGCCGAGCAGCGCATGCACGCGGCCCGGCCGGAGAGCGATCGAAACGTCGCGCAGGACGGGGTTGCCGAAGAACGCCTTCGACACACCCCGAGCCGCGAGGAGCGGAGCCATGGTTGCCAATGCTACAACCCTTCAGGCTTATTTCTGGGCCAGCAGCTTCTTGAACAGCTCCTCATCGTAGGGCGAATAGATGTAGCCGTCAGTCGGGAAATCCTTGGCCCGGGCGAGGTATTCGTCGATGTTGGAATTGTCGATCACCGGCAGCGGGATCTTGACGAAAGCCGGCACGTCCTTGCCCTCCAGCGCCTGGACGGCGGTGTAGGCGGCGAAGGCGCCGAGCCAGTTCGGCTGCATGGTTGCCCAGCTCTTCAGGCCCTTTTCCTTCCACAGCTCAAGGAATTGACGCGCATTCTCGCCGGTGATCGGCACCTGGTCGCGGCCCTGCTTGTCAAGCGCCAGCACCGCGCCCGCCGACAGCGCACCGCCGAGCGACAGGATGCCGTCGATCTCGGGATTGGCGAACAGCAGGCTGGTCACGGCTTCCTGCGCCGGAGCGACATTGTAGGGCGTGTTGGTCTCGGCCAGCACCGTCACGTCGGGATGGGCCTTGAGCTCTGCGTCGGCGCCCTTGCGCCGGTCGTCGCTGACCGAAACGCCGGCCGGGCCGTTGAGGATCAGAATCTTGCCCTTGCCGCCGATGGCATCGATCAGGAACTTGGCCGCCTGGTCGCCCCATTGCGAGGAGTCGGTGTTGACCTTGGCGGTGACCTGGTCGGTGTCGACGAGGCTGTCGAAGTTGATGATGGCGATGCCCTTGGCACAGGCGTCCGCGATTACGCGCGCCGGCGCGGTCGAGGAACCGGCAATCAGGATGATGGCGTCGACATCGGAATCGATCATCGATTGTATCTGCTGGATCTGCACATTGGCGTCGCCCTGGGCGTCGGTCACGACCAGCTTGTCGACCAGCCCCTGCTTCTTCAGCGCTTCGACCTCGGCTTCGATCGTGCCCTGCGTCTGCTTCATCCAGGTCGGCACGGAATAGATGTTGGCCCAGCCGATCGTGTACGGCGCCTTGCGGTCGCCCTTGATGCATTTGGCGGCGGCATTGGCCTCAGAGCCGGCGCCGATAGCCAGGACTAGACCGAGGCAAAGGGCGCTGGCGGATGCGAAAAACGATGGTTTCATCATGATTGTTCCCCTTCTGTGGTTGTGTCCGGACGCGAAGGGTCGGCACGAGAAAACCCGTCGGTTGCCGTGTCGCGGCAACCGCCCGTCTTTCTCGTCTGGACTTTCTCTGCCCGGTTCACTTTTGTCTGATATTTCAGACATCATGTCTGTATATCGGACAATCGGGATGCTAGACTGAGCCTTGACATCTTTCAAGCGTCTTGGGACGAGGACCGAAAAATGATTTTGAGCGGATGCTAATGATGAGCGACGGCGTGACTGAACTGATCGAAGCGGGCGGCACGGCGCCACAGAATGGCGAGCGCCGCCGCGGCATCGACCGCGTCATAATGCTGCTCGAAGCGCTTCTCAGGCACCGCGCGCCGATGCGTGTCGGCGACATTGCCAAGATGATCGGCGCGCCGCGCTCGACCACCTATGAAATCGTCAACAGTCTGCTCGAAGCCGAAATGCTCGAAAATGTCGGCACCGAAGGCTACGTCTATTTCGGCAGGGCGATGCATCTGTTCGGCTGGGCCTATTCGCACCATAACGCGCATTACCGGCGCATCCTCGAGACGCTGGACAGGATGGCCGCCGAGACCGGCGAGACCGTCCAGCTGTGCGGCCTGCGCGGCAACAAATATGTCGTCCTCGATTGCCGGGATTCGCCCGGCCCGTTCCGCATCTCCAGCGATGTCGGCGTCGAGGTGTCGATCCCGTGGACGGCGTCGGGCCGGCTGCTGGTCGGCCATATGGGCGAGGAGGAGCTGAAGAACTTCATTCCCGCCGGCGATTACAAGCTTCCCGATGGCCGTATCATCGCGCCCGAGGAATTCTTCGCCGACGTCGCCCTGGCGCGCCGGCAGGGTTTCAGCGAAACCGCCGCCCTTGCAGACCGCTTCACCTGGTGCATGGCCGCACCGATCCACGACGGCCACGGCGCCATCAACAAGACGCTGTGCTTCGTCCTGCCCGTCGACACGCCGGAAGCCCGGCGCGGCGAATTGCTGACCCTGCTGCGCGAGCGTGCCCGCGGCCTGTCGCTGGCCGGAGGCTAGCCCGATCTGTCCGCCGCAGAACCGGGATCGGCGCCCCAGTTTTCTTCGCCGTACAAAGAAAAAACGCTGAGGGCGAGTTGATCTGATAGCCGTCTGCCCCAATTCGGGAGTCGTGCTCGGCGGATATATTCCGGATGCTTCTGGTCACGGTGCCGCTGGTCCTGTGGCGATGCGCCGGAACGGACGTCGCCCCCAGATATTAACTGTTATGCTATGTTGGTTATTGACGCTTCCTCTCCGGAAGGGTTAATAATATCCTAATATGAGCGTTGCATAAAATAAGCGCCCGACCGGCAACAACGGGTAAAGCGACGCCATTAGGGGCTGGGGAGCGCAGCGCAGCGAACATTCTCGCTGCAGCCATCACCATTTGAGCCACCACGCGCCTGTGACCGGCCACGCATTCCGTTGGCCGCGGCCGGGCGGCGTTGGGGCTTTCAGGTGTGCTGATACAGGTACGCTGACACAAATGATGTCTGCCTAACCCGGCATTCCGGGCGTGCGACAATTTTCGGCAGGACGCGACTGGTCTTTCAACATCGGTCGACAGGCGGTGGGGCGTCTGTCGTTAAACAATCAGGGGGTGAAACATGGCTACTCAGGTCACCGGTGCCGGCGGCACCACGACATCGTTTTCCAACACACCGCAGGCGAAGGATGACGTTCTCAACTACACCGAGGACACGGTCGTCATTGCTTCCGCGTCTCAATCCATGATCTTGGGAGGTTGATATGGGTGCGAGTGGCAGCAGCTACGTCGGCGTGGTGACTGATGGGGATGACAAGCTTATCGGCGGGAGCGGGACCGACGTCATCGACGCCGGTGACGGCAATGACTACATCAACGGTGGGTCTGGCGCTGACATCCTGGACGGCGGGAGCGGCATCGACACTGTTCTGGGTGGGTCGGGTGCCGATACTCTGATTTTCGTATCCTATGAGAACCAGTACCGGCTAGGCGGCGCCGTATACGACGATGGGGTGCTGCAAACCGGGCAAACCGCGTTCACTGGATATGACAATTATGACGGTGGCAACGGAACCGTAAAAGGCGGCACGGCCGAGATCGACACGCTTAGAATTGTCGTCAGCGTCCAACAGTCGAACGATGCCGCATTCATGGCTGCGCTGAACGCAGAGATTTCTTATTTCAAGAATGTCTGGCTTCCGGCCCACGTGAACAAGAGCACGGGCCAGGCGGACCAATCCGTCTATGAATTCAAAACGATTAACCTCAAGATCTCGGCGATCGAGAATATTGAAACGATCAAGGTCGACCAGACCACCAATCATGCCCCGATCGGCGTTGACGACACCAGCCTTAGCGCTGGCGCCACGGCGGCGACCGAGAAGGGCGGCACCCTGAACGGCTCTGGCGGCTCGAACGCGACCGGCAATGTCATCAGCAACGACACCGACATCGACGGCGGCAGCCTGACGGTCAGCGCGGTCCGCACCGGCGGCACCGAAGGCGCGGGCTCAGCCGGCACGGTCGGCTTCGGCCTGGTGGGCGCGCACGGCACGCTGACGCTCAACAGCGACGGCAGCTACACCTATGTCGTCAACGAGAACGATAACACGGTGCAGGCGCTCAATGTCGGCGGTTCGACCACCGACACATTCAACTACACGGTCAGCGACGGCAGCCTGACCGACACGGCGGTGCTCACCATCACCATCAACGGCGCCAACGACGCGCCGGTTGCGGTTGCCGACACCGGCTCGGCTGGCGAGAACGAGACCAAGTCGTTCGACGTGCTGGCCAACGACACCGATGTCGACACCGGCGCCACCAAGACGCTGGACTCGCTGGGCGTCGTGACGGTGACGAGCGCCAACGGCGACGTGAACGGCATCGACGCCTCGACCGCGTTCTCGATCGTGGCTGGCCAGATCCAGTTCAATCCCGGCGTACTGTTCGACAAGCTCGACCATGACGACACCGCCACCGTGGTGGTGCACTACACCATGTCGGACGACCAGGGTGCGCCGTCCTCCTCGACGCTGACGCTGACGGTCAACGGCGCCAACGACGCGCCGGTTGCGGTTGCCGACACCGGCTCGGCTGGCGAGAACGAGACCAAGTCGTTCGACGTGCTGGCCAACGACACCGATGTCGACACCGGCGCCACCAAGACGCTGGACTCGTTGGGCGTCGTGACGGTGACGAGCGCCAACGGCGACGTGAACGGCATCGACGCCTCGACCGCGTTCTCGATCGTGGCTGGCCAGATCCAGTTCAATCCCGGCGTGCTGTTCGACAAGCTCGACCATGACGACACCGCCACCGTGGTGGTGCACTACACCATGTCGGACGACCAGGGTGCGCCGTCCTCCTCGACGCTGACGCTGACGGTCAACGGCGCCAACGACGCGCCGGTGGTAGATCTCAATGGCGCGTCTGCTGGAACATCGACAACCCTGAACTATGCGACCGGATCCGCCGCAACCGCCATCGCTCCTTCGGCAACGGTGGCAGATATCGATTCCGCCAACTTCGGCGGCGGCACGCTCACCGTCGCCTTCACCGCCAACGGCACGCCGACCGACCAGTTGACGATCCAGAACCAAGCCCCTGGCGCTGGCCAGATAACCGTCAGCGGCAACAATGTGAGCTATGGCGGCACGCTCATAGGAACGTTCACTGGCGGAACGAACGGGACGAACCTCGTTGTCACCTTCAATGCAAGCGCCACCCAAGCGGCGACGCAGGCCCTGATGGACCACATCCTCTATTCAAATGCGACTAGCCCCACCATCGCCAAGACAGTGACCTATACGTTGGTGGACGGTGACGGCACGGCCAACGGCGGCTCGGATACCGGAATTGCCACGGCGACGATTAATGTGACAGGTGGCGACACAACGGGGCCCAGCATCACTCTTATCGATAGCAAACAGAATAACCAAGGAAGCGGCAGCAGCCTTTATCTCGTGTTTAGCGAGACCATGGACCATACGTTTTTCGACGCCTCTAAGATCACAATAAGTGGCGGCTCAATTACTGGAGTTGGAGCTTGGGGGCCAGTCACGATAGACGGAACCACTTACCAGGAAGTCTATACCCTTCCCGTCACTAAGGCCGGCAACAATGGGTCTACCTATGCCGTTACTGTTCAAAGTGGTGCATTCAAAGACCTAGCCCAGAATCCCAACACCGCGCATGCGCAGGTCAGTGGCCTGAAGCCCGCCGGCACCTCGGGCGAGCCCATCAATCTCGCCCTCACCGATCCATCCCATGAAGGCGCGCTCATCACCGTCACGGTGAAGAATGTGCCTTCGGGCTGGACCATCGACGGCGCCACGCACAACGCCGACGGAACCTGGACTATAGAGACCAACGACCTGCACGGGCTGACGGTCACCACACCGTCCGAATTCGCCGGGGCGGCGGTACTCGACGTCCAGATGACCTGGACCAACGCGGACGGCACGACGGGAAGCATGTCGGTCGCCGACAATGTCGAGGCCTATGCGCCCGGCTCGCCAATCTTCGCCTGGTCGGGCGACGACGTGCTGACCGGTTCGAGCGGTAACGACCTATTCGTCTTCTCGCAACCGATCGGCAATGACACAGTCCACAGCTTCGACACGGCCGCGGACAAGATCGATCTGATCGGCTATTCCGGCTTCGCGAGTTTCGCCGACGTCCAGGCGCATATGGCCGACGATGGTAACGGCAATGCGGTGATCACGCTTGGCGACGGGCAGTCGATCACCCTCGACGGCGTGCATTCCGGCGCGCTCGCCGACGGCAATTTCGTCTTCGACCAGACGCCGGTGGTCAACAATGCCGGCACCATAACGATCGGCGACGGCGCAATGCTGCCGCTGAGCGGCACGATCAGCAATACCGGCCTCATCTCGCTCGACTCCGCCGGTGGCGAAACCCTGTTGCAGATCATTCAGCATGGGATAACACTGCAGGGCGGCGGGCAGGTCGTGCTCTCCGACAGCAATGCGAACGTGATCTCGGGCACGGCAGCTGATGTCACCCTGACCAATGTCGACAACACCATCTCCGGCGCTGGCCAGCTGGGCGGCGGTTCCCTATCCCTGAACAACCAGGGCACGATTGTCGCCACAGGCTCGCACGCTCTGGTCATCGACACCGGCGCCAACATCACCGTCAACTCGGGAACGCTGGAGGCGACGGGCTCGGGCGGCCTGATGATCACCGGTGCGCTCGCCAACTCCGGACTGATATGGGCCAACGGCGGCAACGTCACGATTGGCGGTGAGGTCACCGGCAGCGGCAGCGCCACCATCGGCAACCTGTCACAGCTGGAGTTCGGCGAGGCCTCGTCCATCAACGTCACCTTCGCGGCGGATGCCGCCGGCATATTGCGACTGGACGATTCCTTCGACTTCAGCGGCAAGATCGGCGGCATGACCAGCGACGACAAGCTGGACCTTGGCGACATCTGGTTCGGCACCGGAACATCCGCTGCCTATCAGACAGACCTGGACGGCGCTGGAGGAACGTTGACCGTCACGGACGGAACGCACAATGCCACGCTGCACCTGCTCGGCGTCTACGATGCAAACAGCTTCACACTTGCCGACGACGGAACCGGCAGGACGGTGGTTCAAGTGACGACGAACGACTTTGTGGTGTGAACCAAAAGGCGAGCCGCGCGGACATGCGCGGCTCACCTCTCCTGATCCAGACTAGCCGTTAAGGTTTACGACAGGAATATCGACGGGCTGCGTGGCCGGCGGAAGGATCAGGAGTAGTATCGGCTTACAGGTGGACAGGGGGGCGGTTCTCCGCTGGGTATTTGAGTCTCGACAGAAAATCGCAGATCGTGAAGGACGCCCTGCTGGCGTGCCGCCATTATTTCCTGATCGCGGCGGGGTTCAGCTTGGCGATCAACCTGCTCTATCTCGCCTCCCCGCTCTATATGCTGCAGATCTACGACCGGGTGGTGACCAGCGGCAGCCAGACCACGCTGGTGATGCTGACCATCGCGCTGCTGGCGGCCTTCCTTGCGCTTGCCGGCCTCGACCTCATGCGTGCCACGATCCTGACGCGCGCCAGCGTGCGGCTCGACCGGCTGCTGTCGGCGAGGATCGTGGCCGCGTCGGTCGAGACCTCGCAGTCGGGCTCCTCGCAGAGCCAGCCGGTGCGTGACTTCGACACGTTCCGGCAGGTCATCACCGGCATGGGCATCAATGCGCTGTTCGACCTGCCCTGGTCGCCCATCTACATCGCCATCATCTTCCTGCTGCACCCCTGGCTGGGCTTCTTCGCGCTCGGCTCGTCCCTGCTGCTCGTCGCCATGGCGGTGATCAACGAATATCTGGTGCGCGCGCCGCTGAAGCAGGCCAACGATCTGGCGACGGCCAACTACAATTTCACCGAGATGAGCCTGAGGAACTCGGAAGTCATTCGCGCCATGGGCATGATCGACGGCCTCATCCGCCGCTGGGGACGCGACCGCAGCCTGGCGCTTCGGCGCCAGACGCAAGCCAGCGACCGCGCCGCCTTGATGTCGGGGGCGATCAAGTTCCTTCGCTTGACCATGCAGTCGCTGATCCTGGGCCTCGGCGCCTATCTGGTGATCGAACGGCAGACCACCGCCGGCTCGATGTTCGCGGCCAGCATATTGCTGGGCAGAGGGCTGCAGCCCGTCGAACAGATCGTTGGCCTGTGGCGCAACCTGGTCCTGGCGCGGGCGGCACTGGGGAGGGTTCACAGACTGATCGACGGCGGCGCACAGAGCGAAAGATCGTTCAACCTGCCCAAGCCCACAGGCAAGATTTCGGTCGAGCAGGTCAGCTATGCCATTCCCAGCCAGCAGAAGGTGCTTCTGCGGGACGTAACGTTTCGGCTGGAGGCAGGCGAGGCGTTGGGGATTGTCGGACCCTCGGGCGCCGGCAAGTCGACATTGGCGCGTCACCTCGCGGGCGTCATGCAGCCCAGCCGCGGCACCGTCAGGCTGGACGGCGCCGATCTGTCGCATTGGGGGCGCGACGCGCTCGGTGACCACATCGGCTACCTGCCGCAGGACATCGAACTGTTTTCCGACACCGTCGCCGCCAACATCGGACGCTTCAAGACCAACGTGGACCAGGAGGTGATCGAGGCCGCGCGGCTCGCCGGCGTGCACGACATGATCATCCGCCTGCCGCAAGGCTATGAGACGCAGATCGGCGAAGGCGGTGCCGTCCTGTCGGGAGGATACCGCCAGCGGATCGCACTTGCCCGGGCTGTCTTTGGCACGCCGAACCTGATCGTTCTCGATGAGCCGAGCTCCAATCTCGACGCCGATGGCGACCGTGCGCTGAGCGAGTGCGCGATCGAGCTCAAGCGTCGCGGCAGCACGGTGATCATCGTCTCGCATCGTCCGTCGACGCTGGCAAACGTCGACAAGATCCTGCTGCTGCGGGACGGCGCCGTCGAAGCCTTCGGCATGAGGAACGAGATCGTGGCACGGCTCAATCAGCGTGCGACTTCAATTGCGGTGGCAACCCAATGACCTGCCTGAGGAGTGACCGTTGAGCGACAGCGCCCTCATTTACAGAAGCCTGCCCGGCGAAGCCGGCATCCCGGCCCCGGATTCCATCCGGGTGCCGGCCTATATCGGCCTGCTGATCATCGTCGCCTTCTTTGGCGTCTTCGGTGGCTGGGCCGCCTTTGCCCCGCTGAACGGCGCCGTGCTGGCCGACGCGGTCGTCAAGGTGGAAGGCAATCGCAAGAGCGTTCAGCACTTCGACGGCGGAACGGTGAAGGAAATCCGGGTCAAGGACGGCGACATCGTCAAGGCGGACCAGGTCATGCTGGTCCTCGACGACACCAGGATCCGTTCCGAGTTCAACCTCTACGCCCAGCAATATGCGCTCCTGCGCGCCACAGACGCCAGGATCAAGGCCGAGCTGGACGGCAGCGGCGCCGTTGCCTTCCCGCAGGACATCCTCAAGGAACACGAGCCCTATCTCAAGGATGCCATGGCAAACCAGATCGCCGACCTGGAAAGCCAGCGCGCCTCGATGGCCGGCGCCACGCAGATCCTGCAGCGGCGAATTGCCGAGCTTGACGAACAGATCCAGGGCAAGCAGGCTCGCGTCGAGTCCTACCGGGCCCAGCTGCAATCGACGATCGACGAAAAGGTCAGCCTGTCGAAGCTCCTCAAGGCCGGCCTGACGACGCGGCCGCGCATATTGGAACTGGACAGATCCGCCTCGGACCTGCAGGGCCTGATCGACGAGAATCTCGGCGCGATCGCCGGAAGCCGTCAGGCGAAGGCCGAACTGGAAAGCCAGATCGCCCAATTGACCAACGAGCGGCGGGCCAAGCTTTCCGCCATGCTGATCGATACGCAGTCGGGCCTGGCGGACCTGGTGCCGAAAATGTTCGCTGCCCAGGCCGCCATGGACCGTGCCGAGGTCCGTTCACCCTATGACGGCCAGGTGATGGATCTCAGCGTCTTTTCGATCGGTGCGATCGTCGCCCCGGGGCAGACGATCCTCGACATCGTGCCGACGCAGAATTCGCTGATCGTCCAGGCGCAGGTTCGCGTCGAGGACATATCAAACCTGCGCTCCGACATGACGGCGGAAGTTCGCTTCACCTCCTACAAGCAGCGTTCGATACCGATCATCCACGGACGCGTCACCCGCATTTCGGCGGATCGCATCACCGACAGCAAGACCGGCCTCCCCTACTATGTCGCCGACATAGCGGTCGATCCGGCCGAACTGGCCGCGGCGCCGCAGATCGCGCTCTATCCGGGCATGCCGGCTTCGGTGATGATCGTCACCGAGGAGCGCACCGCCCTCGATTACATACTGAGCCCGCTGCTCACTTCGTTTCACTCCGCCTTCCGCCAGAAATAGCCGGCGGCTGGAGGTCCCACAGGCAGCAGGTGAGAGCGGTCCAGCCGCGTTCCAGCGGCTGGAGATAGAGACCGGCCTGGTCGAGGGGCTCGTTGGCTATTTGATCGCTTCGATCGCGGCCGTGAACCCGGACAGTGAAACCGGAATGGTCACCGGCTTGCGTGTCACCGATTCCATGCCGATGTTGAGATTGGTTCCCACCTTCATCGCCGTGATGAGTTCCGGCGTCGGCGATATCGTCGCCGGCGAAGTGGTAGGTGGCCTGCGGCAGCACAATGTCACGTGGCCCTTTGAACAGCTGCGTAAAGCCGCCGCCGTCGCGGGAACTGGCATCGATGCGGCGAACCTGGGTCAGTTCGAGGGAAAGCTGCCTGCCGCCAACCGCAACACTGAAAACCGACCCGACCACCGTTCGAAATCCGATACCGAAACCATGCTATCCGCCTCAATTTGCCTGCAGCCACAGCGCGGTGCGTTGGCACTGATTTCATGCGATGCGCTTCAATTCTTTGTTTTTGTGCATTGCCCTAAGACCGCTGCGCCTTCGGTCGGAGGCCGACGGCACGCTTTGGGCGACACGCACCGACGGCAATGTCGCCGCTTCGCGGCAGGCTGTCCATAGCCGCTTGACGTCTTCCAGACATTGCACGCTGCAATGCTGTGGCGTAAACCCGCATTACTTCGTTTTTATGCATGATCCTTTGCCAACCGAAGTTTCAGCGAACAAAAACGGTTTTTCGATTTTCGGTATCATACATTAATTGAGCCAACGCGATCGGATGCGGCAAAGGGGAGACGGACGATGGCTGACAGCGACACAAAGACGGCACCGGCAGCGGAAAACGCGGCGGGCGCCGCCTTGCCGCTGTTCTACTCCAGGCCGGAAGCGCTCAACCCGATACGGCACGGCTCGCTGGGCCTGGCCGCGCGGGCCGACTTCGGCTTCGCCCGCTCGGCGCACGCGATTCCGGTGGTGGCGTCGGAGATGCCGGCGGCGATGCGCTCCTATCCCATCGTCTTCATCGGCGCCGCCAAGGCACCAGTGATCATCACCGGCTTGCGCCCGAATGAGAACCTGTTCGTCGATGCCGACGGGAGATGGACCGAACCGCATTATGTTCCGGCCTATGTCCGCCGCTATCCTTTCATCCTCGCCGACGAGACGACGACGAACGGCCGTCTGACGCTGTGCGTCGACCGGGCAAGCGAGCGCGTCATCGACCAACTGCGCGGGGACAGCAGTAAAATCGTTCCATTCTTCAACGGGACCGAGGCAGCAGAGGCGACGAAACAGGCGCTGACCTTCTGCAACCAGTTCCAGGTCGACTTCAACGCGACCCGCGCCATGATCGAGAAGATCGATGCGCACGGGCTGTTCGCGCCACGCCAGAGCAAGGTGACGCTGGAAGGTGGCGAGGTGCTCAACCTCACCGATTTCCAGGTGATCGACGAGCCAGCCTTCAACAAACTGAGCGATGAGGCCTTTCTCGACCTCAGGAAATCAGGAGTGCTGGGGCTGATCTACTGTCACCTCGCCTCCTCCAACAGCTGGACATCGTTGGTCTACCAGGCCTCGATACGCAATCAGCGCCGCTGACGCTGGCTGATATGGAGTGCCGCCTGCCGAGACGCGCCGACAACCAGAGCAATTCCTGGTTTTCCGTCCGGAATTGCGCAAAAACAAATAGTTAGAGCAGGTCAGCGATTCTATCTGGCGCTAAATCGCTGCAATTGTTCTCCAGGGAACAGCCATGCCACAGGCAGTGTCGCTGCCACTCAGGCGGCGGCCGGCAGATGATCGCCCAGATCTTCCCATTCGCTCTGATGTATAAATTTTTAGACAAAATGTACGGATTAACTAACTATTAATCTATCGCTTAACTTTCCGATATTTTTACTTATGGTGCCAAGCAAGGGGGTAGGTTGGATATACTGGGATGGGGCAGTTTTCCTATGAGCAAAATTTCAGAGACCTCTCCAAGGGATCTTGGAGGAGATGAGGACACGCTAAGTGGATCGGGGCCCCCCGGTTCCGCGCAAGCCGTGACGTACGCAACCCAGTCTCCCCGTTCGCATCGTCAACCTTCAGCCAGGCCCGCAATCGCGGCCGATATCGCGCTGCAGGAAACCGTTGCTTTCCAGGAGAGCCTTCTCGCTCTTCCAACCGTGCAGCTTGGTGGGTTGCCGATCACGGTGATCGACCGGCCAAATGCCGCGCGCTTGATGATCGCGGCGGCACGGGGGCACACCCGCAGCAGCCGTCCCTATTATTTCACCTCTGCCAATGGCGACGTCATCGCCCAGGCTCGCGCGAATGTGGACGTGGCCGTGCTCTTCCGCGAAGCCGACCAGATCTTCGCCGATGGCCAGCCGCTTGTCTTCGCCTCACGTTTGCTGTGCAGAACGCATCTGCCGGAACGGGTAGCCACCACCGACCTCTTTCACGACGTGGCCAAGCTTGCCGAACAGGAAGGCACGACCTTCTACCTGCTGGGGTCGACAGAGGCCGAGAACAACAAGGCCGTTGCGAGCGTCAAAGCCAGATACCCTGGCCTGCGCATCGCCGGGCATTGCCACGGCTTCCTTGCCGGCCAGGCGCTTGAAAGGAAGCTCGACGAGATCAACGCACTTGCGCCCGACATTTTGTGGCTGGGCCTCGGTGTTCCGCGCGAGCAGATCTTCGTCCGCGACTTTGCATCGCGACTCCAGAATGTCGGGGTGATCAAGACGTCTGGCGGGCTTTTCGACCATATCGCCGGCAAGGTCCGGCGCGCGCCCCTGTGGGTACAGAAGGCCGGATTCGAGTGGCTGTGGCGTGCGCTGATGGAGCCGCGCCGGCTTTTCTGGCGCTATTTCACCACAAGTCCCCAAGCCATCTACGCCATATTGAGGTATTCCAGATGACAGCCGAGCGTTCCCACCGTCCGCTGCCTGACGGAACCGACACGGAGATCGTCATAGTCGGCGGCGGGCTTTCCGGCACTCTGGCGGCAAACGTACTCGGGCGGTCCGGTTATCACGTCACGCTGATCGACCGTCATCAGGTCTTTCCGCGCGAGTTCCGGGTCGAGAAGATCGCCGGCGACCAGATCGAGAAACTGCGCCGGATCGGTCTTCTGGACGGGCTTTCCGCAGCGGCCGTGGCATTCGACGAAATCGTCAACATACGCAAGGGGCGCCTGCTCGACCGCACGCACGCCCGGCACTACGGCATTTTCTACGATGACCTCGTCGCCGCCATGCGGGCCGAACTGCCCGACACCGTGCGCTTCATCGCTGGTCGCGTGAGCGGACTGGAAGCAGGCCCGGAACGCCAGCGTGTGTCGATCCTCGGACACGGCGACGTGACTGCGCGGCTTCTCGTTCTGGCCACCGGCATGGGTGACATTCTGCGCCGCGACCTTGGCATCGAGCGCAAGTTCGTCCACCAGCGGCAGTCGCTGACCTTCGGCTTCAATCTGCGCCCTGTGGGAGCAAGCGCCTTCCAACATCCCGCCCTCACCTATTACGGCGAACGGGTTTCCGACGGCATCGACTATTTAAACCTGTTCCCCGCCGCCGAAGTCACCCGCGCCAATCTCTTCGTTTTCCGCGAGCATCGCGACCCGTGGGTCAAGGCCCTACGCGACAATCCCAAACAAACGCTCATCGAAACGCTCCCGGGTCTGGTCAAGGCATTCGGCGATTTCGAAGTGATCGACCGGGTCGAGAGCTGGCTCACCGACATCACCGTCGCCGAGAACTGCGTGCGCGACGGGGCCGTCCTGATCGGCGATGCCTACCAGACATCCTGTCCGGCCGCCGGAACGGGTGTCAGCCGGCTGCTCACCGATGTCGAGCGCCTGTGCACCGTGCATGTGCCGCAATGGCTGGCCTCACCCGGCATGGCCGCCGCAAAGATTGCGACCTTCTACGCCGATCCGGTAAAGCAGGCGATGGACGAGCATGGTCTCCAGCTGGCGCATTTTCGCCGCAGCCTGACCATCGACACCG
The DNA here is from genome assembly GCF_003601975.1 of Mesorhizobium waimense. Lineage (GTDB taxonomy): Bacteria > Pseudomonadota > Alphaproteobacteria > Rhizobiales > Rhizobiaceae > Mesorhizobium > Mesorhizobium waimense. Next base: position 18,947 of record NZ_QZWZ01000005.1, read on the forward strand.
ACCTGCGCTGGCGCGCGCGCCGGCAAATTCACTTCAGCCGCCGCCGCATCATGCACGAGATCGACAATCTAAGCCCCGCTTTCGCCGCCAGGCTGCGCAACCTCAGAAAGCCCGCAGTCGAACCCGTGGCGTGATCGCAGACCAATCAGCTAATCTGTCGCCCAAACTACGCAGTGGTTTTGGGAGACGCGCCCTGGGCTCGTTCCGACCTCAGGGTCCCGCCACCTCGTCGGTGGAGGCTGGCGACGTTACCGCATGGCCAGGTGCGGCCTTCTTCCCGTGCGAACCGAGCACACGCCGCGCCAGGGCTTTGGCCGCCGGCAATTTCTCGACCGTCAGATGCGCCGCCAGGCCGAGCGGGCTGCCGGCTAGGAATATCTGCCACATCGGTGATGGCCGGCCGCCAAAGATGCGCTTGTAGGGTTCGTCTCCGATGGTGAAGTCGAGGGAATGGTCGCCGCGCTCGATACAGTCGCGGGCGATCTGTTCGAACATCAGGCTGCCGATCGACTGCTTCCTGTAGCCAGCCTCGTCGAAGCCGCCGAGAATGACAAGCAGCGAGCCGCGATGCTCGAGGCCAAGCGCGCCCGCGATTGCCCGATCGTTCATCCAAAAAGTGTAGGTGCGAGCGAAACCGCCGCACCCTTCGGTCGCCACAGCCAGATAGAAATCGAAATAGGACGGCAGTTGCAGCAGGTCGGCGGGGCCGTTGCTGCCGTCGAAACGCTTGCCGCGATAGACTTTGAGCGCATCGAAAGTCGTGCGGATGGCGGCGACGTTGTCAGCGCATGCGAAGCGCGCCTCTCCTATTCGGCCAAGCTGCCGGGATTTCTTGTCGAGCTCCTTGCGGTAGGACTGGTCGAGCTGGTTCTCGCGCCAGGCGGCAAATGTCGGCTCCAGCTTGCTGGAGTATGCGCTCATGCCCATGCTTTCGCGCTTGTCGATGCCAAGCAGCCGCTCGATCGCCAATGAGCGGTCCGCCAGCTTGCCGATGCGCAGGAGATCGTAAGGTTTCAGATGCTTTCGGATCGCGGCAACGGCTCGACTGTCTGCCACGATGCGCGAGAAGGTCTCCTCGTCGGCGACTGGCGAGACGTAGTCGGAAACGCGCATGTCGGCGAATTCGACCACTTTGAGCAGTGTGTACCGGCGCCTGACCAGGGGCAAAACCATCGCGAGCTTTCCGCCCGCGCCGTTTCGCACGACGATGACAAGTGGCGTCGCAGCGCCTTGCCGCACGATCCTCTCATAGAGCTGGCTCAGCCATATGGGATGCTGAAAAGCGGTCGCCGCCGAACTGGCGAAGAGTTCAGCATATTCCTTCGAACGGAAATCGAATGAATCCTCGGCAGTGACTTCAAACATGTGATCCGAACCGGCTGGGCCTGATCTATCGACGACGTCTTGCGTTCCGCGTCAAGGCGAATCGCAAGGATTGTTAGAAACTTGGTATATGCGAAAGATCGATCCCTGGTTGCAAATCTGTCTTAGAATGTGCCCTCCGTGGCTGGTTCGAGATGGGTCGGTCGACAGTTTATTTTCTCGTGAACCACGCAGCCGGACTTTGAATGTAACTCCAATGTAAGCTTTTTCGGCCAAATCATTTCTTTTCAAGTGTCTGGAACCCGAGCACCATTACAGTCGGACGGGAATGACATGCTGCCGATCGAGGTGATTGTTCCGCAATCGAGCCCCCGCCTGTGGCAGAAGGTCGCCATAGAGCGGCTTCAGGCGGAGGGCCATGATGTGGCTGTGCGCCATCAGCCCGGAGCAGCAAGCTGGCCGCTGGCGGCAAAAGCCGCCTTTGCTTTTGAACAGCGCCTGTTTCGACGGCGCCGCCCCAACCTTGCCGCCTCGCTGCATGAGATCGAGGCACGGAGCGGCCACCGGCCAGCCGCGCTAAGGCTCGATCTCGCCGGCAACGCTGCCCCATCGGATGTCCCGACTGTCGGCCTCCTGTTCGACGGATCCAAATCCGATCTCTCGGCGGCAATCGCGGTCGCAGCCGGAAGACTGCCTTTGATCGAAGCCGTCCTCGACAAGAAGACGGTGGTGGGCTTGGCACGGCCGATGGTGGACAAGCGGGAATCGGCGGCACTTGGCGCCGAGGACGTGCTTGCCCGCGCCATCACCTTGCTCGTCTCGGTGGTTCGGGCATTTGCTGAAGGCCGGCTTCTCAAGGATGAACGCATGCCTGAAGCCAGCGGTGGCGGCACGGCGATGCAATTCGTATCTGCCTATCTGGGCTCGGCGCTGCCGCGGCTCGGCCAAGAGATCATCCGGCGCATAGGCTTCCGCCACGCGCATTGGCGCGTCGGCTACCGCTTTGCCGATGCGCCAGGCGTCGCGAATACGGGCGGGCTAGGCAGCGGCTGGTCGGTTCTGCCCGACCCGGGCGACCACTTCTATGCCGATCCGTTCCCGTTCCAATGGCAGGGCCGGTCATTCCTGTTCGTCGAAGATTATCCCCATGCGACCGGCAAGGCCGTCATCTCCGTCGTTGCCTTTGACGCGGCCGGCGCCCCCGAAGCGCCGCGGGTCGTCCTGGAAGAGCCGCACCATCTCTCCTATCCGCAGGTGTTCGAGCGCGACGGCGAGATCTGGATGCTTCCCGAGGCGAGCGCCAGCAGCAGGCTCACGCTCTACCGCGCCTTGGCCTTCCCCCACCGCTGGATCGCCGAGACCGTGTTGGTCGAAGGCGAGATTTCCGACGCGACCCTGCTTGAGCATGGCGGGCTGCTTTGGCTGTTCGCCACCGATCGCGATGGCAATGGCAGCACCTCCGACACGCTGGTGGTTTTCTCAGCTCCCGCACTCGCCGGTCCGTGGCAACCCCACCCTATGAACCCTGTCATGATCGACCATCGCATGGCTCGTCCAGGTGGCGCTTTCGTTCGCATCGATGGGGGCCGAGTCTTGCTCCCGGTCCAGGACGGAACGCTCGGCTATGGCGGCGGGCTCGGCCTGTGCGAACTGCTGGAGCTCGACCAGCAGACGGTGCGGCTTTCGGCGCCCCGGCCGATCGACACCGATGGCGACTGGCCCTATCCGAAAATCCACACGCTCAATCGCTCGGGCACGTTGGAAGTGATCGACGGCATAGCGGCGGTGCGAAGGCGTTCAGGAAAGAAGTAGCGCCTCGTAGCCCGCGCACATCCTGGCCGGCGCGTATTTGTCGCTGAGCCGCCGCCCTGCCGCTGAAAGCCTGGCCATGATTTCCGGCCCGGCCATCAAGTCGGCCAGCCCCTTGGCCATGCCGGTGGCACCGTCGTCGACGAAGATCGCTGCGGTCTCGCCATCCTCGGCAGCAAGCACCTCCCGCATGACGGCGAGGTCGTTCGCCACGACAGGCAAACCGGAAATTGCCGCTTCGACGCAGGCAAGACCGAAGGTCTCATTCAACGACGGAAACGCGTAGATGTCGCCTGCCGCCAGGAACTCGAAAATACGCGACGGGGGAACCTCGCCGACCAGATGCAGCCGGTCCGCCACATCCCGGCTTTTGGCGAAGGCGACAAGCGTGTCCCGCTCCGGCCCGACACCGGCAATCGCGACATGGATATCAGGCAGCTGGTCGAGCGCCCCAACCAGCGCGATCTGGTTCTTCGCTTGCGTCAGCCGGCCGGACGAGACGGCGAGCCATGCATTCTGAGGCAAACCAAAGGAAGCACGCGCCGCCGCCTTGTCGAAGTCTTCAGGCGGTGCGGCAACGCCATGATCAATGCGCCGCAAGCGCCGCCGATAGGCTTGCGGATAGTGATTGAATTGCGCTTCCGTCCAGGCCGAGTTGACGACATTCGTCCGATAGAGGCCAATCAAGCCCATCAGCCTGTCGATCTGGGAGAGGACGCCCATCACCCCTTTGGTGTGCGGCGAACCGCTCTGGTTGGCGATGATTTTCCTGACGCCCGCCAGGCGGGCGCCGATCGTGCCGAAGATATTGCCGTAGTGCTGATAGGTGATGACGGCGTCCGGTCGCGCCTTGCGCAGATAGGTCGTAAGGCCAATGGTTGCCCGGATCTGTCCAGGCAAGCCCCTTGGGCTCTGGGTGAGGATGAAATCCGCATAAGGATCGGCGTCGAAGGCGTCCGTCTTGCGATACATGAAAACGGTGCGCACGTCGTGCCCGCGCGCCCGCAAGCCTTCGCCCACCATGTCGGAAATGCGTTGCGCGCCCGCGGCCTCCGCCTGGGTCTGTACCTGGACGATCTTCACGTACGGCCTTTCAGCATCACGCTGGGAACCGGCGCAGCTCTTGCCATCGTGAAGCCGAAGACCGATGGATTTATGCCTATTCTGCGCCGGGCGATCGACACGGCAATGGCGGTCCAGGCGATGACCGTTCCGGCGATGCTGACTGCCGCGCCAATGGGGCCAAAGAAATACGTCGTTACCGCCGTCGCGCCGAGCCCCAGTATGTTGACGACAACGAGGACCTTGAACAGCGCATGCTGCAGCCCGGTCAATTGCAGGAGGATTTCGATCGGGCCGCAAGCCGTGGCAAATGTTGCGCCTATGCCGAAGATGACGAGTGTTGCCCGCATGGTGGGCGTGTCGTAGGTCGGATTGAACATGGACAGGATAAGGCCGCCGAACATCCAGAACGCCGCCAGCACGCAGAGTGCAATTGCAAAGCTGCCAAGCGCGGCGAGATTGGTGATGCGCTGAACATGCGCCCTGTCGCCGCTGTAGAAGGCACTCGAAATCTGCGGCGCGAGCGCCTGATTGATTCCGTTGAGCGCAAGCGCCACGAAACGCGTGGTCCGATCGGCGACGAAAATCGCGCCGGCCGCCTCAGGTCCCAGGATCACCGCCACAAGCAGCGTGCTCACCTGGCCGAGCGCCGGCGGCAGCGAGGTGACGCCCCACAGGCCAAGCGTCACTGTCTTGAATTCCCTCTTTTGCCCCTCCGAAAGTGGGCCGCGCTTGGCGCGCACCGTGTCGCGCACGAGAAGCAGCGTCTGCGGAACAACCGAAAGGATGAGCAGCAAGGCAGTCAGATAGGTCGCCGCGACTGCGCTCATCTCGATATGCATGAAGTGGCAAGCGGCGATGGCGGCAATCGTGCCTGCACGCCAGATGATGTCGCGCGGCAACAGACCGGATATGAGCGCATTCTTGGCGCGGAAAGCGCCGGACGTGAATTCCGACCAGCCGAGCGCAAACGATAGGACCGCGGCCGCCACGCACAGCGAAAGCCATTCCGGCGTGTCCTTGCCGATGAACGGCAAAAATCCGACCATGAGGATGAGCAGGCTGGAGCCAACGAGCCCGGCAAGCGCGACGAGAATGGCGCGGGCCATCATGCCATGGGCCGAACTGTGGTCGCCGAGCCCGACATATTGGGGCCAGAATCTCAGCACGGTGCTCTGCTGGCCCACCGAGGCGAAGAAGGAAACCAGGCTGGCGCCGGCATAGGTTGCGCTGTAGAGGCCGAACTGCCTTCCGTCCATAACCATCGCCACGGCCACGAACATCAGGAAGGACAAGCCGGCGCTGGCGAGCTTGATCACGCCCGCCACGGCGCCGTTCCTGGCGAGCGTCGCGATGGACATGCGCATATCGTCGGCTGCAGGACTGGTGCTCACGCCCGATATCGCGCTGCGATTGCTTATATTTTCATCCAACGTCGGCTCCCGTGGCGTTCGGCGATGCCCTACCCCCGCGGCAGGCGAGCCGACGCTGAAACCTGTCCCTAGATAGAGCAAAAGCCTGCGACCGCGCCAGCGCGAACGCTCCGCATGGTTACCGTCACCAGTTTGTTAATTTGAGCATCGGGCGCGGTAACCTTAACGGAAGACTAACGATAATTCTGAATACTGGCGGTGTAGAGTAAGGCCGGAAGGCGCGCTCTGCAGAGGAAAACGATGACGCCAGCCAGAACCGACGACCGCACGCTTCCACCTTTGTTCGACATAGGACCGCTATGGGCGGTCCTATGGGGGCGACGCGTTATGGTGCTTGCCATCGCCGGCGCGGCGCTGCTGCTTGCACTGCTTTATCTTGCCGTGACGAGCCCGAGCTATACGGCGACCGCCTCGATGTTGATCGACCCGCGCGATGCGCGCGCGACCAACTTCAATGACGTTCTTCCCGGGATCGGCGCCGACAGCGCCGCCATCGCAAGCCAGGTCTTCGTCATCGAATCGCAAGACTTGCTGGGTGCCGTGTTCGAGAGCGAGGGGCTCCAAAACGATCCGGAATTTTCAGGCAAAGGCCTGGTCTCGCGTGTCTTGTCGATGTTTGGAGCTGGACGCGGCCCCTCACCGGACGCGGCCTTCAAACGTTTTCAAAAAGCCGTATCGGTGGACCGCGAAGGACTGACCTATGTCATAAATGTCTCCTTCACGTCGCCGTCGCCGGACAAGGCCGCGCGCATCGCCAACGCCATCGTCAATCGCTACAGAACGGGCCTCGCCGGAGAACGCGAAACCGCCAACAGCGATGTGAATTCTCTCCTCAATGACAGGATCAAGGGTCTTCAGAAGGACGTCAGCGACGCCGAGCGCGCGGTCGAGGATTTCAAGGCCGAGCACGATATTCTGGGTTCGGCGGATGGCGGTACATTGCAGTCCCAGCTCGACCAGCTCACGGCGCAGCTGATAACCGCACAGGGCGACGCCGATCAGGCAAGGGACCGATACAATCAGGCGCTGGCCGCCGGCACCTCGCCGGCCGGCCTGGCCAAGCTGGCGGAAATCCTTTTCTCCAATTCTGCCGTCAAATTGCGTGACGACTATAACCAGCGCGCAGCAGAGCTCGCCAATCTCGAAACCATGTATGGTCCTCGTCATCCGGCCATTGCGCGGCTCAGGTCCGAGCTCGGTCGCATGAACCGGCTGATGGCCGCAGAGGCGGAGCGAATAAGGCAGCAGCTAAAGGCGAGTTATGATCTCGCCGCCCAGAATGTCGCCAAGCTGCAGGCCAAGCTCGAGGCTCTGCGCCAGCAATCCACGAACTCGAGCATTGCACAGGTGCAACTGCGGCAATTGGACTCCAAGGCCCAGGCCGCCCGCACCGTGCTCGACGACTTCCTGAAGCGCGCGCAGGAAACGTCGCAGATGCAGGGCGTCCAGACGTCCGAGGCGCGCACGATCAGCGCCGCCTCCGCGCCGCTGCAGCCGACCTGGCCGAAGCCTGCCCTGCTGCTGCCGGTGAGCGCCTTTCTGGGCCTCATTGCCGGATGCGGTATCGCTCTCGCGCTCGGACCGGTCCGCAAGCCCGAGGATGACCCGCAAAGCCCTCGCGAAGAGGTGCCGCAGGCGGTCGAGCCAAGGGAGCCGAAAAAGGACGGCGCACGTCCAATGTCCCGTCCGTTGCCAGCCAATTTCGGTGAATTCCGCCTGCCGGGGGTCGCCGGCGGTGCGGCGCATTCAAACATCCAGGCGCTCAGGAAGTCACTGTTTCAAGCCGGCAACGACGCGCTTTCGCTCGGCGTGCTGAAGCTCATGCGGCAAATACTCCAGCGCCTTAGCGACCACCCCAAACCCTTCCTGCTCCTGGTCTCGTCGACGCACAGCAGTGTTGACGCAAGGCTTGCGGGCGCGATGGTCGGAATTGGTCTCCAGCAAGCCGAGCAGAATGTGCTTGTGGTTGAAATCGGAGGCCAGCCGCACCGTGCAGGGTACGGGCCCGGTCTGTTCATCGATGGCGCGAGCGGTCTGCGTACGGTCGTATGCAGTCCGGCCGTGGACAAGGGTGCAGAAATCCGGGATCGCAACACTTTGCGCGGCATTTTGGCCGAGGCCGGGAGCGCATTCGATTTCGTGCTCGTGATTGCCCCGTCCCTTGGTGAGAATGGTTGGGATCGGGAGATCTTTGCAAGAGCCGATCTCATGCTTTTCGCGCTGAGCCCATCCGAGTCTGCGTCGGCGGCTGCCGGCCTGCTCGAGCAGCATCTCGGCGCCGGCCAGATCGCACGCAGCGCCACGCTTGTGATCGAAAGCACACAGCCCACCGGGGGCAAGGCAACGCCCGATGTCGCGTCCGGGGCCGGCGAATGGCGCCGCAGTTCCGTCGCAAGGAGCTGACCGGTGCGGGCGGTTGAGCTTGTATCGCCGCCGACAGTGTCACGGCGGCACGCGCTTGCGCTGGCTGGCGGGGCCTTGCTTACGACCCTCCCCTTCTCTGTCTCGACGGCGCTGCCGGCAGCGACTGCTCGCCCCGTTCCGTCGCGTGGCTTCAATCTTCCCGGATGGTTCGAACGCGAGGAAGGTATCGCTCCGGCCACGGCGACGCTGGAAAAGCTGCGCCAAGCTGGGTTCGAAACGATCCGCTTGCCGGTGAATGGCGATCTTGTCTCGGACGGCGACCGGGCGATGCTCCGCCGCATCCGCGACGGGATCACGGACCTTGTCGGTCTGGGTTTCGCCGTACTCGTAGACATGCATCCGTCCGGCGATCTTCATGCGGCTTTCGAGCATGATCCGGCAAATGCGGCCAGGCGGGTGGTCCAGGCCTGGACGGCCCTGCGCGCCGTCATCGCCGACCTGCCGACCCGTTCGGTCTACCCGGAACTGTTGAACGAGCCGCCGATGGAGCGCGCCGCATGGCTTGAGCTGCGCCAACAGCTCGCCGAGACGTTGCGCGCCAGATGTCCGCTCCACACTTTGGTCTGGGGCCCGGCACGCTTCCAGGGCATATGGGAAATAGCCGACACGCCGCCCTTGGCCGACGACAGGCAGATTGCAGCCATCCACTACTACGCACCCATGGCATTCACCCATCAATGCGAGAACTGGGATGCATCGCCGCTCGCTCGCATCGCCAACCTGCCCTTTCCCACGACAAAGGAAATGCCGCAGGTGCGCGAACTGGTCTCCAGATTGCGGGCAACGGGCGACGAAGAGGCTGCCTCCCTGGTGGAGAAGGAACTGTCAGACCCCTGGACAGACGCGCGGATCGCTTCGGACTTTGCCGAGCTCGGGCGCTGGTCCAGTGCCCATGACTGCCCCGTCATCCTGAACGAGTTCGGCGTGCTCAATTTCTGCGTGGATCCAGCAAGCCGCGCGGCCTGGGTCCGCGCCGTGCGCAAGGCGGCAGAGGTGAACCACATCGGCTGGGCCCATTGGGAGCTCGACCAGGGTTTTGGCATCATCGCCAGCAGGCAAAGCACCGAGGCGTTCGATCCTCAGATGATCGCCGCCCTGCTGGGAGACGAAGGCGGCGACTGAAATGGACAACAGACGCCAAGGCTGCAGGCTGGCGCAGGCGAGGATCAAAGCGGACCGGCAATGAGCATCACAGGGACATATACGCCTGCCGGGCTAAGCGCGCGGGCCCCGGACGCGTCGAGCGCCGAGGCCCTGCTGCACGTCTCGATGGCGCTCATCGTCGTTGCGCTCGGCGTTTCGGCCTTTGCGGTGTGGACGCCGTTCGGGATCGTCGCGACGTTCATACTGACGCTGATCGTTTCGAATGCGGTGCCCGCGGGCATTCCTGTCGTGATCATCTGCGCCTTTCTTTACCAGAACCTCATGGTCGCCTGGTACACGCCTTACATCCCCGACAACGATACGTTCGACGCGCTGCGCGGTACGAACTTCATCATCCTAATGACCGCCTTCTGCATTTTCCTGGCGGCGTCGTTTCAGCACCGCGTGCGCGCCTTGCCCGAATTGCGCGCCTGGCTGCTGCTGAGCATCGTGCTGTGCGGGACGATCTGTTTCTATTTTGCCCTGGGGGTCGTGCATGGCGGCCCCAAGGACGCGGTCGTCTACTTCCGCAACACGATCACGCCGCTCGCCTGCTTCCACATAGCGGTCCTGGCCGCCAGCCTCTATCCCATCGACCTGCGCAAAAGCATGCTTTGGCTAGGCACCGGTGCGGTCATCTACGGCTATGTCGAACTGACCTTCACGATGAATTTCCTCGGCCTCTTTCATGGCGACCTCTACATCGAACGCAACATCGCGCGGCAGATCGAGACCGGCGTGTGGGAAAAGGCGCTCAAGGAAACCGGCTTCGTTTTCCGTGGGCTTGAGGATGTGATGACGACGACCTTCTTCAACACGCCGTTCTTCAACGACATCCTGCCCAGCGTCTTTCGCATCGGCGGTCCGAACTTTCATTCGATCAGCTATGCCTATGCGCTCAGCATCATATCGGCCTGGCTGCTCTTCAGGGGTCGCTGGCTGCTGCCCATCGCCGCCTTGCCGCTGCTGCTTGTCATCGGCTCCAAGGGCGCGACATTCATGCTCCTCGTGGCACTGTGCGTGCGGCTGTTCCATAGCCCTTCCCGCACCGGTCTGACGCTTGCTGGTGTCGTCGCCCTGGCCGTCGTCTGGACGACCGCGGCAATTGCCTATGGCGCCACCCATGGCGACTATCACGTGCTCGGCCTGGCGGCGGGCATACGCGACTTCCTGGCCAACCCGCTTGGCCAGGGACTGGGGCTGGGCGGCAATCTGTCGAGCACCAGCATCAATCTCAGCTGGTCGACCGCCCAGGCGGAAGGCGCCGCCTCTATCCCCGTCGAAAGCGCCGTCGGCGTCATGCTTTACCAGATGGGAATTTGCAGCCTGGTCTTCTTTGGCTTCCTGGCGGCGCTCGCCGTGGCGGCCCGGCGCCAGCTGATCGAAACCGGCGACCTGAATTTCCTGTTTGGTTTCGTCGGCATTGTCACCATCTCGGCCAACGCCGTGTTGCAGGAAGAGGCATTTTACTCGCCTCTCGCTCTCAGCTTCTGCCTGCTGCTCGTTGGTGTCTCGCTGGGAACACGCTGGCGTGAGATGGCGGCGGTGCGGGCCAGGCTGCCAGAGCAATTCCAGGAAAAAGTGTGAAACGGTTTTCCGTCCGGAATTGCGCCAAAACAAAGAGATAGAGCGGGTCGGCGTTTCCGTGAAACGATGAACCGCTCTGGCCTGACTTTTCAGGGGCCGAATATCACCAGTTCGGTGAACGTCAGGTCGCCGGGCGAAGGCGGCTTTGGACCTTTGAAGTATTTCAGCCCTTTGCTTGGGAAGTACCGGCCGAACAGACCCGGGATCGGCTCGTTGGCGTCGACGAGGCAAAGCAGGGTTCCCCGTCGCAGGAGAAAGCGCCCCATCGCGCCGGCGCAGCCGCTCAGATCCGCGAGAGAACGGCAATAGACGATCTGCGAGCAAGGTACGAGACCGTGCAATATCCGGCGCGACCTCAGCACCAACGGAAAGGCCGTTCCGTCGCGAATGCAGATCAGCGAGAGGCAACCCAGCGCGGCATGCTCCAGGAGGATATATCTCTCGCTGTCGGACAGCATTGCCATTTCGGCCAGCTCGGAGCGGACTTCGAGCACGCGGCATGACGGTTGCGCCGGGCTCAAGGCGGGCAGGAAGGCGAACTGGCCGCTGGCAAACAGGCGAAAGCCCATCGCCTTGTTGGCGCTCAAGGTCGAGGGTGCCGGCGAAATGTTCGTGTAGGTCACATCCCTGCGTTTGAGGACCGGCCAGATCAACTTCATGGCATAGGGACGGAACGCTGCATCCACGGACCAGCTTGAAATGTTGCAGCGGATTTCGTCGCCCTGGTAGCGGGCATAGAGGGTGAGCACGACCCCCACGATCCGCCCGGATGCCTCAAGCGCAAAGCCGTAGCGCGGGAAATCGTCGACCGCGGGCCGCTCTGACAGACGGGTCAGCGCGCGCATCCAGTATTTGCGGCTGCGCAGCGGAAAGCCCCTGCGCAGACAATCGACCACGCCTTCCCAATCACTTTCCTGGATTGGTCGACAATTAAGATCGGCAGGGGGTGCGTCAGGTGCGGCCATAATCAACTCAAGAATACTGTCAAGCTAATTAGATATATTTCACCCCAAGCGCATAATAGTATACAACCATTAACAATCCCTGCCCCCTTTCGGGAAAAATGCCGCTGGCCGGCCCCTCAAACGCCGATCAGCCATCCCGCCGGCATCGGCCCGGCAGGTCGATCAGGCGCTTCGAGAGGCACATCGGACTTGCGGCGGAGTCCAGCCTCTGTTTCCCTGTCTCACGGCCATCGGGTTCTGATTCGCCCACCAGCAAGCCTTCATCCCGTGCCGCAAATAGATATCTGTCGACCCCTGCGCCGGGTCCGTTCCAGGAGAAACGGCAAATGAACAGCGCGACAAGGCCCATAATCTCGGAGATGCGGCCGAAGATAACCGTCGTCGGCGTCGGCGGTGGCGGTGGCAACGCGGTCAACAACATGATTGCCGAGGGCCTGCAGGGCGCGGAGTTCATCGTCGCCAACACCGACGCCCAGGCGCTCACCATGTCGAAGTCGTCGAGGCTGATCCAATTGGGAGCCCATGTCACCGAAGGCCTGGGCGCCGGATCGCTGCCCGAGGTCGGCCGTGCGGCAGCCGAAGAATCGATCGATGAGATCATGGACCATCTTGCGGGAACGCATATGTGCTTCGTCACCGCGGGCATGGGCGGCGGAACCGGAACGGGCGCGGCGCCCATCATAGCGCATGCCGCGCGCAAGGCCGGAATCCTGACCGTCGCTGTCGTCACCAAGCCGTTCACCTTCGAGGGAAAACGCCGCATGCAATCGGCCGAAGAGGGCATCGAGCGGCTCCGCGAATGCGCCGACACGGTGATCGTCATCCCGAACCAGAACCTGTTCCGGATCGCCGATGCCAAGACGACCTTCGCCGATGCTTTCGCCATGGCCGATCGCGTCCTCTATGCTGGCGTCGGCTGCATCACCGACCTCATCGTCAAGGAAGGGCTGATCAATCTCGACTTCGCCGACGTGAAATCGGTGATGCGCGACATGGGCCGCGCCATGATGGGCACCGGCGAAGCCGCCGGAGAAGACCGCGCCAAGAAAGCCGCCGAGGCGGCAATCGCCAATCCGCTTCTCGACGAAGCCTCCATGATCGGCGCCAAGGGCGTTCTGGTCTCGATCTCGGGCGGCATGGACATGACGCTGTTCGAAGTCGACGAAGCCGCCACCCGCATCCGCGAGGAGGTCGACGCCGACGCCGACATCATCGTCGGCGCCATATTCGACCGGGCGCTCGCCGGAAAGTTCAGGGTGTCGGTCGTGGCCACCGGCTTGCGCCAAGGACTTGAGATACCGGCCTTTGCGGGATCGGAAATCCATACGAACTGACCGTGGCTGGTAGCCTTTAGAGCAATTCCAGGGAAAGTGTGAAACGGTTTTCCGTCCGGAATTGCGTCAAAACAATAGAGAGATAGAGCGGTTCGGCGTTTCCGTGAAACGATGAACCGCTATAGTCACAGCGCACACCCATTCCCTGCGGCAGGAAGATCCCAAGAGAAATCCCTACTCGAAAGAATAAGTAAACCCATCCCCGTTGGCGCCAACCGTCACTTTCGTCATCTTCTCGCCCTCGAGCGAGCGGTTCAGCACGCCGCGGCTCAGTTCCGGCAGCAGCGTGTTGGTTAGGATGGCGTCGATCATCCGCCCGCCGGATTCGATCTCGGTGCAGCGCGCCTTGACCAGGTCCATGACGCCGTCGCCGATCACCAGTTCGGCGTCGTTGGTCGCACGTAGCCGGCGCGCGATCTTGGCGAACTGGTGGCGGGTGATGGCTTCGATCATTTGATCCGAGAGCGGGTAATAGGGAATGGTCACGACACGGCCGAGGAAGGCCGCCGGGAAAACCTTCAGCAGCGGGCTGCGCAGCGCGGTGTCCAGATCGTCGAGCCCGGCCCGCATTGTGCCGTTTTTGGTGCGGTCCATGATGACCTCGGAGCCGACATTGGAGGTGAGCAGGATCAGCGTATTCTTGAAATCGATCCGCCGCCCCTCGCTGTCGTCCATCATGCCCTTGTCGAAGACCTGGAAGAAGATCTCGTGCACGTCCGGATGCGCCTTCTCGACCTCGTCGAGCAGGATCACCGAATAGGGTTTTCTGCGCACCGCCTCGGTCAGGATGCCGCCCTTGCCGTAGCCGACATAGCCGGGCGGCGCGCCCTTGAGCGTCGAGACGGTATGCGCCTCCTGGAATTCGGACATGTTGATCGAGATGAGGTTCTGCTCGCCACCATAGAGCGTCTCGGCCAGCGCCAGCGCGGTTTCGGTCTTGCCGACGCCGGACGGGCCGCAGAGCAGGAACACGCCGACCGGCTTTTCCGGCGCGCCGAGGCCGGCGCGGCTGGTCTGCACGCGTTTGGCGATCATCTCCATGGCATGGTCCTGGCCGACCACGCGCTCGGACAAGGTGCCGGCCAGCCGCAGCGCCTTTTCGGTCTGGCTGGACAGCATCCGTCCGGTCGGGATGCCGGTCCAGTCCTGCACTACGGCCGCCACCGCATTGCGGTCGACCGACGGCAGGATCAGCGGCGTCTCGCCCTGCGCTTCGGCGAGTTCAGCCATCAGTTCGCGCAGCCGCGCGAGATCGACGGCCGGATCGGGCGACGCACCGCCGATTGCCGCCTCGGTTTCGGGCTTTTCGGTCTTGGGAGCTTCCGTCTCGGATGCCTTGGCTTTCGGGGCATTGGCCTCGGCAGCCTTGCTCTGGGCGTTCTCGGGCGCTTTGGCCTCAGGCACCACCGTCCCGGCCGTGTCCACAGCCGCCATTTCGCCGGCGGCCTCATCCGCCGCTACAGCATCGAGCGGCACGCCCTCGCCGCGCAGCCTGGCGCGCAATTCGAGGATTTTGGCGACCAGTGCCTTTTCCCGCTCCCAGCGCGCTTGCGCGGCGGCCAGCGTGCCTTCGGTCTCGGCAAGTCCGGCGTCGACCCGAGCCTGCCGGTCGGTCACCTCAATGCCGATCGCGGCCTCGCGGCCGATGATGCCGTTCTCGACCTCCAGCGCCTGGCGACGGCGCAATATATCCTCGACCTCGGCCGGCGTGGCATGCTGCGATATCGCGACCCGGGCGCAGGCCGTGTCAAGCAGGCTCACTGCCTTGTCCGGCAGTTGCCTGGCCGGAATGTAGCGGTGCGACAGGCCGACCGCGGCCTCAATCGCCTCGTCCAGGATTTGCACCTTGTGGTGTTGCTCCAGAACGCCAGCCACGCCGCGCAGCATGAGAACGGCCACCGCTTCCGACGGCTCGTCGATCTTGACCACCTGGAAGCGACGCGTCAGCGCCGGATCCTTTTCGATATGCTGCTTGTATTCGGCCCAGGTCGTTGCCGCGATGGTGCGAAGCTCGCCGCGCGCCAGCGCCGGCTTCAAAAGATTGGCCGCGTCGCCGGTTCCGGCCGCACCACCGGCGCCGATCAGCGTATGGGCTTCGTCGATGAACAGGATGATCGGCTTTTCGGAGGACTGCACCTCATCAATGACCGCCTTCAGCCGTTTCTCGAATTCGCCTTTCACGCTGGCACCCGCCTGCATCAGCCCGACGTCGAGCATATGCACGCTGACATTCTGCAGCGTCGGCGGCACGTCGCCCTGGGAAATGCGGAGCGCAAAGCCCTCGACCACGGCCGTCTTGCCGACCCCCGCCTCGCCGGTAAGGATGGGGTTGTTCTGGCGACGCCGCATCAGGATGTCGACGATCTGCCTGATTTCCGGATCGCGGCCGACGACCGGGTCGATCTTGCCGTCGCCGGCACGCTGGGTCAGGTTGGTGGCATATTTGGCCAGAGCCGAGTCCCCACCCGGACCCCGTTTCATCGGCGCCTCGGTGGCGGGGGCCGTCGGAGCAGCGCCCGCTTCGAGCGAACCTTCCGTCACCTCGGCAAAGCGCTTGATGACAGCGTCGGCATCGATCTTGTCGAATTCGGCGCTGATTTTCGACACAAGGCCTTCCAGCATCGGCGTCTTCAGGCAAGCAAGCAGGATGTGCGAACTGCGCACCTCTTCGACACCGAATTCCAGCGCCGCCAGGTTCCAGCCTTCCTGGATGGCGTGAAAGATATGGTCGGAAAACTCCTCCACCGAGGTCGCGCCATAAGGGAGCTTGTCGACGGCGCGGGTCATGTCAGCCGTCAGCCGGCCGACATCAATCTCAGCGTCGGCGATGATCATTTGCACGTCCGAGCGCTCCGAAAGCACCAGTTGCTGGACGAAATGGACGAGTTCGACGTAGGGATTACCGCGCATCTTGGCCGTGTCGGCCGCAGCCTTGAAGGCGCGGACGCCGACAGGGTTGAGCTTAGCGACCAGTTCCTTGCGCTTGAAGCTCTGCGATGACCGGCGCTGTTCCATCGAACCTGCTCCTGAAACCTGCCAGCCGATACCCTGCCACATAAGCAGCAACTTGACAAAGCGCGCGACGAATGAGCCGCTCGGACGCCGATCCGGCCGGCGCCTGCCATTTCACGGAACGCCCCGCATCTCCGCGAAAACAAACATGAAATTGCCCCCGCCTATGCGATGCATTTCACATACGGGGTTCGGTTACCACGCCAGGTTCCGGCAGCCAAGAATGGTCGCGTTTAGCTTCCGTTAGTTTTTGAGCAGCTGTTGAATTGTGATAAAGTGACGCAGTGTGATAAATGTTTGATCACGCAGGTCTCAGGGCCGCTTGCTGGGGGTTGGTGTGATTGATCTCGCACTCTGGCTGAATCCTTTGAACGGTGAAAACCCGTCAGGGGAAGATTTGCGCAACGATCCGGCCTTTCACGAGATCGAGCGGCTCACCGAACCGCAGCTCAAGGTCGTCCAGGAGGGTCACAACAAGCCAGTCGAATCCACCATTCCGGTCGACTGGCCTGCCGTGCTCGACAAGGCGGAAGTACTGCGCAGCCATGGCCGTGACCTGCGTCTGCTTGTCATTGTCGCGCGGGCGCTGGCCAATGAAGAGAGACTGGCCGGGCTGACGCTTGGCCTGAGCCTTGTTGCACAAAGCATCGACCAACATTGGGACACGATGCATCCGGCGTTGCGGCCGAGCGCTTCGCCACGCGATGCCGCCTTGCGCCGTCTCAACGCCTTGGCCGACCTGCAAAATGGTCAGGACGGCTTGCTGTCGGATCTGCGTCAGATGACGCTTTTTGCGCCGCGCGGCATCGGGCCGATCAGCGGACGCGACCTGGAACAGGCCGCGCTCGACGAGCGCGTCATGCTTCAGGAAGCCGCCTCGGGGTTGAACACGGCCGAAAAGGCGGCGCTGGCCGGCGCCCACAGCCAGTTGCTGAACCGGGTGCGCAGCGGCTGCGCGGCACAGGCGGATCAAGCCGGTGCCGAGATGACGTCGCTCGTCGCCGACGCCCGCGCCGCGATCGCGGCCCTCGATGCGGTCGAGGCCGCACTCAACGCCCGTCTTGAAGGCGGTGCCCCTGTTCCGGAATTAAAGCGGTTTCTCCAGCGTTTGCTGACGACGCTCGAACGCAACGCGGCCGCCGGGGCCGCGGCGAATGGCGCGGCAAAGCCGGCCCCGGCGCCCGCCGAACCGGCAATGCCTGCTCGAAACGGTCATGGAGCCGATACGATGGCAAGTGTGGCAAGCTACGCGGAGCCAGGCAGCACTGGCCTGCCCGACCGGATCTCCTCGCGCGACGACGTCGTGAAATGCCTCGACCTCGTGGTCGCCTTCTACGACCGCACCGAACCGTCGAGCCCAATCCCGCATCTGGCTCGCCGCGTGCGCCGCATGGTGCACATGGATTTTGTTGAACTGATGGAAGATCTCGCCCCGTCGGGGCTGAAGGAATTCCGGCTCCTGGCCGGCGTTCCCGACGCCAAGAAGGCCGCTCAGAAGGATGAAAGGTAGCAACACATGCCAGCCGAAAGCAAAGCGAAGGTCATCGAACGAAATCGCGCGCCGCGGGTACAGATCGCCTACGACGTGGAAACCTACGGCAGCCCGACGACGATCGAACTGCCGTTTGTCATGGGCGTGGTGGCCGACCTTTCCGGCGCCTCGCAAACCAAGGAAGCCTCGAAGTCGGTGCTCGACCGCGCCTTCGTCGAGACCGACGCCAACCGCTTCCCCAAATTCATGGAAGCGCTCGGGCCGCGCGTGAAGGCACGCGTGAAGAACACGCTGCCGCAGGTCGAAGGCCAGGAGCGCGACGAGGAACTGGCGCTCGATCTCACCTTCACCAAGATGGGAGATTTCGCGCCTGACAAGATCGCCGCGCAGGTTCCGCAATTGGCCGAGATCCTCAAGATGCGGCGTCAACTCGAGGAACTGCTCGGCTTCATGGACGGCCGCGTCGATGCCGAAAAGCGCATCGCGCAATTGCTGAACAATGAGCCGCTTCTGGGCAAGATCGCCGGCCAGGCAATGTCCGACGACGACAAGGCTGGAGAGTAAGTCATGGCCGAACAGCAAAAAACCGCACCAGCCGTCGCCGAGGCGGAAGCCATCGACCTCGGAGAATTCAGCGGCCTCCTCGAGAAGGACTTCAAGGTCAAGAAAGACGACAGCGAAAAGCTGCAGCAGCTCGTGCGCAACCTCGCGCTCGCAGCGCAGTCGCGCTCCGAAACCACGACAATTTCGTCCAACGCGATCAAGTCGATCAAGTCGCTAATCGCGGGCATCGACAAGATGCTGACCGAGCAGGTCAACGAGATCCTGCACGCACCGGAAGTGCGCGAAATGGAAGGCACGTGGCGTGGCCTCTGGTATCTCATCAACAACACCGAGACGGATCAGAAGCTGAAGATCCGGGTGATGAACATTTCCAAGGAGCAGCTGGCCGACACGCTCGAAGACTATGAAGGCCAGATGTGGGACCAGAGCCCGATCTTCAAGAAAGTCTATACGGACGAGTATTCGATGCTTGGTGGCGAGCCGATCGGCTGCATTATCGGCGCCTACGAATTCTCGAACCATCCGCGTGACGTCGGCCTGCTGCGCAACATATCGGGCATCTGCGCCTCCGCGCATACGCCGTTCATCGCCGCCGCCTCGCCGCGCCTGTTCCGCATGGACAGCTGGCAGGAACTGCCTAACCCGCAGGACCTGCAGATGATCGTGTCGAACCCGGCCTATGCCTCGTGGCAATCGCTGCGCGAGAGCGAGGACGCGCGCTACATCGGCCTCACCATGCCGCGTGTGCTCGCGCGCCTTCCCTATGGCACCGACACCGTTCCGGTGAAGGGCTTCACCTTCGAGGAAGAGGTGCAGGCCGATCACAACAAATATGTCTGGATGAACGCCGCCTTCCCGATGGGCGTCAACATCAACCGCAGCCACAAGCTCTATGGCTGGGGCACGCAGATCCGCGGCGTCGAGAACGGCGGCACGGTGCTCAATTTGCCGGTGCACTCCTTCCCGACCGACGACGGCTCGATCGCGATGAAATGCCCGACAGAGGTCGCCATCGACGACCGGCGCGAGGCGGAATTGGCCAAGCTCGGCCTGATGCCCATCCTGCACCGCAAAAACACCGATCTCGCTGCCTTCATCGGTGCGCATTCACTACAGGACGACGAGACGCGTGCCGGACGCCTGGTCGATCCCGACGCCCAGTCGAACGAGCGGCTGAGCGCCAACCTGCCCTATCTTTTTCCGGTTTCGCGCTTTGCGCACTACCTCAAGGCGATTGCGCGCGACAAGATCGGATCGTTCAAGGAACGCTCCGACATGCAGATCTGGTTGACCGAGTGGATCAACCGCTACGTGCTGGCCAACCCGGCCTTCGCCGACGACAAGGCGCGCGCCAAGCGCCCGCTTGCCGCGGCCGAGGTCCAGGTCGACAGCGTGGAGGGGCGGCCGGGCTATTACAATGCCCGCTTCTATCTGCGTCCGCACTACCAGCTGGAAGGCATCAACGCCTCGCTCAGGCTGGTGTCGGAACTACCGTCCGTGAAGACGTGATTGCAGCAACCACATCTTGTTTTGTTTGAAAGCGGTGGAGAAAGACAATGGCAGTGAAAATCGATGGCTTTCTTAAGGTTCCGGATATCAAGGGCCCAAGCGTTCGTGACGGCCATGAGGACGAAATCGAAATCCATGGGGTCGATTACAAGATCGTCGCTCCCTACGATCCGAATTCGCTCTCGCGCCGTGGTCGCGTGTCCCTGGGCATGATCAAGTTCACCAAACACTATGACAAGGCCTCGCCCTATCTGAAAAAGGCGCTGTTCGACAACAAGGCGCTGGACGAAGTCGTGTTCTCCGCCCGTCGGACGATCGACGGAGAGACCAGCGACTACCTGGTCGTTACCCTGACCGACGCCTCGATCATGGAATACGACATGAAGCAGGCCGAGGACGAGGAAGACCTGATCGAGGAGGAGGTCAGCTTCGCCTACAAGAAGATCAAGTTCGTCTATGACAAGGATGACGAAATCGAAATGGATGTCTATGTCGGCAAGTGAGGCCCGGCGGCCCGGCGCGAACAAGCTGCAGCTTACCGGCAGTTCGCGCGCGAAACGCGAGGCGGTCCAACCCTCTCTTTGGGACCGCCTCGTCAACGACCTGCCGGGCCTGACCTCCGAAATAGACGGGCTGCGCCAGCTGTTGCAGGACGAGCTTGGCGCGGATCGGCTGGACACCCTCTTTGCGGGCAGCGCGCGGCACATCGACGCCGACGCGGAGCTGACGCCGGACCAGAAACGGCGCCTGCACCGGTTGATCTTCCAGACCCAGCACCGCGCGGAGATCGAAAGCCGCGGCGTGGTGGTGTCCGCACGCGTGCTGAGAGAAGCCGTGCGGCGCGATATCGAGGCCTTGTTCAACACCGAACGGTTCGAAGCCACGCCGCTTTTTTCCGACCTCGAAAACGAACAGGCAATGGACAACCCGCCATCGCTCGCCGATTTTCCGGAAGTGCGCCGCAGCGTGGTCAATTATGGCGTGCCCTCTTTCTCGGGCCGTTCGTCGCGGGACTTCGACCGCGATGTGCTGGCGCGCGAGATCCGCTCCGTCCTTGCCACGTTCGAGCCGCGCCTGAAGGAGAGCGCGACAACGGTGACGGTCACCCTCGGCGACAAGACCGCGGGCCTGAAGATCGAGATAGACGCCGTGCTGATCATGACGCCGACACCGGAACGGATGCGACTGCGCACGACGATCAATCTCGACAACGGCCTGGCGCGGACCGAGCTTAGGGAAAGCTGAGATGGATCGGGTCTTCGTAGAATATTACGAGGAGGAACTGACCCATATCCGCGCGCTCGCCGCGGAATTCGCCGACATGCATCC
The DNA here is from genome assembly GCF_003601975.1 of Mesorhizobium waimense. Taxonomy (GTDB): domain Bacteria; phylum Pseudomonadota; class Alphaproteobacteria; order Rhizobiales; family Rhizobiaceae; genus Mesorhizobium; species Mesorhizobium waimense. The sequence goes on from NZ_QZWZ01000005.1 coordinate 39,933, forward strand.
GGCGGTGGCGCGCAATCTTTCGCTCGATACGGTGCCCTGCCCCGACCCCTATGTCGAGCGGCTGCTGGACGGCGTTGCCTTCCTTGCCGCGCGCACCCGGCTCAAGGTCGATGCAGAACGCTCGCGCTTCTCGCGCAGCGTGCTCGACGTCCTCTATCCCGATCTGGTCACGCCGGCGCCGGCAACCGCGATGGTAGTGCTGAAACCCGGCCAGCAGGTCCAGTCAATGATTGCCGGCCATGTCGTCAAGCGGGGCACGCGGCTGGTCTCCAGCCTGCAACCCGGCCTGTCGACGCGCTGCACCTTCACCACCGGGCAGGAGGTTGCACTGTGGCCGATCGCGATCACTTCGGTCAGCTATTTCCAGGATCGCAGCGGGCTGGCTGCGGCCGGCATCGGGCCGATCGGCGGCGTTGCCGGCGTGGCGGCACTGCGCATCGCCTTGGCCCGCACTGGAAAGGGCAAGCTCGACGAATTGGCGCTCAACCGGCTCGATCTCTATTTTGCCGGGCGCACCAAGGCGCCGCTGATCTTTGACGCCATCTTCGGCGCCTGTTCCGCACTTGGCGCACGCGCGGAAGGCAAGACCAATCCGATATCGCCCCTGCCCGAGCCCGAGATGGTCGGCATCGGCGACGACGAAGCCTTGATGCCGCGCACCCGTCCGACATTCGAAGGCTACCGCCTGCTGCGCGAATATTTCATGATGCCCGAGCGCTTCCACTATGTGCGCGTTTCAGGGCTGCAGCCGGTCGTGCGCAGGTGCGAGGCCGGGATCGAGATCATCTTCCTGTTCCGCCGCCCGGTGCCTGAACTTGCCGACCTGGCGCCAGCCGATTTCGAACTCTTCGCGACGCCGATCATCAATCTCTTCGAACGAGAGTGCAACGTCATCGAACTCGATGCGCGCAAGACGCGACAGGTGCTGCATGCCGACCGCACAAGGGCGCGGGACTTCGAAATCTATCGGGTCACACGTGTCGAGGACGCCGATACGGAAGGCAACGACGCCGAAATCCCTCAACTGTTCAGCCTGGGGCAGAATCGCGGCAGCGGCTGGGTCTATTCGACCGAACGGCGCCCTCGCCGGGCGACCGAGGATGAACGGCGCGACGGCCTGACCCGCACCTCCTACACAGGCGACGACGTATTCCTGGCGGTTTCGCGTCCGGTCGCAAGCCCGGCGAACCGGCCGCTCAAGCGTCTCGATATCATGGCCCTTTGCACCAATCGCGATCTGCCGATTCTGGACGACAACCCGACCTTGACCCTGGAGACAGCCGATCCGGTCGAAACGGTCAGGCTTCTCGGTGCGTTGCGTCCGCCGCAGCCGGCGATCCCAGCGGCGCTGCCGGTCGGCGCCGAAGGAGAATCCCGGACCGACAATCTTGCCTGGCGGCTGGTGGCGCAGCTCGCACTCAACTTCCTCAGCCTTGCCAAGGAAGGTCGTGGCGTTGACCCGCTGCACGCTTTGCTTGATCTCTATGCCGACCGCGGCGATCCGAGCCTCGCCCGCAACGTGCACTCGATCGTCCGCATCGACTCGCGCCCGGTCATCGAACGGCTGCAGATCGACGGGCCGATGTGCTTTGGACGCGGCACGGAAGTGACGTTGCATGTGGACCAGTCGGTCCTGGCGGGGCAAAGCACGCTGCTGCTTTCGGGCCTGCTTGCCCGGCTGTTTGCCCGCCACGCCGGCATAAACGGCTTCGTGCGGACCCGCACGCGGCTGTTGCAGAAGCAGGAGGATGTGCCATGGCCGATGACGCCCGGCAATCGCTACCTGATCTAGACAAGGTCGAGCCAGACCAGGCCGGGAGGCTGTCCGAGGCGTTCGACTTCTTCGAGCTGTTGCGCCGGCTCGAACAGAAGGGCGGGTTGTTCGGCTATTCCGGCCAGCCGGCCCGCGAGCCGGCAAGGCTGGGACAGCATGTGCGTCTCAGTTTCTCGGCCAGGGACGTCGTTGGTTTCCGCGAGGCAGACGACAAGGCACCGGCGCGAGTCACGGTGGCGAATCTCGGCCTGCTGGGACCTGAGGGGCCCATGCCGCTGCATTTGACGCGCTGGGTGCTCGATCGTCTGTCGCAGCGCTGGTTCACCGGCGCCGAGGCGCAGCAGACCAGCGACACGACGTTCGTGGACTTCGTCAACATTCTTCAGCACCGCATGATCGCCCTTTACTATCGGGCATGGGCGGATGCGCATCCGGCGGTACAGGTCGAACGCGCTGTCGGTGGCCGCGTCCGCGCCATGCTCCAGGCGATGGCGGGTATCGGCCTTCCCGGCACCCAGGATCCCGATCTCGACACGGTGAAGCTGCGCCAGGCCGGATCGCTGGCCAGTCAGGTCGACGGCCCGGAGCGGCTGACGCTGTTCCTCGCGGAAGCGTTCAAGGTGCCGGTCCAGATCAAGGAGTTCGTCGCTGTCTGGATCACCATACCGGCGACATTCCAGACCCGCGTGGCCAAGGCCTACGCGGCACTGGGTCGCGGAGCGACGATCGGGCCGCGCGTTTTCAGCCGTCAAAGCCGGATCGAACTGCGCGTCGGCCCGCTCGGATTTGAGGACTTCAAGGCGTTCCTGCCGGGCGGCCAGCGTCTGAAACTGTTCAAACAGGCCGTTCGCGAGATGATCGGGGAAACGCTCGACGTCGATCTGCGCATCGTGCTGGCGCGCGAAGCTGTGCCGCCACCGCGTATCGGAACCGTCCAGCTCGCCCGGACCGCCTGGCTTGCGCGGCCCGCCGAAAGGGGAGATGCTGACGATCTGCGGCTGCGGACGATCGTTGGATGGCGGCCCGACATGGCGGAGGTCGCGGCATGAGTCTGCTGCTGACGCTGGAGCAAGGCCCACGCACCCAGGCGGTGCGGCAGACCCGGCTGGACGAGGGTGAGCTGGTGATCGGACGCAGTGCGGACGCGGGCTGGCAGATTGACGATCCCGACATGTTCGTCTCGCGTGCCCATTGCAAGATCTCCGGCGGGCAGGATGGGTACTTCGTCACCGATACGTCGAGCAGCGGGCTGTTCATAAACGATTCCGACAGCCCGCTCGGCGCCGGCAAATCGACCCGTCTGCAAAGCGGCATGCGGCTGCGGCTGGGCGACTATGTCTTGCATGTCGATCTGCAGACGCCGACCGGCCCTTCGCTCGCCGCGAGCCAGGCCATGCCGGAGCGGTCGCCGCCTCCGTCGCGCGGGCCGGTGAGCATCGGCCACGACGATTTCTTCTCCGCCAGGACCGAAGAGGAGCCGCGACGGCCGCGGCCGGCCGATCTGCCGAACCCGTTCGAGCAGCCTGTGCCGGGCGCCTTCGAGCGTGCCAGCGCGGACCAGCGCAATTCTCCGGCCTTCGACGACCCGTTCAGCCTCGACCCGGTGCCATCGCTCAACGGCGCGGCCGAGCCCGCCTCGCCGAAGCCGCCTTCATTCGAGGACGATTTCGGCTTCGGGCCGGCCGAGCCACCCGTTTCGGCGAACGGCGCTTCGCCAGGCGGCCAGCGAGAGCGCGCCGCCGAGAGGCCGCAACCGACGAACCCGTGGGATTTGCCGGTGCAGGCGCCGGAGCCACCTCCCCCGCCACGCCCGGCCGCCGTTGCCCGGCCTGCCCACCCGCCGGCAGCGGCACCGCAGGAAGACATGGCGCTTCGCAGCGCATTCCTACGCGGAATGGGCGTCGAGGAAGCCGATTTTCCCGGACGCGACACCATCGCCGAAATGGAAAAATTCGGTCGCGAATACCGGCTGATGATGGAAGGCCTGATGCAGCTTCTGCGCAAGCGCGCCGAGGAAAAGGGCAACGCTCGCGTCGCCCAGACGATGGTCGGCGCCTCCGAGGTCAATCCGCTCAAATTCCTGCCGACGGTCGACGACGCGATCGTGACCATCATCGCCGAGCGCAGCCCCGGATTTCTTGCCGGCGAACCGGCGATCGCCGATGCCGTCCGCGATCTTGCGCAGCATCACGTGCGCGCCTGGCGCGGCGTGCAGGCAGCGCTGCGCCAGATGATCGACCGCTTCGACCCGGCGATGATCGAGGAAGAGCTGAAATCGAATTCCGCGATCGGCACCCTGCTTTCGGGCGGGCGTGGCGCCAAGCTGTGGGAACTTTACCAGAAACGCCATCGTGAAATCGCCGAGAGCGCGGAGAAGAGCTTCCTTGGCGAAATCGGCGCTGATTTTCGTGACGCATATGAGGAGGAGTGAAACATGATCGATCGACGCGAATTTGTCATTGCCCTGGGTGCGACCGGGCTGCTTGCGGCTTGCCAGAGCGGCCCGCCGAAACCGTCCGTGATCACAGTCAACCTGACCGGCGCGGCCGGCATGAACCCGGGACCAGGCGGCGGCGATCGGCCGGTGACGGTCCTGATAATGCGGCTGCGCAGTACCGGCAAGTTCAATTCGGCCGATTATTTTGCCCTGCAGGGCGATGCTGGTTCGGCGCTGGCCGGCGACCTCATCGGCTCCGACCAGGTCTCCGTCGGGCCGGGCAAGTCCGCGTCCAAAACCATCACCGTCGAGCCGGACGCGGCCGCATTGGGCTTCGTCGCCCTCATTCGCGAGCCTGGCGGACGAAACTGGCGGACAACCAAGTCGGTTTCGGCCGGCTCGACATTCACCGTCAACGTCACGCTTGGCAGCGGCGGCATATCCGCCTAGCGGCCAGGGCAAGGGGTGCTCGATGCAGGAAGTAGCGGCATGAGCGATGCAAACAGGGTGCTGTGGTCCGAAGGGCTGTTTCTGCGGACCCAGCATTTCCAGCAGCAGGACCGGTTCTTCGAGGCGACCGTGCGCGGCGCGTTGCAGGCCGGGCAACTGCATACGTTCGGCTTCACCCAGCTGACGCTGGACCAAGCCTTGCTCGATGCCGGCCAGGTATCCATCCTGTCGGCGCGGGGCATCTTCCCGGACGGCACCCCTTTCTCCATTCCGGATCTGATGGACGCGCCGCGACCGCTGCCGGTCACCGCCGACACCGGTGCCGGAGCCGTTCTGGTCGCCCTGCCGCTCGAGCCTGCCGGCGGTGTCGGCTTCGACCCGGCGCATGCCCCATCCGCCGGCGCACGCTATCATGGGCGGATCGTTTCGGTCCGCGACGCCGTGCAGGGCGGATCGGACGCGGAAGAAATCGAAATCGCCCGCCCCCAGGCGCTGCTGCTTGCGCCGGGCAAATCGGTCGGTGGTTACACCGCTCTGCCCATAGCCGACGTCAAGGGGGTGCGGGCCGATGGCGGCGTTTCGCTCGACGAGACGTTCCTGCCGCCGACACTGGTTACAGGGGCCGTGGCGTGGTACCGGCAATTGCTTCTGGAAGTCGTCACCGGGCTCGACCAGATCGCCGAGGCGCATGGCAAGATGGTGCTCGGCGGACCGGGGCGCAGCGTCGAAGACCTCCTGATGCTCAACCTCGCCAATGCGGCGCGCCCGCGGCTGGCGCACATGCTGGCGCAGGATGTCTTCCATCCGGCCGAGCTTTACCTGGAGCTTGCCGGTCTCGCCGGTTCGATGGCGACCTATGGTTCGAGCGCGCGGCGGCTGGGCGAGTTGCCGGCCTACGATCACATGGCGCCCGGCCCCGCCTATTCGGCGCTGGCGGATGCGCTGCGTTCGCTCATCCTCAGCCTACGCTACATCGAGCCGAAATCGCGCGCCCTGCCCGTCATGCGGCATTCGACCAATGTCTGGAAAATCCGCATCGACAACCCGAAGCTGCTGGTGGCCAGCCGCATCGTCATCCGGGTCGGCTCCGAGCTGTCGGAGGATGCCTTGCGCAAGATATTCGTCAATCAGGCCACCGTCGGCTCGGCCGACCAGTTCGAGGGCCTGTGGAAATCGCGCCTGCCGGGCATTCCGCTGAAGCCGCTGCATTCGCAGCCCCGCGAAATCCCTTATGACGGCGACAGGCTGTGCCTGGAGCTGGACCAGAAAAGCGAGCACTGGGCCTCGCTGCTCGATGCTCCCGGCTTCGTCATCGGCGTCTCCGGCGTATTGCCGAGCGAGCCGCAGGTGGACTGCTATTCGGTGAACAGGTGAGATCATGAGCCGGGATGATCCTTTCGGACTGTCGGAGGATCGCGAACGCACTCGCATTCGGTTGACGGGGTCGCCGATGCCGCGGCCGATGGCGCCGCTCATGCCTGGTGCGCCGGTCAAGCGCGCGCGTGCGCACCCGAACGCACTCGTCAACGCCTTCGCGCCCCTGCTCGAATTCGCACCCGAGCTTGAAAGCGCGCTGCCGCCGGAAAACCCGGAAGCGTTGCGCACCCGGCTGCTCGACGAACTGGTTCGCGCCCGCGACACGGCAATGGCGGCGGGCTCCTCGATGGAGCGGGCTGATCAGGCGGCATGGGTGGTCGCGGCCTTGCTCGACGACCTTGCCCTGAACACGCCATGGGGCGGCGCCAGCGCATGGCCGCGCCAGCCGCTTGTGGTCATGCTGCGCGGCGACGTCGATGCAGGCACGCAGTTCTTCACCCGTCTCGACGAACTGGAGCGTCACCCGAACCGGGATCGCGAACTCCTGGAGCTGCAATATCACTGCCTGGCGCTCGGCTTCCGCGGCAAATACCGCGTGCCCGGCCGCTCGGGCGACCGCTCGATCAATGCCGTGCGCGTGGCGGCGGCGCGCTTCCTGCGTGACGCCGATGCCGAAGGCGCGCCGCTGTCGCCAAACTGGAAAGGCGTGATCGCATCCGACGAGCCGCAGCGCTTCATCGTCCCGATCTGGGTGATGGCGCTCGCCGCCGCCGTCATCGCCACCGCGATCCATGTTGGGCTGTCGATGGGGCTGAGCAGCCAGGCGGTCGAGCTTTCCGCGCTGGTTCGCGCGCTGCCGCCACCCACCCGCGCCGACATCACCCGCGCCTCGCCAAAGGTCGACGAGCCGCCACCGGAGGCAGTGACCGTGGATTTCGCCTTGCTGCCGGAATTCGAGGCCGGCGCGCCGGCCGACCTCAAGCGGGCGCTCAGCGGCACCGAGAGCGTCTCGCTGGCCAGGCTGGTCATCCAGGCCACCAACCCCGAACTGTTCCAGTCGTCGCGGGCGACGTTGACCGAAGGCTTCGAACCGCTGATCGGGTCGATCGCCAAGGTGATCCTCGCCAATCAGGAGCTGATCGGCAAGATCACCGTGGTCGGCCACACCGACAGCATTCCCCTGCAAAGGTCCAACCCGCTCTCCACCAACCAGCGGCTGTCGGAAGAGCGCGCTGCGACCATTGCCGAGATGCTGGTGCAGAACGGCGTGGCGCAGGACCGCGTTCGTTCCGAAGGCCGCGCGGCCACCGATCCGGTGGCCGACGACAGCACGCGCGAGGGCCGGGCCTTGAACCGGCGCGTCGAGGTGCTGGTCGAGAAGAGGCTGTGACATGTTCATCCTGCGCTTCCTCTGGGCGGTCCTGACATCGCGCTGGCTGTGGACGCTGATCGGCATCACCCTGCTTTCGCTGGTGATCTGGGTGTTCGGCCCGATCGTCAAGGTCGGCGCCTATGAGCCGTTCGCCTCCGACAATGTGCGCATTGTCATCATCGCGCTGCTGGTCATCTTCTGGCTGATTTGGCTGATCGTTGCCCAGCGTCGCGCCATCCGCGCCAACCGCCTGTTCGTGGCCGAGATCGCGGCGCCGGTGGTGGAAAAGCCGCTCAGCCCCGGCGAAGAGAACGTCGCCGCCGTCGGCGCCAAGTTCGCCGAGGTGATGGCCGAACTGAAGCGGCGCAAATTGGGCGGGCGCAAGTTCCTGCGCGAGATGCCGTGGTACGTGATCGTCGGGCCGCCGGCCACCGGCAAGACCACGGCGCTCAGGCAGTCCGGGCTGACCTTTCCGATCGACCTGACCGACGATTTGCAAGGCGTTGGCGGCACCCGCAATTGCGACTGGTTCTTTTCGGAGAACGCGGTGCTGATCGACACCGCCGGCCGCTATGTCCAGCAGGAAAGCCAGCCCGACGTCGATGCGACGGAATGGCTGGGCTTCCTCGACCTGTTGAAGAAGCACCGTGGCCGCCGGGCGCTTAACGGCGTCATCGTCGCGCTGTCGATTGACACACTTTCCGAGGGCGACGAGGCGATCAAGGCGCATGGCCGCAAGATCCGCCGCCGGCTGGCCGAGCTCAACGACCGGCTCGAGATCCGGCTGCCGGTCTATCTGATGCTGACCAAGGCCGACCTGATCAAGGGCTTCGAGCCTTTCTTCGGCGGCCTGTCGACGGCCTCGCGCGAGCAGGTGTGGGGGACGACCTTCGCGCTCGATGCGCGCGTCGACGCCAGGACGATCGAACGGGAAATCACCACGCTCGCGGCCGAACTCGAGCGGCGGCTGGTGCCGCGCCTGGAGGACGAGGACAAGCTTGCCTCGCGCGCCGAGATTTTCCGCTTTCCCGCCCAGCTTGCCAGCCTCTCCGAACCGATCCAGGTGCTGATCGAGGCGATGTTCGGCGAAAGCCGCTACGAGGAAGCCGCCTGGCTGCGCGGCCTCTATCTGACGTCGGCGACCCAGGAAGGCGCGCCCATCGACCGGCTGACCGCGGCATTGTCTTCCTCGTTCGGCCTGCCGCCGCGACGCGCCATGCCGGCGCCAAGGATCGAAAAACGCAGCTTCTTCCTGAAGAACCTTTTGACCGAGGTCATCTTCAAGGAGGCCGGTCTCGGTACCTTCGATCCGCTGGCGCAGCGCCGCCGCACCTGGATCTGGCGTGGCGCAGCCGCCGCATGCGCGGCGGCGGCCTTGCTTGCCGGCGGGCTGTTCACCTGGTCCTACTTTGACAACCGCAACGCGATCACGGCCCAGGCCGGCCAGTTCGAGGCGCTGCAGGCGCCGCTGACCACGGCCGGCGAGAACCCGCCATCGGTGGAGCAGCCCGCCATCGACGGGGCCCTCGGCGCCATGGACGAGGTCGCGATCGCGCGCACGACACCGCCGGATGCAGTCCAGGATCTGCTTGGCCCTTCGGCCTCGGCGGAACTGGTGCGGGCCCAGGCCGACACCTACGACCACGCGCTGCGCAATGTTCTCGAGCCGCACATGGTGGCGCTGCTCGAGGCGACGATGTGGCGGCAGATCCGCGATCCGGATTTCATGCTCGGCGCGCTGAAGACCTATCGCATGATGACCGGCCTGTCGCAGATGGATGCCGACTTCGCGCAGAACTGGTGGGTGAACAGCCTGCCCGAATTCGCGCCCGCGCCGCCCTTCCCGACCACTGATGCGGAGGAGCATCAGCTTGCCGCGATCCGCCGCATGGCGGTCGACGACAACTACATCGCGCCCGACAAGGCGCTGGTCGCCGAAGCGCTGAAGACGGTGTGCACGATTTCGTTGCCGCAACGCGCCTACAAGCAGTTGCTGGCCGACCCGGAAGTGGCCGCGGTCAAGGAATGGATCCCCGCCAATTTCGCCGGCCCCAACGGAGCCAAGGTCTTTGCCCGCCGTTCCGACAAGACGCTTCGCGTCGGCGTTTCAGGCGCCTTCACCTATGCCGGCTTCCACGATGCCATTCTCGACCGGGTCGAGGATGTGGCGGCACAGGCGGCGCTGGATCGCGCGGTGTTTGCCGGCGGCTGCTCGGAGAATTCCGAAACCTCGGTCTCGGCACTGTCGGAGGACATTCTGAAGCTCTATTACGACGACTACATCGCGCAATGGGACAGTTTCCTGCGCGACATGAGGCTGGCACCACTGAGCGACCTCAATGTCGCCAGCGAAAACCTGAAGGACCTTTCAAGCGCCGACTCCGCGCTGAAGCGGCTGCTGACGGCGGTGATGCAGGAGACCGAACTGACGCGGTCGGATGAGGCGCCCGCAGGAGATAACAAGGCGGCCGCGAAGGGCGGCTCGAAACTGCTCAGCAAGCTCGGCAAGCTCGGCAAGGTCGTCAAGACAGGAGCAAAGCTGCTGCCGCGCGCCGGCTCCGCCGACCAGGTGGACCTGACCGGCAGCCTGGTGGCCGAACACTTCAAGCCGCTCAAGGGTGCGATCGCCGAGGTCGACGGCCAGCCGCCGGCGCTCGACGCCGCCGTGGTGGCGCTGACGGCACTGTCCAACGTGCTGCAGACGGTCACCGCCAATCCAGACCCGCAGGATGCGATCAAGAAGCAGGGCGGGCTGGCCGAACTGACGGGCGCCGTCGCCAGGCAAGCGCAGATCCTGCCCGACCCGATCGACGATTGGCTGGGCGGCATCGCCGGCGACACCAGCGGACTGACGCAGAAGGCGGTCACCTCTGAGCTCAACGCCATCTGGCGCGCCGACATCCTGCCCTTCTGCCAGGCGGCGCTCAACGACCGCTATCCGTTCAGCCCTGAGAGCGCTGTGGACGTCAATGTCCGCGATTTCGCCCGCCTGTTCGGACCGGCCGGCCTGATCGACGCCTTCACCAACGACCATCTGATCAGCTATGTCGACACCGCCAGCCAGCCCTGGAAATGGCGCGCCGACTTCGGCCTCGACCCTTCGGCGCTGGCGGCATTCGAACAGGCAAGGCGCATCCGTGACGACCTCTTCCCCGGCGGCACGGGCCCGGTGATGAGCTTCACGCTCGAACCGAAAGACCTGTCTCCCAACGTGACGCGCGTGACGCTCAATCTCGATGGCCAGAGCCTCGTCTACTACAACAACGCGACGCGGCCGCAACCGATGACCTGGCCCGGCAAGGACGGCACCGGAGTGATCTCGCTCGCCTTCCAGCCGATCGACGGTTCGCCCGAAATCATGCTCAACGAAACCGGCAGCTGGGCCTGGCTGAGGATGTTGAAGGGCGGTCGTTTCACCGGAACCTCGCTGTCCGACGTCTACAGCCTGCGGCTGGGCACGAAAGGCATGTACGCCGATTTCGAGCTCAAGGCGGCCAGCGTCGAGAACCCTTACAATTTGCAAATGTTCAAGAAATTTACATGTCCGTCGCAGATATGATCCTGCCCGGCCTCTACGGCAAAATGCCAGCCACCGGCGATTTCGTGTCGCGGCGGCTGACGGGGGATTTTGTTCGCGTCTGGGACCGCTGGCTGGCGCAGCATCTCGTCCCGCTGATCGGCTCGGACTCCTGGCCGCGCAGCACCGCGCTGCGCTTTCTGGCCGGCCCGGCCACCTTCGGCGCATCGGCGGGCATCATCTTGCAGAGCGCCGACAGGGTCGGCAGGCAATTCCCTTTGAGTGTGGTCGCGCAGCTCTCAGAAGCTTCCTTGCAACTGGCTCATGCCGAGGCGTGGTTCGTCGGGATCGAGGAGACAGCCGCCGCCGCCCAGCAGGGCGAGCTGACGCCCGACGAACTGGATGCCGCACTGTCCGCACTACAGGTGCCGCATGTCGAGCCGGGCGACGAGGTTGTCAACGACCTGGTGATGTGGACCAGCCGCTCGGACATTTTCGACATCGATCCGCTGTCGCCGCAAGCGACGCTGGAGCAGATCTTCGCCGCCAGCTTGGAAACCAGCTGATGCAGATCTGGAACCAGATGGGCTATCCGCACGAGTATACGACGGCAACCGATGTCGCAGGACATGAGCACATCGTGGTTATCGTCAAGGGTACGTTCGATTTTCCAGCGACGTCTGGCGGAGCAGTGCAGAAATCGGCCCAGCAAGTCCCTCTCGTCATGGCCGACATGTCCACCGGTGCGCCCGGGTTCTCGGCCACGCTGTGGGAGTCCGATTTCGCCTTCCGCAAGCCACGTTGCGACGTGGTCGTTAATGGTTTTGCCCATGCGCCCGGAGGGCGCCCAACCGAGCGGGTGCCGGTGGGCATCAAGGTTGGCAACTGGTCGAAGTTGTTCGAAGTCATTGGTCACCGTGAGTGGCGCGCCATCGGGCCCGTATTTACAGCGACGTCGCCGCAGCCTTTCTTGAAATTGCCGATCTCCTATGACGTTGCCTGGGGCGGCGTCGACCGGTTGGACCCCGAGGACAAGCTGCCCGCCAGTTACAAATACAACCCGGTCGGCACTGGCTGGTCGCGTACCAAGAACCAGCGTCTCATTCCGGGCCTGCGGTTGCCGAACACACAGGCCATAGGCGAAGAGATCCGCTCGCCCTTCGGCGACTACAGACCGATGAGCTTCGGGCCGATGGGCCGGGGCTGGCCCGGCCGCATCGAGTATGGCGGCACCTATGACGACAACTGGATGAAGAGCATCTTTCCGTTCCTGCCGCCGGATTTCGACGAGCGCTATTTCCAAATGGCGCCAGTCGACCAGCAGATCGACCACCCGCGCGGTGGCGAAGAGGTGCAGTTGGTCAATCTGACGCCAGAAGGACGGCTGGGCTTTCGCCTTCCTTCGGCTGGACTCTCGATGACGTTATTCAAGCAACAGCAAAGGGTGTTCGATGGGAGCGTGCTGCCGGATACACTACTTGTAGATGCGGAGAATCGGCGATTTTCCTTGGTCTGGCGTGTCTCACATAGAATCCAGCGCATGATCCTGGAGTTTACAGAGTGCTGGGTCGGCCCGCCTAGTGAGTCAATGTTGCGGGCAATAGACAGAGGCAAAGAGTACATCCGCGCAAACCTGAAAACACCCACGGACACCGACGCATGAACGAGTCGGTTGAAATCGCCTCGATCGGCATGGTCACGGCTGTCGGCCTCGATGCCCCATCTTCGTGCGCGGCCATGCGTGCGAAACTAGACGGGTTTCAAGAGACACGTTTTCGTGGGCCGCGTGGCGGCTGGCTGATCGGGGCGCCGGTGCCGCTTCCCAGAACTTGGATCGGGGAGAAGCGCATTGCACATCTCGCCGCAGGCGCAATTGTCGAAGCGTTCGGCGGAGTTCCTGAAGCACGCGGTCAAACAGCCTTGATCCTATGCATCGGTGAAGAAGGCAGGCCAGGCCATCCCGTCCGCAATCCTGCCAACCTGTTGCGACGCATCGCCGACATCGTGGAGGTCGAGGCATATTCGCGCTCTAGGGTAATCGCTCATGGTCGCCCCTCCGGGCATGTCGCTCTCGAGCAGGCGCGGCGGCTCATTTCTTCCGGCGAAACGTCTTACATTATGATCGTCGGCGTCGACAGCTATCTGACCTCGGAGACCATTCGCCACTACGTCGGCGAGAACCGCATTCTTGCGCCGCAAAATCCAAATGGGTTCATCCCAGGCGAAGCGGGCGCCGCGGTCTTGTTGTCGAAACGGAGCAGCAGGACTCTACGATTGACTGGCCTCGGTCTGACCCGCGAGCTTGCCGCAATCTACAACAAAGAGGATCTTCCTCTTCGAGGCGATGGGATGACGGCCGCCTACCGCGCTGCGCTAGACCAGACCGGCATCGAAATGAACGGGCTTGGTTACCGGATATCTGATCTCGTAGGCGAGCAGTATTGGTTCCGGCAGACAGCACTGGCGTCATTGAGATTGGTCCGGGGACGCCATGCCTTCCAAGATCTGTTGTCGCCGACCGAATTCGTGGGCAACGTTGGCGCGGCGGTCGTACCTATGATGATCGGGATGGCATGGACCGCAACCTGGAAGGGTTACGACAAGGGCAATCCGGTCCTTATCGAAGCATCCAACGACAGTGGCGCATGCGGCGCCGCCATTTTTGCGGCTGCAAGCTGATGTCGACAAACGTTTTTGCCAATGGTTTGGAAATTTCCGGCAAAGCCGTTGACGCAAAAACCTTGGGGGCGTTTCCGGACGTGTGCTTCACGCCGCCCGAAAATCCGGCCACGCCACCGGGCGTACCGGTCCCCTACCCAAGTTTCGGCTTCGCATCGGACACCGACAAAGGAACGGGTACCGTCAAGATCGCCAACAAGACCGTTAACATTAAGAACCAGTCGTATCTGACGAAGACCTCCGGCACCGAGGCCGGATGCGCGGCGAAGAAGGGCGTCATTACGTCCAAGAACACCGGCAAAGAATATTTCAATTCTTGGTCGAGCGACGTTAAGTTCGACGGCGAGCCCGTCGTTCGCCATACGGATCTGGCAACGAACAATCACGCCTCGCCCCAGGGAAATACGCCGCCCATGACGCATGCGGCGCAGTGGGAGGTCGATGGCGTCTCGTGCAAAACGATCCTGACCAGAAACGACATGGTTCTTCACCGCCACGGTGACAGCACGTGCGACAGCAAGAAAGGGGAATGGTCGGAACACTACGTAGAAAATCAGTTCATGGCAGTGTCCGGTAATCGCAATAAGACCAAGGCTAAGTTCAAGAACTACAAATGTGACGACGCTCCCTGCCTCTGCATGCACTCCAAATGGACCAAAGGCGATACCAAGCCTAGTGGCATCAGAAACGGTCAAACCACCGGAACGGACCACTACGATAAGAGCAAGGTATGTCGTGACAGCCTGAAGAATGACGATCCAAACCTAGGTGAGTTCACCGACACCTGCGCAGAAGCATCCGCGGAAAATCACGAGAACATGGCCGGCAAATCCGCTGCGGAGAAGGCAAGAGTGGCCGCCTGTTTGGTCGCGGTCTTCCTTGCTCACATACAGGAAAAGATCAACGAGCATAGGAAGGCGACCGGCAAGCCGCCTATGAGCATCAAAGACGTCCGGGCCATGACAAGGTAGGAGTTAGCCGTGAGCAAGTTCACCGACGACATCGAAACGATCCTCCGGGACCCACGGTATCATGCGCAATGTATGCAGATCGTACCGTTCGGACGGGATCACTGCGCCCTCCTTTTCGAACTGGGAACGCAGGACCACGACATCGCCTATTCCGTTGTTTTCGAAGTCAGTAGCTTCGCTCCCGGAACCCAGAGCCAAACCTTGAAGCTTAACGACTGGCTTGCATCTCTCGCCTCGCCAAGCCTCACCAACCTTTTTGCCCTTGAAGTGGGAAGGGTGGTCTGGCGTTACCGCAATGGCAGTTGGACCTCGACGAAAGTTGCAAAGAATTTGATGCAGCGTGTGTGGTCCTACGGCGACAGTCTCACTCTCATGGTTGGAGACAAGGGGCAGTCATGGGCGTTTGACGGGAATGCTTGGTCGGCGTTGAAACCCGATCGCCCTCATCGCTTGCGAGACGTCCATGGAGCACGGCGCGATCTTATCCACTGCGTGGGGCAGGTAGGAACTCTGCAGCGGCTGGCCGGAGACGGATGGAGGGCAATCGATCTGCCCATCGAAAACGATCTTTGGGGCGTGTTCGTAACGCCGGATGGCGTCGTTCGGGCCTGCGGCAACGACGGCACGTGTATCCGTGTGGTGAACGAGGAAATGATCGAACTGGAAGCCCCAAAGAGCAGATTTTTCTGCGTTCACCAGTTTCAGGGGGAGGTATACTGGGGCGACAGCGAGTTTGGCATCTACCGAGAGCAAGGCGACCAGCTCGTCCAGTTCCACCCTGCCGGTACAGGCTGGGACATGCGTTCAGACGCTGAGTATCTCTATCTTGTCGGAAATGGCATTGCCTGGCGCTTCGACGGCAAGAAATGGAACTCGTTACAGCTTGACTATGACGGCACCGACCTTCGCTTGATCCAATAGTCAGCGTGGCAGATGAGCGGCGAGATACTTCCGCACACTCGCAAGATTCAGCTGTGATACGGCAATCGGCTGAGCTGTGGGTTGAAGCATCCTAATGACGAATAATTCGCCCGCCTCCGGATATTCGGCAAATCGTTCATTGGCGATCTCGCGACCTATATCGCCCGCGACGCGCAATCCGTCCAGGTGCGCCTCCAGCCGTTCTACCAATCGCGCTAGCCGATCTTCGTCCATGTCGGGATTCTCTTCTGGATGAAGCAGATGGTAGTCGTAAGCCGTCCAAAGGAAGGCAGCCATCTCCGCGTGCTGGCGCACGATCTCGCGAAGGACCGGAACAGACATTAGTTCAGGTTGATCGAACCGCCTCGAATGCGGTTCGATGCGCTCGCGTGACTGACAAGGTAGGTGCCGCGAATTGTTATGTGCCCGTCCTTTTCCATGACAATCGTGGCTTTGCCGCAACGCAGCTCAAGACGTTCGTCGGCGTTAATTTGCACACTCTCCCCGTCCCGAATGACCCGCGCCGCCGATTTACGGCCAGGATCGACAATGCGCCCGACGATCAAAGGCATCCGTGGGTCACCTCCCTGGAACAGCAGCGCAACTTCCGAGCCAATCATCGAAGATGTCAGTTCGGTGAGGCTGCGCGCCGGAAGCGCTGTCTCCTTCGGGTTACCGGGAAAAACGACCAGTGGCATGGTATCATCGAATCCTAAGAATATCCCGATTACCACGCCCTCGATTTTCGTGACCGCTCTGGCCATCCTGTACCGTCTCTCAGTTCTGGTTGATCTTGCTGCCCTTCATCGTGATATTCTTTGAAGCCTTCATCTCGATTTCGCCTGACCCGATGATGGTTATGTCCTTTCCCTCGATGGTGATCGTCCCATCCTTCTTCATGCCGATCGCAGCCGATCCGCACTTGATGACGATCGCGTCGCCCGCCTCAATCGACAAGGTCTTCCCAACCTTGATCCCGCCATCCTCACCAATTTCCACCAAACTCTTCTTGGCAATCTTGAGCGCGCGATTGCCGCCAACTTCGGTAAGATCATCCTTGGCAATCTTAGCAGAGCGATCTGCGCCGATGTCGGTGCCCTGATTCTTTGCGATCTTGAAGCTCTGGTCGGCGCCTATCTGCACGCTCTGCGCCGCCGCGATGTTCCAGCTGTCGGCAGCCCCGATGTCGTGGCTCTGCGCCGCCCCCACGGTTACCGACCGTGTCGCACCGATCGTATTCGCTTGCGGGCCACCCACGGTTCGGGTCTCGGATGCTCCGACACTGTCGACCCTAGCCGCTCCGACAGTGATCGTTTGTACCGCTCCCACCGTTTGCGTGTGCGCGATGCCAATGGTTTCAGTCGAATTCGACCCAATGCCGATCGTCTCGTTCGACCCCACCGTCAGCGAGCGATTGACACCCACCGTCTCGGTATCGTTGTTGCCGATATTCGTGGTCTGGTCGACGCCGACCTTGACCGTCTTGTTGTTGCCGACGTCCTCGTCGAGGTTGTGGCCGACGGAGTGCTTCGCATCGTGGTCGATGCGGTCCGACTGGTCGTGCTGCACCAGCTTGGTGCGGTCGTTCTTGATGAGGAGCTTGTGGTCCTTCTGCGCCTGGAAGTTGACCAGTTCGGAGCCGGCCTTGTCCTCGAACATCAGCTCGTTGTAGCCGCCGCCACCGAGCGAGGAGTCCGACTTCCACCCGGATTGCGTCGCGTTGCCCGGCAGCCCGTAGGGCGGCATCTGCGAGGCGTTGTAGACCCGGCCGGTGATGATCGGCAGGTCAGGATCGCCTTCAATGAAGTCGACGATGACCTCCTGGCCGATGCGCGGTATCTGGATGAAACCCCAGTTGCTGCCGGCCCAGGTCTGCGAGACCCGCACGAAGCACGAGCTGTTCTCGTCCTTCTTGCCCAGGCGGTCCCAGTGGAACTGCACCTTCACACGGGCATATTTGTCGGTGAAGATCTCCTGCCCGGACGGGCCGACCACCGTCGCCGTCTGCGGCCCGCGCATGATCGGCCGCGGCGTGATGCGTGGCGGGCGATAGGGCAAGGCGGTCGGCGCCAGCCCGAGGATCACCTTGAAGTTCTCGCTGCCGACGTCGGCAAGAGCCCTGTAGCCGGGGTCGAACAGCCTGTATTCGGCGCTGACCACCAGATATTCCTGGTTCTGGTCCTCGCGCGGAAAGCCTTCCAGGTTGAACGTGCAGCCCGAAAACAGGCCGCGCACCGTTCCGACCGCCGAAATGCGCTGGTGAACGGCCTGAATTTCCTCGCGCCGGATCGCAGCTAAAGTGTCGCCCCGCCCCAATTCGAGATGCGCGCCGGGGTTGCGGTAATTCTCGCCCGCAGCCTGCTTGTGACCGAACGGCTGAGCGGACTTGGCCATGAGGCTGGCGCCCGGCTTCTCGAAATCATAGTCGGTGTGGACGTAGGCGCCCGGCCGCACCGAACTTCCCGGAATCCATTCGGTGATGTATTCGACGTCGCGCCGCGAGCCCTGGCCCTCGAAATGATATGGCACCTTATCGTAACCCGGCGCCGGCTTCAGCTTGCTCATCGCATCGGTGAGCACAAGCGTGTGCTTGCCCTCATCGTGCTCGAAGAAATACAGGATGCCTTCATGCTCGAGCAGGCGCTGAACGAAATCCAGATCGGTCTCGTCATACTGCACGCAATATTCGCGCGGCGGATAAGACCCTTGCAGGCGCAGACTGAAATCCGCGATGCCGGAATCGTTGAAGACCTCCTTGACGATGTCGGGGACGCTTTTCTTCTGGAAAATACGGCAATCCGTGGTGTTGCCGAGAAACCAGAACCACGGCCTGACGACCGCTTCATAATAGGCCAACCGGTCCTCGATGCGGGTCAGCCGAAACTCGGAGATAAGCCCACTGAACCAACGTTTCGGATCGGATTCGCCTTCGACCGAAACGGTGCCTCCCAGCATTTTCAGCGGATCGACATCTTGGCTGGTGCTGACGAAACCCACCGTATAGGCAAAGCAGCGGCTGATCTCATCGCGACCGACAAGATGGGTAAACGTCAACAGCTCGGCGCCAACCGGCGTCTGCACAACCGTGGCACGTTCGTTCGGCATGGGTCGTGCCCCTCCAGGACGCGGCCGCCAGTGTGATGGATTTGAAGTTCCCGCTATGTTAACCGCATCACGTTCGGAAGCTTCTTGGATCGCCACACAAGGCCTTATTCAGCCTAGCATATGTTTTCCCGCCGGCCAAAAAGAACAAGCGGCGACCGAACCTTGCCCTAAAGTGGGGTTAAAATCGGTAACAGGCTCCAGCGATCGACCGGCTGAAACGCCGCTGTCCCGCCGTGCTCACAAGCTGCTAGAATGGCGAAGTATCGATTAGCGGTCCGCGGCTATTGCAGATGTTCATCAGTCTCCAGATCAACAACGTCGACGCCCTGCCCGCCGACATCTCGCCCGGCTACGCTGCCCGTGACCGCAGCTTCGAGATCGGCCGCGAAAATTGCGACTGGACTTTGTCCGACCCGGACAAGTTCATCTCCGGCCGGCACTGCGAGGTCCGCTACCAGGCAGGCGCGTTCTGGCTTTACGATGTCTCGCGCAACGGGACCTTCATCAATGGTTCGAGCCAGCGCATGGCCGACCCGCATCGGCTCGGTCACGGCGACCGGTTGCTGATCGGCCGCTATGTCATTTTCGTATCGATCGACGACGAACGCGCCACGACCGGTCATCCTCAAGGCCATGGCTCGACGCAACGGGAAATGCCGAGCGCAACAGGCCGGCCGCAGGACTTCGCGGACAGGCCTTCTTTCAGCTCGGCGGAGCGAGCGCCGGTGTCGGCGCCGTCGCCGCAACCCATGTCCCTCCCCTCGACGAGGGACGAGGTGCTGCGCGAAATCGCCATCGCGGCCGGCATCTCGCCGGAATTGCTTCAATCGCGGGACCCGCATGAGGTCGCCGCCGAGATCGGCGCGGTGCTGCGGATAGTGGTCGAGGAACTGGCGATGCTGCTGAAAGCCCGTGCGGCCGCGAAAATCCTGGCCAAGAGTACGCACCGCACGATGATCAGCGCCACGGACAACAATCCCCTGAAGTTCGTGCCTGGAACCGACGACATCCTTGAAATCATGTTCGCGCGGCGCAGGGCCGGCTATCTCGACGCCAGGCACAGCGTCGAAGACGCTTTCCGCGACCTGAAGGCGCATGAATTCGCCACCTATGCCGCCATGCAGGCCGCGCTCTCCCGGCTGCTCGACGACCTGTCGCCCGAAGCGGTGGCCAGGAAGCTGCCGCCTGCCTCGTTCACGTCGAAGAAAAGCCAGGCCTGGGATGCCCTTGTCGCGACATGGCGGAGCATGGAGGAAGCCCACGAAAACGGCATGCTGGATGTATTCCTGGCCTATTTCAGCGACGCCTATGCCAAGGCCGACAAGCAGAAATAGACGGCCAACCTGAAGCCTGGTGCAAGGTCCCGGAAACCATGCCCTACGCTTGGCCGGCGAAGAACAAGCTCTCGGCGTACAGCGTCCTTCCCATCGGCGATCTCTGAGATTACGATCACATACGACAGTTCGCCAAGCGGGTACGGCTGATTGACCTGGGGGTCTGCGGCAAATGTCATGTTACGGCGGGATAGCGTTTCGTAGCCAATCTTCCTCCGGACACTGCCCTCGTCAGCGGAGGTCGCATTTCCTGCACCTGACCAGGGACCGTTTCGCGCCGATCTGGCACGAACGCAGGTACCGCGCGTGGACTGCGGATCGGCAATGAGCTCGAAGGACGATCCTTTCGGCCCCGCGGGCAAGACCGTCATTCGCGCAACGCCGCGGCGCGAGCGCAAACCGGCGCCGATTCCGCAGGAACCCGGCTCCGATGGCGGACAGCCGGCGCCGGCCAAGCAGTCAACGGTCTTCGATCCCGGCGTCGGCAGCCATGCGCCGGTGGGCTGGACGTCCGGAACTGTGATCTATCAAGGGGCGCCACCCAGTGTCGCCGGCGCAACCGGCGCTTCCGCGGCAGCGCCCGTCTTGCAGCAGGCTGTGCTGATCGATGCCGCCGACAGCGTCAAATATGCGGCCCAAAACCCCATCCTCGCCGCGGCAGCTCCCGTGCTGATGCTGCTTGGCCAGCTCAGGCTTATCCCGGTCGAAAGAGAAGCGCAGCCACTTTCAGAACACATCGCCGAAGCGATCGAAAAGTTCGACCGGTCGCTGGAGAAATCCGGCATTGCCGATGAGGATGCACGGATCGCAAAGTTTGCTCTTTGCGAAACCGTCGACGACCTCGTCGGCAACCTGCCGTGGCCCAAAGAGGACGCCTGGGTGCAGCACGGCATGGTGTCGCGTTTCTTCCATGTCGAACCCACCGGTACCGGCTTCTACGAGGCGCTGAACAAGATTCTGGCCAAACCTGAAACGCATTACGATTTGCTCGAACTGATGCATGCCTGCCTGTCGCTCGGCTTCGAAGGCCAGTATCGGGGGTTGCCGCGCGAAGACAACAATCTCGAACGCGTCCGGCGCGACGTCTATGAGACGCTTCGCTATTTCAAGCCGCGTGACGGCGAAGATATTTCCCCCCACTGGCAAGGCCTGGCGGCGACGATGGCGCCGCCTTCCGCCCGGCTGCCGCTTTGGGTCGTTGCCGCCGCCGCCTCTGCGCTGCTGACGGCGGCATTCTTCGCCTTGCGGGTCACCATCACCGATGAGGGCGATGCGCTCGCCGGTGAGTTGCTGGCGCTCAATCCGTCGACGCCAATCACCATAGAACGCGCCAGCGTGGCGCCGCTGGCCAAACCGGTGAAAGCCGCCCCGCCCGCCGCCAGCACCCAGCTCGACCGCATCCGCGCGGCACTCGCCAAGGAGGTCGAGGGCGGCGGACTGAGCGTCGGCACGAAGGGCAATTTCATCGTGGTGGAAATCAACAATCTGGTGTTGTTCCAGCCCGGCAAGGCCGAGGTGAAGCCCGAATTCAAGGCGATTGCCGCGGATATCGCCGCCGCTCTGAATCCCGAACCGGGACCAATCAGGATTGTCGGCCATACCGACAATGTGAAGCCGCGAAAATCGAGTGCGTTCAAATCCAACTTCGACCTCTCCGTCGCTCGGGCCAAGGCCGTCGAAACCATCATCGCACCGCAATTCAAGGACGCTTCGCGCATCATGGTCGACGGCAAGGGCGAAGACGAGCCGATCGCCGACAATGCGACGCCGGAAGGCCGCGCCAGGAACCGCCGTGTCGACGTGATGATCCCGCGGGAGGAGACATTGTGAGCGCGCCCAGTTGGAGGCGCCGCTGATGGACTGGCTGCTGCGGATAGTCAGCATCCTCGCGCTGGCCGCCTTTTCGGCGGCGGTGTGGTTTGCCGGCCCCTTGATCCGTTTCGCCGACACCCGCCCGCTGGGACCGATCTGGCTGCGCGCGACGATCATCGGCGTGATCGTGGCGATCGTGGCGCTCTCCTGGGGCTGGCGTTTCTGGCGGATGCGAAAGGCACAAAAGGCACTCGAAACTGCAATCACCGGAAACCGCGACAGGAATGACGATTCGCAGGTGCTCGAGGCGCGCATGAACGAGGCGATCGCGACGCTCAAGCGCTCGAGCGGCAAGCGCAATTTCCTCTATGAGATCCCCTGGTACATCGTCATCGGCCCGCCAGGTGCCGGCAAGACGACCGCGCTGGTCAATTCGGGCCTGAAATTTCCGCTTGCCGGTTCGGGCGATGCCCAGCCGGTGGCCGGCGTCGGCGGCACGCGGTCCTGCGACTGGTGGTTCACCGACGAGGCCGTGCTGATCGACACCGCCGGGCGCTACACGATGCAGGAGTCCGACGCACAGCGCGACAAGAGCAGTTGGCTCGCCTTCTTGTCGCTGCTCAAGACGCACCGCGCCCGGCAACCGATCAACGGCGTCATTCTGGCAATTAGTCTGGCCGATCTCATCAGCCTCGACGATCAGAAACTCGAGGCCCATGTCACGGAGATCCGCAGTCGTCTGCGCGAAGTCTACGAGACACTGAAAATCCAGTTTCCGGTGTATCTGCTTTTCACCAAGGCCGATCTTGTTTCCGGGTTCATGGACTATTTCGGCGACTTCGACGAAGCGCGCCGGCGCAAAGTCTGGGGCGCGACCTTCCAGACCGCGGATCGCAACAAGAACATGGCTGGCGAGGCCGCCACGGAATTCGACGCACTGGCAAGCCAACTGGCGGAAGAGATCCCCGACCGCCTGCAGGAAGAAGCCGATCCGGTCGCGCGCATCGCCATCTTCGGCTTTCCGGCGCAATTCGCCGCGCTGAGGAGCCGAATTTCCGGGTTTGTCACCGGCATATTCGATCCGGCCCGCAGCCAGGTGAACGTCACCCTGCGCGGCCTCTATTTTTCGTCGGGCACGCAGGAGGGAACGCCGATCGACCAGCTGCTGGGCACGATCGGCCGCAGTTTCGGCAGCAGCTCCCAGGCGCATCTTTCCGGCACCGGCAAGAGCTTCTTTCTGCATGACCTGCTGACCGGCGTCATTTTCGCCGAGTCCGGCTGGGTCTCCTACGACAGGGCGGCGGAGCGGCGTGCGGCGATCGCCAGATATGGCGGCTTTGGCGCGATCGCATTGATCGCAGCTGCGGTGCTGGGCACGCTGGCGCTGAGCTTTGCCGACAACAGGTCGCTGATCGATTCCACCACGCAAGCCATCAGCCAATATCGCCAGACGGCAGACGCGTTGCTCAAGAGCACGACGGTTACCGACGTCGACCTCGAAAACGTCCTCGGCCCACTCGACCAGCTTCGCAACCTGCCTGCCGGGTATGAGACGGGTGACGTGCCGGCACCGGTCGAGGAAACCTTCGGCCTCAGCCAGCGCGAAAGACTGCTATCGGCATCAAAGGCGGCCTATCGTCAGGCGCTGGAGCGAACGTTCCGCTCGCGGCTGCTCATTCAGGCCGAACGCACGATCCAGGCCAAGATGGCTGATCCCGCCGCGCTCTACGAACCGTTGAAAATTTATCTGATGCTGGGCGGCAAGGCGCCGAAGGTCGACGACGAGCTGATCGTTTCCTGGATGAGGCAGGATTGGGAGCAGAACCGGTATCCGGGCGAAAACAACCGCGAGGGACGGGCGCAACTCGAAAAGCATCTGCGCGCCATGCTTGCGCTGGACGACGCCTATGATCCGGTCTTCGAACTCAACCGGCCGCTTGTCGAAGCCGCGCAGCGCTCGCTCGGACGCATGAGCCTTGCCGATCGTGCCACGGCATTGATCAAATCGGCGATTTACGGGGCGGCACTGCAGGATTTTTCCGTTGCCGCGAAAGCCGGCCCGGAAGCACAGCTGCTGTTCGAGCGCATCGATAGCAGCGAGCTGTCGGATCTTCGCGTTCCCGGTCTCTACACGCATGCCGGCTTCAGTGACTTCTACCTCGGACAGCTCTCGCGCATTGCGCAGATGCTGGTCGACGACCAGTGGGTTCTGGGCGGCGGTGGCGAGCAGGGTGGCATCGACCAGGAATTGCTCAAGCTCGGCCCCGAACTGCTCGACCGCTACGGCAAGGAATTCGCCGCGGCATGGAACGCCATTCTCGACCAATTGAGATTCAAGGCGATGCTGAAGGATAAGCCGAACTACATTGCGCTGTCCGCCGCCTCCTCGCCAGGCTCGCCGATCGACCGGCTTTTTACCGCGATCGCCGATGAGACAGCTCTGACCCGGGACATCGGCCCTGGCAACGAGGCCGACACCGGCACGGCTCGAAACCAGCCGCAGGACACTGCGGATATCGCCAGGGGCCTGGCTCGCATCGGCTTACAGATCGGCAGCGGAAAATCGCAAAGCCGTGCCGGCACGGGAACCGCGGGCACGCAAGGCCAACATCCTGGCGCCAATATCGAGGCGCAGTTCAGGTCGTTCCAGGCTCTGGTGGGCGGCCCCGCCGGGCGCCGGCCGATCGATGCGCTGACCCAGAATTTCCGCGACATCCACCAGAGCCTGAAACTGGCGGTCGACGTCCCTTCGCAGACGGAACGCATCAACGCGAACCTGCAGCTGCAGATCGCCACGCTGCGCGCCAATGTCTCGCGTCTGCCCAAGCAACTCGCCCGGATGGTCAATGCCACGGCCGACGAGTTCGAGGGCAACGTCACCGAGACCTCGGTGGCGAATTTGAACCAGGCGCTCGATCAGACGGTCACGCAGCCCTGCGAGGAGGCCGTCAACGGCCGCTATCCTTTTGCCAACAACGGCACAGAAGACATTGCGATGGCGGATTTCGCCAAATTGTTCGCACCCGGCGGCGTGATGGACCGGTTCTTCGCGCAGAACCTCGCTTCGCTGATCGACATGACCGGCCAGGACTGGAGCTGGAAACAGGAGGCGCGCTTCGGACGCGACCTCTCGAAGTCGACCTTGAAGGACTTCCAGCTGGCTGCGGAAATCCGCACCGCCTTTTTCCCGCTCGGCGGATCGGTGCCCTCGATCAGTATCACCTTCACGCCGTTTTCACTGCATGGCGACGCCGATCAAGCGGTGCTCGACGTCGACGGACAGACCGTCCAGAGCAGCCAGGCGGGCAACACGCCGAGCACGGTGGCCTGGCCGAACGGCACGGCGTCCTCGTCCGCCAGCCTCAGCCTCACGCCGGAAATGCCGGGCCGCGAATCCGCCATCAAGTTCGACGGTCCGTGGGCGCTGAAGCGGCTGCTGGACAAGGCGGCCATCACTGGCAGCGAAGGCAATATGGCGGCGCGCTTTGTCATCGGCGGACGCGATGTCGCTTATACGTTGCAGGCCGGCTCGGGCCCCGTCCCCTTCCTGCTTCCCGCACTTTCCGCGTTCAGCTGTCCGAAAGCGTTTTGAGATGGCCTTTCAGTCCTTGACGATACCCTGCCCGGCCCACAGACCCCCGAGCCTTGATTTCGATACTCTAATGTTTGCGCTTGTGGCAGACTGGCGCATGCGAGCGCCCGACGGTGCGCCACAGAGGACGCTTGAGAAGCGCTTGGTGGCAAGTTGAACAATGTCGCCCTTCCCTTTGAGAGCTTCGGCGTCAGTCACAAGGGCTGTGTGCGCGAGCACAATGAGGACAACTATCTGGTCGAGCCGCAAACCGGCCTCTGGGTGGTGGCCGACGGCATGGGTGGACATGAGGCTGGAGAGGTTGCTTCGGCCAGCATCGTCGATCATCTGGCAACGATCGGCATAGCCAGTTCGGCACCCGACCTTCGCGCACGCTTCGAGGACAGGCTGAGCCGGGCCAATGCCGAAATCCGCAGGATATCGCGAACACGCGGCATAACCATCGGCTCGACCTTCGCCGCCCTTCTGGCGATGGATGGGCGCTTTGCCTGCCTGTGGGCAGGCGACAGCCGTATCTACCTGATCCGCAACGCGTCGATCTCGCAGGTTTCGAGGGACCATACCGAGGTTCAGGAGCTTCTCGACCGCGGCGTCATCAGCGAGGCCGAAGCACTGACTTGGCCGCGCCGCAATGTCATCACCCATGCGGTCGGTGTCAGCGATGATGTCGTCATCGATTTCCAGCAGGGCGAGCTCATGCCGGGCGACATTTTCGTGCTCGGCACCGATGGGCTGACGGCGCATGTCAGCGACGCCGAGATCGAGGCCGCGGCGGTGTCGGGCAAACCGCGCGCGGCATGCGAAAGCCTGCTTCAAACGGTGCTGGCGCGCGGCGGAACCGACAATGTCACCATCGTGCTGGTGAAGATCGGCGATGCGCGCAACGGGCAGACGCTGCATCCGAGCCAGCACAGAACAGAGAATTGAGGCTGATGAGCGCCGACGACAAGACGCGAATCTCGCCGAACCTGGCCAGCACCGGCGTGGGCACGCAGCTCAGCGGCATCTACGAACTCGACGAGCGCATTGCATTCGGCGGTATGGGTGAGGTCTACCGTGGCCACAACATTCAGACCGGCGACCATGTCGCGATCAAGATCGTCTTGCCCGAGTTCGCCCGCGACCAGACGATACTGTCCCTGTTCAAGAAGGAAGCGTCGATCCTCAATCACCTATCGCATGACGCGGTCGTTCGCTACCACGTCTTCACCATCGATCCAGGCATTGGCCGCCCCTACCTCGCCATGGAGTTCGTCGACGGTGAATCGCTGTTCGACGTCATGCGGCGCGGCGCCATGGCGCTGCAGGACGTGCGCAAGCTGTGCCATCGCCTCGCCTCCGGCCTGAGCGCAGTGCACCAGGCGGGTGCCATACACCGCGACCTCTCTCCCGATAACATCATCCTGCCAGGCGGCCGGGTCGACCGCGCCAAGATCATCGATTTCGGCATCGCGCGTTCGGCGACCGTGGGCGGCGAGACGCTGATCGGCGGAAAGTTCGCTGGAAAGTACAATTATGTTTCGCCCGAGCAACTTGGCCTCTACAGCGGCGATGTCAGCGAGCAGTCCGATATCTACAGCCTGGGACTGGTGCTGGCCGCGGCGCTCCGCGGCAAGCCGATCGACATGAGCGGCTCCCAGTTCGAGATCGTGGAAAAGCGCCGGACCGTCCCTGACCTCTCAGACATCGATGCCGATTTCAGGGACATTGTCGAAGCGATGCTGCAGCCGGATCCGCGCGACCGGCCGGCCAGCATGGCTGAAATCGCCAGGATGACTCGCGACGACACCGACAGCGAAGCAACGGCGCCGCCGGCCTCGCTTAAGCCGCGCGAGCGGCCGGGCTTGCCACGAGCTGGAGGAACATTGGCGCCTGGCTCCAGAACCCAGGAGCAGCCTTCAAGGGCCCCCGACGGACAGCGCTTCGTTCCGCATGTCCGACCCGCGCATCTGTCCGAACCGCGACCTTCGGCCGCCGCCCCACGCGCGGTCGCGCCTCCTGCCGCCGCAAAGCCCGCAAGGATCCGAAACATCGCGATCGCCGCCGTGGCGGCTTTGGCCGTGGTATCGGGGGCGGGCGTCTATCTCAGCGGCATCCTGACGCCGGTGCCGCCAGCGCCTGCCGGCAAGACAACGCTTTCGGTGCCGGAGGCACCAAAGCCGGCCCCGAACGATAGCGCGTCCAACGCGCCGGAATCGGCAAAGCCGACACCGCCAGAGCAGCCTCAAGCGCAGACAACTGCGCCGCCTGCTGAAAATCAGGCGGATACCGTGGCCGGCCAAAAGCCGGAGCCTGCACAGCCGCCCGAACCTCTCCCGCCAGTCGAGGAAACCCCGAAGCCGACGGCAAGCGAGACGCAAGCGCCAATCGAACTGGCGCCGGCCGAAAAGGTGCCGCCGGCAAACCAGCCGGAGGCCGTGACAGGCGACAGCCAGGAGACGGTTACGCCGCCCGCCAAGGCCGCTCCCGCCCCGCCACCCGTCAAAGTCGCACCTGCCCCGACACCGGCCGAGAAAGCTGTGACACCGCCTCCGCCGCAGCCGGACATCGTGGTGACCCAGAAGCCCGAGCAACCGGCGGGCCAGCCCGCGAAGCCTAATACTACGGCGCAAACGTCACAACCGGACGCAAGCCAGCCGGAAGCCACGACCACACCAGCGCCGCCAACCGAACCGCCTGCGGCCGAGCAGCCGGACGACACAGATGTCGCCCTGAACGTGCCCAAGCCGGAAACGCCGCCGGCACCGCCCCCCGTCGGCGCGATGGCGCTGCGCGCCTCCTGGGTGCGCGACTTCGGCGGCGGCGACTGTTTCTATGCGACCCTCACGGCCGCGACCGACAAATCCGCCGCGATCGAGGGATTTGGCACGCAAGTCCAGCCCTTCGAACGCATGCTGCATGACTTCCAGGCGAGGTTCCAGGTCGAGCCTGACATCAGCGTCCGCCTCATCGAACCGACCCAGTGCGAGATCACCAGTTTCCTGAGCTTTCTAGGCCGGACCGCCGCCGACAAGCCTGAGCTCGTTCTCGATCGGACATCGGTGCCGGACGGCTCGCCGATCGGCGGCACGCTGGTGACGCATGGCGGCCTGATCTCCAGCGTGCTGCTGATCGACCACAAGGGCATGGCCTTCAACCTTGACGACCGTATGGTCGTGCAATCGGACAGAGCGACCTTCAAAATCCCGATCGGCCTCGGCGCCGCCGACAAGGCGGCCGGCAAGGCCGTGCCGCAGATCATCCTGGTGATCACCGGCCCGCAGGACATCCAGGCGGCGGCCTTCTCCGCGCCGACGCCGGCCTCGGTGGTGCTGCCCAAGATTCTCGAGGAGATCGAGACCAGCGGATCAGAATTCTCCGCCACCGCCAAATATTTCCGGCTCGGCGGGTAGCATGGGCGCCCGATGGAACTCCGCCGCATGCGTTCTTCCTTCCCGCCCGTCCTCTCGCCCAAGCAACAGCGTGATTGGGCTAGAGCAATTCCAGGAAAAGTGCGTAGCGGTTTTCCGTCCGGAATTGCGTCAAAACAAAGAGATAGAGCGCTGCTGACGGGGCGCATGAAGCTTGCCGTGATCCTGGGCGCGGCACTGCTGGCCATCCTGTCATCCAATCCCGCGCGCGCCGAATTCACCGTCTGCAACCAGACGCTCGACGTCGTCAATCTCGCCGTCGGCCAGAAGGTCGACAATGCCGACCAGACCGACGGCTGGTGGACCATCGGCGCGAACCAGTGCGTAAACGTGATCCGCGAGGAGCTGACCAACCGCTACGTCTATATCTATGCGACCGATGTCTTCGGTCATGCGATCCTGAACGGGTCGACCGAAATGTGCATCGAGCGACGGCGCTTCTCGATCCGCGGCATCGATGAATGCTGGCAGCGCGGCCATATCGCCGCGGGCTTTCTCGAAGTCGACACGCTCGAACAGGCGCGGTGGACGTTTTTCCTGACCGGAAGCAATCCGTGACGCACAGCATCGACACCAGCTTCAAAGCAAAGAAGCAGGCACGCCTGGCGCTTCGCAGGCGCAGGCTGTGGCTGAGCCTCGCTGCCGGCTTCGCCGTGCTTGCGGTGATTTCGTTGGGCGTCGGCTTCTATCTTACCGCGGACTATTGGTCCTTTGGCGACGAGGACGAGGAACTGCATGCCGTCGAAGGCGCCGACGACGTGCCGGCCGACGCGTCGGTCTATGTGCCGGCCATCATCGATCTTGCCGGGGACCCTATGTGGATCACCCTTGCCCCCGATGCCGACACCTCGTCGAAGGCCCAGTCGATCGCGCGGCCGGCGGAGCTCGATCAGGCCGGCGTCTCTCCGCAGATCGAAATCCTGTCGGACGTGATGCTCAGCGCCAGTGAAAAATTCATGACCACCATCCCGTCGACGCAGGAGGATTTCGCATTCTTCCAGGCGCAGCGGCAGACCGCGCCGCCACCGTCCGGCGACGTGCCGTCCAGCGACGCGCCAGCCAGCGACCTGCAGAACGAACTTCAGCCATCGCCGGTAGCGGGAGAGGCTCCGGCCACTGCGCAGCCGCAGGCGGATGCCGACGATCCTGAAGCCGGCTGGGGCGAAACAATCGATGCCGGCGAGGCCGCCCTTCCCGCGTTCCAGAAGACCCAGATCGAAAACAACACCAGCGTCGCGACCGTCACCAGCGAGTATCAGCGCTTCGAGGCGACCGAAGACACGTTCGTGAAGATCCTCAACGATCGCAGCCTGGACAGCGTTGCGCTCGACGCGCATTTCTCCGCCGAGGATGCCAAACAGGCGGGAGAAGCCCTCAAAAGCCTGTTCAACCGAGACGGCCTGGAGCCGGGCTATGTCGTCGCCATGCGTGGGTTCAGGCCGACGCGCGAGACGACGACGATGTCGCTAATGCAGGTTTCGATCTACGCCAAGAACATCTTTGTCGGCACGCTGACGCGCAACGCCACGGGCGCATTCGTATCGGGTGTCGACCCTTGGGTGCGCGAGGATCTGTTCAACTATTCGGGGGCACAGGAGG
This sequence comes from Mesorhizobium waimense, assembly GCF_003601975.1. Classification (GTDB taxonomy): domain Bacteria; phylum Pseudomonadota; class Alphaproteobacteria; order Rhizobiales; family Rhizobiaceae; genus Mesorhizobium; species Mesorhizobium waimense. Next base: position 70,223 of record NZ_QZWZ01000005.1, read on the forward strand.
AAGGCACGCACAAGCGGCAGTATCGCCTGCTTGACGCAATCTATTCGACAGCCGCGCGCAACAAGGTTCCGACCGGCGTGATCGGCGAAGCGATCATGTATCTGTCGAGAGGACAGGACCTGGATGCCTTCGCCAGCGAGGACCAGCGTCTGGTCCTGATCTATTCGCAAACACCGCGCGGCAAGAGTGAGACCGACGGGCGGGTCTTGTATGTCGGTGTGCAGGGTACGGAAAAAAGCCTCGACTGTTTCGTCTTCCAACAGAGCGACGGCCAGTTCGCCTGCGTCGGCGGCGACGATCAGGTACGCTCGCTGACGGTCACCAACGGCATGGTCACGCCGGTCAACGGCGTCATGACGTCGACCTTCGGCCCGCGCAAGCACCCAATTCTGGGGGTGGTTCGTATCCACAAGGGCGTCGATTGGGCGGCCCCCGTGGGCACACCGATCGCAGCCGCCTTCGATGGCGAGATCACCTTCCAGGGCGACGGCGGCGGTTACGGCAATCTGGTGAAGATCGCGAACAGCAACGGGCGCGAGACGCGCTACGCGCATATGCAGAAATTCGCGATAGCGAGCGGTGTCGGCACCAAGGTGAAGGCCGGCGACGTCATTGGCTATATCGGCACCACCGGCCTGTCGACCGGACCGCATCTGCATTTCGAACTCTATCAGAACGGCCAGGCGATCGATCCGCTCGGCAACGTGACCGCGGCAATCGCAACAACGAGCGATCCTGCCGTCGAAACGCTGACCGACCGTATCGTCCATGTCGAAAGCGGCGGCAGTGCCCGCGCCAAGAATCCGCTCTCCTCGGCAACCGGCGCCGGCCAGTTCATATCCAAGACCTGGATCCGGATGATGAACACCTACCGCCCCGATCTCGCCCGCACGCTGTCGACCGCCGATCTGCTCGCGCTGCGCTACGATGCCACGCTTTCGCGCGAGATGGTGCGCAACCTGGCGCGCGAAGGCGAAGCCTATCTCAGGGCGCGCGGCCACCAGATCACCGCCGGCCGGCTCTATCTCTGCCATTTCCTCGGCATGGAAGGCGCGCATCAGGTGTTGGCGTCGCCGGGGTCGTCGCAATTGAGCGCCGTGCTCGGGTCGGCCGTCATCCAGGCCAATCCGTTTCTCACCGGCAAGTCCGCCAGCTACGTCGTCGACTGGGCCGAAAGGAAGATGGGCCGCAAGCTCCCGCCGACGACCGGAACAGGCCAGGGAACGACCACGGTGGAAATCCGGCAGACATCGCCGGAGTTCGAAAAATACAAGCAGGCCGTCACGGCCCTCATAGGCTCGATTCAGAAGACTCTTTGAACCTGCCCCTTGCAGCGTTTCGCCGTCATCGTTGGTGTTCCTGCCGCCAAGTGTTACAATAACGAACTTTTTTCGGGCTCTTTGTGAACCAAAACTGTGGTCGAGATCACATACGCTCAAGAGCCGTTTTGGCAGAAGCGACTGTGTCGCTAGTGAAAGTTAGCATGCGCAGACATCAATAGCGCGCCCCGGGTGGGGCGGAGGGCTGATCCATGAAAGCGTTCGCCGTCCTTGTGAGCGGAATTATCCTGTTTGTCCTGGCCTCGCTTGGCGCCCAGGCTGCGGCACCCGATGCTGCCGCGCCTGATGCTAAACGCGTCGCGCTGGTGATCGGCAACAGCAAATACGTCCATGCGGTTGCCTTGCCCAATCCTGCCAACGATGCCCACCTGATCGCATCGACCCTGCGCAATGCCGGCTTCGAGGTGATCGAGGGGGTGGATCAGGACAATGCGGGCATGCACAGCCTGATCAGCCGGTTCACCGAGCAATCCTACGACGCCGACCTTGCCGTCATTTTCTATGCCGGCCACGGCATGCAGGTCGACGGCAAGAATTTTCTCATCCCGGTAGACGCCGAACTGACGTCGCCCGCCTATCTCAAGACCCGCACCGTCCAGATCGACGAGTTCATGGCAGCATTGCCAGCCGACCCGGCGGTTGGCGTCATCATCCTCGATGCCTGCCGCGACAATCCGCTCGCCAGGACGCTGGCTGCCTCGCTGCCGAAGTCGCGCTCGCTGGGCTCCGGCCTGGCGCCGATCGAAGCAAGATCGGAAGGCGTCGGCACCGGTGGCATCCTGATTGCCTATGCAACGGATCCGGGCGCCATCGCCTTCGACGGCAACGGCGTCAACAGCCCCTACTCCACCGCGCTCGCTAGGCACCTGACCGAACCAGGCATTGAGATCCAGAGCGCGCTGACCCGCGTGCGCGGCGAAGTGACCGAGACCACCAAAGGTCGCCAGCGGCCATGGCACAACGCATCGCTGGGGCGCGAGGTCTTCATTGGCAAACCCGTCGTGGCGGCGCCTGTAACAAAACCGGCCACCGACGCAGCCGGCGCCGCGGCGGCAGCCGCTCCCGCCCTGGTGGTTGGTGAACCTCCGTCCTGGGAAGTCGAGCAGCGCCTCTGGGATGAAGCCTCCAAGCGCAACTCGGTGCCGTTCTACGAAGCCTATCTGGAGCAGTTTCCAAGTGGCCGCTTTGCCACCGTGGCCCGGCTGAGCATCGATGAATTGAACGACCCCAAAACCGAAGACCGGCAGGTCGCGGCACTCGATGCGGACGAGGCGAACGCCAACTCCGGCTCTGCCGTGCGCACGACGGTCGGCATTTCGGACGATATGAAGCAGGCGCTCGGTTCCGAGCTGACGGAAAGTGCCATCGGTCTCGATCGCGAGGGTCGCATCGACCTGCAGTTGCGCGTCGAAGCGCTGGGCAACGAACTTGGTCGCGTCGACGGAAACATCGGGCCTAAGACCCGCCAGGCGATCGGCGACTGGCAAGAGAAGAACGGGCTGCCGCCCACCACCTTCCTGACGCGCGAGCAACTGGCGTTCCTGGTTGTCCAGACGGATCCGATGATGGACGCCGTACGCGCCAGGCACGCCGCCGATCAGGTCCGAGCGGAGCAGCCGAAAAGGCAGTCGGTGCAGAAGGCCCGCGCGCAAAAGCCGGTGGCGCAGAAACCCCGCAAGAAGCAGCAGCAGGTCGTTCAGAAGAAGCGCACCAACCGCGATACCTTGGTCGGGCGGGAAGACTCCCCGCCGCCTGAGAACAACAACAACGACTTCCTGACCAAGGCGCTGATCTTCGGCACCGGCGTGGCCGTGGGCGGCGTGCTCAACAAGGACTGACGGACTGGGCTCTTGAGCCGGCGCGATATGCGCCGGCCGGCGCTGGCTATTGCGCGCTTATGCGCATCTCCACCCGCCGGTTGACCGGATCATAGGGATTGGGCGCGCGCGGATTGTTTTCGCCCATGCCAATCGCCTTGATGCGGGCGACGTCGACGCCGCTGGACGTCAGGAAGGCGGTCACCGATCGCGCCCTTCGTTGCGACAGTCCCTCATTGTAGCGGGCCGAGCCGGAGGCATCGGTGTAGCCCTCGACGACGAAGCTGAGTGTGCTCAACCGGCTGTCTTTCAGCGCTTTGGCGAACTCGTCGAGCTCGGAGCGAGCGGTCGCATTGAGCTCGGCCGAATCCAGTCCGAAATTGATCAGCATGTCGAGGCTGGATTTCTTGGCCGGCGCCTTGTTCGTCTCGCTCTTGCTCTTGCACTCTTCCTCGGTGCCGACGCAGATGCCGCGCGCCGCGCCGAGATTGCCTGCTCCGGCAAAGAACTTCACGATGTCTTCCGATTTCTGAGTTGGATCGGCGGAGGCGTGGGTCGCAAAAACCACGACCGCCAACACGAGGGCTGAACTGCCGAAATGCATTGCGGTTACTCCTGTCTGAGCATCCGATTTTGCCAGCCGCGGACTATACCAAATCTTGCGGCAATTGTCTGTGAACAAACGCACGCGGCCGGTCGGCCTCGGCCTAGCCAAAGGAGAGACTTGACCCGCGCCTCGCCGGGCGCTTGAGTGGAGTATATTCCCTGGGGGAAAGCGTGGCGGCCATGGCCAACGGGCTCCGATTCAGAACGGCACGGGATCTTTTCATGGCTAGTCCCGCTATTGCCCGGGACATGCGCACACCGCCGACCGAACAGGCTTCGATCGAATTCTGCCGCGCCCTCCTCGCCGGCCGCGTGCCGGAGGAGGCGATCACGTTCTGCGCCTATCTGCTTCCCGAGCGGGCAGCCCTCTGGTGGGCGCATGAGTGCCTGAGCCATCTGACCGAACTGCTGGACGGGAATGATCAGGAGCTGCTCGCACTGGTTCGCGATCGGGTCGGCGAACCCGACAGTCCTCACCATCGCGCAGCGGTGAGCACGGCTGCCGCAATGCAGCCGGTAACGCCGGGCGGCTGGATCGCCCTGGCCGCGGGATGGGATGACATCGGCCTGGCGACCATGGACCCGGCAGCGGCACCGGACTTGCAAGCCTTCCCCGCCGCCCACGCGGTCAACGCAGGGGTTCTGGCCGGACTGGCGCGTGTTGCGCTCGAGGACCGTTTTGCCGTTCTCTCCGCCTTTGTCGAAATGGGCATCCAGATGGCGGAGATCGAGGCACAGCACCAATCGGCGGCCACGTATTAGTTCTGCCCGATTTCGGGCATGGCCCCCTGCCCAGGACCACAGACTTCCGCTTCGATACCGGCACCACGCGATGCCGGCCGAGACCATGGAACACTTGCCCCGGAGAGCATCCGCCCCCGATCGTTCCTAAAGCTGAAACACCCGCTCGGCCTGAGTTGCGGGATGGCGCGCAAAGGCAGTCATAGGAACACGAAGCCTGCCCGCGTAGTGCCAGCGCTTGCTGGCGGACCGCGGTGTTCGGCGCTTGGATTGCTGCCTGCGGCGGAAACGCCTCCCCGCCTAACACTTACTGATCAACCTCCCCAGCCGCCGCCGCCACCGCTGCTTCCGCCTCCGCTTCCGCCTCCACCCGCAGTGGGAACGACGGGCGGCTTCACAGGGGCTTCTTCAACCGGCTGGACCTCCTCAGCCGGCTGGGCCACTTTCTTGACGATCACCTTCTTCTTTGGCGGCGGCACCGTGCGTACGACCTTCGGCTGGGGCTTCGCCACAAGTGGCGTCGGTTCAGGCTGGGGCACCAAGGACGTGCAGCCCATGAGCCCCGCTACAAGGCCGGACAAAATTGTTCCGATGATTGCCTGCTTCGATGTCCTGCCCACCATTGCCTCCCAGTTGATCAAAACACGTCCCGACGCGGATTGGCTTCTTCCCAGACTCGCCTGGCCACGCTGACCAGTTGTGCGTCCAGCGAACCGGACGCGGAAATTTTTGACTTGAGCTCCTGGCGCAGCTCTTTCAACGCCGCCGTTTTCGGCTTCGCTCCAAACTGCGCCAGTACTTTCGGTGCGTCCGGTAGCTCCTTGCGGCGATCGAGTGCGACCGCGAATGCAAGGAAACGCACGGCAACGGCCTGATCGGCCGTGTCGCCTTTCTGCATTTCGAGGGCCGCGCGGTCATAGGCACTGGACTGGTCGCCGCGGGCGGTCGCCAGTTCGAACAGTCTCTGCGCTTCGCCGAGGTCTTGCTCCACGCCGACACCGTCGCGGTACATGCGCGCAAGGCTGCCGGGAGCGTAAGGCTGGCCGAGGTCCATGGACTTCTGGAAAAGCCCCAGCGCCGTCTTCGGGTCCTTCTCCACGCCCTGACCATTGAGGTAATTGCGGCCGAGCAGGTTCATCGAATACATGTCCTGCCGCTGCACGCCGGCTTCCAGGAAGGCGACGGCACGAGCCGCATCGGCGGTCACGCCGTTGCGGCCCTCGGTGAAGATCGCGGCGAGATCGTTCATGGCGTAGGTATGCCCCATCGCCGCCGCCTTGAGCAGCAGGTCCAGGCCCTTGGCGGTATCGGACTTGACGCCATAGCCATTGAACAGGGCGCGGCCCCAGGACGTCATGCCATAGGGATCGCCCTTGTCGGCCGCCGCCTTGTAGAGGGCATTGGCCTGCGTCCGGTCAATCGCCATTCCGGTTCCAGTCGCATACATGTAGCCGAGTTCGAACACGGCGCGGACATGTCCCTTCTTGGCGGCCTCCTCGACGGCCGTCTTCGCTTCCTCGACCTTGCCGGCCGCAAGCAGAGCGCGCCCCAGTTCGTAGCGGAAGCGCGGCACATCCGGATAAGCCTTCACCGCGGCCTCGCAGACCTTCACCGCCGTGGCGCCGATTTCGTTCGGCAGCAGGCCAGGGACGACGCCTTGCAGGTCGAGCGGTTCGCCAGCGGCCGTATCGCATGGGTCAACCGTCGGCGACAGTTTCATCGTCGCGGGCTTGGACGAGTTGCTGTCCGCCCGGATCTCGAAGCCGACCGTGACCGGCGCGCCGGCGCCGATCTGGGGCTCGTAGCGCAGCCGGTCGACTTCACCGGCCATCAGGCTCGATTCGGGCGACAGGGTCCGGTCCGGCAGCGAAAGCGTTCCCGTCGCCGGATATCCCGAAACCTTCAGGCTGACCGCGGGATCGTCGGTCGGGAAATCCAGCTTCAGCGCAACCGGGCCGACGCCGACCGGAATATCGATGTCACGGTTTTCGATCGCTTCGGCCGCACCGGTGATGTGAATGCCGCGCTCCAGAACCTGCTGCTTCTGCTCGGCCTCGAGCGAAGCCATGACCTGCTGGCCCTCGGCGCCTTCGCCGCTTTTGACGCGGAACACCAGTATGCCCTGGGTTTGGCCGCCCCAATTGTCATGGGTGGCATAGGCCAGCATGTCCACCTCGTCCTGCGCGGCGACCCCCTTCGGGACATCCATCTTCAGGCGTGGCAGGTCCCTGCCCTGGATGGGCTCACCCACTTCGACAGGCTTGCCGTCGAGCATCAGGCGCCCGAGCGCGGGCGGTCTCTCGACACTTACGGTGATCGTACCGCCGTCGACATCGACTGGTTCCGGCAAGCCAAGATCAACCGGGCCGACCCCCGACAACACGACCTTTTCCAGCACCGGCGGCAGCGACGGGCGGTTGCTGCGGCGCATGAACACGACTTCGTCGATCAGCGACGAGTTTTCCCAGGGAACCTGCAGGCCTTTCGTGGCCTCGACCACATCCCGGCGCACCGCCGCCATGACCGTGCGGATCTCCTGGTTCGGCGCCAGCGCGCGACGCGAGAACGCCGCCGAAAACGGGCTGAGGTCGCCGGTGCCATCATAGGCGACCGCCCCGGGTTCGGTGGCAAAGGCAATCAAGGTGTTCAGCGAGCTTCGCACCTGCGCAAGGCCGGTATTCCCCGCGGTGAGAAGCTGGTCTCGCAGCCAGTAATCCTTGCGTGGAAACGGATTGTTGCGGCAGGCATCGAGGATGATCACCTGGATCTTCGACTTCGAACGCAACTGCTCCAGCACATCGTTGAGCTTGATGGCCTGGACCTCGATGTCCGCCGCCTTTTTCAACGAGGCATCGACCGGGATCAGGAAATTTTCGCCACCGACCTGAAAGCCATGGCCTGAATAGTAGACGACCGACAGATCCGCGCCGTCCACCGCCGAGAGATAGTTGCGAAACTGCTCCTCGAATTGGAGCTTGGTAAGATCCTTGGCGACGAAGACCTCGAAACCGGCCAGCCGAAACGTTTTGGATACGTCCTCGGCATCCTTGTCCGGGTTCTTCAGCGCCGGAATGTCCCGGTAGTCGGAATTGCCGATGACAAAGGCAACCCTTCGATCGGCGCAAGCTTCGAACGCCGTGAAGCCCGCGAGGATCAAGGCTGCAATGAACGCGCAGCATCGGAGCATGGCAGATCCCTTAACTGCTATTACCCGGAGACCACAAGAATGCAGCTTGCGGTATCGAGGTCTGTTAAAAAGGTCACAATCTGCCGAGACAGGAAAAGAGAGAGAGAGAAAAGCCGTCGCGACAGCGGGCACATTCCTCGTCTGATTAGGCTCTAAATTAGCTCAGAGCCGGGCTGTCCGCAATGATTGTCAATGGCTCGAGCGGACTGGCATCTGTCGCGAGCCGCAACACGTGGTCGCTACCACCGGCGAAGCTCTTTTGAACACCGTCAGGCGATAACGCGCATCCTTGTCTGCGTGACGCACAAAGCATCCGCGGGGCGTATCCACAAGCGGCGACGCGGCCGCAGTTGCGGCCGCGCTCACCGCGTCAGCACGCTTGCGATCACCGGGGCGCGGCGTCGAAGATGCGGCCGGGATTGAGGATGTTGGTCGGGTCGAAGGCCGCCTTCAGGCGCCGCATGGCGGCGATCTCGGCCTCGCTGCGCACCAGGTGCAGCCACTTCTTCTTGTCGAGGCCGATGCCGTGTTCGGCCGAGACGGCGCCGCCGGCGGCGGCCACGCCGCGATAGACGATATCATAGGCCAATGCCGGCTCGCTGGTCTGCACCTGATAGTGGAGATTGCCATCGCCGAGATGGCCGAAGACGTAGATCTCGGCATTGCGGTCAGCAGTGCGGATCGCTACTTCCGCATCTCGAAGGAATGCTGCCATCCGCGCCAGCGGGATGCTGATGTCGACACCGACCAGGCCCTCGATCGAAAACAGGAAGCGGTTGGCGTCTTCCCGCACATCCCACAGGGCGCGGAACTCGCGCGGCGACTGCGAGACGACCACGTCATCGATCACACCCTCCTCGACGGCCTGCATCAACACCGCGGCGAACCGCTCTCCGTCCCGGTCGGACTCGGTGCCCTGTATTTCGGCCAGCACATAGACGGGCGCACCGGCAGGCAGCGGCGCCGGGGCCTGCATGCCGGCGATCATGGCGCCGTAGAGGGGCGAAAAGTTCACCTCATAGGCCGACAGCAACGGCCCGAGCCTTTGCCTGAGCAGCCCGAGCAGGGCGATTGCCGCTTCGAGCGAGGCGAGTGCGCAAAAGGCGTTGACCTCCGTGGCCGGCTTCGGGTGCAGCCGCAGGCAGGCGCGCGTGACCACGCCGAGCGTACCTTCGCTGCCGATGAAGAGCTGGTTGAGATCATAGCCGGAATTATCCTTGGGCAGCCCCTTTAGCGAGGTCAGGATCGATCCGTTCGCCAGCACCGCTTCCAGACCCAGCACCTGCGCCCGGTACATGCCATAGCGCAGCACGCGAATGCCGCCGGCATTGGTGGCGACATTGCCGCCGACTGTGGCCGTTCCCCGCGCCCCGATATCAACGCCGAACAGCAGGCCGGCCGCATCGGCCGCGTTCTGAACCACCTGCAGCGGCACGCCGGCTTCGGCGACGATTGTCGCGGCCTCCCGGTCAGGCGCCTCGATCGCGGTCATCCGCTCCAGCGACAGCACCGCCTCGCCCGGCTCGACGCGCGCCGCACCGGCAAGGCCGGTACGGCCGCCATGGACGACAAGCCGCTGGCCGATGTCGTTGCAGAGCCGCAGCATCTCAGCCACCTCCGCCGTGGTGCGCGGACGCAGGACGAGTTCCGGGCGCACTCCGTTCTTTCCGGAAAGGTCGTCGCTGTAACGCGGGTCGACCGCGTCACCGACCAGGACAGAAGCGGTGTCGAACCGCGCATGGAGCTGGGAAAGAAGCTGTTCCACCGGTCGCGTCATAGGTCTGGATGTCCTGGAAGAAGCCCTGTTCCCGGCGTCCTACCTGTGGGCAGAGCCTGGGTCAGCGCTGCACGAACTACGCTTGCCAATGAGGTTGGACGCGCGGAGCAAAACCGTCAATCCAGGCATCACAAAATCATGCGCTTGACATTTGTCGATCATCAACTGACTATTGTCAGCATCGACGTATGGGGCGAAGACCCTCGTGCCGATCGGCTCCCCAACGGGACTGCCGAATGCCTGGGAGGAGAACGACGTGGAGCTTTTGCTCGAGGTGGAAGGGCTGAAAAAGTCCTTTGGTGGCGTCGCCGCCTTGCGCGACGGCCGCTTTCAGCTTCGCGCCGGCACGGTTCATGCGCTCTGCGGCGGCAACGGCGCCGGCAAGTCGACCTTCCTCAAGATACTGATGGGCATCTTCAAGCGCGATGCCGGCGCAATCCGCCGTCGCGGCAAGGAGGTGGAATTCACAAGCCCGGCCGACGCACTCGCCTCGGGCATTGCCATCATCGAACAGGAACTTAGCCCTGTTCCCCATATGACGGTCGCCGAAAACATCTATCTCGGCCGCGAACCCAAGGCGCGCTTCGGCGGCATCGATTTCCGGGCGATGAACCGGTCAGCGCAAAAGCTGCTGGACGATCTCGAATTCGATATTCGCGCCACAAGCTACATGATGAACCTCTCGGTCGCGCAGATGCAGCTGGTCGAGATCGCCAAGGCGCTCAGTCACGACGCGGAGGTCATCTTCATGGATGAGCCGACGTCGGCGATCGGCGAGCGGGAGGCCCAACACCTCTTCGACGCGATCCGCCGCCTGCAGGCGCAAGGGCGCGGCATCGTCTACGTCTCCCACCGTCTGTCGGAGATTTTCCAGATCGCCGATTCCTACACGGTCTTTCGCGACGGCGCCTATGTCGGCAGTGGCGCACTTGCCGACATCGACCGGCCCGGCCTCATTCGCATGATCGTCGGACGCGAGCTGTCGGAGGAGTACGTCAAGACCAACGCGCCGACGCCGGAAACCGGCATAGAGGTTGTCGCGCTCTCTTGCCCGAACAAGATCGAGGACATCTCCTTCTCGGTGCGGAAGGGCGAGATCTTCGGCATTTATGGCCTGATGGGCGCCGGGCGAACGGAAATCTTCAACTGCCTGTTCGGGCTCGACAAACCGTCGGCGGGACGTGTTGCGGTCGATGGCGCCGAGGTCACCATCTCCAAGCCGGCGGACGCCATGGCGCTTGGCCTGGCGCTGGTCACCGAGGACCGCAAGCTGACCGGCCTCAATCTCTCCGATTCCGTGCGGGCGAACATCTGCATGGCGAGCCTGCCGGAAATGAGCCCCGCCTTCGCCATGGATCGGACCCGGGAGGCGCGCGCAAGCCGCGACATGCGCGAGCAGTTTCAGATCAAGGCGGCGCGCGACACGATGCCGGTCTCCGGTCTTTCGGGAGGCAACCAGCAGAAGGTGGTGCTCGGCAAATGGTTCCTGCGCAACCCGAAAGTCCTGCTGCTGGACGAGCCGACCCGCGGCGTCGACGTCGGCGCCAAGCGTGAAATCTATCGGATCATCAGCGACTTTGCCGCCGCCGGCGGCACGGTGGTGATGATCTCATCGGAAATCGACGAAGTGCTCGGCATGTCGGACCGGATCATGGTGATGCGGGCCGGCAGGAGCGCCGGAATCTTCAGCCGGGAGGAAACGGATGCCCAATCACTCGTCCACCTATCAACCTGAACCGGGACAGGGCGTTCGCTCGGCGGCAGAGGAGAAAATGATGTCGGTTGGCGACGACAAGAAGGCCAAGGGCTGGCTGGGTTCCGAGCAGCGCCGGCTGTTGATCCAGGAATACGGCATCTTCCTCGCCTTCCTGATCCTGGTGGCGGTTCTGTCGGTCTCCAACGAGTTCTTCCTGACCGCCGGCAACATCTCGAACGTGCTGCTGCAGACCTCGATCAACGGTGTCCTCGCCATCGGCATGACCTTCGTCATCCTGACCCGCGGTATCGATCTCTCCGTCGGCTCTGTTGTCGCGCTTGCCGGCATCGTCAGCGCCAGTTTCGTCACCAGCTCCGCGACCGCCGGAATTTCCGGGGCGCCCTATCCCGTCGCGCTGGGGATCGGCATCGGCCTGCTGGTCGGCATAGCCTGCGGCGCCGTCTCCGGCTTGATCGTGTCGCGGTTTTCGGTGCCGGCCTTCGTGGCGACGCTGGGTATGCTGTCGGCCGCGCGCGGGCTGACCCTCATCTATGGTGGGGGCCGTCCCGTCCCGGCGCTGACGCCGGCCTTCCGCTGGATCGGCACGGGCGACGTCTTTGGCATACCCGCGCCGGTCATCATTCTCGCGATCGTGTTCGCCGTTTCGTGGTGGATCCTCAACCGGACCCGTTTCGGCCGCTACATCTATGCCGTGGGCGGCAATCCGCATGCGGCGAGGACCTCGGGCATCAACATCACCCGCATCCAGTTCGTCGTCTATGTCATCTCCGGCGGCCTTGCCGGTTTCGCCGGAATGCTGCTCAGCGCCCGTACCGGTTCCGCACTTCCCCAGGCCGGAATCGCCTACGAACTCGACGCGATCGCGGCGGTGGTGATCGGCGGAACCAGTCTTTCGGGAGGCGTCGGCCGGGTCACCGGCACATTGATCGGGGCGCTGATCATCGGCGTCATGAACAACGGCCTCGATCTCATGGGCATCCAATCCTACTACCAGCAAGTGCTCAAGGGCGCCCTGATCGTTGGCGCTGTGATGCTCGACCAGAAGAGGAACTACGGGGCTTAGAGCATTGGAGTCAAAGCGGATTCTGCTTTGGCAATATCGATGCTCGACAGCCCCTTCAGGCACCGGACCTGCATCACGCGCGTCCGTTGAAAGGCGAACCATGTCGGTCGCTCACTCAAGTGGAGGTAACAAAATGAAAAGATGGATGATTGCGCTCGCATCCGCGACCGCGCTGCTGGCTTCGTCTGCGATGGCGCAGGAGAAGATCAAGATAGGTGCAGCACCCTACGGCTTGAATGCGGAATTCATGCAGATCTGGGCGGCGGCGCTTCAGGAGCACCCGGCCGTCAAGAGCGGCGAGGTCGAGCTGACGGTGTTTGACGGCCGCTATGATGCGCTGGTCCAGCAGGACCAGTTCAAGACGATGGTCACGCAGAAATACAATGCGATCATCTTCGCACCGATCGACGTCGACGCGGGCGCCGCCGCCGTACAGTCGGCCGCCGACGCCGGCATTCCGGTCATCGGCTCGAACACCCGCGTCAACTCCGATCTGCTGACCTCCTATGTCGGATCAGACGACACGATCTCGGGCTATTTGGAAGCCAAGACCGTGCTCGACAAGATCGGCTGCAAGGGCAACGTCGTCATCCTCGAGGGGCCAGTCGGTCAGTCCGCGCAGATTTCCCGCCTCGAAGGCAACAAGAAGGCGCTTGCCGAGTGCCCCGACGTCAAGGTTCTCGAGGACCAGACGGCGAACTGGTCGCGCGCCGAAGCCCAGACGCTGATGGAAAACTGGCTGACCGCCCACCCGAAGCAGATCAACGGCGTGATCGGCCAGAACGACGAAATGGCTCTCGGCGCGATCGAGGCGATCAAGGCCGCCGGCCTTGACGTCAAGAGTTTCGCCATTGCCGGTATCGACGGCATCACCGACGCGCTCCACGCCGTCAAGGCCGGCGAGATGACCTCGATCCTCCAGGACGCGCGCGCCCAGGCTCAAGGCGCACTCGACCTCGCAATCTTCAATGCCAGGAAGGGCGACTACAAGCCTCAGTCCGATATCTGGACAACCTACAAGGACATGCCGTGGAACGACGGCAAGGAGAAGATCTACAATGTCCCGTGGACGCCGGTGACGGCTGAAAACGTCGACCAGCTGCTGGCGACGCGCAAGTGATACAACCGTGGGCGGGCCGCCCGCCCGCCCCACTTTCCATCAGGACTGGAAGAAGAGAACCATGACCGATTCAATAGACGTCGATCTCAATTTTTCGCTGGGCGGCAAGGTCGCCCTGGTCACCGGCGGCGCCTCCGGCATCGGTAGTGCCATTGCGTCGGCATTTGCCGCGAAAGGGGCCGTCGTCGGCGTGATCGACATCAATGAATCGGTTGCGCGGGCGAAGGCCGACGAACTCGGCAACGGCGCGAAATCCTTCGTCTGCGACGTGGCCGATCCAAAGTCCGTGGAGGCGGTGTTCGCCGCGGCGCAAGCGGCTTTCGGCCAAATCGACATCGTCGTCAACAGTGCCGGCGTCGCCATCCTTGCTCCCGCCGAGGAACTCACCCTCGACGCCTGGGACAAGACGATCGACATCAATCTCAAGGGAACGTTCCTTGTCTGCCAAGCCGCCGGACGCGCCCTGATCAAGGCCGGCAAGGGCGGCAAGATCATCAACATGGCCTCGCAGGCCGGCAGCGTCGCGATCGACCAGCATGCCGCCTATTGCGCCTCGAAATTCGGCGTCATCGGTCTGTCGAAGACGCTTGCGGCCGAATGGGGCAAGCACGGCATCACGGTCAACACGATTTCGCCAACGGTGGTGCTCACTGACCTCGGTAGGAAGGCCTGGGACAATCCGCGCGGCGAGGCGCTGAAGCAGCGCATTCCGACCGGCCGTTTCGCCTTTCCGCAGGAGATCGCCGCGGCGGCGGTGTTCCTGGCGTCGAACGGCGCCGACATGATCAACGGCGCCGACCTCCTGGTCGACGGCGGCTACACCATTGTCTGAGCGGCGAAGGATCGGAGTAACAATGCAGCGGTTCATCAACAACCCCGACGAGGTCGTCGAGGATACGGTCAAGGGTTTCGTCAAGGCGCATGCCGACCTGGTCAGGCTGGGCAGCAATCCGCGCGTCATCGCCGCCCGCCATGCGCCGGTCGGCGGCAAGGTCGGCGTGATCACCGGCGGCGGCTCCGGCCACGAGCCCGCCTTCATCGGCTACACCGGCCGCAACATGCTGGACGCGGTCGCGGTCGGCGAGCTCTTCTCGTCACCAACCGCAAAGAGCTTCCTCGACGCCGCGCGGGAGGCCAATGGCGGCAAGGGTGTCGTCTGCCTCTACGGCAATTATGCCGGCGACAACATGAACGTGAAAATGGCCATAAAGCTCGCGGCCAAGGAAGACATCGAGATCGCGACCGTCGTCGCAAATGACGACGTCTGTTCGGCGCCACCGGAAGAACGCGAGAAGCGCCGTGGCGTAGCCGGCGAGATCTTCATGTGGAAATGCGCCGGCGCCAAGGCCGCGCTAGGCGCCGGTCTCCAGGAGGTGCAGGCGATAGCGCAGCGGGCGATCGACAATTGCCGTTCGATCGGCGTCGGCCTTGGCCCGTGCACGCTGCCGGCGGTCGGGCATCCCAACTTCGTGATCGAGCCGGGCACGATGGAAGTCGGCATCGGCCATCACGGCGAACCGGGTGTGCGTGTCGAGCCGCTGAAGCCGGCAGCCGAAATAGCGCGCGAGATGGTCAAGGTCGTCCTCGACGATCATGCGCTTGCGGCCGGAACCGAAGTGGCGGTGCTTGTGTCCGGCCTCGGCGCCACCCCGGTCAACGAGCTCTACATCCTCAACGACACGATCGAGACGGAGGTCAGTAGACGCGGCTTGACCATCCACAAGACCTATATCGGCAACTATTTCACCTCGCTGGAAATGGTCGGCGCCACGCTCACGGTCATGGCGCTCGACACCGAGCTGAAACGATTGCTGGACGTCGATGTCGATTGTCCGGCAAGGCTTTAGGAAACAGGCGCATGCAGCAGTTTGACAACGCTTCCGCCGGCGACATCGTTCTTTCGCTGGCCGACAGGATTATCGAGAACCGGGCCTATCTCAGCGAGATCGACGGCAAGATCGGTGACGGCGACCACGGCGTCAACATGGCTAAGGGTTTCGGTATGGCGGCGGACAGGATCCGGGGCAACGACATGTCGCTGGCCACGGCCTTCGACACGCTGGGCACCGTGCTGATGACCGAGATCGGCGGCTCGATGGGTCCGCTCTATGGCGTCATGTTCACGCAGTTCGCCGAAACGATCGAAGGTTCCTCGTCGATCGATGCCGGGACGTTCAGTGCCATGCTCACCAACGGTCTCGACGGTATCCAGTCGATCGGCTCGGCCAAGGTCGGCGACAAGACGCTGCTCGACACGCTCGTCCCAGCCATCGAGGCCTTCGACGCCGCTAATGCCGGCGGTAAGCCGTTCCCGGAAGCTCTGGATGCACTGGTCGTCGCGGCTGAAAAAGGCCGCGACAGCACAAAGGATCTGGTGGCGCGGATCGGCCGCGCCAGCCGGCTCGGCGAGCGCTCGGTCGGTGTCCTCGACGCCGGCGCCACATCCTGCGCCTTGATCCTGGAAACCCTGGCGCTCGGCGCCAAGCAGAAACTGCAGCTGTCCGCGACCGTGGGACGCTGAACACGAACAGGGCTCCTCCCGAGCACTGGCTTCCGGCTGATTTCCAGCCGGAAGCCGGGTTGGTGCCCGATCAGACCAGGCCCGATCTGACCAAGATTGAGTGTTCCGCCATTTACGCTCATCTTGGCGATCGATCTTGGATTCGGGGAAACTTGGCTGCATGACCGTCAAGACATCATCGGCGCGCAAGAACGGCACCGTGCGGGCGGGCGCCGAGGCTGCGTCCGAGCCCATTCCGCTACGCTATGGCGACGACCCGTATGTCTGGGCCTGCTGGCTCTACTACGAAGACCACATGACGCAAGGCGACATCGCCGAGATCATGGGCATTTCGCGCGCAACTGTGAACAGCTACCTGGCCGATGCCCGCGCACGCGGCATCGTCAACATCTCGCTCGAGCCGTCACGGCTGAGTTCGCTGTCGATCGCGCAGGAACTCAAACGTCACTTCGGCCTGCATGACTGTCTCGTCGTGCCGAGCGACGATAACACGCGTCCGCTGATCGATCGCCTTGGCGGAGCTGCCGCGCAAGCCCTTGCCAAGCTTTTGAAATCCGGTGACACGCTCGCCGTCGCCTGGGGGCGCACGATCCTGGCGATCGGAGAGCAGGCATCGGTGCCCGGTCTTCAGGACGTCACCATAGTCCAGGCCACCGGCGGAACAGCCGCCAGCTTCGCCTATACACCGGAACTCTGCGCCTCCGCCATCGCCGGCGCGGTCAAGGCGAAGCTGATCAACATCACGGCGCCGGCGGTCGTTTCCACGGCCGAGGTTCGCGACATGCTGTTGCGTGAGACGCTGATCCAGAGCCAGTTCGGCGCTTTAGCCAAAGCCAACAAGGCGCTGTTCGGCATCTCGTCGCTGCGTCCGAATTCAACCATCCACACCAGCGGCTTCTTTGAATCGGTTTCGCTGCAGCAATATCTCGCCAAGGATGCCGTCGGCGTCGTCGCCGGCCGCTTCATCGACGGGCAAGGCAAACCGGTGGCCGGCCCGCTCGACGACCGCACGATCGGCATATCTCTCGACATGCTTAAGGCCATCAGCTTGCGCATCGCGGTCGCCGGCGGTTTCGACAAGGTGCCGGCGATCCTGGCGACGCTGCGCGGCGGCTATGTCAACGTGCTGATCACCGATGCCGCCACCGGCCGCGGCATCCTCAATGCCGACGGCGTGACTGAACTCGACCAGAAGCTCTCGCAACGCCCGAGGGTCGACAACACGGTGGCCCTGCCCAGCAATTTCCGCACTCATATCAAGAAGTTCCTCAACGATCCGAATGATGTCGTCGAGGAAATGCTTGACGGCGTGGTGAAGGCCAATGCCACCTATGTCATGCCGATCAAGGGGTCGCATCGCGCCCTCGTCGCCCGCACCGGACCGAGGCCCGGCAAGGTCGGGCTTGTGGTCGGCGGCGGCACCGGGCACGAGCCCTGCTTTCTCGGTTATGTCGGCAAGGGGTTGGCCGACGCCGTTGCGGTCGGCAACATCTTTTCGTCACCGCCTCCCGGCACGATCTTCCAGTGCGCCAATGCCGCATCGGGCGGGCAAGGCGTGCTCTTCGTCTACGGCAACTATGCCGGCGACGTGATGAATTTCGAGATGGCGGCCGAGATCGCTGCGGAACACAACATCGAGGTTCGCACGGTGGTGACGACGGACGATATCGCCTCGTCTCCACTCGAAGACAGAGAGGGCCGGCGCGGCGTTGCCGGCAACTTCTTCATGTTCAAGATCGCCGGGGCCGCCTGCGACCGCGGATTGTCGCTCGACGCCTGCGAGGCAATGACGCGCAAGGCCAATGCACGAACCTTCACCATGGGCGTCGCGCTGGAGCCTTGCTCCATGCCGCAGACCCGCCGCCAAAATTTCGAGATCGGCCCCGACGACATCGAGATCGGCATGGGCATCCACGGCGAGCCTGGCGTCCTCCGCGAAAAGATGATGAGCGCCGACGCGATCACCGACCGGATCATGGACCGTATCTTTTCGGAAATGAAGCCGGCGGCGGGAGACCGTGTCGCGGTGCTGGTCAATTCATTTGGCGCAACGCCGTTGATGGAACTGTACATTCTCTTCAGGCGTGTCGAGCAACGGCTGAGCGCCAAGGACATCACGATAGAGGCGAACTGGGTGGGACATTACTGCACCTCGCTCGACATGGTCGGTGCGTCGATAACGGTCATGCACCTCGACTCCGAGCTTACAGAATTGTTGCATCACCCCTGCGACACGGCCGTCCTGCGGATTGGTTGAAGATAGGGACTAGGCGCCCCCCGTGAAGACGGGCGGCATCCTGCTTGAACTGGGAGGAACACGATGTCGGACAATGCGGCGCGACGCCTGAGCAGGATGTTCTATCGCATATCGATTGCGATCGAGGCGGGTAAGGACCACCTCTCGGACCTGGACGGCGCCATCGGCGACGCCGACCATGGCATCACCATGTCGCTCGGCTTCATGGCGGTGAATGCGGAACTGGCCAAGCTCAACCTCGACGAAACGCAGCCGTCGGAGGTGTTCACAGCCGCCGCGTCGGCCTTTCTCGACGCCGTTGGCGCCTCCACGGGGCCGCTCTACGCGGCCGCCTTCCGGCGCGCGGCACAAGCGCTCAAACAGGATGAATGTCTTTCGGCCGCCGATCAGGCAATGATCGTCGAGGCCATGACCACCGGCATCAAGGAGCGCGGCAAGGGACAGCGCGGCGACAAGACAATGCTGGATGCCTGGATCCCCGCCACGGAAGCGGCCGTCAACGCACGCGCCCGTTCTGCCGGATGCCTGGAGATGTGGAACAGCATCCTGGAGGCCGCTGAAGCCGGCGCGAATTCGACACGGTCCATGGTCGCGGCCCGCGGCAGGGCGGCCAGGCTCGGCGAGCGGTCCCTGGGCCACATGGACCCGGGTGCCGCCTCGGCCGTGATCATCCTGCGCGCGATGAAGGACACCTTTGGCGAAGGCGAACCGGCAAGATAGTCTTCGGCGCGGCCGCGGAAATTGGTGTTGCAGTCAGAGCCCTTCGATCACGACGCCAGGTTCAGATAACAGCCTTTTCGAGGAACGGTCGGTTCTCCACGATGCGCTCGTAGCCGACCTCTGACAGGTCGAGCGTTTGAAAGCCGCCATAGACAACGAGCTCCGCCACGCCGCGACCGGCCGCCGGCCCCTGCTGCAGACCGTGTCCGGAGAAGCCGTTGGCGAAGATGAAGTTCTTGACCTCCGGATGGGGACCGACGACAAGATTGTGGTCGAGCGTGTTGAAATCATAGTGCCCGGCCCACTGGTTCACGGCCTTGATCGCCTCGAATGCGGGTGAACGCGCCGCCAGCGCCGGCCAGATGATCTCCTCGAACTCGTCGTAGCGCGGCTCGAAATCGTCCCAGTCGGAACACGGATCTTCCACCGGCGGACAGCCGGTCAGGAAGAAGCGGCCTTCCGGCCGGCAGAACACTCCGGACGGGTCGATCATCAGCGGCAGGCGACCCTGGTTTACGGTGGCCGACCCCTCGGGAGACTGGGCGCAGTCGAACACGAACAAAGTACGCTTGCGCGGCTCGACGGGAACATCGAGCCCGGCCATGCGGGCAGTGAGCGCCGCCCGGGGACCGGAAGCATTGACCAGCACGCCGGCCGATATCACCGCCCCGGATTTCAAGGTGACATCGGTAATCTTGCCGCCCTGGCGGCCAATCGCCACCACTTCATCGGTGACGTAGTCGACGCCCAGCGACCGCGCCTTGTTCTTGAAACCGTACATCAGGCCGGTGTTGTTGAACCAGCCTTCGCCGGACCGGCCATAGGAGGCAAGCAGGATGTCGTCGGCATTCAGATGCGGAAACGCGGCGGCCACTTCATCGCGCTGCCACAGCACCACGTCCGCGCCGCAAGCCCTCTGCACGGCATGGTTCTCGCGCAATGTCTGCGCTTGCTCCTCGGTGTTGGCGAGGAACAGGTAGCCGCCCTCGTGGAAGGCGAGAGCAGGCCTGTCGGATCCCACCTGCATGATGTCGGCGAAGTTGCGGATGAATTCCGTGCCGAACTGGCTGATGCGGACATTGATGGGGTTGGAGAACTGGTTGCGGATCGACGAGGATGACAGCGAGGTCGACGACTTCGCATAGGTCGGATCCATTTCGACCACCAGGACGGATCCCTTGAAGTCCGGATTGGCGGCCAGGAAATAGGCGACGGCGGAGCCGATCACGGCCCCGCCGACAATGACCACATCGTAACCCTGCTTCACGATTTCGGCTCGTCGTCCGGATGTCCTAGCTCGCAGAACCAGCCGCCCAGATATTTGACCGACGGCGCCTTCGGATCCAGAACCGGCGTCCTCGCCTCGACCGCCGCGCGGAACGGCTCCGCGCTGTCCTGCGGATAGAATCCGAGATGGTTCGCGCCGCTGTTGTCGACCATCTTCAATCTGTTGTCGGAGATGCCGAACGAGATCGTGTGGCCGACGCGTGGCGCGGTGAGCGACGCCTCGACCAAGCGGACGCAATCGGCGAAGGACAGGTACGACCACAGCATGCGGCGGTCGGCCGGCTCCGGGAAGGACGAGAAGATGCGCAGGCACACCGTCTCGATGCCGAACTTGTCCCAATAGAGCCGGCTCAGGCTTTCGACGAAATTCTTCGACACGCCATAGAGGCTGTCGGGCCGCATCGGCGCGTCGACGCCGATATGCGCCTCGACCTCATGGTAGCCGATGGCGTGCACTGACGACGCATAGATGACGCGCTTGACGCCATGTTTCCGCGCGCCTTCATAGATATGGTAGGAGCCGCGGATGCTGGAATCCAGGATCGTCTGCCAGGCGCATTCGAGCGGCGCGCCGCCGAAATGCACGATCGCGTCGCAGTCCTTGGTGGCCGCGATCGTCGCCTCCATATCGGCGAGATCGAACACCGCTTCTTCCTCGTGCGGGGCAAGATCGCCGAACGGTTCGCGGCCGGCCAGCCGGATCGTCTTTGCCAGCGGCACCAGCCCCTTGCGCAGTTCCGAGCCAAGGCGGCCGGCCGCGCCGGTGATCAGGATGCGTTCGTATTGGGGCATGGTCTACTCCACTTGCGCGACGGCGGCATTGATCCGCGCGATCGCTTCGGCAAGCACCTCCTCGCTGGTGGCGGTGGAGATGCGGAAATAGGGTGAAAGTCCGTAGGCGGCACCGGGCACCGAGGCCACGCGGCCCTCGTTCAGGAGATAGCTCGCAACCGCAGTATCGTCTTCGAGCACGACGCCCTTGGGCGTCTTGCGGCCGATCAGGCTGGCGCAGCCGATATAGGCATAGAAGGCTCCCTCCGGCGGCGGCAGCGTCAGGCCGTTGATGCGCCTGATGCCATCGACGACCAGGTTCCTGCGCCCCTCGAACGCCTCGCGGAAACGGGTCACCTCGTCCTGCGGGCCGTTCAGCGCGGCGACCGTCGCCGCCTGGGCGATCGAGCACACCGAGGTGACAGACTGGCTCTGGATGGTCGACATCGCCTTGATCAATGGCGCCGGCCCGGCGGCGTAGCCGACACGCC
The DNA here is from genome assembly GCF_003601975.1 of Mesorhizobium waimense. Classification (GTDB taxonomy): domain Bacteria; phylum Pseudomonadota; class Alphaproteobacteria; order Rhizobiales; family Rhizobiaceae; genus Mesorhizobium; species Mesorhizobium waimense. Next base: position 91,638 of record NZ_QZWZ01000005.1, read on the forward strand.
AGCCGGTCATCGCATAGGCCTTGGCCACGCCGTTGACGATCAGGCTTCGGTGCTTCAGCTCCGGACAAGCCTTGCCGAACGAAACGAATTCACGACCGTCGAAGATGATGTGCTCGTAGATTTCGTCGGACAGCACCAGCACCTGGCCGTGCCTGGCGAGGACTGCGCCAAGTGCCTTCAGCTCAGCCTCGGAATAGACCGCGCCCGACGGGTTGCCCGGCATGTTCAGGAACAGCCATTTGGTCCTCGGCGTGATCGCCCGCTCGAGCAGTTCGGGCGTAAGCTTGAACCCGGTCGCTTCCGGGCATTCGACGACGACCGGCGTGCCGCCCAGGAGCTTGACCATCTCGGGATAAGACACGAAATAGGGCGCCGGCAGGATCACCTCGTCGCCGCTTTCCAGCGTCGCCATCAAGGCGTTGAAGATGATCTGCTTGGCGCCGTTGGCCACGACGATGTCGTCGGCCGTGTAGTCCAGCCCGTTTTCGCGCCTGAATTTTGCCGCCACTGCCTCGCGCACTTCCGGCGTGCCGGCCGCGGCGGTGTAGAGGGTCTGGCCCGCCTTGGCGGCCGCATAGGCCGCTTCGGTGATGTGGGCAGGCGTCGGAAAATCCGGTTCGCCGAGGCCAAGGTCGATAACATCGACGCCTTTGGCCCTCAGTGCCTTGGCGGCCTGAGAGGCGGCCATCGACGCCGACGGCTTGACCACGGACAGGCGCGAGGAGATGTAGCTCATTTGCCGTCCTCCGTAACATATCCCCTGGATTGGTCCTGCGCCCTCGCCTCGGCGCTGCGCTTGGCCGGATCGCCATAGCCGCCGCCGCCCGGCAACTCCAGGATCAGCCGGCGTCCCGCCGGGACATGCTGCCATCCCTTCGGCCGCATCAGCGTGCCGTCATCGAGCTTGACCACGCCAGCCTGGCCATTCTTGCCGCCATTGCGGCCCTTTGCCGGATGTTTGACGCGATCGAACATGGCCGAGAAATCGAACTCATGTCCGTCAAGCGCACTGATTTCCAAAACCTGGCCGAGACCGCCGCGAAACTCGCCATCGCCGCCCGAGCCAGGCCGGAGCTCCTTGCGCCAGATGACGATCGGGCCGGTATGCTCCGTCGCTTCGATCGGCATGGTGTGAACGCCGGAGGGGAAGGCTGTTGCCGACAATCCGTCCAGTTCGGGACGGGCGCCCATGCCGCCGGAATTGAACATCAGCACCTCGGCGCGACGACCGGTACCGCCGGCAACCGGCCGGGCCGAGATATGGATATTCCACAGCGCGGCCGCACCTTCCGCCAGGATCTTGCCGGGCAGTGCCTGGGCCATCGCGCCGAGCACGAGATCGGGAACCATGTGACCGATGACATGCCTCAGCGATACCGGCGCCGGCCGGGCCGCGTTCAGGATGTTGACAGGCGACGACACGGTGAAGAAGGCCAGCGAGGCGGCATTGTTGGGAATGTCGGGCGCCACCACGCATTTCAGCGCATAGCAGGCATAGGCCTTGGTGTAGATGATGGGCACGTTGATGCCCCAGCGGCTCATCGGCGCGCTGCCGGAGAAGTCGACATTGAGATGGTCGTCATGCACCGAAACGGCCGCCGCCAGCTTGACCGGATCGTCGTAACCGTCGGTGACCAATCCGTTGGACCATGTCCCCTTCGGCAGGACCTTGATCCGTTCCAGCATGGCGTTATGCGTGCGCGAGAAGATGAACGCGCCGAGACCGTCGAGCGATGTCAGGCCGATCTCGGTCATCATGCCGACGAGCCGCCGATGGCCGACCTCGTTGCACGCGGCAAGCGAATAGAAATCGCCGACAACCTGGTTCGGTTCGCGGACGTTGCAGCGCAGGATCTTCACCAGATCGCGGTTGACCACGCCCCTCTCGGCGAACTTCATGATCGGGATCTGGATGCCTTCCTCGTAGACCGACTTGCCGTCGGCGCCAAAGCCTCGCCCGCCGACATCGACGACATGGGCGGTGCAGGCAAAAAAGGCGACGAGTTCGCCATTCAGGAACGACGGCGAGACCATCGTGATATCGTGAAGATGGCCGGTACCTTGCCAGGGATCGTTGGTGACGTAGGTGTCGCCCTCGTACATCTCCTCGCGCGGAATCTCGTTCATGAACTGCAGCACGGCTTCGGCCATGGTGTTCACATGCCCGGGCGTGCCGGTCACCGCTTGCGCCAGCATTTCGCCGCGCGGGTTGAACACGCCGGCCGACAGGTCGCCCGACTCGCGCACGGAAGTGGAGAAAGCCGTGCGCAGCAGGGTCAGCGCCTGCTCCTCGACGACGGAGATCAGCCGGTTCCACATGACCTGCATGCGGATTTCGCCAATGTCGCTCATGCTACGCGCTCCTTGCGGATCATCAGGATGGCACCGTCGCTCTGCATAACGGCGTCGAACGGGGTGCTGACGACTGTCGATGTCTCTCGCTCCACGATCACGGCCGGCCCCTTCACGCGGTCGCCCGCCGCGAGGCTGGTACGTTCGACAATCGCCGTTGTCTGCATCGTTCCGGTTCCCGGATCGAAAACCTCCCGCGTGACCGTAGCCGGCATGTTGCGCGTGCCGGTGGTGATCTTGTGCTTCGCGGACGCGGGCCTCTCGTCGCTTGCCTTCACGGACCAGGTGACGACCTCGATCTCCAGCCCGTCGAGCCCGTCGATGGCGCGGCCGAAAAAGCGCTCGTAATTCTTGCGGAAGGCATTTGACAAGGCGATGGCGGCGTCTACCCCGAAAGGCTTGTCGGGCAGAGCGACGGGGATTTCCCAGCCCTGGCCTGCATAGCGCATGAAGGCGGTGATTTCGCGCACGATCTTGCCGCTGGTGCCGGCACGCACGAAGCTCTCGGCAGAAGCCTTCAGATCGTCGAGCAGCGCGTTCACCTCATCTGGTTTGAACTGCGAAAGCCGGATCAGTTTGGACGCGAGCGCCTCATAGCCGAAGGGCGCTTTGAGGAAGCCGATCGCCGAGCCGACGCCCGCGCCCTGCGGCACGAGGCATTGGTCGAGACCGAGCTTTTCGCAGAGCCGCGCCGCGTGCAGCGGTGCTGCGCCACCGAAGGCGATCATGACATTGTCCGAAATGTTCTTGCCGTTCTCGACGGCGTGGACACGGGCAGCATTGGCCATGTTCTCGTCCACCACCTCGCTGATGCCGAAGGCTGCCGACAGCGGGTTGAGCGACAGGCGGGCGCCGACGTCGCGGCTAATCGCGCCTTGAGAAGCCGAAGCGTCGAGCTTGATGGCGCCGCCCGCGAAATTGTCGGGGTCGAGCTTGCCCAGCACCAGGTCGGCGTCGGTGATCGCAGGCCGTTTACCGCCGCGCCCATAGCAGGCCGGTCCCGGTTCCGAGCCTGCGCTTTCGGGGCCGGTCTGGATGCGTCCCATCGCGTCGACCCAGGCGATCGAGCCGCCGCCGGCACCGATCTCGATCATCTCGATCACCGGGATCGAGATCGGCATGCCGGAGCCCTTGCAGAACCGGTAGGTGCGCGCGACCTCGAAAGTCCTGGCCGTCTGCGGCGCATAGTCCTCGATCAGGCAGATCTTCGCGGTCGTTCCGCCCATGTCGTAGGAGACGACGGTATCCAGATCGAAACGCCGGGCGATGTCGGCGGCGAAGATGGCGCCGCCGGCCGGTCCGGACTCCACCAGCCGCACCGGAAATTCGGACGCCGTTTCGACCGAGATCAATCCGCCACCCGAATGGATCATGAAGACCGGACAATCCGCGCCCATGTCCTTCAGCCGCGTCTGCAGCCGGGCGAGATAGCTGGCCATCTGCGGGCGGACATAGGCGTTGGCGCAGACCGTGTTGAAGCGCTCGAACTCCCGCATCTGCGGCGAGACCTCGGCGCTGACGGAAATCGGAACATCCAGCTTCCGCGCCAGGATTTGCCTGGCCCGCTGCTCATGCGCCGGGTTCATGTAGGAATGGATGAAACCGATGGCGACCGCGCCAAAGCCACCCGCTGCGATCTGGTCTGCAATCTCTTCGAGAGCAACCTCATCGAGCGACTGCAACTCCTGGCCTTCGGCGCCGATGCGGCCCTTGACGGTAAAGCGATGCTCGCGCGGGATCAGCGGCGTCGGCAGTTTGAGGTTGAGGTCGTACTGCTCGAAGCGGTTCTCGGTCCGCATCTCGATCACGTCGCGAAAACCCTCGGTGGTGATCAAGGCCGTCTTGGCGCCGCGCCGCTCGATGAGCGCGTTCGTCGCCAAGGTCGTGCCGTGAATGACGATGCCGATGTCCGCGGCCGAGATCTTTGCATCGCGCACCACGATTGCGATGCCATCGAGGATCGCCTGCTCGGGTGCCGAATAGGTGGTCAGCACCTTGGTCGAAAAGATCGTTCCGCGCACATCGAGCGCGATGTCCGTGAAGGTGCCGCCAATGTCTGCGCCGAGACGGATGTCGTCTGTCTTGCTGGTCATGCCTTGGCCTTCTGCGAAGCGAGCGCGGCTTCGCGCATCTGGGAAAGAGTCTGGCGCGGAGTCAGCGCCTCGGGGGAGATCGCGAGTTCCAGAACCGCACCTGTCGGCGATGCCAGCGCCCGCCCGAACGCTGCGGCGAAATCCGCGGTGGATTCGACGCGTTCAGAATGGAAGCGATAGGAGCTGGCAAGGCCGACGAAATCCGGGTTCTCGATGTTCGTTCCGGAAACGCGCCCCGGATAGTGCCGCTCCTGATGCGCGCGGATCGTGCCGTAGATGCCGTTGTTCAGGATGAGCACGATGGGCTGCGCTTCGGCCTGCATAGCCGTGCCTAGTTCCTGGCAGTTCATCTGAAAATCGCCGTCGCCGGCAAAGCAGACGACCGTGCGCTCGGGGAACGCCACCTTGGCGGCAATCGCCGCCGGCAGGCCGTAGCCCATCGCGCCGGACTGCGGCGCGAGCAGCCGCGCCTTGGGGCCGAACTTGAAGAACTTGTTCGGCCAGACCGTGAAATTGCCGGCGCCGTTGGTCAGGATCACATCGTCGGGCAGGTTTTCGCGCAGCCACGCACTGACCTCGACCATGTCGACCGGACCAGGCTGGGCGGGCGCCTTGAACGCACCTTCGTAGCTTGCCCTGGCCTTGGCACGCCATTCGGCCCACCCGCCCTCGACCGGGGTCATCGCCTTGGCGAAAGCATTGGGGCCGGCATGGATGCCGACGGAAGGAATGTAGATCTTGCCGATCTCGCGATCCGACGCATGGACGTGGATCAGCTTCTGGCTTGGCTCGGGCACCGACAGCAAGGTGTAGCCATCAGTCGTCATTTCCCCGAAGCGGACATTGATGGCCAGGATCACATCGGCTTCGCGGATCAGCGCCTTGACGTGAGGCACCATGCCCACGCCGGCCTCGCCGACGAAAACCGGCGAGCCATTGTCGAACTGATCCTGGAATCGGAAGGCCGCCACCACCGGAATGTCGGAAGCCTCAGTGAAGGCCTGCAGCGCAGTGCGTCCCTCGGCCGTCCAGTTGGTGCCACCGATCAGGATCACCGGCCGGCGCGCTGCGGCAAGCATTTCATGGGTTGCCGCAACTGCAGCAGCAGTGGCGGCAGGTTCGAACATGGTAGCCGGTCCACGGAGCGGGGCGGCGCCCGTCATCGTGGTCAGCATGTCCTCCGGCAACGCCACGACGACCGGGCCAGGCCGTCCCGTCAGCGCCGTCGTCCATGCGCGCGCCACGATCTCGGGAAGACGCGAAACCTCGTCGATCTCGACCGCCCATTTCGCCAGCGTGCCGAACGCCGCGCGATAGTCGACCTCCTGGAACGCCTCGCGGCCCTTCATGTCCGTGCCCACCTGGCCGACGAACAGCAGCATCGGCGAACTGTCCTGCATGGCGGTATGCACGCCGATGCCGGCATTGGTGGCGCCGGGACCGCGCGTCACGAAACAGATCCCCGGAGAGCCGGTCAGCTTGCCATAGGCGGACGCCATGAACGCAGCACCGCCTTCGTTGCGGCAGAGCACGTAATCCAATCTGCCTTCGGTGTCGTGCAGAGCGTCAAGAACAGCCAGGTAGCTTTCTCCCGGCACGCCGAAGCTCTTGGTCGCGCCCAACGCCATCAGGCACTCGACAAGAAGCTGGCCTCCATTGCGCATCATGCATCAACTTTCTCTATGCCCGGCGGGAGGGGGCCGGCGGATGGGCGTGAACAGACTTTGCCGCCTACAAGTTTGGATCGCCCCTAATTGGCAGGTCAAACCGGCAAGAGGCGAATGGAGGAAATTGTCGAAAAGTACCCTGTCGTTTTGACCCTGCACGTTGGCGAGACGCGGCGAAATCAAGAAATCTCGTCTATTGGAAAGTTTTTCTTTGTCTAAAGGAAGAGATCAGAACGCCCGGATTCATCAAGCCAGACGGATCAAGGGCATCTTTCACCACCGCCATCAAGTTTCGCTCCACCGGACTTCTGTTGGTGTCGGCGAGCACGATCTTCGAGCGGCCGAGACCATGCTCGGCCGCAAAGCTGCCGCCCATTTCCGTGGCCAGCGCGGCCAGCGCCTGGCCGAGTTCCAACGCCTTGTCGGCAAAGTCGCTTTGCCCTTCGGGAGGGCTCAGATTGTAGTGGATGTTGCCATCGCCGAGATGGCCGAAGGGATTGGTGCGCACGCCCGGCAGGATCTTGCTGCAGATATCTTCCCCCGCCTCGATGAATTCGGCGATCTTGCCTGGCGGCACCGAAATGTCGTGCTTGAGCTGCTGCCCCTCCAGTCGCTGCCCTTCGGGCTGCTCCTCGCGCAGATGCCAGAAGTGCGCCCTCTGGGCATCCGACATTGCAAGCGCACCATCGATCACCAACTCCTGCTCCATGCCCCACTCCAGCGCCGCGGTCAGGATCTCGTCCAGCGGAACCCTGGCCGAGCTCGACGCGAGCTCGGCCAGAAGGTGGGCCCCGCCCCTGGTTTCCAGTGGAAAGGAAAGCTCCGCCAAATGCTTCAGGACCAGCTTGAGGCCGAAATCGGAAAAGAACTCAAGGCCGGAAAGGAACTCACCGGCTTCGCCCCTCAAATATGTTCCGAAGGCGACCGCCGCGCCGCAATCGGCGAAGGTAAGCAGCGCCGTCGTCCGCTGCTTGGGCGCGGGATAGAGCTTCAGCACCGCGCGCGTCACAATGCCCAGCGTGCCTTCCGAGCCGCAGAACAGCTTGCGCAACTGGTAGCCGGCATTGTCCTTCTGCACGGAGCGCAGCCCGTTCCACACCGTGCCGTCGGCCAGAACAACTTCCAGGCCGAGGACAAGATCCTGCATCATGCCATAGCGCAAGGCGTGGCTGCCGCCGGCATTGGTGCCGATCAACCCGCCGATCCTGGCGCTGCCTTCGGCGCCGAGATGCATCGGAAAGATGAGACCATGCGGCTCCAGGGCCTCGTGCAGTGTGGATAGAACCACGCCCGCTTCGACAATGATCGAACCGCTCGCGAGGTCCGGTTTCTCCATCGCCGTCATGCGCGAGAGCGACAGGATCACGGCGCCGGATTCGTGCGCGACGGCACCACCGCACAGGCCGGTGTTGCCGCCCTGGGGCACCATCGCCACGCCCGCCTCACGGCAGATTTCGACGACCCGCGCCACCTCCTGCGTGTTTGCCGGACGAGCGACGCCCAGCGGAACCGCTCCGTAGCGCCGCAGCCAGTCCCATCGATAGGGCTCGACATCGCTGCCCGAAAGCCAGCCTTTCGCACCAAGGATATTCGACAAGGCAGAGACGGGATCGATCATGGGATAATCTGTACGAGTTCGGGAGGCTCACATGCGCCGCAATTGCATCCATGCGGCATGGAGCCTGATCAATGCCCCAGAACCTGGGACAGGAAAAGTTGCGTTCGTTCGCTTTTGGCCGAAGTGAAGAAGATTTCGGGCGGCGCCTCTTCGACAATCTCGCCCGCATCCATGAAGATCACCCGGTCCGCAACCCGCCGTGCAAAACCCATCTCATGGGTGACGCAGATCATCGTCATGCCTTCGGAGGCCAGCGTAACCATCACGTCCAGCACTTCCGAAATCATTTCAGGATCCAATGCCGAGGTCGGCTCGTCGAAAAGCATGATCTGCGGCTGCATGCAAAGCGATCGCGCGATGGCGACACGCTGTTGCTGGCCGCCCGAAAGCTGGCCGGGATATTTTGAGGCTTGTTCGGGGATGCGGACCTTTTCCAGATAGCGGCGCGCCGTCGCTTCCGCCTCAGCGCGGGGCATCTTGCGCACCAGCATTGGCGCAAGCACGCAATTCTCCAGTACCGTCATATGCGGAAACAGGTTGAAGTGCTGGAACACCATGCCGACTTCGCGCCGGATCTCGTCGATGTTTCCGACGTCATCGTTCAACTCCGTGCCAAGCACCATGATGCTGCCGGCATTGTGTTCCTCCAGGCGGTTGATGCAGCGGATCATGGTGGATTTGCCGGAGCCGGAGGGGCCACACACGACGATCTTCTCTCCGCGTGCGACGGTCAGGTTGATGTCACGAAGCGCATGAAAGGTGCCGTAATATTTGCTCATGCCTTCGACTCGGACGGCTATTTCCTGCGTAGTTGGAACGGTCATCACGAAATTCCTTATCGCTCGCCGACCGACATGCGCCGTTCGAGGAAGGCGCCGTAGCGGGACAGGCTGAAGACGAAGACGAAATAGATCATGGCGATGAAGGCGTAGACCTCGACATAGGCGAACCGCCATTCGCCGGTTCCGTAGGCGGCGTTGCCGGAAGCCAGGATCTCGAAGAAGCCGACGATGATCACCAGAGACGTCTCCTTGAACGAGATCACGAACTGGTTGATCGTGGCCGGCAGTGCGTTGCGCATTGCCTGCGGCAGGAGGATGCGGCTGATGCGGTGCCAATAGCTGAGGCCGAGCGCCATCGCCGCCTCCTCCTGTCCTCTCGGAACGCCCTGCATGCCGCCCCTCACGATCTCGGCCTGATAGGCGGAGAAGAACAGCGCCGAGCCGAGGATCACCCGGTAGAGCTTATCGCCCTGCAGCCACTGCGGCAGCGCGAAAGGCAGGACGATCGCGAAGGTGAACAGGATCGAGATCAGCGGAAGCGACCGCACGCCATCGATGATGAGGCCTGTCGTGCGCGATATCCAGGGCAGTTCGGAGCGGCGCAGCAGGGCAAGACAGATTGCCAGCGGAAAGCCGACCAGGCAGGTCGTCACGAAGATGAAGAGCGTCAGCGCAAGCCCGCCCCACATTTCCTCGCCGACGAAGCCCAGGCCGAGCAGTCCGCCTTTCATCAGCACATAGAAGACGGCGGCTCCGACCCCCCAAACGAGCGCGATGCGACGCCCCGTCCAGAAGGCCGGAATGCAGCTCAGCACCGTCATGGCCACGACCGTGACGCAGGCAAGCGCGGAGCGCCATTGTTCCTCATAGGGGTACAATCCGAAAAAGATGATGCGCCACCGGGCGGCGATGACCGACCAGCAGGCTCCGGATGCCGCATGACAGGCGTCTGGCCCTCCGCTTGCATCGAACACCGCGGAAAAGACAGCCCAATTCAGCAGCTTCCAGACCAGAAAGACAATCACCGAGAGGGAGAGCAGTGAAATCACGGCCTGACGAGGCGTCGCGAAGAAGCGTCTCTTCAGATCCTCAAGCTTCCCTGAGGCAGGCGGAGCGACAACGACCATTTCCATCTCTCATCCCCTCAGTTGATTGCCCTTGAGGGCGATCGCTTTGTTGATGCGGTTGAACAGAGCCGCCAGGCTCAAATTGATGGCGAGGAATCCAGCCATCAGTATGCCGATTGCTTCGAGCGTCTGACCCGAATGGTTGATCGTCAGCGCGGTGATCATGAAGAAGTCGGTGAAGCCGACCGCTATGCCCATCGTGGTCGCCTTCATCAGCCAGACATACTGGTTGGCCAGGATCGGCAGCATGGCGCGCAGCGCAAGCGGCAGCCGGACAAGCGTGAAAACCTGCCAGGGCGTGAGCCCCAGCGAACTGGCGGCCTCCACCTGACCTTTGCCGACGGCCTTGAAGCCGCCGCGCACGATCTCGCCGATATAGGAACCGCCATAGATCGCGATGGCCACGACGAGTGCGGAAAATTCCGGAGGGATGCGCAGGCCGCCTCGCAAGTTCAGGCCTTGCAGCGATGGCAGATCCAGCAAAGGGCTGTCGGGCAGGCGACCGGCAAACAGGAAGAGCACAGCGCACACGAGCGCGGCTGCAACGGCCGCAAGCTGCACCGAGAACCGTTGACCCAGTGGACGGCTGAGCAGGGATGTGCGACCCAACCAGATCGGCAGAACGATTGCCGCGACCACGGCCAACGAAGCCGCCAGCAGTGCCAGCCCGCCGACGTTCGGGGCAGGCAGATAAAGCCCACGGCTCGTGAGCAGCATGCCCCAGCCCTCATGCGCGCTGCGCGGCGGCGGCAGGTGCGTGATGAGCGCGTACCAGAAAAACACCTGCAGGATCAGAGGGATGTTTCGAAAGACATCGACGTAGGTGCGGCCGAGCAGCTTCGCCAGATCATTCGCGGACGTCTGCGCAAGCCCCACGATCATTCCGACCAGCGTCGCCAGCGCGAGGCCGAAGCTGCCAAGAAACAGCGTGTTGAGGATGCCGATGATGAAATACCACCAATAGGGATCATTGGCCGATGCCGGCAAAAGCGAGAAGCCCAGGTCCCAGCCGGTCGACTTGAAAAGGAAGTCGAAACCGGAGGTGATGCCCTGGGCGGCGAGATTCTGTCTAGCGATCAGGGTGCCGGCGATAACCAGCGCTCCGAGCGCGCCGACATAGAGCGCCTGCAGCAATGCGTTGCGAACCTTCTGATTTCTCAGCAGCTTAAACATCGACCGACCTTTCCTGGGAGGGAGGGCCGGCTCCGCGTTGGCGGAGCCGGCTATGCGTCAGTCGACCACCAGCGGGAACAGAACGCCGCCATTGTTCCAAAGGTTGGTCAGGTCACGATCCATCTTGTAGGGCGAGTCCTTGCCGAGATCGCGATCGAATATCTCCGCGTAGTTTCCGACCTTCTTAATGACGTTGTAGGCCCAATCGTCGGGCAGCCCGAGACCCTTGCCCATGCCCGGCGCGGCACCGAGGAACTTGGCGACCGCCGGCGAAGTCGGCTTGGCCTTGATCTCGTCGACATTCTTGGAGGTGATGCCTTCCTGTTCCGCGAACAGCAGGGCGCTGAGAGTCCAGTTGGCGACGTCGACCCAATTGTCGTCACCCTGCCGCAGGATCATGACCTCCGGCTCGACCGCGATCACGTCAGGCAGGATCACATGGTCTTCGACCTTGCCCTTGGCCACACGAGCGATGGCCAGGACTGGACCCCATTGCGCATAGAGGTCGCAACGGCCGGAGAAGTAAGCCTGCTCAAGCTCTTCCGTCTTTTCGATGACGACCGGCTCGAGCTTGATCCCGATCTTCTGGCTGTAGGCCGCGACCTGCTGTTCGATGGTCGTGCCTGCCGGGATGCAGATCGTGCCGCCCTCTGCATCCTTGAGCGACTTCAGGTTGAGCTCCTTGTGCGCCATCACCTTGGTCGTGCCGAGGTAGTACGACATCGAGAACTGGAGTCCCAGTTCCGTGTCGCGGCTCAGCGTGCCGCCCGAAGCCTTGATGACGATGTCGACGTCGCCCGACTGAAGCGAGGGCCAACGCTGCGCCCAGCTGATCGGCACGATCTTCAGTTTCGCCGGATCGCCGAAGACGGCTGTGGCGACGGCACGGCACAGGTCGATGTCCATGCCCTTCCAGTTGCCCTTGTCGTCCACTTCGGCAAAGCCGAGATACGAGCCGTCATGGCCGGTACAATTGAGCACGCCGCGCGCCTTGACGGTTTCAAGCGTCTTGCCGCCCGCCGCCTGAGCTGGCGCCGAAATTTGGGCAAGGCTGAGCGCAAGGGCGGCAGCCGCCCCCCATTTGAGAAACTGCATAGTCATTCTCCGCTGTTGAGGTTGTTGGATTTTTATGTTGTTGGGGCTGTCTAGCCCGGGTTGAAAGCCGCCTTCACTCGAGAAGGGGGGTCGGCTTCGGTAGGGCAGAGATTTTCAGATCGCTGCCCCAATCTTGTTGCGTCAGCCATCGGTGCAAGGCAGCGACGGCCTTCACGCGCAGGTGCCCTCTGGGCATGACCAGGTAAAAGCCCGGTATTTCCTCCTCTTTCATGTCGACGAGGGCGTCGCGCCCAAGCGGCGCGACGAGCGCGCCCGATCGCAAATCTTCTTCGGCGTCGATGACCGAGACGAGCCCGATGCCGATGCCCTGCAGCGTCGCGCGCCGCATCGTCGCGGCGTCGTCAAAGCCGATGCTGCGGTCGCCATCCGCCAGCTCGACGCCGAGGTGCCGCAGAATGTCAGGCCACAGGCGTTTCGACTTCACCGTATCCAGCAGCGTGAAGCGGGTGAGGTCCTTCGCCGAGCTGATCTGCCCGCCGATCGCCGGCGTGCAGCAGATGATCTTCGGGTCCGGCACGAGCAGCGTCACGTCATAGTCAGTCAGGCCGCCGTAGCCCCACTGCACCGTCATATCGATGTCGTCGCGTCCGAAATCCGGCAGATCGACCATCGTCGTCAGCCGAAGGTCGGCACCTGGCAATATCTCGCGAAACAGCGACAGGCGCGGCAGCAGGTAGTGGGTGGCGAAATACGGGCTCGCATTGAGATTGATGCGATCCCGGTAGGTAGATTTGGTGACCCGGCGCACGCCTTCGGCAAACTCGTCGAACCCTGCCTTGACGTAGTGCGACAGCAGGATCGCCGACTCGGTCAACTCGATCGAGCGCCCCTTGCGCTCGAACAGGGTCACCTGCAGCGTGTCTTCCAGCAGCTTGATCTGCTGCCCGACAGCCTGAGGTGTCACCAGCAACTCGTCGGCGGCCTGCCGAAAGCTCTTATGCCGCGCGACCGCGTGAAAAACCCGCAGGGCATTCAGCGGTGGAAGGCGCGGCTTGCCAGTCATCGTTCGCTCAACTCCTTCCGGTTTTCGAACTCCGTCATGCACGGCACGTCACGGTCACTGCGGCCGTCGCCAGACCTCAAGCGTAGATGTAACCACCTGAAACAATTATGTTTTCACCGGTCATGTAGGTGTTCTTGGGGCCACCGGCCATCAGCACCCATTCGGCGATTTCCGTCGGCTGCGCGCCGCGGCCCAGCGGGCTCGCCTTGGCCAGTTCCTCCAAGAAGCCGAGCGCGGCCGCGCGCTCGGTCGCCATGCCGGCGGGAGCCACGGAATTGACGAGGATACCGTCCTTGGCGACCTGATGCGCGAAGGAGCGGGTGAGGCTGACCACCGCCGCCTTCGTTGCCGCATAGTGGGCGTTCTGCGGATGCGCCTTGAAGGCGTCCACCGACGTCAGGTTGACGATGCGCCCGCGAACCTCGGCCTTGGGTTCCTGCGTCTGCATATGCCTGACGGCCGCGACCATCATGTGGTAGGTGCCCTTGACGTTAATGCCGTTGGAGGCATCCCATTCGGCATCAGTGATTTCGAGCAGCGGGCGGCGGGGATAGATCGCGGCGGAGTTGATCAGCGTGTCGATGCGCCCCAGCTTCGAAGCGATTGCCTCGAAGGCGGCGTGGCACTGCGGCCCTATTTGGATGTCGCATTTGGCAAAAGCCGTCGGCAGACCTTTCGTGCGCGCCGGTTCAAGTGCTGCTTCAGCCGCCTCCGGGTTGATGTCGATGATGCCGACTGCCGAAGCGCCATTGTCGACCGCCATGCGGACCAGAAGCGCGCCGAGGCCGGAACCGCCGCCAACGATGAGTATGGAAAGACCCTGCATGTCCTATTTCCTTACTTGCTGCCGCTCGGGGTGGTCGGGCGGGTTGGCATGATGTCGAAACGGGTAACGTCGGCCCAGGCGGGCAAACCGAGCAGGGCCACGACCATCCGGGCCACATCTTCGGGCTGGACCGCGAAATTGCCGGCATACATGGCGGCCCGGGACTTGGCGTCGAGGATGTCCTTGTAGAGCTGCGTCTCGACCCGACCCGGCACGATCTCAGTCACGCGGATACCGTGGCTGGACAGATCGGCCCGCAGTGCCGCCGCGAAACCCGAGATCGCCGCCTTGGTCGCGGAATAGACGGCTACATTCGGAAAGGCGGCATGGCCGGCCGAGGAGCCGGTAAACACAATGTGCCCTGCCCCGCGATCGCGCATCTGCGGCACGACCAGCCGGGTGAGCATGATCGCCGCACTGAGGTTGACCTCCAGCGTGGCGTCGATGTCCGATATTTTCATGTCGGCGAAATTGCCCAACGGCGGCATCACACCGGCATTGTTGATCAGCACGTCTATGTGCAGATCGCTCACCACGGCCTCGAGCGCCTCCCGGTCAGTGACGTCGACGGCGATGGGCGTGATCCCGGGTCGCGTGGCCCGCAACTCCTCCAGCGCGCTCTTGCTGCGGCCGACGGCATAGACATCGTAGCCGGCCTCGCTAAGCGCCAACGCCATCGCTCGCCCGATGCCGCTCGTCGCTCCTGTGATGAAGGCTGTCGTCACGTGGGCTTCCCCGTTTTCTGGAGGTCAGTGTGTGGCTTTAGCCGGCACAGTGAAACCAAGAAAACCAGGAAAAAGGAAAGATAAGCTTTCTCATTGACCGGCGGCCTGCCATTGCTGCACTGCGGTCCGCAAATGCTGCATCCCCGCAAAAGTCAGGCATCTCAAAGTACTGTCCGACCTTTCCTTCGCGGAATTGCCCGCGGCCAACCGTCTTGAGCGAAAAACCTGGCTTTGCCTTTGGTCGAGAAACCGCCTGCCGGCACGTGTTGGCAGGACCGCTTCCGCAAGATCAACGCGTCGGGACAGCCGACCCTTTCAGATCGGAGAAAAGCGAGGCTGCGGCGGCCTTCTGTGCCGCATCCGTCGTTTCGACGCCGGATGCCAGCGCAAGAGCACGGACACGCTCGAGACTGTTTTGAAGATGCTTGCGCATGGCGTCCCGCGCGGCGCGGCCATCCTGCTTCTCGATGGCTTCGACGATCTTTCGGTGCTCGCTGTGAATGCGCGCGTAATAGGCATCCTTGAGTTCGGGCACCACCACGTGACCAAGCTGGAAGCGCGGCACTATGACGGGGCGCAAATACTCAAGGAAGCCGTGGATGAATTCGTTGCGCGCGGATTTGGCTATGGCCAGGTGAAAATCGTAATCGTAGTGGACCGGCACCGCGCCGGGATCCTCGCTGCGGGCGTCGACCTGCTCCATCAGCGTGCGAATGGTGCCGGCCTCTGCCTCCGTCCGGCGCTCGGCGCAAAGGCCGGCGGCCTCCACTTCGACGCTCAGCCGCAGTTCCAGCAAAGACACGGTTTCCGGCAAGGTCTTGAGCGCGTCCTGCGGTATCGAAAAATTGCGCGGCGCCGGCGCTTCGCTGACGAACATGCCGCGGCCCTGCTGGGGGATCACCATGCCTTCGGAGCGCAGCCGCGCCACGGCTTCGCGCACAACCGTGCGGCTGACATCATACTCGGCGCAAAGCTCGGCCTCCGTCGGCAACTGCGCACCAGGTTGCAGCCTGCCTGAGCGTATCTTCTCCGACAAGCTTTCGGCCACGACGGTGGAAAGTGGCTTGCGCTTGGTCATCGGTCTCCTTCCACCATGCCCGGATGCCAAATGAAAGGTCCGAATGCCGGAATGATGCCCCAACCGGCAAGGCCTTTCAAACCGCGGCCGTCACGATCAACTCGACCAGCATGCCGGGTTTCGCCATCCGGCCTTCGCCGGACGAGCGGGCCGGCGCATGCTCTTTCGGCATCCAGGCGTCCCAGACTGCGTTGACCTCGTCGAAGTCGCGGATGTCGTCCAGCCACATCTGCACGTGCAGGATGCGTGTCTTGTCGGTGCCGGCCTTGGCGAGTAACGCGTCGATCTTGCCGAGCACTTCGCGCATCTGGTTTGCCGCGGACTGGCCGGGCATGGCGACCTGCCCGGTCAAGTAGAGCGTGCCATTGTGGATGACGCCGTGATGGATGCGCGCGTCGAATTCAAGCCGCTGGATAGCGTTCATTGGCTTCCTCGTCATTCACTGGCGGAGCGGATAGGGTTGCCCTGCAGGTACTGCGCATAGGGCGCCTGGACCAGCCAGCCGGCATCGACCGGCAAGGTCACGCCGGTGATCGACGCAGCGCGCTCCGAACACAGGAACAGGGCAGCCTCCGCCACGTCGCGCGGATCAACGAAGCGGCGCAGCGCCGTGGTTGCCTTGATGGCGTCAGGGTTGCGCTCGCCGCTGGCGATCTTGGCCTTCAGCCCGTCCGAAAGCGTATAGCCGGGCGCAACCGCGTTCACCCGCACCCCTTGCGGCCCGAGTTCGGCGGCAAGAATCTGCGTCAGCGCCAGCACCGCATGCTTGCCGGGCGTATAGGCCGGAAGCGAAAGCGGCGCGAACGACGCAAGCGAGCCGACATTCAAGATGGCGCCCCGTCCGGCGGCCGACATCAGCCTGCCGAACACCTGGCAGCCGAGGAGTGTGCCGCGATAGTTCACGCGCCACATCTTCTCATCCTCGTCCAGGCCCTGGTCGAGGACACGCTTGCCGCTCTGCAGCATGCCGGCGCAGTTGACGACGACATGCGGCACGCCGAACGCTTCTTCTACCGACCGTGCCAGCGCTTCGACCGATGCGGCATCACCGACATCCGTTTCGAAAAAGCGGGCGGCGGGAGCGCCGGCGGCTTGGCAAGCAGCCGCGACGGCATTGCCCCGCGCCGCATCGCGCCCCGACACGGCGACACGGAACCCGTCCTCGGCAAAGCGCAAGGCAATTGCATGGCCGATACCGGAGGTGCCACCGATCACGACGGCCGTTTGCGCCTCAGCCATTGCCGCGGTCCTTGCGCTCGATGTCGAAGAATTCCGACATGCCGCGGACCTGGAAATCCATCATCGGGCGCCCCGGCTGGATACGGCAGCCTCTTTCGCGCCCGGCGCGAAGCAAGGCCGTCTCGGCCGGTTCCATGATGATGTCCACGACCGTCATGTCCGGCGTCAGCTTGCTTACATCCAGCGGCAGTGGATCGCCGCCGTGCATACCGACTGGCGTCGCGTTGATCGCCATATGCATGCCCGAGGGGTCGGCAGCGCCGACCTGGATACGGCATTTTGGAAACGCCTTGGCTACCAGCACCGCCAGCTTCCCAGCGCGGTCGGCATCGATGTCCGCCAGGCGGATCTCCTCGGCACCGGCTTCGGCAAGGCAGTAGGCCAATGAGGCTCCGGCACCCCCTGCCCCGACCTGCAGGATGCGCCGGCCCGCGATCTGATGGCCACCAGCCTTCAATCCGTCGATGAAACCGACGCCGTCGAAATTGTCGGCATACCAGCTGCCGTCCGCCTGGCGGCGCACCGAATTGGCGCTCTGCACGCGTGCTGCCCGATCATGCGCGGCGGCACATTTGTGATAGACCGCCGTCTTGTAGGGCACCGAAATGATCACGCCGCGGATGTTTTCGGCGGCGGTGATGCCTGCCCAGAATGTCTCGAAATCCTCAGGACGGCAGCTCAACGGCACCATCAGGCTGTCGAGGCCTTTCTGTTCGAAGATCTCGTTGAACATTCCGGGACTTTTCGCATGACCCACAGGGTGGGCGAGCATCACGAAAACATCCGCCTTGCCGGTTCCGCGCATCGTATTCATACCCTTTCGTTTGACAATTCGTGGCCGCTCTGCGCTTCCAGCGCCCGGACCAGGGAGGAATGGTCCGCATCCGCCCCGCCCTCTCGTGCCGAGCAGGCGTTCATCAGTTCCTGCGCCGTGGCCGTGTTTGGCAGCGAGACGCCGAGGGCGCGTGCGATTTCCATAGCCAGGCCCAGATCCCTTCTGGTGCAGGCGAATGCGAAAGCCGGGCGCGAAGCTGCGCGAAATCATGCGCTCGCCATGCACTTCGAGCACGCGCGAGGACGCGAACCCGCCCATCAGCGCTGTCCGCACCTGACGGTGAGGCTGGCCGCCTTGGCGCCGACCTCGCCTCCGGAAACCGGAGCGTCGAGATAGCCGGCGCCGGCCTCGCGAAGCTTCGCCGCGAACCGCTCGGTGGCGATCGGGCTGATCGAGCTCATGTCGATGACTAAAGTGCCGGCAGATATCCCTTCGGCGACGCCATCCTTGCCGAACAGCACGCGTTCGACATCAGGCGTATCGGGCAGCATGGTGATGACGACCTCGGATCGCCGCGCCACCTCCGCCGCCGACCCGACCACGGCGGCCTCGAGATCCGCCGGCAGGGGCGACCGGTTGAGAACGGTGACGATCTCGTGCCCCGCGGCAGCCAGATGGCGAGCCATCGGGGCACCCATCACGCCCAGCCCGATAAAGCCGACCCTCATGCACCACCTTTTTGTCACACGGCCTGCAAGATCAGTTGCGGCTCGATATAGGTATGATATATGACATCATACAAATTTCAATCCATGTTTTGCCGGAGTCTGACGAAATGCAGGAGCGCCCCAATCTTCTGAAAGCCGCCGTGGCTGACGGACGGCCGCATATCGGCGTCTGGTGTTCGCTGGCGTCCGCCCTGACAACGGAAGTCGTGGCGGGCTCAGGCGCTGGTTGGCTGCTGATCGACGGCGAGCACAGCCCCAACGATTTGCGCAGTGTGATGGCGCAGTTGCAAGTGCTTGGCGGTTTTGCCTGCGAAGGTGTCGTGCGCCTGCCGTCGGACGACCCGAACCTGATCAAGCAGGCAATGGATATCGGCGCCCGCAGCCTGATGATCCCCAATGTGCGCTCGGCGGGCCAGGCCCACACCATCGTCGCCGCGATGAGCTATGCACCGCTCGGCTTCCGCGGCTTCTCAGTCGGCCATCGTGCCAATGCCTTCGGCCGCATTGCAGGCTATCATGCCAATGCCCGCAAGCAGCAGTTGCTGGCCGTGCAGATCGAATGCGAAACCGGCGTTGCCAATGCAGCGGAGATCGCGGCAGTGGACGGCGTCGACGTCCTCTTCGTCGGTCCCGGCGACCTGTCGACCAATATGGGCGCCATGGGCAATCCGGGCGCTGACCATGTACAGCAAGCAATTTCGTCGGTGCGGCAGGCAGCTGCCAGGGCCGGCAAGGCAAGCGGCATCCTGGCGCCCGCGAAGGCCGATGCCGACCGCTATATTGCGGATGGCTTCACCATGGTCGCGGTCGGTTCGGATCTCGGCCTTCTGGCGCGCGGCTCCGACGCCTTGATTGCTTCCTTCAATCGCTGACGAAAGACCGAGCCATGGCCATTCCGCCCTACAAGGCCCCTGCCAGCACCGGCTACGACATCGTCATCGTCGGTGGCGCGGCGGTCGGGTCGTCGATCGCCTATTGGCTGAGCCAAGCGCTCGGCGCCAGCGCATCGATCCTGGTGGTCGAGCGCGACAGCAGCTACGAGTTCTCCTCCACGGCGCTGTCCACCAGCGCGATCCGCCAGCAATATTCGAACCCGATCAACGTCAAGATCAGCCAGTTCGGCATCGAGATCATCCGCGGCTTTGCCGAGCGGATGGCGCCCTACTTCAAGGGCGAACCGGCGCCCAACCTCGGCTTCCGCGAACATGGCTATCTCTATTGCTGCTCACCCGAGGGCGTGGAAGCGGCTCGCGCCCGCGTCGACCTGCAGCGCAGCCTCGGCGCTCATACTCTGTTCCTCGAACCGGGCCTGCTGAAGGACCGCTTCCCCTGGCTCAATGTCGAGGATCTCGGTGGCGGCGCCTGGGGATCGCGCGACGAAGGCTGGTTCGATTCGATGGGGCTGCTCAACGGCTTCCGCCGCGCGGCGCGTGCCGCGGGCGTGGAGTACATCGACAACGCCGTGACCGGACTGGACGTCGCGGGCGGAAAGGTGATCGCGGCAAGGCTGGCGACCGGCCAGACAGTCTCATGCGGAACGCTGGTCAATGCAGTCGGTCCGCGTGCCCAGCAAGTGGCCGCGATGGCAGGGCTTTCGATCCCGGTTGCGCCTTACAAGCGATACAGTTTCGTCTTTTCGAGCGCCACGCCGATCCCCGGCCGGATGCCAAACGTGATCGACCTCTCGGGCACGTTCGTGCGGCCGGAAGGGGAGCTTTTCCTGACCGGCAATACGCCGCTCGACGATGGCCCGGCGGACTACGACGACTTCGAGATGCATCATGAGGAGTTCGAAGAGCGGATCTGGCCTGCCCTTTGGCATCGCATTCCTGCGTTCGATGCCTTGAAGGTCCAGACAAGCTGGACCGGCCACTATGAATATAACATGCTGGACCACAACGGCATCGTCGGCTTCCATCCGGAGGTGACGAACTTCATGTTCGCCAATGGTTTCTCCGGGCATGGACTGCAGCAATCGCCGGCCGTCGGTCGCGCGGTATCCGAACTGATCGTCCACGGCGCCTTCCAGACGCTCGATCTGTCGCCCTTCGGCTATGAAAGGATCCCGCGCAACGAGCCGTTCCTCGAGGAAGCGGTGATCTGAATTTCCGAAGGCGCTGGCGCTTCAGCGAAAGATCCGTGTGCCTTTTGACGCGCATGCGACGATTGCCCGGCCATGACAAGCTTTCATCGGAAATCATCAAGCAACCAGCACGGCCACGACGGCGGCACAATCGCCGGCCTTGACCAAGCCAGGAAAATGCCGCGCCGCCAGCAGGCCCGACATCCTGGCCCTGATCTCGTGCGGCGCGACACCGGTACGGCCGACGGAATGGATGCGTGCCAGCACCTGCCCCTCCTCCACCTTCTCGCCGAGGTCGACCATCGTCTCGATCATGCCGTCGTCCTCGGCGAAGGAGAAGCAATCGCCTGACGGCATGTCGAGCCATTGGGTTCGAGTCTTCTCGACAGCACCAGCAACTATGCCGGCATGGCGCAGCAAATTGAGCACACCGCGCCGGGCGATCCGCACCGTCTCGGCGCGGGACGTCCCGCCGCCACCGAGCTCGGTGGTGATGAACAGCTTGCCCATCTCCTCGGCGGCGGTGTCGAACATGCCGACAGCGTCGATCTCCAGCATCTTCATCGACCATGGCGCAGAGAACGCTTCAACTGCCGCAAAACCTTTCGCCTCCAGCACCTTGTCGGGGCGGATATGGGCGGCGCAGAACGGCACGAAGTCGAGCGTCCTGCCACCGGAATGGAAATCGAGCGCGATGTCGGTGCGAGGCAGCAGTTCGCGCTGGAAATAGTCGGCGATCTTCTCGGTCACGGTGCCATCGGGGCGACCGGGAAAGCTGCGGTTGAGGTTGCCCTTGTCGATCGGCGAGGTGCGGGAGCCGGCGCGGAAGGCCGGATAGTTCATCGCCGGCACGATGATCACCGTGCCGCTGACCTCCTTCGGGTCGAGCGTCCTGGCCAGCTCGTAGAGCGCCAGCGGTCCCTCATATTCGTCGCCGTGATTGCCGCCAGTAAGCAGCGCTGTCGGTCCCTTGCCGTTGCGGATGACGCAGATGGGGATCATCACCGATCCCCAGGCGGAATCGTCACGGCTGTAGGGCAGGCGCAGGAAGCCGTGCTGGACGCCGTCCTTGTCGAAATCGACTGTCGGCGCGATCGGTGACGGACGAAGAGCTGACATCGGGCTCAACCCTTCACCACGAGCTTGCGCGGCACGTTGGCCAGGCACTCGACACCGGTCTCGGTGATCAGGATGGATTCGGTAATCTCGAGGCCCATCGTTTCCAGCCACAGGCCGGTCATGAAATGGAAGGTCATGCCGGGCTTGAGCTCGGTGCGATCGCCGGGGCGCAGGCTCATGGTTCGCTCACCCCAATCCGGTGGATAGGACAGGCCGATCGGATAGCCGGTGCGGTTGTCCTTGACGATGCCGTACCTTTTCAACACGGCGAAGAAGGCGTTGGCGATGTCCTCGCAAGTGTTGCCGGGCTTGGCGGCGGCAAGGCCCGCCTCCATGCCTTCCAGCGTCGCCTTTTCGGCATCGAGGAATTCTTGCGTCGGCTTGCCGAGGAAGACGGTGCGCGATAGCGGGCAGTGGTACCGATTATAGCAGCCGGCAATCTCGAAGAAGGTGCCCTCGCCCGACTTCATTGGCTTGTCGTCCCAGGTCAGATGCGGCGCCGAGGCATCGGCACCCGATGGCAGCAGCGGCACGATCGCCGGATAGTCGCCACCGATCCCGTCGACGCCACGCGTGCCGGCATCGTAGATCTCGGCGACGAGATCGCATTTGCGCATGCCGACCTCGATCTTGTCGACGATGCGCTGGTGCATGGCTTCGACAATGCGGGCGGCCTTTCGCATATAGTCGATCTCAGTCGGGCTCTTCACCGCGCGCTGCCAGTTGACCAGTGCCGTGGCGTCGACGAAACGGGCATTTGGCAAGTGTTTCTGCAGCGAGGCGAAGGCCGCCGCCGAGAACCAGTAATTGTCCATCTCGACGCCGATTCTGAGCTTGCCCCAGCCCCGCTCGGTCAGCACGCTGGAGAGAAAATCCATCGGATGGCGCTCGGTCGACTGCACGTAATGGTCGGCATAACCGACGATGTTGTCGTGCGCGAGATAGGCGGTCCGCTTGGCGCCGTTGGCGTCCTGGCCGCGGCCATACCAGACCGGCTCGCCCGACGGCGGCACGATGACCGCCTGGTGCACGTAGAAGGACCAACCATCATAACCGGTCAGCCAGGCCATGTTCGAAGGGTCGCTGACGATCAGCAGATCGACGCCCTTGGCTTCCATGGCCTTCCGGGTCTTGGCGAGGCGCTCCGCATATTCGCCGCGCGAGAATTTCAAGGTAGGCTGCATTGTTCTTGTTCCTCGTTTGTTGGGCCTCGCGGCCAGCATCAGCTTTCGAAAATAGTACCGGCGTTGGCCGCCCGCGCCCGGTCGCGAGCCAGCGTGGCGATCGCCGTGTCCTGCACGCCGGTGCCGGTGAGGTCGGCGATGGTGATGTCGCTCTCCGAACGCCGCCCGTGCTTCTCGCCGGCGATGATCTGACCGAGTTCCGTGACGTCGGCGTCTTCAGCCATCACGCCGGTGGCGATGGCATGGTGTAATTCGCCCAGACGCCGCGTCTGCTTGGCGCTGTCGGCGACATAGAGATCGGCCATGCGCAGGATCGCCGGCGCGATCTCGTTCTTGTGCTCGGCATCCGAGCCCATCGCGGTGATGTGCTGGCCGGCCACAATGAAGCCGGCCCTGATCAGCGGCTCGGTCGACGGCGTAGTGGTGACAATGATGTCGGCGCCGGCCGCCGCCTTTGCCGCATCGGACTCGGCGCGCACCATGATGCCCAGCTTCTTGCGCAGGTTGGCCGCGGTGGCTTCCGCCTTGGCGGCATCACGCGCCCAGATGCGGGCTTCTTCGATGGGTCGCACCAGTTTCAGTGCCTGGAGCTGCAACCCGGCCTGGACACCGGCACCGAAGATTGCGGCAACGGAGGAATCCTGTCGCGACAGATGCTTTGCCGCGACCGCGCCGGCTGCGGCAGTGCGAATGTCGGTGAGATAGCCATTGTCGAGCAGCAGCGCCTCCACCAGTCCTGTCTTTGCCGACAGCAGCACCATCATGCCGTTGACGCTGGGCAGGCCGAGCTTCGGGTTGTCGAAGAAGCCGGGGCTGATCTTGATGGCGAAGCCGTCGATACCCGGCACATAAGCGGTCTTGACGTCGACCTCGCCGCGATGCTCGGGGATGTCGAGGCGCAGGATCGGCGGCATTGCCACCGGCAAGGTGGCAAGCGCGCGAAAGGCGTTCTCGACGCAGGCGACCGCATCGAGATCGAGCTTCACGATGTTGCGCAGGTCGGCTTCGGTGAGGATGGTCATACGGCTCATGCGGCGCGCTCCACTGTTGATGGCGCCTTACCGCAGACGATCCTCCGGTGCAGCGTCATGTCGATGTTACGGCCGGAGAGGATGGCCACCGTTGGTCCGTCTACCCTGACCTTCCCCGCCAGAAGCGCCGCTATGCCGACCGAACCGGCGCCCTCGACAATCTCGCGTTCCTGCTCATAGGCGTGCCGGATGCCGGCGGCGATCTCATCCTCGCTGAGCAGCACGACATCGTCGAGCAGGTCGCGGCACATGGCAAAGGTCAGCCGGTTGTCGAGACCGATGCCGCCGCCGAGCGAATCCGCCAGTGTCGACAATTCCTCGACCAGCACCGGGCGGGCGGCATCAAGGCTCGCCTTCATCGCCGCCCCCCGCGCCATCGAAACGCCGATGACCTTTGTCCTCGGGCTGACGCCCTTGACGGCCGCCGCAACGCCCGAGGCCAGCCCACCGCCGGACAGCGGCACCAGCACAGCGGCGGCGTCCGGAACCTGCTCGATGATCTCCAGTCCGAGCGTCCCCTGCCCGGCGATGATGTCAGGATGATCGAAAGGCGGCAGCATCACCAGGCCTTCCTCCGCGACCAGCCGGTCGACCTCCTGCTGCGCGTCGTCCTGGCTGTTGCCGACAATGCGGATCTCGGCATCGAGGCGGCGAATCTCGTCGAGCTTGTTTTGGGGCACCAGCCGCGACATGCAGATCACCGCACGCATGCCTTCGAGCTTCGCCGCATGAGCCAACGCGCGGCCGTGATTGCCGGTCGAGGCCGCGACGACACCGCGCGCCCTGTCCTCAGGGCCTAGCGAGGCGATGGCGTTCGATGCGCCACGCAATTTGAAGGCGCCAGTGGTCTGGCGGTGTTCGAGCTTGAGGTAAACCGGCGCGCCCAAGTGCTCGGAAAGACTCAGGGAAAGTGCGGTCGCCGTTTGCTCGACCTTGCCGGCAATGCGGTCGCGCGCTGCGCGAATATGCTGAAGCGTGACCTCTGTCATCTTATCAACCAAGCGGCAGCGTCATCAGCCGGCCGAAATCGGGACGCGGCTTGTCGTCGCCACAAAGCCGCAGGCAGTTCCAGGCACTCGCCTGGTTGCTGGTGACAACGGGGAGACCGATCGCCTGTTCCATGCCGGGCACTGCAAAGGCCGCTCGCAGCGCCGTGCAAGAGACAAACAAGGCATCAGCCTCTGCGTGCGTTGCTTCCCGGGCCAGTTCGACCAGCGAAGCCGGCGGAATGCGCGCCATCTCTCGGTCATCCTCGAAGCCAAGGCAGATGAAGCTCATTATGTCGAAGCCGCGCTCGGCAAAATAGGCCGCCATCGGCCGGCTGGTCTCGACCGTGTAAGGCGTGAGGATGCTGATCCTTTTCGCGCCCAGCGCCTTCAGCCCGCGCACGCCGGCCATCGGCGGCGTGACGACCGGCACACCCGGCTTGGCGGCCTGCACCGCCGCCTCGATCTCGGCATCGCCGATGACCACCGAGGCCGAGGTGCAGGAATAGCAGATGGCATCGAGCGGCTCGTCCGGCAGGATGAGTGCCGCACCGGCCGTCAACTCCGGCTGCATCTTGCGCAAATTCTCCGGCGTCGTCGGATTGGCATAGGGAATGCGGGCGATATAGACGCCGATCCTGTCGCTCGCGACCATGCGGCGGAAATCCGGTTCGCTGGTGTGGTCGGTGGCAAGGATGATCAGGCCGACGCGCTTCTCCAGCGGACGCGTGTCGAGCGCCGGCCTGGTCGGCATCATTGTGATCTCGGGCAGCGGTTTCATGAAAAAACTACCTTTCGATCTTGCCGTAGCGATGTTCCAGCCAGCGCAGCAGTACGACCGAGAAAAGGCTGATGACGAGGAAGAAGGCACCGACCAGGGTCATTGGCTCGATGTAGCGGTAGTAGGTGTTGGCGACGCTCTTGGCCTGGTTCATCAGCTCCAGCACGGTGATCGCCGAAAGCAGGGGCGTCTCCTTGAACATGGCGATGAAATAGTTGGCCAAAGCCGGGATCATCGGCGGGATCGCCTGCGGGATGATGATGTGGGTCCAGGTCTGGCCGGCGCTGAGATTGCAGGCCTTGGCCGCTTCCCACTGGCCGCGCGGCACATTGTCGATGCCGGCGCGATAGACTTCCGCGGTGTAGGTGCCATAATGCAGCCCGAGCCCGATGACGCCGGCAACCAGCGGCGGCAACAGGATACCGAAATCCGGCAGCACGTAGAAGATGAAATAGAGCTGCACCAGGAGCGGCGTGCCGCGGATGAATTCGGCAAGGAAGCCGACGCTGCGCGATACGGCCCGGTTCGGCGAGCGCCGCGCCAGCGCGATGGCAAGGCCGACGATCGCCGCCAGAACCGAGCCGAGCAGCGTCGCCAGGATGGTGATCTTCACCCCCTGGATCAGCGTCGGCAGGATCTCCCTGACGAAATTCCAATCCCAATCCATTACAAGGCCCAATCCATCAGACGCGCACTCCGTCGAGGCCGCGCGCCATGCGGCGTTCCAGCGAGCGCACGCCCCACGAGATGATCAGCGCCAGCACGAAATAGATGACGAGAATGGTGGTGAACGGCATCAGCGTGTTGCCGGTCTGCGAGCGCACTACCTGCGCCTGGAAGGTGAGGTCGGCGAGCGAGATCAGCGAGACGACGGAGGTCGCCTTGAGCAACTCAATGGCGTTGTTGCCGAAGGTCGGCAGCATGACCAGCAGCGCCTGCGGCAGGATGACATGGCGCATGCCTTGCCAGCGGCCAAGATTGAGCGCGATGCAAGCCTCATATTGCTCGCGGCCGATCGACTGGATGGCGCCGCGCACCACTTCGGCGGCATAGGCGCCGACATTCAAGCCCAGCGCCAGCACGCCGGCCTGCAGCGGTGTCAGCGATATGCCGGCAAGGGGCAGCACGAAATAGACCCAGAACAGCTGCACGAAGATCGAGGTGCCGCGGAAGAACTCGATATAGGCGGTGGCGAGCGCCCGCAGCACGAAGAAGCGCGACAGTCGCCCTATGCCGGCCAGAAAGGCCATGATCAGGGCAAGCACCGACCCCATCAGCGTCAGCTCGATGGTGACAAGCGCTCCCTGCAATATCAGGCCGAGATAGCCGGACCACTGGGTCATCTAGGTTCCAACGTTGGCGGTTCTTGGGTCCTTCTCCCGGTTCACGGGGGAGAAGATGCCGGCAGGCAGATGAGGGGCAGCGCGAACCAACCGAAGTATGGCGCCGCCCCTCATCCGTCACTTCATGACACCTTCTCCCCGTGAACGGGGAGAAGGAAGATGGCGCCCTACTTCGCGGCGCAGAGCTTGTCGCGCGTCGTCGACATCGCCGCCGCCGCCGAGAAGCCGTAGGGCTCGATGATCTTGGCGAACTCGCCCGACTTCTTCAGCTTGGCAAGTTCGACATCGTAGGCATCTCGCAATGCCTCGTCGCCTTTCTTGAAGGCGGCGCCGTCGCAATAGACCGGCGCGCCCTGCACCGGGGCGATGACTTCGAGGTTCGGATCGTTGGCCTTCTTGACCAGGTCGTTGATCGACAGAACCGGCAGCGAATAGGCGTCGATGCGGCCGTCCTGGAGCATCTTCAGGCCGCTCTGGCCGTCCGGCACGACGATGACACGCTCGCGCGGCACGCCGGCATTGAGCGCCAGCTTCTCCTCGGTGCCGCCGCCCGGCGCGCCGATGGTGGCGCTGGTGTCCTTGGCGACATCCTCATAGCTCTTGAAGCCCTTCGGATTGCCCTTCTTGACCAACATCGCCTCGGCGTCGCACAGCACCGGTTCGGAATAGGCAACCGCCGCACAGCGCTCCGGCTTCATGAACAAGCCAGCTGTGACAACGTCGAAGCGGCCGGCCTGCAAGCCCGGGATCATCGCGCCATATTCGGAGATCGAGGCGACGATGTCGCCGACGCCGAGGCGCTTGAAGATCTCGCGCGCCACGTCGGGCGCCGCACCCGAGACCTTGCCGTCGGCGGCGACCGCCGTATAGGGCGGCTCGTTGGCGATGGCGACACGGGCAAAGCCCTGCGCCTTCAGCTGCTCGAGCTTGCTGTCGTCGGCCGAACCGGCGGTCGGGGCGGTGAGCACCGCCGCCAGTGCGAGACCGGCAACGCCGGCCAGAATGCCAAGTTTCTTCATTGTTCCCAACTCCTTGTTCTGTCTTCTTGGTTTGCTTTGCGACGGCTTGCGCCGCCTAGAGGACGGCGTTGCCGCCTTTTGAGGGACGACTTCGTCGCCCTAAGGACGACTTTGTCGCCTCGGGACGGCGTTCGCCGCCCGTTGCATAGGCGGTCAGACACGGTGTCCGGCCGCGATGATCTTTTTCAGGAAGCCCTGCGTGCGCTCCTGCTTGGGGTGGCGGAAAATCTCGTCGGGCTTGCCTTCCTCGACGATCCTGCCGCGATCGAAGAACAGCACCCGGTCGGCGAAGTCGTGGGCGAAGCCCATCTCGTGGGTGACCAAAAGCATCGTCATGTCGGTCTCGGCGGCGAGCTTGCGCATTACGTTCAACACCTCCTCGACCAGCTCAGGATCGAGTGCCGAAGTGACTTCGTCGAACAGCATGATCTTCGGCGACAGCGCCAGTGCGCGGGCAATCGCGACGCGCTGCTTCTGGCCGCCGGAAAGCTGCGCCGGCATCGCCTTCGCCTTGTCGGCCATGCCGACCATGTCGAGCAATTCCATCGCCCGCTTCTCGGCGGCACCGCGCGCCATACCCTTGGTCAGCATCGGCGCGAGCGTGACGTTGTCCATGACGCATTTGTGCGGGAACAGGTTGAACAGCTGGAAGACCATGCCGATCTTCTGCCGCATCTTCGCCAGGTGTCGTTCGTCGGCGGCCAGCAGCTGGCCGTTGCGCTCCATGTGGTAGAGTTGCTCCCCGTCGATCTGGATATGGCCGCCGTCGATCTTCTCCAGCGTCATCAGGATGCGCAGGATCGTCGTCTTGCCGGAGCCGGAAGGACCGATCAGCGCCAGCTTCTCGCCGGGCATGACCTGCATCGACAGGCCGTCGAGCACCTTGAAGGCGCCGAAGCTCTTCGAAATGGCGTCAACCTTGATGATGGGTGCGAGCAATCAATTTCCCCGTTCTGGAGAAGCCTATGCCCTAACGATGGGGAACGCACGAAATCATGTCAATTAGGAAAATAATATCATGACAATATTTCGGGCGTCGCCCAATTTCAGGGCAATTTGTGCCCAAAAGTGAGCTGCGATTTTGAGCGGCATCCTTTCAGATGGCGAGCAGGAGATGTTCCGGGTCGCCTAGCAGAAGCTTGGCGACAACGCTCAAGCCGGCGCGCAGTTCCCCCTCGGTGGTCGAGCCGAGTGAGATACGCACGGCAGGGTGCCAGGGCGCGTCGGCAATGCGGAAGGATGTTCCCGGCGCGATCGCCACCCCTTGCAGGCGGGCCTGCGAGACAAAGCTCTCTTCGGCACGGTCGCCGGAAAGCTCGAGCCACAGATGCAGACCGTCGCGATGGACGCGATAGTCGACGCCGGACAGCACTTCCGCGGCGATATCCTGGCGCCGCCTGAGCGCCGATCGCTGCCAGCGCACCAACTCCATCGCCGTGCCGTCGGTCACCCATTTCGTGGCGATCTCGGCCACCAGCGGAGTCGCCATCCAGTTGGAGACGAGGTGGCGGTTGGCGACGGCGGCGACATAGCGGTCGGGCGCGGCGAGATAGCCGATGCGCAGGCCAGGCACGGTGATCTTGGTGAAGGAGGTGACGTAGAGCGTGCGCTCGGGCGCGAAGGCGGCGACCGGCGGCGGCCGGTCCTCGACCAGCGGCCCCAGCACATCGTTCTCGATGATGGCTATATCGTGCTTGCGCGCGACCGCTGCAATCTGCTCCCGCCGCACGGCGTCCATCAGCGTTGCCGTCGGGTTGATCACCGAGGGCTGCACGAACACGGCGCGGATATCGGAGAGCCGGCAGGCTTCGTCGAGCGCTTCCGGGATGAGACCGTTGTCGTCGATCGGCAGGCCTTCGAGGTTGAAGCCGAGGTAACGAGCGAGCGGCACCAGCGTGTGGTGGCCGATGGCTTCGGTGGCGACGGTCGAGCCGGGTGGCGCCACGCTCATCAGCGCCACCGTCATGCCGGCGGTGGCGCCGTTGGTCAGGCTGATGTTCTGCGGCGAGGCATCTAGGCCGCAGAGCTTCAGCCATTCGACCGCCACCGCGCGATGGCGCGGGAACACCATGTTCGGCCGGAACGAAAGCGCCGAGCTCGACGGCAGGTTCTCGGCGAGCCAACCCAGCGCCTGCTTCAGGCGTTCCAGATGCATCGGCTCGCAGACCGGCTTCAGGATCGAGAGGTCGATCACTTCGCCCAACCGCTCCGGCAGATAGGGCGGCTCCGGCTCGCGGCGCTGCGTCTGGACAAAGCTGCCGCGACCGATCTCGCCTGATATCAGACCGCGGCGGATCAATTCCTCATAGGCGCGGCTCACCGTCTGCACCGACAGCTGCAGGTCTTCGGCCAGCCGACGATGCGTCGGCAGCCGGACGCCGTTGGCCAGCCGCCCGTCATGAATGGCGCGGGCGAACTGGTCGGCGAGCGACTGGTAGGCCGGGCGGCGAATGAGCGCGGGATCTGGCTGCCACAATGTCATGACTTATTAGAGATCGAAATCAGTGCAATTGACAATCGAAATCATGCGCCCCCATGGTGGCGGGCAGCAAAAAGTGGACACCCATGGCCGCAGCGAAACTCGACCCGATTGATCTCAAAATACTCGACGCCATCCAGCGCGACGGGCGCATCACCAAGCTGGCGCTGGCCGACAAGGTCGGCCTGTCGCCGACGCCGTGCTGGATGCGGCTGCGCAAGCTGGAAAAGGCCGGCATCGTCTCGGGCTATCATGCCTCGATAGCTATGCGCGCCGTCGCCCCGGTCGCCACCGTGCTGATGGAGGTGACTTTGGCCAGCCACCGCCAGGCCGATTTCGACCGCTTCGAGCGGGTCATCCGCGACATTCCAGAGATCGTCGCCTGCTGGTCGGTTGGCGGTGGTGTCGACTATGTGCTGAAGGTGATGGCGCGCGACATCGACGCCTACCAGCGGCTGGTCGACGCCTTGCTCGAGCGCGAGATCGGCATCGACCGCTACTTCACCTACATCGTCACCAAGACTGTGAAGGACGAGACGGTGTTGCCGGTGGCCGATCTGCTGCCGCTGCAAGCGTGAAGCGGAGAGATCGTCTGCTTCGCGGGACGAATAGAGACAATCTCTCTACGCGCCGGCTTTGAAACAGTCCCTCTGTCTGCGCCGCACGCATAGTCTTTCAACATCGCCTTCGGCACCGGGAGACTTGATCGATGTCCGCGCATTTTGCCCGCACGAACCACCATGAAGCGCTCGACCGCCTCGCCGACCGCCGGCTGCTGCGCGCGCTCGCCTATGTCGACGGCCACTGGACGGCGAGCGAAGCGGCGGAGAGCTTCGAGGTCACCGATCCGGCGAGCGGCGCCACCGTCGCCTTTGTCGCCGCGCTCGATGCCGGGCAGACGACGAAGGCGATCGATGCCGCTTCGCGCGCCTTCCCGGCTTGGCAGGCGCTGCTGCCGCAGGAACGCTCCAGAATCTTGCGAAAATGGTTCGATCTGATCCTCGCCGCCAAGGAGGATCTGGCGCTGCTGATGACGCTGGAACAGGGCAAGCCGCTGAAGGAGTCGCTGGGCGAGATCGACTACGCCGCTTCCTTCGTCGAGTGGTATGCGGAAGAGGCAAAACGCCTCAACGCCGAGAGCGTCACCAGCCATTTGCCTGGTGCCGAGATGATGGTGCGACGTGAGCCGCTCGGCGTCGTCGGCGTCGTCACGCCGTGGAACTTTCCGTCGGCGATGCTGACGCGCAAGGCTGCGGCAGCGCTTGCAGCCGGCTGCACCATCGTCGCGCACCCGTCCTCGGAAACGCCGCTGTCGGCGCTGGCGCTGGCCGAGCTTGGCGAGCGCGCCGGTCTGCCCGCCGGCGTCTTCAACGTCGTCACCGGCAATGCGCGGACCATTGTCGGCGCGATGTGCGCTGATGCCCGGGTTCGGGCCATGAGCTTCACCGGCTCGACCGAAGTCGGCCGGCTGATCGCGGCGCAGTGCGCGCCGACGATGAAGCGGCTGGTCATGGAGCTTGGCGGCCATGCGCCGCTGATCGTGTTCGACGACGCCGATCTCGACAAGGCGGTGACGATCGCGCTCGATGCCAAATTCGCCACCTCCGGCCAGGATTGCCTCGCCGCCAACCGCATCTATGTGCAGCGTCCGATCTACGATCGGTTCTGCGCCGCCTTCGCCCGCCGCATCGAAGCGTTGCGAACCGGCAATGGCCTTGCCGATCAGACCGACATCGGCCCGCTGATGCACGAGCGCGCCGTCTGCAAGGTCGAAGAGCAGGTCGCCGATGCGCTTGCCCGCGGCGCACGTTGCCTCGCCGGCGGCAAGCGCCATGCGGCGGGGCCGCTGTTCTATCAGCCCACCTTGCTTGCCGACGTGCCCGATGAAGCGCTGATCATGCGCGAGGAAACTTTTGGCCCGGTCGCAGCAGTGACGCCGTTCGACAGCGAGGAAGAGGTCGTCGCCCGCGCCAATGCCACCGAATACGGCCTCGTCGCCTATGTCATGACCGAAAACGGCGCCCGGCAGCAGCGCCTGGGCCGCGCGCTCGACTACGGCATGGTCGCCATCAACCGGGTGAAGATCACCGGCGCGCCGATCCCGTTCGGCGGCATCAAGCAGTCCGGCATCGGCCGCGAAGGTTCGCGTCACGGCCTCGAAGCCTTCACCGATCTCAAATACCTTTGTCTCGATGTAGCCTAGGCTGCGCCGATCTTCCTTTCAGGAGTAAAAAGATGCTCGAACAGTCCAACGAACTCGCCGCCTGGGACCGCGACCACTTCTTCCATCCCTCGACCCATATGGGCATGCATGCGCGGGGTGAATCGCCGGCGCGCGTGATGGCCGGCGGCGAAGGCGTCACCGTCTGGGATAACAACGGCAAGAAGAGCATCGATGCCTTCGCCGGCCTCTATTGCGTCAATGTCGGCTATGGCCGCCAGAAAATATCGGATGCCATCGCCGCCCAGGCCAAGAACCTTGCCTATTACCACGCCTATGTCGGTCACGGCACCGAGGCATCGATCACGCTCGCCAAGATGATCATCGACCGCGCGCCACAAGGCATGTCCAGGGTCTATTTCGGCCTGTCAGGGTCCGACGCCAACGAAACCAACATCAAGCTGATCTGGTACTACAACAATGTGCTGGGCCGGCCCGAGAAGAAGAAGATCATCTCGCGCTGGCGCGGCTATCACGGCTCCGGCGTCATGACCGGGTCGCTGACCGGGCTCGATCTGTTCCACAACGCTTTCGATCTGCCGCGGGCGCCGATCCTGCATACCGAAGCGCCCTACTACTTCCGCCGCGCCGACCGCTCACAGAGTGAGGAGCAATTCTCGCAGCACTGCGCCGACAAGCTCGAGGAGATGATCCTGGCCGAAGGTCCGGACACGGTCGCCGCCTTCATCGGCGAGCCTATCCTCGGAACCGGCGGCATCGTGCCACCGCCGACCGGCTACTGGGAAAAAATCCAGGCCGTGCTGAAGAAGTACGACGTGCTGCTGGTCGCCGATGAGGTGGTGACCGGCTTCGGCCGGCTGGGCACGATGTTCGGCTCCGACCACTACGGCATCAAGCCGGATCTCATCACCATCGCCAAGGGCCTGACCTCGGCCTATGCGCCGTTGTCGGGCGTCATCGTCGCCGACAAGATGTGGCAGGTGCTGGTGCAGGGTTCCGACAAGCTCGGTTCACTCGGTCACGGCTGGACCTATTCGGCGCATCCGATCTGCGTTGCCGCGGGCGTGGCCAATCTCGAA
Source organism: Mesorhizobium waimense (assembly GCF_003601975.1). Classification (GTDB taxonomy): domain Bacteria; phylum Pseudomonadota; class Alphaproteobacteria; order Rhizobiales; family Rhizobiaceae; genus Mesorhizobium; species Mesorhizobium waimense. The sequence goes on from NZ_QZWZ01000005.1 coordinate 125,226, forward strand.
CTGATCGACGAGATGGACCTGGTCAGGAATGCCGGCGAGACCGGCGCTTATTTCCGTGCCGAACTGACCAGGGCCGTCGGCGGTCACAAACATGTCGGCGAGGTGCGCGGTGACGGCATGCTGGCGGCGATCGAGTTCGTCAAGGACCGCGACGACCGCGTCTTCTTCGATCCTTCGCTCAAGATCGGACCGCAGATTGCTGGAGCGCTCGCCGAGCGCGGCGTCATTGGCCGCGCCATGCCGCAAGGCGATATCCTCGGCTTCGCGCCGCCGCTTTGCCTGACCCGCGAAGAGGCCGACATCGTCGTGGCGAAGACAGCGGATGCGGTGAAGCGCGTATTTGCCAACATCTGAAAACTGATATGAACGCCATGACCAGAACCCTCCCCGTCACCATGGCCGCCGTGCAGCTCACCGGGCATGGCGGCATGGAAAAGCTCGTCTACCGCACCGACGTGAAAGTGCCCTCGCCTGCTCCAGGCGAGGTGCTGGTGAAAGTCAGTGCCTGCGGCATGAACAACACCGATGTCTGGGTACGCCAGGGCGCCTATGGCACGGAGGAGGACGCGGCGGCGGTGTCGACCTGGCGGCGGCAGGGCAACACGCTGACCTTCCCGCGCATCCAGGGCACCGACACGGTGGGCACCATCGCCGCCGTCGGCGACGGCGTCTCGCCTGACCGCATCGGCGAGCGGGTGATGGTCGATTTCTCCATCTACAATCGCGACGACGATTCACTCGCCGACATCGACTATATGGGCCATGGACGTGACGGAGGCTATGCCGAGTACCAGGCGGTGCCGGCCGAGAACGCCCATGTCGTCAATACCGACTTCAGCGACATCGAGCTCGCCACCTTCTGCTGCGCCTATCTCACCGGCGAGCAGATGCTGGAGCGCGCCGCACTGAGGACCGGCGAGCGCGTGCTGGTCACCGGCGCGTCGGGTGGCGTCGGTTCGGGCATCGTGCAGCTGGCGCGGGCACGCGGCGCCATCCCCTATGCCATCGTCGGCAAAGGCAAGGAACAGGCGGTGCTCGATATCGGCGCCGAGGCGGTGATCACCCGTGGTGTCGCCGATCTGCCGGCCGCGGTGAACGAGGCAACCGGCGGCCAACCGATCGACGTCGTTGCCGACCTGGTCGGCGGCGCGATCTTCAACGATCTGCTGCGTGTTTTGCGACCTGAAGGCCGCTACACGACGGCGGGCGCGATTGCTGGTCCGGTGGTGCAGCTCGATCTTCGCACCATGTATCTCAAGCAGCTACAGCTCCACGGCTCGAGCCAGGGCACGCGCGGCGACTTCCGCCGCATCGTGCGCTACATTGAGGAAAGCAAGATCCGGCCGCTCGTCGGCGGCGTCTACAGGCTCTCCGATTTCCACCAGGCTCAGGCGGATTTTATCGCCAAGGATTTCGTCGGCAAGCTGGTGGTGGTGCCGGACGCGATGTGGAACGGGAAGACCTGTCTCTGAGGTCGGCTTCTGGCCGACCGCGCGACTCTTAATGAAGCGCGGCAGGAGCCGGCGCTTGCTGAAGGTTGGCAGCAACCCGTGCCAGGCCGTCGGTCGTGGACCGGTAGCGGTTTCTGCCGCTCATGGCGGCGTTCTGCGCGCACAGCACCGGCCCAACGGGTTTGTATCGTCCGCGGCTCAAGTCGTTGGTTACGCCTGGTTTGCAGGCGGCCAGGGTCAGGGTAGCGGAAGCGCATAGTCCGGCCAAAGGCCGACTATGTTGCCTGTTTCATAGTCGACGTCACCGTTTCGTTACAGAAAGGAGCGACCTTAACGTACTCGGCAGGGAGTTAACCGTGGCTATGACGTACAAGACAGTTCAGGAAGCGCTCCGGGCGGCGGGGATTGTCATGAGCAAGAGGGGCGAAACCCATCGCATAAACTTCTTCTTCGGCCTCGAAGACACCGCGCACTACACGACAAGTCTTCAGGATGCCCTGGAGAAGGGGTTGGCGATGGCGAGACGGCAGCGCAGTGTCAGGGTTGGTCCTGATCCAGTAACCTTGTTGGTCAAACCGATCCAACTGCCGAGGTTCCAAGGCCCCCTCGGTCCCAGTTACGCCAGGCACGACAGCTCGGTTTGATCAGTTCAAGCTGGAGGCGGAGCGGACCAGTTCGACCAGATCGAGCATTTCGTCCCAATGCGGTGAGAGTTCGCCTCCAAGGCCGCAGCCGTAGGAAAGCAAGGAAAACTGGGTCGCCAGTTCCTCCTGAAGACGCAAGGCTTCAGCCGGGTCAGGGATTGAAGTGATGGCCATCACCGCCAGATTGCGGCACTGCGCCTCGGTCTCAAGGCCGAGGCCGCCAACAATCACACCTAGTTCAACCATGATCGAGATCAGTCGCACAAAGCCCCTCCGGCTGTTCTGCGCAACACGAACGACCAAAATCAATCACGACTGATCGGAAATGAAAAGCCCCGTTTCCGCGGAATCCCCAATTCCCCAAGGTTAGCCGGGTGTCTGAAAGGCCTGCGCCTGCATTAGCCAAAATGCCGACACCGCTAGAGCTGGAATCACAGCCATCGGTTGCCGGCGGTTGAGCCCAAAGGATTTGTTCGTCACGCGCTGCGGCGAAGGACCCAAACGACAAGGTGGGTGCCTATGCAGGCGCCCACCCGAATTGGATTGCGGTGCGCTGGCGGGCTCAGCCGCCGCTACCGCCCGAGCCGCCGCTGCCGCCTGAACCACCGCCGCCGCCGGAGCCGCCGCTACCACCAGAGCTGCCGCCCGAGCCACCGGAGCCGCCGGAGCCACCACTGCCGCTGCCCGAGCCACCCGAACCGCCGTCGCCGCCCGAACCACCGCTGCCGCCGCCACTGCCGCCAGAACCGCCGTCGCCGCCCGAGCCGCCAGAACCGCCGTCGCCGCCCGAGCCACCTGAACCGCCGCTGCCACCGGAGCCGCCCGAACCACCACCGGAGCCACCGCCGCCGCCGTTGCCGCCACCATCTCCGCCGCCGCCGTTGCCGCCACCATCTCCGCCGCCGCCGTTGCCGCCACCATCTCCGCCGCCGTCGTTGCCGCCACCATCTCCGCCGCCGTCGCCGCCGCCACCATTTCCACCGCCACCGGAGCCGCCTGAACCACCGGACCCGCCGCCTTCACCATCGCTGAGAGCGGCTGCGATGAGAGCCGTCGTGATCGGTGGGCACATTGCGATTTGTGCACGGCTCAGAATACTGTTGCGATTGCTCGCGATGCAGCAAAGTGTGTAGTTGGATTCCGTCAGCGGCTGACATTGCGCAACCGTCATCCGCGGCCTGGGGCCATTCTGTGCTGCTGCTGCTGGGAGTACAGAAGTCACCGCCACGAGGGCGGTTGAAACAAGCAAGGTTGTGCCAACCCTGCTCGCGCAGGTTGAGAACAGGTGCATTTCTTCCTCCTAAGGGAAAAAAGGCGCTCCCGTCCCCAAACTGGGCGCTATATCAAAGTTTCCGACCATCGGAAACATATTGTTAAGTATACATTGTTTTAGAACCTGTGCAAACGCTATTGGCGGGCGTTGATTTACCATATTCCTCGAACATGATCTCCGACCACGAACTCGAGGGGACGGAACGTGATTCGTTTGGCGGCGCTCATTGCCGCAGCCTTGGCCATGGCCGGCTGCAGCGAAACCATGCAAACCTCCGGCAGCGCGGCCATGATGGTCACCAAAGGCTATGCCTTTGCACCGCCCGCCTTTCGTCCCTTCTGCGCCCGGCAGCCACGGCTCTGCAGCACCGGTGGGCAGGTAAAGCAGGTTAAGCTCACACCGGCGCGCCGGGCCGAACTGCAGGCCGTGAACAGTTCCGTCAACGCCAGGATCAAAGAGCGGAGCGACCCTTCCGCCGGCAGCGCCGACGATTGGCGCATCCCGACGAAAGAAGGCGATTGCGAGGATTTCGCGATCCTGAAGAAGAGCGAACTCATGAAGCGCGGCTGGCCTGCCTCAGCCCTTCTGCTGACGGTGGTGACGCTTGGCGGTCAGGGACACACGGTGCTTACCGTTCGCACCGACAAGGGCGACCTGATCCTCGACAATCGCAGCGGCGCCGTCAGGAATTGGTCGCAGACCTCCTATCACTACTTTGCCCGGCAATCCCAGTCGGAAAACGGCAAGTGGACGCAGATCGACTCCTAAGGCAATTTCAGGAAAAGTGCGCAGCGGTTCGTCCGGAATTGCGTAAAAAACGAACATTTATAGCGATTTAGCGCTTCGAAAGCCGAACTGCTCCGGTCGGCTGCCAGAGCCAATCCTTTATTGCCTGACGGTCCGACGGCAGGATTTCGTGCCTGGCCGTCTCGCGATCCCTCAATCCTTTGATCGTCTTGCAAGGCCAATCCCGCCATGGGACCATGAAGGGCTCGCCAAGGGTTCGGGGGAAATAGCTCAGTACCGCGACCAGCGCCTCTTGCCGACGCTCTTTGAGCACAGGTCAACGCCATGCGTGTGGATGTCATCGATAGCTTCGATACTCTCGTTCAGCTGAGAGGCAATTGGGATGCGGTCTATGAGGCGGATCCCGAAGCTCAGTATTTCATGTCCTGGACATGGATGGCGGGTTGGTTCAAGCGGCTTCGCTACCAATGGCTCATTCTGGCCGCAAGATCAGACGATTCACCCGACTATGTCGGCTTCTTCCCCCTGCAGCTTCGCACCGAGAGGGCCAGGGACGGCGCGTTGCACAACGAATTGAGGACCGGTGGCGGCTACTTCGCCGGTTACGCCGGCTTCATCTGCGATCCGGACGTTCAGAATGCCGTCATCCGCGCCTTCGCCGAACACACCAAGCAGCTGAACTGGGCCAAGCTGCACCTCGAGAACATCTTTGCGTCGCAGCGGCGGCTGGACGTGTTTCTGGGGGAGTTTGCCGCCCCCGAGTTCCAGACCGGCAAGGTAAGGCGGCCGGACGACGGCGATAACATCGATCATGACATCTATGTTTATGTGAATCTGCCCGGCGACTGGGAGGAATTCCTCAACGAAAGGCTGGGGGCCGCGACGCGCAAGACCGCGAGGCGCACGCTGAGGGCAATCGACCATGCGGCAGAGTATCGGGTCACCGATGTCACCGCCGCGACGCTGGAACGTGACCTGCAGGCGCTTCTTCGGTTCTGGGAGAACCAGTGGGGCGCCAAGCTGGCGGCGCGGTATCACCCGGGCCTGCCGCAGGCCATGATGAACAATTTCCGCAACATGCTGCGGTGCGCTTTCGAGGATGATGCCCTCTATCTTCCCGTTCTTTGGCAGGGTGATAGCCCGATCGGCGCGCAGGCCACCTTGATCGATCGGAAGAACCGGACGCTGATCGGCATGCTCAATGGGCGTGATCTCGAGATCAAAAAACCGGCGCCCGGCTTTGCGCTTCATCTCTACAGCATACGCTGGGCCATTCAGAACGGCTTTGCCGTCTATGATCTGCAGACCGGTGACTTTTCTTACAAATATGATTTCGGCGGTCTCGAGCGAAGGGTCGAATGCCTCCTCGTGAGCACCGCGACACGCCGCAATCTTCGCGACAGTCTGGAGGGCCGGAGCCTGCCCGTCGTGCTCGCGCGAGCAAAAGCGCTCCATCAGGCCGGCGACCTAGAAGGCGCCGCGCGCGCCTGCCGGCAAATCCTGGATGCCGATCCGGACTATGCCGGGGCACTTCAGCTGCTTCAGCAGCTGGATACCGCGCGCCGGTCTCGTTTGCCGCAAGATCTCAGCACCGCCGCTCGCCTGCACCAGGCCGGAAACCTCGCTGAGGCGGAAAAGATGTATCGCGAGATCCTGGATATCGAGCCTGGGCATTTTGATGTCCGCTATCTCCTTGGCGTGGTTTGCCTTCAGCAGCGGAAATATGAGGATGCGGAACGGCAGATCAGCCAGGCGACAGTCATCAGGCCCGATGTGCCCGCGGCGCACTACAATCGCGGCCTCGCACTGGTGAAGCTCGACCGCATCGAGGAAGGGCTCGCAAGTCTGGATGACTGTATCGGTCTGGAGCCGGGTCACGCCCAAGCTCTCGCCCTCCGCGACACTGTGTTGAAAACCTTTCAGCATGTCGCGAGCGCCGCGGAGTAGATGCGGCCGGGACGAAAAGCGCGACGGCCTGCCGGATCGCCGGCAGCGAGGCCACATGGGATTATATTGAGCTTCTGCCCCTGAGGGCTTAGGTGGCCGCAGAAGATACGTACGCCTCACTTCGGGAACGAATTCTCTTCAACAATGGACCATATATCTTTGTTTATCTCTCTTATGCGATCGATAGATTCGTGTATTTTATTTATTTCCTTTTCGTCTATCTCTTCAATCTTGCCGTACCTTACCTCGTCCTTCCCATCCACGATGCGCATCAGTTGCGTGCTTGCATGATTCCCGGTTTCGTCGAACGAATAAATGCAATGGCTGTATTTATTTCGCAACTTCGCTTGACGTGTAAGTTTGTCGGTAACAGTCAGGACTGCCTGGCGGCATGGCGCCGACGTTTTCGGCATCTTCGCCAGTCGCTCGACCAACTCGATCCGCGCCCGAGTTGTGTTGAGCGTCAGGAAAATGATGATTGCCGTTTCCTTGTCGACCTTCGCCAGGCCGGCAATCAGATAAATCAGCAGGCTTTCAGTGTTGGTCCAGGTGTAATTCAACTGGCCAACGAGGAGCAGGACCTCCTGAAAGCGGGACATCGCCAACTCAGAGCGAAGATTGAGAAAAGCGCGGCGGCCTTGCTCGTTCCATGTCGCTGAGAAACGTACCCTTTCGATTATGGAATATCGCAGCCGCCTCGGTCCTGTTGTGGGCGCCGAGTTTGGTGATGATATTGTGCAGATGGATCTTGACCGTATGTTCGGAAAGACGGAGCGTCGCGGCGATGATCTTGTTCTGCAATCCCCGGGCGACCATCTCGAGAATCTGAAATTCCCGTTCGGTCAGCTCGCCCATCTCTTCAAAACCGGCATCGCTGCTCGTGGCTTGAAGAGCCCGCCCGGCATCCGGAACTTTGTCGGAAGAGCCCTTCGCATGGGACTGAAACATGGCCAGCGGAAAGTACTCTCCGCCGCGAAGCACGAGCCTGATGACGGAAAGCCAGACATCAAGTTTCAGATCCATCGGCAGGACACTGCGCACGATTTTAGAATCGAAGACCTCCTGGACGGAAACGGGAGCGCGGCTGTCGTGTTGCACCAGTACGACAGGTGCTGCCGAATGAAACCGCATGAGATCGGCGGCATGGTCGCCGATCCTGTCCAGGAATTCAGTGTCCACAAGTATCAAGCAAACGGGATGCTTGAACGTGGCGCAGGCGGCTTCCAGGCTTGTAGCCTGCTCCACCGCTATAGAGGGAAATTCCCTCTCGATTGCGTATACAAGACATTCCGGAAAGCTGTCGGCCGAGGAAACAGTCAGTAGAATTCTGCGAGCCCAACTCTCTCCCGCACCGCTACCAACGGTGCCGCGCATATTGACGTTTGACATGGTTGCCACCCCACCTAGACCACTTTAGACCACTGTCTGGTCTCGTTTTTTTCCTTCTTCGATATCGCGGGCCTCTACCCCGCAAAACAGCTAGCCTTAACGACTTATACACTAAGTTAGCCCTGCCTGATATAGTTCGGAGGAGCTATTGCAGATTTGCCACGTCGCTTCGAAGGCGAGCGGCGTCCAACGGCACGACAGCGACCGCAAATCGTTGCGGAATTCAGGTTCATTTGAGGGCTGCAGTACCCTTCGCCCATTCCATTGAACGGGCTAGCCCGAACAGTCAGCTTACAATTCACCCCCCGTGGCCACAAACTTCCCGTGTTCACTACAGGAGCGGGGAGCTCCCAGGCTTTGCCGTAGCTGAGCGACCGGGTCTTTGAGGTCCGGCGCGATGGTCGAGCATTGCCTGATCGAGCTGCCCCTCCCCAGTCAACGGGAGGTACCCAAGCAAACTTATGATGAAAGTCGGATTTCGGACCTCAGTCCCCTCGGTCCGACAATCCATTCACCGCATTAAACGCAACGTCCGCGAACAGCTCAAGACCGCGTAAGAGAAGAATGCGGTCCGGCAGTCGCGGCCTCAACTGAGGACACGATCATGTCTCTCGACCTCGACAAGAACAACATCAACGCATTCGGCTTGCAGATCGTCGATAGCGAATTCGATATCGGCGGCAGCGACGGCGAAAACGAGAACGAAAACAAGAACCAAAACACCAACGACGCCAAGAACGAGAACGAAAACTCGAACGACAACAAGGCGTCGAACGAAAACGAGAACAAGAGCGAGAACGAAAACTCGAACGAGAACAAGGCCTCGAACGAGAACGAGAACAAGTCCGAGAACGAGAACGCCAACTCGAACGAGTCCAAGAACGAAAACTCGAACGAGAACAAGAACGTCAACGAGACCAAGGTTGACGTCGACGTCGACGTTGGCGTCAAGCTCGAGGGTGAGCTCGGAAACTCCGATGACGACTTCGCCGATATCTATGCTAGCGGCGACATGAAAATCGACACCATGATCAACAACAAGGACGGCAACGTCTCTTATGATCCTGGCGACGACGTCACCTTCAAGGACATCCTGAACAATTCGATGACCGGCGCCGGAACCAACACCGCGTCGATCATCAACCAGACCCTGAACATGTACGACAACGACAAGCTCGATAACGCGACCGTCAAGAACGACGCCGATTTCAAGCTTGATCTGAACGCCAAGGGTGGCGAGTCCCAGGCAGGTGACGGCATCTCGGCCGGCGGCGGCGGCGGCGACGGCGGCGATGACGCCAAGGCCAATGGCGGCGAAGGCGGCGGTGGCGGCGACGCCAAGAGCGGCGACATCGAAGCCGGCGACGGCAAGGGTGGCCTGGCGCTCAGTGCGGCCTTCGGTGGCGACTCCAAGAGCGACAACAAGGCCGACGGCGGCGACTCCAAGGCGGGCGACGGCGATAGCGGCGACGCCAAGGGCGGCACCGGCGATGGCGGCAACGCCAACGGCGGCGATGGCCTCGGGCTCGGCCTCGGGCTCGGCCTCGGGCTCGGTGTCGGCGCGGCCGAAGCTGGCGATGCCAAGTCGGAAGACGGCGGCGACGCCAAGGCGGAAGCCGGTGACTCCAAGGCCGATGGCGGCGATGCCAAGGCCGATGGCGGCGATGGTGGCAATGGCGGCGACGGCGGCGACGTCAGCGGCGGCGACGCGAAGGCGGATGCCGGAGACGGTGTCGACCAGTTCGTGCCGATCGTGCCGATCTTGACACTCGGTGAAGGCGGCGACGCCAAGAGCGAAGCTGGCGATGCCACCGGCGGTGGCGGCGGTGGCGGTGGTGGCGGCGGCGGCGGTGGTGCCGACGCTGACGGCGGCAACGCCAAGTCCGACGGCGGCAACGCCGATGCCGATGGCGGCAATTCCGAATCCTATGGCGGCGATGCCCTCGGAGCAGGCTATGGCGCTGGCTATGGCGCAGGCGTGGGCGCAGGCACCGGTGGTGCTGGCGGCACGGGCGGCGACGGAACCGGTGGCACGGCCACCAGTGGCGACGCGACCGGTGGCGACAGCCTCGGCGGCTTCGCAGGGGCGTTTGGCGGCGACGGCGGTAATGCGCTGAGCGGCGCCTGGGCCGATGGCTACGGCGGCGATGCCAAGGGTGGGTTCACCCTCGCTGGTGACGGTGGTGCCGGTGGTGCCGGCGGCTACGCCTACAATGGTGACGGTGGCGCCGGCGGCGACGGCGGGACCTGGGGCTCGAGCAATGGCGATGACGGCTTCGTAACCGGCACCAGCCATGCCTCGGCCGACGGCCTGATCGACGTTAGTGCCTTCAACCAGCAGATCGTGATGGGCGCCAACCTGCAGGAAAACCTCGTCGATCAGACCGTGGTTGGCGGCAACTTCACCAACACGCTGACTGGCGAAGACGCCGGCGACAACACTGGTGCGTAATTGGTTGCACGACTGATTTCCCAGGAAATCAGACAGCTTGGACTGCGCGGAGTTTTCCGCGCAGTCCTTCCATCCGGGAGACATGCCGCCCGATCGAGCGCGAATGATCTCAAGATAGGGAGGCTACCGTGTATTCCATGCAGCTGGATAAGATCACCGAGGCAATCTCGCATTTCATCGGAATGCTCGAAATTTCGGTCGAGGAAGCACGGCAGCTAAAGACCTATGACGACTTCAAGATTGCCGAAGCCGTCAAGGAAGAGACCCCCGACCTTCCCAACACGGATATAAACGTCAAGGCGCCTTACACGCTGGACGATTTCGATCCGCACGTTCCCTATATGGGGCTCAAGCCGGAACTGGTGCCGTACACCGTCAGCACGAGTTTCTGGTACACGCCTCCCGAAATTCCAGATGCCGGCCATCTGAGCCCCGGCCATCACCTGTTTCACATCCCGCATCTGCCGGGGTTCGGCGGCCACATGATCCTGCCGCACATCGAACCTCCCGGCGAGGTCGCCATTCACATCAATCAGGAGATCCGCCTGTCCGACAACGACTATGTCGGCGCTGGTGGACACGGCCTGATATTCACCCCGACGCTCGACGATGGCAGCCAGATGGTGTCCCTGATGAACACCGCGGCGGAATTGTCGCCGCTGGATGATCTGGCAAGGCCAGGCTCCGCCGAGGACATCGCCACCACCGTCATCACCGCAAGCGAGCGTCTCGTGGCCTACTCCGACAGCTATGATGGCGAAGCGAACGTTTTCGTGGTGCACCCGGACGCGGCTTCGGGGCCGATCCAAGGAACCTTCGTCAACGGACAGCTGGTTGACGAGGCCGACGCGCCGAAGGCGGAGGACCACCTCAACATCCTCAAGGAACAGAACGACGACTCCGACGGAACCGAGGAAGGCGCCGACAAGGACGATTACAACACGCCTCCGGACTCCTCCGACTTCATGTCGGGCTGGGGCAACGGCTTGCTGAACCCTGGTGTCGAATTGGACGCCGGCGGCAACACGCTGATCAACTCGGCCGTCATGACGAACAACTGGACAACGACGTCTGTCGTCGCCGTTGTCGGAAACAGCTACGAAATCAACGCCATCATTCAAATCAACGCGCACTGCGACACCGACTCTGTCAGTTCCAGCCTGAACGGCTGGGCCTTGGGCAACGCCCCCGACGAGAGCTTCAACATCGCGATGTTCAAGCACATCGATCCGTCGGCCGGCAGCGAGGCGCCAACCGCGGCGGACGGATTCCCTGCCGCCTGGGTGGTGACGCAGGTCACCGGCGACCTGATCATCATGAACTGGCTCGAGCAATACAGCTTCATGACGGACAACGACACCTCGATCCTGTCTTCGTCCGGCGTCAGGACCATGGTGAGCACCGGCGACAACACTCAGATAAACGATATATCGATCAATGAGCTGGGCCAGTACTACGACCTGATCATCATCGGCGGAAACATCTATGACGCCAACATCATCCATCAGCTCAACGTCCTGATCGACAACGATCTCATCGGCGCGGTGGACGGCTTCGAGACGTCCGGAGGGGGATCCTACTCGACCGCCGGGAACCTGCTCTGGAACGACGCCACGATCATCAATGTCGGCGGGCAGAACCATTTCGAGGCATTGCCAACCTCCTATCTGCAGGCTGCCCAGGATATGGCGGCCGGCAAGGGCGGCAACCCTGGCGACATCCTCAACGACGAAGCCTTCGCCGGTATCGGCACCTTGCGGGTCCTCTACATTTCGGGCGACCTGCTCAATGTGCAATACGTCTCTCAGACGAATGTGCTGGGCGACAGCGACCAGGTCGCTTTGGCGATGAATCAATTCGTCGCCCACCCCGAAGCGGAATGGACAGTCACCACCGGCGGCAACCAGGTGGCCAATTTCGCCGGCATCGTCGACGTCGACGGCACCGACAAGACCTATGTTGGCGGCGAGCACTATTCGCAAGAGATCCTGATCCAGGCAGACATCATCTCGTGCGATCCAGAACTCGGCGGGCAGAATCCGGACGCGCTGGTGAACGAAGCGGTCGCCTTCCTTGTCGACGACGCCTCCGACGACGATGCGCAGATAGATCATCCGATCGTGCCGACGCCGGACCACGTCCAGGCGGACGGCATGCAGACAATTTTGGCTTGATCTGGGATCCGGGGGGATATCATGAGCGACGATCGCGACCTGTCTTGGGAAACCTTTGCCGAGGGTCTGGAAGCAGCCTTGCAAGAAGGCGACCAGGCACCGCAGAACCCGAACTCCTCGGCGCCCCGCACGACACTCTCGAGTGCCTTGCTGCAGCATGAGCGGGCCATTGACCGGACCATCAAGGCAATCGACAACATCGTCGACCAACTGCAAGACGTAGCAGCCCGCCCGCAGGCGAAGGTCGAGCAGGATCGGGCTCTGCCCCAATCCCGCAACCAGGCAGCCGAGACCGCCCACCGCACTCCCGCACCAGAGCAGGCCACACCGCCCGCCGCCGCATCCCAGGCCAGGATGGCGCCAGCCGCCGGAACATCAGTGCCTGCCATCACACCGCAGCGTGCGCCTGCGCCAAGCGGTGGCGAAATCAAGCCAGCCGCCGTGGCGGCGACTCCAGCCCCGGCCCTGCCGGCAACGGTGGCGAAAAAGCCGGCGACCGATCCTGCCGCGCCTGCCCCTGCCATGCAAGAGAGGCGGCCCGAGGACAAAACGATTTCAGTCGGACAGACGGCCGCGCGTTCAAGCGCCCCGTCCGAACAGGCGCGTCCCGATGGCACGCCAGCACCTGCCACCGTGCCAACTCCGAAGCCGGCGCCCGCCACCGACAAGGTAGCGGCTGCATCCCCCGGGCAGCCGACCCGCCCCGAGCCAACCCGCTCGGAGCCAGCCCGGCAACCAAGCCAGAGCATCACGACCGGCGCCGGGGAGATCAATGCCGCGGCCTCGCCCGAGCCCGTGCCACAACGAGAGAGCAGGTTCCCGCGGCCAGCGCCAAAGCCAGAGCAATCGCCAAGGTCGGCTTCGACGGCGCAGAACCAAGGCGCCTCGGCCGCGTCAGCAGCCAAACCGGAGTCAATGCTGCAGCGGCCTGCTGAACCGCTGGCCAAGGCAGCACCTGGCGCTCCCGGGACACCTGGTGCTCCCGGAACACCTGCTGCACCCGGGACATCCAAAACATCCGAGATGAAGGACGTCCCCAAAACACCGGGCATGATCGTCATTGAAGGCGACACCGGTCCGATAAAGGCCAAGGAACCGCACCAGGGCGGCGGCTCGCCTCCCAGCGACGACGACAGCGGCCGGCGCGGCGGCGGAGGCGGTGGTGGCGGCGGCGTCTTTCACAAGCGGCTCGGCCCGGTCGATTTCGGCGCTTCTCTCAAAGCCGGGTTGCGAGCGGTCAAGAAAAACCTGCTCATCGTCATGCTGTTCACGGTCGCCTGCAATGTGTTGGTCCTGGCGATCCCGATCTATCTGTTCCAGATCTCGGATCGCGTTCTTACCAGCCGTTCCGCCGACACTTTGATCATGCTGACGGTGGTGATTGTCGGCGCGGTGGTCTTGCAGGCGGTGTTCGATGCGCTTCGCCGCTTCATCCTGATGCGCACGGCGGTCGAGGTCGCGGCCCAGTTGGGCGCACCGATCCTCAGCGCTGCGGCCAGAGCCTCCCTTAACAGCAACGGCAAAGAGTATCAGGTCCTGGGTGACCTGCAGCAGCTGAGGACATTCCTGACATCCGGCACGCTGCTGTCGTTCCTCGACGCGCCCATGGCTCCCTTCATGATGCTGGCGGTGTTTCTCATCCACCCGCACCAGGGCTTCATCGTCATGGCCTCGGCGTTGCTGCTCCTGCTGATCACACTTCTCAACCAGCGCGCGACGGCGGCCGCCTTCGGCGAGGCGAACACGCATCAGAGCAAGGCCAACATCCATCTCGATTCGATGTCGCGCAATTCCCAGATCATCAATGCGCTGGCGATGATTCCCGAGGCGGTGCGGATCTGGGGCAAGGACACGGCAAACTCCCTTCGCGCACAGGTGATCGCACAGGATCGCAACATCGTCTTTGCTTCGATATCGAAGGCGGTGCGGCTTCTGACCCAGGTGACGATGCTTGGCTGGGGCGCTCATCTGTCGATCGAGGGCCATCTCACCGGCGGCATGGTCATTGCCGCATCGATCATCGCCGGACGGGCTTTGGGTCCGATCGAAGGCGCCATCGAGGGCTGGAACCAGGTCGTGCATTCCCGCGCCGCCTACGGCCGGATTGCTTCGCTTCTGCAGTCGTCCCCGCTCAATTTCGAACGATTGAACCTGCCCCGCCCCGAGGGTCGTCTCGACGTCGAACGCCTTCTCTTCGTGCCCCAGGGAACCAAGCGCGTCGTGCTCAACGGCATCTCGTTCGCGCTTTCGCCGGGCGACTCCTTGGCGATCATCGGCAATTCGGGCGCCGGCAAGACGACCCTGGGCAAGATGCTGGTCGGCTCGATCCTGCCCACATCAGGCAACGTCCGGCTGGACCTGATGGATCTGCGCAACTGGGATCCGCGCCAGTTTGGCGAGAACATTGGCTATCTGCCACAGGACGTTCAGCTGTTTCCGGCCTCCATCAAGGCCAACATCGCCCGCATGCGCGACGACGCGACCGATGCCGAAATCTATCAGGCCGCCGCACTGGCAGACGTCCATGAAATGATCTCCACTCTGCCACACGGCTACGAGACTTTCGTGGCCGCCGACGGAGCGCCGCTTTCCGGCGGACAGAAGCAGCGTGTCGCCCTCGCCCGCGCCTTTTTCGGCAATCCTCGCCTGGTCGTGCTCGACGAGCCGAACTCGAACCTGGACTCGGCGGGTGACGCGGCGCTGGAGCGCGCGCTTCAGCACGCCAAGGAGCACAAGATCACGGTCATCACCATCACCCAGCGCCCATCCTTGCTCAAGAGCGTCGACAAGATCCTCCTGCTCGTCAACGGCACCGTCGCCCTGTTCGGCATGCGCCAGGATGTGCTGCAGGCATTGGCAACCCGCGGACTGAGCATCGAAGGCGGGGCGTTTGGTCATCAGATCCAATAGCCGGGCAATCAAAAATGACAACCGAGATCGCAAAAGTTCACGACATGCAGTGGTACTCTGAGGTGCCACGCTCGATCCGGAAACAGACCGTGGTTGGCATCCTGCTCATCTCGGTGGCCTTCGGCGGCTTCGGCACATGGGCTTTCACGGCGCCGCTGGCATCCGCCATCGTTGCTCAAGGCAGTTTCGTTGCCACCGGGCAAAACAAGGTCATTCAGCATCTCGAAGGCGGCATCATCAAGGAAATCCTGGTCAGCGAAGGCGACCATGTCAGCCTCGATCAGCCGCTGGTCAGGCTCGACGAAACCGCCGCCCAGACCAACGAACGGCAATTGTTTCTGCGAAAGGCCAGGCTCGAGGCGATCGCGGCCCGCTTGAATGCCGAGGTGCAAGACAGCGACAAGATCCAGTTTCCCAAGATCGTGACCGACAATCAGTACGACCCGGAAATTGCGCCGATCATGGAAAGCCAGCAACTCAACTTCGCCGCCGCGATCAGCAAACGCAGCAGTGAAATAGGGCTGTTCGATCAGAACATAAAAGCCATGCAATTCCGCAACGAAGGCATCGAGGAGCAGATCTCGTCGGTTCGGCGGCAATTGCAATTCCTCAAGGAAGAATATGGGGGCAAGAAAAAGCTTCTCGACCAGGGTTTGATCCGCGGAACCGAGGTGAAGGCGATCCAGCGGGCAATGGCGGACGCGGACGGCCAGATCGGCAAGATGGTGGCGGAGGTTTCCGAGAACCGCGAACAGATCGTCAGGTTCGAGCAGCAGATCACCCAGACGAAGGACGCCTATCGCCAGGCAGCGCTCCAGGAATTGCAAAGCCTGGAAGCCGAACTGGACGCGGTACGCGAGCAGTCACGCGAGGCGCAGAATGTGCTTCGCCGTGTCACCATCAATGCGCCCGTGCCCGGCACGATCATACGCATGCATTACCACACCGCCGGCGGCGTCATCGAGAGCGGCAAGGCCATCCTCGAGATCCTGCCTTCAGACGTGCCCTTGGTCATCGAGGCGCAAGTCCCTCGCACCGACATCGACAACGTCAAGGTCGGGCAGCAGGCCTCGATCCGGCTGATCGCGCTCAACCGGCGCACCACGCCGGTTCTGGAAGGCGAGGTTTACTACGTCTCGGCCGACGCGTTGCCTGAGATGAGCGGCCCCACGCCCAAGGAGGTCTATCTGGCCCGCGTACGCTTGCCGGCAAGCGAGCTGGCGAAGGCGCACGGCTTTACGCCGACGCCGGGCATGCCTGCCGAAATACTGGTGCAAACCGAGTCGCGGACGTTCTTCAGCTATCTGACGAAGCCGATCGCCGACAGCATGGCCAGGGCATTCATGGAACAGTGAGCTTCGCAAACAAGGGACAAATTCGGGGGAACCATGCATATCGATGTCATCACGACACGGGAGGGCCTCAACGGGCTCAGGCAGAACTGGGACGATCTTTACGAGAAGGACCCCGAGGCCCAGTTCTTTCTGTCCTGGACGTTCCTGTCGTCCTATCTTCGCCGGTTTGAAGGCGCCTGGTCCATCCTGGCGGCCCGGTCGGGACCGCAAGGGTCTCCCTATGTCGCCCTGCTGCCGTTGCGGCTCCGCACCAGGCTGAACAAGAAGACCGGCTTTTGCCACAACGAAATCAACATGGGCGCAAACTACGCGGCCGACTACACGGGCATCGTTTGCGCACCAGGTTTTGCCGACCGCGCGATCCCGGCGCTTGCCAAACATCTCATGAAGATGAACTGGGCCAAGCTGCATCTCGAAAATCTGCGCATGTCGGAGAAGCGGCGGCGCCTGCTGCTCGACAACCTTGCCGACAAGCGCCTGACCGCTCAAAGGATGCAGCGCGTCAACAAGACCGACAATGTCGACAACTGCATCTGCCCGGCCGCCAGCCTGCCGGGGGATTGGGACACTTATCTCGAGCAGAAGATCAGTTCAAACACGCGCCAGAAGATCAGGCGCTTCCTGCGCAAACTGGACGGGTCGGACGAATTTCGCATCACCCATGCCGACGCCTCGACGATCGACCGCGACATCGGCATCATCCTCGAAATGTGGCGCATCAAATGGGCGCCGCGGAAGGGCAACCTTCTGCCCGGCCTTTTGAGGTCCAACCGCATACTGTTCAAGGATGCCTTCGAGAGCGGAACCCTGTTCCTGCCCATTCTCTGGCACCAAGACAAACCGCTCGCTGGCCTGGCGTTCTTGGTCGACCCGGTCAAGAAGGCGATGCTCTTCCACCTCGCCGGACGCGACGAGACCGCCAACGAAATCCCGCCGGGGCTTGTGCTGCATGCCTATTGCATTCGCCGTGCGATCGAGCAGGGCTTCCGCAGCTACGATTTCCTGCGCGGCAACGAGTCCTACAAATATTCATTCGGTGTCGAGGAGACCAAAATTCATTGTGTTCTGGTCAAAACGAGGACGGGCCGAAATCTCGGTGACCGGCTTGACGCCAGATCCGTGGCAAGCGTGCTTGAGCAGGCGACCAAATTCCACGAGGCGGGCAAGCTGGCCAATGCCGAAAGCGCCTATCGCCAAATTCTCGAGGTCGCCCCTCGCCACGCTCGTACCCTGTACGGATTGGGTCAATTGCTCGCGGCCAAGGCGGATCACTGGTCAGCCGCCGATACCTTTGGCTCGCTCGTGGAGATCGCGCCGAATTCGGTCAAGGCGTGGTCTCGGCTTGCCATTGAACTGCAGGCGCTAAGTCGCCACTCCGAGGCCGCGGACGCCTTCCGCAAGGTGCTTGAGCTCAATCCGGAGCTTCCCGGAGCGCAGTACGGCCTTGGCCGCTGCCTGGCGGAACTCCGGCAGATTGACGAAGCGGCGAAGGTCTTGAGCGCGGTACAGGATCGGTCCGACAAGCCCATCGACCCTCTGCTTCGTGCCAAGGCACGCATGCAGTTGAACAAGCTCAAGCAGGATTTGAACCCTTGCTACATCAGGCTCGAACCCGTGAAGGCAAGTTTGCCCCTCCTTGAGAAGGCTGACGCCTGACTGCTCCGTTGGTCTAAATCAGCGTTCTCCCTCGTTGAGCGCCCACCCGCCCGCAATGCGAAGACGCAGGATGCGCTCCATAGCATCTGCGTAGCTCCGCTCTGCATCATCGGGTGGGCAGTTGCTCGCCATGGCGCAGATGGAAATCCCATTTGACGCCTTCGAATTGGCCGACCGCCAACCAATGGCGGTTCCCGGTCGGTCTCATCCCATTGTACTCATCCTGTATAATTCCTGTGTACAAACATTATACAATTTGTTGACTTCGCTCCCCTGACCGTGCAAATCTCCTGCCGTCGACGCGGTCGATGGACCGGTGGTCACGGGAATTTCAGGCAGGAGGTCTCGGTGAAAAGCGGGAAGAACGGTCTGTACGACGATCTGAAGCGTCAGATTCTGACGATGGAACTCGACCCCGATCAGGATCTGGACGAGGTGAGCCTGAGCGAGCGCTACGGCCTCTCTAGAACGCCTGTTCGGGAGATTTTTCGTCGGCTCGAGGGTGAAGGCTACATCGATATCCGCGCCAATCGCGGCGCGCGCGTCGTCCCCATGAACCATCAGACGCTCAGGCACTTCTTCCTGGTCGCGCCGATGATCTATGCCGCGATCGGCCGCCTTGCGGTGCAAAACTTCAAGCCCAAGCAGCTTGCAGACCTCACGGACACGCAGGAACGGTTCCGCACCGCAAGCGTCACCGGCGACGCACTCTCCATGGTCCTCGAGAACAATCGCTTCCACGAGATCATCGGCGAGATGTCGGGCAACGCCTACCTGCAGCCGAGCCTCGGACGCCTCCTGATCGACCACGCCCGGATCGGCCACACCTTCTTCCGGCCCCGCAACGAAGACATGCGCCGGCGTCTGCTGCTCGCCGTGGACCACCATGATGGCTTCATCGCTGCAATCGGCTCGCACGATGAGGACACGGTCGTCGACCTTGTTTTCGAACACTGGGAACTGTCGCGGGAGAACATGGAAATGTTCATCGCACCGCAAGGAATGAAGGCAGACGCGCTTGTCGAAACGCCTGCCGGATCGATGGAGAAATCGTCTTGAAGTTCGAAGGCATCTACACCCCGGCCATCACACCTCTCGGCCCAGACGGGCAGATAGATCGTGACGGCTTCGCGGCGGTGCTCGAGTCGCTCATCGAAGCCGGCGTGCACGGCATCATCGTTGGCGGATCGACGGGTGAATACTACGCCCAGAGCGCCCAGGAGCGCTTCGATCTCGCCGCCTATGCCAAGGAGGTGATTGGCACTCGGCTTCCGCTCATCATTGGGACGGGCGCCACCAGGACCGAAGACTCGGTCGAATACGCCAAGGCGGCGAAAGAGATCGGCGCCGACGCCATCCTCGTGTCGTCGCCTCCATACGCCTTGCCGACGGAGCGTGAGAACGCGATTCATGCGCTTACGGTCGACCGCGCGGCGAACCTTCCGATCATGCTCTACAACTACCCGGCCCGCATGGGGGTGACGATGAGAGAGGACTATTTCTCCCGCGTCGGCAAATCCCGGAACGTCGTGGCCATCAAGGAGAGCTCCGGCGAGATGAGCAATCTCCATTTGCTGGCGCGGAAGTTCCCCCACATCTCGCTCTCTTGCGGCTGGGACGACCAGGCGCTCGAATTCTTTGCATGGGGCGCCAGGAGCTGGGTCTGCGCCGGCTCCAATTTTCTCCCGCGCGAGCATGTCGCGCTCTACGAAGCCTGCGTGCTCGAAAGGAACTTCGACAAGGGCCGCGCCATCATGACCGCGATGCTGCCGCTCATGGATTTCCTCGAATGCGGGAAGTTCGTCCAGTCGATCAAACACGGCTGTGAGCTGATCGGCCTGAACGCAGGCCCGGTGCGGGCGCCGCTGCGTCCCCTCAATTCGGAAGAAAAGCGAACTCTCCAGACTGTCGTCGCCACTTTGAAGCGCACGGTCGCCCAGATCGCGTCGGGAGCAAACCATGCATGAACCTTTGACCGCTGCCGAATACAAGGCGATCGCCGCGAACATTCAATTGCCGACCAATGCCTTCATCGACGGGGCGTTCCGTCCGGCGAATTCTGGCAAGACATTCAAGACGACCAATCCGGCGACGGGCGACACACTTGCCGAGATCGCGGCGTGCGACGCTTCCGACGTCGATTTCGTCGTGGCCAAGGCCAGGCAAGCCTTCGACGACGGTCGCTGGCATCTCCGCTCGCCTGGCGAGCGCAAGGCAGTGCTGCTCAAATTCGCGAAGCTCTTGGAGCGCAACCGCCACGAACTTGCGGTCATGGAGAGCCTCGACAGCGGCAAGCCGGTGCGCGAATGCCAGACCGTGGATGTCCCGGATACGATCCACACGATCCGTTGGCATGCCGAATTGATCGACAAGCTCTATGACAACACGGCTCCCGTGGGCTCCAACGCGCTGACCATGGTCGTGCGCGAACCGGTCGGCGTCGTCGGCTGCGTCCTGCCGTGGAACTTTCCGCTGCTGATGCTGGCCTGGAAAATCGGCCCGGCGCTCGCCGCCGGATGCTCGGTGATCGTGAAGCCAGCCCAGGAAACGACGCTGACCACGCTTCGCGCCGCCGAGCTGGCGCATGAGGCCGGTATCCCG
Source organism: Mesorhizobium waimense (assembly GCF_003601975.1). Taxonomy (GTDB): domain Bacteria; phylum Pseudomonadota; class Alphaproteobacteria; order Rhizobiales; family Rhizobiaceae; genus Mesorhizobium; species Mesorhizobium waimense. Next base: position 145,825 of record NZ_QZWZ01000005.1, read on the forward strand.
GCGGGCGTCTTCAACGTTGTTACCGGCGGCGGCAAGGAAGTCGGCGAACCGATCGGTATGCATATGGGCGTCGACATGGTGGCGTTCACCGGATCGACGCCGACGGGTCGGCGCTTCCTGCACTACGCAGCGGACTCCAACCTCAAGCGCGTCGTCCTCGAATGCGGCGGCAAGAACCCGGCGGTGGTCCTGGAGGATGCCGAAGACCTCGACCTCGTCGCCGAACAGGTGGTCAACGGCGCGTTCTGGAACATGGGCGAGAACTGCTCGGCCACGTCGCGACTCATCGTCCACGCCAAGATCAAGGACGAGCTGCTGCAGCGCATCGGCGCCTATATGCGGGAGTGGAAGACGGGCGATCCGCTCGACCCGGAAAATCGCATCGGCGCGCTCGTCAGCAAGAGCCATTTCGAGAAGGTGAAATCCTTCCTCGGCGACGTGAAGACCGAAAAGCTCTCCGTCGTCCATGGCGGCGGCACGCACAAGGGTATCTACATCGAGCCGACAGTCGTCGACGGTGTCACGCCTTCGAGCCGTCTCTTTCAGGAGGAGATTTTCGGACCGATCCTTTCGGTCACGACGTTCAACTCCCTTGCCGAGGCCGTGGCTCTCGCCAACGACACCAACTACGGGTTGACCGCGTCCGTCTACACCGGAAGCCTGCGCAAGGCGATCAAGCTTTCGCGCGAAATCCGCGCGGGCGTGGTGACCGTCAACTGCTTCGGCGAAGGCGACGCGACGACGCCGTTCGGCGGCTACAAGGAATCCGGTTTCGGCGGGCGCGACAAGTCGGTCTTCGCGCATGACAACTACTGCGAATTGAAGACGGTCTGGATCGACGTCTCGGATCGTTCGGTCGACGAGACCATCCGGTGAACAACGTCGTCGTCAAGCGTCTTCCGGTAGAAACCGGAACCTCGGGTTGGGAGGCGATCAGCAGACGCAGCTTCCCCGTCCGGACGCTCGACGGCACCGTTTCGGCCGACTGGCTGATCATCGGTGCGGGCTTCGCAGGGCTCTCCGCTGCGCGGCGGCTGTCTCAATTACGGCCTGGCGACAAGATCGTCGTGCTCGAAGCAAGCGAGGTGGGGAAAGGGACATCGGGCCGGAACTCCGGGTATATGATCGATGTCCCGCACAATCTCTCCTCAAGCGAATACTCCAGCGGAGACGCTGACGCCAGTCGATTGGAGATGGCGCAGAACCGCTCCGCAATCGCGTTCGCCATTCAGGTGGCCGCGGACTACGGAATGTCGCGCGAGACCTTCGATCCTGCAGGCAAGGTTAACGCCGCGGCGACGGCACGCGGGATGAAGCTGAACCTGAGCTTTGGCGAGTCGCTAAAAGCAGCAGGAGAGACGCATACCTTCCTGGATGCCGCTCAAATGCGTGAGATCACGGGATCCGGATATTATCTTGGCGGGTTGTACACGCCCGGCGCTGTATTGATTCAGCCTGCTGATTACATCCGCGGGTTCGCCGCTGGATTGTCGCACCAGATTGATGTCTTCGAACGCTCCCCCGTCACGTCTCTGAAACGCGAAACCGGAACCTGGAAGGCAGTTTCACCGCGAGGCACGGTAACAGCTCCAAAAGTGATCGTCGGAGTCAACGGCCATATCGATGATTTCGGCTACTACACAAGGCGGCTGATGCACATCTTCGCATATGCGTCGATGACAGCGCCCTTCCCTGCAGATGATTTCGGCCGGAAGGTTTCCGGGCAGGACCGATGGGCGCTGCTGCCTGCCGACGCCATGGGTGCCACCGTCCGCAAAATCACTTCTGCCGGTCAATCGCGCATCGCTATCCGAACGAAGTACACCTACGACACGGCAATCACTTTGAGTGACCGGCGGATGGCGAAAATGGCAGAAGAGCACCGACGCTCTCTCGACGCCAGATTTCCGGAGCTTGCAGGAATCCGCTTTGAGCATAGCTGGGCCGGGCGTCTTTGTCTCAGCCTCAATCATGTGCCCGCATTTGGCGAGATTGAAGAAGGGCTCTTTTCCGCCTGTTGTGAGAACGGTCTCGGCACAGTGAAGAGCACGCTTGCCGGCATGATGGCGGCCGAGTTGGCGACAGAGACGACGTCTCGACATCTGGAACAATACATGGATCACCCTGAGCCGTCCCGGCTTCCGCCTGAACCACTCGCATGGCTCGGCATCAACGCGGTGATCCGATTACAGGAATTGCGTGCAGGCCGCGAGGGATGAGCCCTCGCCGCGCAATATGAAGGCGGAGCCAACCGCGAAGTCTTCAAGTGAAAATGGGAACAAAAATAAGGAGTGAGTAAAATGAAGACGTTGTGGAAAGCGCTCTGCGCTGCCGCGATGGTCGGTATGACCATGCTGTCCGCTCACGCGGAAGAGAAGTCCATTACCGTGGGCACGATGTCCTGGGAGGACCTCACCCCCATCACCGGCATCACCAAAAAGGTGCTCGAAGACTCCGGCTACACCGTAAAGGTGGTGTCCTTCTCCGAATGGGGCATCGCCTACGCCGCGCTGAGCAAGGGCGACGTCCAGATCCTCGCCTCGCAGACCGACTACGTTGCCCAGGACTATTGGGACAAGAACAAGAACCGCCTCGAGAAGATCTCTCCGGTTTCGCATGGCCTGTTCCAGGGCGTGGCGGTGCCGAAATACGTGACGATCGACTCCATGGACCAGCTGAACGACAACGCCGACAAGTTCGGTGGCAAGATCGTCGGCATCGAGCCGGGATCCGGTCTGATGCGCGATACCGCAAACTCCGTGAAGACATACGATCTGAAACTGCAACTCGTGGAGGGCAGCACCGCGGCCATGACCGCAGCGCTCAAGTCGGCCGTCGACCGTAAGGAATGGATCGCCGTCACGATCTGGGAACCCTCCTGGATGATGCAGAAGTATGATGTGAAGTTCCTCAAGGATCCGAAGGCGGTCTTCCCTCCGCCGCAGAGCTACTACTGGATCGGCAAGAAGGGCTTTTCCGCCGACAATCCGCACGCACGCGAAGTCATCGCCAGCGTCTACGTCCCGCTTGCCGACATCACTGCGATCAACTCCGTCGTCAACGAGGGCAAGACCATGGACGAGGCCATCAAGGACTGGACCGACAGCCATGCCGACCTCCTGAAGCGCTGGGAGAACATCAAGGCCGAATAATTGTCGAAACGGCGGGCCGCCCAAGCTTGGCGGCCCGCCCCGGAACCACAAAACATGAAGGCCACCGCCAAGCCGGCCCATGGGGAACGCTATGAACGCTGCAATGAATGAACCAAGCGAAGTGCTGGTCGACTGCCAGTCCGTATGGAAGATTTTCGGTGGTCGCGCTCAGGCTGCCGTCAAGGCCATATCCGAACGTGGGCTATCCAAGAAGCAGGTGCTGCAGGAATTCGACTGCGTGGTGGGTGTCTCCGACGCCAGTCTCCAGGTCCGCCGCGGCGAGATATTCTGCATCATGGGCCTCTCCGGGAGCGGCAAGTCGACGCTGATCCGCCTCCTTAACCGCCTGATTGAACCGAGCCTCGGCAAGATCACGGTGAAAGGCAAGGAGATCGCCAGGCTGAATGCAGCGGAGCTGCGCGATATGCGCGCCCGCAACATCGGCATGGTGTTTCAGAGCGTGGCGCTTCTCCCCCACCGGACGGTTCTCGAGAATGCCGCTTTCGGTCTCGAGGCGCGGGGCGTTGCGAAAGACGAGCGCAACAGGACTGCCCGCGCAGCCCTCGAAAAAGTTGGCCTTGCCGACTGGACGTCGCGCTATCCCAACGAACTGTCCGGCGGCATGCAGCAGCGCGTTGGCCTCGCACGGGCCATAGCGGCAGATCCCGAAATCATCCTCATGGACGAGCCGTTCAGCGCCCTCGACCCGCTGATCCGCCGCCAATTGCAGGACGAATTCCGACAACTGACGAAGTCGCTCGGCAAGTCCGCCGTCTTCATCACCCACGACCTCGAGGAAGCCATCCGCATCGGCGACCGGATCGCCATCATGAAGGACGGCGTCATCGTCCAGGTCGGAACGGCCGAGGAGATCGTAACCAAACCCGCCGACGACTACGTCTCCGATTTCGTGGCGGGCATATCCAGGATCCATCTGGTCAAAGCGCACTCCGTGATGCGGCCCGTTGCCGAGTTCAAGAGCGCGCAGCCGCATAACGACGTGAACGCGCTGCTACGAACGTCGCCGGAGGCCGACATTGGCGAACTCATCGATCTGACCATGCAGTCGGATCGCGACGCGGTCGCGGTTGTCGAGGACGGCACCGTCGTCGGTGTCGTCACCATCCGTGGTCTGCTCCGCGGTGTCGCCGGCAAGCCTGCAGGGTAGTTCGGGAGGAGCAAATGGACATTTCAGTCATTACAGACACGTTCGATGCCTGGACGGATGCTGCGCTCGGTTGGATCAGCGACAATGGCGAATGGTTGTTCGAGTTTGTCCGGAGCGTGCTTGAAGGAACCTATGACGGCGTCCTGTGGCTTCTGCAGTTGGCACCGTTTTATGTGATCGCCATCATCGCAGCCCTGCTTGGATGGCGATTGATCAACGCTCTGTCCGGCGTCCTCGCGGGGCTTGCCATGGTTTTTTGCGCGGTGATGGGCCTCTGGACGGAAACCATGAGCACATTGGCCCTGGTGATCACCGCTACGATTCTGGCCCTTTTCGTCGGCATTCCCATCGGCATCGTGGCGGGCTTTGTCAGATCGTTCGACCGGTTTCTCGAGCCGGTGCTCGATCTGATCCAGACCCTGCCGCCTTACATCTATCTGCTTCCTGCAATCGCGCTGCTCGGCTACGGGCCCGCGACCGCGCTCATCGCCACCTTTATCGTCGCGATGCCGCCCGCTATCCGGCTCACCTCCCTTGGCATCCGCATGACACCGCTCGAATTCGTCGAGCTCGGCCAGGCAAGTGGTCTGACACCCTGGCAAATGTTCATCAAGATCAGGCTTCCCTTCGCCATCCCAAGCGTCATGGCGGGGATCAACCAGAGCCTGATGATGGCTTTCGGCATGGTCGTCATCGCCGGCATCGTCGGTTCGGGAGGTCTCGGAGAGACGATCTATTCGGCCGTGCGCACGCTCGACATCGCCACTTCAATCAACGCCGCGATCGCAATCGTCATCCTGACCATGGTGCTCGACAGGCTCACGCAGAGCGCGGCGCGCCGCGCCAAGGGAGGCGCATGATGGACCCTGATCTGCTCCAGTTTTCGCCGGGCGCCTACCTCGCCCCTGCCGTGGATTGGCTGAATAAGAACTTCCATCCGTTCTTCGATGCGGTCACCAAGCTGATCGAGGCGGTGCTGGGGGGCATCGAAGCCGTTCTCCTCTATCCGCCGCCCTACGCGACGATCGCCGTGGCAGCCCTCCTCGCCGCTTTCTTCGTCAGCGTTCGGGTCTCGGTGGTGACAGCCATTTCACTCGTGTTCTGCTTGCTGGCGGGGTTTTGGACCGCCTCGATGCAGACGCTGGCGCTGGTGACGGTGGCGGTGATCATTTCCGTGTCGATCGCCTTCCCGCTCGGCATCTTGGCATCACGGTACAAGAAATTCGAGGCCGGGATCCGGCCCGTGCTGGACATCATGCAGACCGTGCCGCCGTGGGTCTATCTCATCCCCGCCGTCATGATCTTCAGTCTCGGCCGTGTTCCGGCGATCATCGCGACGATCGTCTACGGCATACCTCCGATGCTGCGCCTGACCACCCTGGCCTTCAACCAGGTGCCGAAGGATCTTCTGGAACTCGGCCATGCGACCGGAACTTCGCCGCGGTCGATCCTGTTCAAGATCGAAATCCCCTCGGCCACACCGACACTCCTGGTCGGTCTCAACCAGTGCATCCTCCTGTCGCTGGCGATGGTCGTGCTGGCCGGCCTCGTCGGAGCAGGCGGTCTCGGAGCCGAGGTGACGCGGGGATTGACGCGGATGGAAATGGGTTTGGGCCTGCGGGCCGGACTGTCGATCGTTGCCGTCGCCATCCTCCTCGACAGGGTCTCCAGGGGCGTGCTGCAGCGCCGCCAGAGACCAGGCAAGGCCGCCTGACCGCAAAAGGGAAATACCATGCGCCGCAGCTTCTTCTGCATCGATGCCCACACCTGCGGCAATCCGGTCCGGCTGGTCGCGGGAGGCGGCCCCTTGCTGCCCCATATCCCGATCGCCGAGCGGCGCGACCTTGTTCGTACGCGACCATGATTGGATCCGTCAGGCATTGATGTTCGAACCACGCGGGCACGACATCATGTCGGGCGCGATCATCTATCCCGCGTACCGTCAGGACTGTGATTTCGCCGTGATCTTTATCGAAGTCAGCGGATGCCTGCCGATGTGCGGCGCCGGCACGATCGGCCTGGTGACGGCGGCCATCGAAGAAGGCCTCGTAACGCCCCGGGCTCCGGGCAGGCTGTCAATCGAGACTCCGGCCGGAAGGGTCGATATCCAGTACGAGAAACCGGGCGAGTTCGTGGACTCCGTCCGGATGTTCAATGTTGCCAGCTATCTGCATGCCGCGGACGTCGCTGTAGATGTCCCTGGTCTCGGCCGGCTCGTCGTCGACATCGCCTATGGCGGCAACTACTACGCCGTCGTCGAGCCGCAGGAGTCATGGCAGGGCCTGGACGGCCTATCGGCGAGCGACATCGTGGACCTCAGCCGCGCTCTCCGCGAAGCACTCGAGCACGTCTGCGATCCAGCCCATCCCGAGGACGAAAAAATACGCGGCGTGCACCATGCCATATGGTGCGACGCGCCCTTAAGCAGCAATGCCGACGGCCGCGGCGCGGTGTTCTATGGTGACAAGGCGATCGACCGTTCGCCCGGCGGCACGGGAACGTCGGCCCGCATGGCGCAACTCCATGGCAAGGGACGACTGAAGGTCGGCGACACCTTCCGCCAGGAAAGCCTGATCGGCACGGTGTTCGAGGGCCGCGTCGAGGCGGAGGCCGACATAGGTCCTTTCAAGGGCATCAAACCCAGTGTCGGCGGCTGGGCGCGGATCATCGGCCATAATACTATCTTCGTCGACGATCGCGATCCGTTGGCCCACGGCTTCCAGATCAAGTAGGCGAAGTCGAGCGTTTGGAGACATTGGGCGCGGGGGTGTGATCGGCGGAGTTGGATGGCAAGGAGTGGCGATCGACGGCACTGTTCTACGACGGTCGAGTCGTTCGTGGACCACAACGGGACGACAGTGGCTGGCATCATTGCGATGCGGGAAAACGGGTTCGACACTGCGATCGAAGCTGGTCTGGAAGCAGCGTTTCAGACGGCACTGGTGCCGGCGGCCAGATAGGCGGAGGGTTAGGCCATGAAAGCAGCCAATGAAGCTCCGGGGGGTGGCCGATTGAAGATCGGCTTTATCCTCGCTCGTTCCTTCACACTTTCCGCGTTCGCATTGTTCGTCGACACTCTCAGACTGGCGAGCGACGAGATCGACAGGTCTGGTAGGGTTTTGGCTGATTGGCAGGTGCTGGCAAGCACCAGGCACCTGATCACGTCGAGTTGTGGTGTGCAGGTCGCTCCGACATCGGATTTCGTGGATCCCAGGGAGTTGAACTACATCGTTGTCGTCGGCGGTCTGCTCAACAATGAGTTCCCGGTCGACAGCGAGACAGTCAGCTACCTGAAGAGAGCGGCCGCCTGCAAGGTTCCCTTGATCGGGGTTTGCACGGGAACGTTCATCCTGGCTGAGGCCGGCCTGATGAAATACCATCGGACCTGCGTCAGCTGGCTCCACTATCAGGCTTTCCGCCAGCGCTTCCCGGATCATGACGTCAGGGCGGACCGCTTGTTTAATCTTGACCAGGCCAGAGGTTCTTGTGCCGGAGGCAGCAGCGCGGCTGACATGGCCGCATCAATCGTCAGGCTTCACATCAGCAATAAGGCTGAGAGAAACGCCCTCGAAGTATTGCAGATCGAGAAGGCGCGCTCGCCCTCGGACATCCAGCCGCGCAGGCCCCCTTTCATAGAGTGCAAAAATCCCCGGCTCAAGGCGGCGCTCATCATCATGGAGAACCATGTCGACAACAAGCTCTCCATACCCAAGTTGGCGGCATCTGTCGGATTGTCCCGGAGGCAGCTCGAGCGCCTCTTCAGGGAAGAAACAAAGAACTCTCCGGCACTTGTTTACCTAAGAGTGCGTCTTGAGCGGGCGAAACGCCTCTTGATGCAGACCAAGGCTCCGATGATCGAGATTGCCATCGAGGTCGGATTTGAAAACGCCTCGCATTTCTCGAAGGTCTTCCACAAGACGTTCGGCCAACCGCCAAGCAAGTTCAGGTCAGAGATTTCAAACTGAGTTGCCGTGGCGAAAATCCAGGCTACCGCAACGCGTCTTGCAAGATCATCTCCGCCGCCTTCTCGGCAATCATGATGACCGGCGAATTGGTGTTGCCGGAAACGATGGTAGGCATGATCGAGGCGTCGGCGATGCGCAGGCCGGCAAGGCCATGGACACGTAAGCGGTCGTCGACCACGGCCATCCTGTCCGCCCCCATCTTGCACGTGCCGACCGGGTGAAAGATGGTCGTGGCGATGTCGCCCGCCTTGCGCACCAGATCATCGTGGCTTGAGAATTGCGGGCCTGGCAACATCTCTTCCGGCGAGAAGCGAGCAATGGCCTTCGCTTTCATCAGCCGCCGCGCATGCTCGATCGAGGCCACTGCAATGCTGCGGTCGCCCTTCGTCGAAAGATAGTTCGGACGGATCTTCGCGGGCTGGCGCGGGTCGTGCGTGGCCATATGCACGGTGCCCCTGCTCTCGGGGCGTAAATTGCAGATCGAGACCGTCACGGCCGGGAAACGATGCAACGGCTCGCCCAGTCGGTCGGTGCTGAGCGGCTGCACGTGATATTCGAGGTCGGGTGTTGAGAGCCGCGGATCGGAACGGGCGAAGATGCCGAGTTGGCTTGGCGCCATGGACAGCGGCCCGCTCCGCCACAGGGCATATTCGGCCCCCATCGCCGCGCGGCTGAAGAGATTGTGGTAGCGCTGGTTGAGGGTAACGGCGTTCTTGACCTTGAACACCATGCGTATCTGCAGATGGTCCTGCAGATTTTCGCCGACACCCGGCAAGGCATGCCGGACCTGGATGCCAAGCTGCGACAGGAGTTCTGCTTGTCCGACGCCGGAGAGTTCCAGGAGCCTCGGCGAATTGATGGCGCCGGCGGCCAGAATGGTTTCGTGGGCGCCGGCGAAATGCGGAGCGCCGCCTTGACGGAAGACGACGCCTGTGACGCGGCCGCCGTCGAACTCCAGCCGTTCTGTTTCGGCGCCGGTCAGGATACGAAGATTGGTGCGGCCCTTTATGCCACGCAGGAAGGCCTTGGAAGCGTTCCAGCGTACACCCTTCCTCTGATTGACCTCGAAATAGCCCGAGCCTTCGTTCGTGCCCTGGTTGAAGTCTTCAGTGCGCGCAATTGCGAGCTCTTCGGCAGCATCGCGAAAGGCGTCGAGGATCGGCCAGGACAGCCGTTGCCGCTCGACACGCCACTCGCCGCCGGCGCCATGCATCGCGCTGGCGCCACCGTGATAATCCTCCGACTTGCGGAAATAGGGCAGCACGTCGTCCCAGCCCCATCCGGCATTGCCGGCCTGCCGCCAGCCATCATAGTCGGCGGCCTGGCCGCGCATATAGATCATGCCGTTGATCGAGGAACAGCCGCCAAGCACCTTGCCGCGTGGATAGTTGAGACTGCGTCCGTTCAACCCCAGGTCCGGCTCAGTCTTCATCAGCCAGTCGGTGCGGGGGTTGCCCATGCAATAAAGATAGCCGATCGGGATATCGATCCAATGGTAGCGGTCGCTGCCGCCGGCTTCGAGCAGCAGGACTTTGTTTCGAGGGTCGGCGGAGAGCCGGTTGGCGAGCACGCAGCCCGCCGAACCGGCGCCGACGACGACAAAGTCGAACTCACCGAAATCAGATGGACGAACGACGGTCACTGGAGAGCCTGTCGACTGGCGATGCGTTCCCACATCGGGGCCATTGCCTGGTTGATCTCGCCATAGAGCTGGTAGCGCGCGGCATAGGCTGGGGCAACAGCAACATTCGGCGCATAGCGGCGCGCGGCCGAGGTCATCGCCATGGCACCGGCAGCGAAATCCGCGAAGACGCCGACGCCGGTACCCGCTGCAATCGCCGCCCCCAGCGCGCCGGTTTCGCGGCTCTTCGCGACGGTGACCGGCACGACAAGCACGTCGGCAAAAATTTGCGCCCAAACGTCGCTGCGTGAGCCGCCGCCGGATAACACCGCTTCATCGAACCGCGCGCCCGCTGCATAGAGCGTTTCGATATGACGTTTGTGTTCGAAGACAACGCCTTCGAACAGGGCACGCAGCATATGTGCCCGCGTGTGCCAGCCAGCCATGCCATAAAAGCCGGCGCGCGCCTGGCCGTTCTTCTGTGAACCGTAGAGGAAGGGGTGGTAGATCGGGATGTCGCCGGTCGGATCGACGGAAGCGACAAGATCGCTGCACAGTTCGAACGGCGACTTTCCTTCCGGTACATGGTCGAGGAATTCGCGCACGATCCATTCCAGATTGGTGGCCGAAGTAGCGCTGGATTCAATCGCCAGATAGCGCGTCGGGTCGAAGGTCGACAGCATGAAGATCGACGGCTCGCGGATCGGCTCGTCGGTGATGACCTGGTTGATGCTCCAGGTGCCGGCGATGATCGAAGCGGCACCCGTGCGGGTGACGCCGGACCCGATGGCGCTGGCCACGACGTCGAACAGGCCGGCCACGACGGGCGTGCCGGCGCGCAGGCCGGTGAGCGACGCGACATCGGTAGTGACATGCCCGGCAATCTCGGCCGATTCCAGGACCGGCGGCAGCAGGTCGGCGCAGTCGCCAAGGCCATAGGCCTCGAGCAAATCCTGCTCGTAGCGCCGTCCCGGCATCGACAACAAACCGCAACCGGACATATCGGTGGCATCCGTGGACCGCGCGCCAGTCAATCGGTTGACGATAAAATCCTTGCACAAGAATGCCGTGCCGATGCGGCCGAACAGCTCAGGCTCGAACCGCTTCAGCCAGGCGAGCAAGGTCGGCGTCTGCGCGGCCCAGGGTTTTTGCAGGCAAAATCGGTATGTGCGGTCGCCGACATTACTCTTCGCCCATTCGCCGACTATGCCGACGGCGCGGGTGTCGAGCGACTGGATGCCGATCAGCGGCGCGCCCGCCCGGTCGAGCGCATAAAGGCCGTTGCCGTGCCCGGCGCAGCCGATCGCGACGATGTCGCCGGCGTCGATGCCGGCTTCCGCGATGCAGCGGCCGATCACTGTGACGGCGTTGCGCCAGAGTTCGCCGAGATCGCGCTCGACATGGCCGGGCTTCGGCATCGACGAATGCCCGTCGAGCGCCGCGAGCGCCCGTTCGCGTCCCGTCATGTCGAAGATGATCGCCTTGATGACTGTATTGCCCGCATCAAGGCCCAGAATGTAACCGCTCATTGGCTCCTCCCGCAGTCGGCCGCCTTACGCCTGGTTGTACAGATCCCAGGCGGTGGCGCCATCGGCGCCGTCATGGATGATCGCCATCAGACCCCGCACGACGGCACTCGGATTGGCGTGCTGATAGATGTTGCGGCCATAGACCATACCCAGTGCGCCTTGCGCCATCAGCGCCGCCGACTTGTCGAACACGGCGTGCAGATCCTCCTTGCCGCCGCCGCGTACCAGCACCGGGCAGCGCGCCGCCTCAACCACGCGGTGGAAGTCATTGGAGTCGGTCGTCGGGTCTGCCTTGATGATGTCGGCGCCCATCTCGCGCGCCAGCCGCGTCAGCGTGACGATCTTCCCGGCATCGCCGTCGACCATGTAGCCGCCATGCTCGGCGACCGGCAGCATGGCCAGGGGCTCGATCATCAGCGGCATGCCGTACTTTTCGCAGTCGGCGCGCACGCGGGAGATGTTCTGAACACATTGGCGGAAGAGGTCCGGTTCGTCAGGCAGCATGAACAGGTTCACGACCACGCAGGCGGCATCCATCTCGATGGCGCCGATCAGCGGTTCGACCTCGTTTTGCAGCACCGCCCACATCGCCCGGTGGCGTACCTTGTTGTACGGGTTGCCCATGTCAATGCGCATCACCAGCGCTGGCTTGTCCTTGCCGGGCAGGTTCTGCAGCAGGTCGGCCTGGCCGTAATTCATCTGGATTGCGTCCGGCCCGGCCTTCGTCAGCTTTTCGACCACGCCGGCCATGTCTTCCAGCCCAACAAGGAAGCCCGGCTCGTTGCAGACGCCGTGATCGATGGCAACGTCGAGGCAGCGGCCATTGCCGAACAGCCGGTTCATGCGGACTTTGTTGTTCACGCGCATATTGCGCTCCTTTTGTTGTTTTCGCCGGGAAGGTTCGGCAGAGGGACGCCGTGCTGATGCTCCAGCAGCGACAGAAAGGCGGTGCGTTCGGTGTCGGCCTGAGCCGCGCTCCAGCCTTTGCAGATGGCCAGGATTGAAAGCACGGCATCGACCAGTTCGCATGTCAGATCGCCTGCTATGGCAATGGTGGTGCGACGCAGGAAAATGTCAGCCAGCGACTCGACGTGCTCACGCTCGATGATCAGCCGGATTTCGCCGGTGGAATATTCCGTGCCAGGCAACATCGGGTCCGGAACAGCCGAAATAGCCGCCGCGATTCCGGCCGCGGACGTGCCATAGCGTTCCAGCAGATTTTGTGCGCGGGGCATTGTCAATCTGTGTTCCGCCGCCAGCCTGGCGCACCAGTCGGCGGGATCGGAAGGAAAATCGCGGCCACCGCCGATGGCGAGATCCTCGGTACCGAGCGTGCGTACCAGTCCTGATCGCTCCAGCGCCATGTCGGCTGCCAGCGCGCCAAACGAGCGAAACGTCGTCCACTTGCCGCCGATCATACAGAGCGTTGCCGGCAGGTTGCCAGCCGGCTCAATGAATTCGCAGAAATGGTCGCGCGGGATGCGGCCCGTGAAACTGTCCTTGCTGGCTGGCAAAGGCCTGACGCCAGAGAAGCGGAAGACGATCTCGTGCTTGGCGATTTTGATCGATGGGAAGACAAAGGCCAGCGACTGCAGGATGTACTGGAGTTCGTCGTCCTCGCACCGCACCGTGTCAGGATCGTCGACGCGGATTTCGGTCGAGCCGATCAGGACCTTGCCGAGATAGGGAAACAGGATGCAGATGCGTCCATCCTCGTTCTCGTAATAGACCATGTTCGCATCAAGCGCGTCATGGAGCTCCTGGTTGTCGACGATCAGGTGCGAGCCTTTGGTGCCGCCCATCATGCGCGGTGCTAGCGCGCCGATCGCCTTGTTCGTCAGGTCGATCCAGCCGCCGGTGGCGTTGATGACGAGGCGGGGGCGCAGCGGCAGGGTCTCCCCCGAAACGGTATCGTTAAGCGTGAGGCCGTTTTCATCGGAGCCGATCCGCGCATAGTTGAGCGCACGCGCGGCGCGTGAAGCCGCCATCGCGTCGTTCAGCATCTCAAGGCCAAGCCGCTCGGGTCGACTCACCCAGGCGTCGTAGTAGGTCGCCGAACTGCGGGTCGCCGGATTGATGGCCGGCCACGTCTTCAGCGTTTCCTTGCGCCCTCGGAAGCGATGGGTCGGCATCAGCCGGCGCGATGCCGTGAAGACGTCATAGAGCGTCAGCCCGGCCTTGATGACGAGTGCGCCGCGCCGGCTCGGCCGCCGGGTGAGGCCAAGGAAGCGAACGGCGCCATTGGCGATGCCGGAGAAGGTGTCGAAGATCGGCACCGTCGTCGGCAGCGGCGCGACGTAGTGCGGCGCATTTCGCAAGAGCCGGTCGCGTTCCCGCAGCGATTCCTTGACCAGCTTGAACTCGCCATTCTCCAGATAGCGCAGGCCGCCATGCACCATGCGCGAAAGCGCTGCGCTGGCGCCGCTGCAATAATCGCCCTTCTCGGCGAGCAGCACGTCGACGCCTTGCAGGGCGAGCTCGCGAAAGACGCTGATGCCGTTGATGCCGCCGCCGATGATCAGCACGGCAATGTCGGGCCGCTCTCGCAGCGCGGCGAGTGTTTCGGTGCGCTTCATTGCGGAAATGCCTCGTTTGCTCAGGCAGCCATCTGGGAGAGATGCATGGCTATCGCTGTGTCGATGGCGGCCAACTCATCGCGGCTGAGCCTGATCTCGCCGGCGCGCGCATTGTCGAGCGCCTGATCGGCGTTGCGGGCGCCGCATAGCGCAAAGGTGATGCCTGGCTGCGCCAGGGTCCAAGCAATCACGATCTGCGCCATCGAGGCTTCGTGCCGTTCGGCGGTCGGGCGGATGGCCTGCTTGAGCGCAGCCACCTTCTGCCGGTTCCCAGCCGAGAACCGCGGATTGTCCTTGCGCTGGTCGTCGCCGGTGAAACTGCGTCCCGGATCGACCGAACCAGTGAGCAGGCCGAGCGCCAGCGAGGAGTAGCTCAGCGTCGCCACATCGTGCCTGCGCGTGATCGGCAACAGCGTGCCTTCGATCTCGCGGTCGATCATCGAATAGCGTTCCTGGATGGCGTCGAGCTGCCCGGCGGCGACATAGTGCTCGAGGTCAAGGGCGCTGACATTGCTTGCGCCGATCGCCCTGATCTTGCCGGACGCCTTCAGCTTCTCCAATGCCGCAACCGTCTCGGCAATCGGCGTGGTCGGGTCCTGCCAGTGGGTGATGTAGAGGTCGATGTAGTCCGTGCCGAGCCGCTTCAGGCTCTGTTCCACCTCATAGGTGATGCCGTCGGCGCCGAGATAGCGGTGCACCGGCTTGTCATCCTGGTCGAAGAAGTGGTTGCCCTTGCCGGAATGCCAGTTCAGCCCGCATTTGGTGGCGACCACCACCTTGTCGCGCATGCCCTTGATCGCCTTGCCGACGATTTCTTCGCTGCGACCGAGGCCATAGGCAGGCGCGGTGTCGATCAGGCTGACGCCGGCGTCGATGGAGGCTTCGATGGCGCGGATCGAGGCTTGCTCGTCGGTGCCGCCCCACATCCAGCCGCCGATCGCCCAGGTGCCGAGACCAACGGCGGATGCCTGGATACCGGACGCGCCGATCGCACGCAGGATTTGTTCTGAACTCATGCTGCCTCTCTTTCGGCAAGGTCGAGAATGCCAAGGCCGGTGGCCTCGTCGGTTACGATGATGTCGAGATGATTGCCGCGCATGGCGCTGAGGATCGGCGCGATCTTGCTCGGCCCGCTGGCGACGCCGATGGAGCGCGGAATGGTGGCGAATTCGTCAAGGGTGAGCGACACCAGCGAGCGGTTGAGCGTGTAGTCGCTGAGCTTTCCGTTTCGATCGATCAGGTGTGCCAGCAATTCGCCGGATGCGCCCGAGCGTTGGATTGCCTGGCGGTCGGCGCTGGAGGAGGGATGCAGGTCGTAATAGCTGGAATCGTCGGTCAGGATCGAACCGACGCCGACCACCGCGACATCGGCCTCGCGCGCCCGGCGAAACACGTCCGCCACCGCGCGCACGCCCATCAGCATCTCGCGCTGTTCCGGCGTGTCGGCAAACAGCGGCGCATGGATCTGGTAGGCCCGGCCGCCCAGCCTGTCGGCCATCAGCGAGGCGACGTGATTGACGTCGGTGTAGTGTTTGCCCTGCACGAGCCCGGTCGCCGGAATGACTTCGACATCATAGCTGCGGCCGGGCTTCAGCCCGGCGACCAGCGCGCTGACGCCCTTGCCTCCGGTGATCGAAATGGTGTCGCCGTCCTTGATCGTTTCGAGCAGAAGGTTGGCCGCCGCTTCGCCGACCCGCAGCAGTGCCGTCTGCGGGTTTCCCGAGACTGTCGGCACCACAACCGCACGCTCGATGCCGCCGAGCCCCACCAGCCGCGCTTCGAGGTCGACCAGATGGTCAATCGGCGACTTGATCTTGATCTCGACCAGGCCGAGCTGGTGGCCGCGCTTGATCAGACGGTTGACGGTGGCGTGCGAGATGCCGAGTTCCCTGGCGATCTCGGCCTGCGTCTTGCCCTCCATATAGTGGAGGACAAGCGCCTGATGCATCTGGCGGACGGTCGAGATGTCGTCGCGTGTGTTTGGGGGTGCCATGATTGCTCTATCGTCTCGAACTCAGGACTTCTTACGGTGCAGGAAATGGTCGGCCGACACCGCCGCCAGGAGGATGCAGCCTTTGATCATGTCCTGCCAGTAGACTGAGATGTCGAGCAGGATCAGCGAACTGGTGACAACCGACAACAGCGCCATGCCCAGGATGGCGCCGAAGATCGTGCCCGAGCCGCCCTTGAGCGAGGCGCCGCCGATGACGGCCGCCGCGATCACGTTGAGTTCCATGCCAGCGCCGAAGGTCGGCGTGGCGGCGCCGAAACGCGCCATGTAGATCACACCCGCAAAGCCGGAGAGCGTCGCGCACAGCACCGTCACCCAGAACTTCACCTGGTTGGTCTTGATGCCGGAGAACTGCGCCGCCTTCTCGTTCGAGCCGGTATAGAACACCTTGCGGAAGGCGGTGGCGCGCCGGAGCAGGAAATCGAAGATCGCCACCACGACCACGAAGATGATGATGACATAGGGCACGCCCTGGAAGTTGCCCTGGCCGATCGCCTTGAACTCCGGCGGCAGCGTGAACAACGACAGTGGCGTACCCTTGGTGATGACCAGGCACAGGCCACGCACGATCACCATCGCCGCCAGCGAGGTGATGAAATGGTTTAGCCCCACGACCGTCACGAAGAAACCCATCACCGCGCCGATCAGCGCGCTCACCGCAATGCCGATCAGGCTCGCAGTCCAGGGATCCAGCCCGGCCAGGAACAGCGCCCCCGAAACCACCATCGAGAAGCAGACGACCGAGCCCACGGACAGGTCGATGCCGCCGACGATCAGCAGGATGGTCATGCCGACGACGACGATGCCCTCGATCGAAAAGCTCATCAGCATGGCGCGGAAGTTGCCCCAGGTGAGGAAATGCGGCGAGGCGAAGCTCATGGCGATGCAGAGCGCCAGGATGATCGCGATCAGGCCGGCTTCACGCATCGAGGCGAGCCGGGCGAAGCTGACACGTCGGCTGGCATCCGCCGCCTTGATCTCGGCAAGCATCGTGGTTTCTCCCGCGCTAGGCGACATTCTGGGCCTGCCCCTCATACGCCGCGTTCGGTTGCACGCCGGAAGCCAGCATGATGATCGTTTCCTCGTCGAGTTGACCCGTTTCGAGCTCGCCGGCGATGCGGCCTTCGCGCACCACAGCCACCCGGTCGCACAGACCGATGAGTTCGGGCAGTTCCGATGAGATCATGATGATGCCGACGCCCTGATTGGCGAGTTCTCTCAGCAGGCGATGAATCTCGACCTTGGCGCCGACATCGATGCCGCGCGTCGGCTCGTCCATGATAATGACCTTCGGTGCAACCGAAAGCTGCTTGGCAATCGCCACCTTCTGCTGGTTTCCGCCAGAAAGCGTCGATACGGCCGCATCGATGCCGGCCATGCGCACGCCGAGCTGCTTGGCTAGGCTGGTCGCCTGATCTGCTTCGGCGTGGCGGTCGAGCAGGCCGAAACGGCCGGTGAGCTTGCCGAGGTCGAGTGCCGATACATTGGCCGCGATCGACAGATCGAGGAAGACGCCGGAACCCTTGCGATCCTCGGAGAGATAGACGAGGCCAGCGCGCACGGCATCGGCATAGCTGCGGATCGCAACGTCTTTTCCGTCGAGTACGACGTTGCCGGCGGTCGCAGGCCTCAGCCCGCAGATCGTCTGCGCGATCTCGCTGCGGCCAGCGCCGATGAGGCCGCCGATGCCGAGAATTTCACCAGCCCGCAATTCGAGATCGACATTGGCGAAACGGGTACCATCCGAAAGGCCCCTCACCGAGAGCAATGCGCGGCCAGGCCTTGCATTGGCAGGAAGCTTGTCGGGATAGAGCTGAGTGATCTCGCGGCCGACCATCTTGCGGACCACGTCGTTGGGCGACGTCGCCTCGATGGCCTCGGTCGCGACATAGCGCCCGTCGCGGAAGACGGTGACTCGGTCGCACAGCGAAAAGATCTCGGCCATGCGATGGCTGATGTAGATGACGGAAATGCCGCGCTGCTTCAGCCCGCGCACGATTGCGAACAGGCGCTGCGCTTCGGTTTCGGTCAGTGCCGCGGTCGGTTCGTCGAGGATCAGCACCTTGCAGTCGAGCGTCAGTGCCTTGGCGATCTCGACCAATTGCTGGCTGGAAATGGAAAGGTCCGCGACCTTGGTGCGCACCGCAATAGGCGCAAGCCGGTTCATCGCCTTCTCGGCGTCTGCATGGACCTGCTGGAAATTCATCAGCGGCGCGCGCCGGGCGTTGATCGCCGCCATGCAGATGTTCTCGGCTACCGTCGCATCCTGGCAGAGCGCGATTTCCTGATGCACCAGCGCGATGCCCATCTTCTGCGCCGCCGCGGGCGATGCGATCGTCACCGGCTTGCCGTCGATCAGTATGTCGCCCTCGTCCGGCTGCAGGATGCCGCCGATCATGTTCATCAGCGTCGACTTGCCGGCGCCGTTCTCTCCGCACAGCGCATGGACCTCGCCGCGGCGCAGCTCGAACTGCACGCCGCTCAGCGCCTGGACCGACCCGAACGCCTTGGAAAGGTTGCGGATCTGAAGGACGGGCGCGTCGCTCACGCCATGCTCCTGCGAAAAGAGTTCTGAAGGGGGCCGGAAGGGAAGCCCCCCTTCCGGCTCTGATGTCGGCTCGGCTCGAGACTACTCCTCGATGCCCTTGGTGCCACGCCGCTTGAGATATTTGTCCCAATAGAAATCGTCGGCATTGTCCTTGGTCACGATCGAGAAGCCATTGTCGACGAACGGCACCTTCATCGCGTTGGCGCCGGCGCGCTTGGCGTCGTTCATCGGGTCGATCAGCCCAGGATGCTTGGCCAGCCACAGAAGCATGAAGCCCATATAGCCCTGCATGCCCTGATTGGGGTTGACCGAGCCGAAGATCTCGCCGGCCTTGATCATGTCGAGGATCTTGGCATTGACGTCGGCCAGCATGACCTTGATCTTGCCGCCGCCTTCCTTGGCCGCTTGTGCTGCGCCGATCGCCGAATTGGCTTCCGGCATGAAGACGGCGCCGAGATCGGGATGGGCCTGGGCGAGGCTGAGCACCGCCTGATAGGCCTTGGTCGGGTCCTGGTTGGACGCGGCGCGGCCGGCCAGCTTCATGTCAGGCCATTTGGCCTCCATGCGGGCGATGAAGGCCGAGACGCGCTTGTCGTGATTGTCCTGGCCGGGGTTCTCGAGAACGGCATATTCGCCCTTGCCACCCATCGCCTCGGCGACGGCATCGGCGGTATAGGTGCCTTCGGCGACGTTGTCGGAGGTGACGTAGGAGACGCGCTTGGAGTTGGGCGAGTCGGCGGCGAAAGTCACCACTGCGGTGCCGCCGTCGATGGCGCGGTTGATCGGCTCGATGAACGGATCGGAATTCATCGGATGCACCAGGATGCCGGCCGGCTTCTGCGCCAATGCCTGGTCGAAAGTGGCGATCTGCTTGTTCACGTCATATTCCGGCGTGCCGGTATATTCGGTCTCACAGCCGAACTGCTGCCCGGCCTGCTTGAACATTTCATAGACCGGGAACCAATATTCGACGCCCGAGACCATGACGTTCATGACATACTTTTCACCCGGCTCGCATTTGAACGGGTTGGCGGTTTCGGCGCGGGCCTGGGTCGAGACCAAGATGGTCGACGCAGCCGCTGCCTTGGCGAGCGTGCTCAGAAATTTGCGCAAGATTCCTCCCTTGGCCGAAGCCATGCTCAATGACAATCGCGAACGCCGCAGCGTCTCGCTGTCTGGATTGATTGACGCCGGACATCCTCCAGAAACCCGACGCCCCGACAATTACCGGCTTTTCCAGCGCTGTCAATAAAATTCACTATATGAAATATATTTCAATATGGTAGCTGGCGACGCTGTTCAGAAGCCCAATGCGCACCTTAGACGCAGCGGCACGACCAGGCGAATATGAGTGCCTTAAGCGTCCTCTTTGTGCCTCCGTTGCTCCATTCGCCGATCTGCCGCTCGTCCACAAAATGCAAACGGGCAACCGCTTGCCTATTTGGTATGCTGGTATGCTGGAGCGACCATCCACCATTTCAAACTGTACACTGAAGGACATCGCGTGCCGCCCGGCGAGGTCTACGCCGCCGTCGAGGCGCCCAAAGGGAGTTCGGCGTCTATCTGGTTTCGGACGGGAGCAATGTTCCCTATCGGTGCTAGATGCCTGCGCCGCAGCGAAACAGGCATGCCGCTCCAATTTGTGGCTCTGATTGAATGACCACCGCATGCGGACGGCGGCCATTTCCGTCGCATGCGAAACTCAAAGGACCATCGGTCGCAGCCAGGCGCTGCCAGCGCCCGTGCGGCAGCAATTCCTCATTGCAGGGCGACCATGACGCATTCAGCGTGCGCTTCGGCGCAGTTAGCGTCTTTTTTCTTTCGCGTTCGATCCACTATCCGCCCCCCGCCCTGGAAAACAGATAGGCAGATCATCATGAACATCGCGCAGATGCAGGAACAGCGACTGAAGTCACTCCAACTGACCAGATCGGTCGCGCCAAAATTGCCGTCGAACCCGTTCTTCGGTGTCGGCCCGATCACCGATGCAACTACCGACGAAGTGGACAGCCGCCTGCGGCGCATCGCCTTCGACGCCTGGATCGAGAAGACCTATCGCAAGTTCGACGACAGGGGTGACGACATCGGTGGCTTCACCACCGCCGAGATTTCCCGCAGCATGCACCGCGGCTATCCGGCGGACAAAATCCTGACCGACATGATGCGGGCGATCCATCGCTATTTCCACTTCCCGAAGACGAACCGCATGGCAGTGGGACTCGGCGGTGGCCACAGCGGCTTCACTGTCTGCGTCCAGCACCTGATGAACGCCAACGACGCCTCCCAACGCGTCTATGTCGATACGCCGAAGCCAGAGAGCGATCTATCCAGGGCCGCCGGCTTCTTCCGCCAGTCCTGGGCCACCCAGCTGATCGAGATGCAGCGTTTCGCCGAAAAAGGCTGCGAGAGCCGTATTCATTTCGCCGTCTCTGAAGGCGTGATCCCGACGGCGACCGGGCTCTCCACCCTCGGCGTCTCGATCTTCGTCGGTGTCGGCCACGAGACGACGGGGGCAAATGCCTATACCAGCGCCGAGATCAACGAACTGCTGAGCTGGATAGACGGCGATCCGGCAAACCGCCATGCGGTGTTCGATGCCACCTCGATGCTCGGTGCCATGCCGTGGGAGCCCGAACTCGTCGACGCCGTGATGGCGAAGTGCTGCCTGTTCATGCCGTTCCAGAAGGCGATCGGCGGGGTGTCCGGCTATTTTGTCGCCTCCTTCACCCCGCACGCCCTGGCACTGATCGAGAAGAACCAGCAAAATCCCGCCTGGGCGATCCCGCGCCAGCTGAAGATCGCGCCGCCGATCGACCCGAAGCTACCGCTTTCGGCCAAGCGCTCCGTAGATGCGGGGCCATTCTACGACGCCGCAGAAGACCGCATGCTCGGCGGCGTCATCAATACCTACAGCGCGCTTGCCTTTGCCGAGACCACCTTCGGCCTTTTGCAGTCGGAGGCTCGGGTCGGCTCTGTCGTCGACCTCAACCGCCGTTCCGCCACCAATCGCGAGGTGATTGACGAGTGGGTCAAGTCGCACCCGATACTATCGGTGACAGTCACCGATGCCGAACGGCGCGGCGCGGCGGTAACACTCCTCAAGGTCGAGGACGACGGCATCACCGACTCCGGCATCCACGCCCGCATCATCGCCCGGTCGAAACAACTGCTCGGCTATGAGGGCATCACCCATCCGAACGGCGAATATGAGCCCGGCCTCGACGCGGCCCGCTATGTCAATGCCTTCCCGGGAACGCCAGGCGACTATCGCGCCTGGGTCGGTGGTATCCGCGAGCCCGAAGATATCGTCGCGCTGCTGGAGAACCTGCAATACGCCTATCTGCGCGCCAAGATCGTCGTTCTCGAAGAGGAACTGGCGAAGAACGGCGTCACTTTCGAGGCCGAGGCCGATACAGGCGACGGCGTCCGCAAGGACGACCCCGCGCGCGCCTATGCGGTGCTGATCGCCGATCTGGTCGGCCTGCGCTTCGGCGCCGACGGCCAGCCGGATCACAGCGAGATAAAGGCCTATATCGAGGAGAAGGGGGGTGTCTTCCACCCCGGACCGCTCGGCGAACGGTCGGCGCTTGAGAAGGGCCGCATCCATTTCTTCTACCAGCCCAATTTGAGTACCGAGGCGGAGATCCTTCCACAGACCGACAAGGGCCAGTACGACGCGCTGATCGCGGCGGCGACCTTCATCCCGAAGGCCTCCGTATTCCCGCTCGGCGGCGTCCGCATTGGCGCCGGCACCGGCAACATGGGCTCGGCCTCCTGGGGCGGCGGCAATGGCGAGGGCGGCGAAGCGCCATTGATGAACACGCCGGGCATCAACAGCCGGGCGACCGCCCAGATGGCGATGAAGGCGATTTTGAGAGTTGTTCCGGATCTGCCGGTCGACAGGCTGCACCAGATGGTCGCCGGCGGCGACTTCGACACCGGCCGACAGCTCAAGGACTTTCCGACCGCCAAGCTCGAGGGCCGCAAGATAGCGGTTCTCGGCTACGGCAACATCGGCCGCGAAGTCGCCAAGCTGGCCAAGGCCTTCGGCATGAAGGTGGCGATCTACGCCCGCGAGCATCACAAGCGCTGGATCGAGGCGGAAGGCTTCGAACATGCCGCAAGTCCGGTTGCCGCGGCAACCGGCGCGGACGTGCTCTCCGTCCATATCGGTCTCGGCCGCCTGGATGCGGCGAGAGGCGTCTATTCCAACGCCGGAACCGTCGATGCGAAGGTGTTCGACGCGATGACCGACGGCGCGGTGCTGGTCAATTACGACCGGGGCGAGGTCGTCGATGCGGCCGCGCTCGACAAGGCGCTGTCGTCGGGCAAGATCGCGCACGCGGCGATTGACGCCGATCTCTTCAAAGACGCCGCGACCGGCGGACTCAGCGGGCCCATGCTTCCTTACCTGCCGCTCGAAGAGCGCCATAAGGGCAGGCTGGAGCTGCTGCCGCACGCCGCCGCCGACACCGACCATCCCTCCCGGGTGACCGGTGCAAAGCAGGCAGTCGACCAGGTCTTCGACGTCATCCGTTTCAAGTCGGTCACCAATCTCAAGGGAGATCTGCCGGAGGGTTATGTGTCGGCCGGCAGCCGCACGCCCGCCGGCATCGGCAAGGTGACGAAGCAGGTGGTTGCCGAAGTCGGCGGCAAGGCGGAGCTCCTGGACGAACTGCGGCAGGCCTCGGAAAAGGTCGCAGCGATCCTGGGTGCACTTTCCTCCGTTTCCGATCCGGATCATCGCGATCGGATCATCGATCGCTACACCGGGCTGCTTGTCGAAAGTGCCGACCGGCAACGGGAGCTGCTCGATCAGTTCGGGCTCTACGGGCCAGCGGAGGGGTGAGCTTGTCGCAGGCTGTTGCCGGGTCGCGCTGTAGGCTCAGACGCCTGCGCGGGGCCGGCGCCGCGCTTGCTCAGCCGGTCCGCGATGAGCCAAATCGTCGGACGGGCTTACATGATCGAACGCCATCTCGGAGGGTTGCGCTCCCGGTATGCCTCACGTCGTTCGGAGCCGCGGTCGTGGACGAGATGAACCGGATAGGCATGTTCGTTGATGTCAGTCATTGCTCCTATCGAACGTCGATGGATGTGATGCAGCGGTCATCCCAGCCAGTCATCTTCTCCCACTCGAATCCGCGCGCGCTCGTTAACCATCAGCGCAACATCACTGATGACCAGATCCGGGCCTGTGCTGCGACCGGTGGCTTGGTCGGGGTCGTCGGGCTCGAGAATTTCCTCGGCGACGCCTCACCGGAAACCCTCAGCGATCATATCTGCTATCTCTCAGACCTGATCGGGCCAAAACATGTCGGGATATCGCTGGATCACTCGTTCCCAGTCGATGTGCCGGAAGCCAACGAGATGTACCAGAGATTTCCGCAATATTGGCTCGCGTCACAGGGATATCTGAAGCCCAATCGTTCGCAGATGCATCCCTCCGATCTTAAGAAGGTCGCATCGATCTTGATCGGACGCGGAATGTCCGATCGCGACGTCAACGCAATCTTTGGTGGAAACTTTTTGAGGCTGGCCGCTCATATCTGGCGCTGAAACAGCGCCCTTGCATGTTTCGCACGTCGACGAGACTGTCGAGGCTAGCCAAAGCCTGGCGGCGATCAAGGCGGGCTGCTGATTTCGGCGCGTCTCGCCGGCGCGGCCTAAACCCTTCCCCTTCATCGTCCTTCGCATTCTCCATCTGAATTCTTGAACAGCGTTCATTTTTCCCTTGAACGCCGTTCACAATGTGCTATGTTGCATTCATGAACAAGGTTCATGGAGGAAGGCGACCGCCGGCTAAAGCGTACCGGTCAGGAGCGGTGCCGACGCCGTGCTCGGACGGCTGGCGAAGACGACGAAGCCGGCCTGATTGTTTCCGGCCTGAAACAGGCCAGCGCCGACCCAACTTAACCCTGAAACGAAAGGATCATATCGATGCAAAGCTATGCTCCCAACCATTCAAGCACCTGGAAAACGCCCGTCGCCATCACCAAGGCATTGCGTGACGCGGAGGAAGCGGGGCGGTTCATCAGCAGGTTGAAAGACGCCAAGACCGAAAAGCTGCGGATGGATATCAACCGCAGTAACGAAGTGTAATCCGGTTCCCGCTAACAACGAGGCTCAAACCGCGCAAGCAACCGCTCGATCCATTCGGATTGCTCGATAGCCTTGCCCAATGGAAATTGCCATGAACAACCATCTGATGACGTCACGGCGCTTCGCACCTCTCTTCTGGACGCAATTCCTCTCGGCCTTCAATGACAATTTCCTGAAGAACACGCTGGTGTTCCTCATCCTGTTCACGCTGGCGGCGGACAAGGCGGCGTCATTGGTAACGCTCGCGGGAGCTGTTTTCATGGCCCCCTTCCTGCTTCTGTCCGCACTTGGCGGTGAGATCGCCGACCGCTTCGACAAGGCTGCCGTGGCGCGCAAGCTGAAGCTCGTCGAGATCGGCGCCGCCCTGGTGGCGGTCATCGGCATCGCGCTGTCGTCGATCCCGGTGCTGATGACGGCGCTGTTCCTGTTCGGCGTCATTTCGGCGCTGTTTGGCCCGATCAAATACGGCATCCTGCCGGATCACCTCGAGCGCAAGGAACTGCCCCGCGCCAATGCCTGGATCGAGTCGGCCACCTTCGCCGCCATCCTCGGCGGCACGATCGTCGGCGGCATTGTCTCGGCCGACGGCATCGGCGTCGCCGTGTTCGGTCCGATGATGATGATCCTGGCGATCGGTTGCTGGTTCGTCAGCCGCTACATCCCGGCGACCGGATCGGCAGCACCGAACCTGGTGATCGACAAGAACGTCCTGCGCTCCACCTGGCGGCTGGTCAGCGAGTTGCGCACCAATCAGCGCATCTGGCGGGCGGCGCTGATGGCGTCATGGTTCTGGCTGGTCGGGGCCATCATCCTTTCCATCCTGCCCCCAATGGTCAAGGATTCGCTCGGCGGCACCGAAATCGCCGTAACCGCCTATCTCGCCGTCTTCGCGGTCGCCGTCGCCATCGGCTCGGCCATTGCCGCGTGGATGTCACAAGGGCGCATGGTGCTGTTGCCCGCCCCGGTCGGCACGGCCCTGATGGCCGTGTTCGGACTTGATCTCGGCTGGAGTGTCTGGGGCCTGCAGGCCTCTGACCAGGCGCAGACGCTCAGCGCCTTCTTTGCCGGCCACAACACCATCCGTGTCGCCATCGACCTGGCCGGCCTGGCGATTGCCGGCGCCTTCCTCGTCGTGCCGACCTTTGCGGCGGTGCAGGCTTGGGCGCCGGAGGATCGCCGTGCCCGTGTCGTCGCCGCGGTCAACGTCGTCAGCGCCGGCTTCATGACCATAGGCGGCGGTCTTGTCGCCGCCATCCAGGCAGCCGGTGTCTCCATTGCAGGCGTGCTGTTCGGCCTCGCCGTGATCAATGCCGTCGCCGCATGGCTGATGCTGAAATATTTGCCGACGAATCCTTTCCGCGATTTTGTCTCCATCCTGTTCCGCGCCTTCCATCATTTGGAGGTGGAGGGGCTAGATAACCTCAAGGCTGCTGGTCCGGCACCCATCCTGGCGCTCAACCATGTCAGCTTCCTCGACGGTCCGCTGGCCTTGACGCTGACCGATGAGGAGCCGGTCTTCGCCATCGACCACACCATCGCCCAGGCTTGGTGGATGAAACCATTCCTGAAGCTCGCCCGCGCTCTGCCGCTCAATCCGGCCAAGCCGATGTCGACCCGCACACTGATCAAGATCGTGCAAGGCGGCGATCCGCTGGTCATCTTCCCCGAAGGCCGCATCACCGTCACCGGCGGCCTGATGAAGGTCTATGACGGCGCCGCGATGGTCGCCGACAAGACCGGCTCGATGGTGGTACCGGTCCGCATCGAAGGGCTGGAGAAGAGCTATTTTTCGCGGCTGACGTCCCTGCATGTGCGCCGCCGCCTGTTCCCGAAGGTCAAGGTGACCATTCTGGAGCCGGTGAAGCTCGAAGTTGCGCAGGAGCTGAAGGGCCGCAAGCGCCGCGCCGCGGCGGGTGCCGCCCTCTATCAGGTGATGTCGGACCTCGTCTTCCGCACCCAGGACATTGACAAGACCGTGCTGGAAAAGATCATCCAGACGGCGAACGAGCGCGGCATGAAAAAGCTTGCCGTGGAGGACCCGGTCACCGGTTCACTGAGCTACGGCAAGCTGCTGACGGGTGCCGCGGTGCTCGGCGAGAAGTTCGAACACCTCTATGCCGGCCAGCAGACACTCGGCGTCATGCTGCCCAACGCCAACGGCGCATGCGCAACGCTGCTCGGCGTCATGTCGGCCGGCAAGGTTCCGGCGATGATCAACTTCACCGCCGGTGCCGCGAACATCCTGTCCGCCTGCAAGGCCGCCGACGTGCGGACAGTGCTCACCTCGCGCGCCTTTGTCGAACAGGCAAAGCTCGGCGCGGTCGTCGAGGAACTCGGCCGCGCGGTCGATATCGTCTGGCTTGACGATCTGCGCGCCACCATCGGCCTCAAGGACAAGCTGCTAGGCCTGCTGCGCAAGAGCACGCCGCGGGTCGCTCGCAAGCCCGACGACGCGGCGGTGATCCTGTTCACCTCCGGTTCCGAAGGCACGCCCAAGGGCGTGGTGCTCACCCACCGCAACATCCTGGCCAATGCCGCCCAGGCCGCCTCGCGCATCGACTTCCATTCGGGCGACAAGGTCTTCAACATCCTGCCGATCTTCCATTCCTTCGGCATGACGGCGGGCACGGTGCTGCCGCTGATCTCCGGCGTGCCGGTCTATTTCTACCCCTCGCCGCTGCACTACCGCATCGTGCCGGAACTGGTTTACGCGTCGAACGCGACGATCATCTTCGGCACCGACACGTTCCTCTCAGGCTATGCGCGCACGGCTCATCCTTACGACTTCCGTTCAGTGCGCTACTGCTTTGCCGGCGCCGAGCCGGTCAAGGCCGCGACCCGCATGACCTATATGGAAAAGTTCGGCCTGCGCATCCTGGAGGGCTACGGCGTGACCGAAGCAGCACCTGTGATCTCCATCAACACGCCGATGTACAACAGGTCTGGCAGCGTCGGCAAAATCATGCCCGGCATGGAATATCGCCTGGATCCGGTGCCCGGCGTCGATGATGGCGGACGGCTCTACGTGCGCGGCCCCAATGTCATGTCGGGCTATCTGCGCACCGAAAAACCCGGTGTGCTCGAGCCGCTGGAAGACGGCTGGCATGACACCGGCGACGTCGTCACCGTCGACGAGGCAGGCTTCATCACCATTCGCGGCCGCGCCAAGCGCTTCGCCAAGATCGGCGGCGAGATGATCTCGCTGGCTGCCGTGGAAGTGCTGGCCGGCGAATTGTGGAAGGGGTCGCTGTCGGCCGTCGCCACCGTGCCGGATGCCCGCAAGGGTGAAAAGCTGATCCTCATCACCGAGGCAGCCAACGCCACGCGCGCCGAATTCCTGGCCTTCGCCAAGGCCAACGGTGCCATGGACCTGATGGTGCCGGCCGAAGTGCGCATCGTTCAGAAAGTGCCGGTGCTCGGTTCCGGCAAGCTCGACTTCGCCGGCGTGACCAAGATGGTGCGCAGCGAAGAAGACATGAAGATCAAGGCTGCTTGATCCGGACAGATGGACGGGCCGGCGCAAATCGCCGGCCCCCGTTCATGCAATCGCTCAGCCTTGGCGATGACCGCATCGGCAAATTGCCATCACCAGGCCCCAGAGCCTAGGTTAGCAACGAGCCTTAATTCCAAATTGCACGCTTGTTCAAAGATCAGCGAATGCGCAACCCGGGCCCAAATTCATTCACGCTTTTGCGGGCGAAGACAGGAGAGGCATGGAAAAGCGTATTTGCCAGCCGAGGTGGAGGCGCCCAGCTTCTTGATGGGCCAGTCGAAATCGCTGCCGCGGCCGTGGCCGTGTTAGGCGACGAGGCCTGGTCTAGCTTGGCTTATTTCTTCGATCGGGACGGGATAACCCGTGAGGAAACCCTGTATCGAATGGACGCCCAGGCGCTGCAGCAACATCTGCTGCTCTTCAGTTTCGACGCCTTCCGCGAGCACGGCATGGTCGAGATTGCGCAGAAGCCCGACCATGTCCTGCAACAGGCTTAGGCCACGAGATGTCTGGCAATCGTGGAGGAAACTGCGATCGATCTTGACGACGTCGAATTTGAAACGGCGGAGCCAAGAAAGGCCCGCAAATCCCGTTCCGAAGTCATCCAGCCAGATCTGAACGCCCAGGTTTCGCAGCCGCTCCATGTTTCTTACGGCTTGCGCCTCCAAAAAGATGTCGCTTCCTTCGGTGATCTCGATGGCAAGCTTCTGTGGCGCAAGGCCATGCCGACCAAGGATCTCAGTGATCCGCAGTGAAAAATTAGGAGCCTTGAGCTGACGAACTGATACGTTCGCTGTCACGACCGACCCCAAACCATATTCCACCATGTCGCTGCAGGCCTGATCAATTAACCACGTACCCAGTTCCACTATCGCGCCAGTTTGCTCGGCAACCGGTATGAACACGGACGGACTGATCATGGTGCCGTCGAAGTCGCACACGCGCATGAGCGTCTCATGGCCCAACACTCGTCCAGACGCTAGGTCGCAAATTGGCTGATAGGCGACAGAAACGAGCTGCTTGGAAACTGCGAGCTTCAACAGTTCTGAAAGATTTTCGCTGGAGCGGTCTAGGTCGGTAGCGAGAGGGTCGTAAATGGTGAACGTTGCACGACCCGCAAACTTGGACGTGTAGAGGGCGCGATCAGCTTCCTGCAGCAGGATGCGAAGTTCCATGCTCTGATCGGCGCGTGTCAACGACGCGCCGGCGCTGATGGTGACGATGTTTAGCTTGTCGCCCCGATCAGGGTGGTGGATATGCAAATCCTCTACAGCGCGGCAAAACTGCTGCGCGAGCTCATTAAGATGAGCACGCCCGGTGACCTTGCAGAGGACAACGAACTCTTCGCCGCCATAGCGGGCCGCGATAGCGTTGTTCGAAGCTGCCGTCTCGGAAAGGACATGGGCAAGTTTGATCAGACAATCATCGCCAGCCTGATGACCAAGTCCATCATTAAATCTCTTGAAGTAGTCCACGTCGATCAGAATGAGGCCTATTTCGTCGTCGTCCGTGGCCCATTCGTTGCGCATCTCCGAGAACTCTCGAATGATCGCCCGGCGATTTTTCATCCCCGTGAGCGGATCCGTATCCGCGATTTCCGTCAGCTTTTGCCCCTTTTTGATAGCAGCCTGTTCCTGAATTTGCGCCCGAAGGGCGTGCAGGAAAGTTTGGTACCGCTCTACGCTAAGTCGCCAGGAAAGGTAGAGCGACAGCACCAGGCAATTCACGAAATAGGCTGACAGCACGAGGCGGCCGACGATGTCGGTCTGAAGGGAAAAAAGCGCTGCGCCTATGAAGCTTATGGTCACTGTCGCCGATGAAATCGCTGAAAGCCAGAAACGGAAATTGAAGAATAAGTTCGCTCCAAGAATAAACATTGTGCCAAAGACCATGAACTGGGACAGGGCCGCCTGGTGGCCTGTTCCAAGAGCAGATAGCAGCCATCCGACTGCGCCGACTACAATCGCCAGCGCCGCCACGAGATGTAAGGTAGCTAGAGCGAAGCTCCGTCGGGCGATTAGCTCGACGAGCGCCAAGGAGCTGATCCCTAGCGTCACGCGGGTCAGTACAAGCCGATCGGCGATGTCCGGAAAAAGAAACCAATCGAAGAAGCCGTATGCGACATAGCTAAGAACAGCAGCCCTTATGCCCCATTGCACGAGCTTGCGGTTTTCATCGGCCTCCTTCTGGAGGAACCTTGCTAAAAGTGTCGGATCGGGCGAATGCCAACGCGGGCGCGCGAGCGCTGCGACCACCCTCTGAGCTACCTCCTCAGTCAGTTGCATTGTAGCGCTCCTCTGCGACCCCCGGTAGCGAATGCAATAGCCGAGGTCGCTTATCGGACGCAGGATGAAGCATCACTGTCCGCAAAAAAGGCTGAATATCGCTAAGCGCCAGTAAACAGGGCAGTTCGGATTTAGCGGGGTCGGGTCAACGCCGCCGCACCCGCCACTGCATAAAATTTTATGAAAATATTTCGCATCATCCCCACCGCGTCTATAGTTGTTCGCCGTGGACCGGAGGGTATATACGGCATGCGGCTCAACCTAGAATTGCAAATCGACGAATATAGCCTCGTAACTCCTGCGTTGATGAAGAGACATGCCGCGACATCTGACGAGATTGTCGATGCAGACGAACTGCGAACGAGGACGGCCCAGCTCGCACTCGTGCTGGATCTCGCGAATCAAGCTTTCGTACGGCACAAATCGGCCGGCCTGACCGTCGACCGCCTGGCAGGGAGACTCCATAAGCTTCGCAGGCAGGTTGCTCCTGCGGTCTGGCAGAAACTCATCCCTTTGGCTCAGCAACATCCCGTGGCGCAATATTTGATCCAGGATCCGTTCACGCGCTGGTCGGTCGAAAAGCCGCGCGGGTATTCGGGCGATGCAAGCCTGCTGGACATTTACTACAAGCACCCCGTTGCCGAAGAGATCGTCGCTTCGTCGACCTCGCTTGGCCGACAGATTTACGCCTATACCAGTGAGGCGGCGAGTTCGGTGGCGGGCCGTGAGCGCCGGGACATACTAACCAGAACTGTGGACGAAACGGCCCGTAGGGTGGAAAAGGCGCAGGTGCTGGCAATAGCGTGCGGTCATCTACGAGAAGCTGAACGCTCCGAGGCGCTCGCCAAGCAACAACTGCAGCGTTGGGTCGGCCTGGATCAAGACCCGGTCAGCGTAACCACGGTGAACCACGACTTTGCCGGCACTGCAGTCGAGGCACTCCACGGCTCTGTACGTGGTATTCTTCGCCGCGCCTACTCACTTGGTACATTCGATCTCGTCTACGCATCGGGACTCTACGACTACCTGCCGCGTGCCATCGGCGCCCGCCTGCTTCAAAGAGCCATGGAACTGGTCAAGCCTGGGGGCGAATTCCTGTTTGCCAATTTCAGCGATGAGATCACGACGGATGGCTATATGGAGACCTTCATGGATTGGCCACTTATCCTGCGTTCGGCTGACGATATGTGGGGCATCATCAATGCCGCAATCGGCAAGGGTTCCTTCGAAGCCCAAGTATATTATGGATCGAACCGGAACATCGTTTACGGCAGAGTCAGGAAGGGCGATCTCTGAGTGCGCACGGGCGCGGGAAATTTCGCGCAGGCATCCTCGGAACAATGTGCGGGTCAGCCGTGACGGAGCCATGTCGTTTGCGTTTCTTCTTTCCCATGAAGGGGGCAGAAACCTTTGCCGAACTCTCGGCCGGCGAGCCCGGCGTCTGCCAGCGTCGCTGGTTTCCGGCGCGGACCGCTTGCCGTCGCCCGCTATTTCCGCATTTGCCAAGGCAGTCATGAAGTATGACGGAGAAACCGCGACAGACACCGCGGTGTCTGACGATCCGAGAATGTGATCTCGCGCCCGCTCTTGCGCGATCGGTAAGCGCGACAACGTCATCGCGCTGAGGCGCGGCGGTATTGGGCTGCGGCACGGAGCGCTGTTTGGGACTGCATTTTGCGGCGCCTGGCCTATCGCCGCAGGTGAGGAACCGGATGGCCATTATGAGGAGACTCTTTATAACGGTCGCTGAAATTGCGATGATCAAGGGGAGACGATGCGTTACATACGTCCGCTTTCAATTGAAGATGCGTCC
This sequence comes from Mesorhizobium waimense, assembly GCF_003601975.1. GTDB lineage: Bacteria > Pseudomonadota > Alphaproteobacteria > Rhizobiales > Rhizobiaceae > Mesorhizobium > Mesorhizobium waimense. The sequence goes on from NZ_QZWZ01000005.1 coordinate 178,085, forward strand.
GGCCTGCTGGCCGGATCGACCGGCACGGCCGCCATACTTGCCGGAGGCAGCGACCTCCTGGTGAGGATGAAAGGCGGCTTTGTCGAACCCGATCTGATCGTCGACATAAAGGCGATCGAGGGCTTGAGCGAAATTCGGGAAACGTCGGAGGGTTTTAGCATAGGTGCTGCGGTTCCCTGCGCCGTGCTGGGCGAGAGCAAGGCCCTGAAGAAGGCATGGCCCGGCGTCGTCGAAGCCGCGAACCTGATCGGCTCGAAGCAGGTGCAGGGACGCTGCACCATCGTCGGCAATCTCTGCAACGCCTCGCCTGCCGCCGACAGCGTGCCGGCGCTGGTGGCCGCCGGCGCCAAGGCGGTGGTCGTCGGTCCGGGAGGTAGGCGCACGATTGCCGTGGAGGCCGTGCCGACGGGACCGGGCAAGACGTCGCTGGCCAAGGGCGAGATCATCGAGGCTATCCTGCTCGACAAGCGCCCGCCGCGTTCGGGGGATGCCTATCTGCGGTTCATTCCGCGCACGGAGATGGATATCGCGGTGGTCAGCGCCGGCGTAAACCTTACGCTCGATGAGCAAGGTGTCGTCAGGGTGGCCCGCGTGGCAGTGGGCGCCGCGGCGCCGACGGTGCTTCTGGTGGACGAGGCAGCCGAAGTCCTTATCGGCTCCAAGCTGGACGAAGCCACGCTTGAGAGGCTCGCCAAGGTCTGCTCGGGGGCCTGCCGCCCCATCGACGACAAGCGGGGCACCGTCGAGTTCAGGAGAAAGGTTGCGGGTGTGCTGGCCAAGCGGGCCGCCACGACCGCCTATGCACGTGCAGGAGGCAAATGATGGCTGGAGTTGCAGTCTCAACGACAATCAACGGCGACAACGTCGAGTACCTTTGCCAGCCGGACGAGACGCTGCTCGACGTCCTGCGCGATCGCCTGGGGCTGACGGGCGCCAAGGAAGGCTGCGGCACCGGCGATTGCGGCGCCTGCAGCATCATCCTCGACGACCGGCTGGTGTGCTCGTGCCTGGTGCTCGGCGCGGAGGCTGAAGGGCGGCGCGTCGAGACCATCGAGGGCATGGCGCATGGCGACAGGCTGCATCCGCTGCAGCAGAAGTTCCTCGAGCACGCGGCACTGCAATGCGGCATCTGCACGCCCGGCTTCCTGATGGCGGCTAAGGACCTGCTGGCCAAGAACCCCGATCCGACCGAGGAAGAAATCCGCTTCGGCCTCGCCGGCAACCTCTGCCGCTGCACTGGCTATGACAAGATCGTGCGTGCCGTTCAGGACGCCGCAAACGTGATGAAGGGGGCGTGACCATGAATTTCGATCCTCGCTACCTAGACCGCAATTTCACATCCGTCGGCACGCGTCCCATCCGTCCCGACGGCGTCGACAAGGTGACGGGCCGCGCGCGCTACGGCGCGGACTTCAACATGGCCGGCCAGCTGGTCGGGCGCGTTCTGAGAAGCCCGCACGCGCACGCGACGATCAGGAAAATCGACACGTCGAAGGCGGAAAAGCTTGCCGGCGTGAAGGCGGTGATTACCGCGGCCGACCTGCCCGACCTCACCGATGGCGATGCCGCCATGTACGACATCCTCGACAACTGCATGGCGCGCAACAAGGCGCTCTATGACGGCCATGCGGTGGCTGCGGTGGCCGCGGTCGATGCCCGCACGGCGCGGCAGGCGCTGAAGCTCATCGAGGTCGACTACGAGGTGCTGCCCCATGTCACCGATGTCGACGAGGCGATGAAGCACTCGGCGCCGCTCATCAATGAGGCCACATTCACCGAGGGCCTCGAGGAGAAGCCCGTAAAACCCTCCAACGTCACCAAGCGCAGCCAGTTTGGCCATGGCGACGTCCATCAGGGCTTCGGGCACGCCGACTTTATCGTCGAGCGCTCCTTCAAGACCGAACAGACGCACCAAGGCTATATCGAGCCGCATGCCTGCGTGGCGAGCGTCAGTTCCGACGGCACCGCGGACCTCTGGGTCTGCACACAAGGCCATTTCGTCTACCGCCAGCATTGCGCCCAGTTGCTTGGCATGGAAGCCTCGAAGCTGCGCGTCACCTCGTCGGAGATCGGCGGCGGCTTCGGCGGCAAGACGCACGTCTGGGCCGAGCCGGTGGCGCTGGCGCTGTCACGCAAGGCAGGCCGGCCGGTCAAGCTGGTCATGACGCGCGACGAGGTTTTCCGCGCCTCGGGCCCGACCAGCGCGACCTCGATCGACATCAGGATCGGCGCCCGCAAGGACGGCACGATCACCGCGGCCGAGGCGACGCTTCGCTACTCCAGCGGCCCTTATGCCGGCACGTGGGCCGAGATCGGCGCCATGACGGCGTTTGCCTGCTACAGGCTCGATAACGTCAAGACAGTCGGCTACGAAGTGCTGGTCAACCGGCCGAAGACCGCCGCCTATCGCGCGCCATCGGCACCGATGGCGGCCTTCGCTGTGGAAAGCGCGATCGACGAACTGGCCAAGGAGATCGGCATGGACGCGGTCGAATTCCGGATCAGGAACGCCGCCCAGGAAGGCACCCGATCCTCCTACGGCCCGGTGTACGGCCCGATCGGCATCGGCCCGACGCTCGAGGCGGTGAAGAACCATCCGCACATGAAAGCGCCGCTCGGCAAGAACCAGGGCCGCGGCATGGCTTGCGGCTTCTGGTTCAACTTCGGCGGCCAGACCTGCACCGACCTCAACATCGGCATGGACGGCTCGGTCTCGCTTGCCGTCGGAACCGTGGACGTCGGCGGCTCGCGCGCCTCGCTGTCGCTGGTGGCGGCGGAAGAACTCGGCATCGCCTATGAGCAGGTCAAGGCCGTGGTCGCCGATACGTCCAGTCTCGGCTACAACGACATGACGGACGGCAGCCGCGGCACCTTCTCCTCCTCCATGGCGACGATCTCGGCCGCCCGCAACGCTATCAAGGTCCTGCGGGAACGCGCCGCGCAGATGTGGGACATTCCGGTCGACGACGTGGTCTGGGAAAAGGGCCACGCCATCGCCAAGGGCGAGAAGCACGGCAATCTTGGACGCCTGTCGCTGAAGGAGATCGCGACCGCTTCGGGCAAGACCGGTGGACCGATCGCCGGCCACAGCGAGCTCGTCGCCGACGGCGCGGGCGTCTCCTTCGCCACCCATATCTGCGATATCGAGGTGGATCCCGAGACCGGCGCCACAAGGGTTCTGCGCTACACAGTCGTTCAGGACGCCGGCAAGGCGGTGCACCCGACCTATGTGGAGGGACAGTACCAGGGGGGTGCTGCGCAAGGCATCGGCTGGGCACTCAATGAGGAATACATCTACGGCAAGGACGGGCGGCTTCAGAACCCCGGCTTTCTCGACTACCGCATCCCGGTCTGCTCGGACCTGCCGATGATCGACACGCAGATCCTTGAGATCCCCAACCCCAACCATCCTTATGGGGTGCGTGGCGTCGGCGAGACGTCGATCGTGCCGCCGCTGGCAGCAATCGCCAATGCAGTGTCGAACGCCGTGGGCGTGCGGATGACGCATATCCCGATGTCACCGCCGCGCATCCTGGCGGCGCTCGAGGCGGAACAGGCAGGCTGATGGTCGAAGTGACGCTCTGGGGGTCGCTTGGCACCGCCGCCGGAGGCAAGAACAAGGTCGACATCGAGGCCAAGGACATAAGAGAGCTGTTCAGAAAGCTGGCTGAGCAGTATCCCGGCCTCGAGCCCTGGATCGATCGCGGTATCGCTGTCTCCATCGATGGGGTGATCTATCGCGACACCTGGTCGAAGGAATTGCCACAAGGCGCCGAAATTTTCCTGCTGCCGCGTCTTGCCGGGGGATAACCAAACAGCCGTCTTACTACCATCGACGACCACGACCGGGCTTGTGATGTAAGCTCGAGACAAGGCCCGGCTATCACCGACGCTCTCAGCCAGCCGGTGAGTCAGGCAGCTATCTATGACTGCTTCGGGTCATGGCCGTGAATCGACCAGGAGCAGGCGAGCTTCCGCATGGAGCAATTCCAGGAAAAGTGTGAAACGGTTTTCCGTCCGGAATTGCGTCAAAACAAAGAGATAGAGCGGCTCTGCGTTTCCGAGAAACAATGAACCGCTTCAGGGTCGATACCAGTCTGTACACGCCGGCTCGCGCTTGATCGGCGAGAGGGGTAAACTGACGGCATGCAAATGCGCGCGCTCGATCATATCGTGCTCTGTGTTAGCGATATTGCAACCACGTGCCGATTCTACGAGCGCGTGCTGAACATGCAGTCGCGGGAAGAGCGTCCTGGCAAGTGGTCGCTGTACTTCGGTATGAACAAGATCAGCCTGCAGGATGCACGCGCATCGCCAGCCATTGCACGCGACACCGTTCCGGGAAGCGGCAACTTCTGTTTGCTAACCGATACTCCGATGGATGCGGTCATCCTGCATTTTGAGCGTCATGGCATAACGATTTTGGACGGGCCAGGCGAGCGGGCCGGTGCGCTGGGTGCAATCCTGTCGGTTTACTTCAAGGACCCCGACGGCAACCTCATTGAGGTGAGCAATCAACTCTAGGACAGCATTGGCTACGGCTGGCCTTCCGTTCGACTCCAGATAAATATCCTGTCCTTCCTTTGTGGGACCGGTAGGGGTCATTTCTTCCGCGTTCGCCAAGGGCGAAGAAGCGCGGAAGGCTGGCATTTGGTTTGATGGTCGGAAAAGCGCGGTCGCGCCGGTTGTGCGCACCCCATTAGACGGTTTCGAGCCGGCTGAACCGAACCGGGATGAGTTTCCGGGCCTCGAGTTGCCCTGCCGCATCCTTGTCGATGATAGTCAGAAACTGTACTCCTTCAGACACCAAAGGCAGAACCAGACGCCCCGCCGGCTTGAGCTGCTCCAGCAAAGCCGGCGGCGTCCGCTCAGCCGCCACGCTAAGCAAGATCTTGTCGAATGGGGCGTGCTCGGGCCAGCCGCGGGACCCGTCGCCGACACGAATGGCGATATTGGAAAAGCCAAGGCCCTGCAGCAAAGCCTCAGCATGGCCTGCGAATTCCTCGATGATCTCGACGCTCCAAACTTGTCCGGCGAGTTCCGCGAGGATTGCGGTTTGGTAGCCCAGGCCAGTGCCGATCTCGAGCACTGCCTCGTGCGGTTGGGGAGCGAGGAGATCGGCCATCAGAGCGACAATGAAGGGCTGCGAGACGGTCTTATCGAAACCGATCGGCAGCGGCATGTCCTGGTAGGCATAAGGCGCGACCGGGGCTGGCACGAAGAGATGCCGAGGAACCCGCCGCATCGATGCCATCACCCGTTCATCGAGCGTTGCCTTGCCGAGTTCTTCGCTTGCAAGGTCGGCATGGATCGCAATCACCTCGACCATGTGCCTGCGCAGAACCGCCAGATGCTCTTCATTCATCGGCTTCATGACGGAGGGACTTTCCTCAACCAGACTTCTGCCAGATAGCTTTATATCCCGTTCGTCTTGTCACTGTAACGCCTGCCATCATTTCCAGTGAGAGCCTGCGGCAAGCGCGGGTGACTTGGGGCCGCCGCTATATTGGCAGGCTGTCGGCCGCGATCCTGGCGATTTGGCGCCATGCCGCCACGACCCACGGAAAGGTCGCAGTGGTCTGTGCCGCGAGCGGGCACTCGTCGACATGCGGGTGAAGGCGCAGCGAGCGACCGGTAGTGCGCCAGTCGGACATGAGATGTCCGCGTAGCTCAATCGGCTTTCCGGGTTTACATCTGCAGCCAGGCCCCTAGTTTTAGAGTTTCGCGCCGCGCACCTTAATGCGTGGATGATCGAAAACGGGACCGTGAACTCTGACCGGTCCCTCAAAAACTCCCAAAAGGATGACTGCCATGACACAGGCCAAGAATGGCGACATCGTGCGCATCAATTACACTGGACGTCTGGCTGACGGCACTCAATTCGATGCTTCCGGCTGCGAACCGCTGCAATTCACGCTGGGTGAAGGGCAAGTGATCCCCGGCCTTGAAACCCATGTCGAGGGCATGGAGGTCGGCGCGAAAAGCACCGTCACCGTTCCCGCCGAAGCCGCCTATGGCCCCCACCGTCCCGAAGCGGTAATGACCATCGACCGCGCTAACGTGCCGGACAACATCAACGTCGATATCGGAACTCGATTGCAGGCCAGAACGCGCGCGGGGCGCTCCATGCCGGTGACGGTCGTCGGCGTGAACGACGCCAGCGTCAAGCTCGACGGCAATCATCCGCTGGCCGGAAAGGATCTGGTGTTCGACGTTGAACTGGTCGAGATCGTTCAGGCGGCGTAGGGTATGCATACGGCCAAGCCGTGGTGGCTATGACTTCCGGTGACGGACTTCCGCCGAAGGTTTCGGCGTGCATCAACCGAGCACACGCGATCACGGATGTTTGCCGGGCTTAGCACGCTGGAGCCGCCGATCGCTGATCGGGAAATCGCCACGCTCCTGGAGCGCAAAGGTTTGTCTGGGGACAGGACCGCTGTCGGCAAACGCCCGCTTTGCGCGGCGGGTTCAACCGATCGCTGCAACACACTCAGCGAACTCCTCCGCTGGGGTCTGATAGAGCAAGGTCTTTCTGGGGCGTTCGTTGAGCTGCCGCGCGATGGCGCTGAGCTTTGCCTGGCTGTGCAGGGACAGGTCGGTGCCACGCGGCAGATATTGGCGCAGTAGTCGGTTGGTGTTTTCATTCGAGCCGCGCTGCCAGGGTGATCGAGGATCGCAGAAGTAGACCTCGACGTCCGATGGGGACATCACGGTTGTAGACCAGAGCCATCCGGTCGGCACGATTTCGCGCAAGGATCTCCTCCTCGGCATCAAGGGCTGACCAAACAGCTCCCGCCGCGTCTAGCGCCCCATCGCTGATGGGGCGCTTTCTTTTTCAGGCTACGCTTCGCACAATTGGCCAAAGCCATGACGAGGAGGCGGACACGCGAAATCGGGAGCGAGGCAGAAGAAGTCCGTGTACCAAAAAGCATCCACTCAAGAACTTTTGGCGAGCCATTCCGCAAATAGCCGGACTTTCGGGCCCGCCTTCGGATGGATCCTAAGATAGAAGGCCTTGGGTGATGGGATCGTGTCAGGCACAAGTTTGACCAGACGCCCCTCTTGCATCAGGCTCCTGACCAGCCCGTCCCAACCCAATACCGCCCCGACATCGTCTTGGGCGGCCTGGAGGGCAATCATATAGTTGTTCACAAAAAACCTCCGCCCCTTGGGGTTGGTGTGCCCAAGCGCTTGGAACCAATCGGTCCAATTTGTCCAATCGGTTTCCTCGTTGCTTGAATGGATCAATGGTGCCTTGAGTAAGTCTTCAACTCTGCAAATGCCGTGTTCGGAGGCGAACCTTGGAGTTCCGAGAGCGACAATTTGATCCCGAAAGAGTTCGTGACACTCTTCACCGTTCTCCTCCAGAATACCGTATTGAATGCTTAGATCGCCGCGGCGAGCCATGCCGGACACGTCACTGACGATCTGCGAGACGGTGATGGTAGGATGGCTTTTCCAGAATGCTGAAATCTTCGGTGTGAGCCATAGTGCGCTGACTGCCGTGGTTGTCCGGATCGTCACATCAACGGTTTCTGGGTGTTCGCGCATCTGCGCAACCGCTTCGGAGATTGTTTCAAGGCCGCGTTGAAGCGCAACGAACAAAAAGGCTCCTTTCTCCGTCAATTCGACACCGCGGCTCCTGCGCAGGAACAACGTGCATTCCAGATCACTTTCGAGCGCCTTGATCTGGTGGCTGACAGCCGCTGGCGTGACGTTCAATTCCTGAGCGGCTTTCTTGAAACTGGCATTTCGGGCTGCCGCCTCAAAGCAGATGAGAGCGGTCACTGACGAGAGATCATATGGTCTGGGCATCAAGCCTCCTCGGACCATTTTCCTGTCTCATGACATGAGTCCACAGCGTGCGAGAGATTAGTTAAACTAAATCGGAATGAAAATTAGTGCTATTGCCGAATGGGCATTCCAGCAGGAAAATTGCACCTCAAAATGTGCACGCCGTTTCCCGGAAAATTGCCATGACAGCCTCCTCGCCATCCCTCCAAGAGTTGCTAATGCGCCGCATCTCGGGCTACGCCCTTGAGCAGCCGTTCTACACGTCGCCGACGATTTACCAGCTCGATCTTGAGCACATCTTCTACAAGGAATGGCTCTACGCGGTCCCGGCGTGCCAGCTGACAAAAGCGGGTAGCTTCGTGACGATGCGCGTCGGTGCCTATGAGGTCGTCATCGTTCGGGGTCGCGATGGTGAGATCCGCGCCTTCCACAATTCTTGCCGTCACCGCGGCTCGATGATCTGCAAAGCGCGCGAAGGGCAAGTGGCCAAACTCGTCTGCCCCTATCACCAGTGGACCTATGAACTCGACGGCAAGCTGATCTGGGCCAATGACATGGGACCCGATTTCGACTTGACCAGACACGGCCTGAAGCCTGTTCAGCTGCGCAATGTGGCCGGCCTCATCTATGTCTGTCTGTCGGACACTCCGCCGGATTTCGAGTCTTTTGCCAAAATGGCCATTCCCTATCTTGAGGTCCATGACCTCAACAATGCGAAGGTCGCCTACACATCGACGATCGTCGAGAAGGCCAACTGGAAGCTGGTGTGGGAAAACAACCGCGAATGCTACCATTGCAGCAGCAACCACCCGGCACTCTGCCGCTCCTTCTCGCTCGACCCAGAAGTAGCAGGCGTGTCTGCCGACGGCTCGGTATCGGCGACCCTGCAGGCGCATTTTGACCGTTGCGAAGCCTCGGGCGCGCCTGCGCGGTTCCGGCTCGGCGGCGGCGGCCAATTTCGCCTTGCGCGGATGCCATTGCAGCAAAGGGCCGTGAGTTACACGCTCGACGGCAAGGCGGCAGTTCGCAAGAATCTCGGCCAGGTGGCCCTGCCCGAAGCGGGCTCGCTGTTGATGTTCCACTATCCGACGACCTGGAGCCATTTCCTGCCAGACCATTCTCTGACCTTCCGGGTCACGCCAATCAGTCCCACGGAAACCGAGGTCACCACCACCTGGCTCGTGAACAAAGATGCCGTCGAAGGCGTCGATTACGACCTCAAGCGCCTGACGCAGGTCTGGATCGCAACCAATGATGAAGATCGGGAGATTGTTGAAGCCAACCAACAAGGGATTTTCTCCCCCGCCTATGTTCCCGGACCATATTCGCCGGTTCAGGAAAGCGGCGTAGCGCAATTTGTCGATTGGTATGCGAACTGGCTTGAGCGTGCCCTTGCGCCGCTTCAAGTGGCGGCGGAGTGAGTATATGAGCGCATTCAACAAACTCACCTTCTGGACGGACGCAGAGACGCTTGAATGCGTCACCCGTACTCCGGAAGCGCCGAATGTCGTGACCTTCAGCTTTCAAAGCCCGTCCGGCGCGCTGTTCAACCATGAACCGGGGCAGTTCGTCACGCTGGAACTGCCCGTTCCTGGCGGGCCGCTCTATCGTACATTTACGATCTCGTCTTCGCCTTCGCGGCCGACCGCCCTGACGATCACTGTAAAGGCACAGGACGGATCCATTGGCACCAGGTGGATGCTCGACAATTTGCGCAAGGGGCTGCGCATCAGGGCAACAGGGCCTGCGGGAAAGTTCTCAATCGTCCATCACCCGGCCGAGAAATACCTTTTCATCTCAGCCGGATCTGGCATCACGCCAATGGTGGCAATGACCACCTGGCTCTATGATTCCGGTCGCGAACCGGACATTGTTTTCATCAATTGCGCGCGCCGTCCGTCCGAGATCATTCTGCGCGACAGGATGGAACTCATGGCCTCGCGCATCGTCGGCATCGATCTGAAATGGGTGGTCGAAGAGGCCGATCCCTTCCGGTCATGGACCGGCTATCGGGGGATGTTCAACCAGATCATGCTGGGCCTGATGGCGCAGGATTATCTCGACCGCGAGGTGTTCTGCTGCGGGCCCGAACCCTTCATGCGGGCCGTGCGCGAGGCGCTCGCCGGTCTCGGCTACGACATGAGCCGCTATCATCAGGAAAGCTTCGTGGCAGAGCCAGAGCACGCCGAGGACGTTCCAGACGATGTGGTGCCGAACGAAGAAAGTCAGGCCGAGGTCGTCTTCGTCTTGTCTGGCGTCACAACGAAATGCGCCGAGACTGATACCCTTCTTGCAGCAGCGCGCGCTGGGGGTCTTGTGATCCCTTCAGGGTGCTCGATGGGAATCTGCGGAACTTGCAAGGTCCGCAAGACCGAAGGGCAGGTGCACATGGTGCACAATGGCGGCATCACCGACGAGGACATCGCCGATGGCTATATCCTTGCCTGCTGTTCTCGCCCGATCGGTCGTGTGAAGGTCGCCGCATAGCGAGTGTCCCACCGACCGTTGATGTCGAGGTCCACTATCGGCACGGCAACCTCCTGTGCCTTGGAGTTTCCGTCGGGTCATGGCCGCGCTCAATGACGAGGTTGATCCACCAACAGCGCCCAGATGGCGAACAGCGGCGCGCCGAGTGATCTCATCGCATGTTTGATGCCAGGCGGATTGTAGAATGAACCGCCGATGCCCGGCGAAAACCAATCGTTGTCAGCCTGCTTGAACTCGCCATGCGAAAGCACGAGGTAAGTTCTTCCGCCGGATGATCGTGGTCGGGATACCGGACGTGAGGAGCCATCAACTTGACGCCAATCCTTTCTGTCCTCGATGCCGCCCGGGCCAAGAATCATCGCATTGGCATGACCGTCTGGAAATTGCTGCTGGCTGACGAGTCGGGTTCGCTTTCAGCCGCCATTCGAGCGACGGCTCGATCGCCTTAAAGCGTTCGACAAAATTGCGAAGAGCGGACGGAATCGCGTCTTCAGCCAACGCCGAGCCAAGATAAGAACAGATCGGCAAACGGCTCCCGGCCCTGGCCCTTTCCAGCCCGGGAACTTCCGTTTGGGCGAAGAGCTGGATGATCGATCTGCGCGACCGCAGGTCATGTGAGACCCGGTCGAACGCCACGAACGCAGTGTCCAAAAAATATTGCAGCGCTTCACTTCCGATCATGGCCGAACCCTTGTTATGAATGAGCGGACGCGCTCGTCCGCTCTCGGCCATCAGATATCTTTCGTCAGACGCAGTGCGTCGAAGATCGCGGCGTGCGTATTGCGTGCCGAGACGGCGTCGCCGATGCGGAAGAGCTGGAATTGGCCCTGCGGATTCCGCACCACCGACTGTGGCTGTCCAGCGATGAGTTCATCGTGCGAAATCTCGCCGTGATTGGTCGATTTCGGTTTGAGGTCGAAATAGATGTCATCGAGCGGAATGGTGCCGTGGTTGACGACAACCTGGTCCACGACGCGCTGCTTGGAGACGCCGCCGTAGTCACTGCCGACGTTTGCAATGAGCTGGTTGCCGTTCCTTTCAACAGATTCGAGCCGATAGGTGACCGTGAAGGTCACATCGAGTTTTTGAAGAGACCTCATGTAAGGCACGAGGTTCATAGCCATCACCTCGGGGGAGAAGGACCGGTCCGGGGTCATGATTTCAACCTTCGCTCCCGCACCGGCTAGGAATTCCGCGGCCTGGAGTGCCGCATGATCACCCGCGTCGTCGAAGATGAGGACATTGGTTCCCGGCTTTACGTCTCCGGAGATGATGTCCCATGACGACACCACCAACTCGTTGCCCTTGGAAAGGACGTCGGTGTGCGCGACCCCGCCCGTCGCAACGACGACGACGTCCGGGTTTTCCGCCTCGATGGTTTCGGCTTCCGCCCAGGTATTGAACTTGACGCTCACTCCGTATTTTTCGCACTGGGCCATGCGCCAATCGATGATGCTCATCATCTCCTTGCGGCGCGGGCTCTGCGCTGTCAGGCGGATCTGCCCTCCCGGACCGCTGGCGGCCTCGAAGACCACGACCTCGTGCCCCCGCTCACCTGCCACGCGGGCGGCCTCGAGGCCAGCCGGCCCCGCACCGAGGATGACAATCTTCTTGCGGGTCTCGGCCTTGGCGACGATGTGCGGCATGGTCAATTCGCGACCAGTCGCTGCGTTGTGAATGCAGTATGCCGCCCCGCCCTGATAGATGCGGTCAAGGCAATAGTTGGCGCCCACACACGGCCTGATTTCATCTTCGCGCTTTTCGATGATCTTGCGCACGATGTGTGGGTCGGTCATGTGAGCGCGCGTCATGCCGATCATGTCGACCTTGCCGGATGCGATCGCGTGGCGTGCAGTCGCCACGTCCGGTATTTTCGCTGCATGGAAGGTTGGGAAGTTGGTCGCGGCACGAATCTCGCCGGCAAAATCAAGGTGCGGCGCATTCGCCATTCCCTGAATTGGAATGACGTCCGTCAGGCCCGCATCGGTGTCGATGTGGCCGCGGATCACGTTGAGGTAGTCGATAAGTCCGCTGTCCTTGAGGCGCTTGGAGATTTCAAGGCCCTCGGCCTTGCCAGTGCCACCGGGAAGAGCCTCATCCGCGGTGTATCGCACGCCCAGGATGAAGTCCTCGCCCACCCGGGACCGGATCGCCTTCAAGACATCCATGCAGAAGCGCATGCGGTTGTCGAGCGAACCGCCATAAGGACCATCAAGTTCGTTGGTGAGAGGAGACGTGAACTGGTCGAGCAAGTGGCCGTAAGCCTCGAGTTCGACGCCATCCATCCCGCCTACCTTCATTCGCTCGGCGGCGTCAGCAAAATCCTTGATGATGCGCTCGATATCCCAGTCTTCAATCTTCTTGGGAAATGCCCGGTGTGAGGCTTCACGATGATGGGACGGCGCCACAACGGGAAGCCAATCGCCTTTGTCCCAGCGTGTACGCCGTCCAAGATGCGTCAGCTGGATCATGATGGCGGCACCCTCTTCGTGCACCGCATCGGTCATCTGCTTGATCCACGGCACGATCTCGTCCTTGTAGGCGAGCAAGTTGTTGAAAACCGGGGGACTGTCCTTCGAAACCGCCGCAGACCCGGCTGTCATCGTCATCGCGACACCGCCCTTGGCCCTTTCTACCGTGTAAGCAAGATAGCGCTGCTTCGGCATCCCGTCCTCCGGGTAGGCCGGCTCGTGGGATGTCACGATGATGCGATTGCGCAGGGTCAAATGCTTGAGTTTGTACGGCTGCAGAAGGGGATCGTTCGACATCTGACGGACTCCGGGCTGGAACGGTAAGTGCGAACGCTATTCCAAAATGTACACATGTGTCAAGTTTTGATGCCAATAGGTCGACTAACTCGACATAGATGTACATTTTACTGGTCTTCACGTCGACATTTTGTTAGGCTGGTCGCTCATGGAGCAAATTTCGAACGATAGCGGATGGCGCGGATCGCCGGAGGGGTGGCTTGCAGCCGCCTACGACCTGCTTCTTGAATCCGGCGTCGACACGGTGAGAATTTCGCCATTGGCCAAGAAATTGGGCCTGTCGCGCACCAGCTTCTATTGGTTCTTCAAGGATCGAGAGGAACTGTTGGCTGCCCTGGTGGCGCGTTGGCGAGACAAGAACACCGGCAACCTCGTCAAGCAGGCTGAGGCATATGCCGAGACTGTCGTGGAAGCGATGCTAAACGTTTTCGATTGCTGGCTCGACAAGTCTCTGTTCGATTCCCAGTCCGAATTCGCAATCAGAAGCTGGGCGCTTCAATCTCCAGACATTCTGGCAGAGGTACAGAAAGCCGACCAGAAGCGTCTCGACGCAATGAGCCAGATGTTCGTGCGCTTCGGTTACAAGGAAGGCTCAGCCGACGTTCGAGCGCGTACCATCTACCTCGTGCAGATCGGCTACATCTCAATGCAGACCAAGGAAGATCTCGCGGTCCGCATGAAGCGCATCCCCGAGTACGTGGAGATTTTCACAGGCGAGGCGCCCGAGCAGCGCGAGTTGGATCGGTTCTTCGCCAGGCACGGCTATTCGGCGGGTTGAGGAGAGTTTCGACAATGGGGCTGAGGTGGCGCCTGAAACCAAAGGGAAGAGCCTCAGCGAGACAGCCGCCGGGTATTCGCACTAACCGGAGGCCGGCTCTGCCCGCATGAGTAAAGCCGAGTGAGGTGGAGTGGTGTTGGGAGGCCCGCTGGCATCCCAGCCACTCCACCAACTCGAATCAGCTCCACCGCGGTGCGTGGCTCGGGGAGACTAGGCAGAGCGTGACTGAGCACCACAACCGTTCACACTAGCCGCTGGCGATGTCCGGGGCGGTGTCTATTCGTGAGCGACATCTGGCTGCCGGAGCGCTTCCCGATCGACCGGTTGTCGTCGCGAGGGCAGTTGATCCGCGTGGGTGCCGGTCGCACCGCGCCAGGCCGCCCTACGCCTTCCACGAAGGAAGGAAGGTCGCCTTGCGGCTATGATATGCGCACATTGTGCTTGCGCTTCATGAAGTCCTTGGCGGTCTCCACCGCCACCGCTGCGTCGCGGCAATAGGCGTCGGCGCCGACAGCCTTGCCGAATTCCTCGTTGAGCGGCGCGCCGCCGACGAGAACGACATAGTCGTCGCGAATGCCCTTTTCCTTCATCGTGTCGATGACGACCTTCATGTAGGGCATGGTGGTGGTCAAAAGCGCCGACATGCCGATGATGTCGGGCTGGTGCTGCTCGATGGCGTCGAGATATTTCTCGACCGCATTGTTGATGCCGAGGTCGATGACGTCGAAGCCAGCGCCTTCCATCATCATGCCGACGAGGTTCTTGCCGATGTCGTGGATGTCGCCCTTGACGGTGCCGATCACCATCTTGCCCTGCTTCGGCGCGCCGGTGGCGGCAAGCAGCGGACGCAGGATGAACATCCCGGCCTTCATCGCGTTGGCGGACAAAAGCACTTCCGGAACGAACAGGATGCCGTCGCGAAAATCCTCGCCGACGATGCGCATGCCCTCGACCAGCGCCTCGGTCAGCACCTTGTAGGGCGCCCAGCCGCGCTCGAGCAGGATCTGGGTGCCTTCCTCGATCTCTTCCTTCAACCCGTCATAAAGGTCGTCGTGCATCTGCTGCACCAACTCGTCGTCGGAAAGCTCGGAAAGGATGATCTCGTCGTCGGCCATTTTGATCCAGCTGCACAGTGACGTTTCAAAAGTCGGCCGGCACCTGCGCGAGCGAACAAGTGCCGGCCTAGGTAGCCCCGGGAGTCGGGCTTAAGCGTCCAACCAGACGTTCTGGAAGTCCATTTCGTAGGTCTGGTGCATTCCGTAGTTCTTCACCTTCTTGTTCATGTGGCAGTAGAGTTTCTGCCAGAACGGCTGGATGATGACGCCGGAATCCTGCAGGATCTGCTCGACGTCCTTCATGACCTCCTTGCGCTTGTCGGGATCGGCCAGCGAAAGCGCCTGCTTCAGCTTGGCGTCGAAATCTGGGTTGGCATAGGCCGTTTCGTTCCAGGCTTCGCCCGAGCGATAGCCGAGCGCCAGCACCTGGACGCCCAGCGGCCGCATGTACCAGATGGTCATCGAGTACGGATACTTCGTCCAGTCGTTCCAGAAGGTCGAGCCCGGCAGCACAGTGCGCTTCACCTTGATACCGGCATCGCGCAATTGGCCGGCGATCGCATCGCCGGTGTTCTTTTGCCATTCGTCCTCAACGGTGATCAGCTCATGCTCGAAGTCGGCCTGACCGGCATCCGCCATCAGCTTCTTGGCGGCGGCGGCATCGCGTGTCTTCTTGGGCAGCGGATAGTATTCGGGATGGATCGGGGCGACGTGGTGGTTCTCGCCGACCGTGCCGAGCCCGGCGTAGCCGAGCTGCATGACGGCATTGTTGTCTACGGCCATCTGCAGCGCATTGCGCACCCGCTGGTCGTCATAGGGTTTATGGGTGATGTTGGTGCGGGCAACGAGTGTGGTCGCCGTCGCGACCTCCGATTTCACCAGATCCATCTTATCGAGGGCGTCGATGAAGTCGGCCGGCGTTTCGAAATCGAGGTCGATCTCGCCGGACTCGAAGGCATTCAGCGTGGCGTTGAAGTCGGTGCCGTAGTCGATGAACTCGACACCGTCGAGCGGCGCCTCGCCACCCCACCACTTGCCGTTCTCGCGGCGCTTGACGACCGCCTTCTGGCCGACGTCGTAAGACACCAGCTCGAAAGCTCCGGTACCGATTGGCTTCTTGATCGGGTCGGCGCCATCCTTGTCGAAGTCGCGATGCACGACCAGCGCCGGATAGTCGGTGAGGCCCGGTATGATCGCGATATCGGCTTCGGCCAGCTTCAGCTTGACCGTGTGGTCATCGACCTTGGTGATAGCCCCATCCTTGGCCTTGCCAGTCTTGGCATCGATCAGCGCGCCGACGCGGGCAGCCATGGAATTGCCGGAAGCCCCCTTCTCGCACCAGCGCTTCAGATTGGCGACCACGTCATCAGCGTTGAAGGCATCGCCATTGTTCCAGGTGACGCCTTTGCGCAGATGCAATGTGTATTCGGTGGCGTCGTCATTGACGTCCCAGCTTTCGAGCAGGACCGGCTCGAACGTGAACTGGTGCGTGTACCGCACCAGCGGCTCCAGCCAACAACGGGTGATGTTTGCCATCTCGGTCCAGTCATAGGTGCGCGGATCCTTCTGCGCCTTGACCGACATCGAAACATGCAGCGTCCCGCCCTTCTTCGGCTCCTCGGCCAGCGCTTTTGTCGGCGCGGCAAGGCCGATCATGCCGTAAGCAAGGGCTGTCGACGCGCCAAAGGCGCTGGCCAGCGCCAGGAATTCACGCCGATCCATGCGACCTGCACGTGCGTCCTCAGCCATCGCTTCGATGGCAGCAGGAACGCGATCGCCATTGCTTCTAAAGAATCTCATTTTTTCCTCCCTTGTGGTTCTTTGGTTCCGTCACATCTTCAACTGATGGTGTCGGGCAGTTTTTCCTCACGCCGCGCGATCAAATCCTTGAGACCCTCGGCGATGCCCTCGTCGAGCTTTGGCTCCTCATAGTCGGCCAGCATGTTGCGCGCTTTCTCGCGACCGCGCGTGTCGTGGTCCTTCGCGCCTTCAGCCTTCCACTGTTCAAACGAATTGAAGTCCATGATGCTGGGCATGAAGAAGGCGGACTCGAAATGTTCGAGCGTGTGCTGGGTGCCCAGGAAATGGCCCTGAGGCCCGACCTCGCGGATCGCCGCCATGGCTTCCTTGAAATCGTCGAACGGCAGCCCGCCGGCATATTTGTACCAGCCGACAAGCTGCTCGCAGTCCGTCGCGAATTTCGAATAGCCGCAGGTGAGCCCCGCCTCCAGCCAGCCGGCCGAGTGCCAGATGTAGTTGGCGCCGGCCAGGATGGCGGCATGCATCAGCATGTTCGCCTCGTAGCCGGCCTGGGCGTCGTTCAGCTTCGACCCGACATGGAAGCCTGACGTGCGCCACGGCAGCCGGTATTTCCTGGCAAGCGCACCCATCAGATACATCATCTGCGCGGCCTCCGGCGTGCCGCCCATCGGGGCGCCGGTCTTCATGTCGACGGTGACCATGAACTGGCCGTAGATCTGCGGCGAGCCGGGACGCAAGAGTTGCGTGAACGCGACGCCGGCCAGCGCTTCCGCATTGACCTGCGCGACCGCGCCGACGGCGGAGGCCGAGGTCGAGGCGCCGCAGAGTGCGAAAGGTGCCAGGATCAGCGGTTGGTTGCTGCGCGCATAGACCTTCATGGCGTCGAGCATTGTGGCGTCCCACACCAGCGGCGAGTTGCAGTTGGTGATCGACACCAGCACCGGATTGTCGCGAACGAACTCCTCGCCGAACACGATGCCGGCCATCGCCATCGTGTCTTCGGCGCGTTCCTTCGAGGTGACGATGCCCATGAACGGCTTGTCGGAATGCTTCAGTGCCGAATGGATGATGTGCAGGTGGCGCTTTGGGACCGCAATTTCCATCGGCTCGCAGATGACCGAGCTCGACGAGTGCAGCGCCGGCGCCATGTAGGCGAGCTTGTGAAAATTGTTGAGGTCGGCGAGCGAGCCGTAGCGCCTGTTGTTGTCGAGGTCGCGCACATAGGGTGCGCCATACATCGGCACGAAGATGGAGTTCTTGCCGCCGACGCGGACGGTACGCTCGGGGTTGCGGGCGTTGAGGGTGAATTCCGGCGGGACCTTGGAGACAAGCTCCATCAACAGCGCACGGTCGATACGGACGCGCGTCTCGGAGACATCGGCTCCGGCCGCCTTCCACAGGGCGATCGCCTCGTCGTCCCGGAACTCGCAGCCCACCTCTTCGAGAATCAGGAGCGATTCTTGGTGGATCAACTCCACCGCCTCGTCAGGCACCATCTGATAGGCGGGGATCTGACGTATCAGGGCCGGAAACGACGCGATGGGAGCGCCTCGCATCGCCTTGCGCCCCAGGCGGCCGCCGCTGCGGCGGTGTGCAGTCTCGGTCACTTCAACGGCCGGTGCGTTCATGGCAACTCGATCCTCCCTGATCTCTTCAACTTAGCGAGACGAGATATGGCTGTGACGCTGGAAAATCCTGATCGATGCGATAAGCTGTGATTATGGATAGCCTGCGACATCTCTTGCCGTCTGCGAACGGACTGATCGCCTTTGAGGCAGCCGGCCGTCTGCTCAATTTCACGGCGGCCGGCAAGGAACTTGGCATGTCCCAGGCAGCGGTTTCACTTGCGATTAGAAAGCTCGAGGAGCAGTTTCGTACCAAGCTGTTTGTTCGGGGCCACAGGCGGGTGCATTTGACGGAAGCGGGCGCCCGTTTCTTCGCTGATGTGTCCCTCGGACTTTCTCATATTCAGAAGTCAGCAGAGCGACTCAAAGGGTCCACTGGCGGCAATCACGTCACCCTATCGGCCTCAACCGCATTTGTTTCACTTTGGATGGTGCCGCGGCTGCAGCGTTTCCGTGAAGATCTCCCTGGCATAGAACTGCGCATCCAAACCAGCGATCGAGACATTGACCTCGCTGCAGAGGGGATTCCTCTCGGAATTGTCGGAGGCGATAACCAGGACTGGCCAGACTATTTTTTGTTACCGATAGCCCCCGAGGAAATCTATCCGGTATGCAGTCCTTCCTATCTTGTGAATTATGGGAAGCCTCAAACTGTGGCGGACCTAGCCAGGCACCGACTCATTCACCTTGATGAACCACACAGACCGGCCGTTACATGGCCAGACTGGCTTGCCTCTGCCGGTCTCGATGGTTCTCTTGCACCCCAAGGTCTACGGATCAATGACTACGTTTCCGTCATCCAATCGGTGATGGAGGGCCAAGGTGTCGCCCTGGGCTGGGCCCACCTCACCGAACGGCTAGTGAAAACCGGATCGCTGGTACGACTAACGGAGCACGTTCTTATTACCGGCAAGTCCTTCAACGTCGCTTGGCCAAAGAAGCTGGATGTGACTGAGCATGTTGCCGCTGTCAGAAAATGGCTTGCAGATCAGAATGTCTAGCAGTTGGGGCTGACGCGACCCAGTCATCACGACTTAGAGCAAAGCCCGGCTTTCAGGTCGCGGTCAACGAACCTTCTGCGGAAAGCCGACGCGCAACGCGATTGCGAGCAAACGGGTTTGCCGAAGAGATCGCGGGCGACTGCAACGCTGATACGCCTCCGCCATCGGAAACACATCCGATCATGCTAAGACCCCTATCTCCACCTACTCGCCGAAGACCTGTGGCCCGGCCGAAGTCGCACCTGGATCTCATCTCCGTCACCGAGTTCCGACACCACGCGTTCGGCGTCGGAAAGTCTTCGTCCAACGTATAGGACGAGGTCGTCACGAGGCAGCGCATGCCGGCTGCGAGTGCGGCACGCAGACCATTGTTGCTGTCCTCGACGACCAGGCAGCGCCTTGGTTCAGCTCCCAGTTCGACACTAGCCAGTGCGTAGATCGCCGGATCTGGTTTCTTCGCCGGCACGATATCGCCGGCAAAGACACGTATCTGCCGCGATCGCAAGGGACCAAGCATCACGTCGACGATCGCTTGGACGGCCCGTTCGTTTGAGGTCGAGCAGATCGCTAGTTTGAGACCAGCCGCAGTCGCCTCAGCCGTGCGACGCCGGACCGCAGCGGCAGCCGGCCCGATTTGATCAATTCCATGAAGATGTTCGTCTTCAGTTCATGCAGCTCCCTGATCAACCTTCTCCTCGGTCTCGGTGCCCTGATCAATGTCTGCGCCACCCTGCCCGCCAACTACCTCGCCTTCGAATATCCCAGCGCCTCCGACCCCCTGGTGGGAAGATATCGTTATTGGGCTGCCGCCGCAGATCGTAAAGGATTCGATGATCGACTTGCTCGAGGCTCCCGGATTGGGCGTCGACATCGATGCCGCAGGCGCGAAGAAGCACCTCAAGGAAGAGGACGCCGGCTTCTTTGACTGAATGTTAGGATCGCGACCCTTTTGAGACGTTGAATGCGTGGTTTGAGACGTCCGGTGAGGGTCGAACCGTCCCACTCGCAAGTCGTTGTCGCCGATCACCGCACGGATCCCTAGGCGACCTTTCAACGCCAGAGTTCTGTGCCCGGTCGGAGGTGTGTCTTCGATGAGAAGGAGAGTTGCAGCGAAAAGGCCCAAAAAGTTCCTTCCGAGCGCCATGAGGTTGGCCAAGGCCGCCGCGGCACGAGCAAGTCAAAGCTCACTCGTCCGGTCTGGCCATTTGACCGGATTTGCTGCCTAAATAGCCTCGACTTACAAAACTCGGACACCCTATGAACAAGCTGCGCGACGCATTTGAGATCGGCGAGCATCCACTGACCTTGCGCTCGCGAAAAGCGGAACGCCGCGACGGCTTTACGCTCGAGGAGCTCGATTTCACCACGTTGCATGGCGAGCGGGTGCGAGGGTTCATTGCCCGTCCGCTACACAGCCGGTCGGTGCCTGCGGTGTTGTGCATTCACGCCCATGGCTTTCGCTATGACGTTGGCGCCAGCGAGCTGCTCGATGGCCGGGCGGGCCTGCACAGCCCGCCTGGTCCGGCGTTCGCGGCGATGGGTCTCGCGACGCTCATGATAGACATGCCCGCCTTCGGGCTGCGCACCGAGCCCGGCGAGAGCGCCCGCACCAAGGCCAGGCTTTGGCGCGGCTGCTCGCTTGCCGGCCAGATGGTGGGCGAGCAGGCAGCCGCTTTCGCCTGGCTTGCCGCGCGTGACGACATCGTTGCCGACCGTATCGGCGTCTACGGCATGTCGATGGGCGCAACACTGGGCTACTGGCTCGCGGCGGTCGAGCCGCGCATCGCCTGCGTGGCACATCTATGCTGCTTTGCCGACTTCGCAAGCCTCATCGACACCGGCGCGCACGATTTGCACGGCATCTATCTTACGATTCCCGGTCTCTTGAACCTGACCAGCAATGGTGAGATCGCTGGACGGATCGCGCCGCGGCCGCAATTCATCGGCATCGGAGACCAGGATCCACTGACGCCGCCGGGAGCCGTGGATCGCGCGCTTGTGCAGACTAAGGCCGCCTATGACCGGGCCGGAGCCAGCGGCAAGCTCGTCGTTCACCGGGAGCCGGAGAGCGGACATGCCGAAACGCCGGCCATGCGCGCCGCCGTGGTGGACTTCTTCCGGCGCCACCTTGCCGATGGTTAGTGCGAAGCGACGCGCAGCCCGGCGGAATCGAAGAGGTGCATCCGTTCAGGCGGCAGAGCAAGGCTGAGCGGCGCGCCCTGCGTTTCGACGCCCTGCCGCTTGAGCACAGCGACCAGCTTGTTGTCGCCGGCGATGGTGGCATGGACGACCGTTTCCGGCCCCAGCGCCTCGGCCAGCGTCACCTGCGCTTCCAGCGATCCTTTGCCGCCATCCGAAAGTTCGATGTCGTGCGGCCGGATGCCGAGCGTGGCGTTGTCTCCCGGCTTCAGCGCGGTCCCCTCGGCCGCAACCCTGGCCGAGAGCCCGCCGGGACCTTCGACGGTCACCTCGTTCGCGCCGACCGAACGCACCTTGACCGGCAAAAGGTTCATGCGCGGCGCGCCGATGAAGCCGGCGACGAACAGGTTTGCCGGCGCGTTGTAGAGATCGAGCGGCCGGCCGACCTGTTCGACCTTTCCGGCCCGCATCACCACGATACGGTCGGCGAGCGTCATCGCCTCGACCTGGTCGTGGGTGACATAGATCATCGTCGTTGCCAGCCGCTTGTGCAGTGCTGCCAGTTCGGCGCGCGTCGAGATGCGCAGTTCGGCGTCGAGGTTGGACAGCGGTTCGTCGAGCAGGAACGCGGTCGGGTTGCGCACCACCGCACGGCCGATCGCCACGCGCTGCTTCTGGCCGCCAGAAAGCTGCCCTGGGCGGCGGTCGAGATAGGGCGCGATTTCCAGCATCCGCGCCGCTTCCGCGATGCGCTGGTCGATCTCGGCCTTCGGCGTGCGGATGTTTTCGAGCCCGAAGGCAAGGTTCTGGCGCACGCTCATATGCGGGTAGAGCGCATAGGACTGGAACACCATGGCAAGCCCGCGCTGCGCGGCCGAAACCTCGGTGACGTCGGCGCCGTCGATCTCGATCTTGCCGCCGGTCGGCCGGTCGAGCCCGGCGATCAGCCTGAGCAGCGTGGACTTGCCGCAACCCGACGGGCCGACGAGGACCAGCATCTCGCCGTCGCCGACGTCGAGATTGATGTCGTGCAGGATCTTCACCTTTCCGTAGGCGCGATCGATGTTGGTCAGCGTTATCCGTCCCATGGCGCCCTCATTTCAGCCCGGTGCCGGCGATGCCGGACGTGATGTAACGCTGCAGGAAGACGAAGACGAGGACGACGGGGATCATCGTCACGACGGTCATCGCCAGGATGTAGTGCCACTGCACGTTGAGCTGGCCGGCATAGGTGTTGAGCCCGACCTGGAGCGTGTAGAGCTCCTTGCGCGACAGCACCACCAGCGGCCACAGGAAGTCGTTCCAACGCCAGACCACCGAGAAGATCGCCAGCACCGCGAGCGCGGGTGCCGCAAGCGGCAACACGATGCGCCAGTAGATCTGCCATTCCGAGGCATTGTCCATGCGCGCCGCGTCGAGCAATTCATCCGGGATGGTCAGCATATACTGGCGCAGTAGGAACACGCCGGTCGGCGTCGCCACGGTCGGCAGGATCACGCCCCACAGCGAATCGAGCAGACCGACGGCGCTGACCACCGAATAGAGCGGCACCAGGATCACCGACAGCGGCACCATCAGCGTGCCGACGATCAACAGCATGGTGAGATCGCGGCCGCGAAACTTGTATTTCGACAGGGCGAAGGCTGCCATCGAATTGGTGAGCAACGTGATCAGCGTCGCCATCGCGGTGACGAAAACCGAATTACGCAGGTAGCGCATGAAGTCGAAATGGACGAAGGGTTCGGTGTAGTTGCCCGTCGCGAAGCCAATTTCGCGCACCGGCTGCCGGTCGGCGATATTGACCTTGATGATGTCCTTCGGCGCCTTGGGGTCGACCATCTGCGCCACGATGCCGATGCGCCGCACCTCGGCCATGACCTTGGTCGAACCGTCCGCCTGCTTCACACGGTAGAGCGTCAGCGGCTTGTCGTGACCTTCGACGCTCGCCTGCTGGCTGACATAGGGCAGGATTGTCGGTGGGAACTCGGCGAGTTGCGCCGGTGTCTTGAACGACGAGCCGACCAGCCAGACGGCCGGACCGAACATGATGACGAGACCGCCGACCAACCACAGCCAGCTGACGATATCCGTCCAGTGCCAGAAACGGCCGCCGCGCCGGCGAGTCAGGAATGTCGTCACGCCGCTCATTCGCGCGCCCCCTTCCGTTCGCCCCGGCGCCCGACCTGAAGCTGAAGCAGCGTCAGTACGACCAGCACCAGTCCCATCAGGATCGAAGCCGCCGAAGCCAGCCCCGGATTGCGCAGCAGGGAGGCGAAGCCGATCTCATAGATGTACTGCGTGAGATAGAGGGTCGAGGTGCCCGGCCCTCCTCCGGTCAGCACATAGACCTCATCGAAGATCTGTACGGCGCGGATCAGCGCCAGCACGATGACGACGAGCAGGTTCGGCATGAGCAGCGGCAGCGTGATGCGCCAGAACCCCCGCGCCGGCTTGGTGCCGTCCATCTCGGCCGCCTCGTAGAGGTCGCGCGGGATCGCCTGCAATCCGGCAAGCAGGATGAGCGTGTAAAAGCCCATATGGGCCCAGACCGAGACGCTGACGGCGGCGGTGAACGCCCAAAAGCGGTCGGTCAGCCAATTGTACGGGTCGCCCCCCAGATCGTGGACGATCAGGTTGAGTAACCCCTGGCGTTGCAGGATCCAGCGCCAGATCAGGCCAGTGACGACCGGCGACAGCAGCACCGGAAAGAAGAACACCGCACGCCAGAAGCTGCGCCCGACGATCTCGCGGTTGAGGATCAGCGCTGTTATCATCGACACGACCGTCAACAGCGCCACCTGCACGAGGACGAACAGGCCGGTATTGTGGACGGCCTTCCAGAAGAGGTCCTCGCGGCAGGTGGCGGTATCTAGATAGTTGCCGCAATCAAGCAGGCGCTGATACTGCTCCAGCCCGACATAGGTGCGATCCTGCAGGAAATAGGCCGTACCGGACGTGGCTGAATAGAAGAAATTGATGACCAGCGGCACCAGCACGAAGATGCCGAAGATTGCCATGTTCGGGGCGAGGAAAAAGGCGGCCATGCCGCCGGTGCCCGTCGCGCGCTGCCACCATTTGAGCGGCACGTTGACGATCGACGCCAGCCAGACGACCGGCGCCGCCAGAGCGGCGCCCGTCCATGTCTTCAATGTCGCGACGGCGGTCACTTTGCCTCGGCGACCTTGTCGGCGATATCCTGATCGATCTTGCCCCAGGCTTCGTCGAGGGTGAGTTCGCCCGCCATAACCTGGCTGACGCGGGTCACCAGTGCGGCGAAATAGGCGTTGGCCCATTTCCACGGCGGCAGCGCGTCGGCCGCCGGCAGGGTTTCACCCGCCGCCTTGACGAACTTGTCGAGCGCCGGACCGACATTCTTGTCGGCCGAACCCCATTTCAGCCCACCTTTCGTGATGACGCCCTTGTGCGCCGGCAGGAACAGCGTGCGCTCGCTGAACTCTTTCACGATGTCTTCGCGGGCCAGGTAATCCATGACCTTGGCGACGTCCTTGGGGTTCTTCGTGTATTTGATGGCGACAAGTGCCGCGCCGCCTTTCACGCCAGAACAGCCGGCAGTGCCGCAGGGCGAGCCGGTTGCCACCCAGTCGAAACTGTCGCCGATCTTGGTCGACAGATTGGCGACTTGCCAGCTTCCCGAATAATAGAATGGGATCTGCGCGTTGATGAAATCGTCGGCGGCCGCGCGGTAGGTCGAGCCTGCCGCCGACACCCAGGTATCCTTCAGCATCAGGCCCTTGGCGGTCCAGTCGACGAGCTTGCCAACGAACGCCTTGGTGCCGTCATCGACTTTCGCCGGCTTACCGTCGGGCCCTATATAGTTCGCCCCGTAGGAGACATTCGCACCCGAAATGCGGTGGCCCGAGCGGTCGATCGCAAACGCTGCCGGAAGCTGCTGGCTCTTCGCCACTTCGGCGGCGGCGTTGACCCAGTCGTCCCAGGTCGCCTTGTCGCCGGGCAGCGCCACGCCCGCCTGTTCGAACAGCGTCTTGTTGGCGAAGCCGCCGGTGAGCGTGAGCTGGGTCATGAAACCGGTGATGGCCTTGGAGCCGTCGGGTCGCATCCAGTCCAGTGTGTCGCCGAAATTGTCGTCCCAGTATTTCGGGTCGGCCACCAGCGGCCTGAGATCGAGCCAGTGCTGGGCGAGTTCCTTGATGTTGGTGACGCGGGCGATGTCCGGGCCCTGGCCCGCTTCGAGCTGGATGGGGAGCTGCTCCTGGATCACCTTGTAGGCGACGTTGTCGAGCGTGACGTGAATGTCGGGATTGTCCTTCATGAAGCGGTTCAGAAGGTCCTGGATGACATCGCCTTCGACACCGTCCGAGTACCACATGATGCGCACGTCGCCGGCGAATGCGCTGGTCGATGCGAGCAGGCTGACCGATAGCGCGGCCAGCAAAGTGCGGGTCTTCTTCATGCTTCTCCTCCTTTGTCCGGGGCTGCACCCCGATGGTTCAAGCCGCCACGCCCTCTCCTCTTGAGGGCCGCAGCTGATTCCTCCCTATTCCCTGCGCTTCATGCGCGTCGCCTCGCCGCGCACGGTCCAGTTGGCCGGATCGAGTGTCCGTCCCTCAGCGACCACCTTCGCGTCGGCGAGGAAACGCACCGTGCCGTATTCCGGATCCTCGACGATCAACTCGCCGTTGGCGCCCGACCGCACCGACAGGTCCGCAAAGACCGACGCCCAGGCGTCGAGCGCTGGCAGATCGGCATCCCGGCCGCCGAGACGGACGATCCATGTCGCCTTGCGCCCCGCTGCCCGCAACTCGTTGCCGGCCGTCGGTCCGCCCTTGACCTCAATCAGCGGCACATCAGTTTTCAGCATGACGAAGGCGTTGCCCGATTGCGCGAACGCCCGATGGCTATCCACTTGCACGGCATCGAAGGTGCTGGCCGGAAACCAGGCGTGCGTGAAGTCGGGCTGTTCGTCCGAGCACAAGAAGCTGACGACGGCGAGGTCGCGGTATTGGTGAATTCGCGGCAAGGTGCCGGAACCACCCCAATAGGACGGTCGGCCGTAGCCGGACTGCAGGACTTCGCCCGGGTGGTTCACCCAAATCTGCGCACCTGGATTCTCGCCCAGCCGGGCTTGAACGACGGTCTCCTGATACCCCCACTGGTTCCAACGATAGCCGGCGGCGCTGCCCATCGCATGGTTGCGCGTCTTGTGGTGATAGAGCCGCGCGAAGCGGTCCTGTCCCTGCGCGAAAGTCCATTCCCACACCGTATCGTCTGTGAGCGAGGCAATCGCCGCCAGCTCGGCGGGAACACTCAGTGCGTGGTCGCGCAGACACAGCGCCAGCTGCGGCAACGCGTGGAAGCGCATTCCGTAATTGCCCTTGCCCCAGACCATGCGGCATATGCCCGACAGTTCCAGCGAACGCGCGGCGCGCAGCGTGTGCTCATAGGATCGGCCCTGCGCGCCGGTGAGGATCCCGTGATGGGCGGAGCGGGCGACGATTTCCAGCAAGCGGATGACCGCCTTGCCGGCACGGTCCGCGATGTCCTTGTCCGGGGCCAGCGCGTAGAGCGCGCACAGGCCCTTGAGGTCGATCGGGAAATAGGGCGCCGAATTGAATTCGGCCATCTCCCAAGCTTCGAAATGGTCGAGCCAGGCTCGCACCCGCGCCGCCCCCACCGCTGATTGCTCGCGGCCAAGGCGGCCCGACCGCACGAAGCGCGCATCAGGCAGAAGCCCGCCGGCGATGTAGGCGGCGGTGTGGAAGAGCAGCGCGTGGTTCTCGGAAAAATACCACTGCACATCGTTGCCGGGCTCATCCATCCAGTAGCGATAGCCGAGTATAGCCTTGTCGACATGCGCGCAGAGTTTCGCTGCCAGCCGATCGCCATAGGCCTTGCGGCACCACAACAGCGGCACCAGGATGAAATCGGCGCAGTCGTGGCAATCCTCAATCGCCGGCAGCGCGCCGGAGATCATGGCTTCGGTCTCGGCACCCTCCTGCCCGATCGCCAGACGCGCCAGCGCGCGCACCGTATCGGCCTCGGCGTGCTCGGCGACTTCACTGAGCGCCTCGTCGATGCGCGCGGCAAGCGTTGCCGCTGCGTTGCCCTGGCGGCGCGCGTGGCAGATCTCGACGCCGAAGACACGCGATGCGGCATGGTCACCGACGGTCAGCGTCACCTTGAAATGACGAAAATCGGCGGGCAGTTGCTCCGTGTCGGCGATCGGCAGCCGTTTCTGACCTTTGGTCAGATCGAAGGCGAAGCGCACCGGCGCCTCGATGGACATGAAATCACCCTCGATCTCGACTGCGACCCGAGCATCGCGCGGCAGCGCCACGCCAGTGGCCAGCGCCACCTCGCCGCCATCATAGGCGGGACGCTCGAAATGCATGTCGTCGAGGGCTGCTTCCATCGCATCGGCTACGCTGCCCTCCACTTCGATAGGCAACGCGACGGAGACAGCGGGTCCCGACAGATAGTCGAGCTGGAAATAGTAGCGGGCGTCGCGCTCGGCGAGATCGTCGAACCATATACGGATATCGTTGCGCCCGGGCTTCAGCGCGATCTTGAAGTCCTCGGCGCTTTCCAGATTGCGGCCGTAGGGCGCCATCCAGCCGACTTCCGCGCCATTGGCGAAAAGGATTGCGCCGCCGCATGTGCGCAGCCTGAGCAGCGCCTCGCCGGCCGCCACGGTGTCGATGGTCGTCTCGGCCCAGCTTCCGAGCACGGTCGGCCGGAACCAGAAGCCCGACAGGTCGACGCGCGGCGAGGCAAAGGGCAGCCAGATGCGTTCGGCATTGAACTCGGCGCCGATCTGAGGCCGCTTGCCGCGGCGCTCCGCTGCGAACTCAGTGCGGCACGGATATTCATGCGGAATGAAATTTTTGTGCTTGGTCAGGAAGAAGAAGGGATCCATCTCCCCCTTCATGGGCTGGTCGGCCACGTCGTAGCGCTGCTCGGCGATAGAACCCAGCCGCCAGTAGACGATCGGCTGCCCCGTGGCGACCGGCCGGCGCAAGGCAAAGTCAGCATCGATGCTTTGGGCGACCGCACTCATCGCAAATCCTTCACGGCAACTGGATCGACGTCGGTGTAGGCCTGATTCTCGCCGGTCATGCCCCAGACGAAGGCATAGGGGCCGGTGCCGGCGCCCATATGGATAGACCAGGCCGGCGACAGGACGACGTCGCCATCGGCGACAACCAGATGGCGGGTATTGTCGGGCCGGCCCATCAGGTGGAGGATCCGGTCCGCCGCTGCAAGGTCGAAATAGCAATAGGCCTCCATGCGCCGCTCATGCAGATGCGGCGGCATGGTGTTCCACACGCTGCCCGGCGCGAGGTCGGTGATGCCCATCAGCAAGAGGCAGGACGGCGCCACCTCGGGATGGATGTACATGCACAGCGTGCGCTTGTTGGCGCGAGCCTCCTCGCCCAGCACCATCGGCTTGGCTTCGCCCTTGGCAATGAGACGGTGAGGGATGTCGGCGCCGGCCGGCACCGAGTTCATGTAGAAGCACGCCGGCCTCTCCGGATCGTCGCTCTGCAGCGTCACCTCGCGCGCCCCGCGCCCGACATAGACGACGTCGCGGTTGGCCACAGTGAAGCGCCTGCCGTCCACGGTGACGGTGCCGCTGCCGCCGAGATTGGCGATGCCCATCTCGCGCGCGTCAAAGAAGTGCGGAGTTCCGACATCGACTCCGCTGCCGAACATTAGCGGGTTGGCCAGCGGCACCGCGCCGCCAACGATCATTCGGTCGATATGGGTATAGACGAACTCGATCGCGGCTGGCCGGAAAAGTCCGTCGACCAGGAATTCGGCTCGCAGCCGCTCAGTGTCCATGCCGGCAATATCCGCCGGCGATGCGCCGTAGACCGTCCGCATCATGCCGCCTCCACCTTCGCCTGCAGGTGCCGCGAGCCTTCGGTCAGGCACAGTATGGCCAGCGCCTGCCCGTAGCCCGTCGACTGGATCGGGATGTCGCGGTAGAATTGCAGATCGTGCCCCATGCGGGTGCCGTAGGACACGTTCGTCACCACACCTTTGTCGTCGATACTGGCCACCACGGCTTCCAAGGCGCGGAGGCCGGCGGCGCGACATTCCGCTGGGCCGATTCCAAGCCGCGCAGCCTTCATCAGCCCATAGCCGAAACCGGCGGTGGCGGAGATCTCTTCATATGAGGTTGGGTCGTCGAGGAGAGTGTGCCATGCGCCCGAACCCGCCTGCAGCTTGAGCAGGGCTTCGATCTGCGTCTCCAGCACGCCAAGCAGGTAGGCGCGCACCGAGGGCGTGATCTCGGCGAACTCGACCAGGTCGAGGATGCCCACCGTGATCCAGGCATTGCCCCTCCCCCAAAGGGCACTGGCGAAATTGTGCCGGCCCTGGAACGTCCAGCCGTGGAACCACAGGCCGGATGCTGAGTCGGCGAGATAGCGGGCGTGGACGAGGAATTGCCGTTCCGCTTCCTCGACGAAGCGTCGCTCACCGGCGGCCTGGCCAAAGGAAGCGAGAAACAGCGCGACCATGAACAGCGTGTCGTCCCACAATTCGTCGTCGTTGACCCGGTCCGAAACATTGTGCTGGAAGCCGCCTTCGGGCGTCCGCGGCATGTGGGTAACGACCTGCTCGGCCCATTGGTGCAAGACCGGCTCGAAGCGCGGCTGGCGCCGGCGCCGCCACAATTCGCTGAGCGCCAGCAAGGGCGCGGTGGTGTTGACATTTATCGGCGGGAGACCGGCCGCGATGCGTCGGTCGTACCAAGCCTCGATCGTCTGCAGCAGCTGCTCGTCGCCGGTTTGCGCCCACAGCCGGACCAGCCCGTAGAGCCCGACGCCCTGCGGCCACTCCCAGCTGTCGAAGCTGACATAGTCGCCCGGCGTCCCGTCGAGATTCGGCTCGTGAAACCGTCCGTCATGGCGCAAGCCGGTCATGCCGGCCACGAGGCTGGCAA
This sequence comes from Mesorhizobium waimense, assembly GCF_003601975.1. Classification (GTDB taxonomy): domain Bacteria; phylum Pseudomonadota; class Alphaproteobacteria; order Rhizobiales; family Rhizobiaceae; genus Mesorhizobium; species Mesorhizobium waimense. The sequence continues at coordinate 208,422 of NZ_QZWZ01000005.1, forward strand.
GCGCGGATTTCAGGCGTTCGGCCGACAGCGGCATCACTCCTCCCGTTCCTCCACTCCCGCCACAACTGTTCCACAGGCATTTTTCTTGCGCAATCTGAAAATTTTTTGCAGTGTTGAGCAAATTTGCCGGAGACGCAGGAACGCATGACGATTCAGGGCAAGCGCGGTCGCCCCAGCCGCCGCATTCGACTTGAGGAGATCGCGGCGCGCTGCGGCGTGTCCGTCAGCACCGCCTCGCGTGCGCTGAGCGGCGTCGGCGGCGTGAGGGATGAGCTGCGCACCACGATCATCGAGACGGCGAAGTCGATGAACTACGCCATCCCGGCCTCCGTCGCCGGCCGCAAGGTCATCCTGGCCGCGAGCAGCGTCGCCATGGTCGACAGCGCTCGCAGCCAGTTCACCTACCATGTTCTTGACGGGCTCAACGAACGCGCCCGGCTGCTGGGCGTCGAACTGGTGACCCGACCGGTCGCGACGCCCGAGGACGAAGTCGCCCTCCTGCGTGAATCCGAGCGCGACGACAGGGTTGCCGGCTGCCTCTTCCTGACGCTGGATGATGACGACGTGCTGACACTGACGGCTGGCTTCGCCAAGCCGATCGTGCTCGTCAATGGCGACGATCCCAATATGCGCCATTCGAGCGTGACGCCCTGCAATCGCTCCGCCGCCATGCTTGCCGCCCAGCACCTGATCGGCCTCGGCCACCGCAGGATCCTGTTCCTGATGCGGCGCGGCCGGCGCACGATCGAGCGGCGCTACGAAGGCTGGCGCGATGCGCTGGTCGCAGGAGGCATCACCGGTTTCGAGGATCTCGTGGTCGAGGTGCAGGATTGGTTGCCGGAGTTGGCCAGCAAGGCCGTGAAGGAGCGCATCGCCACGCGCGGCCTTGATTTCACAGCCGTGCTGACCGCGGGCGACAGCCTGGCCTTTGGCGCGATCGCCGGCGTCCAGGAAGCGGGATATTCGGTGCCGGCCGATGTTTCTGTCGTCGGCATGGACGACCTGCCGCTGGCGGCCTTCTGCAATCCTCCGTTGACGGCGATGCATATTCCCATGCGCGAGATCGGATCGGCCGCACTCAGCCTGCTGCTCGACGACATGGCCCATTCGGGTTTGCCACCGCGTCGCGTCGAGCTCGCCTGCAATCTCGTGGTGCGCCAGTCGACGGCACGAGCGCGGGCCGGCGCCGAGCCTCATCTGCCGGCGCCTTGAGTCCGCGATGTGCCGCCGGCAAAGAGCAGCGGCAAACCCTCTTGCGTCTCCAGTTCCAGCACGCGTCCCAAAAGGATCATATGGTCGCCAGCCGGGAAACGGTCGGCGACGCTGCATTCGAACCGCGCCAGTGCTCGCGGCAGCAGCGGCACGCCGTGTGCGTTCCACCTGAGATCGAGATCGGCAAAGTCAGCTCCGGATTTCGAAAAGCGCCAGCACAACTCGGCCTGGTCTTCCGCCATTACGTGGATGGCATAGTGGGTTGAATTGGCGAAGGCGTCGAACCGGCGCGAGTGCCGGCCGATTGACCACAGGACCAGCGGCGGATCGAGCGACACCGACGAAAAACTGTTGGCGGTGATCGCGACCGGCCCGTCGGCCGTGCCGGTGGTGACCACCGTGACACCGGTGGCAAAGCGCCCGAACGCGTTGCGCAACAGGCGCGGATCGCACACGACATGCTCCATCAGCGTCGCTCCCCCGTTCCCAGTGGCGTCGCGGGGACCCGGTCGGGCACCCGGCCATAGGCGTGCGGCAGCGAACAAGTCTTCAGCTGCGGCAGCACCTTGGTGCCGAAATGGCGTGCTTCGTCGAGATGCGGGTAGCCGGAAAAGATGAAGGCGCGGATGCCCATTTTCATATAAGCCTCGATCTCCGACAGAACCTGATCGGCTGAGCCCACCAGCGCTGCACCGCAGCCCGAACGCGCTCGCCCGACTCCCGTCCACAGATGCGGCTCCACGTAACCTTCCGCATCGGCGAGCTCGCGGTTCCTGGCCTGGTGCGATACGCCGTGCGACCGGGCGTCGAGCGCCCGCTCGCGGATCGCCCTGCCCTGCTCGTCGTCCAGCTTCGACACCAACTCGCGGGCATACTCCTTCGCCTCGGCCTCGGTGTCGCGCACGATCATATGGACGCGCAGGCCGTAGTCGAGCGTGCGCCCGTGGTGCGCGGCACGCTCGTGCACGGCTCTCATGCGACCGGCGAGCTCTTCCTTCGTCTCCGGCCACATCAGGTAGACGTCGCACTGTTCGGCGCAGAGTTCGAGTGCACCGGGCGAGTAGCCGCCGAAATAGAGCAGCGGGCCGCCATTCTGCTGATAGGGTTTTGCCGGCGCCGTCGACACCCCCTTGAAGCGATAGACCTCGCCCTCAAAATCGATGCTGTCCCGGGTCCAGGCCTGGCGCAGGATCTGCACCACCTCGCGCGAGCGCTGGTAGCGGTAGGCGCTGTCGGCCGTCTCGCCCGGAAAGTCGGACGAGATGATGTTCACCGTCAGCCGGCCTCCGAGCATATGGTCCAGCGTCGCTATCGTGCGCGCCAGCATGATCGGCTGCATTTCACCGCAGCGCACGGCGGCGAGCAGATTGATCTTCGACGTGATCGGCGTGCAGCCGGCAACGAAGCTCAGCGTGTCCAGTCCGACCTGATAGGACGACGGGCATAGGATGTTGCGGAAGCCGAGTTCCTCCGACGTCTTCACGATCTCGGAGCAGTGCGCCCAGATCGAGCGCAGCGCGCCATCCGGCACGCCGAGATAGCGGTAGTCGTCGGAGCAGAGCGCAACGAACCAGGAGACTTCGGCTGCGTCGAGGTCCGGCGAGGTGATCGGGACAATGGTCATGGCCACTCTTTGAGGCGTTCGTCGCTTTAGCGCTGCGAATGGGTTTGCGTAGCATTCGTTTTGATGTAGATCAATAATGTATCAATTTTTCAAGCGCCGCCGGAGAAGCGGAATGCAATTGACAAGGGCCGACCCCGGCTATCGATCCAGTCAGATGCGTGGTCCCCTGCCCGTGCACCTGCAGATCAGCGAGATGCTGATCCGCGAAATCGCCGCCGGACGGCTGGCCGACGGGGCGCGGCTGCCGCCCGAGCGTGAGATGGCCGCAAGCCTGGGGATCGCCGTCGGCACGCTCCGGCGCGCGCTTGCCGACTTGACCGAGAAGGGGCTTCTCGATCGCATCCAGGGGTCGGGCAACTATGTGCGGGCGCGCGGCGACCTGCTTGGAATCTATGCCTTCTTCCGGCTGGAGCGCATCGGCGGTGGCGGCCTGCCGACCGCCGAGGTCTTGTCGGTCGAGCAGCTGCCCAAGCCGGCCGGACTGCCGGAATTCGGCAGCGCCGAGGAAGCCCACCGCATCCGCCGGCTGCGGCGGCTCGACGGCGAGCCGGCCGCGATCGAGGAGATATGGCTCGACGCCAGCCGCGCCGAGCGGCTCAAGCGCGAAGACCTGTCGGAATCGCTCTACCTCCATTACCGGCTTGCGCTCGGCTTCTCGATCGTTCGCGCCGAGGATCGCATCGCCGTCGCGCCCGTACCGGACTGGGCCCCGGCCGAATTCAGGCCGACGTCGGGAACGGTCGTGGGGTTCATCGAACGTATCGCCTGGGCAGACGACGGAGCCAGCGTGGAATATTCCCGCAGCTGGTTCGATCCGGGGGTGGCGCGCTACGTGACGCGTTTCAAATAGCCCGAAGGAAAATTTGCGTGACCAAATCATCGATCGGCTACGGCATCATCGGCTGCGGCATGATGGGCCAGGAGCATATCCGCAACATTGCCCTGCTTCCGGACACGCATGTGGCCGCGATCTTCGAGCCGGACCCCGGCATGCTGGCCGCGTCGCTGGCGATGGCGCAGGGAGCCCGACCGGCGGCGTCGATAGCCGAGTTGCTGGCCATGGACGAGGTCAACTGCATTCTGATTGCCAGCCCGAACCACCACCACCTTGCCCAGTTGGAGGAGATCGCCAGGCTGAGGCCCCTGCCGGTGCTGGTTGAAAAGCCGCTCTTCACCGACGCCGCCGACGAAGCGCGGATCGTAGCGCTGAAAGCCCGGCTTCCGCTCGTCTGGGTGGCCATGGAGTACCGCTATATGCCCCCTGTCGCCGCCTTCGTCGAGCAGGCCGGCGACGCCACTGGCGGCATCCGCATGCTGACCATTCGCGAGCACCGCTTCCCCTTCCTGGCCAAGGTCGGCGACTGGAACCGCTTCAACCGCAACACCGGCGGCACCTTCGTCGAAAAATGCTGCCACTTCTTCGATCTGATGCGGCTAATCCTCAAATCAGACCCTGTCCGCGTCATGGCGAGCGCGGCCCAGGCCGTGAACCATCTCGACGAACGCTACGATGGCGAGGCGCCGGATATTCTCGACCATGGCTATGTGGTGGTAGACTTCGCCAGCGGCGCACGCGCCATGCTGGAACTGTGCATGTTCGCCGAAGGCAGCCGCTACCAGGAAGAACTCTCCGCTGTCGGCGGCAATGGTAAGATCGAATGTCGCGTGCCCGGACCGGGCCGCTTCTGGCCGCAGCATCTGGGCGCCGCCCCCGTGCCGGAACTCATCGTCAGTCCGCGCAATCCACCGGGACCGCGCCTTATTGAGATTCCGGTCGACCCCAGGCTCCTCGCGGCGGGCGACCACAATGGCTCGACCTATTTCGAGCACGCTCGCTTTGTCGCCGCGATGCGCGGGCAAGGCGAAGTGGAGGTGACCTTGCAAGACGGCTGGTGGGCCGTCGTCATGGGCCTCGCCGCTGAAAGATCGGCCCGCGAAGGCCGCGCTATTGAATTGGCCGACGAATTCGCGTTGCCGACCTAGCTCGGCGAAGGCGCGCAAGATCGATGGCGTGAAAGCGCTTTTCGCCAGCAAGGCACTGCGAAATTCGCGTCACCTCATGACGGCACGATCATGGATCTCAGGAGGCTGGCAAGTTGCGGCTCATCGATCAGCATCGCTGCATCCGCGGGCGAGAGCCATGCGCGTTTACGCTGGGCGCCTTCCTTCCAATCCGGAAGGGTGTCGACTACCTCTAGCAAATAGACCGTGACAGTCACATTGACGAAGCGGTTGGATAAACGCTTCCAGTAGGAATAGGCACCAAGCGGTTCCTTCAATGCCTTGCCGGTTACCCCCGCTTCTTCCCTCGCCTCCGTAACCGCTGCCTTCCTGCCGCTTTTACCCTTCATCGGCCAGCCCTTCGGTACGATAAAACGACCGGTCTTCCGCGAGGTAATCAAGAGCACCTCGGCGCTGCCACTGTTATCCAAGCGGAAAGGAACGGCCGCCACCTGGCGGATAGGTTTGCCCTTCTCGACCTTGCTGATGATCTGCTCTTCCTTAGACGACATTCTCCAAGTTCTTCAGCTGGACCTGACGACCGCCATGGCCAGGATACGGGGTACTCCTTGTCTGTGTTCCTGTTGCCGAGCGCCTCGTTCGCAACGATCGTGATTGCAAATCCGATCGAATGAACCCAATCTATCGCCGTCGCAACGAAACTCGTTAGACGGCGAAACAATGCGGGAGGAATTCACTCATGAGAAGCGATTATTTTCGTTCGGCCGCGCTCGCGGCGTTTCTGGTCTCTGGAACAACTCTGGCTCAGGCCGACAGCCTGACATTGTATTGCGCCGCCGACGAGGCCTGGTGCCAGCAGATCAAGACTACGTTCGAGGAAAAGACCGGTATCACCGTCGACATGACCCGCAAAAGCTCCGGCGAAACCTACGCGCAGCTGCGCGCGGAGGCGGGCAATCCGAAGGGCGACGTGTGGTGGGGCGGCACCGGCGATCCGCATCTGCAGGCGGCCGAAGAAGGCCTGACCGAGGAATATGTCTCGCCGAACCGCGGCGAACTGCATGACTGGGCGATCAAGCAGGCCGAGGCCGCTGGCAACAAGACCGTCGGCGTCTACTCCGGCGCACTCGGTTTCGGCTACAACAAAGATTTACTGGCTAAGAACAATCTGCCCGAGCCAAAATGCTGGGCTGACCTTACCAAGCCCGAATACAAGGGCCAGATTCAGATGGCCAATCCAAACTCGTCCGGCACCGCTTACACGATGCTGGCGACGATGGTGCAACTGATGGGGGAGGACAAGGGTTTCGATTATCTGAAGGCGCTGCACGCCAACATCAACCAGTATACCAAGTCGGGTTCGGCCCCGATCAAGGCGGCCGGCCTTGGCGAAACCACCATCGGCATCGTGTTCATGCATGACGCGGTCACGCAGACGGCCGCCGGCTTTCCGATCGTCACCGTGGCGCCGTGCGAAGGCACCGGTTATGAAATCGGCTCGATGTCGTTGATCAAGGGCGCGCGCAATCCCGAAGCCGCCAGGCAGTTCTACGACTGGGCGCTGACGGCCGACATGCAGGGCAAGGCCAAGGACGTCAAATCGTTCCAGTTGCCATCCAACAAATCGGCTGCCGTGTCGGATCTGACGCCCGACCTGTCGACGATCAAGCTGATCGACTACGACTTCAAGAAGTACGGTTCGAGCGACGAGCGCAAACGCTTGCTGTCGAAATGGGACACCGAGGTTTCGACGCTGCCGCAGTAGTTCGTTCACAGTTTTGACCTTCTTCCGCGCCATCCTGACAGTGCTGGTTTCATCGCATGCGCGCTAAAGCCAGCACTGCCCCGCTTCACCCGACCGTCGTCTTGTGGACGGCGGTCGGCCTTATCGGTTTTGTCCTGCTGCCCTGGTACGGGCTGCGCGACAATTTCTTCACGCTGTCATGGCTGTTCGACGGCTATCCGTTCGACGACAACGTGGCGCCGGCGCTCTTTCTCGTCCTGCAAGGGCAAAAGCTGTGGCTTGCGCCACTCGGAATCCTACTCTTGGCGCCGCTTCTTTTGTGGCGCCGCAAAAAGGCCGATCCCTACTTCGGGCACTTGCTGATCGCTGTCGGTGCGGCGGGTTTCGCCTACTTGATGCTGCAAGGCTTCGGCATTGGGCTGCGCGGTTTCCAGTGGTCGTGGCTGACTGCGCTTTTCGGCGAGCTCGACGATCGCCAGTTCGGCATGGGATGGGGCGCGCTGCTGGTCAGCGGCGCGTTCCTGTTCCTTTGCACGCTCGGACTCGCGGGGCGCGGCGCGGTCGGTGGCGACGAATTCGTCGTTGGCTCGATCGGCTTCATCGTCGCGGTGGTCGGCATCTTCATCTTCATGCCGATCGTCCAGATGCTGGGCAGCGCGCTGGTCACCCAGGACGGCAACTATTCGCTCGGCGTGTTCTTTGCCAAACTGTTCAGTAGTCGTCTCTGGGGGCTCGGCTGCGTGTCAGGCGGGCCGCGCTGCGGTGTGGCCTGGAATTCGCTCTTCCTTGCCGTTCTCGTCGGCTTGCTTACCACCGCGCTCGGCCTGGTTTTCGCACTGGTGGTGACCCGCACCGGCTTCCGCTACGGTTCGCTGCTGCGCGCGCTCACCATATTGCCGATCATCACACCGCCCTTTGTCATCGGCCTCGCCATCATTTTGCTGTTCGGTCTGTCCGGTGTCATCACGCAAGGCTTTTCGGATCTGTTCGGCCTTCAGCCGACACGTTGGGTGTACGGGCTTCCCGGCCTCCTGATCGCCCAGGTGCTGGCGTTCACACCGATCGCCTTCCTGGTGATGATCGGCGTTGTCGAGGGCGTCAGCCCGTCGATGGAAGAGGCGGCGCAGACCTTGCGTGCCAGCCGCTGGCAGACGTTCGTCACCGTGTCGTTGCCGCTGATGCGGCCGGGCCTGGCCAACGCATTCCTGCTCGGCTTCATCGAGAGCATGGCCGATTTTGGCAACCCGCTGGTGCTCGGCGGCAATTTCGATGTTTTATCGACGGAGATCTTCTTCGCCATCGTGGGCGCACAATACGACCAGGCGCAGGCTGCGATCCTCGCCATCGTGCTTTTGTTTTTCACCCTCGCGGCGTTCTACGCGCAGCGTTTCTGGCTCGGCCAGAAATCCTATACCACCGTTTCCGGCAAGGGCGATTCCGGCATCCACCCGCATCTTCCGGCAACGTTCCGCAACGCCATCTACGCGATCGCCGGTTTGTGGACCCTGTTTACGCTGCTCATCTACGTGACGATTTTCTACGGCAGCTTCGTCAAGCAATGGGGCGTCGATTTCTCGCTCACCTTCGATCACTATGTAGAAAGTTTCGCCGTTGGCTGGAATCAATTCGGCATCCACTGGCGGGGCGCCGCATGGAGTTCGTTCTGGACGACGATGGAGATCGCGCTGATCTCGGCGCCGCTGACGGCTGCAATCGGGCTGCTCACCGCCTATCTGCTGGTGCGCCAAAATTTCCGCGGCAAGGATGCCTTCGAATTCGGCGCCATGCTGTCCTTTGCCATTCCAGGCACGGTGATCGGCGTCTCCTACGTTATCGCCTTCAATGTGCCGCCGATCGAGCTGACCGGCACCGGCATCATCCTGGTGCTATCATTCATCTTCCGCAACATGCCGGTCGGGGTCCGGGCCGGGATTGCCTCGATGTCACAAATCGACCGTAGTCTCGATGAATCGTCGCTGACGCTCGGCGCCAATTCCTGGCAAACCTTCCGCAAGGTGGTGCTGCCGCTGCTGCGGCCGGCGATCCTGGCGGCGCTGATCTACTCCTTCGTCCGCGCGATGACGGCGATCAGTGCCATCATCTTCCTGGTCAGTGCGCAATACAACATGTCGACCAGCTACATCGTCGGCCGCGTCGAAAACAACGAATACGGCATCGCAATCGCCTATTCGGCTGTCCTTATCGGCGTGATGCTGGCCGTCATCGGGCTGATGCAACTCGCCGTCGGGCGGCGCAACATCGGCCGGCGCCACATGGAAACCGATCTTTCGCAGTCCCGCACCAATGTCGGCGTCGCGGGCGCCGGATAGAAGCATGAACGAGAACATGATCGAACATGGCTGAGATCAAAAGCAACGCCGCCTCGGTGGAGTTCAGGAACGTCACCAAGGTCTACGGCAAGAGCAAGGTGCCGGCGGTCAACGACATCTCGCTGTTCATCGAGGCGGGCAACCTGGTGACGCTGCTGGGGCCGTCCGGTTGCGGCAAGACGACGACGTTGCGCATGATCGCTGGCCTCGAACTCGCCACCAGCGGCCAGATCCTGATCGGGGGCGCAGACGTGACACGGCTGCCAGCGACCGACCGCGACGTGTCGATGGTCTTCCAGTCCTACGCGCTGTTTCCGCATATGACAGTGCGCGAGAATGTCGAATACGGTCTGAAGTTTTCCGGCTTCAGCAAGAAGGACACCGCTGACAAGGCGAAGGCTGGCTTGGAGCTCGTCGGCCTCGGCGGTTTCGGCGATCGCTTGCCGAGCCAGCTGTCCGGCGGCCAGCAGCAGCGTGTCGCGGTAGCCCGTGCCCTGGTGCTGGAACCGCAGGTGCTGTTGTTCGACGAGCCGCTCTCCAACCTTGACGCCAAGCTGCGGCGACATGTTCGCGAGGAAATCCGCGAGATCCAGCAGAACCTCGGGCTGACGGTCGTCTATGTCACCCATGACCAGGAAGAGGCGCTCGCGGTCTCCGACCGCATTATCGTCATGAACAACGCGGTGATCGCCCAGGACGGCACGCCGCGCGACCTATACGACGCACCGTCAAGCGCCTTCGTCGCCGATTTCATAGGCGAGGCGAATATCTTCGATTGCCGGATAACGGACGTAGCGAAGGATGTGGCGACGGTGGAACTCGGCCCGTTGTCGTTGAAACTGCCGGCACGCGACCAAAGGCCGGGCCCTGCCAGATTGGCGGTGCGGCCGGGCCGCATCGAACTCGGCAGCGCGGGAGCCCCCAGAACGCTTCCCGGCACGCTGCACAAGGTCACCTATGTCGGCAGCCATCTCGAATTCGTCGTCGATACCGAGTTCGGTGCGGTGTTCGCCATTTCGACAACTGTCGATGCGCAGTTCGAGGCAGGCCAGAAAGTCGGCGTTGGGTTCTGCGAGCATGGACCAGTACTGCTTACTGGCTGACGCTCAAAAGCCGTCGCGAAATACAACGTGCCGAATTCGCCGGCGCGGCGCGTCAGGTCGACGGCGAACCCCAGACGGCGGTCGAGGTCGCTTTCGTAGCACCGGTGCCACCGCTTGCTCTTTGCGACCCCGGCTCTAGCAGGCACGTCCGCAAGAGGAAAGCCGCCGCCACGGGTCACGCCGGCGCCAACCACTTCAAACACTTCTACCAACTGCTGGAGAAGTCTGTTCATAACTCTGCCGTGGAACAACGCCGTTTAGCCGGCTATGAAGGGGAACCTCGCCGCCTGCAATGGGGTATGTAGCAACGGTTGTCCTGATTCCTGAAAGGAGCGGCCATGCTGAACTGGTTCCGAGCGCTGCTGCCGCGAGAGGACAAATTCTTCGATCTTTTCGCCGAGCATTCGCGCATCGTGGTCAGCGGAGCGGAAGTCATGCAGAAGCTTCTGGCCGGTGGCGAGGACGTCGACCGATACTGCAGGGAGATCATCGAACTGGAAGATCAGGCCGATGCCATCGCCGACAAGGTTCTGACCGCCGTCCACAAGAGTTTCATCACGCCGTTCGACCGCGGCGACATCAAGGATCTGATCCAGTCGATGGACGATGCCATCGACATGATGCGCAAGACCGTGAAAACCGTGACGCTGTTCGAGCAGAGGAGCTTCGACCCGAAAATGCAGCAAATGGGTGCGCTGATCGTCGAGGCGGCCAGGCTCAACGCCGAGGCGATTCCGATGCTCGCCAAGGTCGGCACTCATGCGGCGCGCCTGCAGGCGTTGGTCGAGAAGGTGACGGGCATCGAGGGCCGCGCCGACGACCTTCACGAGCAGGGCCTGAAGGATCTGTTTGTCCGTCATGGCAAGACCGATCCGATGGCCTACATGATCGGCAGTGAGATCTACGGCGAGCTGGAAAAGGTGGTCGACCGCTTCGAGGATGTCGCCAACGAGATCAGCGGCATTGTGATCGAAAACGTCTGATGGATGCCTCGCTCGCTTTCCCGCTGCTGGTCGGGCTGATTGCCGTCGCGCTGTTCTTCGACTTTCTCAACGGCTTGCACGACGCCGCCAATTCGATCGCCACTATCGTCTCGACGCGGGTGCTTAGGCCGCAATACGCCGTGTTCTGGGCGGCCTTCTTCAATTTCATCGCCTTCCTTTTCTTCGGCCTCCACGTCGCCGAAACACTGGGCACCGGCATCATCGATGCCAGCGTCGTCGATCCGCGCGTCATCTTCGCGGCTCTCGTCGGCGCCATCGTCTGGAACATCGTCACCTGGATCTACGGCATCCCGTCGTCAAGCTCGCATGCGCTGATCGGCGGCATGATCGGCGCCGGTGTCGCCAAGGCGGGCGGTGACGCGGTGGTGATCGGCGGCGTGTTGAAGACCACCGCCGCGATCGTGCTCTCGCCGCTTACTGGCTTCGTCCTGGCATTGACGCTGGTGCTTGCGGTCTCCTGGCTGTTCGTCCGCCAGTCGCCCTTCGCCGTCGACAGCACCTTTCGCGCGCTACAATTCGTGTCGGCATCGCTCTATTCGTTGGGCCACGGGGGCAACGATGCGCAAAAGACGATGGATATCATCGCCGTGCTGCTCTATTCGCAAGGCCAACTCGGCGACTCCTTCTATGTGCCGTTCTGGGTGGTCATTTCCTGCCAGGCGGCCTTGGCGTTAGGCACTTTGTTAGGCGGCTGGCGCATCGTCCACACCATGGGGACGCGAATCACCCGGCTCAATCCAATGCAGGGGTTCTGCGCTGAGACCGGTGGTGCCATCACGCTGTTCATGGCGACCTGGCTTGGCATCCCGGTCTCCACGACCCACACGATCACCGGCGCGATCATCGGCGTCGGTGCTGCCCGCCGTGTTTCGGCTGTCCGCTGGGGCATTGCCGGCAATATCGTCTGGGCTTGGATCATTACCTTGCCGGCTACGGCCATGATCGCCGCGCTTACCTACGCGGCCATGGGTCCCTTTGCGTAACGCAGCTACCGGAAGCACGGAACGAACCATTCGGTGAAAGACGTGAAGATCAAGCGGCCAACGGTTGTTTGCTAAGTGGTGCGGCCATAGGTTAGCCCCCGCGAGGTGCTGACCGTCATGGGACGGCACATTTTCAGGGGCCGTTCCTTTTCAGAGCGCAGTCTGACCCGTCAGCCTGGGATGCCAATTAAAATACGGGGCCAAACTCATCGTTCGGCCCCGCATTTTGTGTATCGTGGGAGAAAGGGCGATACACCCGCGCTCCGCCGGCCTGTGTGCCGCAAGCCGTCGAGCGATGCGGCTTCAGGCGGCAGTGCTGACCTTGCTTGGCTCGAGAATCGATTTGACCTTGTCGGCGACCGCGCGGCCCAGCTCGGCGTTGTTTCCCGCCGTAAAATGGATGCCGTCGACACCATCCGTGGTGACGAAATCGCCGGCATTCAGGAAATCGATCTTCATGAAATCCGCCATCGCCTTGTATTGCCTGGCCAGATCCTTCGACTTCTCGTGGCCCCCGCCGAACATGCCCTCGAACCATGGGTCGGGCATAGGCGTCAGCGGCGGCGGCGCAATGACCAGTGCCTTCGGGGCAGGATAAGGGGTGCCGACACCGCCTGCACTGGTCAAGATCTGCCCGACCAGTTTCGCCATTCCATTGGCGATCTCGTAGGGCGTGCGGCGAAAATAGGATTTCGTGTCATTGGTGCCGAGCATAACGATGACCAGATCCAGCGGCAGGTGGCTGGCAATGGCCGAGGGCAGATAGTTCGCGCCGTTCAGGCGCGGATCGTTCGGGTCGTCGAGGCAGGTCGTGCGTGCGCTCAACCCCTCTTCGATGATGTGATAGCCCGCTCCGAGCGCCGCCGCCATGACGCCCGTCCAGCGCTGATCATAGGGGTAGCGGTGGGTCGGCGATCCTTCCTTCACTGGAACCCAGCCCCAGGTCAGCGAGTCGCCGTAGCACATGATGTTTTTTGGCGATGACATCCATGTTTCTCCATCTATTTGCAGTTGTCTGAACGCGCAGTTTTATTGGTCCCGTCAAAGCGGTGCTGGCTTGCCTTTCGCCGTGTCAAGTCAGGGGGTTCGCACGCGCACTCCGTAGAAGATCGCCGCGCCGAGGATGATGACGCCTTGGGCGATGAGTTTCCCCGGTTCATCGATGCCGAGCACCGTCATCACCACGAACAGCAGCGCAAAGCACAGCGCACCGAAGAAGGGCCCCCAGACGCCGCCGTCGCCGCGACCGAAGACGACGCCGCCAAGGATCGTTGCCGCGACAGCCAGGATCGGCAGATCGAGACCAACCCGGACACTGCCGACGGCAATCGAACCGGTCTGCACGAGGGCCGCGATCGCCGCGATCAGCCCAGCGAGCGTATGTGCCAGGATGACGGTGCGCTGGACCGGCACACCGGAAAAATGGGCGGCTTCGGCGTTCTCCCCGACAGAGGCGACGTAGCGGCCAAACACGGTCTGCGCCAGAAGCAGCCACACCGCGGCGGTCAGCAGTATCCAGAACAGCACAGGTGTCGGAACCGACAGGAACTTCGTGTTGTAGAGGTCATTGAACAGCTTCGGCACGTCGCCGGGCGGATTGCCGCTCGACAGGTACTGCACCAGCCCGACCAGGATGATGCTGACGGCCAGCGTGACGATGACAGCCGACACTCGCCGGTTGCCTATCATGAAGCCGTTGAACAAGCCGATGGCGAGGCCAGTGGCGAGTGCCAGCACCACGAAGAAGGGCAGCGACGCGCCGGGGAAACTGCCCGACGAGATGAAATAGTTGATGAGCAGGATGACGCCGCCGCCGGAGAGGTCGATCGACTTGACCCGCATAACGACGAGCTGTCCCAACACCAGGATGCCGAGCGGAACGATCTGCCTTATGAAGATGCCCATGATGTTTAGGTTGAGCATGTTTGGCCGGGCGAGCCACAGCGTGGCCAGAAGCACGAGGAAAACAAAATAGGACGGCGGTATGCGCAGCAGACGCCGGGCAATCGGATTTGCGAGAACGGCAGCCATCTCTCAGAGCCCCATTTTCTTGCGGGATTGCAGCCCAACCACCGCCAGCAGGATGCCGCCCTTGATCGCCGTCTGGACAAAGGGTGAGACGTTGGCGAGGTTCATGCCATTGGCCAGCAGCGCCATGACCAGTGCGCCGATCACCGTGCCGTGCAGGCTGCCGATGCCGCCTGAGAGCTGGGTGCCTCCCAGTGCTACGGCGGTGACGGTGTCGAGTTCGAAGAGCAGCCCGACATTCGGATCGCCCGATACGATGCGCCCGGCCAGGAAGACACCGGCAACGGCCGCAAAACAGGAGCAGATGACGTAGGCAAGGATGATGTTGCGTCGATCGGAGACGCCGAAGTTGCGGGCAGCACTCTCAGTGCCGGAAGCGATGCCGCCGCCGATCGCAAACAGATGCAGCCCGTACCGCGATCCGTAGAGCAGTTTCCACGCGACCAGGATCACGACGATGCCCCAGAAGAGCGGATAGGGGATCCCGAGCAAACTGCCTGAGACGGCTCCGATGACGGCCTCCGGCACGGTGCCGCCGGAGACGGGACGCAAGATGCGGGTGATGCCGAGCACGATATACTGCGTCGACAGCGTTGCGATGATCGGATGGACGTTGAAGCGGGTTATCGCCAGGCCGTTGATCAGCCCGATGAGTGCGGCCAGCAAGAAGACCGAGGGGATCAGGACGATGGCCGGCTGGCCCAGCGCCAGCACCGCCGTCGTGAAGCTGATGACCGAGCCGACCGAAAGATCGAGCCCGCCGATAAGCACGACAACCAGCTGTCCGATCGCCGCGATGATCAGCGGCATCGCCTGGGCAACCAGGTTGAAGAGGTTTTCAGCCGTTGCGAATTCAGTCGTCTGGACAGTCAACCAGAGCGAGATGAGCAAGGCGACCAGCAGCGGCAGGCCCCACAAGCCTTGCCGCGTGTTTCGGGCACTTAGGATGGTGAACAGCGAACGGTACATTCAGGCCTCTAATGCTGGCGCATGGAGCCGCCCATCAGGGCCGCATCGAGAATCTTGTGTTCAGTCGCCTGCGCTGCCGGCATGTCGGCAACGATGGTGCCGTCGTGTACGACGTAGATGTGGTCGCAAAGACCAATCAGCTCAATCGTCTCGCGCGACAGCACCAGCACGGCGCCGCCCTTGCGGGTGAAGTCGCGCAGCAGATGGTAGATCTCAGATTTGGCGCCGATGTCGACGCCGCGGGTTGGCTCTTCCACCAGCAGAAGATCCAGGTCGGCTGCCAGGTAGCGGCCGAGCAGTACCTTCTGCTGATTGCCGCCCGACAGGGAGCCGACCGGAGCGGATGGGCCTGCCGCCTTGATGTTCATGGCGTCCATCATGCGGGCAATAACGCTTCGATACGATCGCGCCAGGGCAAGTTCGGATCGCCTCGAATGCAATCCGATGGCGATGTTGTGGGCGACCGGGAGCGAGAGGAATAGCCCCTCTTCCTTCCGGTCCTCGGGCACGAAACCGACCCTAAGCTGCTGCAAGCGCCGAACGCCAGCGGATGTCGGGAGCGGCATTTTGAGCGTCTTGCCGTTGATGGAAATCGTCCCGGCAAAGGGATGGTAGCGACCGATCAGGGATCGCAGGAAACGCTGCTGGCCCTGCCCTTCCAGCCCGGCCAGGGCAACGATCTCGCCTCTGTGCAATGTCAGCGACAGCGGCCGCGACGTTTCGGTGATCTTGAGATTCTCGACGCGCAGAATCTCGTCGCCTTTCTCGCCCATGCGTACAGGAAAAAGGTCCTGGAGTTCGCGTCCCACCATCATGGCGATGAGTTCGTCAGTGGTAATCTCGGACACCATTCTGGTGCCGACGAGCGCCCCATCCTTCAGCACCGTCACCGTGTCGCAAAGCTCGAAGATTTCCTCCATGCGATGCGAGATGTAGACGATCGCCTTCCCCTTATCGCGCAGGCGTCGGATGTTGCGGTTGAGCACGTCGACATCGGCTGCGTTGAGAGCCGCGGTCGGCTCGTCCAGAATGAGCACGCTGGCATCGGCCTGGATGCAATGCGCGATCTCGACGAATTGCCGCTCGGCTATGGTCAGGTTGGAAACGAGTTGCGTCGGTTCGAGTGTGAGGCCGAGTTCGCCAAGCGCCTTGGCGCTCTGTCTGTTCATCGCGCGATAGTCGATCGAGCCAAGCCGGGTCATCGGCTCCCGGCCCAGAAACATGTTTTCGGCGATCGACAAATTGGGCAGCAGCGAGTGCTCCTGGAAAACGGTCGATATGCCGGCATCCAGGGCGTCGCGCGGCGACTTCAGATCGAGCTTTTCGCCGTTCATGAAGATCTCTCCGGAATCGGGCCGGTGCACGCCCGCGAGGATCTTCATCAACGTCGATTTGCCGGCGCCGTTCTCCCCCATCAAGGCGTGAACGGTGCCCGCCTTGAGATCGAGCGAAACGGCGTGAAGCGCCCTGCTTCCCCCGAATGCCTTCGAAATGTGGGACATCTCGATAAGATTGGTCACGGAGCCCTCGAACAAACCTGCTTCAACTGATGGAGCGGCCTGCGGGGAATGGTAGTCCCCTCCCCGCAGGCGGTGGCTTTCGCCGTCACTTCTTGCCGTAATATTCCTTGAGCTTGTCCTCAGGCAGTTCGCTGGGCCACCAGACGTTGGCCGTCAGGTCGTCGCGATAGTATTTTGCGGCCTTGTCACGATCCCAGCCGTCGGGGTTGTAGACGTAGCGCTTGTAGAGCTGCTTGCCTTCGAGCAGGTCGACGGCGGCACGCACACCGGCAGCGCCTTGGGCAGGGCTGTATTCGGGAGAGATCGACTTGAATCCGTCCGTAATCCACTGGCCGAAATAGCCGTTGTTGCCCTCGCCCGAGATCGGCGGAATGGGCGTGCCGAACTGCTTGAAAACGTCGACGCAGGCGCGCGTCATGTCGGCGCCGGACGACCAGATGCCGTCAACCTGCGGATTGTTCAGATAGAGCGTCTCACACAGCTTCTTGGCCTTGTCGTACTGCCAGTCGCCATGCTCCTCGGCAATGATCTGCACATGCGTGCCCTTGAGCGATTCCAGCAGGCCGTTGTAGCGGTTGGTGTCTTCCGGATGGCCGGCCAGGCCACGCAGGACCCAGATCTTGCCGTTGTCGCCGACGGTCTTCACCAGCCAGTCGCCCATCACCTTGCCGAAGTGCTCGGCGCCGCCCTGGATTTCGGTGGTGTAGGCATCGGAATCGATGCGGCCGGTGTGAAGAATGACGGGGATGCCGGCGGCGACTGCCTTCGCGATGCTGGCGTTGGCCGATGTGCTCGTAACCGGCTGGACGATGATCGCGTCGACATGCTGCGCGATCAGGTCCTCGATATCCGCGACCTGCTTCTTTTGATCAAAGCCCGCATCCAGCAGGATGAACTTGGAGATGCGCTTGTCTTTTGCCGCTGCATTTTCGGCCTCGTGCGCCACCTGCACGGTCCAGGTGTTCGCGTTCACGCCGAAGTCGCTCATTCCGATGACCCAGGGCGGATCCTTCTTGAACGCGCCGGCCGCGGTCATGCGCGTGTCGTTGGGACGCGGCGTCACGCCGTCCATCAGCTTGACATCCTCCGCATGTGCCAAGGACGTCGCGACAAGCGCGGACGCAACGAGCACTCCCAGACCGACGATTTTCAGCAATCCTAGCATTGAGCTCCTCCTTGTGGTTGCTGCGCCCGTACGGACGCACGGGCCGCGAGACGCTCTCCCAATGCGCACTCGGCGTTGCAGTCCGACCGACGCGCACAGATCTCCCGCCCCCGAACACGTGTGGTTCGAGGTCCAACTGGGTTGGACAGTTGTGACGGTTGAGAACTCCTCCGGGCACTTTAGAAGCACAGCGAAATGGGCCTGTCAATAGTTAGTCATGTTGAATGACTATTCCCTTGCTTGCCTTTCAACGCTCCGCTATCCATCATGAATGTCGCTCGCCGGCATCGGCGCGCGGTCAGTCCCGGCGGGAAAAACATGCGATCAGTCTTGTGCTATGGCGACTCCAACACGCACGGCCAGATTCCCGGCAAGGGACCGCTCGAGCGCTACGGTCCAGATGAACGCTGGCCGGGGATACTGCGTGCTCAGCTGGGAGCCGACTGGTACGTCATTGAAGAGGGATTGAGCGGTCGCACCACCGTCCACGATGATCCGATCGAAGGCGCCCACAAGAACGGCCGAACCTATCTTCGTCCTTGCCTGCAAAGCCACACGACGCTCGATCTCGTGATCATCATGCTCGGCACGAACGACCTGAAGATTCGCTTCAACAAGCCGCCATCGGAAGTGGCGATGGGCATCGGCTGTCTTGTCTACGACATCAAGGAGCTGGCGCCTGGTCCGGGGGGCACCACCCCCGAAATCATGATCGTGGCGCCACCTCCGATGCAGGACGACGTCAAGGAATGGAAGTCGATCTTCGCTGGCGCTCCGGCGAAATCGCGTTTGCTCGCCCTCGAATACGAGGTTCTCGCGGACTCCCTCGAACTGCACTTTTTCGATGCCGGTTCTGTTGTGTCCTGCAGCGAAGCGGACGGGTTTCACATCGACGCCGAAGCTCACAGACTGCTTGGTACGGCACTCGCCCGCGCGGTCGATGCCATCGGCTGGAGCCGCTCGACATGAGCAATCAGACCGCCAGGCAACGCGCTCTTACCGACGGGGCAACCCTTGCCTGATATGAGATTCGCACCACCCAATCCCTTGCGCATCGCTGATCGTGCGAGCGGATTGAATGCATTGAGCGTCCGCAGCTACAACGAGCGGCTGGTGCTGTCCTTGCTGCTTCAGAACGAAGGCATATCGCGGATGGAGATCGGCGAGAAGACCGGCCTGTCGGCACAGACCGCCTCGGTCATCGTCCGCTCGCTCGAGCAAGAAGGCCTGGTCTCGCAAGGCGAGGCGCAACGTGGGCGCGTGGGGCCGCCGACGAAACCGCTTTCGCTCAATGCGGAGGGTGCCTATGCGGTTGGCGTTGGCTTCAGCAGGCGACGGATCGACATCGCGCTCATCGACTTCATTGGCACCGTGCGCTTCCACAAGCAGTTGCCAGCCGAGGAAGCCAACCCCTTTCCGCAGAGTGCCGATTTGCTGCAGGCGATCAGGGAGGCAATGACGAGCCTGCCGGTCGAGGCGCGCTGTCGGATCGCTGGCGTTGGGCTGGCTGTTCCGGACGAGGTCGACACCTTGGCGGCAAACCGCAACGGATCGAGCACGTCACTCAAGACCTTGCAGGGCGAGATCGAAGAGCAGATCAAGCTGCCGGTCTTCGTGCAGAACGACATCACCGCGGCAGCTGGCGGCGAAAGCATGTTTGGCGTTGCAAAGCCGCTGAACGACTACTTGTTCTTCTATCTAGGAGCCAGGCTGCAGAGCAGGCTCATCCTCAACCACCAAATCTACAAGGGAAACTCCAGCGCAAGTTTTGATCATGGTCTCATTCGTCTGGAGACCGAACTGAGTGCGCGCGGTCAGCCATCCGAGATCATCTGGAGCAGCAGCCCGGAATGGCCTGACCTCGGAGCGGCATATACCGAATGGTTGGATGAATGTTCCAACCGTCTGAAGGTTTCGATCTCTGCATTGAACCAGTTTGTCGAGTTCAGAACGGTCGTGCTGTCCAGCTATGCGCCGCAGAAAATTGCCATGGCATTGTGCACTGATATCAGCCGGGAATTTGCGAACATCGAAGCATTGCCGGCGCGTGTCACCATCAGCCCGAAAGCCGTTGGAGCGGCGAGCCTGCCGTTCAGTTCACGCTTCATGATACAGTGATTGACGATCAGGCCCCTGGCATGCCTTTTGGCCGCAGTGTTCGCTTCTGGGCGGCAATGCGCAACGGTGCATTGGCTGCCCCGTAGCCCCGATAGCCCCGACGCTCGACGACCTCGAAGAAGAAGCCTTCGCCGTAGGTCTGGCTGTAAAGCTGGAAATAATCGCCGCCCTCATCCCGATCGAAGAGGATGTTTCGGTTTCGCAACCGGCCCGTGAATTCCGGTTCGAGACCGAGACGTGCTTCGAGATCGTCATAGTAGTTCGGTGAAATTTCCAACACATTGAAGCCGAGCTCGGCCAGGCGATCGGCGGTCTGGAAAATATCGCGGCTGGCGAAGGCGAGATGCTGTACGCCCGAGCCGAAGCTCTCAGCGACAAAATGGCCGGCCAGCGTCCTGCGGTTCTCCGCACCGTTCAAAATAAGCCGAAGCAGGCCACCATCGTCGCTCTCCACGACCTGGCTGCGCACGACGCCGGCCGGATCGATCACATCCACCACGGGCAATTTTCTCGTCCTGAAGATCGATGTGTAAAAAAGCAGCCAGGTCAGCATCTCCTCATAGTTCATCGATTGAGCGAGGTGGTCGATTGCCATCAGCCCGGCATCGTCGCCGGCATCGTTGACCGGTTCGAATTCGATCTCCCAGACTTTTGCCAACTCGCTCTTGGCGTCGATGAAATAGATCACGCTGCCCCCGACCCCGCGTATTGCCGGTATCGCCAGCTCATCAGGGCCATGGCGCTGTTCAAAGAGCTCGGCGCCCAATGCGCGAGCGCGGGCTACGGTTGCGGCCGCATCGTCGACTTTCAATCCGAACGCATAGGCAGAAGTGCCGTGAACGAGGTACGAGGAGTGTGCCAGCCCTTCCTTTTCGGTGTTTATGACAATGTTGATGTCGCCCTGGCGAAACAGCACCACATCCTTGTTCTTGTGGCGGGCGATCTGCGAAAACCCCATGGCACGCAGCAGCAGCACCAACTCTTCAGCCTCGGTCTCGTTTGCGGCGAACTCGACGAATTCGATGCCGCTGACCGCGACACGTTCCGGCAAGACCGGCACGTCGATCGCGATGTCCGGCTCGGCGCGTGCAACTTGGTCCATGAGGTAGATAAGGGACCTGTGGCCATCGACCGCGATAGACCTGGGCGATCCACCGCGGAACTGGTCGTTGAATATTTCGAGCGACAACGGCCCGCTGTAGCCGGTTGCCGCGACCGCTCGCATGAAGTCGACTACCGGCAGGTCGCCTTCGCCCGGCATGTTCCGGAAATGGCGGCTCCAGTACAGCAGGTCCATGTCAATCAGCGGAGCGTCGGCAAGCTGGACGATGAAGATGCGATCGCCGGGGATGGCGCGGATCGTCTCCAGATCCAATCGTCGGGCCAAGGTGTGGAAGGAGTCAAGGATCAACCCGATGTTGGGATGGTTCGCCCGCCTGACGATCTCCCATGCGTCGCGATGGTCACTGATATGCCTCCCCCAGGCCAATGCCTCGTAACCGACGCGAAGGCCGCGTCTCTTTGCCCGTTCGCCAAGGTCGCGGAAATCGTCGGCGGCACGGTCGATACCGCCTACCGCCAGCGGCGAGACGTTGGAACACACGAGCATCAGCTCCGTGCCGAGTTCTTGCATGAGGTCGAACTTGCGTTCCGCTCGATCGAAGGCGCGCGAACGTTGCTGTTCGGGCATTCCTTCGAAATCGCGGAAAGGTTGGAACAGTGTGATCTCCAGGCCATGATCCCTGATCATACGGCCGACTTCGGCAGGGCTGCCGTCGAAGGCAAGAAAGTCATTCTCGAATATTTCCACGCCGTCGAAGCCGGCCGCAGCGATGGCCGCGAGCTTCTCGCGTAAATCGCCGCTGATCGACACGGTGGCGATGGAGGTCTTCAAGGTCATGACACCTTCGATGCCGCCGCTTGCAGATCCAAGACCGCACGAACCGCGACAGGATAGCCGCGCGGGCCTAGCCCTGCGATGACCGCCGTCGCGACCTTCGACACGTAGGAATGGTGATAGTGGGCCTCGCGCTTGTGAATGTTCGAGATGTGGAGCTCGACGATCGGGCCGGAAAACATCTTTAGAGCGTCGAGGATCGCAATCGACGTGAAGGAGAGACCCGCCGGGTTGATGACGATCCCGGCTCCCTCGTCGATCGCTTCGTGGATCCAGTCGATGATCTGACCTTCGCTGTTCGACTGATGGAAGCGGATGGGTGTGTCGCCAGCCGCATCGCGGCAGAAGGCCTCGATCTCGGCCAGCGTCGTCGTGCCGTAGATTTCCGGCTCGCGCTTGCCGAGTCGGTTCAGGTTCGGGCCGTTGATCACATAGATGGGCTTCGCCATGACGGCTCCTTTGTCTTCGATCAACCCTGGTAACCCAGCAGCCGGGGCAGCCAGAGCACGAGCCCCGGGAGAAAAGTGATGAGAACCAGCGAAGCGATCATCGCCCACAGGAACGGAAGCACGTCGCGGACGATGTCTCTCAGCGGTACTTCGGCGATCCTGGTCATGATGAACAGCAGCAAACCATATGGCGGCGTCACCAGGCCGAGCATGATGTTGACCACCACCATCACGCCGAAATGCACCATGTCGATGCCGAGCGCGCGCGCCGTCGGGATCAGGACGGGCACGATCACGAGCAGAATCGTGGTGCCTTCAAGCACGCAGCCGAGCAGCAGGAGCAGGCTATTGACCAGGATCAAGAAGCCGATCGGCGAAAGATCCCAGCTTATGAGAATGGCCTTGATCGATTCCGGGATGTTCTCGACGGTGACCACATAATTGAAGACCAGAGCGCCGGCGATCAGCATGCCGATCGAGGCCGAGGTGCGCGCGCTGGCCAGCACGGACTGGTAGAAGTCGGCGAAGCTGACACTGCGGTAGAGCACGACAGAGATGACCAGAGCATAGGCCGCGGCCACGGCCGCCGCTTCGGTCGGCGTGGTGGCGCCGGTGTAAATGCCGCCGAGCAGGACGACCGGCATCATAAGCGAGGGGAAGGCACGCCAGGTAATGCCCGGCAGTTCGCGCAGCGGTGTCGGCGTCTCAACCGGAAAGTTGTTGCGCTGCGCCTGGTATGCCACGATCCCCATCTGCGCCGCCGCCATCAGCAGGCCGGGGATGACGCCCCCGAGGAACAGGTAGCCGATCGAGGCATCGGACACGAGCGCGTAGATGACCATGGGGATCGACGGCGGGATGATCGGCCCGATGACCGAGGTCACAGCCGTCAGCGCCGCTGCGTAGCTCGGCGTGTACTTGCCGTCCTTGGTCATCATCATCTGCATCATCTTGCCGGTGCCGGCAGCATCGGCGATGGCCGATCCCGACATGCCCGCAAAAATGATGCTCTGGACGACGTTGACGTAGGCAAGCCCGCCCCGGAACCGGCCGACCACGGCATCGCAGAAGCGCAGCAGGCGTTCCGTCATCGAGCCGATGTTCATCAGCTCAGCAGCCAGGATGAACAACGGCACGGCGAGGATGATGTAGTTGTTGTACATCCCGTTCAGCAACTGCTCGGCCGCCGTCCCCATATCGAGCCCTGCCAGCAGCAGATAGAGGATCGAGCCGGCGATCATGGAGTGCCCGATCGGCAGCCCGAGAAAGGCAAGCACGGTGATCGCGACGACCGAGATCGAGAACGGACTGGCGAAATTCATACACCCGACCCCGCCTTGGTGGGATCGAACTCCTTTGGCGCCTTGCCGAACACGGCCTGCCAGGACAGCCAGAGGTAGCGGAGAATGATCGCCACGACGAATATGATGTAGATCGAGAACAGCCAGTCGAAGCGGATCTTCAGATAGGCGGTCTTTTCGACCTTCATGAACGTCACGTAGTCGAGCACGGCTGGAAACGAAATCGCGTAAAGCGCAATCAGCGATGTGGCCGCGATGAGGAACATGATGCGGCGAACACGCGGTGGGGCCGATGCGTAAAAGAGATCGAAGCGGATCTCCTCCTCCTCGCGGACGACGAAGGCTGCACCCCACAGCACCAGCCAGATCCACAGGATCACGCTGATTTCGTTGGTCCAGCCGATCGGCATGTTGAGCAGGTAGCGAAAGACGATCTGCAGCAGGAATGCCGCGAACATTGCGGCCAGCATGACGGCGAGGACGTTTTCGGCGCGCCGGTACAGCCAGCGGCCGAGGTTTCGGAGCGAAGGGTTCACGCGCGATTCTCCGCCTGTGAAAGCCATCAGTGGGATGGAGGAGGCGCGGCGAATGCCCGCCGCCCCTCCGGCTTAGAGCGCGTTGATCTTGTCGACCATGCCGGCCGGCCAGTCCTTGGCGAGGTCCGACGACAGGTATTTCTCCTGAGCGTATTTGCGGAACGCAGCGATGTCGGGCTCGTAGAGCTTGAGGCCCTTGCCCTTGAACAACTCGACCAGCTCTTTCTCGCGCGCAAGATGCTTTTGCGTGCTGAATTCGATGGCGGCGTCGGCGGCGGCCTGGAACTTCGCCTGCCTGTCGGGGCCCATGTCATCCCACACCTTCTTCGACACGGTCAGCAGATCGAAGCCGACCAGGTGCGCGGTCAGCACGATCTGCGACATGACCTCATAGAACTTCATGTTCTCGACGTTCGGCAGCGGATTGTCCTGGCCGTCGATCGCGCCGGTCTGCAGACCAGTGTAGACCTCGGCGTAAGCCATCGCGACGGGATTGGCCCCGAGCGCGGCGCCGAGGAACTGCCATGCGTCGCCACCCGGCATGCGCAGCTTGATGCCTGCCATGTCGGCCGGCGTGGTGATCTTCTTGTCCGGCTTTAGGCCTATCTGCCGGGCGCCGAAATAAGTCGGCCCGAGCACGCGCACGCCAAGCTGGTCCTCGGTCATCTTCTTCATCTCTGCGCCGAGATCGCCGGCGAAGAAAGTTTTCAGATGCGCGGCGTCGCGGAACAAATAGGCAGCGGTGACAATCGACCATGCCGGGATCTGCTTGGAGATATCCTGCGGTGCGATGTTGCCCATCTCAAGATTGCCGCGCTGCAGGGCGACGAGCTCGGTACCCTGCTTGAACAGATTGCCGCCGTAGTAGCCCTCAAAGACGAAGTCGTCCTTGATTGCGTCGGCAAACATTTTCATCATGTCGGCGCGGATGTCCTGTTCGGAAAACACGGCCGAGAAGCGCAGCTTCGGCTTGTCCTGGGCGAGTGCCGGAAAGGCTGCCGTCGTGGCGAGCACGCCCGCCCCGATCAGGAGTTCCCGGCGTGTGGCATTGAAAGTCATGTTCCTTCCTCCCTATTGGCTATTGTCCAAGTCCTGTGTCTGCTGGGTCACGGGCGCTCCCAAAGGCGGCAAACGCCGCCTTCATCCGTTCAACGTCGGGCGCAAGCCCGGTGAAAAGTTCAAAAGCCCGCACGGCCTGGAAGACGGCCATTCCCTCGCCGCTGAGCGTGCGGCAGCCTCGTTGCCGTGCCTCCCTGAGCAGTTCCGTTTCGAGCGGCAGGTACACGATGTCGGCGACCCAGCACTCCGGTCGCAACAGATCTGCGGCGATCGGCATGCCGGGCAACTTTGCCATCCCGACCGGCGTCGCGTTGACGATGCCGTCTGCGCGAGCGGAGGCCGCAGCGAGGTCCGTTACCACCTCCACCTTTTGCGTGCCGCCGGCCGACCCAAGCCGGCACGCCAGCGCTTCGGCCCGATCAGTCTGCACGTCGGTTAAAAGCAGCGTTTCGACGCCACTTTCCAACAAAGCGTAGGCCACCGCGGCGCCGGCGCCGCCGGCTCCCAGCAGCAGCACCTCGCGACGCTTCTGTCCGGCCAGCCCGTGGCGGAAACTCTCCTTGAACCCCCATTTGTCGGTGTTGTGGCCGATGCGCCGGCCGCCCCGGAACACCACGGTATTCACCGAGCCAAGGATCTCGGCCGCCTCGGAAAGCTCGTCGAGCAGCGGGATGATTTCCTGTTTGTAGGGGAATGTAACGTTGAAGCCGGTGAAGCCGAAGTGCCCGGCAAAGGTGATGAGATCGCCCAAAGGTGGGGCAGTCTCGCCCATGGTTTCGGTATCGAGCAGCGTATAAACGAAGGAGAGCCCCCGGGCGCGGCCTTCCGCCTCGTGCATCGCGGGCGTCCGGGAAAGCTGAATTCCACGCCCAAGCAAGCCAACCAACATGCGGCGCGACCCAGGAGACGTTTCCCAGTTCTCGGCGGCGGTGGCCAACAGGGCCAAGCGATCCGCCCAAATCGAACTGGGCACACTTTGTACCAGTCAGTTAATTTCGTCAACAGCTTTGTACCATTCGGTTAATTTGCTATGCTATGTGCCGATCCAGGGTTGCGAGAAGCGGACATGAATGACGACATGATGCTGAACGAGAAGGCGGTGGCAGGCGGCCGCAGCGGGTGGAAGCAGGATCCCGCGGGCGTTCAAAAGAACATACTTGCGGTGGCGATGACCGAGTTTGCCGCAAACGGCCTGTCCGGCGCGCGCATCGACGAGATCGCAGCAAAGACGCACACGTCAAAGCGGATGATCTACTACTATTTCGGCGACAAGGAACGGCTCTACGGCCGGGTCCTCGAGGAAGCCTACCGGCACGTGCGAACTGGCGAGGAGGAGTTGGAGCTTGATCACCTGCCGCCCGTCGAGGCACTCAAGCGGCTCGCCGAGTTCACATTCGATCATCACAGCCGCCATCCGGATTTCATCAGGATCGTGATGATCGAAAACATCCATCATGGCGTGTATCTCGAACAGTCTGAGCTGATCAGGCTGTTGAATGCAGGGGCTATTCAGAAGCTTGAAGCGATTTGCCGACGCGGGCGCGCCAATGGCCTTTTCCGTGAAGACGTGTCGCCGCTTGAACTGCACTGGCACATCAGTGCGTCGAGCTTCTTCAACGTTTCCAACCAGGCCACCTTCTCGCGGATTTTTGGCAGCACGCTCTACACCGTGGACGGGCAGCGCTCGCTACGAGATCATTTGGTGGAAATGGTCGTCGGCCTCGCGCTGAAACTCGATCGCGCGAAAGGGCGAGCTCGCAGGGCAGCGCGCCCCTGACCGCTGTGCTTTCCGTTCAGTTTTAGAAGCAGAGACCCTGCTTCGGGTCAGGCTTTCGCACTCCCCACCGGTCTTTGCAGCACCGAGACAGGTCCATCACGCCCAACACCGCAGAAAATATCGCAGGGTTTCCGAATGTGGGGAAAGGCGGTGGCGGTCTCGCGCTACCATCAACCACCACACCAAAAGCATAACTGCCGGTCACGAAAATGGCGGCCATCGGTCTAAGGAAGAACGGCGCATAAGCCGCAGTCATGCACGCGTCCGCAAACGCGGACGATTGGCGCGCGCCTGTCAGGCGCATTCGCTTCCGCAAGAGCAACTCTGATGCGTTCGCTGATTGGATTTGATGAATGACGGAAATCGACGCGCCATTGAGGGATCCGATGCATTCCTTCAGGAAGCGTCGAGACAAAAGGCTCAAGCGTGGCGGATTTCCGTTCCCAGGACCTTCAGGCATTCGCGGATGAATGCCACAAGCGCCGTCCACCTTTGGCCGAAATCATCGTCCCATCCACGTAGGCATCGGTGGGGGACAGATCGATGTAAGTGCCGCCAGCAAGCGTCACCTCTGGCAAGCAAGCCGCGAGCGCCGCCACCTTCTTTCAGAGGGACCGGCACAAACTCGCCGCGTGCCGAGTTTCCAAATCCGGACCGGCTGTTCCTGCCCGGCATGCATGTGCGTGCCATGGTCGAGGAAGGCGTCGCGCAGAACAGCTTCCTGGCGCGCCGTCAGCCGAAATGCCAATGGGCGAGGCCACGGTGATGAGCCTGAACGCGACGGCAAGGTCGAGGAACGTATCCTTGCCGTTGTCAACAGCGTCGCCAACAACTGGCTGGTGGAGTCCGGTTTTGGCGACGGCGACCGCGTCATCGTCGAGGGCTTGCAGTTTGTGCGAACCGGCGGCGATGCAACCGGCGTCTGCGCGGGAGCTACGTGAAACACCCAGATCGAGTGGATCGGAACTTGCGACATGCTATCTCGACGATCTCTCGCGAAGCGCGATCATTTTTTTGGACACGTCCATCTTCAATCTCAAGATGGACAGTATGACGTGTGAATACCTCCGTCCTACCTCCGCATGTCGCTATGGAGGTGGATAATAATGGCGTGGCCTGAGACCAGTTGCCAGCGCCAGGAGGCCAGCGCCGCAGCATGTGCGTCGGTCACTCTGCAGTCAGAATAACCTTGACGCTTTGGGAGCGCTCGGCGGCGAGGCGGAAGGCCTCGGGCGCGGACGAAAGGGCGCGTTCGGCGGTAACCAGCTTCAAGACGTCGACTTCTCCATCGACGATAAGAGTGACCGCCTGATTGAACTCGGCCCCGAAACGAAATGTCCCCTTCAGGTCGATCTCTTTGGCCATGACGGCGTTGGCCGGTACCGGAATCTGGCCGCCCGGGAGATTGCCGACTTGGACGACCACGCCGCCCCGCCGGACGCTGGCGATCGCCGCGTTGAGGCCGGCCGCGGTGCCTGAAATTTCGAAAGCAACATCGAATGGTCTGTCGGCGGCAAGCGCCTTGAGTTCGGCATCGCCGCCGGAAAGATCGATCGTCTGATCTGCGCCCAACCGGGTGGCGAAGGCGAGCGGCGCTGCGGCTATGTCGGCGACAGTGATCCCGCCGCAGCCTTTGAGCTTGGCCGCGAGCATGGTGAGAAGTCCGATCGGCCCGGCGCCGAAGAGGATGACATTCCTGTCAGCGATCGCGCCGGCTCGCGCCACCGCGTGCAGGCTGACGGCGAGCGGCTCGGCGAGTGCCGCCGCCTGATATCCCACATGCTGTGGGACCTTGACGCATTGCGCCGGCGTGGCGTCGAAGACGCTGGCGAACCCCCCTTGCATGTGCGGCGTCCTGGACGCCGAACCCATGAAGTAGATGTTCTCGCAGAGATTGGCGCGGCCTTCGGCGCATCGCGCGCAATTCCCGCACCACCGAGACGGGTTGACCGCAACCCGGTCACCGATGGCAAGTCCGCACGCTGCGGCGTTGATCTCGACAATCTCTCCGGCAACCTCGTGACCGAGTACGAGCGGAGATGTGACGACGAAATCGCCGGTCCGCGCATGGCGAAAATAGTGCAGGTCGGAGCCGCAGATGCCACCCGCGCCGAAGCGTACACGCATCATGCCCGGCGCAAGGGGTTCGAGCGGACGCTCCACCATGCGCAAGTCTTCGGGGCTGAACAACGTCGCAGCGATCACATTGCCGGTCATTTGATCAGTCCCATTTGTGTCGGCAGCCACAGCGTGATGGCCGGGATGAAGGTGATCAGGATCAGCGCGACCAGCAACGGCACGAGCCAGGGCAGGATCGCCATCGTCGTGCGCTCGACCGACAGCTTGGCGATCCGCGAGAGGACGAACAGCACCATGCCGAGCGGCGGATGCAGCAGGCCGATCATCAGGTTGAGCGTCATGATTAGGCCGAAGTGCACCGGGTCGATGCCGTACAGGATGACGATGGGCAACAGGATCGGCACGAGGATGGTGATCGCGGCGATCGTGTCAAGGAAGCATCCCACCACCAGCATCAGGATGTTGACCAGAATCAGGAACACCCATTTGTTCTCTGTTAGCGAGGTGATGAACGTCGAGAACATGTGCGCCGCTTGGCTGACGGTGAGCAGCCACGCGAAGATCGACGCTGCGGTGACGATGAACAGAACCGATGCCGTCGTCTCGATCGTGTCGAAGCTGGCCTTGGCCAGCGTTGCGAAAGTCATCGTGCGATAGCGCACGAGCCCCAGGAACAGCGACCAGATGACCGCGGCCATGGCCGCCTCGGTTGGCGTGAACCAACCCATTGTCATGCCGCCGATCAGGATGATGGGCGTCATCAAAGCCATCACGGCGGAGAAGTCGAAATACCAATCGCAGGCGATCAAAACCGCGAGAGCGATGCCGACGGAGATGTTGAGCGACAACCCGGCGCTGACCAATATGTAGACCAGGACCGGAAAGCAGGCGACGACCAGAATCTCGAGAGACGCGGCGCCGAGTTTGCGCAGTTCGAACGGCGTGTCGGAGCCCCAGCCGCGGCGATAGGCGAAGATGGCGACCGTCACCATCATCAGCACCGTCATGACGACGCCGGGCAGGATGCCCGCCATGAACAGCGCACCGATGGAGACGTTGGCCATCATGCCGTAGATGACAAAGGGCAGCGACGGCGGAAAGATCGGGCCGAGCGTCGAGGATGCAGCGGTGACACCGACCGCCGCCTCGACCGGATAGCCGTGATCGCGCATGGCCTTGATCTCGATCGTGCCGATCCCGGCAGCATCTGCGAGGGCCGCGCCGGACATGCCAGCGAAAACCACCGATCCGATAATGTTTACCTGGGCGAGGCCGCCCTTCATCCAGCCTACAAGCGCCAGCGCGAACGAATAGATACGCCCGGTGACGCCGGCGATGTTCATGAGATTGCCGGCGAAGATGAAGAAGGGCACGGCGAGCAGCGGAAAACTCTCGACGCCGGCGATCATGCGCTGCGCGGCGATGATGTCGGGCGCCACACCGTAGCAGACGAGGTAAAGCAGCGACGAGACTGCCATCGACACGGCGACGGGCACACCGATTAGCATAAGGACGAGAAAGGCTCCGATCAGAAGCAGCATCGCCCTACTCCCCCAGCCCGTCGAATGCGGCGGGGCGCTCAAGCACCGAGTAGCCGCGGCGAACATTGCCGACGAACACCTGGACCGCGCGAAGCATCATCAGCACGAAGCCGGCGAATACTGAGTAGAAGACGATGTTGCGCGGCAGGTTGATCGTGACCATCCGCTCGCGGTGGACGATCCCGACATAGCGCCACAGAAGCCAGGACATGTAGGCGAAAAAGCCGACGGTGATCAGGTTCACCGCAAGCGCCAGATAGCGCCCGACCCACGCCGGCAGATAGTGGTAGAGCACATCGACCTGAATGTGGCGCGACATGCGGGTGCACATCACCGAACCCAGAAACACGACGACGACAAGGCAGTTAATCGCGATCTCTTCGGTCCAGGCATAGCTGTTGTTGAGGACATAGCGGGTGAAGAACTGCAGGAAGACGCAGATCGACATGCCCCAGAACACGGCGAGCGTTGCCCAGTCCTCGACTGCGTAGCGAGAGAGGTCGACGGGCGCGGTCTCCTCCTCGAAGGCCTGCACCAGTTCTTCGGCAGTCACCGGGTTGTGAATCTCTTCAGTCATCGGCATGGCTCCGGATTGAACGACCTGCGCAGTCATGGTCCAAACCGGTCCGGACGCGTGTACGCCGGACCGGTTTGAAAGCGATTACTTGATGGCGCGGATCGCCTCCCAATCTGCCTTGCGGTAGCCGAACTCCTCGAACGTCACTTTTTCCATCACGTTCTTCTCGAAGTCGGCCCGATCGACTTCGGTCACGGTCAGGCCGCGGTCCTTGAAGGTCTGAACGAGGGCCTTCTCGCGATCCACGATGATCTTGGTGGCGCGCGCGGCGGCTTCCTGCATCACTTCGGTGAAGATCGCCTTGTCCGCGTCAGAGAGCTCGGCCCAGCGCGATTTCGACACGATCGTGTTGAGATGGTCGACGATATGACCGGTTAAGACGATGTGCTTCTGCACCTCGTAGAATTTCTTCGCGTCGATCGTCGTCAGCGGGTTTTCCTGCGCCTCGACCGTGCCCTGCTGCAGTGCGAGATAGACCTCGGCAAAGGCGATCGGCGCAGTGTTGGCACCGCAGGCGCGCGGCATTGCGAGGTAGGCCGGCACATCCGGCACCCGGATCTTCAGGCCAGCCATGTCCGCGCATTTCGCGATAGGCCGGTTCGAGGTGGTATGGCGCGTGCCGTAATAGGTCGTCGCCGTGATGTGATGGCCGGATGCTTCCTCGTAGCCGCCGGTCAGTTCCTTGTATTTGTCGCTTTTCGCGTAAGCGAGTAGGTGGTCGGCGTCGCGGAAGATGAACGGAAAATAGGTGACGCCGATCGGGGCGAATTCGCGCGCCGCGAAGCTTGATCCGGAAATGATGATGTCGACCGTACCCAGGGTCAGACCCTGATTGATATCGGCTTCCTTGCCGAGCTGGGACGCCGGAAACACGTCGATCGTATAGCGGCCGTCGGTGCGCTTCTTGATTTCTTCGGCCGCCCACACGGACTCCGTGTGGAAGGGCTCGGACGTTTCGTACACATGCGCCCATTTCAACGCCGTTTGTGCCGAGGCCGAAGCCATGGGCAAAGCGATCGTGGCGATCGCGCAAAGCAGTGCGGTATACCTTGAAAGCATCTTCTTTCCTCCCTGTGATTGGACCGATGACGGCCGGATCTCCTCCCGGCCGGTTCTATTCCGCATCCTCCACGGTTGCGGGGCTCTCACCGAAGTTGCGTGAGAATCGAAGTTGCGACTGACGCAGGTGCTCCCGCATCGCCGCCTTTGCCCGTTCCGGATCGCGCGCCGCAATCGCATCGCGCACCGCGCGATGCTCTGCCGCGGCGGCCCGCCAGGAGTCATTATTCTCGAAATAGCTCGAGAGACGTTCGAAATAGGGGTTCATGCGCTGGTCGAACATCTCGCCGATAAAACGCACCAGCACCGCGTTGCCGAGGACAGCCGCCACCGTCGTATGGAACTCCCGGTCAAGCATGATGATCGTCGTGGTCGGCAGGCTTATGTCGTCCATCCGGCGCAGCGCATCGTCCAGCAGATCGATATCGGCCGGCCGAACCTGGAGAGCGGCTTCTGCGGCGATCGCACCTTCGATGAACTCCCGCGCCCGCAGCAGTTCGAACGGGCCTTCATCCGTTTCTGCGGCGGGTATTTCGGCGCGTGGCGGGGCAGTGACGTATATGCCGGAGCCGACGCGAATGCGTATGCGGCCCTCAACCTCGAGCGCGATCAGCGCTTCACGGACCGTCGGGCGCGAGATGCCCAACTGGTCGGCCAGTTCCCGCTCCGTCGGCAGACGGTCGCCAACGGCAAACTCGCCAGAGCCGATCAGCTGCCTCAGTTGATCGGCCACCTGTCGATAGAGCCGACGCGGCTCAACAGCCTGAATGGGCATCGCACCCTGCTCCCGAAGGCGCCGTCTATCCAATTTGGTAAATTGGTCTGGCCAATTGACCTTTAACCTATGAGCAGCATGGGTCAAGAGCGATCTAGACCGGCATGTGGAGGCTGTTGGTGTCATTTCGGTCTCGGCGACCGGCGTCGTCCGCCGCAAGCGCCTTTGCGACAGCGATGTCGATAGGTATCTCGGCCGCCTGGGCGCATATCTTGCACGCGCTCACGCATGAGCATGTGATCAAGCTTCCTGGGCTGCTGACATGTTCCGCGTTGTCCCGACAGAAGCGGTCCGTGTGGTGCAGGGTGGAGAAAGAGGGATGGTTCAGTCGAAGAAGGCCGCATCCTCTTCCCTGAGATACTTCCTGGCTGCTTCGGCGTCGATATCGAGGCCAAGCCCCGGCGCTTCCAGCAGGTCCACCATGCTGTCCTTCACGATCTGCGACGGCAGGCCAATTACGAGGTCCTCCCACCAGGGGTCAGAGGCGCTCGGATATTCGAAGGCGATGTAGTTGGCGGGCAAGGTGGCGCAGACGTTGATCAGCGCGCCGAGGCCGAGTAGGCCGTTCGCGGTGCCGTGCGGCGCTATCAGGATCGAGTGCATATAGGCGTGCTCGGCGACCCATTTGAGCTCGGCAATCCCGCCGATATCGGCCGGGTCCGGACCGATGACACGCACCGCCTGCGTCTCGATCAGTTCCTTGAAATTGTGCCGCAGGTAGATTTGCTCGCCGGTATGGATTGGCGTCGAGGTGGAAGTGGTCAGCTCCCGATAGGCCTGCGGATTGACCCATGGCACATAGTCGCCAGTCAGCATGTCCTCGACCCACATCAAATTATACTTCTCGACCGCGCGAGCAAACTTGATCGCATCGGGCAGCATCCAGCCCGGGCCACAGTCGAGCGCCAGACTGACCTTGTCGCCCAGCACTTCCTTCATGGCGATTACGCAGTCGAGCATGTGATTGAAACCGCGCTCGCTGATCACACCCTGATCCATGGCGCCGTGGTAGCCGGCCTTCTTCTGCGTCACGCCGTAATGGAAGCCCTCGATGGTATCCTTCATGTTGGAGTGGAACGAGATTCCTTGCTTGACCATGAAGAAGTTCTGCGGCTGCTCCATCATCCATTGGACGTCAGCGGCGTAATCCTCCGGTCGGTCGCCCGTGCGTTTCTGACGGATCGAGCCGTTATAGACGCGTACCTTGTCGCGCACCTTGCCGCCGAGCAACTTGTAGACTGGAACGCCCGCCGCCTTGCCGGCGATGTCCCACAGCGCATGCTCGATGGCGCTTATCGCCGCGCCATAGGGCTTGAAAGAGCCGCGTTGGCGGATCTTCAGCATCACCCGCTCGACATCGGTCGGATCCTCGCCGATCAGCGCCTCGCGAAAATGCAGCACCAAAGGCTTGAGGTAGGGCTTGGTGTATTCGACTTCGCCCAGGCCGTGCATGCCCTCGTCGGTGTCGATGCGAACGATGGGGTGCTTGCCGATAACGGCGCAGCGAAGGTCGGTGATCTTCATGTTCGGTTCTCTTCGCCTCAGCTCCAGGTGCGATCCCAGGAATACTCGTCGTCCCAGTGATCCGTGGGCTGCCAGATTCCGGTGACACCCGGCTGCAGATGCCGCGAGATCACCTCGTCGACGACGTCGTCAATCCCCAGGCCCGGCTTGTCCGGAACAGTGATAAAGCCGTCCTTGACGAGCGGCTTGGGAAGGCCGGTGACGATATCGTCCCACCAGTCGACATCGGCGGAGTGGTATTCGAGGGCCATGAAGTTTTCGGTCGCGGTCGCGACATGTGCCGCGGCCATTGCGGCGATCGGGCTTTCTGCCATGTGGATCGCCATGGCGACGCCGTGGTCCTGCGCCATATCGCCGATCTTCTTGGTCTCGAGGATGCCGCCGCTGGTGAGCAGGTCCGGGTGGATAACGGAGAGGCCGCCGCTCTTAAGCAGAGGCTCGAAGGCCTGCTTGAGGTAGATGTCCTCGCCGGTGCAGATCGGCACCGTGGTGGCCTCCTGCAATTGTCGGTACTGTTCGGTGAACTGCCATGGGATCACATCCTCGAGCCAGGCCGGAACGTATTTCTCGATCCGCCGGGCGAGACGGATGCCGTCCTGCAGCGAGACGTGGCCGACATGGTCGATGGCAAGCGGGATCTCGTAGCCGATCACCTCGCGGACCTCGTGGATATACTGCTCGAGCAGGTCGATTCCCTTTTCGGTGAAATGCAGGCCCGTGAACGGGTGCTGCACGTTCTGCGCATCGTAGGCGAGATTGCGCGCCTTACGCTCCTCGAGCGCGCCGCCACGGCCGCGTGGGTTGGCGTGAAACCCTTCGAGCGCGCCGGCGGGCGCGGCCACGGCGCCCGAGACATGGGCGATCTGCATCAAGCCCAGGTCCATCTTGAGGAAGGTGAAACCGCGGTTCATACGCTCCTTGAGGCGCTTTCCGGTTTCGGCGCCGCTCGGTTTCTCGGCGTCGGTATCGCAATAGATGCGCACCTTGTCGCGAAACTTGCCGCCGAGCATCTGGTAGATGGGGACGCCATAGACCTTGCCTGCGAGATCCCACAGCGCGATTTCCACCGCCGAGACGCCGCCACCTTGCCGGCCGTGCCCGCCGAATTGCTTGATGCGGCGAAACAGGCGATCGATGTCGCAAGGGTTCTCGCCAAGCAGCCGGCTTTTCAGCATCAACGCGTAGGTGGCGCTGGCGCCGTCACGCACCTCGCCAAGCCCGACGATCCCCTGATTGGTGTAGATCTTGAGCAGTGCTGAGGTGAACGGCGCGCCGACGATTTCGGCTACCCGCATGTCGGTGATGCGAAGGTCGGACGGCTTGGAGTTCGTGTTCACCCGATTGAGAGCCTCGTCGGCTCCGTCCGTCTTTGGCATGACTTGTCCTCGTTCTGGTCAGGGGGCTTGCCGCCCCGAACGCCGGCCGGCATGGAGCGTTGCTAACTCAGCTCAATCTCATGGGCCTGCAGGTAATCGCGGTTCATCTCGACACCGAGACCAGGTTTCGACGTCAGCTTGAGGCAGCCGTTCGAAACGTCGAGTGGTCTATCGATGAGATGATCGTATTTGCCCAGGTTCCACTCCGACGTCTCAAGTTTGTAGAAGTTGGGAACGGTCATCATCACCTGCGCCCCCGCAACCACGTTGATCGGCCCCGCGGCGTCATGCGGCGAGACCGGGATGTAGTAGGCTTCGCACAGGGCGGAAATCTTCTTGAGCTCGGTAATGCCGCCGGTCCAGGTGACGTCCGGCATAATGTAGTCAGCGAGCTTGTTCTCGAGCACCGGCACGAAATCCCATTTCGTGTGGCCGCGCTCGCCCCAAGAGATAGCGGCGCTGACCTTCTCGCGCACCTGCTTGAGAGCGTTAAGGCTCTCGGGCGGACAGGGCTCCTCGAACCAGTCGATCTGGCCGGCTTCCTCGAGGCTGCGGCAGAGGCGAATTGCGGTGGGGACGTCGAAGCGGCCATGCGCATCGATGAGGATGTCGATGTCAGGGCCTGCCGTTTCGCGGATCAGAGCCGTGAGTTCGGCCGCTTCGCGCTCGTCCTTGCGGGTCATGCTACCATCGAGGTAGCCGTCCCGCTGCTCGCGGGACAGTCCATCGGCGGTGCGGCCCTGATGGGGGAAAGGATCGAACTTGAGCGCGGTGTGGCCGGACTCAACGATGTCTCGAATTTCGCGGACCACAGCCTCCTTGCTGGTAAATTTGGCCTGGTTGGGATGGGTGTAGAGCGCGATTTCATCGCGTACCGGTCCGCCCAGCAGCTCGTAAATCGGCTTACCGAGGACTTTGCCGCGGATGTCCCAGAGGGCTATGTCGATGGCGCTCACGCATTCGACGGCGGCGCCGCGGCTGCCCATATAGGTGAAGCTGCGGAAAATCTTGTGCCAGAGGTGCTCGATGCGCGCTGGATCCTCGCCGGTCACGGTGATGCCGATCTGCCACAGGATCGTGCAGAGAGCGCGGTTGGCGAGCCTTGTAGTGGTGGTGATCTCTCCCCAGCCACTCACCCCCTCATCGGTCGTCACTTCGACGAACAGGTACTCTCCCCAATAAGAAGCATCGGATTTGATCAGCCACGGCCGAATGCTCGTGATTTTCATCTCTCAACTACCTTCGTCTGGAATGACCCGAATAGCGGTGTTCTGGACCGAATACGCTACCCTGCCCGAGCGGCGTTACGCGCGCGCATGTGCTCGAGGACATGCCGCCCGGAGCCCTCGACATGGCGCGCAATGAGTTCGGCTGCCTCGTCGGCATTTGCCGCCTTTACATGCGCGATGAGCTCGCGGTGCTCGCGAAGGATCGCGGCACGCCGGGCGAGCGTGAAATTGAAACGCCGGCTCACGGCTCGCAGCACTTCGCGATGCTTCCACCAAAGCTCGGCCGCATGGCGGTTATAGTGCCTCTGGTACATCACGGTGTGAAACGCGGTATCCAGCTCGCTGTGCCTGAACGTGTCGGCAAAGTTGTTCTCTTCAATCAGGCCCTGGATACGTTCGAGTTCGGCAATGTCCTCGGCGGTCGCCATATTCACGAACCATCGCGTCAGGGCCGGCTCGATCAGGACTCCGATCTCGTAGATATCCCGGACAAAATCCTGATCTATAGGTCGAACGCGCGCGCCTCGGTTGGGAACGAAGGTGACAAAGCCCTCGCCGCGCAACAGCTGCAGAGCTTCGCGCACGGGGTTGGTCGAGGTGCCGTGACGCCGGGCGAGATCGGTTACCACGAGCCGTTCGTTGGCGGCGAGCCGCCCTTCGATGATGTCTTCCCTGATCAGTTGATAAAGCGAGGCGCCCTCGCTTGAGGCCCCGAGAGGGTCAATCCCCTCGGGTGGCTCTGCTTTGAAATCGCTTGTTTCGGCCAAGCCCGGCTCCCCTCGTTCAATACACGTTTTGTTCGATATCACGCACGGTTTCCATAAACAATGTACGATTTATCGCGTTGACAGACAATCCACGATCTGAAAACGTACAAAGTGCTCGAATGGATACATTGAATGAGCTGTCTCGCGGCCGACGAGCAAGACCGCTCGCCTCGATGCAGAGCGGCATGGGAGAGAAACCTGGAGGATACCTATGACGAGGATTACACTCGGCGGTGCCGTCCTGCGCGGCACTGTCTCCACTGCCTTAATGGCATCGTTGATGTCTGCGCCGGCGCTCGGTGCGGCGCCGGTCGACTTGAGCAAGTGGTCGCCGGAATATGTGCGCTCCATTGCAGGCACACAGGATTTTGATACGGCGGCCGATTGCGCCAAGGTCACCCCGCTCGACTACAAGGGGCGACTGACTT
The DNA here is from genome assembly GCF_003601975.1 of Mesorhizobium waimense. Classification (GTDB taxonomy): domain Bacteria; phylum Pseudomonadota; class Alphaproteobacteria; order Rhizobiales; family Rhizobiaceae; genus Mesorhizobium; species Mesorhizobium waimense. Next base: position 246,558 of record NZ_QZWZ01000005.1, read on the forward strand.
TCTGGTATCAGGGCGTGTTCGAGGGCGACCCCGACCTCCTGCGCCAGTATTACAAGGATTTCTTCGAGACCTTCCGCAAGACCTATCCGAACATCCAGCTCGAGGAACAAGCCCTCACCTACAACGATCTCCTTGACAAGTTCCGCACGGCGCTCCTTGGCAATGCCGCGCCGATGGCGGTACGCCTGCAAATCCTGGGTGGCACCGAGTTCGCTTCAAAGGGCTATCTGGAGCCGCTCAAGCCCGAGGACGTGGGGTATTCGACCGAGGACTTCTGGCCCGGCGCCATGAAAGCCGTGACCTGGGACGGTGTGACCTACGGCATTCCAACCAACAATGAGACGATGGCGTTCATCTGGAATGCCGACATCTTCAAGCGCGCAGGTCTCGATCCGGACAAGGCTCCGGCAACCTGGGACGACGTCGTCAAGTACTCCAAGCAGATCCACGACAAGCTCGGCATTGCCGGCTACGGCCTCGTGGCTCGCAAGAATGCCGGCAATACGCCGTACCGCTTCATGCCGCAACTGTGGGCCTATGGCGGCGGCGTCTTCGACGAAGCCACGGCGAACCCGACCTATAAGCAGATCGAGCTCGCCAGCCCGCAGAGCAAGGCCGCGCTGCAAGCCTCTTACGACATGTATGTCCGCGACAAGTCGGTTCCGGTTTCGGCACTCACCAACCAACAGGCCGACAACCAGCCGCTGTTCCTCGCCGGCCAGCTCGGCATGATGATCTCGCACCCGTCCGACTACAATGTCATGCTCGACCTGCAGAAAAAGGCGACGGGTACCGACAAGGACAAGGCGCAGACCGTCATCGACAACATGCGCTACGGCCTGATTCCGACCGGCCCCGACGGCAAGCGGGCAGTCGTGTTCGGCGGCTCGAACATTCACATCCTGAAGCCCGAATATGTCGAGGGCGGCAAGGTGGACGAACCGGCTGCAAAGGCCATCATCTGCATGTGGACCAGCCCTGAATGGTCGCTGAAGATGGCCTACGCCGGCTCGAACCCCGGCAACCTCAACGGCTTCAAGACCAAATGGATGAAGGAGCGTCTGGACAGCATCAAGTTCCTCGACGTCACCACCTCGATGCTGCCATACGGCATCCCGTTTCCGGCGTTGCCGCAGTCCCCCGAGATCATGAACATCATCGTCCCGGACATGCTGCAAAATGCCCTGACCGGAGCGATGACCGTCGACCAGGCGGCGGACGACGCGGCCAAGAAGGTGAAAGACCTGATGGGCGGCGGACTCTAGCCGAAGCCTGATCTGCGACCTTACCGGTTGCGCCGAGAGCGCAGCCGGTTCGTTCCGAAAAACAAAGGCCCGCCAAAGTGACGATCGTGACCGGCAAGACCGGGGCTCGCGGAAGATTGCGACCCCTGCTGCGGAAGATTTGGGAACATCGCGCTGACTACGCGTACGTGCTTCCTGCGATTGCCGTGATGCTCATCGTCATCGCCTATCCGATCTACTACACGATTGAGCTGTCGTTCTTCAACACGCCGCCTGGCCTGCAGCTCCGTGACAAGATCTTCGTCGGCTTCGGCAACTACACCTCCATCCTCACAAGTCCGGTGTTCTGGAAGGTCACCTCCAACACCCTTATCTGGACACTGGCATCGACCTTCATCGCATTTGTCCTGGGGTTTGCCAGCGCGCTGGCGCTCCATCGCGACTTTATCGGTCGGGGTGTGCTGCGCGCTATCCTGATCATTCCCTGGGTCATCAGCGCGGTCGCCGCATCCTATATCTGGAAGTGGATCTACCATTCGGACTTTGGAATCATCGGCGCGGTGCTGGTCGGCCTCGGATTGGCTGACCGGCCGCCGAATTTCATCGACAGCGTCAGCACGGTGCTGCCCTCCCTGATCGTCGTCAATATTTGGCGGGAGTTTCCATTCGCCATGATCATGATGATGGCCGGTCTTCAGACAGTCCCCGACCAGTTGTTGCGCGCCGCAAAGGTCGACGGAGCCAATGCATGGCAGCGCTTCTGGCACGTCACCTTCCCGCACTTGAGAAACGTCTCTACAGTGACGATCCTGCTGCTGGCGGTGGCCAACTTCAATTCCTTCATCATCCCCTGGATCATGACCGGCGGCGGGCCGTCGAACGCATCGCACATCTGGATCACCCACATCTATGAGCTCGCCTTCGGCCGGCAGCGCTGGGGCGTGGCATCGGCCTATTCGGTACTTCTGTTCCTCATCCTGATGACGCTCGGCTACTTCTACGTCCGTGCGCTAAGCGGAAACGAACGGAAGGATGGGAGCGCATGAGCACGATTGCCGAGACAGCCCGTCGAGGTCAGGCCCGTCGACGTGCGAGCATCGACGGATGGCGCTGGGGCGGGCGTATCTTCCTCGTGTTCATGCTGCTTTACACCGCGTTGCCGATGATCTGGATGCTGATCACCTCGATCAAGTCCGGCTTCGCCGCGATGCAATTCCCGCCGCAATGGTGGCCTGACCAACCTACCCTTGCCAGCTACCAGAAGCTGCTCGATCCGCAGAACAGTGTCGGCCAGGACTTCCTCCGCTTCTTCTGGAACAGCCTTTTCGTCTCGACCGCCACGACCATCCTTTCTGTGATCGTTGCTGTCCCTGCGGCCTACGCGTTCTCGCGCTTTACCTTCCCTGGCCGGAACTTTCTGTTCTTCGCCGTGTTGCTTCGCAACATGTTCCCGGCGGTGATCTTTCTCGTGCCGCTCTTCATCCTGATGCGCGCGATCGGGCTGGTGAACACGCATGGCTCGCTGATTCTGACCTATCTCACCTTCGGCCTGCCGCTGGCAATCTGGCTCCTCAAGGGCTTCTACGACAACATCCCGGTGCAACTCGAGCAGGCGGCGCGCATCGATGGGGCAACGCGGTTCCAGGCCTTCATCCTGATCGTGATGCCGCTCTCGACGCCGGGAATCATCGCCACCGCGATCTATTCCTTCATCGGCGCCTGGAACGAGTACATCTACGCATACACCTTCCTCTCCAAGAACGAGCAGCTGACCTTGCCGGTCGGCATCCAACGCTTCTTCTCGGAAAACACGACGGACTTTCCAGGTCTGATGGCGGCCAGCTTCATGATGAGCGTGCCCGTCGTGGTGCTGTTCCTCGTCCTGCAACGATACTTCGTACGCGCCCTTACAGAAGGCGCGGTCAAGCACTAGGGAGTTGCCGATGGCCCACGTGGTCCTCAAAGATCTCGTCAAGACCTATGGCAGCTTCAAGGCCGTCAACGAGGTTTCGCTGACGGTCAATGACGGCGAGTTCGTTGCGCTTGTCGGCCCTTCAGGCTGCGGCAAGACGACAACGCTCAACCTCATCGCGGGGCTGATCCCGATGACATCGGGCGACATCGTCATCGGCGACCGCGTGGTCAACGAGCTCGACCCCAAGGACCGGGACATCGCAATGGTGTTCCAGAACTACGCGCTCTATCCGCAAAAGTCGGTCTATATGAACCTCGCCTTCCCGCTGCAAATGCGCAAGCTGCGCAGGGACGAGATCGACAGGAAGGTCAGGGAAGCGGCGCGAGTGCTCGACATGACGCAGTTGCTCGAGCGCAAGCCGCGCGAGCTTTCAGGCGGGCAACAGCAGCGCGTGGCCCTGGGGCGCGCCCTCGTTCGAGATCCGGCAGTATTCCTGATGGACGAACCGCTCTCCAATCTCGACGCAAAGCTGCGCGTGCAGATGCGGTCCGAAATCAAGCGGTTCCATCAGGACCTCAAGGCGACGATCGTCTATGTGACGCACGACCAGCTGGAGGCCGTGACCATGGCAGACAGGATGGCCGTCATGAACGGCGGCTATCTGCAGCAATACGATTCGCCGGCGCAAGTTTTCGCCCATCCCGCCAACATGTTCGTCGCGAGCTTCGTCGGCAGCCCTGCGATGAGCCTTATTCCGCTTGAGGCATCGACGGCAAACGGCGACACCGTTCTGACGAGCGCGGAAGGCTGGACCCTCCAGCTGTCGCAACTCAATGCCCGCAAGGTCCAGAGAGCGACTACTAAGAAGGTCGTGCTCGGTGCGCGACACTCGACGATCAAGCTGCACAAGAGCGCGGTCCATGGTGCCATTCCGGCCAAGGCATATACGGTGGAACCGACCGGAGACGTCACCTTCGTGCAGGCGTTTCTGTCCGGCGCCATCGTCAACATCAGCGTACCCCCCAACATCGCTGTCAAACCTGACGAGCAGATCTGGCTCGAGTTCGACCAGGAACGCATCCATCTGTTCGACGGCGAAACGGAGATGGCCCTCGAGGCAAACTGAGACAGGGCGGATGCGTGTGGGACGTGGGCGTGAATGACTACGAAGCTTAAGATCACCGCGATCAAGCCCTATCCAGTGTGGGTAGGAACGCGCAACCAGATGCTCGTCAAGGTCGAGACCGATCAGGGCATCTTCGGCTGGGGCGAGAGCGGCTTGAGCGGTCGCGAGATGGCCGTGGCCGGCGCGGTCGAGCACTATCGCGAGTTCCTCATCGGCCGCAACCCGATGCAGATCGGCCGGATCTGGCAAGAGGTTTATCGCAGCCAGTACTTCGAAGGCGGGCGCGTTCTGCAGGCGGCGATTTCCGCCATCGACATCGCGCTTCACGACATCAAGGGCAAGGCGCTGGGCGTGCCGGTCTACGAATTGCTGGGCGGCAAGCAGCGCGACCGCATTCCAACCTTCGCCTCGACCGGAGACGAGGCCGAGGGTGATGTTGCCATAGAACGAGCCCGGGAACTGCGCGCACAGGGGTGGCAGGCGATCCGCTTCTTCCCCGTTGGGCAAAACAGCAGGGACGTCTTCGAGCCGCGCGAGTCGATCGGCGCTACCGCAAGTATGCTAAACAAGGCGCGCGAGGCGCTGGGCGACGACGTCGTCCTCGGCATCGACTATCACCATCGGCTGTCGGTGGCCGAGACGGCGAGCTTCTGCAACAAGCTCGGCCGTGGTGTGCTTGATTTCCTCGAGGAGCCGATACGAGACGAAACACCGGAGGCCTACGAATCCCTGCGTACGATGACCGATATCCCTTTTGCCATCGGCGAGGAATTTGCCAGCAAGTGGCAGTTCCTGCCCTACATCGAGCGCGGCATACATCAGTTCAACCGGCTCGATGTCTGCAATGTCGGCGGGCTCACCGAGGCGATGAAGGTCGCCGGCTGGAGCGAGGCGCACTATGTGGACCTGATGCCGCACAATCCTCTAGGTCCAGTGTGCACCGCCGCGACCATGCATCTCGCCGCCGCGGTGCCGAACTTCGCGTGGCTTGAGACCAGGGCGCCGGAAAGAAAGCTGGGGTTCGACAGTTCCGAGTTCTTCCCGGTGCAACCACAACTCGACGGCCCCGATTATCCGGTCAGCGATCTGCCGGGGCTGGGCGTCGAGATCAACGAGGAGGCGATCCAGGCGGAGAGTTTCCGTTTCTGGGAAGCGCCCCACCTCAAGCGCCGCGACGGTTCTGTCACGAACTGGTAGTTCCCATCCACCGGAGTCTAAAATGACGCATACTCCCGACATCACGCGACCGCCTAAAGATCTGATCGAGGCGCTAAGGGAGATCGGCGCCGCGACAGTTGCCGGCACGCTTGGCCACATGGGCTTCCGCAATCCGCACATGGTCGGTCCGGTGGCGCAGAACCATGGGAAGTCGATCGTCGGGCCGGCGCTGACGCTGCAGTTCATGCCGCAGCGGCCCGACCTCTTCAACGAGGGAGAATATGCCGACCCAGAGACACAACTGCACCGGCACGTGCTCTATCACGCTCAGGAGGGCGATGTGGTCGTGGTCGACGCGCGCGGTGACATGAGCTCGGGCGTCTTCGGCGATATGATGTCGACGTATTTCAAGGGCAGAGGCGGCGCGGGTATCGTCATCGATGGATGCATGCGCGACCGGCCCAATGTCGAAAAGCTCGATCTGCCCCTATGGCTACGCGGCTGGACGCCCAACTACCATGTGCAGACCAACATCTACCCCAATGCCGTCAACGTTCCGATTGCCTGCGGCGGCGTCACGGTGATCCCCGGCGACATCATCGTCGCCGACGATGACGGGGTGGTGGTGCTTCCCGTCGCAATGGCCCCGAAGGTAATCGAAGAATCACAGAAGCATCACGAATGGGAGGAGTTCTCGCGTGTGAAGCTGATGGAGGGCGGGCCGTTGCAACGCTACTATCCGCTGCACCCAAGTGCGACCGATGAGTACGAGGCTTGGCAGAAAGCCCACCCCAAATCTTGATATACGGGACGCTAATCGCGTTTTCCGATACGACGACTTTTGGCGCGAACAACGTGTCAAAAATCACCTCTGGAAGCGTCTGGGCCAAAGGTTTGACTGGAACGGCGTAGCGGAGCGACTATTCTACTATCGCGTCGCTGGCCTATTCGACGGCATCACCGTGTCGATTGAATATGTTTGCGCCCGAATGGCTCCGGTCGGTGGAGCAGCACTCGGTTGCGGCCGGTTTGCTTGGCAAGATAGAGTGCCGCATCCGCCTGACGCTGTAACTGCTCCGGTGAGATGTCCTCGTCATCCGTCTGAACTGCACTCCAATGCTGAGCGTGACGCGGCGCGACACGCGGGCTGCAGGGTTGGGAAAAGCGGCGGCCTCGACGCTCTTACGAATTCGCTCAGCCACGGAGATGGCCTCTTGCTCGTCCACCCCGTGCAGGAGCACAAGGAATTCTTCGCCGACGTAGCGGGCCACGTGATGGCAGGGTCATCCTGCACGCCGAAGTTTGGATGGCTATTTAATAAAACGCCAGTGAATTCGATGCCAAGCCAAGCTTTCTCTGGATCGCAATTAACCTTTACCAAATGATGCAGTGATCTCTCACCTGCATTACTTGCGTGACTGCTAAAATAGTGAAAGGCTCTGCCCGTTCGGGAATGGGGCGATGGAAGAAAGCCAAGGTAGATTTAGTTGCCTTCTTGAGCCGTCTGGCGCTTGGACGGTATGGGATGAAGTTACCGGCGAGCCCGCAACCTTGGGTGGGAAAATACTTATAGGCTGCACGCGGGAGCGCGCCGTGTCTGCTCGCGACGTGCTCGTGCGGATTTACAAAAAAGGGCTGAACGCTCGACCGGCGGGCCGTTCTAGCACTTGAGCCGACTACCGGGGCGGCAATTCGACAGCCTGGCTAAAGACAACAGCCTTTAGCATCGATGAATACGAATTGCTCCGCGTCGAGCGCTAGGCCGGCAAGCCTGCCTTTGCCCTGATGGCTGAGCGCTGCACAGACCGCTATGTCGGCTCTGCATTCATCACCTTAAACCGAGAGATGCGCGAACGGCTCTAGAACCGCGTCCAGGAGCACGCGGGCGCAGCGCCAAAGGCCATGAAGCGGCAAGCCACGCAAGGGGTCAAGCCGGGCTGATCGGGCGGGTGAAGCACTTGCGCGACGAGGAAGACCTACATCATGCTTCGCTGCAGGATTTACGGGAGGAAGGCTGATTGCCGCGGCGCCCTAGGCCTTGGCCGATGCGAATGCCTGGTGGCTAGCCCCGCATCGGCCGCCTGCGGCTGAAACTCGGTGAGTTCCCTCCGTCGAGATTCATTTATCTCCGCATGAGGGATCGCGCAATTAAGCCAAAATGAATAGGGCGCCCTCCCACTTCTTGTATCGACGGACGTAAAGGCTGAAGAATTTGCAGTTCCCTGCCACACACTGGGCCTGTACGATCATCGCGCCATTCGCCAGCCGCACCGAGTTGAACGACGGAGATTTCCATATGGAAGCAGCCGAATTGCGGGCGATTTGCGACACCCTCATACGGATTCTGAAGCCGGACATGACCCCCAAGCAATTGATCAAAGTGGCACGCAGGGTGCATCCATACGCTTCGAAGAAGAAAGTCGCTCGGGCCGCGTTCTTCTTGATCATTTCCCATGCGGATCGAGAGGGCAAATGGAGGAAATAGGAGGGTGGCATGCGAGAATTACCATCCAACGTAGATGCAGATGCCGTGATTGAAGTCGGCCGTTACCTGGATGATCACGCGAAAAACACAGCAGTGTCGATTTCAGAAGCGCTTCGTGTACTCAGACGTCGCGTCAACGGTTCGCCGATCAGCGAAAGTGGGCTGGAGGAGCTGATTTTAGAAAGCGCCGCGACCAGACATCTAGCCATCTTGTTGGACAATCATTAGCGACTGTCCAATCGTCAGGTTGAAGCCCGCCGATTTCAAACTATCCTTTTTGAGCGACAGACATCGCCCTATTTTCCAAAATCCGCTGTGACAGATGGCCGACGCCCTGCTCATCCATTGGCTGACAGCCACGGCGAAATAGCCGTTCAACATCAAGCGCACTCCTTGCGCACTGCCTCGCGCCTAGCGGCGTCGGGGCTTTTCCACCTGTAACAGCAGCCATGCCGACGCGAGGCGGGTCACTCAGCTTTCAGTACCTGGTGTCTGATCAACCAGTCACGAATGATCATTCGAACGGCTTCAGGTCGCGAAACATCATGCTCGGCAACAAATTGATCGACGCCCGCGAGCATGTCCGGCTGAAGGCGCACCATGATCGGCACACCCTTGCCAGTTGGGGCCGGTCCGCGACGTTTCTTTGATGCCACGGTTTCTTGCTTTGGCATAAAACTCTGATATCAGAATTCTCGTTCTTACGGAAGCGCTGTGGTGGCCTGGCTTTAGTTCTTGAGAGGCGAGTCAAGCCCGAGCCGCGCTCGTTCGCCTTGGGCGAAGGCTTTGGCATCTGCCTGGGAACCGAAGCCCTTGATGCTTACCGCGCCGTTCTCGATGACCCGCACATAATGCCTATTTCCAAGTTCCTCGATCTCGACCGAAGTCTTCCACGGTTGCTTCTGCAAAGCAGTTAATGATTGACCAAGCAGGAATGTCGAGCGTTATCAGCGTCGTCGACCGCCGCTGAGGGGCGCAACGTCCTATTTGTAGCGCCCGTGGCGCTGCAGCACCTCGATCTGGTAACCGTCGGGGTCGGCCACGAAAAAGAACCGCGCAAGCAGTGCGCCTTCGCGGTTGAACTCGACAATTTTTCGTGGATTGAAACCTGCGGCCACCAAGCGCTCATGTTCTGCCTCGAGATCGTCGACGCAAAGGGCCAAGTGGCCATAGCCGTCGCCAAGCGCGTAGGGCCCTGCCCTGCCCTTGTTGATCGTCAGTTCAAGCTCGAAATCAGCTTCCGCATTGCGCAGATAGACCAGTGTGAACGTGTCGAAATCCAACCGGTCCGCAACATCGAGTCCGAACGCGCTTCTATAAAAACTGACCGACAGATTCTCATTCACCACCCGGATCATCGAATGAATTGCTTTCGCCAATGGAGCTTCCAGTCTACCGCGTGGCCTCGGATACCGCCCACGATGGCCCATTGGTCCCAAAAGGGGTGGCAGCCGGTTACCACGTCAAGAAATTGCGTAAGGCTGGTTCACGCACTAAGGTCCCAATCGTAGTCACTGCAAATTGAGCGGAAAATGCGCTTCGGATTGATATCATCCCGGCGAATGGCCCAGAAACCGCGCCTTCGCCCAAAGCAAACATCAAACGGGAGGTCTTCGCATGTGTAAGGTCTTTGCCGGGCAGGATCCGGAAGGGTATCGGCTAATCAATCGCTCAGTTCGAATAGGTGGCCATTCGACGAGCATCCAGCTCGAGGCCACTTTTTGGACGCTGTTGGACGAGATCGCGCAGGGACAGGGGATGACGGCGCCTAAATTCCTCTCGACGCTTTACGACGAAGCGCTGGAGATCAACGGCAATATCCCGAACTTTGCCTCCATGCTGCGCACCACGTGCGCGCTTTACCTGCGCGACAGGCAACCACTCGACAGCGACCCCTCGGAATTGACGAACAAGGCAGCCTGACACGCGGCTCAAAACGTACGAATACCGGAAATCCTGTGTAGCAGCCGCCTGCTACCAGCGAGCAAATTTTGGCGCTATCTTATATGAATGGCGAACCTCACGGAGACAGTGTAGGGTTCACCATCAACAAGAAAAATGAGCCGTAGCAACGGCGACGCGGATCGAATCTGGGAGGATTCATGGTCGAGATTATCTCCAAGCGGGATGGCCCGCGGCGCGAGGACGTACAAGTCAAAAGACTGATCGAGCAGAACCGCTCGACCATCGTTCGCCTTGCCGACCAGATCAGCGGCGGCGGCTATTCGGCGTCCAGGAAGCCGCGCCAGCAACCAAAGGCCGAAGGTCTGATCATCCATGTTGGCGGCAGTGCCGCCCCTGTCGCCGAAGCCAAACCGTCCATCCATGTCACCATGAACGGCCGCGTGATCTCGAAGGATCAGAACACAGGTCGTCAACTTCATCACATCGGCGATATCCGCAACCGGGGCGGGGACCAGGTCTTCGTGCTGGCGACGAAGCAGAATGGCTTCTTCTCGCCGGTCGACGAAACTGTCGCCGCGGCGCTTGCCGACCTGGACGGATCCTGCCTCGCCGCCACCTATACCGAAGAACAGCTTGCTGCCGACATCGGCGCGAAACTCGGCATCGACTGACCGCAGTCCAATCCGCGGCAGCTTGCGACCGCGGCAGCATACAGAAATGGCATGCCTCAAGGGTCTGTGATGACTGAATGAAACGCGAGATGAGCCCCAATCAGATGAAGATCGATGCTCTTCCGGGACGTGCATCGCTGGACACTGGGCAAATGGTTCTGGGCAACATCGACTATGACGAGCGTGCCACCATGCGCGCCTGGGAAAGTTTTCTGGCTGACGAGCCCAAATGTGCCCGCGATCCTGTCCACCCAAGCCATGTGCGCTCCCTCATTCACGAATCCTGGTATCGCAGCGCCACCGGCGGCATCAGCGCTCAACGGATTGAGGCGCCGCTGAGCAGTGATCGCGACGAGATCGAATATCTGACCCGGGCCAATGCAGAACTGGTTTCGGCGGCGCGGCGGTCGTTCGCCTCCCTTGGCCAGCTGCTGGACGGGACAGGCGCGATGCTGGTCCTTGCCGACAGCGACGGCGTGCTGATCGACACCATCGGCGACAAGAAGACGCTGCATGCCGGCATGGATATCCACCTCGACATCGGCGGCAAATGGAACGAGGATGCCGTCGGGACCAATGGCATCGGCACGGCGCTGTGGACCGGTGTGCCCACTTTCGTCCATGCGGCCGAGCATTTCTGCGCCGGCATCAAATCCTGGACCTGCGCCGGCGCGCCGATCCGCGATCCGCTGGACGGCAAGATCATCGGTGTGGTGGACCTGTCAGGCTATTCGCCGATCTTCCGGCCTCACAACACCGCACTCGTCGCCGCCACAGCCCGGCAGATCGAAAAGGCATTGGCCGAACAGCAGCAGGAACAACGCACGCGCCTGCTCGAAGCCTTTATCTCGTCAGCTCCCAGCTACCGCCGAAAAGACGGGCTGGTGATCGTCGACCATCGCGGCCGCGCTATCTTCTGCAACAACGTGCCTGACGGCGAGACCACCGAGATGATGGACGGTCCGATGGAGCCAGGCCGTGGCCGCTGGCTAATGAACCTTCCGTCGTCCGGCTCCGACGCCGACCTTGCCAGCGCGTTGCCGGCCCATCTGCGATCCTGCCACATCACGCCGCTCAAGCTCGACGGCGACCTGCGAGGCGCGGCGCTGGTATTCCCCTCAGTGCCGGTAGCCTCAAGCGTGGCGGTGGTCCACCGGGAAGTGAACAAGCATCTTCAGGATGCTGTCGCCATGATCGTCGGCGAAAGCGAAGCGCTGCAGGCCGCCATCGACGTCGCCTGCCGCGTCGCCCGGTCGAGCAGCGTAACATCGCTGTTGGTCGAAGGTGAAACAGGGGTCGGGAAAGAGCTGTTTGCGCGGCTTGTCCATGCCGGCAGCCGGCGCACGGCGAACGATCCGTTCATCGCGATCAATTGTGGGGCGATCACCAAGGACTTGTTCGGCAGCGAATTGTTCGGCCATGTCGCCGGCGCCTTTACCGGTGCCTCGCGTGAAGGCAAACCGGGCGTTTTCGAGCTCGCCAATGGCGGCGTCCTCAGTCTCGACGAGATCGGCGAATTGCCTCTCGAGGTCCAGCCGTTTCTGCTGCGTGTCTTGGAAGAGCGCGTGGTCAACCGCATTGGCGACAGCCGGGGTCGCCCGGTGGAGGTGCGCCTGGTCGCCTCGACCAACCGCGATCTCAAGCAGGAAATTGCCGCAGGCCGCTTCCGCCGCGATCTCTACTATCGAATTGGCGCGGTCTCGATCACTGTCCCACCGCTGCGAGAGCGCGGTGAGGATGTGCTGCTGCTGATCGAACATTTCAACCGGCAGATCGCCACCGCAGCGGGCGAGGACCCGCTGGAATTCTCGCACGAAGCGCTCGATGCCCTGCTCGCCTATCGCTGGCCGGGCAATGTACGCGAACTGAAAAATCTCATCGGGCGGTTGCATGTTCTGGCGCGGAGCCACGATATCGGACTTCACGATCTGCCCGGGGAAATCACGGCGCCCAGCTCTGAACCGCGCGCCACGTCGGATGAAGGAACAATCCTCTCACCCGAGTTGCCTGGAGGTACACTCGTCGAGGCGGAACGCCAGGCGATGAAGAACGCCTTGGCAGCCGAAGGCGGCAATCTCAGTCGGGTCGCGCGGCGGCTCGGCATCTCCCGGCCGACGCTCTATCGCAAGCTCGACCAATACGGTATCCGCCGCAGCTTCGTCTGATACAGGCGGCAAAAACCATGGCATTTGCGCCATGGGTTGGGGGAAATCCGGCTGGCAAATCTGGCTGGCGGCCGGCCGCCGGTCAGGAAGTCTTTGGTTCGGCTTCGCCCGCGCCGATGACACCAGTGCGCAACGTCAAGCGGGCAGCGGCCGCTCCGGGGCAGCCGACCTCGGAGCTGTCGCGCAGCCGAAGAAGACCAACACCGAGGTTCCGATGAATTCACAGATATATTAGTTCATACCTCTCCGCTCCCTCTGGACGATGGTGGGGACCGGACGCCGCACCCGTCTGCGCTGCGCGAAGTCCGGTCCAAATATTTCAGGGCACGATGACGCCGCGGCCGGTGAACCGCCGGTTCTTGAAATCGTCGAGCGCGGTGTTGATGCTGGCGAGGTTGTATTCCGTGTAGTGCATCTTCACCTTGCCGTCGGCGTTGAGCTCCATCAGTTCGACAAGCTCGGTGAAATTGCCGACCAGGCTGCCGCCGATGTTGATCTCCTCGATGACCAGATGCGCGGTCGGCACGTTGACGGTGCCGCCATAGCCGACGACGAACAGTTGCCCGCCCTTGCGCACCATCTTCCAGCAGATATTCTCGACGCCGAGTTCGCCAACGAAATCGATGACCACATGCGCGCCGCCGCCAGTGATCTGGCTGACCTCCTCGACGACGTTCGGCCCGCCATCGAGGACGAAGTCGGCGCCAAGATCCTTGGCCAGCACGCGCGCCGCTGGCTCGCGATCGACGGCGATGATGCGGCAGCCCGAAATGGCGTGCAGCGATTGCAGCGCGATATGGCCGAGGCCACCAATGCCTAGCAGTACGCAGTAGCTCCCCGGCCGCAAGAGCTTCGCCGCCCGCTTGGCGGCGCGGTAGGCGGTGATCCCGGCATCGGCCAGCGGCGCCACCTCGATCGGCGTGACGTTGGCATTCAGCTTGATCAGCGAGCGCTCGCTGGTGATGAAATATTCGGCGAAGCCGCCATTCATGCCAAGGCCAGGGAACTGGCCATTGTCGCAATACATGTCCTCGCCATGCCGGCAGTTGAGGCAGATGCCGCACGAGCGAAACGGGTGACAGATCACGGCGTCGCCGCGCTTGACCGACCTGACGCCACTGCCGACCTCCTCGACCCAACCCGCATTCTCGTGACCCATGACGTAAGGCAGGAGCGTGCCTTCAGGGTCCATGGTCGGCTTCCAAACACCCTCGATGATGTGCAGGTCGGTGCGGCAGAGGCCGGCAGCACCTACCCGCACAATCACCTCGTCGGGGGCGGTGATCGTCGGCGCCGCGACCTCCTCAATCTTGAGCTGGACGTTCATGTGCGGGTCGTATTCGTAAAGTCTGGCAGCTTTCATCGTCGTGTCCTTTCAACGTCGGGATTGTTCGGATTGCTTCAGGCGCGGCCGAGTTTTTCGGAGCCGCCGCCGCGAGCCGGTCCCGCCGTCGGGTCCTCGTCTTCGGCGAGATGGCCGATCAGCGTTTCGGTGGTCAGGATCAGCGTCGCCACTGAAGCTGCGTTGGCGAGTGCTGTGTAGGTGACGCGGACCGGATCGATGATCCCTGCCTCGAACATGTTCTGGTAGCTGCCGGCGGAGGCGTTGTAGCCATAGCCGCCGTTGATGCGCGTGACTTCCGCCACGACTGCTTCGGGATCGGCGCCGGCATTGGCGGCGATGCGCCAGAGCGGCCGCGACAGCACCGACCGCACCAGGCGCACGCCTTCAGCGATATCGCCGTCAACGCCGGCCGCCACCTTGTCGAGCAGCGGCGCGATCTGGGCAAGCGCCGAGCCGCCGCCTGCGACCACGCCCTCTTCGGCTGCGGCGCGCACCGCATTCAGCGAATCCTCGATGAGCTGAATGGTTCGCTTCTGCTCGACCGGTGTGACACCGCCGGCATAGAGGATCGCGGTGCCGCCGGAGAGCTTGGCCAGGCGTTCGCGCAGCTTGTCCTGATCGATGTTCGGCGGCGAGGCTTCATACTGCCGCTGCACCTGGGCGCGGCGCGATGCGATTGCCGCATGGTCGCCGCCGCCGCGAATGATCGACGTGTAGGACGAACTGGTCTTCACCCGGTCAGCCGTTCCGAGATCGTCGGCGGTGATGTCCTCCAGCCGGCCGCCGAGGTCGCGCGCGATCACCTTGCCGCCGGTGATGATCGCCAGATCTTCCATCATCGCCTTGCGCCAATGGCCATATTCCGGCGGGTGGACCACGAGGTATTTTCCCGGCCCCTGCTTGCCGAGCAGCGTCACCACCACTTCCGGCGACATTTCCTCGGACACGATCAGCAGCGGCCGACCATCCTCGTCGGCAATGCGGCGCGCCGCATCCAACGCCTCGGGCTCCTTGATCTTGAGGTCGGTCATCAGGATGTAAGGCCGTTCGAGAACCGCCTCCATCTTCTCCTGATCGGTCACCATGTGGTGCGAGAGATAGCCGCGTTCGAAGGACATGCCCTCGACCACATCAAGTGTGGTCTCGGTGGTCACACTGAAATCGGTGGTGATGACGCCTTCGACCCCTACCCGCTGATGGGCTTCCGCCACCAGTGCGCCAAGCTTGGCATCGGTTGCCGCGATGTTGGCGACCGAAGCGAGAATGCCGTTGCCCTTTGCCGGCTTGGCCGAAGCCTTGAGTGCCGCCACCACCGCCGCCACGGCAAGGTCGATGCCCTTGCACAGATCGACGGATTTCACGCCGCGTTCATTCGCCTCCACACCACCCTGGATGAGCGCGTTGGCGAGCACGATGGCAGTCGTGGTGCCGTCGCCGGCGACCTCGTTGGTTTGCATCGACACTTCGCGGACGACTTGCGCGCCCATGTTTTCGAAGCGGTCGTGCAGCTCGATCTCGGAGGCGATGCTGACACCGTCGCGGGTCACCATCGGCGTGCCGATCGGCCGGTCGATCATGGCGTTCATGCCTTTGGGGCCGAGCGTCGGCTCGACGGCAGCGGCCAGCCGAAAGACGCCACGGGCGAGAGCACGGCGGGCCTCGGAATTGTGAAGCATTATTTTGGGCATGATTCCTCCTTCCGCCTTACGGGCGGGTTGTTGGTTAGGGGCCTCGTGCGAGGGAGGCCGTTGTGTCGGCTCTGCTTCAGGCGGTCGGCACGGCTCGTGCCGGCACGCGATCCATGATGAAATCGACCAGCGTCGGTTCGCCGTCGACCACATCCAGTTCCTTGTATCTGGTCTGCTTGAGCCCACGGCACAGCGCGCCGTTGAACTCCATATTGACGCGCACACCACGCAGGTCGGCGAGATGGGCACCGAGTGCGGCGGGCGGTATGCGTTGCCCTTCCCATGTCACGAAAACAGGATCATCCACCCGGCGGTCGGGAAAGCGTTCAAGCAGAGCCGCCCTGTACCTTGGCATCTGATTTGCCCCTTCGCCTGGTTCGAGCCGCGCGGCGTCGTATGCCGGCAGCTCCATGGCGAGGATTTCCCGATCGGTCAGACCGTGCTGCCGCAGGCCCCGCAAGACTGCCTCCTGGCGCCGCTTGAATGCCTTCATCCTGAAGGTTTCGCGCAAAGCGCCGAGATCCTGATCCTCGGCAAGGTCGGCGAATATATCGCTGAATGTCTTGCCGGCTTCCATGCCGCGATTGACCTCTTCCGCGAACATGTGGTCGTGCAGCTTGACGCGATATGCGGGCGACCATGATAACTGGTCGAGCGCCTTGCGGACGCCGTCCAGCATCAGGAACGCGAAGTTGGGCGAGCACCAGTAGGTCGGCAGGCGGAAGTCGATCTCCACGCTGCCGTCGCTCGTCATCGCGGCCCGCTCGACGAAGCCCATCTCGGTAATCGGCTCGTCGAGTTCCGGGTCGTTGACCTCACCAAGGCGCCGCCAGAGTTCCTTCTCGCGGCTGCCGGAAACGCTGGCGGTTGCCATGGCTCCTACTCCGCCGCGACGCTGAAGGGCGAACTGGCGAGCGCCTTCTTCTTGGCTTCGATGTCGATGTTGTAGAGACGCGCGGCGTTGAGGCCGAGGATCTTTTCCTTGATCTCGTCGGTCAGCTGCACACCACGTTCTGCGGCGATATCCTCGGGGATTTGATAGTCCCAGAATTTCTCGACAAGCCAGCGCGGCGTCCAGATCGCGTAGTCGGAACCGAACAGGATTTTCTCCGGCCCGATCCAGAACAGAAGTTCGGCGATGACCTCGCCGAAATAGCGCGGACGCGAGTGGATAAAGGGCAGCGCCACTGCCAGCCCGGCATAGACGTTGGTTTCCTGCGTCGCGATCCAGCAGAAATCGTCGAGGCGCGGCAGGCCGCAATGCTCGACAATCCAGTTGAGGTTCTGGAAATCGGTCGCCGCGTGGTCGACGTCATGCACGTCGAAGGCGTCCTTGCTGAGCGGGATGATGGTCGGACCCTTGTGGACGTGGATGTTCTTGATGCCGAGCTTGTCGCAGAGTTCGAAGCATTTGTAGGCATCGGGGTCAGTGAGCTTCCAGCCTTTGGAAGAGCCGTTCCATTCGGCCGTGTACATCTTCACGCCCTTGACGTCGTAGGTCTCCTTGAGGAAGTGGATGTACTCAAGCGCCTTCACACCATCGCGCGGATCGAAGGCGCCATTGACGATGAAACGCTCCGGATAACGCTTGGCCACTTCGGCGTTGCGCTCGATCGTGTTGAAGCCGTTCTTGTAGAAGTCCTTGAGATAGGTCGACTGGACGATCGCCACGTCATCGGGACCATCGATGAACAGGTCGCGATAGAGATCGTCAGCGCTGTATTTCTCGAACTTGCTCTTCTCCCACAGCTGGTCCTTGGGGCTCAGCCCCGTGTGATAGGCGTAGAAGCAATCGATGAACTGCTTGCCGTGGACATTTTTCTGGTTCTCCGGGCTGCCGTCCCAGAAATGGGTGTGGCCGTCGACCACGAAAATATCCTTGCCTTCCGGTGTCCTAAACATTCTTCCCTCCGCAAGATGCGTGTTGATCGGATCGGCGCGCCACAACCGGGCGGCGCGCCCTAATTTTTGTCGCCTATTCGATGTATTCGAACATCTCGTCCATGTTGCCGAACAGGATCACGGTGTTGTCGTCGATGCGCACCATCCGCCCGTAGTGGGTGGAGCTGTTGACCTCGAAGGTTTCAGCCGTCATCTCGCGGCCGAGATATTCGCTGATCTCGTCCATCTTGAAGATCAGCTTGCCTGTGCCATCGATGCGGATCATCGCCGGTTGGTAGGTGACGGTTACGTTCGGCTTCAGGCCCATGAATTCAGCGATGGCCCTGGCTTCCACGGAGTCGTTCATGGTGACGCCGCACTGATGCGAAATCGTCTGTTCGAAGGTGATGTCCTTCATCGACCTGAAGATGTTGGATTGCGATGCGTCGCGTGCTGCAGTTGACATGACGGTTTCTCCTTGTGTCAGCGCTTGAGGCCAAGTTCGCCGAGGATCTGCCCAATCCGTTCCTCGGATTTGGCACGGACATCCGCGAAAGCGACCGGCTTGGAATGCGGCATCGACCAGATCGGCTGCAGACCGGTGGCTGCCTTGTCGGCGAGCGCGCCGTGCTTCATGACCCAGCCCTGGAAGAGCTTCTTGTTGGCCGCGCCGTGTTTTTCGTCGTTGGCGAGCAAGTGCATGAGGTCGATCGTGTTGGCGAGGTTGCGCTCATAGTCGGCCTCGGCTGCCGAGATCACCGCAGGCGTGATGAAGTCATGGTTGGCGGCGGCGATCTGCATCAGGAAGCCTGAGCGGAACACTTCTCCAACCAGCGGTTCGAAGACGATGTTGATGGCGAAATACTGTTCGAGATAGTCGGTCGCGCCCATGACGGTTTCGACCGCTTCGCGGGTACCTTGCCAGTTCTTGTCCTCGAGCCATGACTTCTTGCCGAGTTCGTCGTCCCAGCCGGGCAAGTCCAGGCCGATCTCGGCAAGGTAGAGCGTGATGTCCTGCGCCAGCCGCAGCTTGTAGGACGAATTGGTCAGCGTCGCGTTGTTGATCATCTGGGTGTAGCCGTAACGCTGCGCCTGCATCAGCGAGGTGCCGAGGCCGAATTCGGCGTGTTTCCAGGCGCCGAGCTGCGTTTGCAGGATCTTGACCCAGGCCTTGTCGAAGGTCTTCGGCGCCCCCGACTTGCGGGCATTGTTGATGACGCTCTGCACCATCGTCTCGATTTTCGACTGGCGCTGGTAGTGCGTGCGTTCCCACTCCTGATCGGGGGCGCGGAAGGCATGCCAGTTGGAGCTCTGCGCGGCGGTGTTCTGCTTGACATAGGCGCCCTTGCCGTCGGCAAAGGAGATGATCCAGTCCTGGATCAGGTAACGCTCCGGGTCAGGCTGTACGTCGACCGTCATGTCTTCGTAGTGCGTGGCGCGCTGGCCCTTCGGGTCGAAATACCGGTACTTCCGGCTGTCGGAGTCGGCAAAGATCGCCGCGCCGGCGGCTCCGGATCCGACTGAACTCGAGATAGCTGGCATAGTCTTCACTCCCTTGTTGCAGTTGTGGTTGCAGTCGCGTTGCCGCCTTCAGTGGGTCGGCGTTGCACCTGCCGATGTGGTGAACTTGTCGAAGAAGATCCGCTCGGTCTCGAACCCATTCATGAACAGAACCGGCTGAAGCGCATCGATCATCGGTGGCGGGCCACAGGCATGGACATCGCCCTGCCCGTCGACCGCCAGTTGCTTGAGCTTGGCGTCGACACTCTGGTGTACGAAACCGCGTTCGCCTTCCCATTCGGCGTCATCAGCCGCGTGCGACAGCACGGGAATGAAAGTGACATCCGAATGCTGGCCGATCAGCTCGGCGATCCTGTCGAGATAGAACAGGTCATTGCGCGTCCTGGCACCGTAGAAGAAATAGACCGGACGTTTCTCGCCGCTCTTAAGATGGTCGTTGAGGATCGACCAGATCGGCGACATGCCGGAGCCGGCGCCGACCAGCACTAGGGGTCCTTGCCGTTCTTCCCGACGGAAACAGGTTCCGTAGGGTCCGACGACGGTGACTTCGGCTCCGACCTTGATTCCTCCGGAATCGAGTTCTCCGGAGAACTTTCCCTCAGGGTATTTTTTGATGATGAAGCAAAGTTTTTGGGTTTGGTCCGGCGTATTTGCCATGGAGAACGAGCGCGTAATCGTCTCCCCTTTTTCCGTGGTAACCGTGATGTCGACATATTGCCCCGCCCAGAACTTTATCGGCGAGCCGAGTTCGATCTCGATGCCGCGAATGTCGTGAGTCAGATGCTCGATCAGAGCAATCCGGCCCTTGAACGTCTTCACGGCGATCGCTTTCGCCAAAATCTCCTCGTCGTAGTTGAGAAGCTCGACTTCCAGATCGGAGTAGGCGATGCAGCGGCACAAAAGGATGTGGCCGCTCTCCTTCTCCATGTCGTTCAGCGCGAAGGTCGAGTATTTGAGCATGTCGACTTCGCCATCGAGCAACACGCTCTTGCAGGCCGAGCATTGCCCTTCCTTGCAGCCGTGCGGCAGCGCAATGCCCTGGCGGAAAGCGGCGTTGAGCACCGTTTCACCATGCTCGACGTCGAATTCGACGCCGACTGGGCTTAGCCTGACCGTGTGGGTTTCCGACATACGGACCTCCAGTAAAAGGAAGGGGGCGGGACGAACCCGCCCCCTTGGCCTAATCAGTTGCAGGGATTGATGGTGAAGCCCTTGGCGTAGTCCGCCAGGTGCTGCGCGCGTGCTTCCGGCGTCATGCCGCGAAGCGCTTTCAACGGCGATCCCAGCGTGTTGCCGCGCACGTCGTCCAACGTCCACATCTCCTTGTCGTCGAAGCGCATATGCGGCTGCGGTATGAGTGTCTTGCCATCGGAGCGGACGAAGTTCTGGTCCTTGATAGCGTCGGCCAGATCCCAGCCGTCATAGAGCGTCTCCCACTCGCGCTTGCCGCTGAAGCGGCCCATCGCGGGTGTCGGACGGCCCTCATACTCGTCGGCGAAGGCCACGGTCGCGGTCCACTTGTCGAGCTCGTGGGCGAAGGTGTGCAACTGGCCATCGATCTCGCCGACCACCATGTCTTCGCGGATCAGGCAGGGAACAAGGCAAGACCAGCAGCGGTGCGGATAGACGTAGCCCACGTCGCTATTGAAGAGGAGCACCTTCTCGCCCTTGTGGCTCAGCTTGGCGTACCATTTCCAGAACTCGCCGAACTCGCCGTACCAGCCCGGATACTTGTGCTCGAACCACTCGAAGTCTTTGTCGGTCTGGGCTTCGATGCGCCAGAAATTGACCGGCCAGCCGACTGCGAAAAACTGTCCGACCTTGTGGACATAGTTCTTCTTGGTGATGCGCTCCCAGGCCGCCTGGACGTCGTCGTGATGGACCTTGATGCCGTATTTCTCGAGCGGCAGCATGTAGGTGCGGTAGTAGTCCTCATAGATCCAGCGGTGCCACATTTCCGCGTAAGACTCCTTGTTCTTGTCGCGGTTGGTGGTGCCGTATTCGATGAAGGTGCCGATGGCCGCATCGACGATCGCGTGGTTCTGCCAGAAGGCGTAGCGCAGGTCGCGTTCCAGCAAGAGGTGGTTTTCCGGCTCCTTGAGCGCCGCCATCAGCAGCGAGTGGCCATTGCCGATATGCCGGCTCTCGTCCGATTGCACCGACAGGAAGACGGTGGGCAGGGCATAGTCGCCATTGCGGGCGGCTTCCGAAGGCATGGCGACGAACAGCGTGTTGGTGAAGGCGGTCTCGGCGACCACGGTCAGGTACATGCAGGCGGCGGTCATCGTGTCGCCGGTGATGAAGCCTTCCGCGAACTGGCGGCCGATGGTGGTGGCGTAGCATTTTCCGAAGGCTTCCTCGGTAATGTCGAAGCCGGCCGGATCGATGTAGTTCTCCATGTACCATTTCTTCAAATTCATCTGGATCGTCGAGTGACGGAACTCGTCGATCATCTGCATGGTGAAGCCGGTCCGGAGTTCCTCGCCGGGTGCGATACGGGCGACCATCGCCATCGAGCGGGCAGCGGAGATTTCCGGGAAGGGAATGATCGCCAGGAAGAGTTTCATCCACTCGACCCAGCGCGGTTCCACGTTGCGGAACATGTCGCCGCGCAGTGCCGCGTCCAGCGCACCGTAGACCCGGTTGTCCTTTTCTTCCTGCATCGGGAAGTAGGACCGCAGAACCTGCTTCATCGGGTCGCGCGGTGTCTTGTTGATCTTGTAGTCCGTCGGAAACGTCATCGCTTCCTGGACGTAGGAAGGATTCCAGCCGAGATCGGCAATCTTCTTGGTTGCCTCGCCCACGGAGATTCCGCGTTGCGAGGTAATCTTGTTGAGCGTCAGCGACGTCATGGTCATAAGCCTCCACCAGGTTTGAGCCGCAGGTCCCTTGACCCCGGCATGAAGCGGCGCACAGCACCGCCAGTGAGAATGCGAACGGCACTACAAAGGGTTGCGCATTCAGGCGCGACTCATGGTCCGGCCATTCAAGTGGATCGCGGCAAAGGTGTTGGAGGCGTCTGGCAGGGATCGCGGCGCCAACCGCATATGCGATGGGCGTATCGAAGCGGACGTGACCTGCTTCCTCCGTTCCTTCGTTCTTTTGGCACCGCATCAAAGCGCGATGGGCTTCTTGTGGAAACGTACAAAGCAAGCGCCGTGCCAATTTGGAAATAGCACCGACGATTGGGGCTCAAAACAAAATCACTGCTCTTTCGGCATATGAGCAGACGGCCAACTGTAACGTTCTTTTACATTTGTAACGTACGCTTGTAATATTTAGCATCTATTCGCAATCGCAATATTTCTAGTTAGCAATTGCGGCAAATATGAAAACAAAAATATCATCTATTCAATTCGTCGTCTTTCTCTACTATTTTAAGGCGCGACCCATGGACGGGCCTCGCGCTGGAGAGAGACTATGCCGAGCGACAGAGACAGCCGGGGGCCGCCCGAACTCATGTCCAGCCAGGCCGACGGCGTCACCGGCGATCTTGTCAGGCTGATGCCCCGCGATCTGGTCTTTGTCATGCGCTTCATGGGCGAGAGCCAATACCGCCTGCAGAGCCATTTCCAGGACTTCATCCGGGCCGAACTTGCCGCCGGCGGCGTCACCACGGAAACGCATCCGATGATCCATCTGTTCATCGAAAACCACGCGATCCTGTTGCGGGACTTCGTGTTTTCCGGCGTTTCGCTGTCACGCCAGTTCCGCGTCGACGAGATCGAGCGCCTCACCGGCGATACGACATCGATGATCCGCGTCGACATCTGGGATCAGCTCAAGAGCCACATCGAAACGGCTGAAAAACAGTTCCATTCGCAGGCCGGCACCTTGCCCAAATTGCTGTCGGCTTTCGAAAAACCACCCGGACAGATGTCTGGGAGCGAAAAATGACGGAGGATCCGATGGGGCAGACTAGCAAGCGTGACGCGTTGCTCGCCCGCCGGCTCGATCTTGTCGCCAACGTCTCCGCGCTCACTGCCGAGGCGATGCGGCTCAATCAGAAACGCGCCGGCATCGAGATGGATGTGCTGCGCCTGGAACTCGAAATCGGCAGGAGCGGCGCCAGCGCGCAACTGGTGCGGGATTTGCATGAGGCGGAGGAGAGAGCCGCCGCAATCATGCACGCATGCGCGGCGTGCGAGGACAGCATCGTCGCCGCGGAAGGCGACGTCGAGGACGTCGACCGCAGCCTCGCGGCGACGGATGGAAACTGACGAAGGGAACCGCCATGAACCAGCACGCGATACAGAACCTGACCTTGTTCGACCTGCTGGCGCGAAGCTGGCGTCGCCCGTCGGCGGTCGCCGAGCTGCGCTTCAGCGCCGATGGCTCGACTGTCGCCTTCGCCTGCTTGGATGGAACGGTCGCCATAGCCGCAGTCGCAGACCAGGAACCGCCAGAGTCGCGGATCAGGGTGAGCGGCGATCTCGGCCAGACGACGATCCGCCCAAGGGAAAAATTGCCGGCGCCATTGATAGCCACCGCTGCGATGGGAGATGGCAACGTTCCGCTCGCCAGCTACCTTCGGTCCAGTTTCCTCGTCGGAACGGCAGCCGGCAAAGCGGTGCATCTGAGCGCGGACGGCAATGTGCTGGAGACGCTGGTCAAGATCGACGGATCGATCGTCGCTATCGACCATAGCGATCGAGCGGCGCTGACAGCCGTTAGCAATGGGCAGGATATCTTCCTATCGCGCGGCGGAGGCGACGCAGCGAGGCTGCGACACGGCGCGACATCGTCCGCGGACGCGATTGCCTTCTCGTCGGACGGACGGCACCTCGCTTGCGGCTTCGACCATGGACTGTCGATCTGGGCGCTGGAAGGCGGCGCCGCCCCGATGCGCAACATTTCCCTTTCGGCGCGTCCGGTGTCTATGCGCTGGAGTGACGACGGCACCTGGCTGGCCTGCGGGCTCGAAACCGGAGGCTTTGCCCTGGTCAGCATGACCGATGGCCGAACTGACATCGTCGCGGGATTTCCGTTGCCGGTCCGGACAGTGTGCTGGAGCCTGCCGGAAAATGCACTGTTTGCATCGGGCGCCTTCCGGATCGCCGGCTGGTCGATGACCGCGCCGCCACGTGACGGCGAAACCTCTGGCGCGCTGGAGACTGGTCGCGCCGGGCTGGTTCCGGTCGAGACAGTGGCTGCGCACCCGGAGAAAAAACTGATTGCCGCCGGCTATGCCAACGGTCGGATCACCATCGCCCAGATCGGCGCGCGGGACGAACTCCTCGTCAGACCCCTGGGCAGCGCGGTGACCGCGCTTGCCTGGTCCGGCGACGGACTGCACCTGGCGGTGGGCACCGTCGACGGCACCGCCGCGATCGTCACCTTTCCCGCGCAGATGTTCAAATAGCAAAGGCAGGCCGCATGCAACAGGAGCACAAAATGCAATCCGAACCCAACCCCGAGGACGAGAGCAAGGACGAATTTTTCGACCGGCTCGCCAAACTGTCGGAAGAAATGGTGGCCAAGCACGGCAAGGATTTCAGTATGGGCGCGTTGGTGCTTGCCGCCCGCTGGATTGCCGAAAACCGCGTCGGCCAGTTGAAGACCAACTAGGCTCACGACCGACGAATTGCGCTCACAAACCATGCTCCGAAGGAGCTTCAAGCGGCGCTATGGCTTGCGGTCGTCTTGATCGCGGGACTTGCTGACTCCCAACTCGCCATGGTCGCGATCGCGCCGGAGACATCGCCAAAGCGTCATAGCGCTGCGATACTGCAAATCGCTCGCCTCGGGGCAGCATGTCCGCTCTGGAATGTACATTAGGCGTTTGAAGCGCCGGACCGTATCATCCGCCAACTGGCTGAGACGGCCCGACGGCGCGCGCTACCTCAGCATAGCCACCGAAATTTGCCAAAGGCAGCGGTGGATTCAACGCTCCGCACCGACGGTCCGCCATCGTTCTGGGCCGCGAGGTAGCGTATGCGCAAGACTTCGTCCATGCTGACGGTTTCGACCTGAACAATCGGTTGGCATTCGACCCGATCGGAATTTCATGGCGCATCTGCGTGCGCGCAAGCTGTCCGCAACGGGCCGTGCCTCCCCTGAAGAGCAGGCTGACCGTCGATCATCAGCGGCGGGCATTCCTACCTTGCCAAATCTCCTGATTTGATCTCTCTGGCGGAACTGCACCAACGTGCCTCACACTCCATCGGACAGTCCGACCGGACCGTGGTCGTCGACTGCGACACCTCTGATTCCTACTCTAAGGGCAACACTTCGGAGCGCTTGACCTGGTCAAGGGCGAAGCTGGTTTCGATCGAGGCGACGCCATCCAAACGCGTGAGTTTATCCTTAATGAACCGCTCGTACGCTTCGAGGTCGCGCACAACGATGCGCATCAGATAGTCGCGCTGCCCAGTCATGAGGTAGCAGTCTACGACCTCCGGCCAGCGCGCCACGGCGAGCGCGAAGCGGTCAAGATCTTCTTCGCGCTGCCGCTCGAGTTTGATCGAAGCGAAGGCGCTGATCGGCAGGCCGACCTTCTTTTGGTCTATCACCGCGGTGTAACCTTTGATCACGCCAGAATCCTCCAGCAAGCGCACACGCCGGGCGCAAGGGGACGGCGACAAACCGACGCGATCAGACAGCTCGTTGGCTGTGATCTTGCCGTTACCTTGGATCGCCGCGATGATTTTCCTGTCGATATCGTCCAACCCGCGCATTAGCTGATTTTCTTTCATCGGAAGCGTAAAGTTGGTGAAAACAGCTAAATGATCACCAGCCTAAAGGCAAGTTTGGTTACATTTCGCGCCTGAAGAGGCCTAGTCTCTACCCTCTCGAGGGGCCTGATCATGACAACGCAACGACTTTCCATCCTTTCCCAACTTGAGCGTAAAGTGCTGTGGCTCGCAATCTGGACAATCCACAATGCCAACCACCTGCGGGACAATGGCGACGGGCTGAAGGTGGGGGGCCACCAAGCGTCTTCAGCTTCGCTGAACACGATCCTGACTGCGCTCTATTTCGCCATTCTGCGGCCTGAGGACAGAGTTGCGGTGAAGCCGCATGCCAGCCCGATCTACTCATCTGGAACTGAAGTTCGTTACATTGTATGCTACGTCGCTTCTGGAGAGGAGCGCATTATGGCGAACGCGAATGGCCGCCCAACCGCGCCGTTGGTTCTGAGCGCAGACGAGCAGGATTATCTCG
>NZ_QZWZ01000060.1 GCF_003601975.1 Mesorhizobium waimense
GGGCAGGCGCAGCCCGATGCCAATTACCAGAGGATCGTCAGCAAGATCGGCAAGGCTCCCCCGCAGTACCCGGACATCGACGACGAGTGACGACGCACCGTGCCGCATCGAAAGGGTGGGTAATTACTGACATGCTGCGTAACGGAAGCACGAAAACTTTGTCCGATACTGCGGGCCGCCGCTGTAGAAGGAGCGACCGCGGCTAGCGCTGCGGAGCCGTCGAGCCCTCATGCTGCTTGCGCCACCCGTACCGGGTCAAGCCCCGCGGCTTGTACAGCGACAGCGCCACCGGCACGAGCAACACGAGCAGCCCTCCCGCTGCGTGGATCACAGGCGAGACCCTCAACCCCCGAAGATCCGCGCTGGATAACATCGTCTCTGCAGAGACGTCTGCTAAATAGCCGATTAGCTCCAGCTGAAGCAGCAGGACGATGGTGACAAGGACGTTCAGAAGTAGTTTCGCCACGACCCAATAATGGCGGAACAGGCCCCATGGGGTGCCCAGTGACTGGACAAGCCCGGTGACCAATGAGGCCAGAACCAGCGGAACGATGACGTACCAGGCGGTCAACTCCATCGCGAGATAGGCGGCGCGCACGACCTGCGAATCTGTGCTGGTCAGGCCGGCGACGGCGAGAGCCAGGAAGCCGGCGACCGCACCGAGAGTGCCGACCGAGGACGTGACGTGCGCGGTGAGCGCGAACTTGCGAAAGCCTGGTGTCATGGTCATGGCTGTTGCGTGCCAGGCTCTGTAACGCTGGAGGACGGCAGGTGCCGACCGGGACCGTGGGGTCCGCCGACGCCGGTGAAGAGCGCAGCGATGACCAGCAGAACCAGGATGATCGCGATGATCCCCGCAATTTTCACCCAGCGCGGTGCGCCGGGGTAGGAAGGCGGGTCGGCCATGTGCGTTCCCTCCGTCGCCGCTTAATGACAACCAATTTTATCGAGACGAAGTGTCTATATCAAGTCACAATGTCTCATATCTCGACAAAGTCGTCTCGTCAGGTATCTTGGAGTGATGCCGAAGCTATGGAACGAAACCATCGATGCGCATCGCCGCGCGGTGCACGACGCGACCCTGGACGCCGCCGCGGCGCTGGTAGCCAAGCACGGGTTGCTGTCGGTGACGATGGCGAAAATCGCCGAGGAGACCGGAATAGGTCGCGCGACGCTGTACAAATACTTCCCGGACGTTAAAGCGATCCTTGTCGCCTGGCACGAACGCCAGGTCACCGGTCACCTCGAACATCTCATTGCGATCCGGGACATGGCCGGCGACGCTGGCGAGCGAATCGAAGCGGTGCTCGAGGCCTACGCGTTCATTTCCCACGAACACCACGGGACTGAACTCGCGGCGCGCCTGCATAGAGGTGAGCACGTCGCCCGAGCGCAGCACCATCTCCACCAGCTCATCCGCGATCTGCTGGCCGAAGGCGCAGCGACGGGCGACCTCCGGAACGACGTCGCGCCCGACGAGCTCGCGACCTATTGCCTCCACGCCCTCACAGCGGCCAGTAGCCTGCCGTCCAAGGCCGCAGTCCGCCGGCTCGTCACCGTCACTCTGGCGGGATTGCGACCTCGCGGCTAATCCGTGTCAACTGCGGACCCGAGACGTTGACACAGAGTTCGTGTGGTTGCGATCGAGGAGTTTCTTGCTCTGCATGTTGCCGGCGTGCTGCGGTCTTCTCGGTGAGCAAAGACCAAACGGAAGCACACCGCGTGGCCCTGTGAGCTTGGAGTCAAAGGCAGATGAGCAAAGCCGGCCAATCCATTGTCGTGACCATGGGCGAACCCGCGGGAATAGGCACCGAGATCACGCTTGGCGCATGGTTGCGTCTTCGGGAAACCGATTGGGCCTTTTATCTCCTGCATGATCCCTCTCACGTCTCGGAACTCGCACGGGCACTATCTTTGCGTGTTCCCGTAAAAGTCATCGCACATCCGAGAGAGGCGCGCGCGGCATTCAGGGAAGCGCTGCCCGTCATGCCCATCTCTCTCCCGGCGCCTATCCGGATGGGTGAGCCGGATTCCCGGAACGCCGCATCGGTAATCGACGCTATTCGCCTCGCCGTCGAACTGACTGCAACAGGCGTCCGCTCTCGTGACGAACCCGATCCAGAAGTCGGTTCTGTACGAAAGCGGTTTTCCGTTTCCAGGACACACGGAATTTCTCGTGGAACTTAGCGGTGCCGGTTATCGCGCAACCATGATGCTCGCCAGCGAAGAATTGAAGGTCGTCCCAGTCTCGATACATGAGGCACTGGCCTCAGCCGTCTGCGGACTATCAAAGCAGAGAATCGTGGATGTCGCGCGGGCCACGGCCTCGGGATTGAACCGGGACTTCGGAATTCCGAATCCACGCCTGGCGATCGCCGGACTCAATCCGCATGCCGGCGAAAGCGGCAGCATGGGCCGCGAGGAAATCGAGACAATCGCTCCGGCAATTGAAATTCTGAAGCGGGAAGGAATCGATGCCTCGGGACCATATCCGCCGGACACGATGTTCACGCCACGTGCCCGCCAAACTTACGACGCGGCAATCTGCATGTATCACGACCAGGCATTGATCCCGCTGAAGACACTGGATGTCGATGGAGGAGTGAACATCACCATGGGCTTGCCATTTGTGCGTACGTCGCCGGACCACGGCACAGCCCTGGACATCGCCGGGCGTGGGGTGGCGGATCCCGGCAGCCTCATCTCTGCCATCGGGATGGCCGCCAGGATTGCGGAACATCGTTCTCTTTCAAAAAAGGAACCCGCGCGTGAGAAAGATACGTCTTGGTGTCAACATCGACCACGTCGCCACGATCCGCAACGCGCGCGGCGGCAGCCATCCCGACCACGTCGCCGCCGCCGAACTGGCTCTGGAAGCAGGAGCGGATGGCATCACCTTGCACCTGCGTGAGGATCGCCGTCATATCGGGGAAGACGATCTGCGGCGCCTCGCGGCGACGATAAAAGCGCCGATCAACCTTGAGATGGCGGCCACGGAAGAGATGGTTGCCATCGCCTTGGCTGCGCGTCCGCACGCGGTATGCCTCGTGCCGGAGCGGCGCGAGGAGGTCACAACCGAGGGCGGCCTCGACGCCGCGGGCAGTCGCAAGACGCTGCAACCGGTCATCGCGAGGCTCAGCGAAGCGGGAATTCGCGTATCGTTGTTCATCGATCCCGATGAATCTCAAGTCAGGGCCGCAGCCGAGATGAAGGCGCCGGTAGTCGAACTCCATACGGGACGCTACGCGGGGACTGACGGTCAATCACGCCGCGCAGAACTCGACAGGCTGGTTCGGGCTGCCGCGACCACGCGGACTTCCAACATCGAATGTCACGAGGGCCACGGGCTGACGTTTGAAAACGTGTCCGACGTTGCCGCCATCCCGGAAGTCGTCGAGTTGAACATTGGCCATTTCCTGATTGGTGAGGCCATTTTCATCGGCTTGAGGGCCGGCATCTCTGAAATGAGGCAGCGCATCGCAGCCACGGCGGCGCGGGCACTGCTATCTCGGCTTTGATATCATACCTACATTGAATGCTAAGACCGACGCTGGAGGTGATCAGATGAGACGATCTTTGGTGATGATCGCTGCAAGCTTGATATCGGGCTTTGCGTTGACGGCAGCCTCGACAGGATCAGCGTCAGGAGCCGAGGCGGTCTCGGTTTCGCAGGTTTCGCAGTTGAAGGACCGCACCCACATCCATGGGCTGGCCATCGACAGGGAGGATTCGCAAAGACTCCTGATCGCGACGCACCACGGAGTATTCCGCGCCGAGCCGGACGGGAAGGCAGAACTCATTTCGCCGGTGCAGGACTTCATGGGATTCACCCCGGATCCCTCCGATCCGAAGTCGCTGTACGCCAGCGGCCACCCCGCGGGCGGCGGCAATCTCGGTTTCATCGCCTCAACCGACAACGGCGTTACCTGGGAGCAGGTCGCGCCGGGAGTTGGTGGCCCGGTCGACTTCCACCAGATGACGGTCAGCTTGGTCGATCCTCGGGTTCTCTACGGCGCCTATGGCTCGCTCCAGGTAAGCCAGGATGCCGGGAAGACATGGTCGCTGGTTGGACCGCTGCCGGAAAAGCTGATCGACCTCGCTGCATCGGCAAAGAGCGCCAACACGGTCTACGCCGCAACGGAAGGAGGCCTGCTGGTTAGCAGGGACGGGGGCCAAAGCTGGGAAACGGTCATCAGTGGCGCGCCCGTCAGTTTGATCGAGGTGACAGCCGACGGTTCCCTCTACGCGTTTGTGCTCGGCCAAGGTCTTGTCCGGGCGGCAGAGGCCGACATGGTCTTCAAAACGACCTCCGCGTCCTGGGGCGACCAGATCCTGTTGCATATGGCGGTCGATCCCGCCGACAGCAATCGGATGTTCATCGCCTCGCATCACGGTAATGTCTTCGCCAGCACCGACGGCGGCACAAATTGGGCCGCATTCGGCCAATGACGTCATCGTGGCAATGGATCGCCGTTTAGCCGGCAGGTTCGCGGTTGCCGCGGCGGTCGCTGCTTCCTCTGCGATTGCAGCAGTCGGCGGGTATATGTTCCTTGTCGGCAGTTCGAGCGCACTTCTCGAACCTGATGATTCCCAGCTCGTCGCGCACGGCAAGGTGATCTACATGGAACATTGCGCCTCCTGCCATGGCCGAAACCTCGAAGGGCAGCCGGACTGGAAGACGCTGGACAAGGAAGGGTTTCTCCCCGGCCCGCCGCATGACGAGAGCGGGCACACCTGGCACCATCCGGACACGACGCTGTTCAAGATAACGAAACTCGGCATTGCCGAGGCCGCCAATCTCAAGGACTACAAGACCAGGATGGCCGGTTTCCGGGAAACGCTGAGCGACGACGACATCATCGCGGCCTTGTCCTTCATCAAGTCGCGGTGGCCGGAAGACGTCCGTCGCCGACACGACCAGCTGAATCGTGCCTACGAACGTCGAGACTCTTCCGCGAGATGAGCCGCAACATGTCGGCGACGCGCCAACTCGCGGTAAAACGCCTCCTGCGTGACGCCGATCTCGGAGGCCGCCTGATACCAGCGCCCTTTGGGGGGTAACTTGCCGTCGTTGAATGCCATCCAGGCATCCAATCTCGCTGCAACTGATTTCAGGGACAGAATCTCGGCACGTGTCCGCGTCCGGTGCATTTCGCCTGCCAGATGGCGCATCAGTGCCGAAGCCAGATCGGGATCGCTTTCAATGGCCGTCTTGGCCTTCGTCATCGGCACGGCCCGGACCGCCGATTTCTCGGCTGCTAGGGCATCGCACTGATATCGATCAGCGAACAACGAAGCCTCGGCAACGATCGAACCGGAGCCGGCACGTTGCAGCGTCAGCTGCAGTCCGTGCGGTAGTGCCCTGACCAACCGCACCTCACCTGCGGTGACGATAAAGAGCGATCGGACCGGGTCGTCCATGCGGAACAGGACGTCTTCAACAGCAAGCTGCTGCTCCCGCTCCGCTAGCGTCAGGAGACGTTCGAATAAAAGTTTGGACATGATCGCGATCATGTCGTTAGTCCCCCAATCGTGTCAAACGTCGCAGGATCCGGAACGATGGAGATATACCGATGAACCGCATGTTTTCTGCAGCGCTCATGCTGGCGCTCCTGGCGGCCGTACCGGCGGTCGCCCAGAACCATGGTCTTCATGGGGTCTCAGAACAGGCTAACCCGCCTTCGCCATATTCGGGGATGGAGACGCGTAGCGTGAAAGCGCTGTCAGATGACCAGATCGCCGACCTTGAGGCGGGCCGCGGGATGGGGTTGGCGTTGTCGGCCGAACTAAACGGATATCCGGGTCCGTCACATGTCCTCGAACTCGCCGAAGCTCTCAGCCTGACCAGCAAACAAGCGACGCATACCAGGGAACTGTTGGGCCAGATGAAGGCGGTGACCATTCCGCTGGGAAAGCGGCTCATCAAGGAGGAAGCCGAGCTGGATCGCCTGTTTGCCGAAAGGACGATTACGACGACCCGCCTCATTGAAATGACAAAGGCCATCGCCGACGTGCAAGGCGCTCTACGGACGGCGCACTTGCGTTACCATCTCGATATGGTCCAGCTACTTACTCCCGAGCAGGTCCGCCGATATTCCCAACTTCGCGGTTATGCTGGAAGCGCAAATTGAGCAGGCACATCGCTTCGGTCCCACATCGGATGGGACGGATTTGTAAAGCGAGCCGTTCTATTTCAATATCTTGCGTCTCTTTGTTTAAGTCGTGCAGGACCAAATGCAGTACCGAGCGCCTTGGAGCAATCGGCCTTGTCGTTCGCGCGACGGTGCAGAGGCGGGCCCCGCGAGCGGCTGCCGACAACGCGTCCCGATGCCGGGCTTGCGGAGCAGACCGCCTGTCCACGCTATTCGCGTAGACTCCTCGTTTCCTTCCTCGCGGCTTCGGTCCGAAGATCGAGGTATCCGGCTAGGTCGATCAGATGGACACCCTTTGCGCATTTTTGGCTGTCTTCGATCCGCACGAGGGGGAGCGCAATCTCGCCCATAGAGATTTTTCGGATCAATTTGGTCGGCGTGGGATGAAAGAAGTAGTCTCGGCAGATGTCCGCGACCGGGATTATTGCCTTCCCATCATACTGAGCCATCAAAAGGAATGCTGTGTTCATGCTGCTGCCCTCCGATATCCCGCCCGCAGCCTAGCTAAAACAGGGAATCGGCGGATTCGTTTAACAAGCTCGGGACGCAGCCGCGAGAGGTAGGCCTCGAGGTGGGCAGTTATCGAGTTTCGACACCGGCCGAGACCGATCCACTGGGATCAAGGCTCTCCTCGCTGCACCAAGGCATCAGGCGGCCTTATTCGAACAAGAGTTGGGGCGTCAGGCGCGCTTGAAACGCGCCTGCATCTGCTCGCGAAATTCGTCCGACGTGATCTCGCCGGCGACATACCGCGCGTTGGCCGCCTCGAGAACCGGATCGTGGGTGTAGCCCTGCCGGATGTTCGCGGCGCGGGCCTGATCGGTGGCCTTCTTGCGCTTGGCAATGGCCTCCGGGGAACGATCCGGACGTGGGGAATGGATGGTCATCCGCAAATCTCCAATTACGCTGCACATTGGAAGAAAAAGCGCTGAAACTCCAGCGCTTTGCGGTGTTTTCCGGCCTTCCGAGAGTGAGCGCCCGGCTTTTGGCCGGGCGCTTTGCAGCGATTAATCGCGGGGTTCCCATTCGATGATCGCCTGCAGAGACGGGTCGTCCTGGCCCGGGAAGCGGCCGAGATTGGCGTTGAAGCTGAGGCGCTTGATCGAGAGCGTGTAGTAGGGCTTGCCCTCCGCGTTCTTCTTTTTCCAGATGCCGCCGACCTCGATGTCATGGCCGCGCGGAGACTTGGCATAGACGCGATGCGTCGGTGCTTTTTCGTTGTCGGAGCTGAACGGCACGGCGGCGATATCCAGGTCACGTTCGATGGTGGAGATGAGGCCCTTGCCCTTGGCGGCGTCGAGGTCGTCAGCATCGAACTGGATGTAGTTGGTGGTGGTCATGTCAGTCACTCCTCTTTGGTGGTTGCGATGATCGTTCAAATGGCACGGCGGAAAGCGGTGTGCACCGAAGGCTGGAGCGCAGCGGAAGAGGCCGGAGGGCACAAAAATTTGTCGCGCGAGGAAGCCGCAGGCGGGGAAATTTTTGGGACAGCCGGCTTTGCGCAAACCGCGTCGACGTGCGAACGAGCGTCAAAAGCAACCACCGGGGAGGGGTGAGACATTACGGTTTTGGCAACATTCACCCTGTTCGTTGTCCACCTGGCACGACGAGTAATGAGCCTATATTAGTCATTATCTGAGACAATACAACGAGTTTTCCGGGGTTTCGTGCCAAACATGCGAAGCAATATGGCTCGCGCCGCTTGCCAAGCCATAGCACCGATTTGGCTATGTCCGGTCAAGGCATCTGTGAGGACTTGGCGCGGCGATAAAGATGCGGACTTTCGATGTCAGCCGACCAGATCCCCAAACCGTTGCCACGCGCGCGGTTCTCGGCCTCCCCGTACTCGACCAGACTGATAGGATGGGACGACGGCAGATATCGAAGCATCGCCTCGGCTAGCCCGGCGTTCACCATGGCGAGGCCCACATCGGTATCGCCGATGAAGCACTGCCCGACCAATCGGCGATACCGGTCCTGGTCGATGATATCGCAGCGGACATGCTGTCCGTCGATCATCTTTCGAAGGTAACTGCGCGCAATGACACCGCAACGCCAGGTCTGGCCATCCTTTAAGCCGGTCTGGTCGAGTTCGCATGCATCGATCGCGGCAATCCGAATGCGCTGCTGACGGATACTGATCGTGTCGCCGTCGATTACCCGCGCCTGCCCGGACCATGCCGACGGCTCGGCCGCCGCATCCATGCACCAGATTGCGGCCACGGCCGCCAATATCGTTGGAAATCTCAATTCAATGCCTCCATGGAATTACGGGCTGCCAGCCCGAAAATCGAGCGGGAAAGATGAAGCTCGCCGGCTGCGGCGCGGTCCGTCATGGCCCGCAAGTAGCCGCCCGGCGATTTAACTTCCTGCCGGTCGTATTTCTGCAGCGTCACCGCGATCGCGACCGCTGCCTGCTGCTCGCCCATCTGTTCGACGGCGCGGTGGCGCGCGTCATCGGAAATGCCCGTCAGGCGGCACATCTGCGGCACGAGCCGCGCCAGATCGGCCCAACTGCGGGGCAGGGCAAAGCCGTAAGCCTTTAAGGCCGGTATTGCCCGCACCAGGTCTTGCAATGCCACTACCGCCTGCGGCTGGCGCTCTCGCCCGTTGACTTGGCTCGAAGCGTCCCCCAGGCTTGGTTCATAAGCCGTCTTGCTGGCGGAGCCAGCCTCTAGCAGATGAAGTTGTTCGGCGTTAGCCGAACGCCGATTATCATTACTCTCTTCAAGAGGATCAGGATTTGTAGTCTGTTTGTGCATGCCGTTTTCGGCATACGTGCATGTCGAATTTTCTGTTTCCGGCGAAGATTCTGGACGGCGTGGGAGCTGCATCAGGCGCCCCACAAACCAGTCGAAAAGCGCTGAGGCACGTCGGAGAAGGGCGCTCGGCGCCTTGGAGGCAACGCCGACAATGGCGACGACCCGTTCGACGCGGCCCGCAATGCGTGCCAGGGCGCGATCCGACGGCCTCGTAGCCGTTGCAAGAGCATAGCGTAGGTTGCGCAGCGCGCCGCGGTAGCGGCGCAATGCTGCGCTCGCGGCCGATTTTTCGGCCTTGGCTTGCCGCACGAGCTGGTCGAGCTCGCGATAACGAACGATCAGAATCCGCATGTCGATCCCGCAACCATCGACAATCGCACCGTCGCCAATGCGCACCGGATAGCGCTTGTAATTGCCGCTATCCTGCATCGTGATCAAGCCAGCGTCGAAAAGGCTGGACAGCAATCGGCTCACACGACCGGCTGAGCGGCCGATCTCGAAGCCAAGCTGCTGGTTGGACTTGAAGATGATCGGACGGCCGGACTTGTCGAAGGCCTCGGCCGGGGCCGTGTTGATCAGAGTCACCAAAAGATGGCTTTCGGTCGCGCTGATCAATCCAGTGCATGTGAGGTTTTGTACAAGCACTGCAAGCTGGCCGCGCGTCACCGTTCCAATCTCGGCCGACTGTGCCAGTCGCCGGTAATCGGCACGTTGGGGCGTCATTCGGCGACCGATTGGCCGCCGATCCTTATGGGGGTCACCCATGTCCTCGTCTCCTTTGTTAGGGACCAGGCAAAGCTTCCCCGTTCACCGAAGCGGAGTTTCTCAGTTGACAGGGAAGGGAGGGTTTGCGAAAAAGGTTTTGGCTTATTTTTTCTTTGCAAACCCGCTTCCGGATTTTCGTTCGGGAGCGGTTTTTCTTTTTCTGGGCCGGTCTGTCTCTCCGTCTTAAATCGTTAGAATGCGCACGTCGGAATCATGCTGATTCCGATGATTTGCGAAGCATAACCGGAATAACCGTTTTGGCGCAAGAATTGTGCTACACGCGCCGTCCACCAGAAGAACCCGGCGGCTCACAGAATGCGGATTTCCTTGCTTTTCTGTGTTTTTCAAGTGCAATACATTTAGACACGACTTTATGGCGGTATACCGTATTGGCTCTCCACAGCAGGAAATAGTCGGCATGGCGAACCATGTCGGCTATTCAAGGCGGGAAGGGGAGTTTGAGGGGAGGGGCGGGCCTCCCCTCAAAATGACAATAAGGCCGGTCGATCGGGCCTTATTCATTCAGCGGCCGCCTCGACCGCGCTTTGATAATTGATTGTGAGGCCGGTCGCGCGGGAGACACGCAACCGGCCTGCGGCTGATGCTTATTCAGCCGCTTCGGGGAACTGCTCGTTATCCTCGATGTCCGTTTCGTGCTCGACAGGCCTCGCCTCGTCGGCGGCAGCGATCCGCACAGGGGCGGGTATCCAGCCGCTACCGGCAACAAGTCGCTCAGCGATCGTGACCGCTTCGGTCTTTTTGGCCGCTGCTTTGACGGAAAGCTCCGCCTCTCGGCCCTTGGCTTCGGCCACGGCAAGCGCGATGGTGGTCCGGTTGACGTGCTTGAAATAGCTGTCGCCGGTCGTCTCGAACCACTCGGCCATGCCGACATTGAGTGCTCGGCCTAGCTGGTTGGCCTGCTCGATGCCCTTCTTGCGGTCGGTGAACTTCTTCTCCACCGCGTTGACCGCATGAGCAGCACCAAAGGCCAGCAGCGAAAGAAGCGTGTCCTGCGGCTGCTCTAGCAGCCAATCGAACAGATCGGCGGGATTGCCCGGCAGGCGATGGCCGTAGTTTTCGGACAGGTCATTGAACGCCGCAAGGCCCTTGCAGCTTTCGGCGTTCTTCATCGAAGGCTTCAACCGCTCATGGGTGATCGACAGTTGAAGCGCGCTTTGCTCCGAATTGTATGGATAGGCCACTTGCAACAGTATGGCATGCACCACGGCGATAAGGGCTATGTCAGGATTGTTCGCCAGTTCGACGCGCAGCGCGGCGGTTTTGTGGGCCGTCAGGTCTTCTATAAGAGCCGCCGAATGCGTGACGGTCGGAATTGCGGGCTTTGCTTCGCCTGCGATACTCGGCAAGCCCTCGTCGGCCTCGCCCTCGCCTGTCACCTCGGCATCGTCCGGCTTCACAAAGCCGCGCTCGATAGAAAGCCTGCCGTAATAGTCGAGCATGACGAAAGCGCCGCCGTTCGCCAGTGCCTCGGGGCTATAGGCTTCCGTGCGGGCGGTCAGGGCGTCAATCCGCTTTTCGACTTCCTCAAGCTTTGCCTCGGCCTCATCTTCGGCGGCACCGCTCTCGATCAGTTCGGCAAGCTCGTCATATTCTGCCTGTGCGGCATCAAGCGCTGCCTGATCTTCCTCGGAAAGGCTCACGTCTTCCGGATAGTGGCGCTCCATGCTGTGAAGCCCGTCCGGCATGGAAGCGCGGCACTCCACCCATTTCCAGCCTTCGGCGCGTACCGTCCCGGCCTCCGCCTCAAGCTTCTCGGCCACCAGCTTTTCTAGCAGCACCGTATCAGTGGCATAACCGGCGTTGCGTTCATCGAACAGATCGCGCTTGACCGCACCACCCGCCGCTTCATAGGCGGCCAGCCCGCCGATGAACTGGACCCGCTTGTCCGTCGCGGCAACCAATTCCTCGGTGAGCGCACGCCGGATGGAAAAAGCATCACGGTTCCAAGAGGGCAGGGCACTCCATACGTCAACCTGCCGCTGGTGATCATCGCTGACGGTGAAGGCCGACAAAACTGCGCAAAACTCATGTCCTCGTCGCGGAACATCTGCAACAGCACCGGCGACACGCGCGCCAAGGCCAGCCGCTTGCGCACGATGGTTTCGGTTGTTCCGAATCGAGCGGCGATATCAGCGATTTCCTTGCCCTCGTCGGCAAGGACGCTGAAAGCCTCGTATTGATCGACCGGGTGCATCGCTTAGGTTATTCGTCAACTGTCCTGCTCGGTCGATCGGATTGATATTGCTGTCATTTTTGTCCGCACGCCATTTCGGGCTGTATCTTGAGCGTCTGAGCCTCTGCTGTGAAATGCAGAAGAGAAGTGGAGCGAGAAGTAGTATGACGGGAGTGAAACGCCCCGACGGGTCGAACACCAAAAGATCGCGCGGGGAAGGTCCGAGAAGGGAGCCGTCATTCCGGCCGCGTTGTTCAATGGCGCCGATACGCCAAATTCCGGACCCTCGTCCACTCCATCTCATCGTCAGCGTGATTGAGAGCGGCTAGACTCGGCTAGACTCTAGTCGGCCGTGAGCCTGGCCACTGCCTCCGGCCCTGTGGTGCCTGCGAGCGCGGCCGCGACCAGCTTCCGGGACGGAGCGCTTGGCTCCGCTTCATAAAGGACAATTCGCGCCAATCTTTTCGACGCCGAGTTCAGTCAGCGCATCGATATTCGGAGCTGGCCTGCGTGCCATGGCGAGAATCCATCTTTACGCTTTACGCTGTCATCGCTGGACGGCGGAGCGGTCGAAGAAAGCCTCGGCAGCCTGCCTTGGCGATCCAGATCGGCATGATGCATTGTCCCGACAAGCCATAGCGGTCATTGTCCCGATACTGGAAGCGGTTTCCAGCAGATTTTCCAGCGGGCATACAGGAATGCATGAAGCAGCACGCAGGTGAAGCCAAGGATACACTCGCCGGCCTTGTCGAACGGGTGACGTTTCACAATGACGAGAACGGCTTCTGCGTCCTTCGGGTCAAGGCACGGGGAAAGCGGGACCTTGTCACCGTCGTCGGCCATGCTGCCGTGATCTCGACCGGTGAGTTCGTCCAGGCCACCGGGCACTGGAACAATGACCGTACGCACGGCGTCCAGTTCCGGGCGCAATTTCTCAAGGCCATGCCTCCCACGACGATCGAGGGGATCGAAAAGTATCTTGGCTCGGGCATGATCCGCGGGATCGGGCCGGTGTATGCGAAGAAGCTGGTCCGCGCCTTCGGCGAACAGGTGTTCGATATCATCGAAGCGGAGCCGGATCGGCTGCGTGAAGTGACAGGAATTGGCCCGAAACGCGCGGATGGAATCATCGCAGGCTGGGCCGAGCAACGGGTCATCCGGGACATCATGATTTTTCTCCATGCCCACGGGGTCGGCACCTCGCGCGCAGTCAGGATCTACAAGACCTATGGCACCGATGCCGTCCAGCTGATTTCCGAAGATCCATACCGGCTGGCGCGCGACATTCGTGGCATTGGTTTCAGGACCGCAGATGCCGTTGCCATGAAGCTTGGCATCGAGAAGACCGCGATGATCCGAGCGCGGGCTGGCATCTCCTATGCCTTGACCGAGGCTCTCGATGACGGCCATTGTGGAATGCCGCGCGATGAATTGCTGCCGCTGGCGGTCAAGCTGCTCGAAATCCCCGAGACCATCATATTGGAGGCGCTCCGCTTTGAACTCAATGCCGGTTCTGTGATCGCCGACGAAGTCGATGGCCGGCCTTGCATCTTCCTCGCTGGACTTTACCGGGCAGAGCAGTCGATCGCCGCGCGTATTAAGTTTCTCGTTCATGGCGTCCTGCCATGGCCGGAGATCGATGCCGGCAAGGCCATTCCATGGGTCGAGGAGAAAACCGGACTTGCCCTAGCCGAAAGCCAGAGGGAGGCAGTGCAAACCGCCCTCGCTTCCAAGGTGATGGTGATCACCGGCGGCCCGGGCGTGGGTAAGACGACGCTGGTCAATTCGATCCTGCGGATCCTCGCCGCCAAGAAGGTAAACTTGCTTCTGTGTGCGCCGACCGGCCGGGCGGCCAAGCGCCTGACGGAAACCACCGGGCGAGAAGCCAAGACCATTCACCGGCTGCTGGAAGTCGATCCGAAGAATGGCAGGTTCAAGCGCAACGAGGAGGACCCGCTCGAATGCGATCTGCTCGTTGTCGACGAAACCTCCATGGTCGATGTGATACTGATGAACGCGCTGCTGAAGGCCCTGAGCAATGGTTCGGCCGTGATCTTCGTCGGCGACGTCAACCAGCTTCCCCCTGTCGGACCCGGTCAGGCATTGGCGGACATCATCACCAGCGGCATGGTCCCTGTGGTGCATCTGACGGAGGTGTTTCGGCAGGCGGCAGAAAGCCAGATCATCCAGAACGCACACAAGATCAACCGTGGCCAGATCCCCGACCTGTCGCGGCCGGATGGCGAGACGGACTTTTATTTCGTGCCGGCCGATGATCCCGAGATCGCCGTCGAGCGACTGGTCCATATCGTCAAGGAGCGCATTCCCAGCCGGTTCGACGTCGATCCCGTACGCGATATCCAGATCCTCTGCCCCATGAACCGCGGCGGTCTCGGCGCCCGCTCGCTCAATATCGACCTGCAGAAGGCGCTCAATCCGCGTGGTGAGCCGAAGGTCGAGAAGTTTGGTACCGCCTTCACCATTGGCGACAAGGTGATGCAGGTCGAGAATGACTACGACAAGGAGGTCTACAACGGTGATGTCGGTTTCGTCGAAGCCATCGATCCCGAGCTCGGCGAGATGATGATCAATTTCGACGGGCGCTCCGTCACATTCGCCTTTGGCGAGCTTGACCAGGTTGTTCTCGCCTATGCGACGACGATCCACAAATCCCAAGGTTCGGAGTATCCCGTGGTGGTTATCCCGGTGATGACGCAGCATTACGCCATGCTGCAACGGAACCTGCTCTACACCGGCGTCACGCGCGGCAAGCGGCTCGTTATCCTGCTCGGCCAAAAGCGGGCCGTTGCGATCGCGGTGAAGAATGTTTCAGGGCGAAGGAGGTGGTCCAAACTTCGGGAGTGGCTGACCGCATACCCGCACGCTGTCCACGAAGTTCATCAATAGCGATCGCTCCATCAAACGTTTCCGGAGCCAAACCGGCCCTTGGTCGAAACGGCGGAGGGTCGCATGTGGGTCGATCTTTTCCTTTCCTCAAGGGCTCAGAAGGGTGGAATGCGGCCCCATGAGTTGAGCCGACCAAGACGAGGCCGTCGCGCCACTTCCAGAGGCTCTCGGTGCTCTATCGAGCGTCGCGTCTCGACGCCAAAGCCGCAGGTCGGCATCAGCCGGGCGAGCTGCTCACCTTGACACCGATTCGTCCACTGGTGGGGGATCTCAGGCGGCCAATGTGAATCCCACGGAACTCTTCTCCCGCCCGACTCAGTCATCGATTTCAATTCTGCCAGATCGGAGGAAATCCAGAAATCGAATGCCCCGGCATCGTAATGTCTGCTGCAGGCTCAAGAGAACACAGTATTCGCTTGTACCTTTCGGCGTACTCGAAGCCATCAAGTTCCGAATACGGGTAAACGCTCGAACTGCGTGCTCGGCGTTATTGTTATTCCAGGGAACGTTGTCGTAATCGAGGAACGCGAAGAGTGTTTCCTTGTTCTTGTCGATCCTCCGTTTCAGGGCCAATCCAGCCTCTGTCGTGCATCGCAGTTCCGCCACGTCGCTGAGAAATCTTTCGGCCGACCGCTTGTGCTTTCCGAGATTTCGCTTCTTCAGCCCGTATCTGTCGATGGTTTCGACGATCTCCCGAAGTAGCGACCCGAACCGCGTGGCGATGAACGTCAGCTCTTCATTGAAGGGGTGCTTGAGTATGTCCTCGTTAATATCGCGCATTAGGTGGATTAGGCATTTCTGCTGCGGGCAAGGCACCGCGTCGTATGCGCCGTAGAAATCGCTAACCAATACGCCCTTAAAGCCTGCCAACACGTCATCCAATATCGATGCTTCACGCGATGATGAGTAAACGTAAGCGACGGACGTGAGGTTGGCGAATATCCAGATGTAATGGCCGCCACCGTGGACGACGCCCTTGGTCTCGTCGGCATTTACAAGGGGGCCGCTTCTGATCTGTTCGAGGATCCAACGATAAGTCGGCTCGTAATACCTTGCCATCTCGGACTTTGCGTGCCGCACCGTGGACTTCGTAATCGACACATTGAAGACGGTGGCGATGTGTTCGGCTATCTTTTGGCGCGATAGGCGCATCTCGATCAGGAGATAGATGATGTAGGCGCGGAGGTTGTGGCCATATTTCGAGTGCATCCGACAGATCGTCGTTTCTGCCTTGCATGTACCGCAGCGGTAACTGCCGTATCGGTAACGCACAACCCATCGCTTAATCCCACGGCGGGTGAACTTCAGATCGAAAATGATGCGGGAACAACGTTCGCGAACCCACATTTTCGATGCACCGCATCTGGAACAGTAGGCGGGTTTGTCATTGACAAATACCTCCTTGTCCACGGAAACTTTCTTGACGGGGTTCACACTCTTCGCGACGATCCGCCGGATCGCCTTGTTGGTGCGCACATAGATCTTTGATCTTTGGTAGTCCCAGTATGCGGCCGCGTTGATCTTCTCGAATTCGGGCAGCGCGTTCCGGAACTTCCCGAAGGTCCGTTGGAATCCGACCTCCAGCGATGCGACATTCACGGTTTCCAAATTCGTCCCGCCGCCGGATTCGCTGGTAGCGCAAATCCGGGCGAGAGCCTTGGCAACCAGCGCGGTCGCGCGGCAGTCCTCCATGTTGTATGCAATCAGCTCGCGCCGCAGTGCCTCGTCGGAAGTGAGTTCCCAACATCGTCGGATTAGCATGGCGGCGCTGCCTGACGCTTGTGGCCAAGTCCACTCAAAGCCAAGCCACCGGGCGATATCCTTCAAACCGTTCGAGTACGTCGGGAAATAAATTCTTCCGTAGATGCTGCCCAGAAGGTTCACGGAGCTGTCGATGAGTCCGTCGAGAAACTCGGACCCGTCAGCGGGCGGGCTCCACCGCTCCCTCATATGTTTGAGGAAGCGGCTTTCATATGCGCCGTAATGCACAATCTGCGGCTTCTCGACCAGCTTGAGGGCACTCAGGCATTGCCGCCAGATTTCGCGCTCGCCTTCCGGCCCGTCGGCCCAAAAGGACTTCTCAACAGGAATGCCTTCCGCTTCGTATCTAAGTCCGATGAGGTAATAGTAGTCCCGGTCGGGAACACCCTCGACGTCCATGAAAACTGGCGTCCCTTGGATCGACAGCGTTGGAGAACCGACGACGTGGGTCTGAGCTTTCTTGATGGCGAGGGCCTTGAGCTTGTGATCGTGTTTCACCGGCGGGCTTGCACGAGGGGCGGTCGACTTAGTTCGCCTTTGGCGTCGCGGACGATAGCCGTAGGAAAGCTGCGTGATGGTTGAAATGCCCTTTTCACCGTTTCGCGCCCGTTCCTTTGCGGTCATGGCTCCGAGGAGGCTGAGGTCTTCCCGTTCAACTGCGAGGGCTCGGCACCGCGCCCGGAAATCGCATATTGCGCAATGGTTGTTGAGGACGAGCGGGGGCGGTTCTTTGGCCAGGCAGACCGAAGCAATTACCTCTATGATTTGCTGCGTTTTCGAGAGGTGCTCGGCAATCCTGACGGTCCTGCCGCTGTAGTCTTCACCACGAATGATTCTCCCGTACGACGGAATTTCTCCCCCACTCGCCTGCTGGATCGCCATAGCCCCAAAGCAAACGAGAAGATCGTCGGACCGGTCACGTTTATTCCATGCAGAAAAAACAATCGGGACATAGTCGTGACCAGGGTCAGATCTCTCGGTCTGGCTGCCTACCCGCGCAGTCACAGGCAGGTCCCGCGTGCACGCCGCAGTCTCACAATCCACAAGTAGGGTGGGCGTGTACCCGGCGGGGGCATCAGTCAGCCGCAAGTCGTCGAATGGTACCACGTTGGTCGATCCCATTCGGGAGCTTTGGCTCACCTTGGCCTTGTACGCGGCCGAAATGCGCCCGAGCGTGTCAGCGAAGAAGGTGTCTGGCGACTGGCCGCCATGCGCCATGAGATACGCTTTCGTCGAGCACTTCAGGTAAGCGACAAAGACTGCGGCACTGATGTTCGCGCTCGCGTCCATCCCATTCCAATCATACGAACTTCATTGTGATCACTGAAGTGGCTGCCACCGGAACGCCGCCACCGCATGCGCAACAATACCATGATAAAGCTATCCGCACGGGTCGAGCCCTGCCGTTGGAGTGTTGGTCGCAACCGACATTTCCGCGGAAATCACTCCACTTCTTTTGAATTTGACATCTGCAGACGTCACCGGCGGGAACGCGGAACCAGGGCGATGGGTTTCAGCGCCTGGTCGCGCTCCTTGATGAGCCGCGCAGTGTGACGCTTCTGCCTAGCGACTTCGGCTTCCGCTTCGAGGATGCGCTTCAGCAGCACGGCATTTTCGGTGGTGCGGCGGCGCTCCTCGATCTTCAGGACTTGGATGAGGGAGCGCTGTTGCGCGAGCTTGTCCTCCCAGGCGGCAAGCTTGTCG
Source organism: Mesorhizobium waimense (assembly GCF_003601975.1). Lineage (GTDB taxonomy): Bacteria > Pseudomonadota > Alphaproteobacteria > Rhizobiales > Rhizobiaceae > Mesorhizobium > Mesorhizobium waimense. The sequence goes on from NZ_QZWZ01000060.1 coordinate 18,246, forward strand.
GGTACGATTCGCTGCCGGTCGGCGCGGCGCAATTCCTCGATCATCGCCCGATGGTTGGTGTAGATGGCGTTGCGGCCGACGCGAGCCTCGCGCGCCAGCGTCGTCACGCTCAGACGATAGGGGCGTTTCTGCAAGGCGGGGTGCGTGGGCAGGCCCTTGATCAGTCGCTCCAGCGCCTCCCGGAGTTTGCGGTCGGTGTTGCGCAGGCGTTTTTCATGAGCGCTGAGCGGCGGCATTTGTGCGGTCTTACGGGGCATCCGCGTCCTCCATTCTGGCGGCGAGCTCGGTCAGGATCCGATCGCATTCGGCGATCCGGGCCTCGGCGAGCGCCCGGCTCGTCGGGTCGAGCGCGGTTTGGTCAAGAAGCCTGGCATTGCGCGCACGGCGCGCTTCCCACACCGGCCGATGCTTGGCTGTGACGGCGAAGTTGGCGCAGGAGATGCAGGTACTCTCGGTCCTGAGCGCCGGGTTCGGTCCCTTGTCATCGCCGAAGCAGGCGGAGGTTTCGACCCGGTAGATGCAATAGCCCCAATCACAGACCCCAAGCCGCAGGTCGGTCTCCTTCATCAGGAAGGCGACATAGGCCTGGACATCACCGTCACGCGTACGGCCGCGGAACCGGGAGCGGGCGGCGATCATCCGTCCGCCCTTGCCACCGAGCGCCGCCGCCGTGAGCAGTTCCTCGAGCGCGGTGCGCGTCTCCTCTTTGGTGTGGCGGTCAATGAGGTCGTCGAGGGCGAAGTCGGTGCCGACATAGCCGCGATCGGTCATGACGCGGGTGACATGACCGAAGTGTGCCTGGAGGGCATGCAGTCCAGAGCGGTCGCGCTTGCCGACGAAGCGCGCAAAGGTCTTGCGGCCCTGATGCGTGTTCAGATGCCAGGGCTCACCCTGATGGGGTGGCAGATCGATGAACGGCGCGAACTGATCGTTTAGGCGCCTGATGATGGTGGAGGCAACAGGAATGCCGATCCGGGGCGCTGGCCCCATCAGTCCGCTGCTGGCCATCACCAGCCAGAGATCGGGGCGTCCGGTTGGAGAGCGCAGCGGGGCGGACAATTGCTCCATGATCATGATGGCGCGTTCGACCGGCGCCGGCGCAACCCAGCGATGGGCCTCGCCATGAGCCCCACGCGCCGTCTTGTAGATGCTGCCGACCAGATAGGCGAAGCTCTCGGTGCCGTCGGTGGACGGATGGTGTTCGATGCACCCGACCTGAAGCCCCAGGATCTCCGAGACCCGGGCGCCGATCAGATAGGCGACGACGACAAAGCAGGCGTCGTAGATGCGATCGATGAGATTCCGCACCTGCTTGGTGCTGGTGACGGGAGCCGTCTGCCAAGGCGTGTCCTCGCCTGGGAGCGTCGAGAAGGTGAACGCGGCGATCGCGGCGATAACGACGAAGCCGGCCTTGGTCTGGCTGATGCCTCGAGCAAGGGCATCGTCATAGGCCGCCTGCGCCTGGGCCTGAAGCGCGATGACGTCATCGGCCGGCGTGCCGATCAGGCTGAGCGCCGCCGAGACGAGCGGCACGGCGATTTCGTCCGGGGTGTAGGGCAGCCAGCCACGATCATGACGGGCGATGGGTGGACTGATCCCCGGGAACGGCTCGGCGATCCCAACTTCCGGGAACTTCGCGCCCTGCAGATAGAGCCGCGTCAGCAGATTGTGGTACGAACGCAGTGTGCCCGACGCCAGCGGCTTGCCCGACCGGATTCCAGGGCGTGTCGCCATCAGCGCCAGAAAGCGCTCGGATGCATCGCGATCGAGTTCGGCAAAGCATCGATAGCCTTGCTCCACCATCCAGCGGACCAGCATGCGCAAGTGCTTGAAGCAGGAGACGAGCGTTCCGTCATGGAGATGGCGCCGTCCGGGAGGCGGGTCGACCTTCAGGCTCCACAGGAAGACCTTCGCCGCCTCCCGCCAGTCCGCCCATTGCGGGTCGATGAACCGGCTGTCGTCGACAAGGGCAAAGCCCCAGTCGAGCGAGAAGTCGCTGCGGTTGCCGCCGGGACGGAGCCCGTCGAGATGCCAGACCTGATCCGACCAGACGGAGCGCGTCGACACCCGGATTGCGGTCCGGGACGCGGCAGCCAGGCTGAGTGCGGACGACGCGGTCATCGGCTTACTCCGGCGCTGGAAGGAGCGGCAGGGTCGGGATCTGCGTTTCGGCGGCGGCACGCAGGGCCGCGGGGAAGTCGGGCAGGATGTCCTCGACGAGGGTGCGATAGCTCGGCGCGTAGAGGAGTCCCCAGCGCCGCGGATCCAGACGTTGTCGCGCGCGCTCGAGCTCGCGCTTGGCCTGGAGAACGCGGGCCATATGCTCCGCATCGAGCGGGATGACCAGGCCCGGACAACGCAGGCATCCGCCAAAGTGCCGGCACACCCGTCCCGCGGTCGAGCCTGGCGCCATGCCGGCGAGCGGATTGAGGCAGCTATGGCCGAACGGCGCCGTCGCGTCCGCGCCGAGCGCAATGTTGTCGAGCAGCATCTGATCTTCGGTTCCGCTCTTTTCTCCCATGATCCAGCCGATCATCAAATCCTGCAGCCGGGCGATCGTGTCCCGCTGAACGCGGCGCGTCTCCGGCCCCTTGATGTAGAGCTCGGTGGTGTCGGCGCGGGCGTGGTTCAGCACCGCTTGCGTCATCAGAATGTCGCCGCCGGACGCCTTGTAATGTTCGGTGGCGACGCTGCCGCGCAGGAACACCGCCGCAAAGTCCGGCAACGGCGCGCGCGGGCGCTCCGGCGCCGCTTTGTTCCAGATCGCAATCCGGGCATTGGAACGGCCGATGAACTGCTTGACGGCGTGCGACAGCGTTCCTTCCGCGACGAGCGTGACGGTGCTCTTCTTTTCGCTCCTCACCAGGAACAGTCGATTGCGATCCTGCCGGGTCGCCTGCGCGGCAAGCGGCGCCGTCATCGCCAGAAGCTTGTCGATCAGGTTCGGGGCGGCTGAGCTGCGGCGGCGATCGAAGGAACGCCGTTGGGCGCGTTTGACCTTTGCGCCGGCGCGCGGCTTGGCCCATTCGATGATGATCCGGTGCTCATCGAGCGGGTGCGGCACCTGGCAATCGCGTGCAATCAGACGCAGCGCCTGCGGATTACCCGCCGTCTGGATCGCCAGGGCGATGAAGAACGGCACAACCGTTTCGCCGGTCAGATGGAGATAGCTGCTGAGATGGCGAAGCCCGCCATGGCGCGTGATCGCCGAGTGGCCGAACCCCTGCGCCACCAACTTCCTTTGGGGCGGAAGAACGCCGCCGTTGATTTTCGCCACGCCCCGGATCAGCTCGCAGAGCTCGGGATCGACCCCGTCAACCGGTCCGCGCGACGCCAGGATCGCACGCCCCGTCTCGAACCGCTCCCAGGCCTCATCGATCTCCTCATAGCAGGCGCGCAGGATCACCTTGAGTTCTTCGCCGCTCAGGCGCGGCCGAGGCTCGGCATTCCGGTTCGGATAGACCCGGTAGGGAAAGTCGATGCGCGCCGGCAAGCGGGGGGGATGACGGCGCTTGGTCCAGTCGATCAGCTGACGCAGTTGCATCAGCACATTCGCCCGCGACCCCTTTGTCCAGGGCTTTCCCGTCTGTCCCCGTCTCTGACGATCCAGCCAATCGATGTAACGGCCGACCATCGCCGTCGTCAGATCGCGGGCGGAGCAAACGCCGCCATCTTCCGCCGCAAAGCGCGCGAAGGCCCGCAACGCCATCCAGCAGTGACGCTGTGTGTCGTGACTGGACGCGGCATGATGGTGCCGGAACGCATCGGCCAACAATGCCGTCACGTCCGGCGGCAAGGCGAACGCCGCCAGATCGTAGCGCTTCACCACCTCGCCCCAGCCATCCCGGAAGACGACAACGGCGTCGGCCGGCCGCTCCGTCATATCCACCGGCGCGACGACGAGGCGCCGGTCAATGCGGGCGCGGCTACCGGTCATGGGGGATCAGTGCGCCGTAGAGGTAATCGATGCTGTCGGCAAGCTCGCGGGCATTGAGCTCGACACAGCGCAGGTAGATCGCCGTGCTCTGGATCGAGCTATGGCCCAGGAGGACCTGAACGATCTTCAGCGGATTGAGATCGGGCGTGCTCGTCGCCTGTCGTTGCAGCCGCACCAGTATGGTCATCGCGAAGGTGTGGCGCAGCCAATGCAACGACCCCGGCACGCCCGCGGCCCGGAAAGCGCGGGCAAAGGCCGCCGTCATCCGGGCATTGGTGATCGCCTGGCCTTGGGCGTTGAGGAAGAGCGCGGATGGCGGGCGATAATCCGTCCGTCGGCGCTGCAGTGCGCGCACCTGCGGTGTGCGCACCTCATCGATATAGCGGTGCGTGCGGTCGACAAGCCGGATCGGCGGATACACCGTGCGCGGCCTGTCGCCCTTGGTGATCGTCAGCGGCACTCCGACCAGCGGGTGCTCCTCGTCGTCGAGATGCGCGGTCTCCGGCACCTGGAACACGGCGAGCCCGCAAAGCTCCTTGCGTCGCAACCCCGTTGCCAGCGCCCATTCCGCCATCAGCCGGTAGGGCATTTCCAGATGGGCGAACAGCCGCCTGAGCTGATCGACCCGCAAGGGGCGCGGCAGCCGCTCATGCTCGGCCACCGTCAGGATGTTCGCTGCCGTCAGGCCCGGGCGCGGATCGACATGGGCCAGGAACGACTGGCGTCGCCGCATCGCGACACGCACATCGACGAAGTGGAATGGCAACACCTCGATCCAGCCGCGATCATGCGCCCAGGCATAGAACCGGCAGATGGTCCGAACCCGATCGTTGACCGTCGAGCGGGCGTAGGGCCGCTTGGTGTGCGGGCTCGGCTGCGACAGCATGCGATTGCGATAGGCCGCAATGTCCGCCTCGCTCACCATCCGCCAATCGAGCCCGGTCTGCTCCAGGCTGTCGAACCAGTCATGCAGGTGCTCGCCATAGGTGCGCACCGTCTCGGCCGCATGCGAGCGCCCGGGAATCGTGGCGAGCTCGATGAGATAGGCGAAGGCCGGCTCGATGATCGCCATCCGCTCCCAGACCAGGATCGGAAAGCCGGCCGGGATCTCCGGGTAGCCCATCGCCGCCTTGATGATCCGCGCCATGCTGTCCTCCATGATCCGTAAGCCACGAAACGGCGAAGGACGCCGCGCATGCAGCCAGCCCAAGCACGCCAACAAAGGAGACGCTTTCATGAATCGGTTGTTATCTTGAGCGGAGCGCCTTCGGCGCGACTCTTTACTTTTGAATGCGAGGGGTTCCCCTAGCGCTCTCCCGCTCGCCGCGTGGCAGAGGTGCAGAACTTTGCCTGCACCCCATGAACAAGCTTGTCGTGCCGCCGCCGCGTCAAGCGTTGTCCTCGCTCACGCTGCGGGAGCGCTTGACCCGGACGTCTGCAGTGCCTTCCCCGAGATGCTCTGCAAATCTACACAGCCACCATGACAGGCCCGCTACGGAAAGAAGACATTCTCAAAGCAGAACCTAACATGTCCTCCCGCATGACATTTTCGGAAAGGCTGATTCCCGTAGCGTCCTCGCCGGAGCGCTCCTTGCATTCAACGGGAAAATCCTTCGCGATCTCGCCAGCCTCGGCCAGCAGAAGTAGCGCAGCACGGCGGCGACCGCCAGCAGTCACGAAGTAGCGGCCCTTCTTCTCGCCCTTCCGGACAACAAGGTTTTGCAACAGACGGTAGCCGTCCGTGCGAATGCTTGCGGCCAATGCCGCGACGCCTTCGGCGTTGTAGGTTTTGCGGACGTTCTTCGGATCCGCGTCCAGCTTGTTCAATGGAATGGTGATGGTCTCGGTCATGATGATTTCTCCTGATTTCCCTTTTCCCGCGAAGCGGTTTCCTGCCCGAAGGGGCAGGAGCCCCGCTCCTGCTCCCGAGCTCGTGCGGAACAGCGGGGGAGAGGGGGGCAAGGAGACAAATCGGAGGGGGATCACCCGCCCGAGGCGAAGCCGAAGGGGCACGCTGGATCCGCTTTGCGGATCCGCGCGGATCCTGCACGAAGCGTGGGCCAGGCCCACGCGAAGGAAGGACGGGGAAACCGATTTTCTCCTTGCAGGGGAGAGGGGGCAGCGCGCCCTTTCTCCATCAGGCAAGAGGACTTCGGCCCGCGCCAGCGGGGCGCCTGTTAACCGGAAAATGTGCTGCTCGAGGAAATTGCACGAAGAGCGGCAGTCCCAAGCTAAGCGGCGCCGAGCGCTCCGATACAGCCGCTCGCTCTCTACGGCGCTGTTGGAGGCGCGCTCGCGAGCGGCTTCGCCGCCGAGCTACATCACCTCTGGGGACAGGACCCGGCGCTAGTTGTGAAGACCTATCGCTCGGTACCCGTGATAAACGGCTGCCTCTGGGTGGGAAGGGGACGGGCAGGTTTTGGTTGGCGGGGTTGTGGAAGCTGACCTTCATCCAATGTGACCCACCTTCAGCTTCGCGCCTTCTATCTCGGCCATTTGGGCGCCAATAGTGATCTGTTGGAGGCAGCCTTTCTGTGGGGACCTAAGGCGGAGCCCGACTATGGAGCTATAGCCCGCTTCTCCTATAAACGTTGCAAGAGATTTGAGACAACTCGCTTGAAACGCTCCCACCTGCTCGGCTTCGCTTCTACGGGCGGCGGCCCCCGCAGCGACTTCTGCTCGCCATAGAACTGCTCGTTGGCCCGTTGGTCCTGTGTCCTGCCCGCGGCAACCCTTTCGTCCGACCACGATTCTGCCCAGAGCGTCTTATTGCGCCTGATCCAGTAGTGCGACCGGCAGGACAGGTTCCAATTGCCGATTGAAGGGTCGAGCGATATCGAGACGCCATCAAATGTGAGCTTCCAGTCGGTAGGGCTCAGCGGCGTGACAACCTGGGTGCCGCACCCGCACATGCACAGGTGCATCGCCGTGCGAAAGCGCACGGAGACGTAGAGGATGCGCTCCTCCATCTGCTCGGGCACGCTCTCGACGAAGACGTGGCGAAGCTGCGGTGCGGGTTTCATGCCCGATCCTCGCTTAGAAGCACGTTTCCGCCAATCATGTAGTTGATGAAATGCTCGTGGCGGCGGTCGTCGTAGAAGCCGAGCAGTTTCTTGTATTTTATGACCGCAAGTGCGGCGCTGAACATGTTGAGGTCGGCAACCTGTATATTCTTGGCGTAGATGTTTTCATGACCGTCGCCCGCCAGCGAGACGCGCTCTGCGACATGATCGCGCTTGGAGGGCGTGCTAAGCGTCACTGTAAGCATGCCATGCAAGGTGTCGTCCTCAAGCCCTAGTCCCATGCCGGTATCGATGAATGGCACACTTGCGCTTTCGAGCTCCCTGAAGATGGCGCCCTTGGCTCCGCCAGCGTCGGCGCAGATGAACACAAACTTCATGTCGCGCAGCAGATGGAGGTTTTCGGGCGTGATGGAGGTGGGATGGGGAACGATGCCGCGGTGCATCGCGCTGTAAATGCCGGCCCAATGATCAACCTTGAAGGGGATGGTGCGCAGATGGTCGAGCGACGGCGCGCCGGGGGTGCGGAAGGCGTTATGCTGGCCGAACTTGTCACCGTCAAAAAGATGGATTTTACTAACCGGGGTCTTGGCAAGAAGGTCGAGTACGTAGGAACCGGTGCCGCCGAGACCGACGATGGCGACGCTCTCAAGGCTGAGTTTTCCGCTCGCGTAGGTGATGCCGGCGCGACTCGATGCCGTGTCCACATACTCGAAGGGCGATTCCGCAACCGGGTTCGGGATAACCCGCCAGGTGCGGGCGTTCGCATTCGGATCGATCGCCTGCGCCTCGTTCTGCAAGATCGTCACGTAGGTGGTGATCTTCTGGTAGTAGTCGGGATAGCCCTCCGGCGGTTTGCTCGAAAACGAGCAGCTGACAGTCAGAGCCTCCGATATTTTCTTTGCGGCTTTGGACTTGATAATGCGATCAAGGATCTTGCCGTCTTTGTCGCAGGGAAAGTCGCCGGCGAACATAATAACGTGTGTTTTCGGTTTGCGGGTTTCCTCGTTGAGTTCGGAGACGAGCGCACCGCGGCGAACCTGTCGGTCCTGATCCACGTAGGGAACGCTGCGGATCACAAGGTGATCCGCAATGATCTCGACTTCATAGCCTTCAGCGACTAGCCGCTGGAGGTCGGGATTACGATTTATCGGTGAATTTGACATCGAACACCATCTGGTCGCGGACACGCACCGATTTTCCCTGCGTGAGTGATCCTTCCGGATGTTTGGGCGGACCATCAAAATAGCCGACGGTGTAGACGATCTCCTTGCCCGGGGGCGGTACCGGGTAGGCGATCAGAACCACCTCCTCGAACTTGATCCGCTTCTTGGTCCAGGGCGTAGGGCGCGTGTTGACGAAGATCGTCACATTCACCTGCGCGGGGCGGGTATGGAATTTTTCCACGCCGGGGGCGCCGATGCGAACCTCGTCATCCTCGTCGATGACCTTGTCGGGCTGATCCTGACGCTCCAGCACCAGTTCGAGGTCGGCGCCCTTCCCGGCCAGGAACAGGATACTGGTGCCGGTCAGGGTCTTGCGCGGCCACTCGAGCGGAATGCCGTCGACGAAGAAGCGGTCCGTGCCATCGCCCTTGATGACGAAGAGGCGCGCCCCGTCTTTCAGATCGACGGTTTCATTCGGGCGAATGGTCTCGAGCTGATGGTTGGGCAGGTGAAGCAAGACAACATAGTCAGTGGCGGGGTTGGCGCCAACAGCCTCGGCGATCTGCGCACCGGTGACCTTGCGGTCTTCGAAAGACACATTCGTGAACGCGAAGGCCTCGTCGCCGATGTCGACATCGAACGCCGTGCGGCCCTGCCGCCGGAGTTCGCCTTCTACCAAATTGGACATAAGGTTCTCCTTTCCCGCCGCGTGTGTTTCACCGCGTCAAGCTTGACGAAATCCCAATAGAGACGGATATTTGCGACTCAGTCCGTTCTAGGACTGACGCTAATCGGACTATAATTAAAAATCAAGTCCGATTTGACACAACATCGAGGAGAAGATGGAAACCCATGAAACAGTCACGCCACACACGACAGCCAGCACTAATCGCGAGCCGCCAAGCCCCCTCGGATTTTTCTTCAAACTCGCCGAAATCTGGGACCTGAACACCGACCAGCAGATCAAGCTGCTGGGATCGCCCTCACGATCAACCTACTTCCGGTGGAGAAAGGACGGCGGCGAAGTGTCTGCCGATACGCTGGAGAGAATTTCGCACCTCGGATCCATCTACAAGGCGCTGCGGATCGTCATGGATTCGGAGGAATCCGCAGTCGGATGGATCAGAAGGCCCAACAGGTATTTCGAAGGCGCGTCCGCACTGGACGTGATCATGACCGGTAATCTGAGTGACATCATCAGGGTCCGACATTACGTCGACGCCCAGCGTGGAGGTTGAGGTTACGTGTATCCCCGGATCAGAATCGATGGCCAATACCGAAGGCTCATTCCGTCGAAGTACCCGACCATCGATATCTATGAAAGTTTCGGCTCCCGCGAGATGCAGGCATTCGCGGCAGGGCTGGAAGCGGTGACCAATCCTCGGCTTGCCGCGAAATCGCGCATCACAGGTGGCGATATCTCGGCGGATGCAGCTTCACCGCGTCTACAGAATTGGAACCATGCCCCTTTCTCTTATCCCATGCCGGAGGGGAGCGATTTCCTTCCGGCACCCTACTCAGTAATGGACCTCGCCTCCGATACGCAGGCGGCACTTGCTCGTGCTGTCCTGCGCCGCGAGTTGTTCATGTCACGCACCGACGAACCGTCGTGCGGTATCGACATGCGGATGTTGGTGCACCAAGTCAAAGGTGAGGTCGTCGACCTGCGGAGTGTCCCGACGGACATGTCGGTCGCCGCACGGCGGCTCATCGGCCGGCAACTCTTCGAGGACGGCGCCAACGGCGTCGTCTACCGAACCGAGGAGGTCCCCGGCCACGATTTCCTCGCGGTGTTCAGTGTCGAAATCCTCGTCGACAAGGCGGTTCAGGGTGCCCACTACCGGTTCAGATGGGACGGCCGTCAGGTCAGCCGAATATTCGATTTCACGCGCAACGACGATATCGACCGTGATGAAGTTTTTGCCAAACCGAGGGCAGCTGCCTAGCGGCCACCCCGTGCAGCGAATTGCCAACACTACGGGCCGTGTTCCTCCGCGCGAAGACATCACCTCCAGCGCAGCTAGGCTGCGCCACCGGCTGATCTGATCGCAAGACTGCAGCTTTCAAAGTCTTGGGTCTTTGTAGCTGCCATTTTGCTTTCGGTCCCGATCTGGCCGCATGCGACGGCTCCTGTGGACGGCAGGTTCCGGAGCATCACAACAGGCCCTTGGAACGGCCGTTATGAGGTCGAGAGCGGTATTTCGTTTCGGGCACCAAGCATCGGATTTCACCACCAAGTTGTGAAAATTGCTGTCCGGCGCGAAATACCGCAGGTAGGAAGCGGACGAAAAATCAGGTCTGGAAAACGAAATGGATTCGATAGACTGGCATGAAGCGCCGCCTATGACGGATGATCAGCGGCGCAATGCCCTGGCTGACATGGCGCTAATCGTGTGCGGCGAAGAACTCGATTTACCGAGGCGCCGTGTCAGGATTTTGCTCGATCATAAGCTGGCGGTGGTCCAGCATCCCGTTTTGGCGGCGGGGAGCCGCACGTCTCTCGGTTTGACTGATCAAAATTGCCTGTAAGGCTGGCAAGCGCGATGGCGGCCGATATGGTGACGGGCTGACGATCTGGCGGCCGGAAGACCTTCCGGCTGCGCTGCTCGCCGTCACAATGGAAGACATTCCAGGTGTCGGCGGCAACATGGCAAAGCGGCTCTATAGTGCCGGCATCTTCACGATGGAACAGCTTTACAATGTCCAGGCGAAGCACATGCGCAAGCTTTGGGGCAATGTTACCGGAGAGCGCCTTTGGTACGCGCTGCACGGTTATGACATCCAAGCACCCGCCTCGAGCCGTGGCATGTTCGGCCATGGCCGCGTGCTGCCGCCGGAGTCACGGACGATCCGCGGCGCGCGCGAAATCTCGCGCCTGCTGCTGATCAAGGCGGCGCGGCGGCTGAGGCGAGAAAACTTCTATGCCGGGGGCTTGTGGCTTTGGCTGTCGATCCGGGACGGGTCCTGGATGGGAAAGCGCCATTTGCCGGTCGTCAACGACGATCAGGCCATACTGTCGGCGCTTTCGGAACTGTGGGACAAGGTACGGAAGGACCACCCGCGCGGCCTGATGATTTTTCGAATTGGCGTCACGCTCTACGACTTGTCGCCATCGCATGAGCGCCAGCTCGATTTGCTGCTCAATGACGATTGCCAGCGACGGCGTTGGGAAAACGCCAGCAAGGCGATCGACAATCTGAATTCGCGCTATGCCGGCACGGTCGTCAGCCTCGGCCAGTGGCAGCCGCCGGCGGGCGGCCATGTTGGCGGCAAGATCAGCTATACGCGCATTCCTTCAGCGGAGGATTTCTGGTGAAAAGCTGGAAGCGAAACATTCGCGTCAGCGACCTCGCTGACAATCAAAAGCTGGAAGCGCGCTGCAAAAAATGCGGCCACGTCCACTATCTCACGCGGGCGATCGTCTGCACGTCGCCGGAGCGTGAATTTCTCTACATCGACGAACTGGAGCGCGAAACCGCCTGCAGGGCGCGCGGCTGTCACGGCGGAGTGCGGCTCTCGATGGTGCGGCTCGACGAGCTGAGCGGATTCGTCGGCGGCCTGGCCTAGCGGTGAAACCGCTACGCTTCCGTTGATCCTATCGCTCGAATTGAGCCGGCCTCAGTTCTCCGCGTCCTCGCGATGTTCCCAGCAAAACCAAATCGTCTGTTTCCCGCGCGGAAAGCCCCAGCCGCCCCACTTCGTGCATCCCGGATGCTCGCAATAGTGTTCGTAGATCCCTGGCGCGCGCGACGCCGGCACCGGCTGTGATGAAGGATCGTCGCTCATCTGTCAGATCCCATACGCGGTTCGCATGTCGATCGGCGTGATCATCTCGTCGCCGCCTTTGTTCTTGCTCGAATTCACCTGGCGGTCGACGCGATAGAATTGAAGTTGGCCGTCAAGATCGTGCGAAAGCAGAGCCTTGGCCTCTCCCGCCGGCATCCTTGGATCGAGCCATGCATCGTAGACCTCGGGAGCGAGGATCACCGGTTGCCTGTCGTGCAGACTGGCCATTGGATCTTGGGCTGCGGCGGTCAGAATCGTGCAGCTGGTGATGCCGAGATTGTCATTGTGGGCCCACAGTCCGGCGAACGAGAATGGCCGGTGATCTGGCAGAAAGATGTACCAGGGGTCACGCCCTTTGTCGGCAGGGCTCAGCGTCCATTCGTAGAAGCCATCCGCAGGGATCAAACAGCGTTTCGATTTGAATGCATCCTTGAAGGCGCCGGATGTGTCAGCCGTCTCCGAACGTGCATTGAACATCGCCCCTTTCGGCATCTCCTTCGCCCACCAAGGCACGAGCCACCAGCGGCCCTCGCGCAGCTTGTGGTTGCCGTCCTCACCGGCGGTAACGAAAACAACATCCTCAGTGGGTGCGATGTTATAGGCCGGCGCGTCGTTGCGCTGCCGCTCCCAGTCCGTGGTGAGCCGGTAGAGCCGGTGAATTTCGGACCAGGACAGATATCGAGTGTAACGACCGCACATGATCTAAACCCGTAAGATTTCCGGCACTCTTAATGGGCCGCTTTCCAGAATCCGCTTGTATTCATCCTTCCGGTGCCATGCACCTCGTGCCCGACTATTCTCGCGATCGCGCTTCGGATCGAACATCACACCACCGAAATGATCCCTGAAGGGCTCCGCAGATGCAAGATCGGCAAAGCAGTGGAGGCGATAGTGCTCCTGCTTGCCGTTCGGCCAGACTGCCGTAACGTGTTGCGTCAGATGGTGGAGACCGCGTGTCTCGCAAAACTCCATGATCAGGGTCAGGTTGTGCATGCAGCAAATGTCGTCCGGCAGCGCCACCTGATATGGGTAGGCGCGGTCGATCGCTGAGTAAGATACCTCACCCATTCTCCGACCCGGCATCAGTCTCGATCTCCCATCTCTTGTGATGCCATTGCCGGCTGAAGCCTGAGGAGACCGCGACCCGAAAATATTGAATTTCGCGCTCCAGGTAGGCGACCTGGACGATCAGTGCGCGAACCGCGGCTCTCGCGTCGCCGCCACAGGAGACGATGACGGCGTCGACGTCGCGCTCCAGATCGTCATCCGGGCCAGCTAGATTCTCGGCATGCATCAGGCCGCCTAGTTCGAAGCCATGGGGCTGTCGTAATGGATCTTGATGAGCCCGGGAACTGCTGCGGCGATCTGTTCGATCTGGCCTTCGAGATAGCCGTTGTGGAGCATCGCAGCCTTGAGAGCTTTCAGCATGTCGCCGCCGTGGCGTGCAATCAGCTTTTCGGCCGCTTGCTGCAGTTCGACTTCCTCAGCGACTGTCAGGGGAGTTTCCTTGTACATTGGGCACCTCTCTTTCGTGCGCGTGCCACAGTGAACAAAATGAGAACAAAAGAGTCAAGTCGGACCTTCATGTCATCGTCAATCGACGTCCTTCTCGTCTTCGCTGCGCACTTCAGCCGTCAGGAAACCGCGCCCTGCTTGGCAGGGCGCGGTGCCGTCGGTCATTTCGGCTTGTTGTCGTTGTCGGCCTTTCCGTCGCCTTTTCGCTGGAGTGAGCGAGGAGATGGCTGCGGGTTCGACTGCCGACAACGACAACAAGCCGAACTGACCAGCCGAACCGCGACGCGGGGC
>NZ_QZWZ01000061.1 GCF_003601975.1 Mesorhizobium waimense
CGCCACAACGAGAACCCCAAGCCATATCGATGGACCAAGTCCGCAGACGACATTCTCGCCTCCGTCAAACGCTTCTGCCAGAAGGCGGAACAATCCTTATGCCACGAAATTTAGATTCAGATGACTACCACGCAATCCAATATCTGTTCGGCAATCAGACTCGGGAGAAGTTGGAGAATTTTCGCGGCTTCAACGGCGCGCAATCCTATCCATCGCGCACCAAGGACGTCGACGACGTCGATTTCTCCACCGGTTCGGTCGGGCTCGGGGTGGCGCAGACGCTTTTCTCCTCGCTGGTGCAGGATTTCATTCGCGCAAAAGGCCTCGGGACCAGCCGTCCTGAAGGCCGAATGGTGGCATTGATCGGCGACGCCGAGATGGATGAGGGCAACATCTTCGAGGCTCTGCTCGAGGGCTGGAAGCATGGTCTTCGCAACACATGGTGGATCGTCGACTACAACCGGCAAAGCCTTGATGCGGTGGTACGCGAGGGACTATGGGCGAGGTTCGAGTCGATGTTTCGCAACTTCGGCTGGGATGTCGTGATCCTGAAGCACGGCATGCTTCAACAGGCGGCTTTCGCCGAACCAGGCGGCGAGAAGCTGCGCGAATGGATCGACGCCTGCCCCAACCAGCTCTACTCGGCCCTGGTTTTCCAGGGTGGGGTGGCGTGGCGCAAGCGCCTGCTCGATGACCTTGGCGATCAAGGTGACGTCTCGCGGTTGATCGAGAGACGCAGTGACGATGATCTCGCGCGGCTGATGAGCAATCTGGGCGGCCACGACCTGCCATCGATTCTCGAAGCGTTCGAGCAGGCGAGAACACATGACCGCCCGACCTGCTTCATCGCATACACCATCAAGGGGTTCGGCTTGCCGCTTGCTGGACACAAGGACAACCATGCCGGACTGATGACCCCTACTCAAGTCGATACCCTGCGCAAGTCGATGAAGGTGCGCGAGGGCCGCGAATGGAACCCATTCGAAGGTATCGACCTGCCGGAAGCGACGGTGAAGCAATTCCTCAGCAGTGTACCCTTCGTGCAGTCTGGCCGCCGCCGCTACAGCGCGCCGGTCATCGAGGTGCCGGAGCGCCTCAACTTCAGCGCCCAGCCCGCAATGTCGACGCAGCAGGGTTTCGGGCTGCTGATGCATGAGATCGCCAAGGGCGATACGAAATTCGCCAGCCGCATTGTGACCACCTCTCCGGACGTTACGGTGTCGACCAATCTCGGCGCCTGGGTCAACCGCCGCGGTCTGTTCGCTCACGAGGAAATGGCCGATCTGTTCAAGGCGGAGCGCATTCCTTCGACATACAACTGGACCTTCTCTCCAAAGGGACAGCATGTGGAACTTGGCATCGCCGAGATGAACCTGTTCATTATGCTGTCGGCACTTGGCCTGTCGCATTCGATTTTCGGCGAGCGCCTGCTGCCAGTGGGCACGCTCTACGATCCGTTCATCGAACGCGGGCTCGATGCGCTGAACTATGCCTGTTATCAGGATGCCCGCTTCATGTTGGTGGCAACGCCGTCTGGCGTAACCCTCGCACCAGAAGGCGGCGCGCACCAGTCGATCGCCACGCCGCTGATCGGCATGGCCCAGGACGGCTTGGCGAGCTTCGAGCCTGCCTTCGTCGACGAGCTTGCCGTGATAATGCGCTGGTCGTTCGAATACATGCAGCGGTCGGGCGAGACTGAATCGGACAGGGTGACGTGGCTCCGCGACGCCACCGGCGGTTCCGTCTATCTCCGCCTGTCCACGCGCTCGATCGAGCAGCCGAACCGCGCGATCACGCCCGAGCTGGAGGAGGAGATTCTCAACGGAGCCTACTGGATGCGCAAGCCCGGTCCCAACGCTCAGATCGTCGTTGCCTACACCGGCGCAATCGCACCGGAAGCGATCGAAGCGATCGGTCTGATGGCGGAGGATCGCCGCGATGTCGGCCTTCTCGCCGTGACCTCGGCCGACAGGCTCAACGCGGGCTGGACCGCAGCGCAGCGCGCCCGCGATAACGGCCTTTCACACGCACGCAGCCATATAGAGCGGCTTTTGGAAAACGTGCCCTCGCATTGCGGCATCGTCAGCGTCATCGATGGCCACCCAGCAGCCTTGGCCTGGCTTGGATCCGTGCACGGTCACCGCACACGCCCGCTGGGCGTTGAGCACTTCGGCCAGACCGGCACCATCGCCGACCTCTACCGCCACTTCGGCATCGACGCCCGTGGCATCATCGCTGCGGCCGAGGCGCTGACACCCGGCCGCCCGATCAGGAATTTGCGGATCGTCTAGTCGCGGGCCAGCATAGGCCCAGGACCGGCCTTGGCGCCCTCTCAAAAAGGTCTTCACAGGC
The DNA here is from genome assembly GCF_003601975.1 of Mesorhizobium waimense. Classification (GTDB taxonomy): domain Bacteria; phylum Pseudomonadota; class Alphaproteobacteria; order Rhizobiales; family Rhizobiaceae; genus Mesorhizobium; species Mesorhizobium waimense. The sequence goes on from NZ_QZWZ01000061.1 coordinate 2,353, forward strand.
GGTGTGGCGACGCGCGCGATATACGAGCATAGGGCCGAGAACGCCGAACTCTGGGATGTCGACGGCAAGCGCTATATCGATTTTGCCGCCGGCGTTGACGTCGCCGCCACGATCTATTCCGCCAAAGGTCGGCTCTCGCCTTATGCGGGAGTGGAATGGCCGAATGCACATCGTCGACGTTATCGACGAGGGCTTCATGCTTGACGGCAAGACGAACCGATCGCTGTCGGCTGTCGCTCGCCGCATTACCGGCGCCCATTGGTCTGGTCCAAGGTTCTTTGGGCTATGACGACGACCCCGCGTCTCAACTGTGCCATCTACACTGGCAAATCGACCGAAGAGGGACTGGAGCAAGAATTCAATTCGCTCGATGCCCAACGCGAAGCCTGTGCAGCCTTCATCGCATCGCAGGTGGGTCTAGGCTGGAAGCCGGTACCAGACCACTATGATGACGGCGGCATCTCGGGCGGCACGATGGAACGCCCTGCCCTGCAGCGTCTCCTACAAGACATCCGGGACAAAAAAACGATGTGGTGGTCGTCTACAAGATCGACCACCTCACGCGGTCGCTGACGGATTTTTCCAAGATTGTCGAGATCTTCGATGCCAGCTCCCTCGACGCCGAGCCGTTCGCACTCGCACGGCGAGCCGGATGCGCGTGAAAGACGCCGCGCGCTTTCGCCCGCATGGGAGAGATGCAAATGTCGCTTCAAGGCACAGCATGCCCCAAAGATCTAGCTTCACTACCAAGGCTCTGGACGATCGATGCCGTGAGTTGGGCTTGGCGAACGGCGACCCCGGCAGAGAACAGCTCGGCCGAAGGGTGATGCACCTGTTTGAAACCGGCACCCTCACCGTCGACGATTTGAAGCGCGCGCTTCACAAACCCCTTCCCTGACGAAACGGCATGGGGATGAGATGGGGCCCCGCCGCTTCGCAAATGGAGCGGCGGGTCTTGATGCGCTCCGCAAGGATTACCGCTTCTGCACCTGAAGGCTATTGGTCGCCAACTCTGCCGCAATGTCGACGGGTTTTCGTTCGGCGTCGACCCTGAGCCAAGCAATCTGATTGCCGGTTCGCTGCAATTGCCGCGAGAGGATGTCGACGGTGGCGTCGGAGGAGCCGCCCTTGCGCTCACTGACCCGCTGCCAGAGGACGACAGGGTCGGCTTCCAGCCAGACACCCAGGAAGGGAAGTGCGCGCTCGCGCGCAGCCTTTTCGATGCGATCGCGATCGACCGACTTGTCGAAGACCGCGTCAGCCACTACTGGCCCACCTTCGGCAAGGATCAGGCCGGCGCGCCACGCCATCTCGCGGTAGACGCGCACGGATACCTCGGGACGATAGGCCTTGCCTGGGAGCTTCGTTTCGGCCGGCACCCCATGCATGGCCTTCCGGATGCGGTCGCTCTCGACAATGCGGGCACCAGGTGGCGCGCCGACGTGTGCCGCGAGTGCCTCGGCAACAGTCGTCTTGCCGGAACCACTCAGGCCGCCGATCGCGATCAGCCGAGGGGACTTCCCCTGGAGAAGCGTTCGGGCAAGCTCGAAATAGGATCTGGCCTCGTCGATCAGTTTTTCGGAGTCGATACTGCCTTCCTCGACCTGTGTCGCAGTGACATGCGCGCGTACCGCAGCTCGCACCGCCATGAAAAAGGGCAACAGGACAAAGCCGTCCTCGTCGTCAGCTTCGTCGAGGTAGCGGTTCATCACAAGATTGGCGAGTTCCGGAAAGCCAAGATGCCAAAGGTCCATCAGCAGGAACGCAAGGTCGTAGAGCACGTCGATGCTGGCGATCTGGTCATTGAATTCGATGCAGTCGAAGAGTCGCGGTTCACCTTGAAAGAGGCAGATATTGCGCAGATGCAGATCGCCATGGCACCGACGGACCTTGCCCACTGCCTCACGGCGGTCGAGCAGTTTGGAATGATGGTCTAGGGCGATGCGGAACGCCTTCCCAAAGGCGTCGAGTTCAGTCTCGCCAAACACGCCACTGGTGGCGAAGCCGGTCTCGTTGATGCCGAGTACGCCGGCCAGGTTTGACGAACCACTACCGATGTGGATGACCGGTGCGCCGCGATGGTATTGGACAATCATGCGCGCGACCGCTGTCATGAGCGTGGGCGTGAGGTCACCGGCCACAGCCATTTTGTCCAGCAGATTCGACTGATCGAAGCGAACCATCTCGACCACTGCATCGATCAGTTCGCCGGTTCCGTCAAAACCGAGCTTGCCATCGGGCTTTCGCGTGATGTGCCGTACGCCGAGATAGAGTCCCGGCGCGGTTTTTGAGTTAAGCTCCACTTCCTTCTCGCAGGCAGCGAGCCGGAGTGTCGGCGTCGAGAAATCAACGTAAGGCAGCCTTACCGAACGCTTCATTTTATAGGCCCGGTCACCTGCGAGGAATATGCGCGAAATGTGCGTCTCGATTGCCTCGACCGGGCCGGCGATCCCATGAACCTTCGGGTCCATCAAAAGCGTCGCCGCAGCCTCCTGATCTTTTACTAGCATCGCCTAGCTCCTATCGTCGCAGCCGATCACAGAAACCCAACGATCGATGCCTGCAGAAGGTTCTGCTCACTCCGGCTTATTGCAATAGCTCGTCATTTAGCTCCCTTGGGCCGGGCTATTTCGCTGTTGGCGTTCGCCCGACGCGTCCTCACGTAGAAGACCTGCGGAAACCGTTCTTTGGGCCGGCGGTACGCTGGCAAACTATCAGGCTGATTTCGGCCCTAGATCGATGAGAAAGCCCGGTAACGCAAAGCCCATTCTTCGCGATTGCACGGCCCCGCTGATCGAGTTGTTCACCGACCATAGCTGGGACGGTCGGGAACCATAATTCGCGACGATGGTTGTGTCCTCACCAAGGTGATCCTCTTCGAGCAAAAACGAAGGAACGATCATGCGCATGTTGACGGCCTTTGCCACCTCCTTTGGGTTGGCGCTGGCTTTACCAGTTTACGCGCAATCAACAACTCCGCAGCTCTCTCCTGCCGTGCCCACGGTGCCGGAAGCTCTGCCAGACCAAGGCCCACCCGATCAAAGTTCGTCTGGTCAGATTTTCAACAGTGTGGCGATCGTCGCGGTCGAGGATCTGCCTACAGAAATCAAGGCACAGGCGGATGCCGTGATCGCCCAGACCAGCGCCGAAGATTTGCTTCGGCTGCAAAGCTCGATCGATGCATCGCCGCAGGCAATGTCGGCGCTGGCGGCGCTTGGGCTCAATTCTTCGCAGGTTGTCGCTGCCAACATCGACGGCGATGGGACCCTGACGCTGATCATCCAGACGACGACATGATCCGAAGATCAGGCGCCACATAAGACCAGCCAGTTGGCTTTGACCCGGTAAAGAAGCCAAAGTCTACATGGCGGAGGACTGTCATGGCTGACGCCTCAGTACGCAACTTTACCCTTAATTTTGGGCCGCAGCATCCTTCTGCACACGGCGTTCTTCGGTTGGTGCTCGAACTGGATGGCGAGATCGTCGAGCGCGCCGATCCGCATATCGGACTGCTCCATCGCGGCACGGAAAAACTCATAGAGCACAAGACCTACCTTCAAGCCCTGCCCTATTTCGATCGGCTCGACTACGTGGCGCCGATGAACCAGGAGCATGCATTCTGCCTCGCCGCCGAGAAGCTGCTCGAAATAGCGGTCCCCAGGCGCGGACAGCTCATCCGTGTCCTTTTTTGCGAGATCGGCCGACTTCTGTCGCATCTTCTCAATGTCACCACACAGGCGATGGATATCGGCGCGCTGACCCCGCCGCTTTGGGGTTTCGCGGAGCGCGAAAAACTGATGGTCTTCTATGAGCGGGCCTCCGGCGCCCGCATGCATGCGAATTATTTCAGGATCGGCGGCGTGCACCAGGACCTGCCTCCGAAGCTTCTGGACGACATCTGGGCCTTCTGCGACCCGTTCCTCAAGGTCTACGATAACCTCGACGGTTTGCTCACCGGCAACCGCATTTTCAAGCAACGCAATGTCGATGTCGGGGTAATCGGGCTGGATGACGCCTGGGCCTGGGGTTTCTCCGGCGTGATGGTGCGCGGATCAGGCGCCCCATGGGATTTACGCAAGGCGCAGCCATACGAATGTTACTCTGAGATGGATTTCGACATTCCTGTCGGCAAGAACGGGGATTGCTATGACCGCTATCTCGTCCGCATGGAGGAAATGCGCCAGTCAGTGTGGATCATGAAGCAATGCCTAGAAAAATTGCGGTCTCCGGAAGGCCAGGGTCCGGTCGCGATTCCGGACCAGAAGATCACGCCGCCGCCGCGTGCGACGATGAAACGCTCGATGGAAGCGACCATCCACCATTTCAAACTTTACACCGAAGGGCTTCATGTGCCGGCCGGAGAAGTCTACGCCGCCGTAGAGGCGCCAAAAGGAGAATTCGGCGTCTATCTGGTTTCGGACGGGGGCAATGTTCCTTATCGATGCAAGATACGCGCGCCGTCGTTTGCCCATCTGCAGGCGATGGATTTTCTGTCCCGAGGTCACATGATCGCCGATGTCGCTGCAATCATCGGATCGCTCGACATCGTGTTTGGAGAGATTGACCGTTAACAGTCGTCGACCGATCAGATCATAATCGAGAGACCTCGACGTAGACACGTAGGCAGCGGCTTCGATGGAATCCCTTATCTTGATCGAAAGGCCGCATCCTTCGTTGCCGCCGGCGCGGAGACCTGCGCATTTCTCTCATCCAAGGTGTGGCGGAGCTTGCACACGACATTCTGCCCAAGTAGTCGTTGCCCGCTGCCGTGGCCAAGTCAGCGAAGGTACACTGCGGAACTGGAGAACGATGCGGATCGGTCCATCCTACATCAAGATCGGCAAAGCGGTCCTCAGCGAGCTCGATCGTTGGGACAAATCCAATCTGGTGGTTTGCAGACCCTCTCGATCCTTGTCGCTGGAGGAATGTGCTCCGGCATTTTGAACCGAGTCATTGCGATGGCTTTCAATGTTCGCACGATACGATATGGTCAGATTCACGATGCGTAACCGACAGCTTCTAGATTCCGCTAGGCGAATAGCGGACATTCTGGCCAAAGACGCAGAGGTCTTGAATTGGCCCTTAGCGGGCATCCGGGTGTGCGCCATCGGCGATTTCAGTGCAGCTGGGAAGACCGAATTGCTCGGCCCACCGACATAGTGAACCTGCTGCTGCGTTGAGCCCCGCGCCGCGTTCTGTCAGCGAATAGACTACCTTCGCTGGAACCTCGGTAAAAACCTTTCGGTCAACAAGGCCGTCGGCCTCCAATTCCCGCAATTGTTGCGCCAGCATCTTCTCACTGATGCCAGAAAGCGCCTGCTTCAATCGGCCAAATCTGCGCGATGCCGTTCCGAGTTCGCAAAGTATGTCTACTTTCCACTTTCCTTCGACCATCCTGATGGCCGCTGCAAAGCCGTTGTCCGCCGAATTGTTCATCGCGCCCTCCTTACCTTCGGGTGACCACTAACGCCCTGGTGCGTATCGCACACCAGTCGTTTTGACTTATCTCCCAGGAAGATCACAGCAAAACGTGGTCGCACGCAGTCATTGATATGGAGTGGGGAATGAAGAGTTCAATCACGGTTATTGGAACGGGCCGAATGGGGTCGGCGCTCGCCGGCAGCCTGCTTCAGGCGGGTTATCCGACGACGGTCTGGAACAGAACACGACAGAAGACCGATCCGCTGGCCAAGCTGGGCGCGATCGTTGCGCCCTCCATCGACGAAGCAGTGCATGCAAGCGAGATCGTCATTGTGAATGTCAGCGACTATGAGGCGACGGAAACGCTGCTCCGAAATGACGCCATCGGCTCAGCCATGCGCGGCAAGGTGATCGTGGAGTTGACATCTGGGACGCCGAGTGGCGCTCGGGAAGCAGCAGAATGGTATACCAGGCGCGGCGCCAGCTACCTTGATGGCGTGATCATGGCGACGCCGGACTATATCGGTACGGACGCTGGGACCATTCTGCTTGCTGGGCCAAGGGCGGCTTTCGACACGCATGGCAATGTGTTTCGCGCCTTGGGCGGCAATGTTCAGCATGTTGGCGAAGAACCAGGACGGGCGAACGCGTTGGATAGCGCCTTACTGGCTCTCATGTGGGGCGCTCTGTTCGGGACACTCCATGCAATCGCCGTATGTCAGTCCGAAGAGATCGAACTCGATGAACTGGCGCGGCAATGGTCCGCGACGGCGCCAGTCGTTGACGGCCTTGTGGCCGACCTCATCAAGCGGACGAGCGCTGGCCGATTTGTCAGCGATAACGAAACGCTCTCATCGATCTCCATCCACCAAGGATCAATGCAGCACTTGATGGAATTGATGCGGTCCCGCAAAATCGACGGTTCAGTTATCGACGGCTACGATGCGATAATCAAACGGGCCACAGCGGCCGGCCATTTGCATGATGATTTCGCCGCGCTCTCACAATTCCTTGCAGTAGGGAAGTAGCATGCCTTTGGCGCATCTCATCGACACGTATTGTGCGGCGTGGTCCAGCGAGAACGCGGAGCAGCGGCTGGCGCTGCTGCTGCCCATCTGGAGCGATGGCGCAACGTATACCGACCCAACCGTTCACGCTATCGGCAGGGAAGAACTTCTAGCCCACATCGCAGGTATCCAGAGCAAGTTTCCGGGGGCCCGCATTGTGCGGACCAGCAACGTGAATGTTCATCACGACGTAGCTCGCTTCGCGTGGAAGTTTGTGATGCCTGACGGATCGTCTTTACCCGAGGGCCTGGATATTGCCTTTCTCGATGCGGAGCAAAAAAGACTGACTCGCATCGTGGGCTTCTTCGGTTTGTTGGAGCCAGCTTAAGGTCTTGCCGGCAATTGGCGCAAACGTGCCAACTCTCCTGTTCGCTCGGATGTCGGCTTTTGGAGTGCGGCTTGGGTCAGCTCAACGGCCGATATGGGGCGCAAAGCGGGCGGCACAACGCTGGATGCAAAGGTCGGCTTTTTATCTCGAGAGCGGACCGTTTTCGGCCCAAGGCTGCTGAATAGCATTGCGCCATCTCCGGACCTACGGTTCACCATCAGGACTGACGCGTGTCGACCCATTGCGGTCGTTCAGATACGAGAACGCAGAACGCCCAGAGTACTCCAAAGCCTGCGTTTGACCATGTTGCTGCTCACCATGTCGTCACTGTGATCGAAACGCGATTCAGGGGTGGGAGCCCGTGGCCCGCGCATAGCACACTGAAACCTGCAATGTGGCGACAGAGGTCGAAACACTACGAATTCCACGTCAAATTCGACGGGGACTCCAATGCTCGCTCCCCCCGTCGTCCTTCATTGTCCTCTCGTCGGCGACGCGAATGGTCGCGTCGCAAAGCATGGAGATGACAATGACTACGATGGATCATGCAAGCTACGAAACCGACCGGACGAAGTTCGACCTGCTCGGCTTCGCCGGCCGCGCTCTGCGCCTAGCGTATCATGGCATCAAGATGCGCCGCGAACGCGCCGCGCTGCATGCAATGCCGGACTACATGCTGAAGGACCTCGGCATCGGCCGCTCGGAGATCGACCATTACACCTCCGTGCGCTACGTGCTCTCCCATACGGACAGGATGGATGGTTGAAGCAGCAGATGACCAGGCTGCTTCGACGGCTAAACCTTGGCCAGCAGGCCAACGCAAACCCCGGCATCGCTGGAGTTTCTCGCGTTTCGGCCCCCTTCGCAATGCAGGTTCCACGATGGACGCTGACCAAGGGCGTGCCGGTCACGGTCGGGGTCACGTAGCTCGTCACCTGCTTGTACATTTCTTGCGCCCGCACCAGAGAGAAGCCCGCGCCTCTGGCGGAGAACACGGGCCGATCGGAGGCCTGATCTTCAACAGTCATCGGAGCCGATGTCTGTCGCCCAACATGAACTTTAGATTTGGCTAATGTTCCATCAAAAGCCTGCGGCATTAACCACTTGCGCCGACAAGGCGGAGCCAAAACCAATGTGCAGGGGTCTACCCGCATGGAACAATCCCAACACAGATTCTACTGCCACATTGAAGTCGATGGAACGTGGGGCGTCTGGGACCGCATCGCTAACCGACACCGGAAATGCCTCGGACGCCAATGCGATTGCAGCTAAGATGGTTCGATTGCCCTAGGCACCTCCGCATTGAGTTTTAAATCAACAAAAACAGGACTTTTGAGGAAAGACCGGAATCGGCAACAGATTGGAGTTGGCGACTGTCACCGATTTATCGCCTCACCGGGAAGGACACAACATTGTCCTCCCCTGGCAGGTCGAAAGCCATTGCTAGTTGCCGCGTTGTGGCCATTTCAACGATCAACTCTTCAATGGAATTATCGGGCAAACCGGTCTTGACCCTCTGGCGAACCAACACAGCGAGTTTATGCACTGGAACCGGTGTGGAGTGAGGACGCTCATCGAGTAACTTGCCGATCTCAATCACAACGTCGGCATCGATATTCTTTGTCAATTCTCGCATAAGTAACCCTCATTCACAAAGTGGACATGAAGATGCAAGCACTCTGAAGGTTACTATACGCGTGTGAGCGCCGCGGACTGTGATACCTGCCTCTTTTTGATAGCCCGGCTATCAACGCCATGGCTTCGACGCTTACTGAAACGACACGCAGCCGATTGCCCTCCGCCGAAAGAATGCGTCAGTCAGGCAGGCGAGTCCAGAAATGATGATAGAGGAAGGTGACTAGGCCGGTGCCGGCCTTGCGCCTGGGTCATCCATCAGTGTCATCGTCTTCATTGGAAAGCCTCAACCCGCTGTATAATGATGCCGCGTATAGCGTCTTCGGAGGTCTCTATCGCCCTCCCGCGAAATCGTTCGGGCAGCGCCACGCCTTTTGCCGCGTCACCGAGGCGCACGGCCATATCCGACAACACCGCTTCGGCTCGGGTGGCCGGCAAATCGATTGTTCGAGCAAGCGTGAGAAAGTCCTGACGTGTCAGACGATCGTCCTTTCCATTGAGCTTTAACGCCATGCGGTCGCCAGAAAGACCAGGAAACACGCGGGTCGTTACGGCATCATAGAGCGGTGCAAATCGCACCGTCTCGAACCGATGCGATCCGGGCCTGGCAATCTTTAGCAGCGCCAGGTTTTTCAGATGCATATCGCCGTCGGCGATGAACCAGGCAAACAAGGCACGCCGAAACAGGATGTCGAGATCATTCAGTGGATCTGTCGATAGCGGCCGAAGTCCCCGCGCCATGCGCTCGATCGTACCGTCATATTTGGCGGAGGGCGGAAGCTCTAGGAGTGAGCAGAAATCCTCCATCGCCAGCATACTGTGATCGCCAGCGCTGCGTCGGATGTCGAAGCGCTCGACCACAAGCGCCGGCGGCATGCCATCGGGCATTTCGATCAACGCGGCGGGGGGAACTTCAAACCCAGCGGCCCTGCCAAGCTCCAGGCAAAGCCACTCGACCACGGGTAGTGTCTCGAAGCCCGCCGTGCCCGCAGGCTTAAGAATATGAGTGAAAGGCTGCTCCACCGCTGGCACCAGCGCACCCGCCCGCGTCAGACACATAGGAGCTTTGATCTGGACTCCTGATAGGCGTGGCGTCTGGGTATTGGCGAATAGCCTTGCCAGGTTCTGCTCGAACGTATCTTCGATCTCGCTCCGCGCCGGTCCTGCATAGCGGCCGGTGAATCGGCCGGCTTCAGAGAAGGCCACGAGCTCACCTTGCAGAATGTCAGCGGGGAGCCTGGCTAGTTCTGCACGATTCTTGACGATAGCGATGTTCGACATATAGCGCCTGCCCGATTTGAGCACGTCGCGCTCGTCGCGCTGATGCAGGACCTGAGCGAGCCACCCCTCCGGTAAGAGCGACTCGATGAACGGCGGCAGTCTGCCGGGTATCGTCTCGCGAATGAGTGGTGGGCCACCTGTTCGGTCTGCGGGTCTCCATCGCCATTCGAAGCCGTCATGGGTCAGCTGGCCGAGCGGGATTCCGTGCCAAGCAACAAGAAACTCCAATGCGGCCTTGTTGCTTGCGATCTTGTCCGCGTCGGCTCTGGCCAGAAGATAGCGTTCTGCCCCCTCCCCTTCCCGATACCAGCCATTCTCGCGAGCGAGTGTCCAGACTGCGTCCGCAGCAGCTTGCGGCGATCCAAATTCCTCGACGACACGCGCCGCCATTTGAGCCCGCATAGGGTCGGTTATCGCACTCGCGTGCTCGCTTCGTAGGCGGAAGGCTTCCAGGAAGCGCTGCCGCGGAGATGAAGCATCGGTGCGCAACTCCCCAAGGTCATCTCCGACCACGACGCTGACCGTTGAAGGGCGCGTCGGCGCCTCGTTCTGAACGATCTCGAGCGTGCGCAAGCGCGTGCGCTGGTTGCGTCGCCCACTAATAAAAAGCCGTCCGTCTGGCGTGGGCCTGAGGAGGACCGCACTTGCCGATGACAGATAGGCAGTCGGATAGAGGTAGCGTGCGATCCGAACCGCGTGGCCCAGGATCATGGCCTCGACATCATCCGCGGCGTCGACATATATGCCGCGTACCAGTTGAAGCAGATCGCCTGCTTGCGCGCGCAAATGCGCGCGTTTGGCGTCTATCGTTTCGCCAACAAGATGAAGCAAGGGATTATCTCGCATCTCAGATGCGCGATAATTCTCTCACGACTTGGCGATGTCAAGGATTATCGCGCATCTGAAATGCGAGATATTCATGGACCTGCCCGACGTCCGCGAACAATCCTTGCGGAGGCGCCTGGTCGATTCCCTCAACAAGATCCAGAGTGTCACGGTAGGGCGATCCGCAATGCCGGTGCAAGGGGCAGACCGTGTGCCTCTGAAGCGACCTCGCCAAGGCTCGTCCGCCCACTGAGCTCCGTCCGCTCAGCCTGGAGCCCTTCGAGGATAGGCCTGGGCCACTTCGTATGGAGACAAGACGCATACCGGCGGCTGAAACCGGCCCGCAGGGGATTGGACGCGTGAACAATGCGCTGCCGCCATCACCGAATATCAGAAGCAGCCAGCGCCGGCCGATTGGTCGCTGCAGTGCGTGCCGAGCGCTTCACCTTTTGGCAACAACGGTTCGGCGGAGTAAGAGAGACCCCTTGGCCGCTTCGCGCGCCTTGGACGCGATGGAGCGCCTACAGAGGGAGAATCGCAGCGGTGGCCTTCACGGTGATTTGGTACGGGAAACAGGGCATCGTCGAAAAGACGCCATTCGGGTGCCGAGAAAGCCGCAAGAGATCACGTGCTGGCGACGTTTCCCGCTCGAAAGCAGAATGACGGTATCGTAGCGGTGGAAGTCCGCAAAGACGACGGCACGGTCGTATTCAGTCGAGCTAAATCGTTAGCATTTTAGAGGCTGCCCACTGAATGCGTCGGGTCCGCTGCCGGGGAGGCAGCGGACTCAAACTCGGGCCAAGAGGGGACAAGGCCCTTTATGATCCCTATGCGGGGATCAAGGTTATAACATCAGGCGGGTACAAAACGTTCCGTCGGCTGAAAGATATTTCCGGCCCGCTTGCGACGATTGCCATCAGCAGGAGGCCATATCTGCCTGTCGCCCAGCATCAAGCGGTAGCGCCGGTCCAGATGTTTGATGACCTTGTTCGCTTCGGCCGTCGTGTAAAAGACGGCTATACCTTCCACCGTTTCGCCGTCGACGCGCTCCAGGCGATAGGCATCCTGCCGCGGAGTGTCTTTGTAGGCATAGAGCGCTCCCAAGAGGGGCATTTTAAGCGCGTTTCATGAACATGTATTAAGGCGGCAAAGCGAGCAGCTATCTAACGCTTCGGCTTCGGCGTGATCGTCTCGACCCTCACCTTGTCGCCGATCTCCTTTGCCATCACGACCAGCAGGTCGCGCAAGCGGCACCTGCTGATACGCGATAAACTTTCTTAAGGTTGTGATGTTGAGCACACTGACGAGCACCGCCTGCCGCGAGCATCAGCAAGCACCGGTCCGGCGTCACAGTTTACGATGAATGCCGCCTGACCGCGATCCTTCCACTACATTCCTGAACCTTTGCCCATGGTAGAGGACCGCGATTGAAGTAGCGAACATCGCGCCAACGGCCACCGCCGCGCCTAAAACTGTCAGCACAACCAGACCACCGAGTGCTTTTTCCATCAGTTCCCAAGCGAGATCGGCTACGGCGTTATGACTCGCAACTTGGCTGCCTCATGGTCGAACGAAACGCGGTTCCGCCCACGTTGTTTCGCTGCAAATACGCACCGCCCCGCAGCACGGAGGACATCCTGAGGATCTGCATTATGAGGGATTTCCGCACCGCCGATGCTGACAGTCACCCTCACGCCATTTTGTTGCCCTTTGACCCAAGGCCCCCCTTCGACAAGCCGACGGATGTTCTCCGCTATGGTAATCGCCTGCTCTTTGCGCACGTCGCGTAGCAAGACCCCAAACTCTTCCCCACCAAGGCGGCCAATTGAGTCGCCTGGGCGAGTCGTATAGACGAGCGCCTTCGCGATCCGAACCAGAGCCTCGTCACCCTTGGAATGTCCGTGCTCGTCATTGATCGAGGAGAAGTGATCTGGATCGATCAGGAGAAGCGTGTCGCATTCTCCTTCATCGCGGCTTCTGTCCATCCTTGCGATGAATTCACCGCGGCTAAGGAGCCCCGTCATCTGATCGTGGCTGGTTACGAAGTTGAGCCGGTCGTGCGCCTCTTTCAGGGCAGCATGCGACTTCTCCAACTTGTCACATGTTTCCTGGATCGTTTCGGACTGAGCGAAGATGTAGGCACTGACCGGCATTCCGATCAGAATGGGAATGAAGGTGCATTCGACCCAACTCAGCCAGTCGATCGGCATCTGCAACGCAAGCCTAGCCGTAAACGACAGACCGAAGGTCGCAACGACTGCAATCGTCGTCACGACCAATGATTTGCCCAGAATACGCTTGGTGCGCGGCGTCATATTGTTTCTTTAGCCATTGGCGCTGAATAGGCCGTTACCAAGTCGATTAAGATTATTCTGGCCTCGATGAGGGCGGTGATTTTTGCGATGGTTAAAATTCGAGTTTTTCGAAACTGCCGGCGTTAGTTTTCAAATGCTACCCCTTGAATATGCGTGGCCCAGGTTGGATTAGAGATATACGGCAGGCTGAAGCTCAGCAGGTGCGAGATCGAATCGCTCAGCTTGAATGCGAACTGATCAGTGCGTCCGCCGCCAGAGGCAAAGCCAAGTTGCAAAACGTTGGTCACGAGCTTCGCTGGCAGAAAGCTCAGCTGGAACGCCTCGAACAATGCATAGCCTGGATGCCTAAGCGGTTATGATACTGCGCTTAAATTAGCTTGAGCGCATATTTCGTCACCGGTGAACCTACCCGCAAGCCGGTTAGGCGGCGACCCAAGAGGCGAACCATGCCAATGTATCTCTCGCGATTGAGCTATACGCCCGAGACCTGGGCGCGCTTGATCAAAAACCCCTAGGATCGACGCGAGGCGGCCCGTTCGTACATCGAGTCGGTGGGCGGAAAGCTTCACGGATTCTGGTACGCTTTTGGAGAGCATGATGGCTGGAATCTGTGGGAGGCGCCAGACAACGTGTCGATGGCATCGGTCGTGCTTGCCATCGGTGCGGGGGGAGCGCTCAGCTCGTACGAGACCACCGTTCTCCTAAGCGTCGAAGAGACGATGGAAGCCCTTGGGAAGGCGAAGTCGATCCGGTATCGCCCGCCGGGATCGTAATGGGCGGCCCAGAGCGGCAATCTCGTCACAGGACTGGCCATCGGCCTTGGCATTGCGGTCGGTCTGGCCCTGCCCTGGCGGAGCCCGGCGGCACTATGATGCTGACGCCGGCGCAATTGGCCATGCTCATCGAAGGCATCGACTGGCGTGCGCCGAACCCCGGTCCAGCGCCCACCTTGCCTGGCAAACCGTTTGATGTCAGCGCCTCTTCCAAGCCTAGTGTTTGTTGGCAACAGCACCCTCGCGACACCCAACTCTTCCGAGGCAACCCGGAAATTGAGCTGGCGCACTGCGCTCTCGATTATGTGCAGTGAGTTTAGCGTAGCGCCAGACCACGATAATCTTGTGAAAAATCCGATACTAGGGCACAATTTGTGAACGGAAGTGGACAGCTATCTCAAGTCCGGCCCTGTCGCGCCAAGTGACAGTTCGCGTCGGAGGAGCGGCGTCGATGGATCAGGGGTTCTTTCTTCTGTTCGCTGCGGCGTCCGTAGTCGCGGCTCTGACCTTGGTCCTGGCGCGGAATCCAGTTCACAGCGCATTGGCGCTGATGGCGTGTTTCCTGCAGGTATCGGCGATCTTCGTCTTGCTCGAGGCACCGTTGCTCGCGGTCATCCAAATTTTCGTCTATGTCGGCGCGATCATGGTTCTGTTCCTATTCGTGATCATGATGATTGATGTGCGCGAAGCGGTGTCGCAGCGGTTCTTGCCGGGCAGCAACCTGCCTGTTCTGGTGCTGCTCGGCTTGCTTGGGATCGAGATGCTTGTACTAGTGCTCAGGAGCGACCGCTTTTCGGTCGCGGAGCCCGTCGCAATGCGCACCGGTGGTGAGGTCAGGCAGCTCAGCAAGACGCTTTTCACCGACTATCTCCTGCCGTTTGAAGTCGCCTCCGTCATCCTGCTGGCGGCCCTGGTAGGCGCCATCATGCTGGCGCGGAAGGAGCCGCAGTGATGGTGCCGCTCTGGTGGTATATCGTGCTCGGAGTGGTCCTGTTCGTGATCGGAGCGGCGGGCGTACTGCTCAGGCGCAATATCCTGGTCGTACTGATGTCGCTGGAACTGCTGCTCAACTCGGTCAACATCAATTTCATCGCTTTCGGGCATTACCACGACGACTTCCGCGGGCAGATTTTTGCAATCTTCGTCATCGCAATCACTGCGGCGGAGGTTGCCGTTGCCCTCGGCATCGTGGTCGCCCTCGCGAGGAACAAGTCCACTCTCAAGGTCGACGAAGTGACCATGATGAAAGGATAGCCGGTGATATCGATCCGGCCGCTGCTTGCCGTTGCCGTCGCAGTTCTGGCGGCCCTTGCGGTTCTCCTTCTAAGCAAACGCGAGAAACTTCGCGATGCCGTCTCGCCGTTGGCCGCGATCGCCATGTTCGCAATTGTCGCGTCAATGGCGCCCACGGTGCTGGCGGGCGGGACAGTCGATTTGCGCCTGTTCGAGATTCTGCCGGGGATCGACTTCGCTTTCCGTGTCGATGCGCTCGGCATGGTATTTGCCACCGTCTCGTCGCTGCTGTGGATCGTGGCGTCGATCTATTCCATCGGCTACATGCGGCACTTGAATGAGCATGCGCAGACCCGGTTCTTCGCCTGCTTCGCCGCCAGCCTCGCGGCGGCCGCCGGCGGCGCCTTTGCCGCCAATCTGTTCACGTTGGTGATCTTCTACGAGGTGCTGAGCCTCGTTACCTATCCGCTTGTCTACCACCACGAGGACGAGGAGGGATGGGCGGGCAGCCGCAAGTACCTCGTCTATTTGATGGGCGCGTCGAAAAGCGTGCTTCTGGCCGCGCTGGCGTTGACTTACCACATTGCCGGGTCACTCGACTTTGTGCCGGGGGGGCTGCTGGCGGGGGTCGACGCCTCGGCGCCGCTGCTGACCGTCGTCTATTTCTGCTATCTCTTCGGCTTCGCCAAGGCCGCGGTGATGCCGATGCACGCCTGGCTGCCTGCCGCGATGGTGGCGCCGACACCGGTTAGCGCGCTCTTGCATGCGGTGGCCGTCGTCAAGATGGGTGTGTTCTGCCTGCTGCGCGTGGTGTTCCACGTCTTCGGCACAGGACTGGTAGGCGGGCTGGGGCTCGGCATCGCCACGGCCTATGTGGCCTCGTTCACGATCCTGATGGCGTCCATCTACGCCCTGACGCGGGACGACCTGAAGGCACGGCTCGCCTATTCGACGGTCAGCCAGCTCTCCTACATCGTGCTGGGCGCGGTCCTGCTGTCGCCGGCCGCGATGGTTGGCGGGATCATCCACATCGCGGCGCATGCATTCTCGAAGATCACGCTCTTTTTCTGCGCCGGGTCGATCTATTGCGCGTCTGGCAAGCGGAACATCAGCGACATGGCCGGCATCGGCCGCAGGATGCCCTGGACGATGGGGGCGTTCTTCGTCGGCTCGCTCAGCATGATCGGGGTGCCGCCGACTGCGGGCTTTATCAGCAAGTGGTATCTGGCGCTCGGCTCGGTGGAGGCCGGAGAGACCTCGTTCCTTATCGTGCTTTTGGTAAGTTCGGTCCTGAACGCCGCCTATTTCCTGCCGGTCAGCTATGTCGCCTTTTTCGGGACGGAGGAGCAGGAATGTCCGGCGACCGTTCGTGAAATTCCGATGTTGACGATCCCGCTGGTCGCGACCGCCATCCTGTCGGTGTCGATGGGCATCTTCCCCGGCTATTTCCTCGCCTTGGCGGAAAGAGTCGTCAGATGATCAAGCGCGTCGTCGATTTCTTTGGCGATGAGAGACATGCGAAAAGGCGTCGCCGGCTATTCTATCTGGTGCTCGTCCTGATCGTCATCGCCGACTTTCTGGTCTTCCGCGAACACGCCGAATACCTGTGGGAGCGGCTGCCTGGCTGGTCTGCCCTCTACGGCTTCGGCTCCTGTGTGCTTCTGATCTTCGTGTCCAAGTTTTTTGGCCATCAGTGCGGGCTGATGCGGCGCGAGGACTATTATGACTGACTTCGTCCATCCCGGCCTGCTGTTCATTCTCGGCGCGCTTCCTATCCCCCTCTTAAAAGGGTCAGTCCGCAAGGCCTATGTGCTGCTGATCCCAACGCTGGCGATCCTGGCCGTGCTCACGATGCAGCTTGGCGACTACGGCGCGGCGCGGTTCATCCAGCAGGAAATCATTGTTGCGAAGGTCGACAAGCTTAGCATCCTCTTCGCCACCGTTTTCAGCATCATGGCATTGATCGGCATGGTCTATGCCTTGCATCTGACGCACGCAGGACAGCATGTGGCGGCGTTCGTCTACGTCGGCAGCGCGCTCGGGGTAGTGTTCGCCGGCGACTACCTGACCCTGTTCCTGTTCTGGGAGGGTATGACGTTTGCCTCTGCCTACCTGATCTTTGCCCAGCGCAGCGATCAGGCGCTCCGCGCAGGGTTCCGCTACCTCATGGTCCATATCACCGGCAGCGTTGCCCTGCTTGGCGGCATCATTCTCCATGGGTTCGCCACCGGTTCGCTGCTCTTCGGCCCGATCGAGGAAGGGCTGGGCCTCGCCACCTGCCTGATCCTTGCCGGGTTCATACTCAACGCCGCCGTGCCGCCACTCAACGCCTGGCTGACCGACGCCTACCCTGAAGCGACCGTCACCGGGGCCGTATTCATGAGCGCGTTCACCACGAAGACCGCCGTCTATGTGCTGGCGCGGGCGTTTCCAGGGACCGATCTTCTTGTCTGGCTCGGCACTGTGATGGCGCTTTACGGCGTTATCTACGCGGTGCTGGAGAATGATTGCCGGCGGCTCTTAGCCTATCACATCGTCAGCCAAGTGGGCTACATGGTGGCGGGCATCGGCATCGGAACCGAGATGGCGGTAAACGGCGCCGTCAGCCATGCGTTCGCGCATATCCTCTACAAGGCGCTCCTCTTCATGGGCGCGGGGGCGGTGATCCACGTCACCGGGCGGCGCAAGCTCACCGAACTCGGAGGGCTCTACAAAACCATGCCGGTAACCCTTGCGCTCTACATGGTTGGCGCCTTCGCCATCTCGGCATTCCCGTTCTTTTCAGGCTTCGTCACCAAGTCGATGGTGGTGGCCGCCGCCGGACAGGATCATCGCGCGCTGGTCGTGCTGGCGTTGACAATGGCGTCGTCAGGGACGTTCCTGCACACCGGGCTCAAGCTCCCCTACTACATGTTCTTCGGCACCGACAAAGGACTGGAAGCGCGAGAACCGCCGCGCAACATGCTGGTTGCGATGGGCATGGCAGCGGTGCTCTGCATTGCGATCGGGGTGTTCCCGCAGACGCTCTACGCGCTTCTGCCCCATCCGGTCGACTTCGAACCCTACACCGGCGTCCATGTCACCGAGAGCCTTGGCGTGCTGATGTTCACCGCCTTGGGCTTCGTTATCTTCCTCAGGGCGCTCGACCCCGAGAATACGATCAGCATCGATACCGACTGGTTCTACCGCATAGGCGCGCGGCGCTTCATGTGGCTCGCCGAAAAACCGCTGGCGCGCTACGAGAAGGCGGTGAGCGATGTGTCCGAGACTGCGGCGCTGCCCTTTCTGCACGGGATGGCACTGGCAGGACTGCGGATCGATCTCCACGGCGTGGACGCTTTGGTGAACGCCGTCGCTCGCGCGATTCTGCTCGGCGGTGGGGCGCTGCGGCGGCTCCAGAGCGGCGTCGTGACCCATTACGCGCTGGCGATGATTGTTGGTGTGATCGCGGGGATCGCCGTATTCGCAGTGGCGTGGCGGTAGGGGGCGCGATGACGATCCCTTTGCTTAGCCTCATCGTGTTTACGCCAGCCGTCGGGGCGGCGGCGCTGATGTTTATCCGGAACGACAATGTGGTGCGGTGGATGGCACTGGGTGTCACTGTCCTCGACTTCGCGCTTTGCATCGCCATGCTGGGCGGCCTTGACACCTCTACCCATGAGATGCAGTTCACCGAGACGCGCCCGTGGGTGCCCGCGCTAGGGATCACATACGCACTTGGCATCGACGGGATCAGCGCACCCTTCGTGTTCCTGACCGCGCTGTTGGGCTGGATCTGCGTGCTTGCCTCGTGGGTTGCGATCGACCGCAAGGTGAAGGAGTTCATGGTCAGCCTGCTGGCCATGCAGGCACTGATGCTTGGCGTGTTCTGCGCGCTGGACCTGTTCCTGTTCTACGTCTTCTGGGAGGCGATGCTGATCCCGATGTACCTGATCATCGGCGTCTGGGGTGGCGACGGCCGGGTCTATGCGGCGTTCAAGTTCTTCCTCTACACGCTGGCAGGCAGCCTGATGTTCCTGGTCGGTGTCATCGTACTCTATTTCCACGGTGGTGAGACCTTCGACATCCGCACCCTGATGGCGCAGGATTTGCCGTTCCAGATCCAGTCATGGCTGTTCTTCGCCTTTCTGATCGCCTTCGCGGTCAAGGTGCCGATGGTCCCGGTCCACACCTGGCTGCCGGACGCCCATGTGCAGGCACCGACGGCCGGCAGCATCATCCTCGCCGCCGTGCTCCTCAAGATGGGCGCCTACGGATTCCTGCGGTTCTCGCTGCCAATGCTGCCCGAGGCGACGGTGCATTATTCGACGCTGATGCAGGTCCTTTCGGCTGTTGCTATCGTCTATGGCGGGTTGCTCGCCTTGGCGCAGGACGACCTGAAGAAGCTGGTGGCCTATTCCAGCATCAGCCACATGGGCTTGGTGACGCTGGGGATTTTCACGCTGAACCTCCGTGGGCTCGAGGGCGGCATCCTGCAGATGTTCAATCATGGCGTGACGACTGGCGCGTTGTTCCTGTCCGTGGGTCTTATCTACGAGCGGACCCACACACGCAGCATCTCGGATTATGGTGGGCTGATGAAGGCGGCGCCGGTCTATACGGCGTTTCTTGCACTATTCGCCCTGTCGTCGATGGCGCTGCCGGGGACGAATTCGTTCGTGGGCGAGTTGCTGGTGCTGTCAGGCGCGTTCGCAGCCAACCTCGCTGTCGGCGCCGCCGCCGTTCTTGGGGCCTTGCTGGGAGCGGCCTATCTGCTTGGCATGTATAGGAAAGTCGCGCTTGGTCCGGCCAGCATCGGCGTGCGGTTCAAGATCCGCGACGTGAACGCCCGCGAGATAGCGGCGATCCTGCCGCTAGCCGTTTTCGTTGTCTGGATCGGACTCTATCCCAAGCCCTTTCTCGAAATCATCGACGCCTCGGTGAAGCATCTATTAGCGCAGGTGCACGGCAAGGGGGGCGCCCAGTGACCGCCGCCGCGCTTTTCCAGTCGATTCTGGCGAGCCTGCCCGAGATCGTGGTGGTTACCGGGGCCTGCATCCTGCTGATCCTAGGGCAGTTTGTACGGAAGGAGCAGGAGCATTTCCTTGTCTGGGCTTCAGTCGCGGTCGTGCTGATTGCCGCCTTGGGAACACTCATGCTGGCGGGCGAAGTCCGGCCGGCCTACTCGGGCATGTTCGTCGCCGACCGCTTCGCGGTCTTCTTCAAGGTCGTGTTCTACCTGGCTACAGTTCTGACATTCCTTCTTTCGCGAAGATATGCCGAGATCGAAGGGATCGGGAGCAGTGAATACTATGTACTGCTGCTCTTGGCGCTTTTGGGAATGATGATCATGGCCTCGGCGACCGACCTCCTGTCGATCTATGTAGGCCTCGAACTGATGGTGCTCTGCACCTATGTGCTGACCGGCTTCCTGCGGCTGCAGCGGCGGTCGAACGAAGCGGCGCTGAAATACGTGATCCTTGGCGGGGTCTCGACCGGGATTTTCCTTTACGGCGTTTCGCTGATCTACGGGCTCACCGGCACGACGCAGTTGGACAGGATGGCTGCGGCGGTGACTGGTGATCCGCTCGATCCCGGATTGCTCCTGGCTGTGGTCTTTATCGTCGCGGGGCTGGTATTCAAGGTCGGCGCGGTGCCGTTCCATATGTGGGTGCCGGACGTCTATGAAGGCGCGCCGACGACGATCACTGCCTTCATGTCGGTGGGGCCCAAGGCAGCCGGGTTCGCTGTGATCCTGCGGGTGTTCCTCAACCCACTGGTCGCAGCCTCGGACGTCTGGATCATCGTCGCGGTCATTGCAGTAGTGACGATGGCGCTCGGCAGTTTCGTGGCGCTGGTGCAGGACAATTTCAAGCGCCTCTTGGCCTATTCCAGCATCGCCCATGCCGGGTTCGCCATGTTCGGCGTGGCGGCCGGCGGTGCGGACGGGGTTGCCAGCGTGATGCTCTATTTGCTGATCTATGCGTTCATGAACCTCGGCATCTTCGGCATCGTCATCATGATGCGGAACGGCGATTTCTCGGGCGAGGTCATCGAGCACTACGCTGGTTTCGCCAAGTCGCATCGCGGACTGGCGCTTCTGATGCTGCTTTATCTGTTCTCGCTGGCCGGCATTCCGCCGACAGCCGGGTTCTTCGCCAAGTTCTACGTGCTGGTCGCACTCGTCGAGCGGGGTTTCGTCATGCTGGCGGTGATCGCAGTGCTGCTGAGCGCCGTTGCCGCCTACTTCTATATCCGCATCGTGATGGTGATCTACATGCGCGAGCCGGAGGGCACATTCGACCCGGCGCTGACGCCCGCGGTCGGCGCCACACTCGCCTTCACCGCTGCCGGTACCATCGGCATCGGCCTATTTCCGGCGTGGTTTCTGAGGCTTGCTCAACATGCCGCGGTTGGCGGCTGATCGATTGGATTTGCAATGATCTGGCCGACGGAATACTCTGGCCGTGCAAGAAAGGAATGCCCAAGTTGCTTGCCAGGGCGCCCGCATCACCGGTCCCAGACGGGTCGGTAGCGGCCTGAGCAAAGCCCTCGGCAGGTGACCGGGGCTACGCGACGTGACCGGAATGGAGTTCCTGCCGGTTCTTTTCATGGTCGCCGGAATTGTTCTGGTGGCGATGGTTACGCTTTTTGTCTCCTCGCTGCTGCGCCCATCCAATCCCTATCCCGCGAAGAACATGCCCTATGAATGCGGCATGGACCCGGCGGGTGAAGCCGCCGGAGGCCGCTTCAGGGTGCAGTTCTTCATCATCGCAATTTTATTTGTCGTCTTCGATGTCGAGACGATGTTCCTTTTTCCCTGGGCCGTTGTCCTGAAAGAGATCGGGCTGGTCGGCTATGTCGAGATGTTCATCTTCATTTTGCTGCTTCTCGTGGGCTTCGCCTACGCCTGGCTGAAGGGAGCGCTGGAATGGGAGGCGTAAACAACGCGATCCGCGACAGCGTGCTGTTCACTACGGCCGACAGCCTGATCAGCTGGAGCCGAAGGTCGGCGCTGTGGCCCGAAACCTTCGGCATTGCCTGCTGCGCCATCGAGATGATCTCGGCGGGGTGTGCCCGCTACGATCTCGACCGCTTCGGCGTGGTGTTCCGACCTTCGCCGCGCCAGTCCGACGTGATGATCATCGCCGGCACCATAACCCGGAAATTCGCGCCCGTGGTGCGCCGGCTCTATGACCAGATGCCGGAGCCGCGCTGGGTCATCGCCATGGGCACCTGCGCCATCTCGGGCGGGGTCTACAACACCTATGCGGTGGTGCAGGGGGCGGAGACCTTCGTGCCGGTGGACGTGCATGTGCCCGGCTGCCCGCCGCGGCCCGAGGCGCTGATGCACGGCTTCCTTCTGCTTCAGGAGAAGATCAAGAAATCCAGGGCGCTGGCCGGGACGCCTCTGGACCGGATCGCGGTACCATGAGCGCGCAGACGTCCCTCATCCGCACCCTGATCGCGGAACGTTTCGGGGAGGCGATCGAGGAGCTTGGCTTCTCGCATGGGGTTCACGCTTTCGCCGTTCCGCCTGACATGATCGTCGAGCTTTGCCGGTTCCTCAAGGAACACCCGGCGCTGCGGTTCGATTTCCTGTCCGACATCTGCGGGGTCGATCATTACCCCGAGATGCCCCGCTACGAGGCGGTGTACCACCTCTATTCGCTGCCGAACAAATGGCGCGTTCGCATCAAGTGCCGCCTCGGCGATCCGCCGCGGGTCCCGTCGGTGACGGGGGTCTGGCGCACCGCCAACTGGCACGAGCGCGAGGCCTGGGACATGTACGGGATCAGGTTCGAGGGCCATCCCGACCTGCGCCGGATCTATATGTGGGAAGGGTTCGAGGGCTTCCCGCAGCGCAAGGACTTTCCGCTCCGGGGCTACAAGGACAAGCTGAACCCGTTTGGTGCCGAAGGCCCGCCGCCGACACAGCCCGACCTTGCCACCAAGGACATTCCATAGGGAGGCCGTTTCACACCGGGACTTGAGATGACCGAAGTCACGGAACTGAGCTTGCCAGAAGCCGATGCGCCCCACACCAGGGAGGTGCTTCTCAACCTCGGCCCGCAGCATCCCAGCACGCATGGGGTGCTGCGGCTCGTCCTCGAGTTGGACGGCGAATATGTCGCGCGCGTGGACCCGCATATAGGCTATCTCCACCGGGGCACCGAGAAGCTGGCCGAGAGCTTCACCTACACCCAGATCTTCCCGCTGACCGACCGGCTCGACTACCTCTGCCCGCCCTCGAACAACCTGGCCTTCGCACTGGCGGTGGAGAAGCTCCTGGGCATCGAAGCGCCAATCCGCGCGCAATATATCCGCGTGCTGATGGCCGAACTGGCGCGGATCTCCGGTCATCTCCTGATCATCGGCGCGCTCCCGATGGACCTGGGCGCCATGACGGCGTTGCTTTACGCCATGCGCGAGCGCGAAATGATCATGGACCTGATGGAGATGATCAGCGGGGCGCGCATGCACACCTCCTTCTGCCGGGTCGGCGGTGTGCGCGAGGACCTGCCCGACGAGTTTTTCCCCAAGATCAGGGAGTTCTGCGATATCTTCCCGAACCGCATACGCGACTATGAACGGCTGCTCGAGAACAACCGCGTGTTTCTGAAGCGCACGCAGGGGATCGGCGTGATCTCCGCCGCGGACGGCATCGATCTGGGCCTGAGTGGCCCGAACCTGCGCGCCTCGGGCGTCGACTGGGACATCCGCCGCGACGAGCCCTATGAGATCTACGACCGGCTCGCGTTCAACGTTATTGCCCGCGATGAAGGCGATTGCTACGCGCGCTGGCGATGCCGCGTCGAGGAAATGCGCGAGAGCGTACGGATCATCGAGCAATGCCTCGACCAGATGCCCGACGGGCCGTTCCAGATCGACATGCCGACAATCGCCTTCCCGGTGGACAAGGATCGGGTGCACTGCTCGATGGAGGCGCTGATCCAGCATTTCGACCTGTCGGCCTATGGCTTCAAGGTGCCGAAGGGCGAGGTCTACTCCGCGATCGAGGCGCCAAAGGGCGAGCTCGGCTTCTACATCATCAGCGACGGGTCGCCAAAACCGTTCCGCATGAAGGTCCGGGCACCCTCGTTCGTCAACCTTCAGGCACTCTTCGGGGTCACCAACGCGCGCTACCTGGCGGACATGATCGCCGTACTCGGCAGCCTCGACCCCGTGATGGCGGAGGTGGACAAGTAGCAGGGAATTGGACGCGATGACCATGCGCGAAAAGATCGAAGAGGCGGCAGCACGGTATCCCGACCAGCGCTCGGCGATCATGCCGGCGCTTCTGATCGCGCAGAGAGAACATGGCCATCTGCCCGGCCCGCTGCTGGAAGAGGTCGCCGACATCCTCGGCGTCGAGCGGATCTGGGTCTACGAACTGGCGACCTTCTACACCCTCTTCCATACCGAGCCGGTGGGTATGTTCCACCTGCAACTCTGCGACAACGTCTCCTGCATGCTGTGCCGATCCGAGGACCTGCTGAGGCACCTGGAGGAGGTGCTGGGGATCAAGAATGGCGGCACGACCCCGGACGGGCTGTTCACGCTTTCGACCGTCGAATGCCTTGGCGCTTGCGAGATGGCCCCGGTGATGCAGGTCGGCGACGACTATCACGGCGACCTCGACATCACGCGGATCGACGCGCTCTTGGACAGGCTCCGGGCGGCGGCGGAGCAAGTGACTGGCCCCGATCTCACCGCAGCAGCACTGGCGGGTGAGTAGCCCCATGTTCGAACCGGTCCTTCTCAGGAACGTGGACGTGCCGAATGGCCATCTGCTCTCGACCTACGAGGCCGGCGGCGGCTACCAGGCACTGACCAAGGCGCTTCGCGAGCACACGCCCGACGAGATCATCGACCTCGTCAAGAAATCCAACCTGCGCGGTCGCGGCGGGGCCGGATTCCCAACCGGGGCGAAATGGAGCTTCGTGCCTAAGCGTGCCGGCAAGCCGAAATACCTGTGCTGCAATGCCGATGAGGGCGAGCCGGGCACCTTCAAGGACCGGATCATCATGGAGCGTGACCCGCACCAACTGATCGAGGGCATGGCGATCAGCGCCTACGCGATAGGAGCAGAAACCGCCTATGTCTACATCCGCGGGGAATACACGCTGGCGATCTGCCGGCTGGAGCGGGCGATCGCCGAGGCTCATGCGAAGGGTTATCTGGGAACGCGGATTCTGGGCTCGAATTTCAGCTTCGTTGTGCACATCCATTGCGGCGCCGGCGCCTATATCTGCGGCGAGGAGACCGCGATGCTCGACTCGCTCGAAGGCAAGCGGGCGCAGCCGCGTCTGAAACCGCCGTTTCCGGCGGTCGAAGGGCTCTACGCCAGCCCGACCGTGATCAACAACGTCGAGACGCTAGCCTGCGTACCGCATATCGTGGAGCGAGGGCCGGACTGGTTCCGCGGCATCGGTCCGGACAAGAGCCCCGGCCCGAAGCTCTATTGCCTCAGCGGACAGGTACGGAAACCGGGCCTTTACGAACTGCCGATGGGGATACCGCTGCGCGAACTGGTCGAGGACTGCGCCGGCGGGCCGCTACCGGGGCGCAAGCTCAAGGCGGTGATCCCAGGCGGGGTCTCGGCGCCGCTGATCCCGGAGCGCGGGCTGGACGTGCGGATGGACTTCGACTCGCTGGCCGCCGCTGGCTCGATGCTCGGCTCGGCCGGGGTGATCGTGATCGACGACTCGACCTGCGTTGTCAAAGTCGCCACCCGGATCATCGAGTTCTTCCACCACGAGTCCTGCGGCAAGTGCACCCCCTGCCGCGAAGGGTTGAACTGGGTCGTGAAAGTCCTGCGCCGGGTCGAGGCAGGCCAGGGCGCGCCGGGCGATCTGGAACAGCTGGAGGCGCTCTGCAAAGGCATTTTCGGCAACACGTTCTGCGCTCTGGGCGACGGCGCGGCGATGGGTCTGCGGGCAGCACTGGCGCATTTCGAGCATGAGTTCGTCGCCCATATCGAGGAGCGGAGGTGCCCGTTTCACTAAGGGGGGCGCAGAGAGAGGACCGCGAGGAAGCCATGGTTAGCGTCACAATCGATGAACGAACGCTGGAAGTGGAAGCGGGCTCTACGGTGCTCCAGGCGGCCGAGCGTTTGGGCATCGACATCCCGACCTTCTGCTATCTGAAGCGGCTGCCGGCGCTGGCCTCCTGCCGCATGTGCCTGGTGGAGATCGAGGGGCAGCGGCGGCTACAGCCTTCTTGCGCCACCGCGGTCACCGACGGCATGGTAGTGAGGACGAACACGCAACTGATCGACGAAACGCGCTCTTCCATGCTCGACATGCTGCTCGCCAACCACCCCCTCGACTGCCCGATCTGCGACAAGGGCGGCGAGTGCGAGCTCCAAGACATGGTGATGGCGTACGGACCCCGCGCAAGCCGGTTCCGCGATGCCAAGCGCGTGTTCCACTCCGAGGACATCCGTCTCAGCCCGGTCATCATCATGAACGTCAACCGCTGCATCCAGTGCCAGCGCTGCGTCCGGATGTGCGAAGAAGTCGTCGGCGCGGTCGCCTTGGGCACCGTCGAAAAAGGCATGGATACCGCCATCACTGGCTTCGAGGGCAGTCTCGCGAGTTGCGATCAGTGCGGCAACTGCGTCGAGGTCTGCCCGGTCGGCGCACTGATGAGCTTCCCCTATCGCTACAAGGCGCGGCCCTGGGATCTAGTCGAGACCGACACGGTCTGCCCGCATTGCGGTACCGGCTGCCAACTGACCGTCGGCGCGCGCAAGGGCGAGTTCATGCGGGTCCGCTCGAAGGCGGATCACGGAGTCAACCGCGAAACGCTCTGCGTGCGCGGGCGCTTCGGCCTCGACTTCGTCGGGAGTCAGGACAGGATCAAACGGCCGATGATCCGTCGTGACGCGGTCCTGGTTCCGGTTTCCTGGGACGAAGCGGGGGAATACCTCCGCCGGCGGCTGTCGGCCGTCGCCAGCAAGGCTGCGGGCGGGCTAGCCTCGCCGCGCCTGCCCAACCAGGTGCTTTATCAGTTCCAGAAGTTGATGCGGACAGCATTCCGCACGAACAATATCGACTGCTCCTCGCGCTGGTCCACGCCCTTTGATACGCTCGGCCCGTTGGTGGCCGCCTTCTACACACGCGCACCGCTGGAGGAGGTGATCCGCAACGACTGTTTGCTTGTCGTCGGTGGCAACGTGACGGACGAGAACCCAGTCACCGAATATTTGCTGCGGGACTGTGCACGGCGGCGACAGACCGGGTTACTCATGCTCTCGGCGCGGCCATCCCGTCTGGAGGCCGATGCGCGGGCAGTCGTTCGCGTGCCGCCTGGCGGTGAGGCTCAGGGCCTTGCTGCGGTGGTGAGCAGGCTGGGGGCGGCTGGGCAGGCATTGCCGGGCGACGTTTCTGCGGACATCGGCGCGACCACCGGCAGGCCAGCAGCGGACACCGACAGTGACGGTCCGGACCGTCTGGCCGCAGCGCTGCTGGAAGGCCGGAGCGTCACCGTGCTTGTCAGCGCCGACCTCCTGAGATCGCCCAGAGCGCGCGCGACGTTGCAGCAGCTCAACAACCTTTTGCAGGTTCTCCGCGTACTCGGTAAGGGCCCGGCGATGCAATTCCTCTTCGACCGTGCCAACCAACTGGGCGCCTGGGACATGGGCGTTTTGCCGACGGCGCTGCCGGGGCTGCGCGCGCTCGCCAATGATGCGGCGCGCACAACTCTCGAACGGGCCTGGGGCGCCAAAATCCCCGCTGAACCGGGCGTGGATTTCGACGCGATGCTGGAACTCTGTGACAGGAAGCAAATGGGTGCGCTCTACATCGCCGGAAGCGACCCCCTGATGTCCTATCCCGACCGGGGATTCGTGCAGCGGGCGCTTCGTGCCGCCGATCTCCTGATCGTGCAGGACGCGTTCCTCACGGATACGGCGGGCCTGGCGGATGTCGTGCTGCCCGCGGCGAGTTATGGCGAGGAATCCGGCACGTTCACCAACAACGAAGGCCGCACGCAGAAGGTCTGCAAGTTCCGCGAACCCGCCCTCGAGGCGCGGGGCAATCTGGCGATATTCGACTTCGTTGCGGCGCTTCTGGGCCAAGCGTTGCGGCCGTCGATCCAGGGCGAAATCTTCGGCGAGATTGCCCGGCTGGTTCCGGCCTACCAAGGGTTGACGCAGGACGGGCTTGGCCCCGACGGAGCATTCACGAAGGCGGCCCTTGCGCCACCGATTGGCGAGTTCTTCGTCCTCCCGCCTGCCCCCATTTCAGCCGACCGGCTCATGCTGGTCACCGGCAACTGCCTGTTCCACAACGGATATCTTTCCGAGCGCTCGGAGATCCTGAATACGGTCGCGGATGACCCATATGTCGAGATAAGCGCGCGGGATGCGGTGCGGCTTGACCTTTCGGATGGCGATCAGGTGGTCGTGCGATCCGCCCAGGGCGAATTGACGGCGAAGCTCAAGGTCAACAAGCGTTTCCCCACGGGCCTCGTGTTCGTTCCCGAAAACTACAGAACCCTGCGTCTCAACAGCCTGATGCGGCGGGGCGAATACCCATGTCCGGTGGAAGTTCAAATGGCGCACGCGGCCTTCGAGATCGCCACTGTCGCCGGGGTCGAGGCGCGTCCTGAGAATCTGGGCTGAGGCACTACGCGCTCCCCACCGG
>NZ_QZWZ01000062.1 GCF_003601975.1 Mesorhizobium waimense
CGGCACCAACACCGTCAACAACGTCGAGACCTTCACCTACCAGGCCACCGACGCCAACGGCAACACGATCACCAACACCATCACCATCGCCATCACCGACGACGTGCCGACGGCGGTTGCCAACAGCAACAATGTTGCCGAGGGCGGCATCGTGACGGGCAACGTGCTGACCAACGACGTTGCCGGCGCCGACGGCTTTGCCGCCGGTGGCGGAGTTGTCGGCGTGGCCGCCGGCAACAACACCGCAGTGCCGGTGAGCGGCGGGCTTGGCGGGGCGGGCATTGCCGGCACCTACGGCACGCTGACGCTGAACGCCAACGGCACCTACAGCTATGACGGCAATCCCAATGCGGTTCCGGTCGGCGGCGCGACGGACACGTTCGTCTATACCATCATGGACGGCGACGGCGACCTGTCGACGACGACCCTGACCATCAACCTGTCCGACAGCGGCCTGGCCGCCTCCAACGACGACCTGACGGTCAACGAGGCGGCGCTGCCGATCGGCAGCAACCCGTCGAGCACGGCAGAGACCATTGCCGGCACCGTCGTCGACAATGTGTCGGGCGGCTCCGGTCCCTACACCTACGCACTGCTGAGCAGCGCCACCGGCTCGCACGGCACGCTGACCTTCAATGCCAACGGCACCTACAGCTATACGCTGACCTCGCCGGTCGACGGCGTCGACGCCAACAACGGCACCAACACCGTCAACAACGTCGAGACCTTCACCTACCAGGCCACCGACGCCAACGGCAACACGATCACCAACACCATCACCATCGCCATCACCGACGACGTGCCGACGGCGGTTGCCAACAGCGGCAACGTCAACGAAGGCGCTCTGCTGACCGTGACAGCCGCAGCCGGCGTGCTGACCAACGACGTGGCCGGCGCCGACGGTTTTGCTGCCGCTGGCGGTGTGGTCGGCGCGCGCGCTTCGGGCGGCGACACCACGACGGCAGTGCTGACGGGCGCCGGCACAGACATTGCCGGCCTGCACGGCACGTTGCATCTCAACGCCGACGGCTCCTACACCTACCAGTCGACGGCCCACAGCATCAACGCGAACACGACCGATGTATTCGTCTATACGATCATGGACGGCGACGGCGACCTGTCGACGACGACGCTGACCATCAACCTGACCGACATTAATGACGCTCCGGTTGTCGCGAACACCCAGAACTGGATGTCGAGCGACCCGGCACAGCAGACGCTCAGCACGCCAAGCTATCCGAACGGATATCCGTTGCTGGTCTCAATCCCGACGGACGCGGACGGCGACAACCTAATCGTCACGGCGACGGGAACGATCCCGACTGGGACGTTCTACTTCAACGGCGTGACCTATGTAGCCCTGACAGCCGGCACGGTGCTCTACAATCCGTCCGGCGGCATCAACCTGCTGGACGACCTAGTCTATCGGCCAACTGCATCGCAAACCGATACCATCAATACGAACCTGACGCTGGACGTCTATGACGGCACTGCCCACGTGGTCCAGACTGTCGGCATCCACGAAGTGCCACCGACCAGCCTGCCCAGTGACACGTCGCAGATCGGCGACGGCAGCAGTCCGCTCACGTCGGGCAATGATCAGATCACGACGCTTGCTCTGTCGCAAGCAACGGTCGACGCGATTTTGGCGGATCCTCACAGCGCAACTGTCGTCGTCTACACCGATTTCCAAAAGACGCCAATTGATACGCCGATTGACCCTTCCGAGCGGAACCCAGGTGTCTTCGGAGACAGCAGCGCTGGGTCGCACCGTGAACAGGAGGTTCAGGTCGAGATCAGAATCGGCTCCGACCGCTTCGCCGTGGTCGAAGACGATTTGACCGCCGGAACATTCGAGCAGACCTGGTTCTACGATGCGACCACGGGCCAGATGAAGGCTACGGTCGACTACGACCACATCTTCCTTCTGGATGGCGCCGGCAATGCCACCGCCACGACGCTCGCCAGCTACCTGACCGCGCATCCGCCGGCAGCCGGAGACTCGTGGACCCTGTCCTATTTTGACAATGATGGCGGCAGTTGGCAGGCCCGGTCCGTCAACTTCTCGTTCTTCTCGCATAATCCTGGCGACCCCGGCATCACGGTGAATGGCGACGCGACTCTGGCCGATCAGATCTATGGGACGTCCGGCATCGACCATCTCAACGGCAATGGCGGCAATGACGTCATTATCGGCCGAGGTGGCAATGACTTCATCAGCGGCGGAGCCGGCAACGATCTCCTCAGCGGCGGCGATGGCAATGACCTGCTAATCGGAGGTCTCGGCCAGGACACCATGACCGGCGGAGCGGGTGCCGATACTTTCAGGCTCGAGAATATCGACATCAAGGACCTCATCACCGATTTCAGCGGTGTGGGCGGACATGGCGACAAGATCGATCTGACCGCCCTGTTCGACACGGCACCCGGTGGGGCCAATATCGGCGACTTCGTCAACTACAATGCGGGGACGGGCACGCTCAGCGTCGACTCCAACGGCACCACCGGCGGCGCCAATTTCGTCGACGTCGCAACGCTGACGGCCCCCCCCGCGGCCAACACGATCACGCTGCTCTACGACGACGGGACAACCACGCACACGACCACAGCAAATCTGGTGTAACGGCGTGGCGCTAAGCTATTGGACCGTGCTATGTATTAGCACGGTCATATATTTGGGATATGGAGGGGCATTCATGATGAAGCGTTCTACAAGACTACTGGTTTCCACCGCCGCGCTGTTGCTGGCCGGATCGACGGGCTTTGCCGCCGACATCATCGACGGACCGACGGGCGACTATTGCCGCGTCGTGGGCACGTCCAATTTGGTGCTGACCGAAAACATCGTCGACCTCAAGGCCGAGGTGGTCAAGCTGATGGACGAATCGGTCGCAGTCGCCAACAGCTCGGAGTGGATCCATTCCGCCCGCCCGGCCTTCGTCTGGGCATCGGAAGCCAAGGTCGCCTGCGGCAAGGCCTATGGCTATCTGAAGACGAACTATCGCGACGAAGACTATCTCAACAAATGCGAGTGCTTTCACGATCGCATGGTCGAATACATGAACTGACCGGAAAGGTCAGGACACCGGCCTGCAGTCGATGAGAGCCAAGAAAAAGCAGTTGGGGGCGATCGCGTTGGCGATCGCGGCGACCCTGTCCGGCTGCCAGTCGAAAGGCAGCGTGAGCGAAGTGCTCGACCCAGCCCAGATCGCCGCGCCCAATGCGCCGGCCGGCATGGCTTCTGCCACCGCGCCGCAGGCGACGCAGTCGCTCGGCACGGGCTCGACGAAGATCACCATGCTTTTGCCGCTGTCGGCCCCGGGAACCGCGGGGCAGGATGGCCGCAAGATGTTCGACGCCGCCAGGCTCGCGATGACCGACCTCGGCAACAACCTCATCACGCTGACCGTCGAGGACACGCGCGGCGATGCGGGCTACGCCAAGGACCTGGCGGTCAAGGCGATAACCACAGGATCGAAGGTCGTCATCGGCCCGAGCGAACTGCCGGCTGCGCAGAATATCGCCAAGCTGTCGGGCTCGAACCGGCCGCCGGTGCTGGCGCTGGCCGACAATTTCGCCGGCGGCCCCGGCGTCTACGCGGTGCGGCTGAGCGAAGCCGACAGCGCGGCGGCAGGTGCCGCGGCCATCGCCGCCAAGGGCGCCAAGAAATTCGTGCTGCTGGTTGCCGCGGGCGCCAATACCAGCGCTGTCGAAAAGCGGGTCGCCAACAGCCTCAGCATCTATGGCGCCTCGCTCGCCGTCACCCTGCCCTATTCGCTGACCGATCGCGGCGCCAAGGCGATTGCCGACATGGGCTCGCTGGTGGAGGCTCCCGACGCCGTCATCGTCGCCAGCGGAGACGCCAGCCCGGCGCCGCTGCTAGCAGCGCTGAAACCGAAAGGCATCCCGGGCAAGACGACGAAACTCATCGGAACGGACCGCTGGCTCGAGCACCCGATGGATCCGCTGTTCGAAGGCGCCTATATCGCCACACTCGACCAGGGCGAGACCGGGCCGATCGCCGACCGCTTCAAGACGACGTACAACTACCAGCCCGATGTCAACGTCGCCTACGCCTATGACATGGTCGCGCTGACCGCGGGCATCGCCAGCGCCGTCGGGCCCGACGGCTTCAGCAAGCAGGTGCTGGAAAACCCGAGCGGGTTCCGCGGGTCGACGGGCCTGTTCCGGTTCCGGGCGGACGGATCCAGCCAGCGCTCGATGCCGTTCTACCGGGTTGAAAAGGGCGCGCTGAAGCTGGTGGAGAAGTCGACGTCGGGGTTTTGAGGGCCGTCGATTTAGCTAAGCTGCTGCAATAGCCCGGAACTGCCGATCAGCATCACGCTGCCATAGATCAGGAACACGATCGAACAGATCGCAGCGAGCGCAATCGGCACGCCAAACGGCACGACGCCCTTGCGGTCCAGATGCTGGACAAGGAGGCGAAAGGCTCCCTCGGGCAGCATGAACGGGTTTTTCACCATCACGGCCGTGGCGACGGCAAACACCAGCAGCAGCAATGAAAACACGACGAGGCCGGTGCCGCCGGTCAGGAACGGGATGACTGCCATCAGCTTGACATCGCCGGCGCCGACCTTGCGCAAGACCCAGAACGGGAAGAGCACGACAAACAGCAACAGGCCGGCAAGCGCGCTCAGCCCCATGTCCCACCAGGATCCGGACTGAACGGCCACCAACAGCAGCGAGCCCGCGCCGAGGCAAAGCAGCAACAGCACATTGCTGTTGGATATCTTCTGCGTAGTGAAGTCGAGCCACGCGATCCTCGCAAGCAGAGGGATCGCCAACGCCTTCAACAGCAGCGATGCAGCAAACAACATAGAGGCGCTCTACCGCTCGACGTTCTGCACGCTGGAGGCGAGGAGCTTCAGATTGTTGGCGACCGTCGGATCCTTGGGCGCCAGCTCGTAGGCCTTGAGGAAGTTGGTGCGCGCATCCTGCAGCTTGCCGCGCAGCAGATAGGAATAGCCGACATTGTTGTAATATTCGGGTGTCCCGCCAATCAGCTTGAACGCCCGGCCATAGGCCCGGTCGGCAAGGTCGAAGCGCCGGATACGGTCGCTGCAGGCGGCAAGGCCTAGCCAGGCAACACCGTCATTGGGCGCCAGCTGCGTCGCCTTGTAGAACAGGGCGCCGGCATTGCCATAATTTTCCGCGCGAAACTGGTTCTTGGCTTCGGCGACCGCCTGGTCCGAGGCATAGTATTCGACATCGCTGACCGTCTTCAGTCCGTCGAACGCATCCCCGAAAGCCGTCACGTCGCCCTTGGAGGGTTCGTTGGTGCGAACAACACCGTCGGTGGCGTCCGTCTGGCAGCCGGCAATCGCAAGGATCAACAGGCCGGCTGCGGCCGCATTTTGCCATCTCATATATATGTCCCCGAGGGTTGACCCCGACTCACATTAGAATCAAAGCTTGCGCATAACTAGAAGAAAACGCCCCTCATTCGAATGATCACCGGTAACATGATCACCATCATCACCACCGGGAAGATGCACAGCCCCAACGGAATCATCATTTTGACCGGCAGTGAATTGGCGCGTTCCTCCGCGTTCAGAATTCTCTGTCCGCGCATCTCTTCGCTGTAAACGCGCAAAGCGTCGTTCAGGCTTGTGCCGAGTTCTTCCGACTGCCGAAATAGCACAGCCAGCGCCCGCGCCTCGTCAAGGCCGATACGGTCAGCGAGTTCGCGTAGTGCATCGCGCAGCGTCTTGCCGGCGCGCAGTTGCAGCGTCATGATCGAAAGCTGGATACCGAGCCATTTATGGGTGCCGGCCAATTCACCGCTGACGCGCTCAACCGCCGCCTCCAGGCTCATCCCCGCATCGGCACATGTGATCATCATGTCCATGAAATCGGGGAAGCCGCGACGATAGATTTCCTTCTGCGCATTCTCGAAGCGATCGAGCATAACGCTCGGAATCACGAGGCAGGCGAGGCCGAACAAGCCAGCTCCGGCAAAGCCTATGAAACCGGGCAAGGAAGGCGGGAGCACTCGGGTCAGGAGCGCATAGACAGTGAGAAATCCGACACAGACCGCACCGAGCCGTGACAGGGTATAGATGAGCGGAGCGCTTTGTTGATAGAAGCCGGCGCGAAAGAGCTTCGCTTCGAGGGCATTTGGCTCGTCCCGCTCCTTTTCTATCGATCGAAAGTATGCATCGACCGGCCGCTGCGCCGAAATCTTGGCAAGCTGTTCCTGTCCAACGAGCGAACGGCGATCGGCAATACCTTCGGCCAACAGGCTTTGTGCGACCAGCTTCCGCGTCTGCAGCGCCGGCAAAAAGACGAGCGCGCCGAACAGGAAAAGCGCCATCGCCGCGAGGAAGACGGCGACGGAGACCAGAGCGCTCAGATCCTGAATAGTCGAAAACAAGTTTATGCCTCCCTCCTGTCAGAAATCGAAATTGACCATTCGATACATGATGAAATCCCCCAGCAGCGCCCATAGGCCGAAAATCAGGAACACCGGCATGGTCAGCGGGTCGTGCCAAATCTGGCCGTAGTAGGTCGGGGAGAGCAGCTGAAGGATCAAGAACATCGCAACCGGGAACAGTGAGATGATCCATGCCGACACCCGGCCCTCGGCCGAAAGCGCCCTGATCTTCCGCCGTAGCTTCTGCCTCTCGCGCAGCACGGATGAGAGATTGGACAGGATCCCGGTCAAATTGCCGCCGGTCTTTGCCTGGATCGACAGCGATACCGAAAGCAGTTGAAGGCCCTCGAAGCCAACACGTTGGGAAAGTTTTCGTACGGCTTGTTCCATGCTGAGGCCGAAGGTGATTTCGTCGGACACAATGCCGAATTCGGTACCGAGTGGGTCGGGCATTTCGCGTGCGACGAGACCAACCGCTACCGAAGCCGGATGTCCGGCGCGCAACGAACGAACGATCATGTCGAGTGCGTCAGGGAGTTGCTTGGCGAATTTCTGGATCCGCTTGTTGCGGGCGCGGCGAAGAACGAGAAGCGGCAGCACAAATCCGACCACCACAAAAACAATGGACGACACCAAGGTCGAGAAGCCCAGAAAGAACGACAGCAGCGACGCCAGTGCCAGCCCTGCCAGGAGGAATGTCGCAGCGAAAGCCAGCGGATTCCCGGTAATGCCGGATTGGGTATAGAGCCTGTTCAGCCAGACCAGGCCCAAAAGAAAGTCACCCGACTCTGACAGCCCGCGTTCGCGCAGCAGTCCTTGCAAAGTCTGTTCGGCCGAAACGTCATCAGTCAGCCGCCTCAGCCGACGGTTGATCGCGCCAATCCGTGACCGGCTCTTGGCCAAGGAAAGATACATGGCCTCGCCGGCGAGAATAACCGACGCCGCCGCGAGCACGTAAATAAAGTAGAGCAAAGCCTGACCGGTCGGCATCAGAGGGCGACCTGCGGGTTGAAGGCGTCCTTGGCGAAATGATGGCCAAGTGTTGCTGCTTCCTGCGCAAACCGCGGTCGGACGCCGGTGGCGCGAAACTCGCCTATGATCTTGCCTTCCGCCGTCACCTCTCGACGAACGAAGTGATAAAGTTCCTGGAGTTGGACGACATTGCCTTCCATGCCGGTCAGTTCCGATATCGAAATGACCCGCCTGCCGCCATCGGACAGACGTTGCGTCTGGACGATGATGTCGATGGCCGAGGCGATCTGCGCCCGGATGGACTCATGGGTCATCGGCATGCCGGCCATGCCGACCATCTGCTCCAGCCGCGATAGCGCATCGCGCGGTGTGTTGGCATGGATCGTGGTCATCGAGCCTTCATGGCCGGTGTTCATCGCCTGCAGC
This sequence comes from Mesorhizobium waimense, assembly GCF_003601975.1. GTDB lineage: Bacteria > Pseudomonadota > Alphaproteobacteria > Rhizobiales > Rhizobiaceae > Mesorhizobium > Mesorhizobium waimense. The sequence continues at coordinate 7,793 of NZ_QZWZ01000062.1, forward strand.
ATGTCGAAGGCTTCCTCGCCGCGAACCTCGCCGACGATGATGCGGTCGGGCCGCATGCGCAGTGCGTTTTTGACCAGTTCGCGCTGGCGAACCTCGCCCTTGCCCTCGACATTGGGGGGGCGCGTCTCGAGACGGCCGACATGCGGCTGCTGCAGTTGCAGCTCCGCCGCGTCCTCGATGGTGATCAATCGCTCGGCGGATGGAATGTAGCTCGACAGCGCGTTGAGCAAGGTCGTCTTCCCGCTGCCGGTACCACCCGAAACCAGGATCGATTTGCGCGCCTGCACCGCGATCCGCAGCATATCGACCATCGGCTGGCGGATCGAATTGAACGCGATCAGGCGCTCAAGCGAATAAGGATGCTTGGAGAATTTGCGGATCGACACCAGCGGTCCATCGACCGAGATCGGCCGCACCGCGATGTTGACGCGCGAACCGTCTTCCAGGCGCGCGTCCACCATCGGCGACGACTCGTCGACGCGCCTTCCGATGGCCGAGACGATCTTGTTGACTACCCGTAGCAGATGCGCCTCGTCGCGGAATCGAATTGACGTTTCCTCGAGCACGCCGCGGCGCTCGATAAAGACGTGCTTGTGGGTGTTGATCAAAATGTCGGCGATGGAATCGTCCTTGAGCAGCGGTTCGATCGGCCCCAGGCCGAGCATCTCGTCGGCGGTGTCGCTGGTCAGTTGATCGAGTTCACGGGCGTTCAATGGCACGTTTCGGCTGCGGACAAATTCCCGCACGATCGGCCGGATCTCGTTCAGGATTTCGTCCTTGGACGCGTTTTCAAGGGCGGTCAGATTGAAACGATCGATGAGATGGCGGTGAAGCTCGACCTTGAGGGTCAGAAAATCATCGCCATACGGTTCGGCCTCTGTTGCCGGAACGATTGCCGCTCCATTCGACGCCGTCACGACGGGTGCCGGCTGCAACGCCCGCGGCTCACCCTGTCCCTTATTGAAGCGGCCCAACATATCGCTTACGCCCCCTTAAATTCCCCAGGTTGGAAACTAAGCGTTAACCACGCATGGCACAAGCGCCGAGCGCGGCTCAGAGGGGCGAATACTTACAACATAGTTAAGACGAGACCCCAAAAAATCGTTTTATTTTGAGACTGTGTATCCGGGGGCACACCTCAACTCCGACCTCACGAAACGTTTCGCCCTGCAACGTGCGAATGTGTCGCCGGGAGACCCCGGTAAACCCTTACATATAAAGGACTATGCACATACCCTAATATGATGGTGCTTCAGCCAACAGTGCGGCAGATTTGTGAACGAATGGTTAAGGGCGCTTGAAAAGTAAATCGAATCAATCCCTTGTCAGAATTGAACTGCCCTCTGATCAGGTATTCGAAGGTTAAGGAACTGTTAATCCCATTTGACTTCGCTTTTTTGTGGGATTTAGATCAAGTCGACGGGGGATGCTGGGTATGGGGTTCATCCTTAGCTCTGTCTCGTCGGGTTCAAACCTCCAAAGGGAGAAATTATCATGAAGAAGCTCATGACGATGACCCGGCAGTTCCGCGACGACGAAAACGGCGCTGCTATGGTCGAATACTCTATCCTTATCGGCATCATCGCCGTTGCGTCGATCATGGTTGTCATCGCCATCGGCGCCTGGGTGAGCGGGCGGTTCACACAACTTTGCACCGGTCTCGACGCGCACCCGACTGGCACTTGCTCGGCGGCTGGCGGAAGCTGATCGCCTAACAAGCTCAGGTCCGGGTTTAGTAGGGTGTAAAAGGGGAATTCCACATGACGAAGCTTCTCAGCTTGACCAAGGCTTTCCGCGACGAAGAGTCCGGCGCTGCCATGGTCGAATACTCTATCCTTATCGGCATCATCGCCGTTGCGTCGATCATGGTTGTCATCGCCATCGGCGCATGGGTGAGCGGGCGGTTCACAGATCTTTGCACCGGTCTCGACGCGCACCCGACTGGCACTTGCTCGGCGGCTGGCGGAAGTTGATCGCCTAACAAGCTCAGGTCCGGGTCTCACGACCCGGACCTGAACCGGTCGCACCTGGGCGAGTGCGGTTCATTTTTTACTGGCCTTTTGGGGTTTAGGCTCATGCGCGCTAATACGCTTATCATGATTGTCCTCGCCGGCGTGTTCGGCGTCCTGGCGGTGGTTCTTGCCAATATCTGGCTGGCCAGTCAGCGTAGCGCCATGGCGGAAGCAAACGGCGTCCAGCGCGACACGGTCGTGGTGGCGGCGGTGGCGCTGAAGTTCGGCGACACGCTAACCGCCGACAAGATTCGTGAAATCGCCTGGCCTGCAGGCGCGGTTCCAACTGGCGCCTTCAAGACGACGAAAGACCTGCTGGCCGGCGAGGGCACAAAGCAGGCATTGCAGGCGATCGGCGCCAACGAGCCTGTTCTTGCCACCAAGATCACCGGCCCCGGCCAGCGCGCCACGCTTTCGGCGGTGCTCGGCGAGGGCATGAAAGCTGTTTCCATCAGGGTCAACGACGTGCTCGGCGTCGCCGGATTTGTGTTCCCGGGCGATCGGGTCGATGTGCTGCTGACACGCACCGTGCGCGGCGATGGCGGCGCGGACCAGAGTTTTGTCGACGTGCTGCTGCAGAGCATGAAGGTGCTCGCCGTCGACCAGGTGGCGGATGAGAGCAAGGAAAGCCCGACGGTGGTGAAGGCCGTGACTCTGGAGGCAAGCACCAAGGACGCGCAGAAGCTAACGCTGGCTGCCGGTGCGGGCCAGTTGTCACTGGCGCTTCGCCAGGCCGCGGCCAGCCAGGGCGAATCGACCGAACGCGTGACGTTGTTGGACCTGATCGGCGAGACGCCGGCGGATGTCGCCAAAAGGCAGGCGGAGCTCGACAGGCAGGCAGCCGCGGAAGCCGAGGCAGCAGCCGAGCGCAAACGCGCCGACGACAAGCTGGCCGGGCTGACCCAGGCAGTCGATCGGGTAGGAAGCAAGCTCGACGATCTGAGCAAGATCAAGCCGGCCCAGGCTGTGGCATCTGCGCCGCAAGTGCAGGAAATCGTCAAATATGTACAGCCGGAACCGCCGGCACGTGCGACAGTCGGTGTATTTCGAGGTATAAAGCTCGAAACTTACGATGTGCCGCGACAGAAATAACACCGGCATATTAGGATAGGTGGAGTCCGAATCAGCCGGCAGGGGGGTTAGCGTAAATGCGTGTGTTCCGGAGACCACTGGCCGCCGCCGCTTTGGCCTGTTTTGCATCGCTACTCGGCTTTGCAGCTCATGCTGCAGACCGCAACATCGATGTGTCGAACCCCACCGTCCATCGTGTCTTCATACCCACGTCGCAATCGGTGACGATCCAGGTGAACGCGACTTTGGGCGACATCGTCGTCGGCGACGAGAAGATCGCCGACGCCCAGCCGATGACCGACCGCACGCTCTATGTCATCGGCAAGACCGCCGGCACCACCACCGTCAATCTCTTTTCCGAGGACAAGCGCTCACTTGGCGTGATCCAGGTCGAGGTTGGCGTCGATGTCAGCGACATGGCGCAGGCGATCCGCCAGGTGGCGCCCAAATCGCGCATCGAAATCGGTTCGATCAACGGCAAGGTCAGGCTTGCTGGCCACGTCAAAGACGGCGCGACTCTGGCATCCATCGTGGAGGTGGCACAGCAGTATGGGCCCGACGCCATCATCAATTCGGTGATCGTCGACGACAGCCAGCAGGTGAACCTGGAAGTACGCATCCTGGAGGCCAAGCGCAATGCCGGCCGCGACCTCGGCGTGTCGATCAGGAGCACGAATGGCAGCGGCACGACGCGCGCCGCAACCGGCATCGCCACCGTCGACGAAGACAATATAGTGCTGGGACCTGGGAGCTTGCTCACCGGCTTGCTGTCGAACACCAATCCGTTCGCAGCGCTGATCACCCGCGTCATCGACAGTAATATCAAGGTCGATCTGATCATCGAGGCACTCGAGGCCAAGGGCGTGGTGCGCACGCTGGCCGAACCCAATCTGACCACGCTTTCAGGCGAGACGGCCAGTTTCAACGCCGGCGGCGAAGTGCCTATTCGCACTCTCGATAACGATGGCGAGATAAGCATCGTGTACAAGCAATTCGGCGTCAATCTGCTGTTCACGCCGGTCGTGCTCGATGACGGTAAGATCCATATGAAGCTGGCGCCCGAAGTGAGCGATCTGACCAGCTTCACCAGCGCGGGCGACCCGATCTTCACCAACCGCAAACTGTCGACCACCGTCGAACTACGCGACGGCCAGAGTTTCGCCGTTGGCGGGCTTTTGTCCAGCAAGACCACCAAACTCCAGAGACAGGTGCCCTGGCTCGGCCAGGTGCCAATTGTCGGCGCGCTGTTCAAGAATTCGAGCAACCAGAAGGAAGAGACCGAGCTGGTCGTTGTCGTCACGCCGCATATCGTGCGGCCGGTAAAGCCCGGCGAACAGCTGGCGACGCCGTTCGACAAGACGCGGCCGGCCAACGACCCGGAGTTCTTCATCCTCGGCCAGCTCGAGGTGAACAAGGACATGATCCGCAAATATGAACTCGGCGAAGGCGTGACCGGCCCCTACGGCCACATGCTGGACCTCAAATCGAAGGACAAGATGCTCTATGTCAAGAAATAGCGTCCTGATCCTCGTTCTGTGCGCCGGTGCGCTGACAGGCTGTGCCGCCGACTATCTGAACAATTACGACACGGTGACATTAGCGGCCGGCGATACGCAGAAATTCAACTCGATGCTGCAGACGGTCGACCCGCTCAATCCGGCCTCGAAGAATACCACCATTGAAGGCGACGGTGAGCGCGCCGCCGGCGTCGCCAAGAGGTACAAGATTCCACCACCGCCACCGCCGGCGCCTAGCATCACGGTGAATGTCGGCAACACGAACTGAACAGAAGGATGCGGTTTTATACGCGCCAGGCGAACGAGGGATCCTGGCGCCAGGGGAGCTAAGAGTAACGCCATGTTGCGAACCATTCGCGCGTTCTGGCAGGATCAAAGGGGCATAGCCCTCGTTCTAGTGGCCATCACGCTGCCGGCGATCATCGGCTTTTCGCTGCTGGCGATCGACATGAGCCGGGTCAATAACCTTCATAACGATCTGCAGAAGGGCGCGGACGCGTTTGCACTCGCGACTGCTGCCGAGCTTGATGGACGGTCGGACAGCATCACCAGGGCAGACAGGGCGTTGCTTACATTGGTTAGCAACCAATATACCTTCTCGACGACGCCCGGGCCGCCTCCGACCCTCGCAGCAGCCGGGGTGACGCGTCGCTATCTTCGCTCATTGCCGGCCACTGACAATCTTCCGATTGTGGCGGCAAACGTGATTACCGATGAGTTGAATGACGCCAGACTTGCCCGATTCGTCGAGGTCAGCGTGAACCCTGTCGGATTCGCCGCGATATTTCCGGCATCGTTTTTGCAGGCTGGCGCCAACAACAGCTTCAATGTTGGGGCAGTCGCCGTGGCGGGCTTCACGTCCGGCGTCTGCGACTTCACTCCCGTCTTCATCTGCAATCCATTCGAGTCAGATCCCAATGGTATAACGCTTGAGCAGGCCGTTGCAGACACCGCCTTACGTCGTCGCTTGATCGAACTCCGGAAGGTAGGAAACGGGGCTGCCGCCGGTCCTGGCAACTTCGGCTTCCTCGAGCCCCCTGCAGGTGTGGGAAACGGTGCTCAAGCCCTTGCCCAGACGATTGCAACATCCAGGCCAATTGGCTGCTATTCGGCAGAAGGCGTCGATACCAAGACAGGACAGAACGCAGGACCAGTGCAAGACGCCTTCAACGTTCGTTTCGGGATCGCTGCCAATGGCCACTTCAATAGCCCGGAATATGGACCTGCTGCCAATGTCCGAAAGGGCGCTTCGTCTGGAAACGGAAATGGCAACGGTAACGGTAATGGAGGCGGCGGTGGCGGTGGCCAATGCCCTCAATATAACCAGTTGACGTTTGGCTCGCCCAACATGGGCCTGCCCAGGGATGCCAGCACCCCAAATATGGGCGGACGAATGGGCGATGGAAATTGGAATTTCTCCGGCTATTGGAGCACCAATTTCAGCTCTGCCAGCTATCCATCCTCATGGAACACGACAAAGCCGACCCGTTACGAAGTCTACAAGTACGAGATATCGGCCGGGCTGGTGGGAACAGCTTCGACAGGTGGCGAGGTGGGAACGCCCCCGAACTCTTGCCAGCCGCCGGTCACGTCAGTGGACCGGCGCCTGATTTATGGCGCGATCCTGAATTGTAACGCGCTCGAACAAACAAACGATCTGTCGGGCCACAGCACCGGTTTGCCTGTCGAGGCCTTCGGCAGTTTCTTCCTCACCGAGCCGGTATCCTCGCCATCGGACGATGCGTCCGTCATGGTCGAATTGGTCGACATAACCGGCCGCGGCGGTCAGGGAACGCTCGACAATTTCCTACGCGACGAAGTCCAGCTCTATCGGTGATGGCGATGATCAGAACCTTGTTCCGCCACCTCGATCGATTTCGCCGCGACCGACGCGGGACGGCGCTTGTCGAGATGGCGCTGATCGCGCCAATGATGGTGACCCTGTCGGCGGGTGTGTTCGAGTTCGGCAATCTGATCCACGAAAAGCTGCTGATGGAGGCCGGGCTTTCGGACGCGGCACGCTTTGCGGCGCGCTGCAACAGCCAACTGTACACCAGCGCGGGGCTGACGATCGATTGCGCCGACATTGCCACCAACATCGCGGTGTTCGGCAACGCGACCGGGACACCACCCGCGCGCATCGCCGGCTGGCAGAAGGCGAATGTGACGGTGACCATCGCCGCCTCAGGCTCTTGTCACGATGCCGTGGTCGCTGGCGTCACGCAATATCGCTCCACCACCGCACAGGTTTGCATCGTTAGGGCGGCGGGCACTTTGGCTTACAGCGGGGTCGGCATTCTGTATCTGCTCAACATCGGCCCGATCACCCTCAATGGCTTTCACGAGGAGCGGTTGATCCGGTTCTGATCATGATCAAGCGTTTCGCAAAATCGGAGGACGGCGCGGCGACAGTGGAAATGGCCATTGTCTCGACCCTGCTGTTTGCCCTTGTCTTCGGCTTCGTCGATTTCGGCTATGCATTATATCAATGGAACTCGGCCACCAAGGCCGTCCAGGCCGGTGCACGGCTAGCCTCAATCTCAGATCCGGTCGCGCCGCAGATTTCCACGGCTGGCCCGACTACGACACCGGGAGCTCCCGTGGTCGCGGCTTCTTTTGCCTATGTTTGCAATGGCGCAACCTCGACCTGCAGTTGCACAGGTGCCTATTGTGTCGCCGGCGTGTGGTCAGCAACAAATTTCAACAGAATTTTTGCAGGTGACGACGGAATATGTGGCCCGGTGGCCGGCAGTCGTCCTGGCATGTGCGACTTCGACCCCCTGCTGCTGCCAGCCAATGTCGTCATCCGCTATTCGGCTACGGGGCTTGGCTATCAGACGCGAGCCGCAGGAAACGTTCCTACTATTTCAGTCAGCCTCCAAAACGTGAGCTTCCAATTCTTCTTTTTGGGTTTTGCAGACATCACCATGCCCTCCATGCTGAGCACGGTCACGGGCGAAGATTTGAAGAGTACCGCGTCATGAATGCCATCAACACCAAGGTCCTCCCGACCAAACGCAAGCAGGTGGCCCTGTTCTCGTCCGACCCGAATTTCAAGCGCGATGTCGCCGCCCGGCTCGAGGCTCTGGCGATCTATGATGTCAGGATTTCCGATACGGGCGACTTCCTCAACGGACCGCCCGCCGACACGCGCCCCGGCATCGTCATCCTCGACTTTGGCCATGGCGAGCTGCTCGGCCAGCCGGGCATCGTCGAGGCGCGCGCCAAATGGGCAACGGTGCCGCTGATCGCGGTCTCCGACGAGCTGACGTCGGAGCAGACGCGGGCGCTGGTGCGCATGAATGCATCCGACTGGCTGCACAAGCCGCTCGACGCCAAGGAGCTGCTCAACGCCGTCACCTTCCACGACACCGGCAACCAGGGCACCAAGAGCCGCATCATCACCTTCATCGGCGCCAGCGGCGGCGCCGGCGCCACGACGCTGGCTTTGTCGGCGGCGGAATTCCTGGCGTCGAAATCGACTGAGCGCGCGGCGTCGACCTGCCTGGTCGACCTCGATTTCCAGAGCGCCAATTGCGGCGCCTATCTCAACCAGTTCAACCAGTTCGACCTGACCGGCATCATCGGCATACCGGAAAGGCTCGATGTCGAGCTGATGGACGTCATCAAGCTGTCGCGCCCGTCCGGCCTTACGCTCTATTCCTTCGAGCGGCCGCAACTGCCTTTCGAGCCGCAGGGCGCGGACTTCGTGTTCCGGCTGCTCGACCTCGTCGCCTACCGGTTCGACGATATCGTCATCGACCTGCCGAACATCGAGACGCCCTGGCACAATTCGGTGCTGTCGACGAGCGACGAGATCTTCATCGTCTTCGAACTCAACGTCGCCTCGCTGCGCCAGGGCAAGCGGCTCTACAAGAAGATCCGCGAGTTACGCGGCAATAAGGTGAACATCACGCTGGTCGCCAACAAGCACAAGCGCAAATGGTTCGGAAACCACTTCTCGCGCAGCGAGCTGGAAAAGATCTTCAAGGCGCCGCACATCAAATCGGTCGCGCTCGACAATGCGCTTCTGACCGATGCATTGAATCGTGCTATCCTGCCTCTGGAGGTGGACGGGCGGGCGCGCTTCAACAAGGATCTGAAGCTGATGTTCAAGGAACGGCTGGACGATGCCGCTCGCTAGCCACCGCTTCGCCCAGGGGTTCACCGGCGCCTGCATGATGGGCCTGGCGCTGGCTTCGGCCGGCGGCCTCGCCGAAGCCCGGTCCGCGCTTCTGGACCGCCCGCCGCTGCCGGCCATGGGCCCCAGCCTGCGCAAGACGGTCGCCTTCGCAACCAGCGAACAGGCCGGCACGATCATCATCCGCAAGGACGAGAAGGCGCTTTACCTGGTGACCAGCCAGGGGCAGGCATTGCGCTACCAGATCAGCGTCGGCCGCGACGGCTTCGGCTGGACCGGAACCGTCAAGGTCGGCGCGAAGACGGAATGGCCCGAATGGCGGCCGCCCAAGGAAATGCGCGTCCGCCAGCCGGAGCTGCCGGCCATGGTGCCCGCCGGTCCCTACAATCCGCTTGGCGCGCGCGCCCTCTACCTCTCCCGGGACGGGCGCGACACGCTCTACCGCATCCATGGCACCAACGATCCCAAGGGGATCGGCTTCGACGGAACATCGGGCTGTTTTCGGCTTACCAACACCGATGTGATCGATCTCTTCAAGCGCGTCGCGGTGGGCGCAAAGGTGGTGGTGGAATGACTATGATCAGCGACCCGGACATGCCGGCGATCGAACTCGGTGCGCAGGAAGTCGCCGCCGGCAAGCCTAGCCGCAAAGGCACCATCGGCGTCGTCGTCGCGGGCGCTGCTTTAGTCACCATCGTGAACCTGACGGCCGCCGTCTATCTCTACCGCGGCATGAACGATTTACGCGTCGTCGAAGCCCGGCTGGAGAAGCTTGGGCAGTTCGAGCAGCGCATCGGCGCCCGCCTCGATACGATCAACAACGGCTTCCAGAGCCGGTTCGAAAAACTGGACAGCCAGTTGCAAGCGGATTTCAACGAGATCGACCGCAACGTTGCCCGGCTCGAGCAGAACTCGTCCGTTGCCGCCAGCGACGACAGCATATCGAGCGCGCCCGAGCCGACGGTGATCACGACAGGCACCGAGGAGGAAGCCCCTGCCGTTGCCGAAAACATGGCAGAGCCGGATTCGATGGAGATGCCGCGCCCGCCGAGAAAGCGGACCCCGGCTGTTGCGCCACCACCAAACCCCGCCTACCAGCGCATCCAGCAGGCAGACGGCAAGGTGCATTACAAGAAGATCAACTGAGGTCGGAAGTCACTCGGCCTGGTTGGCGCAGAGCGTTAAAAATCCCGCTGCAGGGCCAGGATACGGATCGCGCGCGCTTCGGAGCGCTGCCTGGCCTCGCTGAGGAAGGCAATATGGCAATAGGCGCATGCGGCAGCGCCGAGGGCCAATACCAGGCTGTTCTTCAAGGTGAAGTCGACCATCAGCGAGAACTGAATGCCTCTTGGCGCCGTGAATGAGGCAATCGTGCTCGCCGTTTCCGAATGACTGCTGACGGCGATCATCAGGCCGGCAAAAAGCAGGGCGACATGGTTGGCCAGGAAGAAGGCGGCCGATGCCCTCGCCCGGCAGGCCATCCAGCAAAGAATGGACGCAGTAGCCAGCATGGCGGCGTCAAGCACGATCGAGCCACCCAGATAGAGATCGACCTGCTGCCAGAACATCGTTGCCAATGGACGCAGCTCAAGCCAGATCCACCACATTGCGGGACTGGACGGATAGGAGCCGAGCAGGAACGTCGCGGTTCGCTCCGCAGCCAGAATGAGCAGCATGAGGGCTGGGAAGGCAAAGAGCAGTACCGGTTTGCGCTTCATGTCATCCTCGACGATCCGAGGCGCAGAATAGGCGGCATTGATTTCACAAGGCTTAACGGCGGCAGGTCCACAAAGCCTGTGATATGCTTGTGTCGACGGCGAGGATCGCCGGCGCGGACGAGTTCAGCGAACGATCGATGCCGTTTTCCCAGGCGATATCGGCTTCGGCGGGAAGCCAAGCGAGCAGGCCGATGAGCGGCGCGGGTCTGGCGCAAAGGCCCGGCCTGGCGATCGCGTTCGGGGCCGTCGGGCTGCTGGCCGGGGCCTTGCTGATCATCTGGGCGGGCACCCTCGTCGCGGTCGACCGGCCCAATCCTGCGCCGGGACAGGCTGTCGACGGCGAGCAGCCGAGCGCAGACGTTGCGCCCGTTCCCGGGGCAGGACCGCAACAGCCGGCACGCAAGATCGCCCAGGGCCTCATTGCACCGCCGCCGCTCGAAGTATCGGCAATCGAGCGGATCGAGCCCCGCCTCCCGCTTGGCGAGCTTGGTCTGGCCTCATGGCCGGAAACGCCGATGCCGGACGACTGGCGGGAGACCTTGCTCTACCGTCCGATCGCCACCTCGTCGGCCGCTTTCGAGGCCATGGGACGCAAAATCATCGTCAGCGGCACGCTCGGCATCGATCCCGACAAAAGCTGTTCGATTGGCGAAGCGGCCTGGCCTTGCGGCCAGCGAGCGCGGGCGGCCTTCAATGCCTGGCTGCGCGGGCGGGCGCTGAAATGCTTCGTGCCGCCGGAGACCGACCGTTTCGCCATTGCCGCGCCCTGCAAGCTCGGCAAGCAGGATGTCGGCGCCTGGCTGGTGGCCAATGGCTGGGCCATGGCGCTGCCGGGCAGCATTTACGGCAAGGCGGAGGCTACGGCCAGGACTGCCGGGATGGGCATATACGGACCGCCGCAATAGTCGGCCGGTCACGAAGCCCCCGGATATTTCTTTGTTAACCGTTGCGGCGCAGCTTTCCCCTGGGAGCAAGCGCGGTTTGATGTTTTGGCTCGAACAGGGACGTCATTTGGCCCATTCATCAAATTGTACGGTTCCTCGAAACTGAAATTGCAACACACAGGCCTTATGCCAGCGCATCCGACAGGAGATTGGCCGGTGACAAGAACAATGACGACCAGTTCTGCCCATGCGTGGAAAGATGTTGCTTGGTTGACCCTTCTGGGGACCGCCGGCTGTCTCGGCCTTTCGCTGGGCCTCAATTATCTGCTTCTGTTCAGCGAGGGGCTGACGCCGTTCGCACGCAGCATGATCACGGCAGCGATTCTGCCGCTGGCGATCGGCCTGCCGCTCTTCCTGGTGATCGGCTGGAAGCAGATCGAGCTTCGCCGCTACCGGCAGGAACTCAACCTTTCGGCGACCTATGATAGGCTGACAGGCTGCCTGAACGGGCCTGTCTTCACATCGCTGGTCGAAAGACGGGCATCGAGGCCAGCGCAGACCGGCCCGCGTTCCGGCGCCTTCCTGGTGATCCATCCGGAGCATCTCAGGTCGCTCAATCTGCGTTTCGGCCTGGAATGGGGCGACGAGGCCCTGCGGCTCATCGCCTCGACCATACAATCGTCGGTGCGCAAGGAAGATCTGGTCGGCCGCATCGGCACGTCGATGTTCGGCGTCTTTCTGCCCGGCGCAACCGAACAGGATGCGAAGGAAATCGGCGAACGCATCCAGGCGCGCGTCGCGCAGGTCTATTTCGCGCCAAAGGGCGCGGAGGCTGTGCTGGCCATCAGCGTCGGCGGCGTCGTGTTCGAGCATGAACTCGCCTTCGAGGACATGTTCCGGTCGGCGGAAGAGCGTTTGTCGCAATCCCGGGACGGGCTGGAATTGTCGCATATAGGCGACGACCGCAGCTGAAGCGGCAGATCTGGTCGAAACGATCGATGAGACTGGTGCTGCGAGAGAGGATTGAACTCTAGTCGAATTCAATAATTTCAATATCTTACGTGATGTTTTGTAACATTGTGACGTTCATAAAAATGAACTGATAGACAACCCTCGTATTTCAGTCAGCCTTGGGATCGGGAATGCCCCGCCTGGTCGGTTCTGTGCTGCAGCTGCCAGGGACGGAACCAGATAGGGCCCTGCCGCGTCATAGAAGCAGGTTCCCGTGGAGTCACATCGATGATTAGGCTCGTTCTGTTCATCGCCGCGGCGCTCGTCCTCGCCTCCGCCGGGACCGAGGCGGCCAAGCTGGACCTAGCCACCGTCAATCAGGCCCAATTCGCCGCCGGAGAACCGAAAGGCTTCAGCCCGGCCCTCCTGAAGGCGCAGATTCTTTTGGATCGCGCCCGCTTCTCGCCGGGCCTGATCGACGGGCGCGTTTCAGAGAACTTCACCAAAGCGGTCCGGGCCTTTCAGGCGGCGAACGGTTTCCCATCCGATGGCAAGCTTACTCTGGAGACCTGGGACAAGCTGATGGCAACCTCCGGCAGCCCGGTCCTGGTCACCTATGAGCTGTCGCGCAAAGATGTGCGCGGACCTTTTACCAAGCGTATTCCGGCGCGCCTGGAGAGGATGGCCCGCCTGCCGCGGCTCGGCTATCACAACGCGATGGAGAAGCTGGCGGAACGCTTCCATGTCAGCGAACAATTGCTCAGACGGCTCAATCCGGGCACCCGTTTCAAGAAGGTCGGCACGAAGTTGCTTGTGCCGGATGTTGGTCGGGGCGATCCTCCTACTGCCGTTGCCGGCGTCGAGGTCGACAAGGGCGCACGCCTGGTGCGCGTGCTTGATCCCTCGGGAAAATGGCTCGCAGTCTTCCCGGCTTCCATCGGCAGCGACGAGAAGCCGGCGCCGAATGGCGAGGCGGAGATCAAACGCGTGGTGCATAACCCGACCTATCACTACGATCCCGACTTCGCTTTCAAGGGGGTCAAGTCCAAGCGGCCCTTCACCATTGCCGCCGGGCCGAACAATCCTGTGGGATCGATCTGGATCGACCTTTCCATCGAAAGCTACGGAATTCACGGCACGCCCGAACCTGGCAAGATCGGCACGACCTTCTCCCATGGCTGCATCAGGCTGACCAACTGGGATGCCGAGGACCTCGCTTCCATGGTGCAGAAAAACACGAAAGTTAGCTTCAAGGACGAAATGGCGAACGCAGACGACGAGCGGCCTCAGTAGCCCAATACGCGGAATGCCTGGCAAGTTGTCGCTCGCGTGTTTGCAGCGCGCACATTCCGGCAGCCGACAAGGTCATTTGGCAGGTGGTAACCCGTCCAAGATCTGATCTCATTAACACGCGAGCAGGGCCTTTCCGTATTTGGCCCACAGCTGCTCGCAATCTCTGGCTCGAAGAGTTGGAGTCCCCAGGTCGCCATATACGACCATTGCGGCACGGACATCGTAGCCCAAGATCGGAGCATTGGCGACAAACTGGACGGCCTCGCCCAGACGGCGGACGTCAAGAGCGGCATCGGTTTTATTGGTGCTATCGAACACACCCAGGATCTGGGCTTCCTTGTTCCTCACTGCCAAAACAGCCGCCAGCGCTTCTTCGGTCATCATGTGGCCTGTCGACGAACCGTTTCAGGAATATCCATAGAGACAACGCGCCGCCGCGTGTCCTGATTGCGCAAAACGCTTCGCGACATTTGTTGATTGCACCTCGCCGCGAACCATTCAGCGCCATCGCGCGTCAAACCGATGAGGCATTGGTTAGCGAAATCCGCCGGCACGTCCACGATGGTGTCAATTACGGCCCAAGTGTCGGTCGGCTCCTGCACGACCACGAATCTCATATTAGTCACTCCTAATGGAATAACTCGCGAGAAGGGCCGCTGTTCCGCCGCGCGGTGCAGTGCCGCCGCGGAACCGGCTGAGTTGCGCCTAAGGGTCCTGGCTGGGTGCTCTGTGTATTTGAGATGGAACCGCAAGTCCCCAGCGCGCCTCGCGGCACTGTCGAACGCAATCTTGACGCCGCACATAGGAGCACCGACCTCGGGGCCGGCGCGCCGTTCGGATCGCCGAGGGTGAAGTGTTAGCCTATCTGAATGAGCCTTGAACCTGCTTGGCCGGTTCGCCGTTCTTTTTCGTCGTAATCTCCGACTATCAGGCGCCATCCTCGTAGAGCTCAATGGGGAGTCCGTCAGGGTCCGCAATGAAAGTAAACGAACGTCCTGTGTGGGGATCTATTCGGATGGGCTCAACTTCGACGCCTCGCGCCCGAAGTAACCGGGCGGTCGCCTCAACCGAGTCGACCGAGAATGCTAGGTGTCGCAATCCGCATGCCTCAGGCCTGGTGGGCCGGCTCGGTGGTGCTGGAAAACTGAACAACTCAATCTGCACAGGTCCATGGCGCAAGTCGCACTTCCAAGATTGCCTTTCAGCGCGCCAATTTTCGTCGACAACCACGAAATCGAGCTTGTTCGTGTAGAACTGCTTCGAGACCTCGTAGTCACTGCAGATGATTGCGACGTGATGGATTCCCAGAAACATCGAATTGGCCTTATGTGAGCGCGGACAAAGCAAACAGAGCTTCACAAGTCATGCTTTAGACCCGCGAGGCCCCGCTTCGGTGTGAACGGGATGCGGCGGAACCTCACCCCGGTTGCATCGAATAGCGCATTACCAAGAGCAGTTGCGGTCGGTCCCTGCGCCGCGCAGCGTCACCAACGCGTTGTGGTGTCGAACGCTTGGGATCACTGCCACGACAAGCAGGAGAACTGACAGGCGTTTACGGCGATCCGTAGGCGCCGTTATGATAGATCAGCGCAGGACCGGGCTCTCCGCTCATCACATGGCGGACGCTGCCGAGGATCAACGCATGGCTGTGGCGAATGATAGTATCCTCGACCGTGCAATCGACTGCGGCAAGCGCGTTCAAGTGCCAGTGCGCCGGTCGCAAGAGCAGACCAGGCCGCTACGGCAGGCAAGCCAGAACCACACCAACCGCAACGAGCAAACCAGGATCTGTCTAAACCACGATGTCTTCCACGGTGACGCAGTGCCACGTGAAGGCCACGAAAGCCGCGTCGTCGTGACTAAATGCCGAGCATCTTCTTGGCTTCGTTGAGCGCAGCCTCTGATCCTGCATGATCGCCGGCGGCATGCAATTTTTCGCCTTGGGCACGCAGTTCTTTGACCTTGGTCATGTCGGCCTCCGCAAGGGTCGCGGTCGGCAACGCCGCATCAATCGCGGCCATGATGGTCGGGCATGAATTCGCAAAGGCGGCTGCTGGGATGACCGACAAGAAAAGCGCAAGAGAAATTGAACGTAACATAGCTGTTCCTCCCTGCCGGCCCCGGAAGGCATAGCATCGACGACCGGCACGCCAATAATATAGGGCAGCACCCGCTACGGCAATCACCATGCTGGAACGCAGGCCTCATTTCTGAAGGACTCGCGCCTGCTCGATCAATTTCTTCATGGTTGCAAGGTCGGTTGCGCCCGGGAAAATCTGGTCGTCGACGACGAAGCCCGGCGTTCCGCTGATTTTCAGCGCCTGATTAGTTTCGCATTCTTGTCTATCGCCGCCTGGATATCCGGGTGCTGCATATCGGTCCCGGCTGCAAACACGGAACACCGCAGCCGCCTCGCATCATCAAACACCTATTCTACCAGCCTATGTCGTCTCACCGGCTGGTCGGCATTGGAGCACAATAGACCGGTATGGTTCCAATATTGTTTGGTAGTGATGTGGCTTCGTTAGGCTCGCACTTTATCAATACACGATCGACGCCCGCTGAAGCAGCCTGTGCCGCGACACCGACCGCGAAAGCCGCTCGGAACAACAACGTATCATGCCGGTGGTCCGCAGGCTGGGAATAAGCAAGTCTGGCGACGGCGGCACAAAGCACCATCCGACGGACCGGCTACTCCTTGCGAATTGCTACATTAGTAGTATCTAATATGAGTATTCGTGGTCGTGCAGGAGCCGACCGAAGCCTGGGCAGTAGTTGATGCTGATCGTGAACGTGCCGGCGGATTTCGCTAACCAATGCCTCATCGGCCGAATGGTTCGCGGCAAGGTGCAATCAACAAACGAGTCCTGAAATCTTGATAGGCGGACGAGCGAGAATGCCCTGTCGCGCTCTAGGGAAGGAGACCGCAAGCCATGCACACTATCAGGATGCTCACCGCCGCCATGCTTTTTCTCCCCGGTCTGGCCTCCGCGGCCGACTTACCGCAATTGGACGAACGGCAACTGGTGATGCCGGTCAGCCACGGTATTTCGCTGGCCGACCAGTCGACCGTCAACCGCTGCAACTCGGCAATCGCAGAATGGGCCGCGCAATACAATCCGGTTGCCGTCGAGACCAGCCTGACCGAGCCGGTGCGCCGACGCGCTGGCGGTGTGCGGATTGCAACGCTGTTCGTCGCGATCGACTACCTGCGCAAAGGTGGCATCGAGCCGCGCTCGGCGACCATCGCCTGCACGGTGGCGGCGGACGGCCAGGTCAGTGTTGAACTTAAGGAAGGATAGAATCGGCGCAGATTGTCGTCCTGCGCCCGTGAACGCGCCATAAGCCACCCGCCGGTGGAGGCGCAGCGCGTGGCGCGGCGCACCTCCGCTGTGATCATCGGCGCAAGCTTGAAAAGCCGTCGGTTAGCCGTCGTTGCGGGATTGCGAGGCCAATGCCCGCGTCAGGCACCCGTGCGAGGCTTCTTATTCATAGGTGGCCTTGGCGCTTTGGGTTTCGCATCCGGCTCCCCCGCAGGTTGCGGATTTGCGGCTTCCTGAGCTATCCGCGCTTCGCGCAAACGGGCCGTCTTAGCTTCGCGCGCCTTGCGCTCCAAGTCTATTATCTCTTGGGCTACCCGTTTGGCTCTAGCGTCTCGATCCGAGTCGATCCTTGTCGCCACGTCAGCCCTCCGCCTTGAAGTTCTTGGCTTCCTTCTCGGCTTTGGCCTTGCCGTGCTTTTCAGCAAGATCCTTAGCCTGCTGAGGCGAAACGTCTGTGATTTCCGCTAAATGCATTGCCTCCTTGTCAGAGAGGCGGTTGTCCTTCTTGCCTTGTTTGGTAGCCATGTATGAATCTCCTCGTTGTTGGAGACCTAACGGGCTGGAGGTTAGAGCGTTCCTTTGGAACGCTCTGCCGTCTTGGACATTGCTTGGAAGCAGGAGGTGCCCCATGCCCAATTTCCGCTTTGAGATCGTCGGCTTCGGCAAGACCACGACATTGGAGGAAGAGCTTCCCAGCGCCGACCTGGCCAGCCCAAGAGCGATTGAGATGGCTCACGCCGTCCTGTTGGAAGGAGACTCAACCGGGGCCGGTCAGTCGGGCTCGATTATCAAGGTTTACGATGAGACAGGCTATCTGGTCGCCACCGTCAATTTTTCCGACGTAGTGCGTGATAATTCCGAGCTGCGATCTCGCAGCAGCAATCCGCCCACCGAAGAGCCGGGTGTGATGCGGTCTGGTTGATTAGTGTCAAACAGCTAGGCATGTCAGCCACCCGTCTTGAGGGTGCGACGTTGTTTTCTGCGTTCGATGCTCCGGGCGTTTCGACGAGCAACTCTCAGTTCGACAAGCGTCGGTTGCCACCAGCCCCTCGAACGTTCGTTTGGTCCTGGCGGACTTCGCGCGGGCCACGTCCTGAGCAATTCGGCAAGTGTGGCCGAACGCCACCTGCCCCAAACGTAGTCGACGTTTGCGCGCATCGCGATTGGATATGAAGCGGTCAACTCTAACGGATCAACGAGTTCACCGGACACTTCGATGAAAACGACAATGCCGTATTGCTCTGTCGCAACTGGCCGGCCAAGAGGGGGTAAATCTTCAGCTGGCAGTGGATAGCGATGACGGCGACGTTCGGCGTTCCGCTGTCGAGCGGCCTTGGAAGCTCCAGACTCTCTGGCGGCCTCTCGTCGTCGCTTCCTCTCCTGGGGTTCGGCATGTCGGGCAGCCTTTTCGATTCTTGCCCATCTGTGACGTAGCTCTTCATACGAACGGAATGGCAGCCGCCAGGCCCGCAATTCGTCGTCCCAACTTGCCCACGGAACTGCCCGCAGCTCCTCGAGCACGATCTTCGAATAGGGCGTGCGAACACGTAGGTCGTCCGAAACCTCCAAGTATGGGCTCGATATCGGATCGAAGGCGAAGGCATCACGTCCCTTGCTGTCCCCGTGGATGGCCAACCTCTCTGCCTCTTGCGCCAACCAGCGGTCGATCCTGCGGCTGGCCGTCTTTCCCGGGACGAACCAGCTCTTGCGCTCATCGCTCCACCTCGCTCGCGTAAAAGCCTGTCGAAATCGCTCGACGGCCATTCTATCGAACGAAAAACGCGCTTCGGCACCGGGAGCGTCCTGTTTCTGCGGCACGGGATTAGCGTCCGATTTTTCCGCCATGCGCCATCAATCATCTGTTTGCGTACAGAAACGTTCGGCAACCCTTTAAGGTTCATGGCGTGAAGCGGGACGCGCCAGACCCGAACCGCTCCTTCTGGAACATAGGGCGCGAACGACCGTTTTGCATTTGGGTAAACCAAGGAGGTTATTGACCATGGACTGGAACCGCGTTGAGGGAAACTGGAAGCAGGTCAAAGGCAAGGTCAAGGAGCAGTGGGGCAAGCTCACTGATGACGATCTGGACCGCATCGCCGGCAAGCGCGACCAACTCGAAGGCAAGATCCAGGAACGTTACGGGATTGAAAAGGATCGCGTGCGTCGGGATATCGACGACTGGTATACCCGACAAGGCTGGTAGAATTGCCTTTCGGCAATCGATGGGGCGCTGTCGCGTGGCAGCGCCTTTCTTTTGAGGGGTGCCACACCCAACCCACCCACACTACGCGTTCGATCAGCGTCCCCCTGATAGATCGAGCACTTTCTTATGTTGGGCGAAGGGCGGCCAGCTAGGGCCGGAGGCCAAGCTGGGCTGACTTCCAGCAGGCGGACGATTGCCGGGACGAAACCAGTTTTCGGAAACGTTGATGGAACGGGTAACGCTCGAGATCTGACGCCCAATACCGGCGCCAGTGAGCAAAGACCCTTCGGCCAGCGCGACACCGCGCGCGAGACGCCATGGAGACCGGAAATGTCCGCCGCCTATATCAACCGGATCGCGACAGCGGTTCCGGAACACGAGGTTCATCAATTCTATCTGCGGTTCGCGGCTTCGATGCTCGCTGCCAATCGCCGGAGAGTCTTCGAACGCATGGCCGGGCTTGCCGGCATCGAGAGCCGCTATTCCTGCTTTGCACCCGCCATCGATCCCGAAGGACCGTCTGTCGATCTCGCGGCGACTTTCATGCGCGGCGCTTTTCCGGGAACGGCAGCTCGAATGGCGATGTTTTGCGAAGCCGCACCCGTCTTGGCACAAAAGGGCGTCGACGGATTGCAGCTCGGCGGAGACGCATCGCGCCTTACCCACCTCATCGTCACCACTTGCACCGGCTTTTCCGCGCCGGGGATCGACCTCGACCTGGTCGCGCGCTGCGCCCTGCCGGACGGCATCGAACGCACGATGATCGGGTTCATGGGCTGCTACGCGGCGATCAATGGCCTCAAGCTTGCCCGCCATATCGTCCGCTCCGACCCGCGCGCGAAGGTCCTTCTGGTCAATATCGAGCTCTGCACCTTGCATCTCAGCGAAACCACTGAACTGGAAAAGCTGCTGTCGTTCTGCCTTTGGGGCGATGGCTGCGCGGCCGCACTTGTCACCGGCGAGCCCCCCGGCATCGAGCTCAACAGCTTCTATTGCGCAGTCACGGACGAGCGGCGGAACCTGATGAGCTGGGATATCCGTGACCACGGCTTCGACATGGTTCTTTCCGGCCAGGTGCCGGCGGCGATCCATGATGCGCTGCTGAGCAATCAGAACGCCATCCTCGGCGGCCGGCCGCCGGACGCGATCGACCTCTGGGCCGTGCACCCCGGCGGACGTTCGGTTCTCGACGCTGTCGAAAGAGCGTTGAAACTTGCGCCCGCCGCGCTCACGCCGTCGCGCGAGGTGCTGCGCCGATACGGCAACATGTCGTCGGCGACCGTGATGTTCGTGCTGCAAGAGATGCTGAAGGCGCCGGCGGGCCTCCTCGGCTGCGGCATGTCGTTCGGACCTGGATTGACGGCCGAAACCATGCTTTTTCGAACAGTGTCATGAACGCGCTCAGCCACCGCAGCCTGGTCCCAGAAATCCTTGACGGGCTTGCGGCCGACGATCCGCGGGCGCTCGCCTCGCGCCGCGATCTCCGTCGCATCAACGCGCTGATGTTCCAGGCGCGGATCATGGCGTCATTGCTGAAGAAATTCGTGCCGAAGCCGCCACGCCGCATTCTGGAGATCGGGGCCGGCGACGGCACCTTTATGCTCGCCGTGGCGCGGCGCATCGCTAGGCATTGGCCTCACGTCGAACTGACGCTGCTCGATCGCGTCGGCCTGGTCACCAACGAGCTCTCGACCGAATTCGAGAGGCTGGGATGGAGCGTCGAAGGTATCACGGCCGACGTCTTCGACTGGGCGGAAAGGGCCGAAGGCGGGCGCATCGACGCAATCACCGTGAACCTTTTCCTGCATCATTTCGACGACGCCGAGCTGGTGCGTCTGTTTTCGCTGCTGGCGCCGAAAGCCCCGTTGACCCTGGCGACCGAACCGCTAAGGGCAATGTCGGCGCTCGCCGCGGCCCGGCTTCTTCCGGCGATCGGCGCAAACGACGTCACCCGACATGATGCGGCCCAAAGCGTGCGCGCCGGCTTTCGCGACCGCGAGCTATCTGCTCTCTGGCTTGCGGCTAATGGCAAGCCGCTGAAGGAGGGGCGCGTCGGTCCCTTTTCGCACGTCTTCGTCGGCGCCAGCACCAATTCCGGTAGTGACCCATGACGCGATTGTCGACTTACGATGCGATCGTCATCGGCGCCGGACCGGCAGGAACCTCCGTCGCGCTGACGTTGGCCCGGCGCGGATGGGCTGTGGCGATTGTGGAAAAGAGTGCGTTCCCGCGCCGTAAAGTCTGCGGAGAATACATCTCGGCGAGTAACATCTCGCTGCTCGGCCGCCTGGAGGTGGGCGATGCCTGGCGCGCCAAAGCCGGCCCCGAAATCCACCGCGTCGGCTTCTTTTCCGGCGAGACCTGCGTCGAGGCGCCGATGCCGCGTGCAAAATATGGGCCCACTGCAAAGGACGGCTTCGGCCGGGCGCTGGGCCGTGACGTTCTCGACACTCTGCTCTTGCAGGCGGCGCGGTCGGCGGGCGCCGAAATCTTCCAGCCTTGCCGAGCGGTCGCCACCGACCGGGATGGGGACATGCAAGCGGTGCGCATTCAGGCGAGGGATCAGAATTCCGGCGACGAGACGACGACGTTGCGTGCGCCGGTGATCGTCGCCGCGCACGGCTCCTGGGAGCCGGGACCGCTGCCAAGCCAGCTTGAGAAGGCGAGCCGTCCGTCGGACCTGCTCGGCTTCAAGGCGCATTTCACAGGCTCGTTGCTCGCGCCCGATCTGATGCCGCTGCTCACCTTTCCCGGCGGCTATGGCGGCATGGTTTTGGCCGATCACGGCCGGCTGTCGATCTCGTGCTGCATAAGGCGCGACATGCTGGCGCGGCTGCGCAGGAACCATGGTTCCGGGCATGATAGCCCCGAACAGGATGGTCATGTGTCGGCCGCGGACGCGGTCTTCCGTCACCTCACGGCTTCTTGCCGGGGCGTGAGCGATGCTCTGGATGGAGCCTACCTCGACGGTCCGTGGCTTGCCGCGGGTCCAATCCGGCCTGGCATCCGCTCCTGCTACGAACGGGATATCTTCCGCGTTGGCAATGCCGCAGGCGAGTCGCATCCGATCATCGCCGAAGGCATCTCAATGGCGCTTCAGTCCGGCTGGCTGCTGGCCACGGAACTCGCGGACGCGCCAAGCGGCCGGGTAGGGCGCGAAGCTGCCGGCAGACGCTACCAAGCGGCCTGGAGAGGATTGTTTTCGAGGCGGGTCTACGCAGCTGCAGTCATCGCCGGAATGGCCCTCGGTCCAGCCGGCCCTGCCTTGATGGGAGCGGCTGTCCGCAATTTTCCGCAAGCCCTGACACTGGGCGCACATATGAGCGGCAAGACGAGGCCGATCCCCGGTCTTACATGACCGGCGCTGCGGCGCTCGCCTCCGCTCTAGCATCACACTATTGAACATTCCGCAGGAACCAGCGTGTTCGGCCGTGACAGCTCACCAAAAGTAATGCCCTCGCTCCATGCGGGTCATTCTTCCGACGGTCCCGATCTCGGTGATCTGGTCTCTTGGGCAAGCACGAGCAAGGTTTCAAGGGTTACCGCCACGCCGGACATAAGCACGGCGATATCGTCTTCACGCGCCAGCGTGAGTTCGCCAGCCCTGTTCTGCAAGGTGACGCTAAGCTCCTTCAATTTCAATCGCAGGTCGTCGTCCATGTCATTTCTCCAACCATGTCTGATTGTAAGCGCGAATTTCCCCGCACCTTTTGCTGTTGAGCGCTCTGATGCATGAGGTGTCCACCAAAATAGGTGGACACCAAGTGATGGAAGAAGATGAGCAGAAACTGCGGGTGAGGCTTGTCGGTCGG
>NZ_QZWZ01000063.1 GCF_003601975.1 Mesorhizobium waimense
GATCGGCATCCTCACTCATGGCGCGGCTGTGACCTTTATGACCCGCCTTAGCGCCGCCAGGCTTTGCCCTGTCCCGACGCGCCTTGCGATCGCTCGAAGGTGGCTTGGACGACGTGCGCGATGTCTTCTCTGGCCGCTGTATCCGCAGCACCAGATCGATCAACTCTTCCTTCGTCAGACGCTGCAAATCAGTGCGATCCATATCCCCATAGATTCAGGGATTCTTGCCCCTGACAAGGGCGTGAGTAATTACGCATGTCATGCGTTGTACTCTTGTGGGTTCTTCGGCGGGCGAAGGCAGCCTTTTTTATCTGCTTCGCGATAGGTTTGCTTCTGTCCGGAGCGCAACCCGCAAAGGCGCTGAATCACGATCATCCTCCCAGCACGGCATTGCAATTGCCGCAGACGATTGCGCAGGGAAGCCAGGCGGGTGCCACTCACCCATGCATAAATACCGGCCATCGCGTCGGACATTGCTGTTCGGCGCTCCATTGCATGGCCGGCTTCGCAGCTGTCCCGGCGACTTTGCCGAGTCCCGCACTGGAATCTCCTGTCCGCATCGAAACGGCCGGTCCGCCCAGCTCCCGGATCCCTGACCGGTTGGACCGACCGCCAAAATCATAAGCGGATTCATGTTACGAGCCGGCGCCGAGGCGAGACTTTGGCGCCGCGCGTCATAGTTCAAGCATTCAGGAGACAAATCATGACCAAAACCAAACTCACGATCGCCACGGCATTGCTGCTCTCGGGTTTCGCCCCGGCGGCGTTCTCTCAGCAATCCTCCGACCAGCCTATGGATATGGCTGCAACGCCCTTGCCGGCGCAATGCGGTCAGGCTGATGGCGCATCAGCCGGGCACACCGTGCCAGGAATGGCCGGCATTGACATGTCGGGCATGGATGAAGCGCACAAGGCCAACATGGCGGCGATGATGAAGATGCATCCTGCCATGATGCAAGGCATGATGGCCAAAGACCCCGATGTCGCCTTCGCTTGCGGGATGATCGCGGATCACCAGGGTGCGATCGACATGGCCGAAGTCGAGCTGAAATACGGCGACAATGACGAAGTCAAGAAGATGGCTCAGACGATAATCGACGCCCAGACCAAAGAAATCGGCGAGTTCAAGCAGTGGCTTGAGGCCAATGCAAAGTGATCATCAGGAAACGTCGTAGGGCGCTCCTCGACTCAAACAAAGAATATTTTCCATGCATCACCTTAGCCCCGAAATGAAAAGCTGCATCGACGAATGCCTGCGCTGTTACTCGGTATGACTATCAACCGCGATGGGACACTGCCTGGAACTGGGCGGCCAACACACCGAAAAACAACACTTCACGTTGATGGTGGCGTGCGCCGAAATCTGCCGGACATCGGCGCATTTCATGCTCATCGGTTCCGAGTACCACCAGCATATCTCTGGCGAATGCGCCGAGATCTGCAACGAATGTGCGGATGATTGCGAGCGCTTTGGCGACATGCAGGAATGCGTCGAAGCCTGCCGTCGCTGCGCAGAAAGCTGCCGGAAAATGGAGGCCTAGAAGCTAGTCTGAGGGCGCCCGGTTCAGGCCACGCGCCCTCGTTGCTACGATTGTCATCTGAAGAACACGAACTTGATCAAGGCAGCGATCACCGGCACGACCAAAGCAAGGAGGATGAAGCCTGCCACGCCCATGCCCCACATGCCGCCGGACATCATCTGATCCATCATTTTTCGCTCCTATTGCGCGGCCAGCTTCAGCTGAGCGTCTGCTCTTGGCTCGTCGACCACAGTCCGGCTCGGCAACCGCCAGCCCTTGACGATGCCGTAGACCGCCGGAATCACCACGAGCGTCAGGATCGTTGAAGAAATCATGCCACCAATCATGGGTACGGCTATCCGCTGCATGACCTCCGATCCGGTGCCCGTGCTCCAAAGGATGGGCAGCAAGCCCGCCATGATGGCGACGACGGTCATCATCTTCGGGCGTACTCGCTCGACGGCACCGAACATAATCGCCTCGCTGAGGTCCATCCTGGTCAAACTCCGCTTCTCGGCCGCACATCTGGCCCTCGCTTCGCTCCACGCGTTGTCGAGATAGATCAGCATGATGACCCCGGTTTCGGCGGCCACGCCGGCGAGCGCAATGAAGCCCACTGCGACCGCGACCGACATGTTGAAGCCCAGCCACCACATCATCCAAATGCCGCCGACGATTGCAAATGGCAGCGACAGCATGACGATCAGCGTCTCGGTTAGCGCCCGGAAGTTGAGGTAGAGCAGCAGGAAGATGAGCGCGAGCGTCAGCGGCACGACGATCTTCAGCCGCGCCTGGGCACGTTCGAGATATTCGAACTGGCCGCTCCAGGCGACCGAATAGCCGGGAGGCAGCTTTATCTCGGCGGCGACCGCTTGCTGCGCCTCGCTGACATAGCCGCCGAGATCGCGGCCGGCGATGTCGACGAAGATGTAGACTGCGAGCTGTCCGTTCTCGGTGCGGATGGAGGTCGCGCCGCGCGTAAGTTCGACCTTGGCGACTTCCCCGAGGGGCACGGAGCCGCCGCCACGCAGTGCGATCTGCACCTCGCGGGCGATCGCCCCGGGATCGCTTCTAAGCGCGCGCGGATAGCGGATCGCGACACCATAGCGTTCGCGGCCTTCGACCGTAGACGTGATGACTTTTGCGCCGAGAGCCATGGAGATCACGTCTTGGACATCACCGACCGACAGGCCGTAGCGGCCCAAGGCCGTCCGATCGGGCACGATGTCGAGATAGTAACCACCGATCACCCGCTCGGCATAGGCGCTGGACGTGCCAGGCACTGCCCTGAGCACTGCCTCGATCTGGCGCGCGACATTTTCCATCTCGCCGAGGTCGGTGCCGTAGACCTTGACCCCGACGGGCGTGCGTATGCCCGTCGACAGCATGTCGATGCGGGCGCGGATCGGCATCGTCCAGGCATTCGACACACCCGGAAACTGCAGCGCGGCGTCCATCTCAGTTTTCAGACTTTCCGACGTGACTCCCGGCCGCCACTCCGATTTCGGCTTGAGACTGATGATGGTCTCGAACATTTCCATCGGCGCGGGATCGGTCGCGGTCTGCGCGCGGCCAGCCTTGCCGAAGACGGACTCCACTTCCGGAAAGGACTTGATGATCCGGTCTTGCATCTGCATCAACTCTGCCGCCTTGGTGACCGAAAGGCCCGGCAGCGTCGTCGGCATGTACATCAGCGTCCCCTCGTCGAGGTTCGGCATGAACTCGCTGCCGAGCTGGCGCGACGGCCAGACGGTGACGCCAAGGGCGACGATCGCAAGCAGGATGGTGAAGGTTTTCGCCTTGAGCACGCCAGCGATTATCGGGCGATAGAGGCCGATCAGCAGCCTGTTGAGCGGGTTCTTGTGTTCCGGGACGATCCGGCCGCGCACGAAGACGACCATCAGCGCCGGCACAAGCGTGACCGAGAGCAGCGCCGCCGCCGCCATGGCGAAGGTTTTGGTGAAGGCGAGCGGGCCGAAAAGGCGGCCTTCCTGGCTTTCCAGCGTGAAGATCGGCAGGAACGAGACCGTGATGATGAGCAGGCTGAAGAACAGCGCTGGCCCGACCTCGGCTGCGGCCTTGATCAAAACCTCGATGCGGGGCTTGCCCGGAGGCGCCCGTTCCAGGTGCTTGTGCGCGTTCTCGATCATGACGATCGCCGCGTCGATCATCGCCCCGATGGCGATGGCGATGCCGCCGAGGCTCATGATGTTGGAGCCGAGCCCGAGGAGCTTCATCGCCGCGAAGGCCATCAGGATGCCGACCGGAAGCATGATGATCGCGACCAGGGCGCTCCTGACGTGAAGCAGGAAGACGATCGTGACCAGCGCCACGACGATGCTCTCCTCCACCAGCGTCGACTTCAGAGTCTCGATCGCAGCCTCGATGAGCTTTGAACGATCGTAGACAGGCACGATCTCGGTACCTTCAGGCAGGCTCCTTTCGATCTCGGCGAGGCTCTGCTTGGCGTTCTCGATGACGGTCAGCGCGTTCGCGCCGACTCGCTGAAGGACGATGCCGCTTGCGACCTCGCCTTCGCCATTGAGCTCCGCGATGCCGCGCCGTTCGTCGGGAACGATTTCGACCTTGGCGACGTCGCCGAGCCTGAGCGGTACGCCGCTGACCGACTTCAACGCGATGCTTTCGATGTCGGACACACTCTTCAGGTAGCCACGTCCACGCACCATGAATTCGAACTCGGAGATTTCGACCGTGCGCCCGCCCGTGTCCATGTTGCTGGTGCGAACCGCCTCGCCGATTTCCGAAAGCGTCACGCCCTGAGCGCGCATCCGCGACGGATCGACCACGATCGAGTACTGCTTGACGAAGCCGCCGACGCTTGCGACCTCGGACACGCCTTCCGCCTTCGAGACCGCGAAGCGCACGACCCAGTCCTGCAGGGAACGGAGTTCGGCGAGCGACAATTCCTTGGCAACGACCGCGTACTGATAAACCCAGCCGACGCCCGTCGCGTCCGGTCCGAGCGCCGGGGAGACGCCATCGGGCAGACGGCTCGCGGCCGCGTTCAGATATTCGAGCACGCGGCTCCGCGCCCAATAGGGATCGGTGCCGTCTTCGAAGATCACGTAGACAAAGGACACCCCGAAGAACGAGAAGCCGCGCACCACCTTCGACCGTGGCACGGTCAGCATTGAGGTTGTCAGCGGATAGGTGACCTGATCCTCGACCACTTGCGGTGCTTGACCCGGATAGTCGGTGAAGACGATGACCTGAACATCGGAGAGATCGGGTATGGCATCGAGCGGCAACATCCTGACCGCATAGATTCCTGCGGCAACTGCGAGCGCCGTGGCAAAGAAGACAAGAACAAGGTTGCGCGCCGACCAGGCGATGAGATTCGCGATCACGGCTGCGCCTCCGCAGGCGTCAAAGCGCTGAGGGCTGCTTTCAAATTGCTTTCGGCATCGATCAGGAAGTTCGCCGAGACGGCGATGCGTTCGCCCTCGGCAATGCCGTCCATGATTTCGGTCATACCTTCGCCGCGCAGGCCGATCTTCACGTCGCGCGGCTCAAAGCTGCCTTCGCCCTTGTCGACGATCACGACCTGGCGGTCCCCCGTGTCGATGACCGCGCTGTCGGGTACCGTCACGACAGGATCAGTGCCGCCGGTCGCGATCTCCACCTCGGCATACATGTTGGCGAGCAGAAGCCCGTCGGGATTGGGCAGTTCGATCCGAATCCTCGCGGTCCGGGTCTGCCCCTGGATTTCAGGGTAGATCAGACCGACCTTGCCTTCGAACACCTTGCCCGGAAGGCTGCGGATGCGGACAGTCGCCTTGTCCCCGATACGAACCGAACTCAACTCGTATTCCGGCACATCGGCCATCACCCAGAGGGTCGAGACATCGGCGATCCGGAACAGGGTCTGGCCCGCCTCCGCCATCATGCCGTCGACAGCCATGCGCTCCAAGACAACGCCGTTGCGTCGTGCCATCAGCGTAACCGAGATCGGCACCTTCTTCGTCTTTTCGATCTCGGCGATAGCCTCGGCGGGAACACCGAGATTTTCGAGACGCTGCAGGCTGCCTTCGGCGGCGTTGCGGCCTGACCCGCCCTTCAGGTCGGCGGCGTAGAGAGCACCTGCCTGGGCGATTTCTCTGGCGTAAAAGCGCACGAGCGGGCGACCTTTCTCGATAGCCTCTCCGGTCGTGATATCAGCCACTTCCTCAATGAAGGCTTCAGCGCGGGTCGACACGACACTGACGCGGCGCTCGTCCAGCGTGACCGTTCCGGGAACCCGGACCTGGCGCGTGATCGCGCTCTTCGTGGCCAGCGCTGTTTTCACGCCTGTCCGTTGCAGCCTTCCGGCCGATACCTTGACGGTAGACCCGTCATCCGCTTCGCCTTCGAAGACGGGAATGTAGTCCATCCCCATGGAATCCTTCTTCGGCAGAGGAGACGTGTCCGGCAGGCCCATGGGATTGCGGTAGTAGAGAATCTTCCGGCCGCTCGGCCGCCCCGTCGCTTCACCGCCGGCTGCTTTGACCTCAGGGCGAACCTCGAAGCTTGCGTCTTCGCTCGCCAGGATCGCGACGAAATCCCGGCCGTCCTCGGTGCGCTTCGGCATCGACGAATAGGCTGGATCTCCATCGGGATGGCGGTAGTAAATGATGGGACCAAAGGGAACCGGATCGGCAGTTGTCGTCATCGGTTCCGCGCTGAGCGGGCGCCCGATGTTCGTCTCGATCATTTGCACGACGTCCGAGACGGACAGATCGTGCTGTCCGGCCGAGTATCCGCCCGCGCCCGCCCCGGCCGCCAATACGGCAAGCGTTAGGAATGAGCCGAACCTTTTCATTGGACGGCCTCGAATTCCAGGCGGCGCTCGACCGTTTCGGTCTCGCCCTGGACCTTCGCCGCGATGGAGAAGCGCCAGCCTCCAGCCATCATGAGGTTGGTCTTGAAGCGATAGATGCCGGGCTCCACGGATGGCAGCACCTCGACGGGCGCAGTCATCGCCTCCATTCCGTCCGGAGCCATGTCCATTCTGGTGGCGAATACGACGGCGTTATTCACCGGAGCGCCTGTCCTCTTGTCGAGGAGCCTGACGGCGACGACGGCACCGTTCCCTTCCTTGATCTCGTTCTTAACGAGCTGGAATTCGTAGTCCTCTTGCACTGCTTTGGCCGCCTGGAAAGCTACGATGCAGGACGCGAGCGCCAGCATCGCGGCGCGTGGGAAAAATTTCGATTTCATGATCAATGTTTCCGACTGACAGTGTTCCGCGCTTGCGCACGGCGGGGGCATGACAAACGCCATGCGAACGGCCCGCGCAGCATTCGTCCGCACGGGTTCCGGCGCTAAACGCGCCTATTTGCCAGTCAGAATTTGGGAGGTCTCGGGGGCGGTTCCCCGACGAGCCAGGGCAGGATCACGTCTCTGCCGTTCAGGAAATCGTCTCCGACCGGCGCAGGGAGAAGGAAGGAGAGCGTTTCGGGGAGCGGGGCGGTGACCACCCCCAACACGCACAAAACGGCCAGCGGGCAATCCTCGCCGCAGTCCGGCACCATTGGCTTGCCGTCCGGGCAGCATGGCATGTCGTCCGGCATGGACAAAGCCGACCCGGCGACAGCAGCACTCGAAGGCGAAGCTCCCAAAGGTGCAAAGGCCAGTCCGAATACGACCAGCAGCAACAGCATCCTTCCGAAGCCGAACGAATTCGTCATTGGTCACACTTTGGCATGGGCAGCCATCGTGCGATAGTGTTTCCGGGATTTATGACCTTCTTGTGAAACCGCGCACGGCGCGGCCCCCCTGCCGAAACAGAGATTCGATTCGAATATCTGTGCGATAGATGATAGTCTCGTCTTCGATCCTCGGGAGGAGGAGATGCGCGCCATTGCATTTCTTGCCGGCGTGATGGTGGCTACGCCCTCAATGGCGGAGCAAGTGGTATTTTACACTGCCAATTTTCCAGATGCCACGTCGGTCCAGCTCAGCGTCCTGGACAATAGCATCTCGCAAGATAGCGACTATGACTTTGAAGTCGCTATTGGCTTGGCCGAAACGGACGCGACCGGCGCTGTAAGGTATGAAGACACCGGAAAGCATCGTGCACGCGTTCGCTGCAATTATCCCGCATATGTGAGTGTGGGCGCGCGGAAGTATCCCATGGCTCTTCCTCTGAACCGCTCCGCACACGATGATTGGAAAGAAAGCCTCTGGATAACATTCTGCGCGGCTCCCTCATCGTGACACCCGTGCCCGCGCTATTGCCCGATCAGATCGCGGTCGCGGGTTGATTTCAACCCGCGGCTCTAGTCCCGGATCACTTGATACCGGTGACCGTGATGCGTCCTTTGACGCGGTCGGCTGTAAACTCGATCGCTTGACCCGCTTTGACCTTCTCGAGCATGGCGTCCTCCGCGACGACGAACACCATCGTCATCGCGGGCATGTCGAGATTCGCCAGCGGCTCGTGTTTGATTGTCAGCTTCTTCTGCTTGGTGTCGATTTTGACGACTTCGCCTTTCACGTATTCCTGTGCGAGCGCGCTCCCGCTGATGGCGAGCGCGAGCGCCAGGGTCGAGAGTGCCTTTACCAATAGTTTCATGGCTGCTTCCTTTGCGGTTTTGAAGGTTAGTGGGCGACGCTGATATCGCCCTTCATGCCGGAATCGTAATGACCCGGTATCAGGCAGGCGAAACCGAATTCGCCGGCATTGGCGAAGGTCCAGACGATCTCGCCTCGGGCGCCCGGCGCCAGCCGGATCGAGTTGGGATCGGCGTGCTCCATCTCGGGGAACTTCTCCATCAGCGCCTTGTGCTCCATGATCCCTTCATGGACGTCCATGACGAATTCGTGGTCGACTTGGCCTTTGTTGACGAACTTCAGACGAACCGTCTCGCCCTGCTTCACCTTGAGCACTGCGGGTTGGAACATCATCTTCCCGTCGTCACTCTCCGACATCGTGATGTTGACAGTCCGCTTTGCCTGCTTGGCCTTTCCAGGCTTGCCGATCGCCATCGTGGCAGCATCGTCTCCATGGCCTCCGGCGTGGGTTCCGGTAGCGAGAGCCGCCCCGGGTATCGCAGCCAACAGAAGGGCCGCTGTCAGTATTCGTTTCATGCTGCTTATCTCTCTCATTGTTGACGTTGAGGGTTCAGGTGTTTCATCCCTGATTTCCGTGACCGCCGTGCGCTGCCGGCGTCATCGTTTTTGCGTCACCTGATTTCGCTGGAGCGGGGATATCCCCGGTCCACTCATAGGCAACGGTTCCTTCCGGGTGCTGGTACCAGCCGGGATCGGCGTAATCGTTCGCGGACAGGCCCTCGCGGACCTTGACCACCGAGAACATGCCGCCCATCTCGATCGCGCCGAACTGGCCCCAGCCGGTCATCATCGGGACCGTATTGTCGGGAAGCGGCATTTCCATCTCGCCCATGTCGGCCATGCCGCGGTCACCCATCGCCATGTATTCGGGCTGGACCCGGCGGATCTTGTCGGTGACCTTCGAGTTGTCGACGCCGATGAACGTGGGCACGTCATGGCCCATAGCGTTCATCGTATGATGCGACTTGTGGCAATGGATCGCCCAGTCGCCTTCGTATTTGGCCTCGAACTCGTACGCCCGCATTGCGCCAACGGGGATGTCGATCGACACCTCCGGCCACCGGGCCTCCGGGCGAACCCAGCCGCCGTCGGTACAGGTCACCTCGAAGTCGTAGCCGTGCATGTGGATCGGATGGTTGGTCATCGTCAGGTTGCCCACCCGCACCCTGACGCGGTCGTTCTTCGCCACTGGAAGATGGCTGATCCCCGGAAAGATGCGGCTGTTCCAGGCCCAGAGATTGAAGTCCGTCATTTCCATGATGCGCGGGACGTACGACCCCGGTTCGATGTCGAAAGCATTCAGCAGGAACACGAAATCGCGATCCACCCGCATGAATTTCGGGTCCTTCGGATGGATGACGAAGAAACCCATCATGCCCATGGCCATCTGGACCATTTCATCGGCGTGCGGGTGGTACATGAAGGTCCCGCTCTTCACGAGGTCGAACTCGTAGACGAAGGTCTTGCCTGGGGGGATCCCGGGCTGGGTAAGACCGGTCACGCCGTCCATGCCATTGGGCAGGATCATGCCGTGCCAATGCACGGTGGTATGCTCCGGCAGCTTGTTGGTTACGAAGATGCGGACCCGATCGCCCTCGACCGCCTCGATGGTCGGCCCGGGGGACTGACCGTTGTAGCCCCACAGATACGCAGTCGATCCGGGCGCCAGTTCCCGCTCGACCGCCTCGGCGACGAGGTGGAATTCCTTCACACCATTGTTCATGCGGTGGGGCAACGTCCAACCGTTGAGCGTCACGACTGGCTGGTAGTTCGGCCCGCTCGTCGGAAATATCGGGGGCTGCATGTCCGGGGACTCCATTACGGCTGCGTCCGGCAGGCCCATCGCCGAGGTTTTGGTCCATGCCGTGGCCCCGGCGAGCAGGGCTCCCGCGCCCAGCAACTGACGTCTTGAAAGCATTTTTCTTCTCCTTGAGTTCAGTGGCCTTCGGCGCCCGCTTCGGCTGCGGCCGGCGCTTCGCCGCCTTCGGGCGCGCTCCCGCCGCCGCCGTGAATGGCGGTTCCGAGATTGACGTCGGCCAGCCAGAAATTGCGCTTGGCGTTGAGAGAAAGCATGATCGAACTAATTTTCGCGCGGGTGTCCGCGAGTAGCTCGAACGTGCTGGTGATCATGCCGTTGTAGGTCAGGACCGACTCGGCCTCGATCTTAGTCTGAAGCGGGACGACGCTGTTTCGATAGTGCCGAGCGATGTCGTACGTCGAGCGGTAGGCGTCATAGGCAGACCTCGCCTCGGACCGGACGTTGACCGCCTTTTCCGCCATCCGATTAGCAGCTTGCATGTAGGCAAGCTCGGCCCTGCGCATGCGCGCTTTGCCGGTGTCGAAAATCGGGATGACAAACTCGAGTTCCAGGATGGGTGCAGTGCTCGTCTCGGTTCCGCCTTCCTCCGACTCCTCGCGTTCCACTTCCACGCCGGTAAGAAGTTCGAGATCGGTGACGTAGCGCGTCGCCTCGGTCAGACCGTAAGAGTTCGCCAAGGCCTCCAGCTCGAGTTTCGCGATCTCAAGGTCGACGCGATTTCTCAGCGCCTCCACCTCGATAGCGCGTTTGGCCTTGGCGCCCTTCGGCAGAGCTGGAAGCATGTTGGGGACTGAGTAATCGACGTCCGGCCCCCAAAGACCCATGAGGCGGGTGAGCTCTTCCTTGGCGGTCCGGGCGGCAAGACGCGCCTCCGCCGCCTGACCTACGATCTCGGCATAAAAGACGTGTTCGCGGGCCTGGCCGGTCTTTGTAAAAGCGCCTGTTTCGCCTAGCTTCTGGGCAAGTTCGGAAGCCGCGTCGGCGGCAGCCTGCGCCTGATTCAGATAGGAAACGCTTTCCCAAGCCGATACAGCGTTGATCCACGCGCGCCGCGTGTCAGCGGCGAGCCGTAGCGTTTCTTCGGCAGCGCGGAGTTGGGCCTGACGGAAGCGAGTATCCGCAATCGCAACGCGCCGTTCACGGGTCGCCAACGCAAGGACGTTGCTGACCACCGCCCCTTCGATCGTCTTCACTGGATCGACACCAATCATGCCGACAGAAACTGTGGGATTGACGAGCATCGTTTCTTGCCAGACATCGGCGGCCGACAGGCCGATCTCGGCGTAGGCGGCCTGCAGGCCCTTGTTGTTGAGCAGGGCGACCCGCACCGCGACGTCTGGACCGATCGTCTTCCTCTGAACGAGACCCTTCACACGCTCTGAGACCGCCCGGGCTTCCTCGCTGGACTGTACCCACAACGTTTTCTCGCCGGTTACGGATCCGGCACGCGCCGCGACTGTCGTGAAGCCGGCCATGGGGTCGGAAATACCCTCAAGGGCCCCGTTGGTCGCGCATCCGGCAGCGATCAGCGGGATGGCTACGACCGTAGCCATGGTCAGGAACCGGCGCTTCATGATCCGGCTCCCGGCTTCGAAGGGGAGCGCTCCTCATTGAGACGCCGCCAATTCTGCGGATCGACGGGCTCCCGGTGGTGATAGTCGACGATGACCGGGTGGTAGTGCGTATCGCGGATGCCCATCACGGGATCGGCCGGATTGAACGCCGGAAGGATGTCCGGCGGTGTGGTTGCCGCGCATCCGGTAACGAACAGCGATGCGAGGATCGCGAGATTTGCGATTTTCATTGTGGACCTGAAGCTTGACGTATGCGTTTGGCCGCGCCGGAACGGATCCCGGACGCTGCGCGCGAACGCCCCAGAGAGGCGCGTCAGCTCAGGGGTCTGGGAGGTCTTATATGGGCGGTGTACTCGCCCCCTGCCGAGGCTTCGGCAACGACGGCCGCAAAGCAGCGGGAGACAACGCGCGGCAGATCAGGACAATCGACGGGAACAGCATGCGCGGGCGCGCAATGGACTTCGCAGCTTTTCTCGTTGGAATTCTTGGTGCCGTGATCGTGCTCTGACATGTCCACGTCGTCGGCGGCGGCACCGTGGTCGTGACCACCCATGTCGTGGGAATGCTCGTCGGCAGCGAGATTCATCCCCGCGTCGCTGTGAAAACCCGTGGCATTGGCCGTGGCAAACAGACCAGGCTGAAGAGCGGACATGACAAGGAACACGACCGCCAGCACCGCACGGAGCGGTCCGAGTCCAGCAATCGAGATCCGACCAAGGTTCCTCATCGTCCCCTTCGGACAATTGTTCGCCTGATTTGTCAAGGTCGCCTGCCGTTAGTTTGTTGCAGTGCCACAAAAAGTGAACGAATCTGCGTGTTATTGTCGCTGCCAACTTGGTTACATGAGGTTCAGCGTGGCGCCGGCGATAACCAGATAGCGCGTGACTTTCGCGACGGCGACGATCGCAACAAAGCTCCACAGAGGCTCGCGAAGAGCACCTGCCACCACCGTCAGCGGATCGCCCACTATTGGCATCCAGCTCAGCAACAACGACCACCTTCCGTACCGACTGTACCATTTCGTGGCTCTCTCGAGTTTCGCAGCATTAACCGGGAACCAGGGACGGTCGCGGAACTGCTCGACGCCGCGCCCGATGATCCAGTTCACGACGGAACCGAGTACGTTGCCTAGACTGGCGACCGCGATCAACATCGCCGTCGGGAAGGAACCGTTCATGAGCAGCGCCGCAAGTGCTGCTTCTGACTGCATCGGCAGGATCGTCGCCGCAGCGAAGGCGATAGCAAACAGCCCGCCATAGGCGGCGAATTCATCCATTGCCGGCGCCTAATTCGCTCAGGATTCGACCTCGATGACCAGCATCAGCCCACCACCTCCTTCCGTCTCGACGTTGTTGTTGGTCGTGTGATGCGGGATGTGACAATGCAGCAACCATTTACCGGGCCTCTGCGCCTTCCACAGGACATCGAACCGCTGCCCTGGACCGACGTTGACCGTGTCGGCGAGATACCGCGCACTTTCGGCGAGCGTCTCGCCGTCGACGGCTGCGACCTGGAACGGCCCGCCGTGAATGTGCATCGGATGGATCGCTATCGTGTGCGAGCCGACGAACCGCACCTTGAGCGTTTGGCCAAGCTTCATCCGGACCGTCTCGGTTGAGGGATACGCCTTGCCGTTGATGGTGAAGAAGTTCGGGAGCCCGCCTTCCATCGGCATCGACGGGTAGGTCAGCCATTCCCGTTTCAGCCATTCCTGAAGCTGCACTGTGTACTCCAGGTCGGCTGGGACTTCGTTCGCGGGATCCTTCGGATCGATAATCAGAGCACCGTAGAGACCGAGTGACTGCTGGCGGTCGACATGGTCGTGCGTGTGATAGAAGTATGTCCCGTGCTGCCCGACGGTATATTCATATGCGTAGGTATCACCAGGTTCGATCGGCGCTTGCGTGATCTCCGCCGGACCGTCCATCTCGTTGGGCAGGATCAGGCCGTGCCAGTGCACCGTGGTGCTTTCCGGCAGGCGGTTCGTCACGTTGATACGGACCCGGTCACCTTCGGTCACCCGCAGCGTCGGGCCGGGAACCTGACCGTTGTAGGCATAGGCCTCCACAGTCTCGCCGGGCAGGATCGACCAGCGGACAATGGATGCCTCGAGATCGAAAACCTTCACGCCGCCTTCGACGCGCGGCTCCAGGATATGCCCGCCCCGCGCGTCAGGCCCGGCCTCGAAGGCAGTTAGCCGAGGATCGACGGCCGCCATGTCGCGCATCGAAGCCCCCGGCGTGTCGAAGTCCATGATCATTCCCGGCGCCATGATCACGTCGCCAACGTCGTGCGCGCTAAGCGACATATTGACCTTCATGAACGGATAGGCGAATCCGCCGACCAGCAGGATCGTCGTGAATGACGCGACGGCCGCGATCTGCGTGAATGTCGGCGCGAAATGCGGCGGCAGGTTTTCGCCGTGCTGCTTGTGGCCGCCGTCCTTCCCGTGGGAACCCTCATGCTTGCCGTGAGACGCGCCACCCTGAGTTGCGTGAGCATCGTGAGAACCGGAATGCTGATGCTCGAGCGCCATGCCGCCATGTGCGGCATGCTCGCCAGGCGCCGCCTTTTCGGGTTCCGGCTGCTCACCGCGTTCCGTCATCAGGCCGTGCTTCAGGCCCTTGGCAACTAGCCACACATTGAACGGATAGGCCGTCAGGAACCCGACCCCAATACCGAGCGCCATCACGCCCCAGAAAAGCAGTTCGCCGGGCCACATGGCGCGCATGTCGCGCCCCATCATCAGGATCGCCATGACTGGCGCCATCCCGGCCATCATCGCGTTCATGCTGATGAATTCAGGCATGAAAGAGTTTCGGACGTTCTCCCAGTAGGTCCCGCCCATCATGCTCTTCATGAACAGGGCCTGGAAGATGAACAGGCCGAGCGCAAAACCCGCGATGTATTCGATGATGATGTCGAGCCACATCGGCAGGCCGAGCATCGCAGTGATTGCCGCGGCGATGATGATCCCGGTGGCATCGCCGGCGACGCCGTGGATAGTGCTGCCGATGCCCTGCTTCCACAGCGGTTTGACGAATTCTTCGTGCGTACCGGGGCGCGGCTCCTTGTCGGCAAGCACATAGAGCAGCAGTCCGACCGGACCGAGATAGAGCGTGACCAGGATGAAGCCCCACTTCATCACCGCCGGCTCGGGGTTGTTCCGGAACTGGTCCCACGCCACGTAGGCAGTGCTTAGCCCCGCAAGGACGAACCAGATCGCCAGGAAGTAGTCGATGGGCTGTACGAACATGCAGGATTCCTGTCGGTTTGTCGTCCACGTTACCTAGTCCGGCGACCGCGCCGGTCGATGGCCTCGCTCATTGCCGCTTCTCCCTGAATTTGGCGTGGCAGTTCGTGCAATCCTGCAGCATCAGGTGGAACACATGTTCGGCTGGCATTTTCGAAGGATCGGCGGCGGCTGTGCCGCCAGCCCGCTTCCCGAGGAGGCTGCTGCCCATCGCCATGCCGGACTTCATCCTCATGGATTCGGTGATGCCGTTTGGAGCATTGTCGGCAGCCGATGACAGCGCAGCCGCCAAGCTTTCGAGATGGTGGGCAAGTGCTGCGAACTCCTCTCGGAACTGGTCGACCTCAACCTTCGCAGCCGAGGGCGCGCCGAGCGAACCTGCCGGAAATTCGTCTACCATGGCGCCTCCGGAACGTTGGCGGATGGTTTCCGCCGCCGCCTTGAAGGCCGCTGCGTCATAGGGCAACTTCCCGTCGAAAATCCCGGAGATGGTCTTGGCGGCGTTCGCCATCGCCTTCATCGATGCTTGGCGCTCGGCGACGACTGGAGAGACGGCTGTCTCCGGGAGCGCCGTCCTGGCGGCGAGCCCGGTGATGACAATGACTGCTGCAATGACGGGGACGCGCCTCACTGAACCGTGCCGTGTCCAGCAAGCCCGTCGATGATCGGGCAATCAGGTCGGTCATCGCCGTTGCAATGGTCGGCCAGATGCCGAAGCATGTCCCGCAGTCCGGCGAGTTCCACAAGTTTCCGGGCGATTTCGGCGAGCTTGGCTTCCGCTATGGCCTTCACATCCGCGCTCTCGCGCTCCTTGTCGCCGTAGAGCGAAAGGAGTTGCCGGCATTCCTCCACAGAGAAACCAAGGCTTCGTGACCGCTGCAGGAAGCGCAGGCGATGGACGTCGGCCGATGAATAATCCCTGTAGCCGTTGTCGGCACGGTCGGGTCTGAGAAGACCGATGTCCTCGTAGTATCGGATGGTCTTTGGCGGCAGACCGGATTTTTCTGCAGCGGTTCCTATGTTCATGGTCTAAACCTCAGAGCTTCAAAGAACGAAGTCGTAGCGCGTTGCCGATCACGGAAACTGACGAAAGGCTCATCGCCGCGGCCGCGATCATCGGCGACAGCAGCGAGCCGAAGACCGGGTAGAGGATACCCGCCGCTACGGGCACGCCGAGCGCGTTGTAGACGAAGGCGAAAAACAGGTTCTGCTTGATGTTGCGGATCGTCGCCTGCGACAGCCGCCGCGCCCGGACGATGCCGTTGAGGTCCCCCTTTACCAAAGTGATGCCGGCGCTCTCGACGGCCACGTCGGCGCCGGTGCCCATGGCGATGCCGACATCGGCGGCTGCCAGTGCCGGCGCGTCGTTGACCCCGTCGCCGGCCATCGCGACGCCGGCGCCCTTGGCATGCAGTTCGTCAATCAGCGTCTTCTTACTCTCCGGCAGCATGTCGGCGCGCACCTCGTCGATGCCGAGCTTTGCCGCCACCGCCCTGGCGGTGCGCTCATTGTCGCCTGTCGCCATGATGATCCTGAGCCCGCTGTCGTGCAGCGCGCGGATCGCCTCGACCGTCGTCGCCTTGATCGGATCAGCGACGGCGACGAAACCGGCAAGCCTGCCGTCCGCCGCGACGAACATCACCGTCTTACCATCGGACCGCAGCGCATCGGCGCGCTCCTTCGCCGCCTCCAGGCCGATGCCCAGATCGTCCATCAGCGCCTTGTTTCCAAGCGAAACGGCGCGGCCGTTGACGGTTCCTGTGACGCCCTTGCCGGTGACGGCCTCGAAGTCGCCGGCGTCGCCGATTTCTGCGCCGCGCTCCCGCGCGCCCTCGACGATGGCCTCGGCCAGCGGATGCTCCGAACCCTTTTCCAGGCTGGCAGCAAGTCCGAGCAGTTCGGCCTCGGGAAAGCCGTCGAGCCCTACGACGTCGGTCAGCCTGGGCTTGCCCTCGGTCAGCGTGCCGGTCTTGTCGACGATCAGCGTGTCGACCTTGGAGAAGCGCTCCAGCGCTTCGGCCTCCTTGATCAGCACGCCAGCCTGCGCGCCGCGTCCCGTGGCGGTCATGATCGACATTGGCGTCGCCAGCCCAAGCGCGCAGGGACAGGCGATGATCAGCACCGAGACGGCCGAAACGATGGCGAAGACCATGCTCGGCTGAGGCCCATAGATGGCCCAGAGGATAAAGGCGACGATGGCGACCAGAACGACAGTCGGCACGAAGTAATAGGAGACGCGGTCGGCAAGTCCCTGGATGGGCGCGCGCGAGCGCTGCGCCTTGGCAACCATTTCGACGATGCGCGACAGCATCGTATCGGCGCCGACCTTTTCGGCGCGCATGACCAGCGTTCCGTTCTTGTTGAGCGTGCCGCCGGTCACAGTGTCGCTTTGCGTCTTCTCGACGGGGACAGGTTCGCCGTTCAGCATCGATTCGTCGACCGAGGAGCGGCCTTCTAGCACGGTGCCATCGACCGGCACGCTGTCGCCGGGTCGCACCCGCAGCGGCTCGCCCGCCTTCACCTCGTCGAGCGGCACGTCCGCCTCGGAACCGTCCGCCGCAATCCGTCTTGCCGTCTTCGGGGCGAGGTCGAGCAGCGCGCGGATCGCCGAGCCGGTGCGCTCCCGTGCCTTGAGCTCCAGCACCTGGCCGAGAAAGACGAGCGCCACGATCACCGCCGCCGCCTCGAAATAGACCGGGACCGTACCGCCATGGCCGCGAAACTGGTGCGGAAAGTGGTTCGGGAACAACGTCGCCACGACGCTGTAGACGTAGGCCGTGCCGACGCCGATCGAGATCAGCGTCCACATGTTTGGACTGCGGTTGACGATCGAATCCCAGCCGCGACGGAAGAAGGGGATCGCCGCCCATAGCACCACTGGGGTCGCCAGCGCCAACTCGATCCAGGCTGCCGGCCGCTCGCTGAGCCAGTCGCGGAACGGCAGGCCGAGCATCGGTCCCATTGTGATCAAAAGCAGCGGGATCGACAGGACGGCGCTCACCCAGAAGCGGCGGGTGAAATCGATCAGCTCCGGATTGGGACCTTCGTCGCGGGTCGGCACACCCATAGGTTCCAGCGCCATGCCACAGATCGGGCAGGAGCCGGGCTTGTCGCGGACAATCTCGGGATGCATCGGACAGGTGTATTGGGTGCCCTTCGGCATCGGCTCCGGCGCAGGCTGGCCGCTCAGATATTTTCCGGGGTCGGCCTCGAACTTTGCTTTGCACCCAGCGGAGCAGAAGTAAAAACCTTTGCCCTCATGGCGCACGAAGTGCTTCGCCGTGGCGCGCTCGACTTGCATGCCGCAAACCGGATCGGTCGCCTTCAGAAACGCTTCCGGCTCTTTCATGAATTTGGTCCGGCAGCCTTCCGAACAGAAATGATAGGGGCGGCCGCTAAAGGTCGCCGACGGCTTTCCAGCCCCCGGATCGACCGTCATGCCGCACACCGGGTCGCGGATGACGACGATTGAGGTAGCAGCCGGCGAGTGCGAGGAACAGCACGAGCCATGGGAAGCGCCAGCGTGGGCGGCATCATGGTGATGGTCGGTCATGGAGCACTCCTAAATGGGCAACTCCACTTCCATCTACGGTTTCCAGTTACTGGAAGGTCAAGTGGTTTTCTGCAAAATGAACGCTACGTTCTGCCGCGATATGGCTGGTGTCCTGGTGCCCCCTCTCAGTCAACACTCATTGCGCAGGTGAGATTTGCAATGGTGCCAGAAATCGCCGCCGCATGATGCGCGGCTAGGAGTGGCACATTACGACAGCCGCTACGACCGCGCTTTCACATCATCGCTCAGTTGCCGCACGATGTTGGCGGTCTTGCGGATATCGGTTTCGCTGAGAGCGACGCCAATGGTCGAGGCGATCGCCAGGAGCCGGGTGTTCATCTCGCGGTAGCCCGCGTCGCCTTTGCGCGTGAGCCGGACGAGCCTGGAGCGCCGGTGCCTCGGATTCTCGATGAATTCGACAAGCCCCTCGGCCGCAAGCTCATCCGCCAGCCGCTGCATCCGCTGGCGGCTGGTGGGCCGCATCTGGGCGATCTGCGGCACGGTCAGCGGACCCAGCAGCGCGAGGCTTCGAATGAAGCCGAACGCACCGCCACCCCAACTGGTGATGAGCCCCGTCTTCTGGCCGAGAGCCCGTATCTTGAAGAAGCACTGAGCCACTTCGAGCATCAGCTCCGTGATCGCCTCGGCCTTGCTGTCAATGATTGGGCCCGCACCTGTCATTCGGCCCACCGCGGTCCTGTGTCCTTTCGAAGCCATCGTCTTCGTCCCCTTTGTCTATGCCAAGTTCTCCCATTGACACCTCTGTTGTCAATTTCTAAGATGACACCTTAGTTGTCGTTTCTAGGCGATTCTGGGTTTCGTCGCCTGCAACACCTGCGAGAGACATGGAAATGGATCCGGCTGGTCAAGAAATAACCGACATCGGAACCGCAGGCGTCGTTGGGCGACCGATCCTTTTCTTTCCTGCCGCTATTCTGGTTGGTCTCGTCTTGGATCGCCTGCTGCCTTTGCCGTTCGCAATTCCGGAGGCCGACGGGGTGCCCTGGATCGTCGGCGGATCCCTGATCCTCATCGGTCTTGTGCTTTTTGCCGCGGGAGTCCGCAACTTCTCCCGCGCTGCGACGCCTTTGCCCACGAACCAGCCCGCCCGCGTGCTCGTGACCACCGGCATTTACCGCTGGACCCGCAATCCCATCTATCTCGGCTTTTTTCTCGTGTACGGCGGCATCGGCATCGCGGCACAAAGCCCATGGGTTCTGATCCTGACGCTGCCGCTTGCTATCGCCGTTCGCTACGGCGTCGTCGCGCGCGAGGAGGTATATCTCGAGCGGCGCTTCGACGATGCTTATCTCGATTACAAGCGACGCGTGCGGCGATGGCTCTAGCGGTTGAACCATTGCTGGCCGACCGTCAAAGGCGGAGTGGCAAATTGAGATCACGCCTCGCCCTCCTCGGCGCTCTCGCAATCCTGCTCGCCTCCTGTGCGAGAATCCCGACGGCTCAGGATGCCAACGATGCTGTTTTCATGCTCCGAGAATACGACAGCTGGGCATGGGCGCTGGGCATTGCGCTTACTGGGCGGATGTGGTGCTGCCAATCCCTCAGACTGCCGTCATTGCCGCCCTCGGCATCATCTACGGCACGGTGTTCGGTGGATTGCTGGGCTGTATTGGCCTGATCAGCGGCGGCGTGCTCGGCTACGCTTTGATGCGCACCTCGGCGCGGTGGTTTGTCGATCGCTTGGTGCCGCCAATCGCTCCACAAGATGGAAACCTTGTTCGACCGGACCGGCGCCTGGGCGATCGTCCTGACGCGCAGTCTCCCCTACAGCGTGCCGGAAGCCATCGTCTTTCTGGCCGGCCTTGCCCGCATGCCGATGCGAAAGTTCACCATAGCACTGACGGTGGGCAGCGTACCGATCGCCTTTGGGTTCGCTGCCATCGGTGCCGGCTGGGCCGATCAGCCAATCCTGGCGCTCATCGTAAGCTATGTCCTTCCCATCCTGCTGCTCCCCATCGCGCTGTATGTCATGCGCTTGCGTACGTCCTGAGCGATGTCGATCCTCGTCACAGTCCTTCGCGCAGCCTCGCTGCTCGCTTTCGCAGGGCCCATCCTGCTGACTGTCGGCGGGCGTGACCATAAACGCAGCAGGCGCGCTGACCGGCATCTTGGCGACCGACCCCGTCGTCGCAAACTTCGCGGCCTTCGGGCTGTTCTTCGTCTTCCTGGCCGCCTTTGCCGGTAACG
This sequence comes from Mesorhizobium waimense, assembly GCF_003601975.1. Taxonomy (GTDB): domain Bacteria; phylum Pseudomonadota; class Alphaproteobacteria; order Rhizobiales; family Rhizobiaceae; genus Mesorhizobium; species Mesorhizobium waimense. The sequence continues at coordinate 20,501 of NZ_QZWZ01000063.1, forward strand.
CCGAGGGTCTCGCGGGGCTTGTGCTGGCGCTGTGCGGATGCCTTCTCGCCCTCGCCGGGGCGGCGCTCGTTCTCAGGTCCCGGGCCGAGCTCGGCGCGGCATGGAGCTTGGTGCCGACGGCAGATCAAGACACAGGCCTCGTGACGACAGGTCCGTATCACCTCATACGTCACCCATCTACCTCGGCCTGTCGATGCTCGCGATGGGCGAGGCCCTTGCCTTCAGCAGCTGGCCTGCCGTCCTGGCTGTGTTTTCCGCGATTGTGCCGACGTTCGTGTGGCGCGCACGTGTGGAGGAGATACTTCTGACCGACATGTTTGGCGATCGGTATGCCCACTACCGAAGGCAAACCAGGATGATGATGCCGTATTTTCTGTAAGGCCTGAATCTCAGCGGCCGCCGCTCCAAAACGTCGACTCGCTAACTTAGGCGGTACTGCATTTGGTACTGTATCGCCAATTGAATCCCATTTAGCCTTGATTTTTATTGGCTTTTCCGCCTCAGTCCGTCCAATCCATCAGGATCTGGCGAGAGCGCTGGCGGCCTTGTTGCGCGAACGCGGAATCGCCAACCACGAACCACGACCGATCTTTGTCGGCGCCCACAATGAGCGCCTGACGCGCTTCGGGGCGACCCACATCGTACGACGAGCGGCGGCCAAGGCAGTGGCCATAAGGCCGGACTTGGCCGAAAAGCCCATATCGCCACACATCTTCCGGCACTCCCTCGCCATGAAGCTTCTCCAGTCCGGCGTGGATCTTTTGACGATTCAAGCCTGGCTCGGGCACGCACAGGTCGCCACCACCCACCGCTATGCCGCCGCGGATGTCGAGATGATGCGCAACGGACTCGAAAAGGCGGGCATCGAGGGCAATTACGGGGCGCGCTTCCGGCCCACCGATGCAGTTCTGCAACTGCTGAACAGCATCTAAGCTAAAACATTATGTGGCGGAGGATGCCAGATTTGGCAGACCCCGGCTGGCGCCGGGACGGCTCCGCCACAAAATCTCACCCGATGCATAAATGCGGATCGCGGCCCAACGTCTCCTGAACCTGCAGAGCGAGGCCTTGCATTCCGCGACGCATATCGGTCCGGCCGACCGCCAACCAGATCCGCACCTGGCTCGGAACCGGGATCATGAAACGCCCAGCGCCTTCACCATCGCCGCCGCCAGTGTCGGCGGTGTGGTCAGCGGAATCCGCAGCCGCACCTTGCCGGCGATCTCCAGCTCGATCACCGCTGGGGGCGCAGCCGGCACCGAAGCGGCGACAGGCTCATCGGGAACCACGACAACTTCGGCAAAGCCTGTCTCGCGGGCTCTCAGCGTGCGGCGCCACTTATAGATCAGACTGGTCGCGACATCGTACTGACGCGCCACCGCCGCCACTGTGGCCCCGGGCGCGAATGCCGCGGCCAGTATCCGGCACTGATCCTCTTCACGCCAACGACGACGACGCTCCGGTCCGGTCAATAACGTCACATGGCTCATGCTGTGCTGCTAACTACGCTCGTAAGGGCGACCTTAAGAGCGCAACTTCGCTACCGTGCCATGCTCGCGCAAGGCGGCCTTCGCCGGGCTTCGCCGGAGGCGTACTATTGACAACCCTATCCTGCAGAATCTGATTTTCCCTGCCACAGCCTGGGATTTTGCATTGCCAGCGGGGAAGAGCCGAGACTTAATAGGCCGGCGTATCATCAGCGGGAATGAGAAGTGGAAGGGATCTGGATAAGCAAGCCTGCACGCGATGCAACCACGTCCGTGGTTTTCGTGCACGGCATTCTCTCGAGCGGCGAAGCCTGCTGGCGCCACTCAAACGGGACGTTCTGGCCTGACCTCCTGGCCTGTGACGAGTCTATCAAAGGCACCGGCGTCTACGTCTTCACGTACAAAACTGGATTTTTCTCGGGCACGTACCGTCTCGGAGACGTCGTTGACGCGCTCAAGGAACACATGCGGCTGGACGGCGTGATAAACAGTCGCCGCATCGTTTTCGTATGCCACAGCATGGGCGGAATCGTGGCGCGCCGCCTTGTTGTGCAACGCGCGACCGAGCTTATCGAGAGCGGAACATCGATCGGCTTGTTTCTCGTCGCATCCCCTTCAGTCGGATCGAGCTACGCGAACTGGCTGAGCCCCCTCGCAAGGTTCTTTGATCACAGCCAGGCCGACGCCCTCCGCTTTGAGCAGAACAACGCATGGCTCATGGATCTAGACCGCGACTTCCAGAATCTCAAAGAATCGAAGCGCCTATCCCTGAACGGTAAGGAATTGGTGGAAGACACCTTCGTTGTGCTCCGAACATTGCTGCGGAAGCAAGTTGTCGAGCCCTTCTCCGGTGCGCGCTACTTCGGCGAAGCGTACAAGGTGCCGAACTCCGATCATTTTTCCATAGCGAAAGTCGATGGCGCCTCAGCAGTGCAACACAGGATGCTCGTTAGCTTCCTGCTCGACGCCGCGCGGGCGGATGAGCTTGAAGCGCCCTCGCCGCCTCCGACACGCTGCCCGCCAGATCCGCTCCGAGCCGCGCTCGCACGGGTGGCCAGCGGAAGCGCGACGGAAGACGACCATCTCGTTTTGCAGAGGGCAGCGTTCAACGGAGCGCTGTTGGTCCTTAGCGAAAGTCAGGGCGGCAGCGCTGCAGCATCAATCATGTCGGGCGATACTGCTGTTCCGATTGGTCACGATCGTGACTTTGTCCGAAAGCTGCGCGACTTCCTTCTACCGGGCCGTCCCGGTCGCCTGCCTCCATTACCGCAGCTCTTCCTTATCGGCCGTGCGGACGCGCTTGCCGAAATCAAGCGGCGAATGGGAATCCCGGACGGCCTACCGCTCCACGCCAGAACCGTAATCAGAGGGTGGCCGGGAGTCGGAAAGACGACACTCGTCAACGCATTCGCCTACGATGTCGAGACCGCTGCGCAGTTCCCAGACGGAGTGCTGTGGACGTCGCTGACGCGGGAGCCCGCTATCCTTTCCGAAATCGGGGCTTGGGGACGTGCATTGGGTGTCAATGGCCTCTCGCGCAGCCCGACCGTTAAGGATGCCGTCGAGCAACTCGCGGAGTTGCTCGCCGATGCCCGTATGCTGATCATTATCGATGACGTGTGGGACGCTGCGCACGCACAGCCCTTCTTGCAGTGCGTCGGACAACGCTGCGGCGTTCTGCTAACAACCCGGCTGCCATCTGTCGCGGAAGAACTCAGTCCGACGGCGGACGGCGTCTACACGTTACCACTGCTGCAGGAAGACGACGGCATGCTGCTGTTGCGGCTCCTTGCACCCACCATAGTGATGAGCAAGCGCGACGCCTGCCTGCAGCTAGTCCGGGACCTTGAAGGGCTTCCCCTCGCGCTCCATGTCGCGGGGCGGATGCTCGCCTCGGAAGCGAGAATGGGCTGGAGCGTGGATGATCTGCTGGTGAGTTTGCGCGACGGCGCCGCGTTGATAAGCGCAAAAGCTCCCGCCGACCGCGCAGACATCGAGAAGCAGACTATTCCCACGGTGGCCGCGCTGCTCCAGCAGAGCACCGACCTGCTGGACCAGCGCACAAGGGAATGTTTCGCATTCTTCGGCGCATTCGCGCCGAAGCCGGCGACATTCGATCTGGAAGCAATTGCTGCCGTATGGAAAGCGGACGATCCCAAACTCGTCGTCAGGGAGTTGGCGGCGCGCGGCCTTATCGAGCCCACGGCAGGACGTTTCCAGATGCACGCGCTTCTCGTGGCGCATGCGCGATCCCTACTCGATCCGTAGGTGAAAGCGATGACTTCACTATTTGAGGCCTGCCGTCGGCACGCAGAACATTTCGGAGCCGTCCTCCGCACGGCGAATACGCGCTATCTGGCAAGCGAAAATGCTCCTCCCGACGGCCTTGTTTTATTCGACCGCGAGCGTCAGAACATCGAAGCTGCTTGGCGCTGGATATCCGAAAATGCCGAAGATCCTAGGGCAATGGAGCTCTGCGCAGAGTTCCCGAATTTCGGGCCGTACATCCTCTCGATGCGGCTTCCGGCACGGGCGTGGCAGTCATGGCTCCACTCGGCCCTTCAGGCTTCGGGGCAATGTGGGGCTAAACGCACACAAGCCAGCCATCTCGGGAACCTCGGCGTCACGCATCGCCGACTCGGCAACGTTGATCAGGCCATCGCCGCCTTTGAAGCGCAGATTGCATTGGCGCGTGAACTGCAACTGCCGCAACTCGAGGCGACAGCCGAAGGCAACATCGGACTGTGCCACGCGGACCGGAGTGACTTCCGCAAGGCCATAGAGCATCAGGAAATCAACCTGCGGATATCACGCGAAATTGGATTCCGAAGGGGAGAAGCAATCGCGCTCGGCAATCTCGGAAACGCATATGCTGACCTAGGCGAATCCGAGCGCGCATCGCGGGCATACGAGGATCAACTGGCAATCGTACGGGTCATCGGAGACAGACAGGGCGAGGCCAATGCGCTGGGCAACCTCGGTCTCGTGGCCATCGACGTGCGTGATCATGTGCACGCCATCGAGTATTTCGGGCAGCAGCTTTCCCTCTGCCGGGAAATCGGCGACAGGATTGGCGAGGGCAACGCACTCTTCAGTTTCGGAAGGGCGTATGATCTCGCTGGCGACGTCGCGCGCGCCATTGAATGCACGGAGGAGGGTATCGCGATCCTCGACGAGACATCGCATCCATTGGCCAACGAAGCGCGCGAATTCTTTTCGAAGCTCGTGGCGAGACAATGATACCGAAGACCGACAGGTGAGCTAGCATTCGCGGTGCATCTGACACATACAGCGTCGCTCAATGCGCGAAGGCGCAATCGGCCAAGCGAACGAGAGACATGTCGGGAGAGCGGCCAATGAGAAATCGTAGAACATGCGAACACAGAGGCTGCACACGACAACGCATCAACTGCCCTAAGAGCGAATGCGGTGATCAAGCCCGCCCCGTAGCTTGTCCTGATGCTCCAATCTCCTTCACAAGGAGGCGCAATTCGGCGGGAGGCGATCGAAAAGCTTCCAGGAACCCAGCCTTCGACACCTCGCGTCCTAGAGAGGATTGGTGCGGGGCGACGTTTACTCGGACCGTCGCCGATAGGAAAACACCGCTTCCTCGATAGTGGGTTTGGCGATGTAGCGGTCTACAGGATCGAACCCTCGAGGCCATCCGCAGCCGGACAGCGAAGGTCACCCTTACAATATTGGCAAGGGGTGTGGATTGTAGAAAGGAAACGGACTATTTGCCTGGTTGGCGGAGCGGGTAAATCACACGTCTTTAGTGAGTCCGATAAGACAAAGGAATATTCTATGACCAATTCTCCCGCACAAGACGGCCAAACGGATATCGTGTCGATTGCCGCCGACATTGTCGCCGCCTATGTGTCGAACAATCCACTGCCGGTTGGCGAGTTGCCGAAGCTGATCGGCGATATCCATGCTGCTCTGCATGGGATCGGTAGACCGGCAACGGAACCTGTGGTCAAACAGGAACCGGCAGTCTCGATCAGGAAGTCCGTCACACCGGATTACATTATCTGCCTGGAAGACGGAAAAAAGTTCAAATCCCTAAAGCGCCATATCGGAGTCCACTACAATCTGAGCCCTGATGAATACCGACAGAAGTGGAACCTGCCGGCCGACTATCCGATGGTGGCGCCGAGCTACGCTGCCACCCGCTCGGCGATGGCGAAATCAATAGGGCTCGGGCGCAAGGCAGAGGTGCCCACACTCGTACCGGCAGCAAAGCCAAGACGAGTTGCTCGGGCGGCGGCAGCGACAGCAACGTCAACAGCAATCAAGTCGCCGGTGAAGAAAGCGCGCAAAGTACCCGCCAAAGCGTAGCGGCTGAACCTGATAGCGGTGGCGAACCTGAATATGGCGAAGCCCCGCGGCGAGGCGGGCTTCGTTGTAAGCCAGATCACCCGGTAGCGCGACGGGACTAGCTAAACGATGGATGTCTTCGCGGGAACACTGACGCCCGCTTTGGACCCACCAGCAGAATTCCATACGAAGATCGCACTTGCCGTGGGTTCCTCTCGGTTGATCCAGCAGCTCAGCGATCTTGGCCGGAGTCGTCGAGCCACTACAATCCCTGCTTTCTGATCGCCTGGTCGACGTTTTGCACAAAGGTCGGATCGTCGCGGTACTCAGGGGTGAGCTTGAGCGCCAAGAGCGCCTGTCGCTGTGCCGGATCTTTCAAGGCTCCGGGTGCCATGCGGGTGAATGCTACCGCGACATAGAGGTTAACCCGATAGCGTCGTTCCGGGTCCTCTTTCTGAGGGATGATCGCAGCGACAAGAGCTTTCACGAGTGTCGTTCGGCCGAACGCATCGGATTTGTCGTAGAGCATCGCAAGATGGGTGGCATACTCCCGCCGCTGATCGCTGAACAATCGCTGCCGGATCAGGTCTGTCGTCAGATCGGCGATCGTCTCTGGGAAGAGAGGCGCAACGTCCTGCTCCCCGGTGAACGCGGCGGGCAGCACGGCAACACATCTCGCGAAGCTCGGCTCACTGAAGCTGCGCAGGGTCAGCAACTGACCGTTTGCCCGCTTGCCGAGTGCATCCCTTATGCGGTCGAGCAGTCGCGCTGTGTTTTCGACATCCGACTGGGCCTTGAGCTGTCGTTCCTTGAACTCGACCAGCTTTTCGATCCAGGCAGCGGTATCACTGAAAGCGTAGCTTGCTACTTGCCGGACTACCTGCAGCAGATTGTACTGGCCGTCCGCGCCTATGTCGGGCGTACTGGCAAGATAGGCGATTACATAACACACGTTAGTATTGTCGACGACGTTGCCAAGGACCAATGTCGCCGGGCTGCGGTTCTCCGACCGCAACCCGGCGGCGAGCGGAATCAGTCCGCGGACAATCTCGTCGTCATTCTTCCACTCCCGGAACCGGCGAATGTCTTCCGGTGTACGGATCCATTCATTGAGTGCGTTGAGGTGCGTCACAAGCACCAGGTTAAGTCCACCAGTCGGGCTCTCGATGTTGATTTCTTTGAAGGTGGTCAACCAGCCTGCGAGCGCCTCTTCCGAGAGCAGCGGCTGGCCAGTCATCGTCTGCGCGCGCGCGGGGGCTGCGCACAGCGTCAGCGCCAGCAACAGGCAGATTGCTGTCTCACGAATTTTCATCGCGGTACCACCGGGTCCTCGCTTTCGACCACCAGCGATTGAGCGCTAAGCACGGCGCGAATGACGACCCGGGGCACTCGATTGACGTCGACAGCATCCCTTACCGTGATGATGAACAGACACGAATCCTGCGACACACGCACCAGGCATTGGTCATTTTGCTCGCCGTTGCCGACAAGGCTGCGGAAACTGAAGTAGCTGAGGTCGGCGGCGTACTTTGTGGTACCCTGTTCGGCTGCGGCACCGTGGAGCTTGATCCTTCCGCTCTCGCCCAGATCGCGCTCGAACACAATGAACTCCAATCCGTTGTCGTCCTCTTTACCGTAAGCGCGCTCGCCAAGCCCGGTCTCAAGGTAGGCGCTCTGGAGAATTTTTCGCAGCGTATCATCCGTCAACTCCGATCGGCCCGCTTCCGGCGTCTTGAGAGCGACATTATCGAGCACGTTGGGATCGGTGCACTCGTTCACCGCAGCGTCGCAGAACTCAAGCCTCACCTTGGTGTATTGATCGTAGTCACGGAACACCTGCCGGATCTGATTCTGGTAGGTGATCACCCCCCAGCCGAAGAATGCCGTGAGCACGGCCGCGCCGCCCGCGACCACCAGGTTCGCTGCACCGGGGGAAATCGCCTTCGGCAGTGCACTTGCCGGTGCGTCGGGCGCCTTGGGCTGAGGAGCTTCGCCCCCCTCCGCAGGTTCCACCAGCCTTGTCACAGTAGCCTTTGCCTCCTCACGCTCTTGAAGCAACTGCGCCGCCAGTTCCGGGTTCGAGCCGAAGGTTCCGACTGCCTGCGACCCTGTGCCGTACAACAGGATTGCCACACCCAGCATTGCCACAAGGAACGTCAGCGATGTGTTAAGCCCTTCTTGCGACGTCAAAAAGGCCAGAGCGAGAAGAAGGCATCCAAAGAAGAAATAGAACGGCGGAGACTGCAATATATCGAACGCCACGTTCCACCATCCCGCCCCCCGCATGCCTGGGAGCAGTGTCTGCGACTCCGACACGATAGCTTTAAGGATTTTCTGCGCCTCGACTGCGCTGAGCGCTTTCTCATCGAGCTTGCGCACGAACTGCTGAATGTCGGCGCGCTCGTCGTCAGACACGCCAGCGAGCAGTACCGCAAGGGCACGTTCTCTTAAACGGTCGTAAGTCGCATCTTCGGCACTGTCGCCGTTGACCACGTTGAGCCCCTCCTCAGCGGCCATTGTCGTAAGTCTCCTTCAATGGATCATGCCCATGAAGCATATCCAATTGTTGCTACACCCATTTCCTAAGCAATCACAGAAGTTTTTTAACTTAGTCTACGTTTTCCGGACCCATTCGCGATCGAAGCGCAGTCAATACGTTTCAAATCGCGCGTTTCTCCCATGGTAAGTATCAGACTACTGCCCGATGCGTGGGTTTGACAAGCTGGTGACGCGCGCACTGGCTGAGCGTTTCATTCAGGCCGGGCTGCGTGAGTGGAGCCTATGCCCAAACCTACCTCAACTCCAACCGCAGAGCGGTCGAACTGCCGATCTGGTTTCGCCGCTGAGCCTCCTAGCGTGCCGGCGCGTCCTGCTTTCCGTGAGAACGGATCCAAAGACGCCCTGGTGACGCGAAAAGACTTACTCGCCGTGCTGAGCTTTGATCCTGGAGAAGTCATGTGGAAACACCGACTTTGATCCTTGACGAAAATCGAGTATTATTGCGTGCTTGGTATCAAACGGGACCAATCGCAATTCTTCTGCGCTGACCGAGCAAACTTCTACGAGTTAGGCAAAGGCACTCAGGGGGTCGCGATGTTTGAGAGGCTGAAGGCGTGGTTTAGAAGAACGTTCGGTATTTATTCCGTCAAGAACGACGCAATTCTGTTGTACTACCTCAGCACACTCGACGTCAGGGCGCGCTGGCTTCGAAGTAGAGGGGTGGCACTGGATCCGGATGGAATAGGCCTTCTCGAAGAACTCGTAGAGCGCCGGAACAAGCTCGAAAATTGTCCTCCAGGCACTTACAGCGAAGGTGACGCTTGGATCGAGGTTTATCGGCTCGAGCGGCTGATGGCTTTGCTGGAGCCTTTCCATAATCTGATTGCCGAAATCAGACTGCGGCTGGACGAAGCTTTGGCAGAAAGGGCAAGCGCGGAGCCACGCTTGCGCGCTGCTTTTATTCTTGCAGAAGCCAACGCATTTGATCGGTCTAAGAGTCCGTATTGAAATTCAGGGATGAGCGTTTCTGCGGATGAGATTGCCGCCCATAGCGACAAGGATCATGGCGTGAGAGACGTCGATGCGCTTCTCGTAGTCGCGCACGAGGCGGCGCCATCTTGTCATCCAGCC
>NZ_QZWZ01000064.1 GCF_003601975.1 Mesorhizobium waimense
GGGCAGGCGCAGCCCGATGCCAATTACCAGAGGATCGTCAGCAAGATCGGCAAGGCTCCCCCGCAGTACCCGGACATCGACGACGAGTGACGACGCACCGTGCCGCATCGAAAGGGTGGGTAATTACGCAAGCAGCCACCCCATGCTCGCCTCAGGGCCTGGGGTCATCGCCAAGCGCCGCGGCATGGCGCGCGCCCGTGTGTCGGTAGCACGCAAATTGGCGGTCATCCTGCATCGCATGTGGGCCGAGGCAACCGAATTCCGCTTTGGAAAGGAGCCTGCCGCGCTGGCGGCGTGAACCGAGACAGACCGAGGAGCAAGCAACACGAACTGGCCTGCTGCCGGTTTCGTGGACACCGAGATAATATAAGTGGACTGCACCTGGCGCGATAGACAGGCCCCGCCTATCCTTTGAGCACAGGAGGCAGCTTGTGAGTACGCAGAGGTTTACCCCGGAATTCAAGGAAGAAGCAGTCAAGCAGGTCGTTGATCGAGGCTATGGCGTGCCCGATGTCGCTGCACGTTTGGGCGTCTCGGCGCACAGCCTGTATAAATGGGTGAAGGCGGTATCGCCCGACAAATCGGAGCAGCAATCGAAAGATCTGCTTGAAGCCAAGAGTGAGATCCTGCGCCTGCGCTCGCAACTGCGGCGGGTGGAGGAGGAGCGGGATTTGTTAAAAAAAGCCGCGCGGTACTTTGCCAGGGAACCCGAGTGAAGTACCGCTTCATGAACGAGCACCGTCACGCATATGCGGTCACCTCGATGTGTCGGGTCTTGCGTGTCGCCCGGGCAGGTTTCTACACATGGCTGCATGGGCCCGTCAGCGATCACGCCAGGGAAGATGCCAGGCTGCTCGGTCTCATCCGCGATTCCTACAGAGCGAGTCACGGAGTTTATGGTGCACGCCGCATATTCGGTGATCTTCGGGAAGCCGGCGAGATTCGGGAAGCCGGCGCAGACCTTGCTTCACCCCGGCCCGGGCAAACAGCCGGTTCTCCAGTGCGTCGTCGGTCAGTTCGCCCGGCAGCGGCCAATTCAGCTCCGCCGCGGCCGCCCGCTTCAGATTATCCTGGACGGTGCTGCGCGCTATTCCCAGCCTCTGCGCAATCTCGCGGGCGCTCGTTCCGTCGCCGGCAAGCCGTAGCATTTGTCGTAGTTGTCTCATGGTCAGCCTTCTCTTTGCCGGCATCACGCGTCCCTCGTTCAAAAGGACCGTCATGCCAAAGTTGCTGACCCAGATGTGTTCTCTTTAGCCCCGTCAAAGTGGCCGGATATTGATCGGAATCGTGGCCGGCTTCATTCCGGAATGGTGGCCGGCTTCAAGTTGGAGTACCCGGCCGGATAACGTCGGAACCCACAGGGACGTTGGGCGAGGCGATCTACTTGAGAGTCCCGAACCTGCCCGTCAAAGCTCGGCAAGGTCGTGAAACAGATTGAGACGCCTCGCCCTCCTGATCCCATAATGCGGCGGCAAGAGCGCCGACCGCGAAGAGAAGCGAGTGACCTGCGGGAGGGTCCAGAAGAAAGTGCAGGAGTAGCTTGACCTAAACGACCCCAATCAGAGAGGACACTTAGAGAGAGAAGCGACGCAGTTCAGCCTCGGCCGCTAGAGCGTCGCGATCTCTATTTTTCGGTGGTGTAGTCCACCCCGTACCACTTCAGCGACAGCTTCGGGAGCGAGCCATTTTCTTTCATTTTCTGGATTGCCTCGGCGATCTTACCGCTGAATTCCTTGTCTCCATGAAGCACTGCGATTGCTCCCGGCGCGGCGTATAGCGGGTCGCCAAGAAGCTTTATTGGATAGCCGGCGCTTATTGCATTATTTGCAGAAGTGCCGTCAGTAATAACTGCATTAAGGCGAACTCCATCGCCGAGCCGGAGGTCATCGAACGCTACATTGGTGCTTGCATAGGTTTTGACTGCGCCAGGCTTGAATTGATAGGTGACTGGCGTACCGCCTTTCCAATCCGCGGTAAGCGCATGGTTGGCATAAGATTCGTACGTCGTGTTCGCTGTGACGCCGACGGTCTTGGCGTCTAGATCGGCAAGCTTGGTCGCCTTGCTATCATTTTGCACAACAGCGAACACCTGCTCGTAGAAGTAAATAGCTGGAAAGTCGAATTTCTCGGCTCGAGCCGCGGTTGGCGTCATCTGACCCATCGCGATATCCCATCGGCCTTCCCACTTGCCCGCCGTGATAATATCCCAACCCGGCGTCACGAACTTGACCTCCACACCAAGCGATTTTGCGATATGCTTCGCGATATCAACGTCGTAACCCTCGAGTTGGTGCTTCTCGTTTAGTCGCGAGACCGGACCCCAGTCTGTTCCCACAGCCACTGTTAGCGTCTTTGACTCCAGCACCTTGTCGAGCATGCTCCCAGCATTAGCTGCGCTCGTCGTAGCCGCGATCGCTACCGCAAGCGATGCCGCGGCCGTAACTGCCGTCATAAGTCTGCTCATGGATATTCCCCTTTCTTTCGTTGCTTTCCTTCGCCGACATGGACGCACTCCCGCACTCTCTAGTCGGCAGCTGTTCATAGCTCGTCGCGACAGACGTTGCAACATATGTTCTCAATTGCGAATAGATGATTTACATGGATCAGCGCAATGCAGCGTCAAGCCCCAACTGGATATTCGAGCCTCGGCACGGGAATGTCCGTCAGACCGCGTGGCCGGCAACCGCCGACGCCCGCAGTAAGATAGGAACAGCCCCGGACGCACAATCGGGAATGCGGCCACGGTGCTTTTTTCACAGTTAGCCCCACCTCCCAGAGAGGCGGGACAGTTTTTTACGCTTCAGCTCGATGCACTGTCGCGGTCGCATGGGCGGAGGCGGGACTACTGTGGGCTGTTGCCAGGGAGGCCCATGCAACCTGATCCGGCTGCCGATGCGGCGACAATCTCCTCGCGCCGTGCAGACCACCTCGCCCGCTCAGCATCCGATAGCGGGCCGTCAGCGGGGTCTGAGCTTTCCAAGCGGTCTCGCGCACTTTCGGCGGCGCCTGTTCAATTCGGTACAGTTTCTCCACTCCGAGCCTCGGAGGATCCACCGGCCCCTGCAGATCGGGCGTCTCGACGTAGCACATCCTCCATGCGCGCGACATTGACGAACGCGTCGGCCAACAGCTTCAGCGTCCAACGGGGCGCCCCACTGGCGGGCTGGAGCCGACGGTGGCCACCAGCAGGGCTTCTTCCTTGCCGGTCAGCGTGCGCTCCGCTCGGGGCGTGGTTCTTCGCTGAGCGCTGCGTCAAGGCACATCCACCTCACATACTCTTCGAGTTGGCTCCGGCATCGGTGGTTCGCCCTAAACTGGCAGTGTTGAAACGAGGGTTGCTCGTCGGCCCTATCCCCATGCCAGGACGAACCGTGGAAGAATATAGCGAGGTTTTCATAGGATTGGATGTTGCGAAGGATCGGCATGCTGTTGCTCTCGCCGAGAGCGGGCGTACCGGCGAGGTTCGATATGTCGGCGAGATATCGTCCGATAGTGCGTCAGTACGCCGCCTCGACCGCAAGCTCGGACGCCCGGTCGCAGAGCCTTTGGCCAAGACGTCGCCCGGCAACCCCATGACCGGGCAAATCCAGTCTTGCGGGTCCGCGAACCGCAGCCCGGTTGGCGCCGCCGTTACGAAGCCATCCAGCGCCGACATGGTCCGCACGCTCATGACGTGGTCTCCTTCCGGCCGTTGCTCTCGCCGGACATCCGGAGTGTCGCCCTGAAACTTACGCTCCGTGATTACAGCCGACTCTCAGTTCGAATTCATCAAGAGCATCCCGGGGAACTGGAGTCTTTCGTTCCATCGCGCGCCGAGATGACGGCGATATAGAAACTGCATTTGACGTAAGCCACTGCTGGAGCGATTCTCCGACCGAGAATAGGCCTGAATTGCCCTGCTGCCGCAGTCCGAGTAACTTGTAAAGCATCAGCTGCCCCATGTTGTGGAAGTGAACTTGATGTATTCGATGGGCCGAACGTCCTAAAGCTCATGGAGAAGGTTAATGACTGCAAAGCGGACGAAAATACCTTGTACTGGAACATTGTTTGGTCAATCCGAGTATGAGAGACGGCAGCGCGGGTGCTCGAAGCTGTGGAACGAGCAGGCTTGGATGCCCTACTTGTCACCGCTCAAAGCCATCTGCGCTATCTGACGGGATATTCCGGTGCTGGCTCGTCCTTTGCTCCCCATCCCTTGATCCTTACACCGGGGCGAGAACCGACGTTTGTTGTTCGCAAATTTGATGAGGAGAATGTCAGGGCTTTCAGCTGCATCAACGAGATCGGGCCATACACGCAGCGCTATGAGTTCCGTATTGTATCTGCCGATGTTCTGCGGCGATTGAATCTCCACAACAAACGGGTCGGGATGGAACTCGACCGCTCGTCCCTCGCGCCTGCCGACGTGACCGCGCTGCACCATGAGCTTCCGGACTTGAAGATCGTTGACGCGAGCAGGCTCGTTGCGGCGGTCGCAGCAGTGAAGAGTCACGTAGAAATTCAGGCTTTGCAAAAGGCAGCAATCATCACTGACTTGCTATTGGTTCATTTCACGAAATGCTTCGCGACGGTGTCACCGAGACTGAAGTGGCTACTGGAATCCAAGATAGGGTAGATGCTGCAGGAGGTGCGTTGGCATCCTCGCTGAACTTGGTGTTCGGGGAACGGCTGCGGTTGCCGCATGCCAACCCGGCTGCAGCGAGAGTGTCTTGGTGACAGAAGATAAAGCCGAGATACTGAGCAGGATCCCGCACACTCTTTATCGAGCCTGAGCTTTTCTTGATCAGTCTGCTCGCAAAGTTCACAGTTAAAGAGATTGTCACCTACGCTTGCGGCGTCGAGGCGTCAAAGAGTGTTGAAGGTCCAGTATTCGGCGGGGAGCGTCTTCTATGCAAAACGCGTAATTTCTTTAGGAGCACGTCGTGATGGCTCAATGCCGCAATGCCCTTGGTATCCTTCAACTTGATGAAGGTCTGTCGGCCGAGAAATCGTTGGGAGTTCCACGGTCCGGCTCCCTCTGGCCGAAATTCGACCGCCCAGTCATCACGGAAATCGTGGAGGTGCATTTGCAGATATCATCATTTGTGGTGACCCGTCGCTCGAACGTTCCTGCGTCGCGGCCGCTCGACGGTTGGTTGAACGAGGCGCGGGGGTTATTTCTTCTGATTGCGGGTTTTTCATCCGGCATCAGGCGGCGGTTGCCGCCGCCGTCAAGATTCCTGTAGCGATGTCCAGCCTGCTCTTCGTTCCGACGTTGCTGCGACAGTTGGCGCCTTCTCACAAGCTCGCGATCGTGACGGCTGAGTAGAGAAATTGCAGTAAAGATTTGCTTGGCGTCAGCAATCCGACAGATCGAGCGAGAGTGGTAATCGGCGGTGTGGAAGGCGGCGAATTTCTACGCAATGCTTTGGCGCGTCCAGCAATCTGGACGGACAGCGATCAGATCGAAAGCGAGGTCTACGCTTGTGCGACGCAACTTCGCGCGAAGCATCTAGAAATCGGGCTGCTCCTGTTCGAATGCACGGGATTCCCTCTAGTCACGGACGCACTCCGCCGTCGTACAAGGCTAACGGAATGTATCTTGGAGACCCATCGCGCGACCAGATGACGACAATATAGAAACGGCATTTGACGCAAGCCGCCATAGCCAATGAAAGTACGGGAAGTTAAACCAGATACGGATCAACAATGATCGGAGCACCACACCTCACGTTCGCTCTCGATACGCCTGGCGTAAGCAAAGGGCACCTCGTTGTCCCAAAAGGCGCCGACAGCGAAGCTCTTCTGCTCCCGGTCCTAAGCCTCAACAAAGGGGAGGGGCCGCGTCTCCTTGTCACTGCCGGATGTCATGGCAATGAATTGGAAGGGCCAATTGTCGCGCGACGACTTCTTGATTGGCTTCCCGATGCCCAGAAGTGTGGAAAGGTCATCATCGTACCCGTGCTCAATCCACCGGCTGCGCAGGCTTGGAGCCGCAACTCGCCGGTCGACGGGTTGAATCTCAATCGAGTATTTCCAGGCCGCGCGGACGGGCCGTTGTCCGAACGCATCGCGGATGCGGTTTCTCGCATCTTGTTGCCAATGGTTGACACAGTATTCGATCTGCATGGCTTCGGACCGCGATGGGAGTTTGCCCCTGCAAGCACGACGCATCCTATTGCTGATGCTGATCTTATGCGCAAGACGCTTCAAGTGGCGGAGGCGTTCAAGTTGCCAGTGACTTTGATCTGGGACGGACCAGATACGCGGGGTATGTTTGATACTTGGGCGCAAAGCCAAGGCAAGGTATTCATTTGTGCTGAACTTGGTGGCGGGACCGTCGACTCAGATGTTCTTATGATTGCCGAAACTGCGGTCCGCAACGCACTAATCTCCCTCGGAATTATCGAAGGAGAAATAGTGTGGCCGACGTTCCGTCAACAGCGGTCTAGCCGGACACTTAGGACACTGCCTTCCGATCTGCTGAAATCGCCCGCGCGCGGCATCTTCGAACCTCGCTGCTCGGTGCTGGACGAAATCAAGCAGGGAGATCTTATTGGTATCGTGCATCCGATGGATCCGTGGTCGAGTAGTTCAACTGATATTCGCGCGCCTTCCACATCCATCGTCTGCGGTCTCCGATCCGGAGAGCATGTCGATGCCGACGAAGCGGTGGCGCTCATTGCACGACCAGTAAATCTCTGAAAATCAGGCGCGCATGCACCCCGCTATTCGCCGACATGAACAGGAAAAGAAGATGATATGCGTGCCGCGTGATCCCTCCGCCTTTTTAACCGGTTACCTACAAGATCACAAGATCCAAGCCGGTGTCGCCGAAAGTCACTGGATGCCAACCCAAAATGAATCGTGATTTCCAGCTCTCTGGGCGTTCGCCCGTAATCGCCATCAACGGTATGGCCGCCACCTCGCATCCGCTTGCCACCTTGGCGGCGGTTGACATTCTGCGTGATGGCGGCACGGCTGCGGATGCAGCGGTGGCCGCGGTCGCCGCGCTCTGCGTAGTCGAGCCGGCCAATACCGGCATCGGCGGTGATTGCTACACGCTGATTTCAAAGCCGGGCAAGCCGGTCTGGGGCTACAATGGTTCGGGGCGCTCTGGCGCCAACGCCTCCTATCAACCGCTGCGCGACCAAGGCGTGCGCGAGATCGGTGATTCAGTCCATTCCGTTACCGTGCCAGGCGCCATCGACGCCTGGGAGCAGACCCTCAAGGCGCACGGGCGTTTCGGTTTTGATCGCGTGCTGCGTGCAGCGATTCAGTACGCGGAAAGCGGCTTCCCGGTCGCACAGCGTGTTGCCTTGGACTGGCAGCGCCATGTGGGCAAGCTCGCCGCCTGTCGAGGTGCCGCGAAGCACTATTTGTTCAACGGCATGGCGCCAAAGGAAGGGGACGTGATCCGTTTCCCGGCGCTCGCCGAGACATTGAAAACTATTGCCCTTAAGGGCGCCAAGGGGTTCTACGAAGGCGCGGTGGGTGCCGAGATGGCGGCCACAGTTGCCGCCCGAGGCTCTTTCCTGAAAGACGAGGACTTCGCCAATCATCGCGGCAATACGGTCGTTCCGATCTCGACCGAGTATCGTGGGGTCGATCTTATCGAGATCCCCCCGAACGGGCAGGGACTTACCGCGCTTGTGATGCTCAACATCCTCGAAAATTTCGATCTCAAGTCGCTCGATCCGATGGGGCCGGAGCGGTTCCACCTTGTGCTTGAAGCGGCGCGCATCGGTTATGCCGTTCGCGATACACATCTTAGCGATGCCGACCACATGCGAACGCCGGTCGCGGCACTAACCGACAAGGCCTGGGGAAAGAAACTGGCTTCGCTCATCGACATGAACAAGAGGAGCGAACTGCCGGCCGCGCTAACCCCCGGTAGCAACACGGTCTATATCTCCGTGGTGGATAGAGACCGCAATGCGGTGTCGCTGATCAACTCGCTGTACTCCGGCTTCGGCGCCGGCATCTGCACCGAGAGATCGGGCGTGCTGCTGACCAACCGCGGTGCCTGCTTCACGCTCGCGCCTGACCATCCTAACACTTTCGGCCCGGCCAAGCGGCCAATGCATACCATCATCCCGGCGCTGGCGATGAAAAACGGACGCTGCGAGATGAGCTTCGGCGTGATGGGCGGGCACTACCAGCCGATGGGCCACGTGCAGATCCTGCTCAACATGCTCGAATACGGCATGGATGTGCAGCAGGCGATCGACTGCCCTCGTCTATTCTGGGAGAACGACAGGGTTGCGGTTGAGACCAGCATTCCACAGAGAACCATGGACGGCCTCCGCGCGCGCGGCCACAACATCGTCCTCCGCGACCTGCCTTGGGGCGGTGCGCAGACAGTCAAGATCGATTGGGATCGCGGCGTGCTGATCGGCGGATCTGAGCCGCGCAACGACGGCTGCGCCTTGGGATATTAACTAAGCTTGGGGCATTGCGACGCGTTGCTAACGTTTGTCTCCCCGAAAGCGTAGTAGCCTGAGGAACCTCTGAGAAAACGTCTTTCAGGGCGATTGCGTTGCATGGATAGGGTGATTTTCCGCCAATTTGTGCATGTGAATGAGAAGGGCTTTTGACTGATGCAGCATACCGACTGGCGCCCTCGTGCCGGCACTACCTTCACCTGTAAAAAACAACCGGCGACTGGGTCGCGTGGCATGGTGGCGACGAACCACCCGCTCGTTTCTGCCGCTGGGTGGAATTCTCGCGGCCGGTGGTAGCGCGATCCATGCAGCCATCGGCGCCTGCTTTACGTTTACGGTCCTTAACCGATGATGGTGGGACTGCGTGGCGGCATAGCGCCTATCCGCCTCCCAAATGGATCGGCTACCGGTCAAGAATTTTGACCCTTGAGTACCTGATCTGGGCTGAAAAGGCCAAGGGCGGTGGCTCGTTCGCAACCCACAAACAGGTGACCAAACATACGGCGGCAGCGCTTTAGCAGCCGAGGGATCACTGAAGAAACGTCTTTCGTCCAGGAGGTTCAGGATATGACAACGGCCATCGCATCGAGGCGCTTGAAAGTTAAGGGGATTCAAGGCGAAGTTTCTATCAGTATTGATCGATGGGGGGTGCCCCACATCAGAGCAGAAAACCTGCACGACCTCTTCTTCGCGCAGGGTTGGAATTCGGCGCGGGATCGGCTTTGGCAAATTGATCTGGCCCGCAAACGCGGCCTGGGTCTTCTCTCGCGCGATTTTGGCCCTGGATACCTCGCACAAGACAGGGCTTCACGTCTGTTTCTTTATCATGGGGACATGGCATCCGAATGGAAAGCATATGGACGAGATGCCGAAGAAATCTGCACTGCGTTCGCAGACGGCATCAATGCCTATGTGGATGCGTGCGACGCAGGTCTGGTCCAGCTTCCGCCCGAATTCGCCGCGCTGGGAAACCGACCGGATCGCTGGAAGCCGGAAGATGTCGTTCGCATCCGCACCCACTGCCTGACGCGCAATGCGTCGTCCGAACTGCTGCGCTCCAAGGTGATGGCTCTTGCCGGCGTGGAACTCGGGGCTAAGCTCGATACGCTTCGGAAGCAACTGCCTCATGGCGGCACTCCCGCGCCCGCGGAGGGTTTCGACCCGGCCGTGATGAGCGACCGGGTGTTGCGGGATTTTCAGCTCGCGATCAGCCCTGTCACGTTCTCTCAGGAAAGACTTGACTGTTCGCTCCAAGAGGCCGGTCTCTGGACCGTGGCTGCGCCGACGGGTGACATCGCCCGTTCCGCATTCGAGGAAGGCTCGAATAACTGGGCTATTTCGGCACGGAGGACCGCGACAGGCCGACCCATTCTCGCGTTGGATCCTCACCGTACGCACACCATGCCTTCCATTCGCTACGTCGTGCATCTGGCCATGCCGGGCCTGGACGTGATTGGTGCCGGGGAGCCCATGGTCCCCGGTGTGTCGATGGGACACAACGGAACGGCTGCTTTTGGATTGACGATATTTGGCGCCGATCAGGAAGACATATACGTCTACGACTGCGCTTCGGACGATCCTGACAGCTACGCCTACGATGCTGGTTGGGAGAAGGTGCGCGTTATTGAGGAAACCATCCCGGTCAAGGGATACCCAGAACATGCGGTGGGGCTGAAGTTCACACGGCACGGACCTGTGGTCTACCAGGACGTGAAGAATAACCGCGCTTTCGCGGTGAGGACCGTTCTGACGGATGCGGGCACGGCGCCCTACATGGCCAGCCTCTGTGTCATGAGGGCAAAGACCTATGTTCAGTATGCGCAAAGCCTCGCAGGCTGGGGAGCCCCGTCGGTCAATCACGTATATGCCGACACGAGTAACACGATCGCCTGGCGGCCTGCCGGAGCAATGCCGTTGCGTAAGAATTGGGATGGTCTCCTTCCTGTACCTGGCGATGGCCGTTTCGAGTGGGATGGATATCTCTGCCCCGAAAAAGGTCCATCAGTTGTCAATCCGACGCGCGGCTTCGTGGCCACTGCCAACGCAATGAACATCCCGAACGAGTGGGCCAAGTCCAATCCGGCAGTCGCCTACGAGTGGCCGGACAGCAGCAGGCACGACACGCTCCATCGTGAGCTTGGCCGCGACGAGCGAGTCTCCATAGAAGATTGCATGCGCGTGCAATGTTCGACATTTTCGCCCATTGCTGACCGAATTATCAAGGCCGTGACACCGTTCTTTACGGATGCAGCCGATGGGACGATTTGGTCGTTTCTAGAGGCATGGGATAGTAATCTGTCGGCGGACTCGGCGCCGGCGGCTCTGTTTGAGGTCTGGCTGACCAAGCATCTTGGCCCCTTGCTTGCGAAGCGGGAGGGAGCCAGTGCCCAAATCATTTCATTGCTGATGCCGGTTGAGTCCCAAAAGATCGCCGCGTGGTTGGAAAACCTTGCGGCAGATTGGGACCTGATTGCAGCCCTGCAAGCCAGTCTCGCAGACGCCTGGGCGGAATGTTCGACGCTGATGGGGTCAAATCCCGCCGTCTGGTCGTGGGGACGTCTCCACTCGCTGCATCTGCGGCACCCACTCGAGTCCCTCGGAAACTCGACTTGGTCCATGGAACCGATGCCGATCGGCGGCAGCGGCTCGTGCATCAATTTCGCGACCTATCGCCTAGCCGATTTTTCGGTCGTCGCCGGTCCTTCCGTGCGCATGATCATCGATGTCGGAAATTGGGACCAAAGTCTTTTCGTCAACAATCCCGGACAGTCTGGTGTCCCGGGTTCTCCGCACTACTCGGACCTCGCGTCAAGTTGGCGGCACGGTGAATACAAGCCGTTGCTCTACTCCATGACAAAAGTCGATGAGGCGACGTTTTCGAAGGTCATTCTCGCGCCTGCTTAACCTGATGAAGCGTCCACCCCAAAACAAGACATGTTCCGTCCCGCTCTGCAGAACCGCCATCGATAGGGAACCCGAAATGTTGAGCCAAACTTCCGCGACCAATCCTGCCGATCTCGGCGCCGTCGAGGCACGCAGCCTGATTGCACGCCGTGCTCTTTCGCCACTTGAACTGGCTGACGCGTGCATTGCCCGGGTGGAGGCAATCGACCATGCCGTCAATGCGCTCGTTGCTCGCGATTTCGATGGTCTTCGTGAAGGTGCCAAAGCAATGGAAGATCGATTGATGTCGGGTCTGCCTCTCGGGGCCCTTCATGGGCTGCCCTTTGCGGTCAAGGATATGATCGATGTCAAGGGCCTGCACACGACCTTCGGCTCTGAGATATTCCGCAACAATATCGCCAGCAAGGACGATGCCGTCGTCGCCGCAATGCGTGCAGCCGGCGCTATGCCCATCGGCAAGACCAACGTTCCTGAATGGAGCCTGGGTGCCAATACGAGAAATCGTGTCTATGGGGTCACCGCCAATCCGCATGATCTGACTCGAAGCTGCGCTGGCTCGTCCGGCGGGTCTGCCGTAGCACTGGCTTGCCGCTATGCCCCACTCGCCACCGGCTCAGATACGGGCGGAAGTGTCCGTAACCCCGCCGCCTTCTGCGGCATCGTCGGTTACAGGCCGAGTTCAGGCTTGGTGCCTGGCGACACTCGTGCCGTGGCGTTGATCCCGTGGTCGACTATCGGGCCGATGGCGCGCAATGTCGCAGACTGCGCCCTGATGCTTTCGGTCCTTGCCAGGCCCGATCATAACGATCCCTTCACCACGGTGATCGACGGGCGCACCCTTTGGGATCCGGCACATTTTGCCAATCTGCCGCGGCGGGACTTGTCATCAGTGAAGATCGCAGCGACTGAAGATTTCGGCATTGCGCCCACCGCAGCCATCGTGCGGCGGCATTTTCGCAGTATTCTGCCACGCCTGCAGCCGTATTTCGGTGCACTTGAGGAAGCCGCGCCCGATTGTAGCGACGCGGACCGCATCTTTTCAGTGCTGCGTGGAGTTTTATGCCTTCGTATGGCCGAACTGGTCGACAACCAGCCGGATCTGGTTGGGCCAAACGTCACAGATAACGTTGCGGAAGGGCGTAGCTATTCCGGAGAGGACGTTTCCAAGGCGCTAATCGCACAAGGGCGTTATCAGCGTGACTGGCAGGCCTTTTTCGAGGACCACGACTATCTCATCTCTCCGGCGATCACGATAAGTCCTCCACCCTGGCGTGAACTCTTCCCAGTGGAAATTGATGGTGAGGCGACCAAGAGTTATTACCATTGGCTCGGCATGGCCTATACATCGACCATCCCTGGCCATCCTTCGATTACCATCCCGTGCGGACGCGATGAGAAGGGGCTGCCTTTCGGGCTGCAAATCGTCGGACGCCGTCACGGCGATCTGGGCCTGCTCGCCATCGCTGCAGAACTCGAGCAGGTGATTAACGGGCATTCTGACCTCGCACCATGCCGGCCGGATATCGATATGCTCAAATCCGCGCCGCATTTGAGTGAAGCGGAGGGATTTCTCGGGTTTGAGTAGGTGTAACGCATTCCCAATTGAACGAAGCCACTGACGGGGCATTTGGCGGGTCGTTTTGCGGATGAAGGCAATAGAAGGCACTGCTGCCTATCCGAAAACTCGCGCTATTGCGGTTCCGCTTCCCCCGTGCCACCTTCGCTGTAGCCGCGTGAATGCCCTTCATCAGCCTGGCGAAGAAGATCCCGCTCCTCCAGGCCACAATCGCCATATCGTCCCGCGGCTTCGTTCAAACTGGCTTGCAGTGAAGTCCGACACCCAGTCCGCATGCTTCATCGAGTATGCGGTCCTCACATAGTTCAGACCGAATATTTGCTGATTGCAAAGGGAATTGCGCGAACCTTGATCCTTTGGGTGAATCGACCCTATTAATTGCGGACGTTGTCAATGCGGTTTGGTAATGCCGCTGCCGGGGTCCTGGTCCTTTTCAAGGTCGATCGCCTCATGACCGTTTTTCGTGTCAGCGGTGCGCTCGATGTGTTCGAGCGCAGGTATATCGGCCGGAGCGCGCACATGACACGCGACGACGCGACCGTCTGCCATCGGAACCAAAGGCGGGACCTCGATGCGGCAGCGCTCAACCGCAAGCGGGCAGCGCGGATGGAAGGCGCATCCGTTGGGCGGATTGATAGGGCTCGGGACCTCGCCATCTACCGGCGCTTCGAGCCGAACTCGCGCGGGATCCGGCACTGGAGCTGCCGCTATCAGCGCCTCCGTATAGGGGTGGACCGGATTTGCGAAGAGCGCCTCGCATGGGGCGAGTTCGACAATGCGCCCCAAATACATGACTGCCACGCGATGGCCGACGTGCTCCACAACCCCAAGGTCGTGCGAGATGAAGATGAAGGCGATCCCCATCTGTTGCTGTAGGTCCAGAAGCAGGTTCAAGATCTGTGCCTGCACCGAGACGTCCAAGGCGGAGACCGCCTCATCGGCAATGATAAGCGAGGGGTTGAGTGATAGCGCTCGCGCGATGCCGAGCCGCTGACGCTGACCGCCCGACAACTCCGACGGAAGCCTGTGCATCATCTCAGGCGACATTCCGACCTTCTGGAGAAGGTCCGCCGCACGCGCTTCGCGCTGCCTCCGGCTGAGGCGCTCAAAATTCTCAACAGGTTCGGTGATAATCTGTCCGGCCGTGAGGCGCGGGTTCAGCGACGAATAAGGATCTTGAAAGACCATTTGCATCCGGCGGCGAACCGCCCGAAGGGCGTGCTTGTTGAGACCCGCAATGTCTGTCCCGTCGATCAGCACGCGCCCGTTCGTCGGCTCCGCGAGCCGCATCAGGAGCCGCGCGACAGTGGACTTGCCGCAACCGGATTCGCCAACAATGCAGAGGGTCTCGCCTGCCTTCACGGAAAAGGACACATCCTCCACCGCCCGCACCATCGGCACGGCTTTTTTCAAGATTCCCGCACCGAGCGGATAATGCTTGGTCAGACTTTCGACTCTCAGCAAAGGATCACTCATGCTCCAACTACCTCTTCGGCGCGCCAGCAAGCCGCGGCGTGACCGGGCTCGACATCGTGAAGAATTGGCGTCTGCTCGCTGCAGATACCTGTCGCGAACGGGCAGCGAGGTGCAAAGCTGCAGCCTACAATCGGCTCGCGAAGGCTTGGTACGATACCCGGAATTTCGGGCAGGCGGCGCTGTCGACCGCGCCGGCGGTCAGGTACCGAGCGCATGAGGCCTTGCGTATAGGGATGGGCTGGGCGCGCGAAGAGATCGGTTACGGTCGCTTGCTCAACGATCCGACCGGCATACATCACGATCACGCGTTGACATGTCTCGGCAACAACGCCCAAATCATGCGTGATCAACATCACGGCCGTTCCCGTGCGCTCTTTCAGATCGACGATGAGCCGCAGGATCTGCGCCTGGATCGTGACGTCAAGCGCGGTCGTGGGCTCATCGGCGATCAGCAGTTCCGGCGAGCAGGCAAGCGCCATGGCGATCATGGCGCGCTGGCGCATGCCGCCCGACATCTCGTGGGGATAGCTGTTCACACGACGCTCGGGGTCGGCCATGCGGACGAGCCGGAGCATCTCTTTGGCCTTTGCCATTGCATCTGACCGGGAGGCATTTGTGTGGATCTGCACGGCCTCGGCAATTTGGCGACCGACGGTGTAAACCGGGTTCAGGCTGGTCATCGGATCTTGAAAGATCATCGCGATCTGGTCGCCGCGGATTTGTCGCATCTCCCGATCCGACAGCTGAAGCAGGTCGCGTCCTTGGAAGCGGACTTCACCGCCGACAGTCTTGGCGTTCAGTTTCGGCAGCAGGCGAAGAATGGAGAGGGCAGTGACGCTCTTCCCGCATCCCGATTCGCCGACGACCCCGACCGTCTCGCCTTTTTTCACCTGGAAGCTTATGCCGCCCAAGGCGCGGGTGACGCTTTCTTCGCCGTAAAAGTGTGTCTCAAGGTCTCGAACATCGAGAAGCACGTCGTCCCCTATGGAGTCTCGCATCAGCATGTCAACGTCTCCGCTTGGCGCGGGGGTCGAACAGGTCGCGCAGGCCATCCCCGAGCAGGTTGACGGCAAGAACCGTGACGGCCAGGCAGATGCCGGGGGCGAAAACCGTTAACGGGGCAATAGAGAGATACAATCGAGAGCTTGAGATCATGTTGCCCCAACTCGGAATCTCGGGCGGCACGCCTATGCCCAGAAAGCTCAATCCGGCTTCGATCAGGATCGCCTCTGCGCAAACGATGGCGCACTGCACCATGAGCGCCGGAATGGTGCTCGGCAGGATATGCCGCCACAGCACCTTCGGCAGGCGCGCACCGCCGCAGACTGCAGCCTCCACATAGGGACGCTCCCGAACACTCAAAGCCACCGAACGCACCAGCCTTGTGACGCTTGGCAGTTGAACGATCGTGATGGCGACGATGAGGATAGCGATCCCCGGGCCCGTCAGCGAAATAAGGGCGATGGCCAGTAGAATCGTCGGGATTGACATCAGGGCGTCCATCACCCGCATTATGATATTGTCGAAGCTGCGGACATAGCCGGCGATGATACCGATTAGAAGGCCACCCAGAGCCGCGCCAGCCGCCGACGTCAATCCCACGATGAGGGAGATCCGGGCGCCGAACACCGTTCGTGCAAACACGTCACGGCCAAGATTGTCGCTTCCGAACCACACCCCGGCAGAGGGCGGCTGAAGGCGCGCAAAGGGATCCATGTTTAATGGATCGCCAGCGTAAAGCGGGGCGGCGAACGCCAGCACGATCAGAAGCGCCAACAGGCCGCCGCCGACCGCGACCAGCGGATGCCGCTTGGCCAGACGGGAAAGGTCGGCTATTCGAAGGCGGCCCGCCGGGACGTATTCGACTGGTGCAGAGAGGATCATCATATCAGTACCGGATGCGGGGATCGACCAGGGTGTAGGAAAGATCGACCACGAGATTAATGAGGACGTACAGACCCGAACCCAGGAGGAGAACGCCCTGAATGACGGGATAGTCGCGGTTGTTAACCGCATCGACGACCAAACGACCGACACCAGGTATGTTGAACACCGTTTCCGTGATGACGACGCCAGAGATCAGACCTGCGAAACTCAAACCGATCACGGTGAGGATTGGGGCACCCGCGTTCTTCAGGGCATGGTGGAAAAGCATGGAATAGGACGACGCGCCCTTGGCCGCGGCCGTTCGCATATAGTCTTCCGACAGAACTTCGAGCACGCTCGCCCGTGCGATCCGGGCGATGTAAGCAATGTAGGGAACACTCAAAGTAACGGTCGGCAGGATGAGATGCACAAGCCATGGTTTGAGGCTATGCTCAATAGGCCGATATCCTTGGACTGGCAGCAATCCCGTTCTGATGGCGAACCAGTATATCATAAAGAAGCCAACGACAAACACCGGAACGGAAAAACCAAGTGTCGCGAATGCCGTGAGCATTCGATCAGCAAGTCCGCCGGTCCGCCATGCGGCAAGGATGCCGAAGGAGACCCCTACCGTCACAGAGAGGGTGATCGTCAGGATCGATAGGGAAATGGTCGGTTCCAGCCGCTGCAAGATCAGCTCAAGAACGGGCTGTCTCGCGAAAATTGACGTCCCGAGGTCCCCGCCTAGGACGCTGAGTGCCCAACGCACGAATTGAACTGGCAGAGGATCGTTCAGTCCCAGCTGCTCGCGGATGCCCGCGATCATCTCTTCCGTTGCGGTGTCGCCACCGATGACGGCCGCCGGGTCCCCCGCCGCCAGCCTCAGAAGCAGGAAGACGAAAATCCCGACCATCGCCATGACGGCGATGGCCGAGATCAGCCTGCGAAGGACGTAAGCGGCCATTACCCGTCAAGCCTTCTGCATGTTCCACATTGGAGTGAGCTGCGGCTTGGAGATGAGGCCCGTGAGCGTCTTGCGGTGCGCGCGCGTCTCGACATTGTATCCCAACCTAACATCGCCGACAAAGTCCCACCAAATCCGCTGCATATTGCGGGCCAGCGCTTTGCGTTCTTCAAGCGTCTCGATATCCGCCCATTTGGCCCGAAGAGCCTCATACTCGTCGTTCTTTGGCCAGCCGTACCAGGCCTTGTCGCCACTCGCGGTCAGGAAGGGCGTTCCTAGCGGATTGCCGAGAGAATAATCTGACTCACTCGTCAAGAAGACGCTCCAGCCGCCGCTCTCGACGGGGCCTTTGTTCGCCCGGCGTGTCACAACCCCGCCCCAGTCGCTCGGCGCAAGTTCGACACTGACCCCTATCTTCCGCAGTTCGCCCGCCAAAAGCTGCGCGGCTCTGTCATAGACCGGGCGGTTCGTGGGTTGGAGAATGACGACCTTCTCGCCGGCATATCCGGCTTCCTGAAACAGCTGCTTGGCCTTTTCCGGATCGCCGCCCTTCTTGTACCATCCCGTATTTTCGTCGTTGGAATACAGTGTATCCTTTCCAAATATCGAAGTAACGGCTCCGGTGTACTTTGGGTCTGGCACTGCTACGCGCATGAACGCCTCCTGATCGATCAGATGAAGCATCGCTTGGCGCGCTTTTACATTGTCGAACGGCTTATGCAGAAAGTTCATCCGCATCACGACGTCTACGGCCCAAGTACTCTGGAGTACTATGTTGGGATCGCTTTCGATCAATGAGTAAAGGTCGGCCGGCGGCTTATCAAAGAGATCGACCTCCCCTGCCTGCAAGGCCGCGAAAGCAGTCTGGGGATCAGCGATATTGTCCCAGATGACGCGATCGACCTTGACGATCTTCCCTCCGGCATGTCCGTCAGACGGCTCCTTGCGAGGTACGTATTCATCATTGCGGTCATAGGCAAAGCTCGCGCCGGGCCTGGCGAGTTCATGATTGAACTTGAACGGCCCCGATCCGATATTCGCGGCCACCTGCTCGGCCGCAGGCTGGTTCGCATCCTTCTCGCGCATGACGAACAGCAACGGCGTCGTAACGTCCGCGAGAATATCAATCAGGAGCCCGAGCGGATCCTTGAGCGCGATCGTGAAGGTCTTGTCGTCCTTTGTTGACACATCCCTTGCCCGCTCCATAATGAGTTGCCCGCCGGGAGCGACCGCTGCCCAGCGACGGATCGACGCCACACAGTCCGCCGCGGTGACAGAGGTGCCGTCGTGCCAGCCTAGGCCATCCCGGAGTTCGAACGTATAGGTCTTCTTGTCATCTGAAACGCCCCACTTCCCCACCATTTGCGGCTGCGGCGCAAGTTTGGAGTCGAGCGAGAACAACGTGTCGTAAATCGCCAGCCCATGGTTGGCGGATATGCCAGCCGTCGTCGAGATCGGGTCGAAGACGCGGAGGTCCCCCGCGGGCACCATTCGAACTGTCCGTGCGTCGGTTGCTGTCTGCGCCCGCAGGATGGAAGGAATTGAAAGGACCGTTCCGGCTGCCAAACCCGTCGTAATGAGGTTGCGTCGAGAGATTCCCATATGCAGTTCCCCTGTTGCGTTATACTTGGTTTATGCGAGCCTTTAAGGCATCGATTCGACCCTGCGCGTTGGGGTTGGTATGCGTCAAATTCAGTTTTGTTATTCGTGCCATCTGGCAACGAGATCGTTGAGCATGATGGATGACTATCGCCTCACTTCCTGCCCATGACGTTCTCCAGATTTTTGAGCGTCCATAGGTTAGCCCTCTTTATGTTTTGATCGTTCTCGGCCAGTTGCAAACGCGTGGGTGAGCCCATCCCCGCAATAAGCTTCATAGGGTTGATCTCTCAGGCTAGCCATCTGAGAACGCGATGGCACCGTCCAGAACATTATATTGGTGAACCCAACACCAAGTGGCGCATATTTGATGGGCAGCGGGTCGTGCTGTATCCGCCCGTTAACGCCGTCCGAGAAATATCGAGCGAAACGATATGCAGATCAAAGACGTCCTCCTCGCGCCTGGCAACGGCGCATTTTTCTGTGACGATCAGGCTGCTATCAGGGCTGGCGCGACCCAGGACGGCTTTGTCTATGTCGGCGAACCGATAACGGCTGGTTTCACAACCATTCGCGTTCCGGCATCGTCGCTCAGTGTGGGGCTTGTCCTGGCCGAAGACGTCGTTGTCTGGGGCGACATGATGGGCGTCCAATACTCTGGGGCCGGTGGACGCGATCCTTTATTTGAAACTGCTCAAATATCGGATTTGACGACTCGGGCTGTGGTACCGCGGCTTCTTGACGTCAATGCGTCTTGCTATCTCGATGCCTATGCCAAGGTTTTCGAGCCCTTTGAACACAAGCGGTTACCTCTGGCGGTTGGTATAGCGTCAGCCAAGCGCTCCTTCGCGCAGCGGCCCATCTTCACCGTACAACGATCGCCGAGATCCCTGAGGCCGGGGGTCCGTCCGCGTACCACCTTGACTCCTTCTCTGGCTCTGCATGACGATGGCCGTGGGCTTGCCTTCGGTACACCCGGGTGGCGACCAGCAGGACCCGTGGCAGCTGATTTGGTTTCTTCGTTTTGTGCATCACGGGTTGTGACTTGCAGGCCGGCATCGATGCGCCGCTATTCATTCGCAGCATTTCCAGGGGTCATTTTCCCGAGGCAGGCCAACCCGGGACGTCTCATGCTGGAAGTATCCCTTGGCGAAGCCACGATTGCCCGGCTCAGGGAACTCGGCCATGAGGTCGTCGTGTCGCCGGCAAATACCATCGGCAGACTCACCGCAGCGCTGCGCCATCCTAATGCTTGATGCAGGCGGCCGCCACGCCGCGTCTATGCAGGCCTACGCGATTGGTCGCTAAGGCAGTTCTCGAAGGGGATCGATTTGCACAGATTGGAAGCCCTAATCAAAGGGTTTCCAGGCAGGTACGCAAGAAAACCATGTGATGAAGAGCGGGCGCTTATTGAGAAACACGAACCTTAGGCGCACGGCTCGTGCCGTTTCGGCACCGCGCGCATTGAAATCGTCTGGGTATGTCCGTGAGTGACATAGCCTTCATTCATTTTCGTGATCTCTTGATGGGAGGCCGTGATGGTATTTGCGCGTCTGGAAGCTATCATGAAACGCGTCGGACTCGACGGTTACATGATGCTGTTGATCTTGACGGTCCTCCTAGCCACCTTTCTGCCCGCCCGCGGTGACTTTGCGGCAGTGCTGAGTCATGTAACCTTCTGGGCAGTAGCGTTGCTTTTCTTCCTATACGGCTCCAAGCTTTCCACCGCGACCATCATCTCCGGTTTCGCGAACTGGAAATTGCAACTCAGCGTGTTGTCGTGCACCTTTGCGGTGTTTCCCCTGCTCGCTCTTGTGATGAAACCCTTGGCGGGGCTATGGTTGTCCGGAACGATCGGTATCGGGTTCCTCTTTATCGGTTGCATGCCATCGACAGTGCAAAGCTCCATCGCTTTCACATCGATGTCTAATGGCAATGTCGCCGGGGCGGTTTGCGCGGCCTCGGTCTCCAATCTTGTCGGCGTTGTCTTGTCCCCCCTGCTGTTTGCTTTGTTGATGCCGCCAGGGGTGGGCTATGACATTGAGGCATCTGCGATTTGGAAGATCATGCAGCAGATCATGTTGCCCTTCGTCGTGGGGCAGTTATGCCGGCCACTGTTAGCGGAATTCCTCAATCGGCACAAGCTGCCGATCACGATCGTCGACCGCGGCTCTATATTGCTGATCGTCTATTCGGCATTCTCGGCCGGTGTCGTGAATGGCATCTGGCAGGTCATATCGGCGCAGGCATTTGCTATCTTGGTCGGCCTTTGCATAGTGTTTCTTGTACTTGCCATGGCGATCACCATTGGAACAGCGAAGGCAGGCAGGATGAACCGCGCCGATCTTCTGGCGTTGTTCTACTGTGGTTCGACAAAAAGCCTCGCCACCGGACTTCCGATGGCGGGCATACTGTTCGCCGGGCAGGATATCTCGTTGATCATATTACCATTGATGTTGTTTCACCTGATACAGCTGGTCGGATGCGCAATCATAGCGCAGCGATCCGCAGCCTATACGCCGACGGGCTGATATTGGTGCCGGTTTCAGTTTCGGGTAAATCACTGTTCTTTGGAGATGCCGCAGTCACAGGAGGTGGAGACGCGCTCTGTTCGACTGGCCGGTTTCACCTCTGGCTTGCGACATGAACTATCCGGTTCATCGGCCAAGCAGAGTTCTCCACGGCGCTGGGAGCGGTTCTTACTTCAGTAGCGACTGGACGCGGTCATAGATTGTTCTGGGAACCCGTACTCCGTATTTTATGCTGCGTTCCCTTGCCTGATACCGTCGCTGCGAGGGCAAGCGTGCGCCTTGATCGGACAACACCGACAACAGTTGCTTGGCGCTTTCTTGATTAGCTGCATCGGCACCTCTTCCCAGGAGATGTGGATCGAGGGCAATAATCAGTTCACCATGGCAGGGCGAGGCACTGGCGCCACCGTCGAACGCCATCGATTGGATGCTCGTCATGCCCCGATCAATGGGCCGGCGAGTAGTTCGATCATGGTAGACAAGGGTTTCCATCAGAATCTAGCGCCCAGCCGAACGGGATCGGCTTGCCCTCAATATTGTGTAGGGCGATATCGCCACGAGCCACCATGGTTGTGGCGAAATCGAAAACATAGGGATTGTCCTTGCCTTGCGGCCACCCGAAGGCGAATGGATTTGTTCCCCAGTGCCGGCTTCGTTCCGCCAGCCGGAGCCACCCAACTGTGGCTCGGCGTCATAGCTACGGCCGCCAGCCCTCTTTCTGTGATCGCTTCTATCTCGGGCCACATGGCTGAAGAATGAAAGCAGTTGTTGATCGCTAGAATGCAGAGGCCCACTGACTTGAGACCGGTTTTTTCTCTTGGGTTACGCGGCGCGCAGAAGGGGTGGTTTGGGCTCGAATAATGGGGGAACGTTTGGCTCTGGCTGTCGGACGGGTGCCGCAGCCGATCGCGAAGTTCGCCATTGATCTCCGCGTCCGGACCTGCGTGAGCATATGTGCGCCGTGGAGCGACCACCGCATCTGCTGCTTTTGACCATCCGCTTGCCGACGAGGGAATTCACCGTTGACTCGGTGAGAGTGCTAGCGACCCGAAGGCCGGCCCGGTAGCGCTTTCCATAGTTGACGATGGCACTGCGGTTCGAACGGACATAGGTCAGGAGTTGCACAAGCCGAGGCTGTGCAGCGGCGCCACCGAGAACTCGCTTCTCTGCTGTGAACCCTTCAACCTCGCCAGGAAATACTCGAGGTCGCGGATCGCGGGATCGACCCGGCCATGCCACAGACTCCACTTCACGGCTCTGACGTCCCTGTCGATGGTTGAAAGCGCTTCAATGGACCAGGACTGGGATCGCACGATGTGATCGGCGATCTGCTGTACGGGCTGGCTCTTCATGGCGATCTGGAACCAGTCGATGATGTGGGTCGTCGGCTTCGGCATGACGCGGGGCAGCCGCTTCAGGATTTCGGCGCCATCCGAAATCACCGTCGCATCGCCGAAGCCGCGATATCCAACTTTCTCAAGGGTGTGAAGGGTACGATAGCGGATTGCATGCTGGTCTGTGCTGCCGGTGACGAAATACCGGCCACCGGCTTCGCCCCGTCCGCAACGGCCGCATCTGGCCACGACGAGCTCGAAGTTACGCGCTGAATTGGGCCCGGTGCTGCGAATATGAGCCGTGCCGATGTCGAGTTGAGCCCTCTTCGTCGGCGTATGATCGAGGACATGACAATCCGCAATCTGTCGCCGGCCACCCAACGATTCTACGTGCATGCGGTGGCGAAGTTCTCGCGCTACTTTGGCCGCTCCCCTGGCCGGCTTGGCCTTGAGGACGTGCGCGCCTTCCAGGTGCATCTGATCTCAACGTGGATTTCGTGGCCAGCGCTGAACCCGACGGTGTGCGCACTGCGGTTCTTCTACGGCGTGACGTTGGGTCATGCCGAGATCCCGGAGCGCATTGCCTACGCCCGCTTACCACGCAAGGTGCCAGTGATGTTGAGCGCCGACGAGGTGGCCTATCATCTGATAACACGATGGCACCGTCCGGGACATTATATTGGCGAACTCAACGCCAAGTCGTGCATACTCAGCAGGTACCGGAACGAACTGCATCCGGCCGCCAAACGTAGGGCGGTAGAAATCGAGCGATGAAGTGCAGATCAAAGACATGGGCACTCCCCGGTCGTTGTCTTCGAGGACGCGGATCTATCCAGGATGATCGACGTCGCTCGCAAGATACGATCGGCCCGCCGGACGACCCAACGACGCAGATGGGACCGATGGCAAACGCGCGAATCGAGGCCAGGAGCATCTGGTCAAGGACGCGGTGGAGCGCGGAGGATTTCGTCGCGAGGGTCGCGATAAGCACGAGCCGTCAAGCTGCATCTCCAGCGTCGGATCACGCTCAACGGAAACAAGACAATCGTATTCTCAAGTTGACTGAGACACGTGATGAAAACTACTTCGGAACGTGGAAGGCTGCCTTGGCGATCTGTTTCGGTGCCGTTCGACGAGGAAGGCACGTATGGGACCTATTCTGATGAGCTGTCATGTACGGCGTAATGCCAAAAGGTGCGGTAGGCAAAGCTACAGCCCGCCGGCGCTGTCTGGTCGTCACGCGACCAGGACTTTTGCGGGGCGCGCCCTGCCGTCGTCCTCCCCTACCCGGCAGGGCAATCTTTTTCAAAAGCGTTGCATGGGCGTTTGCAGCGCCGGATCGCCAACAGAAAAAGTCCGCAGTGCTGTCTCCAAACCTATCTTACGTTCCGCAAGGCCGTCACTCACGCGAACGCGCGCATAAAATGTAAAGGCTTCCAGGAAAATGAGCACTGGGGCGCACGGGGAAGCGGACGCGATAGCGCCAACCACCTTTTCACCTCTCAAGAATCAGACGTTTCGTTCGATCTGGCTTTCCACTCAGGTCTCATCCATTGGCTGGATGATGCACACGGTCGCCATCGGCTGGCTCATGGCCACCATCTCACCTTCCGATCTGATGGTCGCGTTGGTTCAGGCCTCATCCACTTTGCCTGCCTTCATCCTCTCCGTATTTGCCGGAGCCATTGCAGACAGTTTCAGCCGGCGAGGTGTCTTACTCGTCGGCCGATCGCTGATTGCGTTGGCATCGGCGATACTGACTGGGCTTTTGGCGTTAGGCATCGTCGACCCGTGGATCATTCTCGGCGTCGGTTTCCTGATCGGATGCGGCTTCGCGCTAAGCGATCCTGCCTGGCAGGCATCCGTCGGCGATATCGTTGACAGGCGCGATCTTCCAGCTGCAGTCACCCTCATCAATATCGGTTTCAACACAGTCCGCAGCGTCGGACCCGCGCTTGGCGGTATCGTTGTTGCCTCCTTCGGACCGCTCACTACGCTCGTCTTGAGCACGCTCAGCTACGTGGTGCCGCTGGGCACCATCTGGCATTCTAACTGGACTGTTCGGTCTTCGCCGCTTCCGCGCGAGCGGATGATCACGGCAATCTACGACGGCGCGCGGTTCACGGCGATATCGTCCGAGATCAAGGCGGCTATCGCGCGCGGAGCCCTCTTTGGTTTTTCGGGAATCGCCATCCTCGCGCTGCTGCCTCTCGTAGTTCGGGATCACCTAAATGCTGGGCCGTTCGACTATGGCGTCCTGATGGCCGGATTCGGTATCGGCGCTCTCTTTGGAGGCGTAAATGCGGCTCGCTTCAGACGCTTGATGTCTCAAGAACGGCTAGTCATGCTTGCATGCCTCGCCTGCGCCGCCTGCGCATTTTTCGTTGCTGTCGCGTCGTCGGTTGCAGTGGCAGCAACGGCACTTGCCCTCGGCGGAACAGGATGGGTCACCGCCTGGTCGGGACTCGGTATAAGCGTGCAACTGGCGAGCCCGCGGTGGATCGTCGGCCGCACCGTTTCGATCTATTATGCCGTGACCTATGGTGGCATCGCTGCCGGTAGTTGGGTGTGGGGCGCGGCGGCCGAGCATTATTCGCTTACCTCAGCGCTGGTAGGCTCCGCTGGCGCTTTGGTCCTGGTGGCCGCGACGGGGCTCCTGTTGCCCGTCCTTGAAAACAAGGAATCGGATCATGTTGCCCTGGAGGGGTTCGAGGCGCCCGTGGTCGCCGTCGAACTGAGACCGAGAAGCGGACCGATCATCGTCAAGATTGAATATCAGATTCCGGACGAGAACACGAATGCGTACCTGTCCCTCATGCATGAACGCCGCCTTGCTCAAAGCCGCGTCGGCGCTCGGCATTGGACCGTCGAGCGGGACCTTCAGGAGCCTTGCCAATGGACGGAGAGTTTCCGCACGCCGACCTGGACCGACTACCTTCGCCTCAATCATCGGCTCACCGCGGCCGACAAGGAGCTGGACGAGCGCCTTCAGGAGTTGCACAGTGGAGAGCATCCGCCTCGAAAGAAACTCTCAATCGAGCGGCCAGCGGGGCACCCCCGCAAGGCCGACCATATTTCCCCCTTCATCGCTCGAATTTGACGTTGGTTGCATCGCGGGTGAGCGGTTTGCCTTCCTTCGAAGCGCTGGCCTCTTAGGGCAAGATCTCGCATCGAGCGGTAGGAGACGCCGACGGTCAGCGCGATTTCAGGCTTCCCGGCTGACCTGCCCTAAGGCGAACGGATCTGTTGCTCTGCCTGGCGCTCCTGGACATGCGAATTCCGTCTGTTCGATGATAGATAGCGTTTGGGCTTGTGAAGGAGGTAGAACAATAGATAAAGTCTCCGGATAGCCCTCCTGATGATTGCATTGGCGGTGTCTACACCGAACTGCTCCTGCCGAAACCGGCCAACGCAAAAGCACCTTCGGCGACATCATGCGGCCCTGCGGCAACTGGTGATCGCCAGCGATGAGACTGCTGCGCAGCAGAAGAGAATGCACGGCATGCGATCAATTCGAGGCTTGGATGGCCGCTATTGCCACTTTTCAACTGTTGAGATGATTGCGGAATTCAACTGCGGCGCAGCATGACAGGCACCCATATTTCCCGGGGATTTTCCTTGATGTAAGCGGTCAAACCGGAATTCTTGGCTCCCGATGGGCTGAGATCCTTCTTAGCGATCTCGGAATGAGATAGCGAGGAACTATAAATGCTATTTGACCGGTCAGGCCTGGCTAGCGAAGAGTCGGATAAGGACGCGTCGCCACTCGGCAGGTTGAGGATGACAAGCCGTTACGTCGCTTTCGAAAGGCGAGCGCCAAGTACCGCCGCAACTGGCGGAGTGATCAATGTTCGATAACACAATCCGCCGATTTCTCACAGACTAAGCCTGGCGCTCGGGTGTGGCTGACAACGAGGCCGGATACCCAGTTTTTTCAGAATTTAAGGCAGCTCGCGTACTCGCTTCTGAGCACCTAGTGGTTTCCGCCTAACATAAGAGTCCGGCTTGGGATTCCCTTTCGCGAGTGCGCATGCGAGTTTGGCGCATGCGCACAGGAATATCCCTCACCGTTTCGCCGATTGATCGCCAGCGCCTGAGCGCGCTGATCAGGGATCGCAATGCGCCGCAAAAGCATGTTTGGCGCGCCGAGATCATTCTGTTGAGCGGCGACGGTGTGGGCACCGTCGAGATCATGCGGCAAACCGGCAAATCCAAGACCTGCGTATGGCGTTGGCAGGAGCGCTTCGCAACGGAAGGCTTCGAAGGACTGTTGCGCGACAAGACGCGACCCGGGACTGTCAGGAATTCTGTGCGTGAGGCCGTTTTCGTCATTGGTTGACGAACCTTTCGCCGAAGACGACGGCGAACTGTGTTTTGGCCTCGAACCATTCTCGCGGCGGTCGTTTCCATTCCTCGGCCGCATGGTTCAGGACCAGATATAGCAGTTTCATCGCCGCGTCGTCATTGGGGAAGTGTCCCCGTGTTCGAACGGCGCGGCGCAGCTTCGAGTTCAGCGCCTCGATGGCGTTCGTGGTGTAGATGATCCGGCGCACGCTCTCGGGATAGGCGAAGAAGGGCACGACGTGTTGCCAGTTGCGCCGCCAGCTCTGGGTGATCGCCGGGTATCGCTGGCCCCAGTAGCCGACGTCGAACGCATCAAGCGCGGCCAGGCCGGCCTCGGCGTCCCCGGCCCGGTAGATGGCGCGCAGCGCCGGCACGACCGGCTTGCGATCCTTCCAGGAGACGAACTCCAGAGAATGGCGGATCAGATGCACGATGCAGGTTTGCACCACGGTTTGGGGAAAGACGGCGTTGATCGCCTCGGGAAAGCCCTTCAGACCATCAACGACGGCGATCAGGATGTCGCTGGCGCCCCGGTTCTTCAACTCGTTCATCACCCTCAGCCAGAACTTGGCGCCCTCGGTCTGCTCGATCCAGATGCCGAGTATCTCCTTGGTGCCATCGGGCAGGATGCTGAGCGCGATGTAGATGGCCTTGTTCCTCACAAAGCCCTCATCGCGGATTTTGACCCGGATCGCATCGAAGAAGACCAGCGGGTAACAGATGTCGAGCGGCCGGTTCTGCCATTCGCCAACTTCCTCCAGGACGGCGTCGGTAACAGCCGAGATCAGGTCCGGCGAGACGTCGATGCCGTAGAGTTCCTCTAGGTGGCCACGGATCTCGCGAACCGTCATGCCGCGCGCATACATGGAGATGATCTTGTCGTCGAAGTCTGGGAAGCGCCGCTGATATTTAGCGATCAGCTTCGGGTCGAAAGTGCCGGAGCGGTCGCGCGGGATCGAAAGCGTCATCTTCGACGTGCCCGTCAGAACCGATTTCTTCGAAGAGCCGTTGCGGCGATTACCATTGCCTTCGGCGTGTTCGTCCTCGAGATGCTCGTCCAGCTCGGCGTTCAGTATCCGCTCCGAAAGCGCCTTCTTCAGATCCTCAAGTAGTCCGTCCTTCGCAAACACCTCGTTCGCATCGCGGCCAGCCAAAAGCTGGTCCAGAAGTTCTTTCTCGATAGCCATGGGATGATTCTCCTTTCCATCATCATGGCCTCACGCACAGAATTCCTGATAGTCCCCGCGACCCTCGCGCATTCCGCCTCTCGGGCCTGAAGTGGCTGAGCGTGTGGTGGCGCTGACGTTGCAGGACCCGCCTGGCGAGACGACGCACTGGACCGCCGACATGATGGCGGCCGCGGCCAGCAT
>NZ_QZWZ01000065.1 GCF_003601975.1 Mesorhizobium waimense
TCCCGGACCCACCCTATCACTTCTTATAGCTGATGCACTCCCAACGTTTCGCTTAAAATATGAGCATGCCTAAAAGCTGTGCATTCGGAGCGTATCATGTGGCGTGAGATGGCGGCCGACGATCGCATCGAGGTAAACGTCGACGGCTTTAAGGTCGTTGCCTACAGCTTCGGCGCCGGCAGCGAGACGGTGTTCTGCCTCAACGGCGGGCCTGGCCTGCCCTGCGACTACCTTCGCGAATCGCACTCCTGCCTGGTAGACCAGGGATACAGGGTCGTGGCGTTCGACCAGCTTGGCACCGGGGCCTCCGACCGGCCGACGGACACCTCGTTGTGGACTATCGCGCGCTACGTCGAGGAGACCGAGACGGTTCGCAAGACGCTGGGGCTCGGCAAGGTCCACATGCTGGGTCATTCCTGGGGCGGCTGGCTGGCGATCGACTATGCGCTGGCCTACCAGGAGAACCTGCAGACGTTGATCCTCGAGGATACCGTCGCCGACATGCCGCATCTTGCCCTGGAACTGGAACGCCTGCGCGCCTCGCTGGGAGCCGAGACCGTATCGATGATGCAGAAGCACGAGGCGCAGGGAACCTACGATCATCCGGAATACATGGCGGCGGTGACGATCCTCAACTACCGCCATGTCTGCCGCCTGCTCGAATGGCCGGCGCCGGTGCGCCGCTCGCTCGATGACTGGAACATGGGACCCTACGCGACCATGCAAGGTCCGAACGAGTTTCTCTACATCGGCAATCTCAAGGACTGGAACCGGGTGCCCGACCTGCCCAGGATCAAGGTGCAGGTGCTGATCACGCATGGCGAGCACGACGAACTGACGCCAGCCTGTGGTCTGCGCATGAAACTTGGCCTGCCGCAGTCGGAGTTGCACATCATCCCGAATGCGAGTCACATGCCCTTTTACGAGAACCCGGCTGCATACTATCCGATCCTTTCGGGGTTCCTCTCGCGCAACAAGGCAGGCTGATGCAGGCGGAATGCAGGTGGAAGGGAGCGGACGGGGAAACCCCTCAGGGCCATGCACCGCTATAAGTTCGTTCTATACCGCCCGCTTCAGTTCCTGCCGGTGCTTTTCGGCATCAGCGTCATCACGTTCATCCTTGTCCGGCTGATCCCTGGCGATCCCGCGCGCGTTCTGCTCGGCACCCGCGCCACCCCGGAAGCGATCGCCCGCATCCGCGCGCAGTACGGCCTCGATGAGCCCCTGCTCGCCCAGTATTTCTACTTCCTGCGCAACCTCGCGGACGGCGAGATGGGGCGCTCGATCCTCTACAAGATCGATGTGCTGAAGCTGATCGCCACGCGCATCGAGCCTACTTTGATGCTGGTGCTTTGCAGCATGGTGCTGTCGGTATTGATCGCCGTGCCGGTGGCGGCGATCGCGGCGCGCAATCACGGCAGGCTGGCGGACCAGGTGATCCGCATCGTT
Organism: Mesorhizobium waimense; assembly: GCF_003601975.1. Taxonomy (GTDB): domain Bacteria; phylum Pseudomonadota; class Alphaproteobacteria; order Rhizobiales; family Rhizobiaceae; genus Mesorhizobium; species Mesorhizobium waimense. The sequence continues at coordinate 1,450 of NZ_QZWZ01000065.1, forward strand.
TCCACCTTCGGCATCGGCTTCCCACCCTTCTGGCTCGGCCTGATGCTGATCATCCTATTCAGCGTCGAACTCGCCATCCTCCCGGTGTCCGGTTACGGCAATACGCTTTCTGAAAAGCTTGCGCATCTCGTGCTACCGAGCCTCACTGTGTCGCTGTCGCTGTCGACCGTTCTGGCGCGCAGTTTGCGTGCGGCGATGGTCGAAGGCTTGAGGTCCGACGTGGCGACTGCCGCGCGCGCGCGCGGCATGCCGGAGAGCATCGTGTTCTGGCGCCACGTGCTGCCAAACTCGCTGGTGCCGGCCGTCAACCTTCTCGCCGTAAACATAGGTTGGCTGATAGGCGGCACCGTCGTGGTGGAGACCGTGTTTGCGCTGCCCGGCATGGGCCAGCTGCTGGTGCGCGCCATCTTCTCGCGCGACTACATGGTCGTGCAGGGCGTGGCGATGGTCTTCGCCTGCGCCACCGTGCTGATCAACTTCCTGGCCGACATCGTCACGGTGGCTCTAGATCCGAGGGTGAAGCTGTGAGCGAGCCCTTGGCCGCCCCCGCGCTCGGCAGGAGCGGCCGCTTTCGCCGCCGCGGCACGCTGGCGGCCGGCGTCTTTCTGCTTGGCGGGTTCGTCGTCCTGGCGCTCGGCGCGCCGCTGATCGCGCCCTACGATCCGATCGCACAGGACGCGACAGCACGGCTCCAGGGGCCGTCCTGGCTGCACTCGTTCGGGACCGACAATTTCGGCCGCGACATCCTCTCGCGCGTCATCTGGGGTGCGCGCATCGACCTGCAGATCGCCATCATCGGCGTTATCTTTCCCTTTCTCATCGGCACCACGCTGGGCACGGTAGCCGGTTTCTTCGGCGGGATAGTCGACGCCATCTTCATGCGGCTGGTCGACATCATCCTGGCCTTCCCGTTCCTGGTATTGATGCTGTCGATCATTGCGATCCTGGGGCCTGGCCTGGCCAGTTTCTACATCGCCATGGCCCTCGTCGGCTGGGTGTCCTACGCGCGGCTCGTCCGCGCCCAGATGCTCGTGCTCAAGAACCACGACTACGCGGTTGCCGCGGTCAGCCTCGGCTTCAGCCGCACGCGCATCATGTTCCGGCACCTCCTGCCCAATGCCGCTGCCGGCTCGGTCGTCTTCGCGATGTCCGACGCGGTCCTCGTCCTGCTGAATGGCGCGGCCATCAGCTATCTCGGGCTCGGCGTGCAGCCGCCAGTCGCGGAGTGGGGCGTGATGGTGGCGGAAGGCCAAGCCTTCGTCACCACCGCGTGGTGGATTACGCTGTTCCCGGGGCTTTCGATCGTGACGCTCGCCTTTGCCTTTAGCATGATCGGCGACGGGCTGGCCGACTTGTTCGGGGTCCACGAATGATAGCGGCTCTGCTCAAGATCACCGACCTGACGGTCGTCCATGACGATGACGGCGGGGAGCGTACCCTGCTTGATGCCGTGTCGCTCGACCTCGCCCCGGGAGAAGTGCTCGGGCTGGTCGGCGAGAGCGGGTCGGGTAAGAGCCTTCTCTGCCGCTCCCTCGTTAGGCTGCTGCCATCGAGCCGGCTCAGGATCAGCGGCGGCTCGATCACACTTTCCGGACGTGAGCTGACGACTGCGCCGGAGGCCGAGATGCTCGCCGTGCGCGGCGGTGAAATCGGCATGATCTTCCAGAATCCGAGCAGTCATCTCGACCCGGTCATGAGGATCGGCGACCAGATCAGCGAGGGGATCCGCTTTCACCAGCGGCTGAACGCCAGGGCGGCGCGCGCCGCGGCCGTGGATATCCTCGCCCAGGTCGGGTTTCAGGATCCGGCTCGGCATTACGATAGCTATCCGCACGAATTCTCCGGCGGCATGCGCCAGCGCGCCATGATCGGCGCGGCGCTATCGAGCAATCCCAGGATCCTGATCGCCGACGAGCCGACGACGGCACTCGACGTAACGATACAGGCGCAGATCCTGCGGCTTCTGATGGACATCCGCGCCAGGCGTGGGCTCTCGGTGATCCTGGTCACCCACGATCTCGGCATCGTAGCCCAAGTCTGCGACCGCATCGCGGTGATGAGGCAAGGTCGATTGGTGGAGGTTGGAGAGAAGCGCGGCCTGCTTGCGGCGCCGGCGCACGCCTACACCCGTTCGCTGATCGCCAGTCATCCCTCGCTGCCGGAGAAGGACATGCCGGCAAAGACTGAGAAGCGCCAGGCACCCGGAGCGATGCCGCTGGTCGACATCGAGAAGCTGCATGTACGCTTCGCCACCGGCGGCCTGTTCCGGCGAGGCGCGGTTGATGCCGTCAAAGAGGTCACGCTCCGTGTCATGCCGGGCGAAACGGTCGGCATTGTCGGCGAATCCGGAAGCGGCAAGAGCACTCTGGCGCGCGCCGTCCTTGGCCTTACGCCGATCTCGTCAGGCACGATACGTTTCGATGGTGCGGACATCGCCTCGGGTCGCGCAGTCCTCGCCACGCTGCGACGCCAAACCGCCATGGTTTTCCAGGACCCCTACAACGCCCTCAACCCGCATCTTACCGTTGGCAAGATGCTGGCGGAGGTCCTGCGGGTACAGGGCAAGATCGAGTCCGCGCAAATACCAGCACGCTGCGGCGAACTGCTCGACCTGGTCGGCCTGGGGCGCGCGTTCCTCGACCGCAAGCCTCGCTCGATGAGCGGCGGCCAATGCCAGCGCGCCGGCATAGCTCGCGCGCTTGCCGTCGACCCGAAACTGATCATTGCGGACGAGTGCGTGGCCGCCCTCGACGTCACCATCCAGGCGCAGATTGTGGAGCTGTTCCGCGAACTGGTGGAGCGTATGTCGCTCACGCTGATATTCATCGCCCACGATCTCGCCATCGTGCGTAATCTCTGCCAGCGTGTAGTGGTGATGCACCGCGGCGCGATTGTCGAGGAAGGTCGGTCGGAGGAGGTGTTCTCCCGGCCGAAGCATGCCTACACCGCCGCGCTGATCGCCGCCGTTCCGCATATCGATCCGGACAAGCCGCTGCTTGCTCCCTCGAAGATGGCGACCGCGCAGGCCGACGGGGTCGCAAACTGAAAACCAGAGGCAAACCAGAAGGGGAATACGGATGTTAAGAAGCAAATGGATGCGCATCGGCCTGGTCACCGTTATGACCAGCCTGTCCCTGGGGGCGACGCTCGCAGAAGCCGCCGGTGTACTGACGATCGGTCGGCGCGAGGATTCGACCACCTTCGATCCGATCAAGACCGCCCAGAACATCGACCTGTGGGTGTTCGCCAACGTCTATGACGTGCTGATCCGTGTCGACAAGACCGGCACCAAACTGGAGCCCGGTCTCGCCGAGAGCTGGGAGGTCAGCCCGGACGGCCTCACCTATACGCTCAAGCTGCGCGACGCGAAGTTCTCGGACGGCTCCGACCTGACGGCCGGCGACGTGGTGTTCAGCCTCACCCGCATCAGGGACGATAAGGGCTCGCTGTGGGCGGATCCCTTCAAGGTGATGGATACGGTCGAGGCAACCGATCCGAAGACCGTCACGATCAAACTCAAGCAGGCGACCGCGCCATTCCTGGCGACGCTGGCCTTCCCGATCGCCTCAGTGCTTTCCAAGAAGGGGTTCGAGACGCTGGGTCCGGAGAAATATGCCGAAACGCCCATCGGCTCCGGCGCCTTCACCATCACGGAATGGCGGCGCGGCGACCGTGTCATCCTGGCGAAAAACCCGCATTTCTGGGAGGCCGATCGTGTCAGTCTCGATGGCGTCGAGTGGATCTCCGTGCCGGACGACAACACCCGCATGCTGAACGTGCAGGCCGGCCAGCTCGACACCGCGATCTTCGTGCCATTCTCGCGCGTCGCCGAACTGCAGAAGGATTCCAACCTCACCGTCCATCTAGACCCGTCGACCCGCGAGGATCACTTGCTGATTAACCACGAGCATGGCGCGCTGGCGAAGAAGGAGGTGCGGCAGGCCCTCGACATGGCCATCGACGAGCAGGCTGTGGTCGACACGGTAACGTTCGGCTACGGCGAGGTCGCAAACTCCTACGTCCCGAAGGGCGCGCTCTATTACTACGCCGACAATCTGAAGCGGCCCTACGATCCGGAAAAGGCCAAGCAAATGCTGGCCGACGCCGGGGCTTCGGACCTGACGCTCAACTACGTCGTGCGCGCCGGCGACGAGATCGTCGAGCAGACGGCCGTGCTGCTGCAGCAGCAGCTCGCCAAAGCCGGCGTCACCGTCAACATACAGAAGGTCGACCCCAGCCAGGAATGGGACATGCTGGTGGCCGGCGACTATGACGTCGGCGTCAACTACTGGACCAACGACATTCTGGACCCAGACCAGAAGACCACCTTCGTGCTCGGCCACGACGCGAACATGAACTACATGACCCGCTACAACAACGAGAAGGTCAAGGAGCTGGTCTCGGCGGCGCGCACCGAGATGGATCCCGCCAAGCGCGAGCAAATGTACACCGACCTGCAGAAGATGGCCAAAGAGGACGTCAACTGGATCGATCTGTACTACAGCCCGTTCATCAACGTCTCGCGTAAGAACATCGAGAACTTCTACCAGAATCCGCTGGGCCGGTTCTTCCTGGAGGACGTGGTCAAGAACTAGGCTTGTGAACGAAGCCGCGGGACGCCGCTCGGCGGCGTTCCGCTCAACCCTGGCGACACGCTTGGTGTCCCGCCCGTCTGGTCACCGCGCGTCGTTTGTCTGGATGAGGTGAGCGATCTGCTGCTGTCGCTACTTCCGCTTTCTGATAGTTCCGCGCTGATTGCGGACGGTCCGCTGACGCCCCAACTGCGGTCATTCGAGAACTGGCGGCGGTTTCCTCTGGCGGTTTCCTGACATTCAGTCAGGATGACGGTTTTGGGCCGGAAGCGGACCGGACACTTCGCGGCTGAGACATTCAAAAAGCGGACTCTCAGTTCGACGCGAGCATCTTCCTGACGTGACCAATCCAGACCTTCAATTCATGGCGGGTACAGGCACTGGGAAACGAGTTGCGGACTGGCAAGAGCCATAACTACAGCCTGTCGTGCAGCGCTGCGTTGCACAGAGACACTTCACGCAGCAATCGACGGAATTAGACTCGAGTGGCTCCGTCGCCGCGCGTCAGAACCGGGTAGAACGCTCTGCTGGTTGAGGCGACTTCAAACCGTGGCAAGAGCATTCCGGATTAACCGGAAGTCGCGCCGCAGTCTCCAGCGCGACCCGCGAGGCTGTCATAGAGAGGCTCGGCAACACGTCCTCCTGCAGCAATTTCTGGCGATTGCGATCCATATAGTCGTTAAAGCCGGCCGTAACGAACGCGCATGGTACGAAACACGCGCCGATTTCGCGCGACAAGGTAGCCTCAGGGGCTATCGAATGGTTGAGCACATCCGCCCCCATGCCCCGATACGCCAGAGCTTCGGCTGGTGTTGTCAGTCGCGGCCCATAGCAATGGGCAGCCACCAACTGCTGTTCGATGCCATGGACCCGGCATTCGGCAGGCCAATGGCGCCGGGCGGTCTCGGCCAGCAATGCCGCACATCTTGGACATACGATCTGCTTGCCCGAGCAGTCGAAGCTCTGGCGGCCAGGCAGCAGTGAAAACGGGGTCTGCGACAGTTCGATGATATCGGCGTTCACCACCATGTCTCCGGGCTGGATCGCCTTGTTGACGGCGCCAACGGTCGAGCAGGCGAGCACTTGTCGTACACCCGCTTGCATCAATATCCAGAACGCGCGGCGGTGGCAGGAATGGTCGATATGGTCGCGGGGATTGCCGTGCGAATACATGCACAACGCACGTTTCGCTTTACCTTCGGCTGTAATCGACGCATCGAACTCGAGAAGCTTCCAGTTGTCGGAGCGACCGAAAGGCGTTTCAAAACTCATTTCGCGCCGCAAGGTGCGCACACCCTCGAACTCGACATCTTCCGGGAAGGCAAGCCCCCAGTTTGCCGAGCCGGTGATGATGGCCAACCCTACCTGAGGTATGTCCGTTGATTGATCCGCCGGAGCATCGGCTGCGTGATGATTTGTGGGCATGTTTCCAGTCTCGGTCAGGATTTTTGGCGAAGGGTCACAATCAGGACTACGGCCACGACGATGACGGTCCATAATGTCGAGATCGCCGCAATAGTCGGATCGATCTGATCGCGCAGCGACAGGAACATGAGCTTCGGCAGCGTGCTGTTTTGACCGCTGGCAACGAAGATCGAAATGACAGACTCGTCGAGCGAAGTCAGGAAGGCCATCAGCGTAGCCGACAACAGACTGATCTGAAGTTGCGGGACAATTATTCCGCCAATGGCTCTCGCCCAGTTTGCGCCGAGGCTTCGCGCCGCCTGAACCTGGTTCCAGTCAAAGCGGGCCAGAGCGGGCAACAACACAACGCACGCGACCGGGATGGCCAGCACCACATGTCCGACCAGTACACCGAACAGCGTTCCGACCAGATGTTGCGCTGCCAGAACAAAGAAGAGACCGATCGCAAGCAGTATGCCCGGCACAATGGACGGGGTGAGCAGAACGCCCTGAATGGCTACGGCGGCCTTTCCGCCGAGCCGATTGATCGAGATGCAGGCCAGCAGCCCAAGCGGCACTGCGATCATCGCCGTCAATGCCCCAAGGATCAGGCTCGTCCTGAGTGCGGCCATCCATGTCGCCGAACCGAAGAGAGTCTCGTACCAGCGCAACGAGTATGCGCGTGGGGGGAACTCGAGAAGATTGGACGACGAAAAGGAGAGCGGGACGACCACCATTGTCGGCAGCATCAGGAACGCCATTACGAGCGCGCAGAAACTCCACAGAAGGATGCGGGACAGCCTGTTGTCTGGATAGGCTTCAAGCATGGGCTGTGCCGACTTTGCGCCCAGCAATCAGCCGCCGTGCAGCCAGGAACATCACGCCCATCAACGCCATTAAAATGAGGAGCAGAATACCCAGGACGCTCGCCGATCCCCAATCCTGAAAGGTCGACAGCGTACGCTCGATCCGGATGGAGAGAGGATTTACCTTGCCGCCGCCAAGCACCGCCGGCGTGATGAAAAACCCTATGGTGTAGATGAAGACGATGATCGAACCCGAGAAGATTCCGCCGGCCGAAAGAGGCAGAATGACGGTGCGGATCGCCTGCCCGAGAGTGGCGCCCATGCTCGCCGACGCGCGAATGAGGTTTGCGTCGATATCGCGCATCGCGGCATAAACGGGCAGCAGAAAAAGCGGCAGCATGTAGTGAACCATGCCGATGAGCGTTCCCGTGAAGTTGTAGACCAGCGGCAATGGCTCGGCTGTCAGGCCTGAACCGGTCAGAGCCGCGTTGATCAGGCCATCGCGCCGCAAGAGCACGAGCCAGCCATAGGTGCGCACCAGAATGGAGGTCCACAACGGCAGCATGACGAAGGCCATCAGCAAATTGGCCACCCTTGGTCTGGCGCTGGCCAGGGCGAGCGCCAGGGGGGTGCCGAGTAGAATGCAGATCGCCAGCGTGCCCAGGGACAGTTCAAGGGTTGTGACGAGCGCCGACCATGTCAGTCCGCTCGAGAGCACCTTCTCGTAGTTGCCGACGGTGTATTCACCCCCCGTGGTCAGGAAGGATTGCCGGATGATCCAAACGATGGGCAGGATCGCCGCCAGTCCAACGATGAAAAGCGCAGGCAGTGAAAGCGAGAGGAAGAACCGCCGCTCGCGTCGTGCGTCTGCCGCCAGCGCAGTATCCGCGAGGACGGTCACGCTCTCGCTCCCGGTATCGCGTGAACTTTCGCAGCTGGTGCATATGCGGTCACTCGCTGCCCGGTGGTAAGCTCGGCGCAGCCACTGGCCAACGCCGCCGGAATGCAGACAAGAATCTCTTGCCCGCCGTCAAGCGCCAGCGTCAAAAGCCAGTTCTCGCCGCGAAACGCCTTAGCGCACAGCGTTCCGTCGAGCGCCACCCCGTCTCGCCCGACGAGCTTCGCATCAAGATGGAAGCTTTCCGCGCGGATCATCAGAGCTTCGCGTGACGGATCGGCGCCGTCTATTCTGCGCACCGAGCCCGGGGCCACAATGTTGGCCTCACCCATGAACTCCGCGACGAAGCGGGTCGATGGACGATCATAAATCTGCTGTGGCGTATCGATCTGCTGGATGCGGCCGGAATTCATCACCGCAACCCGGTCTGACATAATCAGCGCTTCGCGCTGGTCATGCGTCACATAGATCGTTGTGATCCCCAGATCATCGTGCAGACGCCGGATCTCGTACTGCATGGTTTCGCGCAGATTCTTGTCGAGCGCCGACAACGGTTCGTCCATCAGCATCACGCGTGGCTCGAAGACGATCGCCCGCGCCAACGCCACCCGCTGGCGCTGACCGCCGGACAATGCGGCAATGTTGCGCTCCGACAGACCTTCCAGCTTCACGCGGGCCAAGGTGTCAAGCGCCCGCTGCCGGGCCTCCACTTTCGGCGTCTTGCGCAGCGCCAACGGATACTCGACATTCGCCAAGACGTTCATGTGGGGAAACAGGGCGTAGTTCTGGAACACAATGCCGATGTCCCGCTTGTTGGGGGCCAAGCGGGTAATGTCCCGATCGTCCAACAATAGTTTACCGGAATCGGGCCGGACAAAACCGGCCAAAGCCATGAGCAGCGTGGTCTTGCCCGACCCGGACGGCCCCAGCAGCGTGAGGAATTCGCCAGCCTGAATGTCGAGCGAGACATCGTCCAGCGCGACGTAGGATCCATAGGTCTTGCGCACGCTGTCGATGGTGATCGGGAGCGACTTCATCATGTGCTTCAGCCTTATCGCTGAGACTCAGCGGGCCATCATCTCATCGAAGGCTTTTTGGGCAGCCTCGCCATTCTTGACCCACCAGTCCGCATTCGAAAATACCGAAGTGCCAGCATTTTCAGGCGCGGTCGCAAGGGTCTTCAGACGGTCCTCGGGAATAAGGCCACCCTCATAGCCAGCAGGATTGACCGGGCCATAGGCTATGAAGTCGGTCAGCTTCGCCACGCGCGCGGGCTGTGTCATCGCTGCGATGAGCTTCATGGCTGCTTCCTTGTTCGGCGCCCCCTTCGGCACCGCAAGACAGTCGGTGCCAATGACCGAACCCTTGAACGTGTAGTCAGCCGCGCCACCATCCGCTTTCACGGTTTGGGCCCGTCCGTTCCAGGTAACGACCAGATCCGCCTCACCATCTTTCAGCAACTGCGCGGACTGCGCTCCCGAGGTCCACCACACGGCGACATTTGGTTTGAGCGCTTCAAGCCGCTTGATGGCGCGCTCCAGACCTTCCGGCGTGCTGAGCACGGAATAGACGTCCGCGGGTGCCACGCCATCGGAGAGCAGCGCGATCTCGATCGAGTCCTGCGCATTGGCACGCAGGGCGCGACGGCCCGGAAATTTGGCGACATCCCAGAACTCCGCCCACGTCTTCGGCGGGTTCTCGCCATAGGTTTTCGTGTTCCACGACATGACGGTGCCATAGGAGTCGAACGGATAGCAGTAGTCGGACTTTGCACCGGCCGGCACGGAGTTGGGATCGATGATCTTGTAGTCTAGCGGCTCCAGCAGCGACTGTGCGGCCGCCTGCGCGCCCTCCGGTGAGCCCAGGTGGATGATGTCGGTGGTGACCGCACCCGAAGTGACCTGCATCTTCAGCGCGGCCAGGCCGTCGCTTTGCGTCTCCTCACGGACATCAAAGCCGAGCTCTTTTGCAGCAGGAGCCCACATGGCCTCCTTTATGGCGTTGCCATAGTCGCCGCCCGCGGTGGTGATGGTGACTGTCTGGGCATAGACGGGCAAGGCTGCCGAGACCGCGATCGCTGCCAGGGAAATGCGTAGCAACAGGGACATAGTTTCTCCTCCTCCAGATTCATCAAAATGTCGGTAAGATAGGCATTTTTATCAATCGTAACGTTACGATTACCGAAAAGTGCCTCGGAGTCAAGCTGATGCCGGGTAGGTCCGTTCAGGTTCGGTGACCCTGGATTTGACCCTCTGATCGAATCCGGTAACTTGCGATGCCCAGCAAGATCAGCCGGCGCTTTCGCAATGAAGTCGGGCGATATGGCCAATCTAAAACAGATCGCGGCGGAACTTTCCCTTTCGGTGACCACGGTGTCCCGCGCTCTGAAGGATGGGCCGGAAGTGCAGCCCTCGACCATAGCCCGCGTCAAGGAGGCGGCGAAGCGGGTCGGCTATGTCCCAAATCATCATGGTCGCGCGCTGAAAACCGGACGAACCCTGACGCTGACGGCAGTGCTCCCAATGGAGACGCGCGACTACCTCTCCGATCTGTTGAAGCTTCCTTTGATCGAAGGCATGACGCTGGCGGCGCGGCATGCGGGTTATAGTCTGTCCATCTATTCCACCACTCCCGACGACGATCCCGTCGAGAGTGTGCAGCGGCAGCTTCAGGCGCGCAGCACAGACGGACTGATCATCACGCGCATGGTCTCGGACGATCCGCGCGTCAAGCTGCTGCTGGATGCAGGCATGCCATTCGTCGCATTTGGAAGAACGAACCTGGATACCCCTTATCCTTATGTCGATGTCGATAACGAGCAGATTGCCTATGAGGCGACGCGACGGCTCATGGATAAGGGCTGTCGACGCATTGCGCTGCAACTTCTCGTTCCGGAGGATCAGGCCAGTGCCATGCGTCTTTCCGGGTATGGAAGAGCAATGGCCGAGGCCGGTATTCCCATCGACCAATCGCTGATCGGTCATGGCATGTTCACCATGGAATCGAGCGCGGCCTGGTTCGATCGCCTGCTGGCGTCGTCAGATCCGCCGACGGGCTTGGCATGTGCCAACGAACTGGGCCTTCTGGGGGCGTTACACGCTCTCGGCAGGCGGGGTCTTGAGCCGGGCCGTGACGTCCACATCGTCACCCGTGACAGCACGCGGCTTGCACGCTTCCTGCCGGTGAAGATTGGAGTTCATTTCGTGGACATGGCGGGTGTCGGACGCAAACTTATCGAGGTTCTGGAAAGCCGGATCATCAATCCGCTTGGGCCGGTGGAGACATTCTTGTTAAAGGGTGAATTCGACCCCGGCGAATAGTCGGGCCGGAAGAAGTCGGACTGAGTTAGACCCTCAAAAGGGAAAAGCAGACATTCGTATTCGCTACGATGCTCGTTGCCGTTGCCCAGAAAGCGGACGCTCGACTGCGGCGCCGCGTTGGCCGCGTTCCTCCAGAAGCGGACCTTAAGGGAGGCCAATTGTGCCCTTGGGCCAAAGCCTTACTCCTCATCGCAAATAGACGGATATAAGTGAAAGCGGTGCTCTCTGGGCTAATGACGGCGGTACAAAGCATTGGCTCGCTTCGAACCCACGTCGGCGGTGCGCAAGGCAAGGAGAAGGGCTTCCGCCGGATCGACGCCCGCGTCGCCAAACTCGCCATCCACTCGGCGTCTGCGATCGCGTTGTTCATCATCGAGACGTGGCAGATAAGCCATCCGGGCCGAAAGCTGCCGCTCCGCTACAAGCCAAAGGAGAGTTGGGCCGACAGCAGACGGGCAGCTTGGAGCCCAGGATCTTCAACAGCGGACATTCAGATACGCAGGGCATCGCCGTGTTCTGACCCTAGGCAGACATAGGCCGAGCAATTGGTTGCGCAAAAGAGCCGTCCCCGCGCAAAAATGGCGTTCGTCGGCAAATGTCTGCCTAAATGGCAACTCGTTGTTGCCGGGCTTCACTCCCGTCGCGATAGTCGTAGTCCGAGCATCTGCTGCGAGCGAGCTTGCGAACAGAATTTGGAGCCGTTCCAAAACGCTCGCGGAAGGTCTTCGAAAAATGCGAAGGAGATTCGAAGCCGCAAGCAACGGCAATCTCCAGGACTCCGAGATCGGTGGCATCCAGCAGCCGTCGCGCGCGGGAAAGCCGCAGGTTCAAATAGTGGCGGCAGGGGGTGGTTGAGAGGCAGTGGTGAAACAGCCTCTCCAATTGGCGACGCGATGTGCCAACCAGCTTGGCTATCCGTTTCAACGAAAGCGGCTGCTCCAGATTGCCCTCCATCAGCCGAATTGCACCGATGAGTTTTGCGCTGGTTCCCGCAAGGCGCAGACTGGCGGGCGTGGCAACAGAAACCGTGCCATCAGGGGTGGAGTCTGTGGTCATGTACCGGCAGACGGTTTGTGCCAACTCGTGGCCAAATTCCTTCTCGATCGTGTCGATCATCATGTCGAAGGCTGCGAAGCCTCCTGAACAGGTGATAAAGGCGCCGTCGCGTATGAAGAGCGCAGTCTCGGCCTTGAGGTCTTCGAATTTCTCCGAAAGAGCAGTCAGTCTAAGCCAGTGAATCGTGCACCTGATGCCGTCAAGCATCCCGGCTTTCGCAAGCAGCCAGGTTCCAGTGTTGACTCCGAAAAGTGTGGCTCCGCGTCGCGCGTAGAGCCTGAGAAGTGACATCACGGCTGGCGTGCAAAACCCCTCGATCCCCCCACCGGCGCACACGATTGCAGCATCCGGCACCCTGCCGGCGTCAACTTCGGCACGCTCGGATTCAACGTCGCCCGTTACGCAGATGGGGATACCGCTCGCGCACTTGACTGGCTCACCGAAAGGCCCGATCAACCGCCATCGAAAGAGCTCTCGCCGCGAAAGCATGTTCGCCGTTCTCAAGGGTTCTATGAGAGACGAAAGGCAGAGCTGCGAGAACCCTGGAACGAGCAGAATTGTCAACTCGCAGCGGCGCTTGCTGGTCGAGGCAGAACGGATCTGCGTCACTCGCGTATCAAGTGTTGCAAGGGGAGCCGTGTTCCTGCTGAATGTGTCCATCGGACGCTTCCGAAAATTGCTGAACGGGCGGTGGTAGCTCGGTGTCGCCGATTGGACGGTCCAACCGACCTTCGTATCAGGGCAGCCAGGCGACGAGCCCTCAAGGACGACAGTATGGATGTTGCGCCTGGCGATGGTGTCTCGGTGCAAGCTGTGCCATCGGTGGCAGGCGCATTGAAATGCCCCAGGCTGCCACGGCTGGAGGAGCGGGTTGGTTGATACTCTCAATTCTCTTTGGTCGGATCCTTGAACGGACGGTAGAAGGGTGATCCACTGAGAGCATCAGCATTCCGCCGCAGCCCATTGGGGTAAAGAGCAATTAGATTCATGGACATATGAGTCACGACCGACGCACCTTTCGGCAATCAGTACCGTCGCTGCATGGTTTGATCCTGTTCGAGGCCGCCGCGCGTCATCTGAATTTTTCGACCGCAGCCAGCGAACTCTCGATAACTCAGCCTGCGGTGAGTCATGGCATCAAGCAACTCGAGGCGACGCTGGGCCATCCATTGTTCGTGCGCGAACACCGAACCCTCAGCCTGACAACACAGGGCGTGCGGCTCTATTCGGCGGTGGCGAGCGGCTTCGGAACCATCACCGAGACGCTGGCTGAAATTTCCGGCTCGGTGCATCGGGACAAAATTGTCGCCAGTGCTTCCACGGTACTTGCTACAGAGTGGCTGTTGCCGAGGCTGGGAAAGCTGCGGCAAGATCACCCCAATCTGCAAATCGAAATTCGTTGTCTTGACCGCGACCCCGATCTGGCTTCCTCGGGAATCGACGTTCATATCCGCCTTGGCGACGGACACTGGCCCGGTTGCAGCAGCACGCAGCTCTGGCCGGAGCATATTGTTCCGGTCTGCAGCCCAGAGTTCCTTGAGCGCCATGGTCCGTTCAGCTCAATCCCGGAATTGGTGTCGCACCCGCTCATCCATTACATCGACCCCTACCGGCTCAGGCCTGGCTGGGGCGAGTGGTTGCGTGCGCTAAACGTGCCCGTGCCGCCAAATTTGCCGGTCGCGCTGGAGGTCAACGATTCGCTCCTCGCCCAGAAGGCGGCCGAGAGGGGTGAGGGACTTGTACTGGGGCAACGACCAATCATCGACCAGGCGCTTAACGCCGGATGGTTGAAGGTCGCATTTGACCATACTCTTGAAACAGGTCGTCACCACTATGCGGTGACCGCTTCAGGACCAGGTATCCGCAGAGCGGTCGTGCAGTTCCGCGACTGGCTCCGGGCAAACGCGTCCGGCTAATTTCGATCAGACACCGATCTGAGCGTGCGTCCACTGGCGAACAGCCGGACGCCGCGCGTCAACGCCATGGATGGGAAGGCTGATAGCCTGTCCAGTGTTCTCGCTCATACATCCATGAATCGAATTGCCCTTTACCGTCCCTGGCCTCGACGAAATGCTCATTGAAGCAAAAACACCTCACCAGCGCAGTGGGGTCTCACCGAACAGCGTGGGTTCGGTGCCGGAACAACAAATGTCACGCACCAATGGGAGAAATCGGATGAGAATGTTCTTGCTTGCAGCCTTTTCTGTCGGGGCTCTGTTGAGCGGCGGAGCCGCACACGCAGCCTGCGGCGACATTGTCCTGTCGGAATTCAGTTGGCAGTCCAACCAGGCCATGACTTATGTCGACCAGTTCATTCTCAAGAATGGCTACGGCTGCAATGCCTCGGTCGTCGCTGGTGACACAGTGCCCACGATTACATCAATGGCCGAAAAGGAGCAGCCTGACGTTGCCTCCGAGGCCACTCCCAGCCTTCTTGGAGACAGCGTTGCTGCCGCGCTGAAGGAAGGCAAGATCACAATTCTGGGGCAGGCGATTTCCGACGGCGCCATGTCCGGCTGGTTTATACCCAAGTACTTCGCTGAGGCGCATCCTGACATCAAGACCGTCGACGACGCGATGAAGCATCCGGAACTGTTCCCGGCGGCGGATGACCCGTCAAAGGGTGCCATTATCCAGGGCCCGCAGGGGTGGGGCGACACGGTTGTAACCGCGCAGCTCTTCAAGGCCTTGAACAACCCCAACTTCGTTCTCGTGCCGACGGGTTCTGCCGCTGCTCTGGATGGCGTCATCGCCAAGGCCTATGAACAGAAGCAGGGATTTATCGCGCAATATTGGGCGCCAACATCCCTTCTCGTGAAGTATCCGATGGTGCGTCTCGAAATGGCCCATGATGCCGCTGAGTGGGCGCGTTGCACGACGAAACAGGACTGCCCCGATCCCAAGCCAAATTACTGGACGTCGAACGAGATGGCGACACTTGTCACCGGCGCTTTCTTGAAGCGCGATGATATCGCCGTGGCCCGCGACTATCTGAAGGGGAGAGGGTGGACCCAGGCTGATGTCGGCAAGGTCATGCTGTGGATGACCGAGAACCAGGCAAACGGTGCGGACGGCGCCAAGTGGTTCCTCAAGAGCATGCCGGAAGTCTGGACCAAGTGGGTTCCAGCTGAGGTAGCCGAAAAGGTCAAGGCCGCGCTCTAAGGTCCGATACGAAAGTAAGCGGAGGCTTCGGGAGTCCTCGATGTCTCCGCATCTATTTGCCCGGTACCCGGAGTTGTGTCGGCGACTCTTGCGCGCGGTCGGGGCAGAAAGGTGAATTTGCGCTGAGGCATCGCGATATGGATTGGCTTTTCAAATTCCCTCAACTCGACCCTGAATTCCTGCTTGCGGTCAAGCGGGGCATCGACGGCGCCCTGAAGGCGCTGACGCGCGGCTACGGTCAATCGATCGAAGATTTCTTCTATCCGCTGCTGCGCGTTCTCATCTTCTTCGAAAACACCATCTCGAACGCACCTTGGCCGCTGGTCGTGCTCGCCCTGGCTGCCATCGCCTGGTTTGCGGCACGGCGCTGGGCAGTGGTCGCCGCCGTCGTCGGCACGCTTATCGCCATCGGCCTTCTTGGCCTGTGGCAGGACGCGATGAAGACGATCTCGCTTGTCTTCACCTCGACCATCTTCGCCATTGCCATCGGCATGCCGCTCGGCATCCTGATGAACCGCTACAAGCGCGTTGGCGGGGTCATGCAGACGCTGCTCGACGTCATGCAGACGATGCCGCCTTTCGTCTATCTCATTCCGGTCGTCATGCTGCTCGGCATCGGCCGCGTGCCGGGCTTCATCGCGGTGGTGATCTACGCCATCCCGCCGATCATCCGCCTCACCGACCTTGGCATCCGCCTGGTCGACAAGGAGGTCCTGGAGGCGGCCGATGCTTATGGCTGCTCGCGCTCGCAAAAGCTCTGGAAAGTGCAGATCCCGCTCGCCATGCCGACCATCATGGCCGGCATCAACCAGACGATCATGATGGCGCTCGGCATGGTGGTTATCGCCTCGATGATCGGCGTCCAGGGGCTCGGCCTCAACGTTCTGCAGGCCATCGCCAACCAGTACTTCACCCAAGGCATCTTCAACGGCTTTGCCATCGTCGGCATCGCGATCATTTTCGACCGCATCAGCCAGGCCTACGGGCACCGCCTGCAGAAGCATCGGGGTGCAGCACATGACTAGCAACAACGCATCAATCGAAATCCGTGACCTCTACAAGATATTCGGCAAATCTCCGGAGCGGTACGTCGATGCGGTCCGCAACGGGCTGTCGAAGGCCGAACTCAGCAAGATGCATGGGTGCATTCTGGGGCTGAACAACATCAACATCTCCATGCCGGCCGGCAAGATCCAGGTCGTCATGGGGCTGTCGGGCTCGGGCAAGTCGACGCTGATCCGGCACATCAACCGCCTGATCGAGCCGACGTCCGGCTCGATCATGATCGACGGGCGTGACGTTCTCGAAATGTCGGAGCTGGAGCTGCGGGAGTTCCGCCGCAACCAGACGGCGATGGTGTTCCAGAGATTTGGCCTCCTGCCGCACCGGACCGTCATCGACAATGTCACGTTCGGGCTGGAGGTGCGCGGTGTCGAAGCGGCCAAGAGCCGCGACATCGGCATGCGCTGGATCGATCGCGTGGGTCTCGTCGGCTTTGAGACGCGTTATCCGAACGAACTGTCGGGCGGCATGCAGCAGCGCGTCGGGCTTGCGCGCGCGCTCAGCAACAATGCCTCGATCCTGCTGATGGACGAGGCCTACTCGGCTCTCGATCCGCTGATCCGGACCGACATGCAGACCATGCTTCTCGAATTGCAGACCGAGTTGAAGAAGACCATCGTCTTCATCACCCATGACCTCGATGAGGCGCTGAGGCTCGGCGACCAGATCGTCATCCTGCGGGACGGCTCGATCATCCAGCAGGGCGACAGCCAGGACATCCTCTTGCGTCCTGCTGACGACTACATCGAGAGATTTGTGAAGGACGTCAATCGCGGCCGCTTCATCAAGGTCGACGCCGTCATGGAGCCCGCGCCGCAATCCGAGACCAGATCGCTGCCGACGCTGAAGTCCGGCACCACGCTCGACGCCGCTGCGAAAGAGTTGACGAACTCAACCCAGGACGAAGCCATCGTTGTCGATGGTCCTGGCAAGCCGCTTGGATTGGTTTCGCTGCGGCAGATCACGGCGGCATTGTCCTCGGCTGTCGAAGAGAGGTCGTCGGCGCAGGGTCATGCAGAGGAGCGGCTCCGAAGAGATTTATCGTGATGACATAAAGCCATCCAACCTCTTCCAAGAGCAACATTCACGCCGTAGTCGATCTGCGTCGGCGAGTGACAGCCGACTATGCGAGGTTTATGCCAGTAAATTTTTTGATGATCACACGAAATATACTGACACTGATCATCACTTTTACCGGGCTTGGCCCAAAGCAAAACGGCTAACCGCACTCTTTTCTAATGCTATCATGAAAAAAATTGCAGTTTACCAACTCCATGGAGAGGAAGACGCTGCAATTCGCTCACCCTGTCGGCGTGCCAATCGGCAATGGTCTGATGCAGTCGTCCTAAGCGAGTCCAGAGATGTCAAACGATCCCCTGCTGCAGCCTTTCCAGCTCAAGCATCTGACCCTTCGAAACAGAATAATGTCGACATCGCACGAGCCTGCCTACACTGAGGACGGCCTTCCAAAGGAACGCTATCGGCTCTACCACGCCGAAAAGGCCAAGGGAGGGATGGCGCTGACGATGATCGGCGGATCGGCCGTCGTTGACATCGACAGCCCACAGGCCTTCGGGAACATCCAGCTTCACAAAGACGAAGTCGTGAAATGGCTGCGCGAGCTTGCCGACGACGTGCATTCGCATGGCGCGGCGGTGATGATCCAGATGACCCATCTGGGCAGCCGAACGAGCTGGAACAAGGACGATTGGTTGCCGATGATCGATCCTTCCCACATACAGGAGCCTGCGCACCGGGCGTTTCCCAAGGCCATGGAAGACTGGGATTTTGAGCGGGTAATCAGAGCTTTCGCCGAAAGCGCCGAGCGCGTGAAGGAATCGGGGCTTGATGGGTTTGAGCTCGAATGCGCCTCACATCTTATCGCGCATTCCTGGTCACCGGCGACCAACAGGCGTGATGACGAATATGGCGGATCGCTTGAAAACAGAATGCGGCTGGTCATGGATATCCTGTCCGCAATCCGCAAACGGATCGGACAAGATTACATCGTTGGCGTGCGCATGGTCTGCGACGAAGCCCTGCACAGAGGGCTGACCGCCAACGAAGGCGTAGAGATCGCAAAGCGTCTGGCTGCCAGCGGAATGATCGACTTTGTCAACGTCATTCGAGGCCACGCTTCGAGAGACGAAGGTCTGAGCCATGTTATTCCTGGCATGGGCAAACCATCGGCACCGCATCTCGATTTTGCGGGCGAGGTTCGGCAAGCGGTGGGTATTCCCACATTTCACGCCGCGAGAATTCAAGACGTTGCCACCGCTCGCCACGCGATCGCGAGCGGAAAGCTCGACATGGTCGCGCTGACACGCGCACATATGGCGGATCCTCACATCACGCGAAAGATAATCGAAGGCCGCGAGGACCAGATCCGGCCCTGCGTCGGCATGGGCTACTGCATCGACTCGATCTACCCAGGCCAGGCGTCCTGCGTGCACAATGCGGCGACCGGTCGAGAGGCCACTCTGTCTCACACAATTGCAAGGAGCGACGGTCCGGCCCGGAAGGTCGTCGTGGTCGGCGCCGGTCCCGCCGGCCTGGAGGCTGCGCGGGTTGCCGCAGAGCGCGGCCACAAGGTGAAGGTTTTCGAAGCTGGACCCAGGGCCGGCGGTCAGATCCTGATCACATCGGCATTGAAGCGGCGGCGCGAGATCCTTGGCATTGTCGATTGGCGTTTGGCTGAATGCGACCGACTTGGTGTCGATATCGAATACTATCGCTACGTCGAAGAAAGTGATGTGGTGGATGAAAGACCCGATGTCGTCGTGGTCGCCACGGGGGGGCTGCCCAATCTGGACTGCCTCCACGATGGTCAGGATCTGGCGACCACCACCTGGGATATCCTGAGCGGAAGCGTGCCGGCCTCCAAATCCGTGCTGATATACGATGATGGAGGCTCGCAAACTGCGATGACAGCAGCTGAATTCATCGTAGGCACAGGCGCCGAATTGGAGGTCATAGCGCCAACGAGAATGTTGGCTCCGGACATCGGGGCAACGACCTATCCCGTCTATTTCAAAGCGCTGAAGAAGGTTAACGCCGCTGTAACGATGAATCTGCGCATTGAACGGCTGGAGCGGCGTGGCAACAGGATTGCCGCGATCTTCCTCGATGATTACACGAAGGAATTCTCGGAGAAGATTGTCGACCAGGTTGTCATCGAAAACGGCACGAAGCCGATGGAAGACCTTTACTTCGCGCTGAAACCGCTGTCGAAGAACCTGGGCGAAGTCGACTACAAAGCCCTTGTCGCGATTAAGCCGCAACAAAAAATCAAAAATCCCGATGCCGATTTCCAACTGTTCAGGATCGGTGACGCGGTAGCCAGTCGAAACATTCACGCCGCGATCTATGACGGTCACCGCTTCATGGCAGCCGTCTAATTCCGTCCCCTCGGCGGAACAAAGAGGAACAGTCCCAGGCTCGAAGCCCAACGCTCTCGATACGGCTGCGCTTCGTTTACCTCATAAGCCAAAACGAACCGCATGTGGAAAGGACAGGTGGTGACAACTCAAGCGCTCACAAACCGCCTAGAACGTGGATCGCGCTTCATTGACCTCAATTCGGTGGAGTGGACGCAGGCCGAGCCGGGCGTCTACATGAAGGCAATCTACAAGGATGAAGCCAGCGGCGAATCCACGATCCTGATGAAACTGGATCCCGGAACTCGCTCGGCCATGCACTCTCACGATCAACTCGAGGAAGTGCTCGTGCTGGAAGGCTCGTTTTCCGACCGGGACAACACCTACACGGCCGGTCAATATTGCATCCGGGCCGTTGGTGCCGAGCACGAGACCTTTTCCGAGCACGGCGGCATCGTGCTGTTGATCTACAGGAAATAAGCCAGCTTCTAGACGTTTTATATGTGTCGGCGTCTTGCCACGCGAATTTGTGTCGCCAAGACATGATGGGCTTGGTCGAGGCCGCCGAAAAACCTTGGGCTTCGAAACGCCGGCTGATAGATTGCGAGCGGTGTTGCGTTGACCGGTTGAACTCGCCGGCGCAACCGCGACATCCAGCATTACTGCCGGCAATGTCCGCTTTCAGGGATTGGCAAAGCAGGACTCTACGGCCGACATCAGGCGCAAAGCAGACATTGAGCGCAGCCCCCCGATTTTGGAGCAGCGCGTCAGAATTTGCCGACATAGAACCTGCCTGTTGGCTTATCATCCTTCATCCAGATCAGCGCCTGGGTCATGGAATCGACCTGGTCGTCGTGCTTTCCATGCGGAAATGCGAGCACCTCCAGCAGGAAGTCGTCTATCCAATGGGCATCCATCGGCAGATGGACGTTGCCGTTTTCGATCATCGCGGCGACGCGTGACAAGCGGCTTTCCTTGTCGATGCGGGTTTTGACTGGCGTACTTGCGATCTGCTGGCTTACGCATTTTGCAATGTCGCGGAGGGGCAGCGGATAGCGCGCTGGTATGCCGCTTCGAACATCCGGACGTCAGGCTGATCATCGAGGATGTTCCAGCCAGGCAGCGCCTGGCGGCCATACACCGGCGGCGCTTCGACAGTGTGTTCACGCACGACATCGGTGCCGCCAAATCCTGCAGCAGCGCGGTGTTTTGGCAGGAACGTCTTTTCGTGCTCTTGCCGGCCGCCCATTCACTCGTCGCGAAGCCGGTGCTCACATGGTCCGATCTTGCGGATATGTCCCTGCTCGTTCCGGTCGGGCTGGACGGACCGCCGTTGGATCTGTGCTTGCTCGAACGCATTGCGGCCGATGGCGGTCCGGCCGTTCAGACGTGTCGCGCCAACCAGGCGACGGTCCTCTTCAAGGTGCAACTCGGTCAAGGCGTCACGTTGGCCGACGAAAGCTATGCCCGGACAGTCGCCACCGATAGCGCCCTTTGGAGGCCGCTCGGCGGTGAAAACAACGTCAGCTCAATCAGGGGTATCTGGCTCGGATCGAATCCAAAGCGCACGGTCCTGCGTCTGGTGGGGCTCGCAAAGAACATGGCGGTGGCAAGCCAAGCTCCTCGACCCGCTTAGCAGGCGAGCATTCTTTCGCGACGGTGTCCGATATCAACGCGGTCGGGATGGCGGCTGGCGGTCGAACATCAAAGAAGGCCTTACAGCACCAGCGCCCTCTCGAGATCGCCATGCTCGAAAGCGCTCGCCATGCGGTTGATTTCAGCCGATCGCGCGCCCACTGCTTTGGCAACGTCGCGCCAGGTCGACGTCACGGTGGCGACCTCCTTGATGATCATTCGCGCCTGCACGAGCGTAAGCGCGAAGAACTCTGACGCGGCCTCCAGCAGATCAAGCGAACACGTGCCTTCGTCGAGGTCGATGTTGGTCGTCAGAACCCGCGGCTTGAGATCAGTTGGAACCGGATTGAGGTCGTAAGCAGGCGAAAGTGACCATCCCGTCTTTCCCAACCAAAGGAAGCCGTGATTGCGCAGGTGGTCATCGACATTGGAAATCATCACGCTGAAGACGACTCGACGATAAAGTTCATGCGCGTCGGCTTTTGCTTGCGCGCCATGTTGCGTCAGCGCATCGACCATCTCGGGATAGCTGCCTCGCTCGCCGTCCCTGGCGCCCATCATTGCCATAGCGGACAGAAACGGGATGCGGACCGCGCCGTCGCGATCGAAACGTCTCGACAGCATGACCGGCTTGCCGGCGACTTCGATCAGTTCATGTTGGGGCGTGGTGATGCCGGCCAGGCTGGCGAGTCGCAGCGCGATCTCCTCCCAGGTCTCAATGCTGTAGTCGTCTGTTTCCTTGGGAAACTTGGCGATTGCTAGGTGGCCATGTTGGTCGATGACCGACGCCTTCGGTCGCGCGCCGCCAAGGGAAGAGCCGGGTGCGAAGATCAATTGGAGATCTTCGTCCGTCTCCTCGTCGCGCAGAATTCGCTCGGTGATCTGCAGAAGCCGGCCGAGTTCGATGAGGGCAGGCACACCGGTACTGATCGGCGCCTGGTAGGCTTCTGCACCGACCAGGCGAAATCGAAGGGCACCAAGCCGCGTTTCATCGGCAACGCCGAGAAGGTAGTCGCTCTCGGTCAGAGTGCGAACGGCACGTTTCTCACGTTCTGCGACACGCCGCTCGGAGCGCTGCATGAGGCGTCGCCCCCAGGTATCGGGAGCCGAGTCGCCGATAGAGCCGAATGTGGCCAGCCCGGCAAGGGGAGCAAAGGCGCCGCGGGTGAGGGCGAGGGCTGGCTCCAGGGAGAAACGGTCTGGATCCTCGAGCCAGGCGCCGTCATACTCGAAGAGGATTGTTTCCGTGCCGCGGACGCGATTGCTTCGCGCCAGTCCGACGGAGCGCGTGCGGCCGCCAAGATCAATATGGACCTCGAAGTCAGCCATCGCGCAACGTCCCGGCCGACCGCTTGAGGTGGACGTGCTTGGGCAGTTCCGCTGTGGCCAGCGCTTGGCCAACCCTGTCGTTGCCGATGTCGGCGATTTGGCCCAGCCCATCGAGCAAGCCCAGTGCCTGCAAAACGGCGGCATAAATGCCGATGCTGACACTGGTGTCACCGGCCTCGACCCGCTGCAAGGTCGAGCGCGAGGTGAAGGCGCGTTCGGCCATCACTGCCATCGGGAGCCGGCGCCGTCGCCGTGCGTCGTGGATATCCGCGCCCAGCTTGCGCAAGGCGCGTCTCACGGCGGCTGGAGGATTGTGAGGAGTGGGCATTGTGGCACCTTCGCACTACAGATCAGAGGGATATGTAGCACGAAGGTCACAACTTTTCTAGGCCACCCAACAAGCGGTGATCTTCAGCCCAGGAGCAGGCCAGCGCACAGACCAGCAAAAATCGCATGGTATGCAGATGGAACTCGGTCCTGGACGCTGCAGTCAAATAGCGTTGAGTTGCGAAATTTAGCTTCGCGTCTGCGGGCTGGCATGGTGATGACTCGCAGGCCTTCGTCAATTTGCCAGAGTTCACACGAACGAAGAACTATCATCGCTCATACACTCCGACGAGAACCGCCTCGGCGAGGAGATGCCTGCGCGCTTCTCGTTCGACCCCCTGACACGATGGGTCGTTGCCGAGCGGCAGGTGATCGATCGACAGCGCAAGCAGCCGGAAATGATCGCGGTGTGCGCCGTGGCGATGCGGTGGGCAGGGACCACCGTAACCTGGTCGCCGGAAATCATTGGTTGCCTGCTTGAGGCCTTGCCTGCCGGGGTGCCAGGCAGCGCCTTCGGCCAACTCCATACAATCGGCCGCAATGTCATAGGCCGCCCAGTGATGCCAGATCCCCGCCGGGGCGTCGGGATCATCGCAGAGAAGGACAAAACTGCGGGTTCCTGCCGGAGCGCCGGTCCAGCCGAGCGGCGGGGAAAGGTCCTGACCGTAGCAAGTGAAACGCCGCGGGATCGTCGTACCGTCCGCAAAGCCTTTTGAAATGAGCTGCATGGGTCACCTCTGACGCTATTGCCGCGCCGCGCAGCACTCGTCCCCAAACGCCAGGTGGCAGGCAGAACTGGCAGGAAGCGCGGGCGTCGCCTTGAGGCTGCGTTCCGACACGAGCTTCACGGTTGATCGGGCGTAAGGATAAGCACTCTATCGAAAATGTACGAGACAATATTGAATGGCAGTTCGTTTCGCCCTGCCATCCCGTTTAAGCGCCGAACGGCACACATCGTAGCAGTGACGGTAAGGCTGTGATACCATCGCACAAGTTGCGCCGCCGTTTGCAATTGCCATGCCCGCGCAACCTGACAACTGCGCAGTGCTAATCGGGTCGCGGGTCTCGTCCCGTTGAACGAGTGACCTCGGATCATGGAACTCGTCGTTGCTCTTGGTCTGATCGTCTTCAAGGTCGCGTTGCTGATTGCGATCTTGCTGCTGCTGCCCTTGCCGCTAACCTGGCTGGAACGCAAGATCGCGGGGCACATCCAGCAGAGGATGGGGCCGATGCGTGTGGGATGGCATGGGCTGCTGCAGCCGGTGGCGGACGGGGTCAAGCTCTTGACCAAAGAGGACCACATCCCGGCCGAGGCCGACCGCTTCCTGTTCAAATTGGCGCCAATCCTGGCGCTCGCTCCGCCCTTCGTGGTGTTCGTCGCGGTCCCCTTCGGCGAATCGGTTTCGGTCCTCGGCACTGAGATCACTCTTTACGTCTCCAACATGAACGTGGCGCTCCTTTTCGTCTTTGCGGTGATCGGGATTGAGGTCTATGGCGTCATCTTCGGCGGCTGGGCGGCGAACAGCAAATACGCTGTCCTGGGCAGCCTCAGGACCTGCGCTCAGATGATCAGCTACGAGATCCCGATGGGGTTCGCGGTCATCGGGGTGGTAATGCTTGCGCAATCCATGAGCCTGCTCGAGATCGTGCGGGCGCAAGCCAATGTCTGGAACATCGTCTACCAACCGGTCGGGTTCTTCGTGTTCTTCGTCGCCGGGCTGGCCCAAGCGCAGCGCATTCCCTTCGACCTGGCTGAAGCGGAAGGCGACCTGGGGGCCGGGTTCCATACCGAATACAGCGGTATCCGCTTTGCGTTCTTCATGGTCAGTGAATACGCCATCATGCTTCTGACGTCGGTCCTGGCGGTGATCCTGTTCTTCGGCGGCTGGAACGGCGTGCTGGTCCCGTTGCCACCGATCCTTTGGTTCCTGCTCAAGGTCGCGTTCTTCGTTTATGTGTTTATCTGGTTCCGCTTCACTTTCCCACGCTACCGCTACGACCAATTGATGGCGATTGGGTGGAAAGTCTTGCTTCCACTGTCAATGGCGAACATAATCATAACCGGTGTTGCTTTCCTTTAGGGGCCGCAGCGGCTCCACAGCGGGGCGACGATGTCGCGCGCACTGGACAGAATTGGAACATGGATCGGCTGGGCGTTCTTCGCCGATCTGGCGAACGGCTTGGCGCTGACCTTCGGCTACATGTTCTCCAAATCCGTGACCATGCAGTATCCGGACAAGGAAAAATGGTTGCCCTATTCGCGTTACCGCGGGCATCACTTCCTCAAGCGTGACGAAGAGGGCGAGATCAAATGCGTGGCCTGCGAACTCTGCGCGCGGATTTGTCCCTGCTACTGCATCGAAGTCATCCCCTACGAGGACGAGAAGGGCAACCGACGCCCGGCAAAATTCGAGATCGACATGGCCCGGTGCCTATTCTGCGGGCTGTGCGAGGACGCCTGCCCGGCGGACGCGATCGCGCTTGGCCAACAGTACGAATTCTCGAGTTTTTCCTCGCATGACCTGGTGATCGGGCGCGACGATCTGCTCAGCAAGCCGGGCAAGGCGATGACCGGCGGCGGCGTGGTCGCTGCACGCCTGAACACCGAACAGGACGTGCTGGTCGAGACGAGCGAGCCGCAGGGGTACAACTGGTGGCGGAATATCCGACGAACGTAAAGGCGCGCCAGCTGGCAAGCCGGAGCGCGCAGACAGGAGGCTCATATGCTGGTCTGCCAAATCTTGAAGACCAAGGCTCCCGAGGTCATC
Source organism: Mesorhizobium waimense (assembly GCF_003601975.1). GTDB lineage: Bacteria > Pseudomonadota > Alphaproteobacteria > Rhizobiales > Rhizobiaceae > Mesorhizobium > Mesorhizobium waimense. The sequence goes on from NZ_QZWZ01000065.1 coordinate 27,186, forward strand.
TCGGTCACTCCAAGTCAGACGATGGCGGAAGTGCTACGGCTGTTTCGGGACAACAACATCGGCTTCGTGGTCGTCAGCCGTTTCCCCGGGGGGGATTGCCTGGGCACGCTGTCGGAACGGGACTGCTGCAATGCGGTGGCTGAACACGGAACCAAGGCGCCCATTATGCGGGTCGCCGACATCATGAACCGCACTGTGGCGACCTGTTCGATAGAGGATTTGCTGCCCTCGGTGATGGCGACCATGACCAACCGGCGCACGCGCCATGTGCTGGTCATGGATGGCGGCGCCACTGTCGGCGTGGTGAGCATCGGCGACGTGGTCAAGCACCGGCTCGACGAATTGCTGAACAACGAGCAAGTGCTGTACGATTACATTGCCGGGACAGGTTATCACTGACGACGTCGGCTCAAGGGTGCAGGGGCGGGC
>NZ_QZWZ01000066.1 GCF_003601975.1 Mesorhizobium waimense
GGTGCATCCCGCGCTCTCATCCCCAACCAAATCAGATCATCAGCGTCATTCAGCACCACTCCGAGCCGAATTCCGCATCAATTCCCTCTCGGCGCCATCTATACGCGGTTCTCAACCGCCATCGACAATCGGGTCCTGTTCATCAAGCTCATCGCCGGAGACTGGATCGACGCTCACGACAATTTGGCCATCTGCGGCCCATCAGGCGTCGGCAAGAGTTGGTTGGCCTGCGCGCTCGGCCATAAGGCCTGCCGGGATGACCGGTCCGTTCTCTATCAGCGTGTCCCACGACTGTTCGCCAATCTGGCGCTCGCCAGAGGCGACGGTCGTTATGCACGTCTGCAGAGAACCCTCGGACGCGTCCAGTTGCTCATCCTCGATGACTGGGGCTTGGAGCCTCTCAACGACCAGGCCCGGCACGATCTCCTCGAAATCCTCGAGGACCGCTATGGGCGACGCTCCACCATCATCACCAGCCAGCTGCCTGTGTCGGCGTGGCATGACGTCATCGGAAATCCAACCTATGCCGACGCAATCCTGGACCGCCTCATTCATAACGCCCACCGCATCGATCTGACGGGCGAAAGCCTGCGTCGCAAACAAGCGCAAAAAGCTTGACACACGGCACGTACGAAATGACAACAATCACAGCCAGCAAGCCCTAGCCCCAGGGGGCGCAATCATGTCGGAACAAAGGGGCGGCTTCGTCGGAATCGGCATCCATGGCTACCTTGCGCTTCAAGGTCTGACGTTGAAGACCTCGGAGCAAGATAGCGGCCGCGTCGTTGACATCGACCACGATGCGCTCTGAGCTGCGTGCGCTAACCTGGACAACGACTGGCCTCTCAAATCTGCTCAAGCCGCTCATCTCTGCCCCCTAATCCGGTCGTGCGGCAAAAGGCCCCCTCACCTTGTTTGCCGAGCCCGAGCCGAACCGTTCCGCTGCATCGTGAAAGTCGATACAATACGCGATGGCCGCAACAGGGATCGTGTAGAAGGAAGCGGCACCGCCTGCGATCATCCCCGCGCTCAGGCAGGTAATGACGACCTGCGCTGCGCTTGTTGCCCCGCCGAAGAACAGAACCGGAAGTGCGCCCCACCAAGTGCCGAACAGGAAGGCGTTGCGCACCAGGTTTTGCGTTGTGCGGCGAGACACCGACCTTGGTTTGACTGTCTGAAACGAGGATCTTGATCTTAGCCCTACGAAACCAGCCGCGATGATGATGACACTCGCCCAGAGGATGGCTTTTGTTTGGTCGGGCGACCCCCAAACCACCATAACAAAAGTAGCCGCATTGAGTATGTTCGCAACCATGCCAAGAAGCGTGTTGCGAAGCACGATACTGACCTGCTCAGCCCTGATGCGGCAGGCAAGTGGCTCTATCGTCGAGGGCCCGCCAAAAGCCCGCAGATATCCCGCCAGAAGGTCACCGAGATGCGGTCGAGCGTCGCCGTCATGCGCGCGGCAAGCGTCGGCGACTGCAGGCCGGGCCGCACCGCGACCAGGAACCGCAAGCGCTCGGTCAGTGGCACCAGCGCAGACGCAATCACCCATGAGTCCTCGCATGCACGGCCGGTCGGCAACAGCACGCCGTTGTAACCCAGCGTGTCGGCCGCCTTTGCCACTTGTGCCAGGCAGGCAGATCTACTGCCCTGCCGCCTCCAGCAGTGCCGAGATAGCGGCTATCTCCGTGCGTCGGCAAAAACCAAAGCACCTTGATGCGGTCTCGAACGTCGCGGGTCATGTGTCGTCCCGTGCTGCTGATGACAATCCTCGGCGAGACCTGCCACGGCTGCGGACAGCGGTGGCCCATCATGACTACCCCTGGACGCAAAATCGCCGACCAGATTGCTTAGTATACCAATTCCGTGGAATTAGTTTTCCAATTTGCCGGCTGCCCTTGCTGGGCTTGCTTTATCCAGATGAACAAGTGGTTCGCGTTCATGTCGTGACGCCGCGCCACAACCGACACCGGATCACCGGACTCCTGCACCTCAAGCACAATCGCCAGCTTCTGCTCAACCGTCCAGGAGCGGCGCGTCCGCTGTTGGCCCGCACCCGGCGGCAGCGGCAGAGCCGCGGACGAGCTCCCTTCCACCGTCGATGGCTGTTCCATAGCCAGATACTTCATTCGCCAAGCGTCCACTTAATCTAAGCGGACACTATCGCCTCAAGCTACGCGTCAGTAGGCGGCCTCCAGCGTATGCATACGCGAGAGTATCACGTCCGGTTCTGAGAGAGTTGCGCCTTGCAAGCGCGTTGAAGTCTGCCGTCTGAGATGACGGCCGCGGCAAAGCCTAGCGAGCAGCCGCGAACTGAGCCTTGCGTGACGTCCGGTAACGGCCGTTGCGAAGCGTAGACAGGGAGGTTGTAGGCCGGAATGAAGTGAACGGGAAAATAGCCCCGAAATCGAACGTGATCGGAGTAGCCGACCCTGTCTCTCAAAGGGGAAGGCGGAATCGCAACCCGCGTCATCGCGAGCGGGCTGAGGTGCTCCCGGGGTTCGTACCGCCAGCATGCAACCGAAGGCATTGACGTGAACAAGGGAGATCCATCCGGTTCAAGCGCAAGCTTGTAGGACCTGCCAAGCCGATGAGGTGAGAAGGGTCTGATGACCGGGTGGAAGTCAGACTGACTGATAGTACTCGGAGGTCGGGAGAGCCGACTACATGGGGAAGCGGTCAGCGGTAGTTGAATTGTTCTTGGGCGACATGGGCTCCATTCGACGGGAGTCACGGCCTTCTATTCTAAGAGAAGATCAGCTGACCATGGAAACGAAACTTGAACAAATAGCAGTGAAAGCTCGGCGCGAGCCAAATCTTCGCTTCACCTCGTTGGCCCATCACATCACGCGCGACCGAGTGCAAAAGAATCTACTACAGATTCCGAAGCGCTCCGCCGCCGGGGTGGACGGACAGACGGTGGCGGCGGCGAGGGAGAGCTTCGACGGATGGATCGAGCCGATGCTCCAATCCATCCACCGACAGGGATATCGGGCGCCGAACATTCGGCGTGTCTATATCCCCAAGCCCGGTAAGACGGAGAAGCGCCCCCTCGGGGTTCCAACTGTCGCCGACCGGGCGCTCCAGCGCAGCACGGCTGAGGTGTTGTCCGCCATCTACGAGCAGGACTTCTTGCCCTGCTCGTTCGGCGGCAGGCCGAAGCTCAGCGCCCATCACGCCTTGGCGACCCTCAATGAGGTCATCGCCGGCGGCATGATCAGCTGGGTGTTGGAGGCGGATTTGAAGAACTTCTTCGGGAGTCTCGATCATGATTGGGTCCTCCGGTTTGTCGAACATCGAGTCGGTGATCCGCGCCTGATCAGCTTGATCCGGCGCTGGTTGAAAGCGGGCGTCTTGGAAGACGGAGCGGTGCATCCGAGCGAACAAGGAACGCCACAAGGCGGATCGATCAGTGTGCTTTTGAGCAACCTCTACCTTCATTACGTTCTCGACCTCTGGTTCGAACGCGTGGTGAAGGGCCGGTTGCGGGGCGAAGCCCGACTGGTGCGCTATATCGACGACTTTGTGATCTGCTTCCAATATCGATCGGACGCCATGCGCGTACAGGAGGCCTTGCGTCTTCGGTTGGGGAAGTTCGGCCTCACTCTAGAGCCGACCAAGACCAAGTTGGTCGAGTTTGGTCGGTTCGCGCAAAGACACGCGGGCAAACGCGGCAGAAACCGCCCGGAAACAATCTACTTTCTGGGTCTAACGCTCTATTGCACGCGAAACCAAAGAGGCAACTTCAAGGTTGGGATGCGCACCGAGAAATCTCGGCTAAAGCGCAGCCTTATGTCTCTGCAGGAGCTCATGCGGCGAATACGGCATTACAAGATCAGTGACCAGGCCGGTGAAATCAACGTCGTCCTGCGCGGCCACTATGGCTATTACGGCGTCGCCGGAAATCTCCGGAGCCTCGTAAAAGTTTATCGAGCCGTGGAGCGTTACTGGCGCGGAATGCTGCGCAGCCGCAGCTGGGCAGGCCGACGCCTCACTTGGGACGCATTCAACCAAATCAAAGAACGGACACCGTTGCTGAAGCCTAAGCTGCGCCTCCCTTATCGGGAGATGCAGGCGCTTGCAGTGCTGTGAACCAACTGTCGAAGAGCGTCGGTGCGGGAAATCCGCACGCCACGTTCTGTGGGAACCGGGGGCGGGCGACCGCCTCCGGTGACCCGGTCGCGGGGGTGCAACTCCCCCCGCGCCACTCGCCTGGTCATCACCATCGCCGGCAGACAGCACTGGTTGTGGCGAGCGGTCGATCAGGACGGCTGTGTACTTGATGAGATCGTCCAGAACCGGCGCAACACCAAGGCGGCAAAGCGATTGCTGATCCGGCTCCTGAGAAAGCAGGGTCACGCCGAAGCGGATGGTCACCGACAAGCTGCGTTCCTACGGCGCCGCACGCCGCCAGATCATGCCGAACGTCGAACATCGGTCGCACAAAGGTCTCAACAACCGCGCCGAGAATTCGCATGTGCCGTTGCGAAAGCGGGAGCGCATGATGCAGGGGTTCCGATCACCGGGATCGCTGCAACGTTTCGTCTCGATCTTCTCTGCCCTCAGAAATCTCTTCGTCCCACCTCGCATCAAACGCTCGGCAGCTGCCATTCACCTCCACCGCCTCCAGGCCATGGCGGCGTGGAAGACCATGACCGGAACGCTCGCCTGAATTCTGCAGCAGCGGCCTTAATCCGATCTATCTCAGATAACGTGACAAGCCCGCCTGCGGGGCCTATTCCGAATCTTTGCATTTTCACGGCGTCCAGACCAGCATTAGCCATGTCGGAATGCCTTACGATTGCGCGAGATCATAGATGGTCTCCCGATCGAATGGCCAAACAGGCCGAGGGACGAAATTGTAGGAGAAGCGCGTGAGGTCCTGGCTCATCAGACCGGGACTGTCGGCCAAGAAATCGTGTTTAACGATGCCTTGGAACCCTGCACGCCAGTGGTTAAGGGATTTCAGACCTATGATCCGGCATCGAGAGACGTCAATCCCGTGTGACAAGAATATCTCGGGATCTAATGGTTGATATCGGTTAGAAACGACAACAATGTCGATGCCGTCGATCTGTAATCTGGCGGTCTTGCCGACGGAAACCCGCGCCCCTCTGCCCATCGGCTGTTGGATGAGAAAACGCCCATCCGTTAGCGATTTGACATAAGCTGTCGCCGTGATCGGAGCGCCATGCAATTTGTCGGACTTACCACCAAGCGCTACTGCTATGGTTGTGCCAACACCCGCCTGATGCGCTTGCACAACAACTGCTGGGTCACAAATTACCGCAAAACAAGTGTCTCCCAGTTTCGCTTCTAGCATCGCACGCAGAAGGTAAGTTCCGTCTGCCGGGCAGCCGGCGCCGGAACAATCGGCTCCATCTACCAGAACGACCGGCCAATCTTCCGATTTGACAGCGGCCTTAATCGCCTCTTCAGGAGAAAGAGCTTTTGGGCGAATTTCCTCTCGCGCGTTCCACACGAAGCGTGCGACGCGCTTGGCAGCGTCTTTCGCCTTGTCGGCATCTTCGTTGGCCACAACCAGCACCGAAGGACCCGTATCAACCGAATCCGCCCACGGAAAGCCGTGGAGGAAGGTGCAGGTTATTATATCGGGGTCTTCTTCAATTGATCGGCATAGCGCCCAGACATCTGCCGCCCAACCACTCATGGTCGTGGCTGTGACCATTAAAAGGGGCAGTTTCTCAATATGAGTCTTTGGCTTGACGCTACCGTTGAGCAATCGAGGCAGAATGTTGATCGCGTCCTGGCCTCTTTCGTACGCATCGGTGTGGGGATGATTATGAACACAAAATGCAACGTCAACGAAGTTGGAAAGCTGCGGGTTGAGGTTCCCATGCAGATCGAGAGTAACCACAAGCTTAACGTCATAGCCAACCAGTTGACGAATCCTTCGGCAAATATCGACTTCCATATTGCCGACTTTCGTCGCGAGGCCAGCGCCATGGAGATACAAGGCAATTGCGTCAAGCGGCAGGCTCTTCGCGATGGAGGCAAGCAACTCGTCGACAAAGACCAAATAGCTGCTTTCCGACATCGGTCCCGCTGGCTCGGCCGCAGCAAAGATCATCGGGACTACAGTTGCGTTTAAACTTGCAGCGGCATCGAGCATGCCACCCAGATAGGTGCGCACGCCCCAATGGTTATCGATAATCTCGTGTCCGCGTTCAACTTGAAAATCGGATAGCGGCGTTTCGCCGGCGCAAAAGGTATTCGTTTCATGCTCAATTCCGCCGACGGCAATTTTCAAACCCACGATCATATTCCCCTTGTTAGCTGCAAAGCGTACAGTGTCGCAGCCTGGCCATCCCCAAACGAGCGTGCTGAGATTTAACTATGTTGCGACAAGGTCTATTGCGTCAAATGCAATGTCGCGAAGTGTTATTCATGGCAGATATATGACATTTATCCAAATTGGACCTTTCGGCCTCCCGTCTTTCTGGTGCACGGCGTTCTGCCAGCCCGCTGGGGTAATCCGATTTGCAAGAACAGTCGTCAGAATGTGCGGTGCGTGCATTGATCGGACAATCTACCAGCCGGTTAGGCAATGAGAGAAATACGGGCCGCGCACGATACCGAAGCAGCATAGTTTGAAAGGACAGCGAGTGTCGGGACGTTGCAATGGGAGCCAATCCTTGCAATTGCTCGTTTTATCGCGGTGAACTATCGGCAAGGGCTTGTCACGTTATCTGAGATAGATCGGATTAAGGCCGCTGCTGCAGAATTCAGGCGAGCGTTCCGGTCATGGTCTTCCACGCCGCCATGGCCTGGAGGCGGTGGAGGTGAATGGCAGCTGCCGAGCGTTTGATGCGAGGTGGGACGAAGAGATTTCTGAGGGCAGAGAAGATCGAGACGAAACGTTGCAGCGATCCCGGTGATCGGAACCCCTGCATCATGCGCTCCCGCTTTCGCAACGGCACATGCGAATTCTCGGCGCGGTTGTTGAGACCTTTGTGCGACCGATGTTCGACGTTCGGCATGATCTGGCGGCGTGCGGCGCCGTAGGAACGCAGCTTGTCGGTGACCATCCGCTTCGGCGTGACCCTGCTTTCTCAGGAGCCGGATCAGCAATCGCTTTGCCGCCTTGGTGTTGCGCCGGTTCTGGACGATCTCATCAAGTACACAGCCGTCCTGATCGACCGCTCGCCACAACCAGTGCTGTCTGCCGGCGATGGTGATGACCACCTCGTCCAGGTGCCAGATGTCGTTCCGGCTGGGCTGCTTGCGGTGAAGGCGACGCGCGTAGTCGGGCCCGAATTTCTTTCCCCACCGGCGGATCGTCTCGTAGGAAACGACAATGCCGCGCGCCAGCAGCATTTCCTCGACCAAGCGCAGGCTCAGCGGGAACCGAAAATAGAGCCACACCGCATGGGCGATGACCTATGACCTCAGGCGGGAAACGATGGCGCTTGTAGTTGATGGCAGACGCGTTCATGCCAGTGCGTCTATCGCCGCGATACCTGACAAGCAGTTACCGTGACATCGCCTAAATCTCCTTCGTTTCGCTCGACCGCAAGCTGGCAACGAATTTTATCGACCAGCCAGAAGACTTTGTGATACCGATCGCGCCGTGGTGGATCCGCTCTCGAACGCGCCTTCTATCCAACCAATATAAGGCGACTGCGCTATATCAGCGCCCGCGAACGCAATCCTACCATGAGGTCGTTGGATGTCTGGGAGCAATTCGGAGAGCTGGCCTGGGCGCAAGGTAGCCCAGGTACCCTGCGAAAATTCATCCGAAACCCAATCATGGGCAGTGACCTCGATGACTTCAAGACCGGGAACGTAGGCGCGAAGGGCATTCTGCACCGCGTTACGATCGAATATATCGAACTTGCTCCGATCAGCGCCGAAGCAAGTCACGAGAGTGTCGCCGTCAATCTGATACTCGGTCTGGACGTAGCTGAGCGGATTTGCGTGGATTGGGGCAGAGGCGCCAAAAGGTTCGATTTGTCCCCGGACGAGAGCCCATAATTTAAAGTTAAGATTCGGCTGCCGCTCCTCAACCAATCGCTTGGTAGGCATACGAAGCCCGGGTGAAAAATCGATCTGATGCAGCGTGTTGATTGGGACAGCGACGATCGCGGCGCGTGCCTGAATCGAGTCACCCGCCCGAGTTGTAGCCACAATTTGGGTACCATCGTCGACGATCTTCGCAACTGGTGTGCTAAGACGAAACTCTGCACGACTTTCATCAGCGATGGCTTCGATCAGGCTCTTTGTACCTGTCTTGAGCCTCCAACCACCTGCTGAACTGAAGAAGGTCTGCCAATTCCCTATCGCTGAGACGTAGCGTAACAAAGAGGTGATTGACTGCTGTTCAGGGAACGTGGCGATTTCACTGAGGACCGCGCTAGCAAGATCACGCGTCAGTGGATCGGAGATACGTGCGTAACGATCGGCGTACGATTCTCGATCCACCCTCGTGATATCGACTCGGCCCGCTTCATAAGGGTACGGAAACACTTCTTGAGCATCAGCTAGCATTGCCTCGAGGCCAGGCGCCGCGAGCTTGTAGAGGTCCTCTGCCGCGCCAGAGTGGACCTTACCTCCCGCAATCCAGTACCGCTTGTCGCGTCGAAGTGTAGGCGGTGATAACTCTAGCTTATACCTTAGTATTTCACGGAATACATGTGGCTGAGACCATTGAAGATAGGTGCCGCCGAGCTCCAAAGGAACACCATATGTCTGCTCAGTTCGAGTACGCCCTCCGATTCTGTCCCGTCCCTCAAGCACCAGGACCTTGTGCCCATCATGTCGCAGTTCTCGAGCGGCAATAACACCAGCAAAACCTGCACCGATTATAACGACGTCGTATTTCATGGTGACAGTTCCTCATTGAATTAAGCCTTACCCTATTTGCGATGGGCCTACATAACCCCTCGTGCGGGCTATTCGGATGACAATGACTTACTCTGGCCAAGTTGCCTTCGCGCAGTGCATGGCGTCTCTACTCTAAAGTCGGCTTTCCAACTCTCGGCAAATGCGTCGGGCTTCGGGGCCTCAAGTGTTAGCAGACGGATGCCAAGCTTTTCCTGACTTCGATAGCCCCGCAACGAAAACTTTCATACTCGTTTTCCGATAGGTGTTAACGAAATTAAGGTTGGACGCGGCCCGCGATAAGGCCTCACAGCCGAAGTCGATCACCCTTCCGACATAGTCGTCAGTAGTATTTGAAACGATTCAGTTCAATTCAACACGATACAGTTTGCCGCATCCCAAGAAACGGTGACCGGCGTTCCCCCGGCAAGCTGGGCTTGCCCGCGGTTCTGCTGCTTGACAGTAATCGTTTCATCGTCGCAACGAACCGCATAGCGCGTCATCTCGCCTAGAAATAAGGCGTCCTTGACAACTCCATTGAGGACATTCTCGGTGTTGGGGATTACCCCGAGCGGGCCAATATCAACATGCTCTGGCCGCACAAAGAGCCATCCCGCTTCGCCTCCCAATTGTCCAGACAAGCGAGCGACGCCTGAGGTAGCGGCGCCGATGGTAACCTTGCCTGCGCCATTTTCAATGCGATCGACTCGGCAAGGGAGAAGGTTGGATTCTCCGACAAACGACGCGACGAAACGGTCTTGTGGGCTGTAGTAGAGGCTCCTGCTGTCGGCCACCTGAATGAGTCTGCCTTCATTGATGACAGCAACGCGGTCGGACATAGTCAGCGCCTCGTCTTGATCGTGGGTGACAAAGACCACGGTCATATTGAGCTCGTCCTGGATCCGCATGATCTCGATTTTCATATGTTCACGAAGGTTGCGGTCAAGAGCTCCGAGCGGCTCGTCCATGAGCAGGATGCTCGGATTGAAGACGACGGCCCGCGCAAGGGCAATGCGCTGCTGCTGTCCGCCTGAAAGCTGATTTGGGTAGCGGTCACGGTACTCGGTCATTTTGACCAATTGCAATGCGCGCAAGACTTTTTCCTCGGTCTCGGCTCGCCCAATCTTACGAACCGTGAGGGGAAAAGCGACGTTCTCGGCAACTGTCATATGCGGAAAGAGCGCATAATTCTGGAACACCATGCCGATGCCACGCTCGTAGGGTGGCACGTCCACTATGGAGCGAGATCCAAGCAACATGTCGCCACCGCTTGGAGATTCAAAGCCTGCGATCATTTTCAGGGCGGTTGTCTTGCCTGACCCAGAGGGACCTAGAAAGGTTAGGAACTCGCCAGGCTTAACGTAGAGGTCGAAGTCGCGCACGACGTGGAGCGCCCCATACCATTTCTGGATTTTCTTCATCTCAAGGCTGGTCGACATCATTGCATCCGATCATCAATTATTGGCGCTGGCCGAGGTTCGCTTTTCATGCCGTACCCTGATCCACTGAACGGTGAGGATCGATACGATCACGAGCGCAACGATGAAGGTCGAGGCCGTGCTAAGGAGCGGGTTCACCTGGAACTTGATGTCGCCCCAGAACTTCATCGGTAGCGTTGACGTCTGTCGTCCAAGCAGAAAGATGCTGACGAGCAGTTCGTCGAATGAGGTCAAGAAGGCGAGAAGACCCGCGGTAATCAGCGCCGGCTTAAGGATCGGCAACGTTACGAGGCGAAGCACCTGGATGGGGCGCGCGCCGTGAACCGCCGCGGCCCTCTCGAGCGACGGGTCAAATCCACGCAACGCGGCGGACATGACCACGATGACATAGGGCACGGACAATAGAACATGTCCAATTACCAGCCCTATGAAGCTGCCGAGCACGTGAATGCGCGCTTCAAAGACGTAGAGCGAAGTCGCTATTATAACCACAGGCACCATGAGAGGCGACAGCGAAAACAGGAACAGTGCCCTCTTGATAGGGAGCGTCGTGCGGACAAGCCAGAAGGCGCCCATGGTGCCGATGATGGTCGCGAGTAGCGCAGAAGTGAGCCCGAGCTTAGTCGAGAAGAGGAACGATGCCTGCCAGTCCGTTGCATTCGCCAACTTCTCCCACCACTGCAGGGAAAAGCCTGGGGGGGGGAAGACGACGAAAGGGGAGGAGCTGAACGAAAGGACGACAATGACGATCAGGGGCGCCGTAAGAAAGACGAGGACAGCGATCGTATAGACCCAGAGCCAGCGCGATTTGCGAGTCAAAAGCGGCTTAGTGATCGCATGAACAAGCATTTCGAATACGACCAGGACCGGATCAAAAACTTGTTTGGCCCCCTTTAAGGCACGGGTTCTCGCGCTAGGTGGCCGGTTCGAAAGGTCGGCGATTGAGGGAGACCAGATCATTTCTAGAGGAATGAAGAGGCTTGCGAGGAAGAGCGTGCCAATTGTCACCAGCAGGAGCACAATCGACGAGGCATAGCTGAGTTCGAAGTTCAGCAGCGTCGTCATCTGCATCACTATCAGCTGCGATATCATCGTGTCGCTCGGCCCACCGAGAAGGGCCGGCGTGATGTAAAACCCGATAGCAATGATGAAGATCAGAACCCCAGCGGACAAGACGCCCGGAAGCGACATTGGGAAATAAACACGCAGGAATGCCTGGACCGGTTTCGCGCCAAGAATCTGCGCCGCGCGCGCGAAATCATGATCGATCCGCACCATCGACGAATACATCGTGAAGATCGCCATTGGGATGAACACATGTGTCATCCCGATGACGACTGCGAAGGTTGTGTTGAGGAGTGGCAGAGGCTCGCTTACAATGCCGAGCCGAAGAAGTGTGTTGTTGATGATCCCCTCGCGGCCGAGGATTATTATCCACGCATAGGTGCGGATAAGGAAGGCGGTGAACAGCGGGATGAGAATGAATATGGTCACGATCGACAATGCGCGCGGCCTGATCTTCGTGAGCAGATACGCAACCGGGTATGCTGCAACCAGTGAGACCAAGGTCACGATCAACCCAATCCTCAGAGTGTACAACAGGATCTTTAGGTTGGTTTCATTGGTGAGGGTGCGCGCATAGTGCGCAAAATTCAGTTTGGTACCTTCAACGCTGCCCCACAGGATAAAGGATAGCGGAATGACGAGAAAACCGACCAAAAGCAGAACGAGCGGACCGGCAATGACGACGTCCCGAAGCCAAGGCCTTGCTAGGAGCATTTTCATTTGACCTCGCCTCTTGTCCACTGGTGATGCAGCCGAACCAGTGGCCATTCCTGTTGTCAACATCACACTCATACAAATGTCGCTCCTGGTTTTCATCCCATTTTCCTGGAACTGCTCGCGCAGAGCCAAGCCTCCTCTCGCGACGCACCAATCTCTCCCGCAAGCGAGGGCCCGTCTCTCGCGCCCTCATCTTCGCCCGCGTTCCATCAGACCTGCTTACACACATCGGGCCAACGACAATGGCGCTGTGTCATCAGTCACAGAGCTCCACAGTGCCATGCAGCTACCTAGTAGTGGATCGAGTGACGGCCCTGGCGATAATGGCAACGAAGCTGTAATATATGTCGATGCAGAAACCTAGTGCCGCTATCAATTGAGGCGGTCAGCGTGTTGTCACGCCGTTGGTACAATAGCCGCTGCAAGGTCTCCGCGCCTGCAGCGGCACTGGTATCACTGCGACAGCAGAGCCACGCACCGATCTAGCGCAACATCGTAGTTTGTACGGCCATCTGAAACGGCCTTGCCCCACCATTCGTAGTTTTGGAAGACCTGATTCTTGATAATTGCAGGTGAGCCGGGCATTAGATCAGCCAATTCCTTCGGAAGTAGCTTGTACGCATCGCTGTTGATCGGTCCGTAGAATATCCCTTCGGCGAAAGCCGCCTGGGGCTCTGCTCGTGCTATATAAGCTAGATATTTCATTGCGTTCTCCTTGTTGGGAGAATTTTTCGTCACAACCCAATATCCATGCTGGAGCAGCGATTGATCCCACGACATTTCAAGCGGGGCGCCCTGCTTCTTCGCGGCCACAACTCGGCCGTTGTACGTCGAGGCCATATCGACTTCGCCGTCGATAAGGCTCTGAGGGCCATCGGCGCCGGCAACTAGCCAGCGACCCACGTCCGGCATCAACGCTTTGATTTTGGCAAAGGCACGATCCATGTCGAGAGGGTAGAGCTTGTCAGATGGAACACCGTCACCGAGGAGGGCCCCTTCGAGCAAACCGCCGTCAACCATCTTTTCGCATTTCGACAATGCCCGTTTGCCGGGGAACTCCTTGACGTTGTAGAAGTCGACCCAGTTCTTTGGGTGCTTACCGTCCTCCGGAAACTTTTTGGTGTTATAGGCGATAAGAGACGACCACAGATAATCACCGACCCCGAATTCGTTCCTCATTTCGGGCGGTATTTTGGCCGAGGTCTCGCCCGCAAAGTAACTGTAATCTATCTTTTCAAGGGCGTCCTTGGCTACCCAACTCGTTAGCTCACCGCCAGCAATGTCGGCGATATCGTTTGCGGGCTGCCCAATTTTCACTGACGTCAACAACTTTGCATGATCCTCTGGAACCAGCACAACCTTGATACCAGTGTCACGTGTAAATGGATCGTAAAATGCCTTCTTGGCCGCAGCCTCAAAGGTTCCTCCGCCGGTTTCTATAACGACTTCCCCGCTACCTTTGAGCTTCGAAGAAACTTCTTCCGATTGCGCGGCAAGGGTCGTCGACAGCAGGAACGCCATACTGAATGCAAGATTGGTTGTTGTTTTCATCTTCCAATTCCCCTGTTTTTTTGTGATTGGCTCTCATTGGCTGTCCAGGCCGCACGGTTTGAGCCCCTTTACCTGCGGTAACTAATGCCACCAGGCCGATGACCGTCGACTTCTCTTGGAGTCGATTGGAGGTCGATTCGCCGCCGCATAAGCGGCGCAATCGCCGGCTTCACCCGACCAATCAACTCCCATTCAGTTGATGGCCTAGGCCCCACAATCAGCTTCACATTTTGCCACTGCGTTCCTTCGTCGATCGCAAGCTTGGGTTCTCGCTGCGGTAGGTTTCGTTTGCCAATCGTAGGTTTCCATAGATTTCTTAGCTTGGAAAATAGAATTTGATGGCTCTCTAATCCAACCTCGATATATGCCAACCCTCCCTGATTAGGCTGCGGGAGCAGGCGCGCGCTATTCTCCGAAGCGGGTCCGCCGGCCAAGGCATCCGTCTGCTTCAACAAGGAATCATGAACGCAGAACTTTCCCACAACTGCCTTCGCTCGGTTCGTATCGGAACGACTTCTACCGGGCTCCCAAGAGCGTGCAGCCGCGCAAAATCTTGAAATGAAGGCGCACAGCGTCAGCGCGTTGCAGCAGGGGCGCGTTGTGTCCGGTGGCCTTGGCGTCAATCCAAACCAGTCTCGCACTACCAAGCCAAACAGATTGTGGATCTCGTGCTGCCTATTGATGAAAGGCTAGTTCATCAACTCTTCCTCATAGGGAAAAGTGGAAAGCTTTTGGCAGCCGTTGCGAGTCACGAGCACCTGCTCCTCCAGCTTCACGCCTTCAATTCCGTGCTCGGAGCCGATGAAGCTTTCGATGCAGATCGTCATGCCCTCCTCGAGGACGCCGTCGTAGCCATATTGCTTCCAGTCGAAGGCATGAGTGATGTAAGGGTACTCGTCACACATTCCAATCCCGTGCGCGAGACAAGAGTACCGGTGGTACACGAATTCGTCAGGGATCTTCCAAGCTTTTTCTGACAGTTCTTTGAAGCTTAGGCCGGGTCGAACAAGAGCAATATTGTGTGCGACCTCCTCAACTGCATGGTTATACAGCCGACGCTGCTCATCTGTCGGCTTGCCTGGCTTGCAATAGAAGGTTCGGGAGACATCGACAGCATAGCCGAACGGCCCGATCATGTCCGTGTCAAAGGCAACCAATTCTCCTGCACGGATCATTTTGTCGCTGCTGCCCTTTCCCCATGGCAGAATGTTGCCGCCTGAGTTCAGAAGACGTGCTTCGATCCACTCACCTCCATGCGCAATATTGGCGTGATGGAGATGTGCCCACAGCTCGTTTTCGGTCATGCCTGGCCGCAAAGCCTCGCGCATCCGGTTCATGCCCTCCTCACCGACGGTAATCGCCATGCTCATGCATGCAATCTCTTCGTCCGACTTGATGACCCGAGCCAGTTCCAGCGGCTTCTGGGCATTTCCGATTGTGTAGCCCTTCGCCTGGAATGCTGCGACGGTCTCAGGGTCGATGCGGTCGATGGCAATCCGCTTTTCGCTTCCCACCATCTTCTTCAAGACGTCGCAGGCGTCGTTGACCCAAGCCTTTACGAATTCCTCGTTGCGCGGACCGCCTGCAAAGAAGGTAGTCGACAGGGGAGCTCGCACTTCGGCCACTGTTTGGAGCGGACTCGTTTCCTTTTCCAGTTTGTCGAACTCGTAAATCACCGAAAGGCCCTGCGCCGGCAAAATGAGGCAGCGCATCGGGAGATGGAAATTGAGAATGGGGTGACGGCTGGCGCCGGACGCGTACCGGATATTAATCGGATCGAACAGCACGGCTGCTGCGTATCCAGCCTTCGCGAGCTGCTCTTGTGCCCGCTTCATTCGGTAGACTCTCATTTTTGCGAAATCGACCTGGGCTGTATAGTCCTGTAGCTTCATCTGGGGAGTTGATCGCGCGATCCTGAGTGTTTCGTCCGCAGCCATAATCATCCTCTATTGTTATATAGTATTGGCGCGCCTGCGTAACGAAGCCGGTCAGACGGTCAGCCGCATTTTACACATTGAACCGCCCCTGGTTCTATGTCTGTACGCCACCACATTGCGGGCAGTACTGCGATGCGAAAGTAGGCGCCCAGCTGGTTACGAAGGTCTGTTTTCCAGGGTGCCGACTGCCCCCATAAAGGAGCCCTCTTTAATTGATGGATGCGTAACACGCCACAAAAGACAGCCGGAATCCGGAGCGCTAACTTCGGTTAGAGTCTCGCCGAAGAGATTGGTCATCGTGCCAAGCCTTTGGCCCTTGGTTACACGGGCGCCGGGTTCCACTTCGGCGTGGAAGTCTCCGCCAACTGGACAATAAACCCAGAGGTAGTCGTCACACACCGCTTGGGCGTTTCGGATTTCTGACAACGGTGTGCTGATGATGCCGAGAGTGCGGGCAACGTTCAAAACTCCGTCGACGAAAAAGGAGACTGTGTCTTCGGTCGCTAGACCGTTTGCTCCAGCTTCTGGCAGAATGGCGAGTCGACCTTGGCGAGCGAAAGCCGAGGGAGAATATGTCCCTGGCCTGTCGATAAAGCGCGTCGGCAGAGCAAGCACAAACTCCGCGTCGAAGCACATTGCCATCTGCCGCGCCCGGGCACTGAGCTGGGCATCGGGCGCATTTTGAACGATCACGAACTTGGAGACGTTCTCTCGCAAGTTGCCGCCATGCATGTCTATGAGGCAATCTGCGCCATCGCACCATTCGTTCATGATCGCATCGCAAAGGGCTTCGGAAAAAGTCCCGTCCTTCTTGCCGGGAAACGTGTGTTCGATATTTTTGCCATCAAGTGGACAAACGTAATCGGGATACTCAAAGAGCCCTGGCTGGTTGATGAATGGAATAATGGAAACGCTGCCTGCCATAATCTCCGGATCGAACGCTCTTTGAAGCCGCACGGCTGCTTCTATTGCAGACACCTCGTTTGGGTGAATACCCGCGCAGATACAAAGACGCGGACCAGCACTTTTTCCCCGGATCTCGCAAATCTCCCATTTGTAGCCGGCGAGCCGCGGACTATCAAAACGTAGGTGCCCACGAAAAATGCCGGGTTGGCCGTATTCGCAGCTGTTGCTGATTGCGATGACTTCCATTTTACCTATTACTTTCCGATTTGAGCGTTTGCTTACCGAACCGAGCGATGCGGCTGGCAAAGTTGCCACTGCAGGCTCATCCTTCCCTGCAGCGACGTATGATCACTGCGACAGCAGTGCGACGCATTGTTCCATCGCAATTTCATAGTTGGTGCGACCGTCTGGACCGGTCTTGCCCCACCACGGGTAGTTTTGGAACAGCTGCTTCTTAATAAGATCCGGCGCACCGGGTAGATTTTCGGCAAGTTGCTTAGGAAGCAGCTTGAACGCGTCCTGATTGACAGGGCCGTATTGGATCGCCTCGGCAAAAACCGCTTGCGGTCCTGGGCGAGAGATATAGGCCAGGAACTTGAACGCGTTTTCCTTGTTAGGTGAGCCTTTCATGACCACCCAGTAGTCATACTGAAGCAAGGACTGCTCCCACGAGAACGCAACAGGTGCGCCCTGCTCCTTGGCAGCCGCCATTCGCCCATTATAGGTCGAGGCCATATCGGCCTCCCCGTCGATAAGGCTTTGGGGCCCATCTGCGCCAGCGACCAGCCAGCGACCCACATCTGGCATAAGCGCCTTGATTTTGGCGAAGGCCCGATCCATGTCCATCGGATACACTTGGTCAACCGGCACGCCATCGCCCATCAGAGCCCCTTCGAGTAGGCCGCTCTCAACCATCTTTTCGCATTTCGATAGTGCCCGCTTTCCCGGAAACTCCTTGACGTTATAGAAGTCGACCCAATTTTTAGGATGCTTGCCATCCTCCGGAAACTTTTTGGTGTTGTAGCCGATAACAGCCGAATAGGTGAAATTGCCCAACCCGAAATCGTTTCTAAGTGGCTCTGGTATGGCGGCAAGGGTCTCCTTGGCGAAGTAGCTGTAGTCTATTTTTTCAGCACCACCCTTGGCGATCCAACTCGCAAGCTGACCGCCGGCCAGGTCGGCGATGTCATTTGCGGGCTGACCAAGCTGCACCGACGCCAACAGCTTTGCGTGATCCTCGGCAACCAGCACAACTTTGATGCCGGTGTCTCGCGTAAAAGGATCGAAAAAGGCCTTCTTCTCGGCCGCCTCCAAGGTCCCTCCGCTCGATTCTATGACGACTTCGCCAGTACCTTTAAGGTTGTCAGGGATGTCCTGCGATTGCGCGGCACAAGGCCACGCTGCAACCAGCAGTCCTGCACTTAATGCAAAACATGTAGTCGGCCCATTCATGATCTTTCCCCTGTTTTCGTGTTAGTTTGTCGTTGTCTCTTATCGATGCCGCACGTTGGCGTTTGGTGCATATGGGGCGTTACTTGCAGCTACTTAGGAAACCATGACAGCAAAAAGCGACCGGACCAGTCATGCGAACTGTATCGCCTTGCAGTAGTTCGATATCCAGCTTTCCGCCCGGAAGATGAACAGCGATTTTCTTGGAAGTGACGAGGCCCCGTTTGAGCGCTGCATAAGAAGCAACGCACGCGCCGGTTCCACATGCCCTGGTGAGTTTACCTGGTCTTTCCCAAACGACGAGCCGAAGTGTTTGTCCGTCAAGGACCTGCGCTACGCCAACGTTAGCACCCTCTGGGAACAGGTCGGCGTTCTGCACCGCAGGCGCATAGCGACCCATGTCGACGCTGTCGAGCTGGTTTACAAAGAAGATAGCATGCGGATTGCCGATGTAGAGGGCGGCGCCATCCGACAACGGTCCGCTTTCGATAGGCAGGTGAAGTGTATCAACCTCTCGCAACAATGGAATCTTGCGCCAATCCATGCTGATCGGTCCAAGCGTGATGCTGACCTCCATTGACCCAGCTCTGCGGCAGTGGACGACGCCTCCTGCCAACTCCAACAACACCTCATCTCTCCCGGATTCCTCAAGCAGTAGATAGGCCATGCAGCGCGTGGCGTTGCCACATGCTCCAACCTCTCTGCCGTCGATATTGAATATCCGCATTGCCGCGTAGGCGCCGGAGCGCAGCCCCTCGTCCGAGGCCCGTTCAATGGTCAGCAGCTGCTCGCCGCCGACGCCGACGCTGGTGCTGCATATGCGCACGATTTCTTCAGTATCTAGAGGCTTGCTCCCGTCTCGACGGTCGAGAATAACAAAATAGTTCTCGAGGCCGTGCATCTTGATGAATGGCCACTGCTCTGGCAATCCGATTGGCGAAGGGAGCGAGAGAAGATGTGTGTGTATCATGGGCCAATCAACCAACCTTTGTGGATAGCGTCCGCCCCAAGGCAGCGTGAAGCAATTGCCACCGCGTTCCTTCCTCGGACGCAAGGCAGCCGCGCGTCTCCTTTT
Organism: Mesorhizobium waimense; assembly: GCF_003601975.1. Classification (GTDB taxonomy): domain Bacteria; phylum Pseudomonadota; class Alphaproteobacteria; order Rhizobiales; family Rhizobiaceae; genus Mesorhizobium; species Mesorhizobium waimense. The sequence goes on from NZ_QZWZ01000066.1 coordinate 18,984, forward strand.
CCAACCGGAGATTTCCATGGATATCTTAGTTTGGAAAATAGAATTTCGCGGCCCTTTAATCCAATCTGGATATATGAAAGGGCTTCGATCAGGTTACGTTTGCAACCGGCTCACTGCCGTTTCGAGCGCGTGCCATAGCGATCCGGCAAACGAGCGCGCCCCCATCACAGCGACATGAGTTTCGTTCCGACGGATCACAAAACAGCTCATGTCCTCGAGACCGGTACGTGTCGCGCGGCCAAGTTCAAAATCGGCGAGATCGATGTTCACGAGCTTCGACAACAGTTCCTCGAGAGGCGCCCTACCCGACCGCGAAACGATCTCGAACACGATCCAGCCATCGGTCTGCTCGGTTACCGTACAATCGGGCGAGGCCTGCTTCAGATCAGCAGCGAAATTCTCCTCGGCACGGCCCTCGGCTTCGATCATCCATTGATCCGGGCCGACCCAGAAGGCCGCCACACCCTGCCCTGCCACCCAGCGGCCCGGCTCGGGAAGATGAAGGCCAAAGGGCGCTGGCCTTATCGAACCGCGGCGAAGCGCCAGAGAGGCAAGCGCCAGCTCCGGATTCTCCCGGATGTCCAGTGCCTCAAAGGATGCCAGGCGGGGCTGTGCGGCGCCGAGCGCCGTGAAGGCGGTAAGGTCAGTCACGCAGCCGTGCTCCTTCTGGATCGACGAAGTGTGCCGGCACGATGCGCAGGCGTTCGCTTTCGCCTTCGACCGGGTTCGCGGCGACGATCACCTCGCCTATGCGTTGGTCGCCGTTTTCCAGAAAGCCGAGCCCAATCATCGATCCGACATGCGGGCTGTAGCAGGCCGATGTGATCCAGCCCTGATCGGTGTCCAGATTTTGCGGTGCGCCCACGGTGAAGAGGTGTGACCCGGCAACAACCTTGCCCGCACGCTCGACGGGCTGCAGACCCACAATACGGCGGATATCACCCGCCAGTCCCTCACGTCGCGACATGACCGCGCCGATGGCGTCCTTTTTCTGCGACACCATCTTGCCCAACCCCAGCATGGCGGCCGTGCTCTGGCCATTCAGCTCGGAACCACCGACGTGGCCCTTTTCGACGCGCAGCACGGATAGCGCCTCAACGCCGTAAGGCGTCGCTCCCAGATCGGCTCCCGCTTGCATAAGCCGTTCCATCAGCGCATGGCCGTAGCGGGCCGGGACCGCGATTTCGAAGGCGAGTTCACCGGAGAAGGAGATCCGGAATAGCCGTGCACGCAACCCGCCGCAAACGACCAGTTCCGCGCAGGCCATAAAGGGAAAGGCGTCGTTAGACAGGTCGAACCCATCCACGATGCGGGTAAGCAAGGCGCGCGATTTTGGTCCGGCGACGGCGATCTGCGCCCAGGCGTCCGTCGTGGAGATGACCTGCACGTCGAGTTCCGGCCAAAGGCATTGGCGTGCAAACTCCATGTTGCGGTAGACCAGCCCGGCGTTGGCGGTTGTCGTGGTGACCACGTAGTGGTCCTCAGCCAGCCGAGCGCAGGTGCCGTCGTCATAGGCAAAGCCGTCTTCGCGCAGCATCAGCCCATAGCGGACCCGACCGACTTTCAGCGTGTCCATCACGTTGCTGTAGAGCCGGTTGAGAAATTCGCCTGCATCCGCGCCTTGCACGTCGACCTTGCCGAGTGTCGAGACGTCGCACAGGCCCACGGCGCTGCGCACTGCCTTGGTCTCACGGTCAACGCTCTGGCGCCAATGCGTTTCGCTCTGGCGGGGGAAATACTCGGCGCGCATCCACTGGCCGGTCTCGACGAAAACGGCGCCTTGCGCTTCAGCCCAGTTGTGTGTTGGTGTCAGGCGGCGCGGGCGGAAATGAGGCCCCGTATCGCCTCCGCCCAGAACCGAGATCGTCACTGGAGTGTAGGGAGGACGGAAAATCGTCGTTCCAGTTTCCGGAATTGATTTCCCGGTCAGCTCCGCCATCACGGCCAGCCCGGTCACGTTGGAGGTTTTGCCCTGGTCCGTCGCCATCCCCAGCGTCGTATAGCGTTTTAGATGCTCTACCGGGCGCATGTTCTCGGCATGGGCGATCTTTAGGTCCTTCACCGTCACGTCGTTCTGAAAATCGACCCAGGCGCGCTTTTTGCCCGCCACGTGGAAAATGGGCGCGACCCCGTAGCCGGACTCCTCCGACTGCGGCAGCACCGGCGGCGCTGCCGCAATCGCGAGTTCGGTCAGCGCACGCAGAGCCGCCTCGGCGCCGGAGCGAAGTGTCTGGGCAGTGGAAAAGTGGCCCGCCGCCGCACCCACAGGAAGCAATCCCGCGGGGCCATCGGCGCCCGGCAGGAACGCCTGCAGCGCTTCATTCCAAACCGGCCGACCGCGATGATGGGAGGTCAGATGCACATTCGGGTTCCAGCCGCCCGAAACACCTAGCGAACCGCACTCGATCCATTCGCGGCGGCCGTTCGTGGAAACCTCGATTGCTCTGAGGCCCAGCCGCCCGCGCGAACCCGTTACCATGCCACCAGCAATCACGCGATAATCGCCTCGGGCTCTCGCCTCACGACGCGCGTCTATAACGGCCGCGACATGCACACCCTTGGCTGCGAGGTCGCGGGCGGTGCGATGACCGTCATCGTTGTTGGTGAAGACCGCGATCGTCTTGGACGGGCAGGCCGCCCAGCGATTGGCGTAAGCCCGCATTGCGCCCGCCAACATGATCCCCGGACGGTCATTGTCGGCAAAGGCGATGGGTCGTTCCGTGGCACCCGACGCCAATATCGCGCGTTTGGCAGTGATGCGCCACAGCGTCTGACGGACCTTGTCGCCTGGCTCCGCAAGGTGATCGGAAACCCGTTCCACGGCACCGTAGATTCCGTGATCAAAGACGCCGAACACGGTGGTACGACGCATCACGCGCACGTTCGGCAGGCTCTCAAATTCGGTCTCCAACGCGGAGATCCAATCAGTAGCCGGCGCCCCGTCCAGTGTTTCCGTCTCGGCCAAGAGTCTGCCGCCCAAACGGAAATCCTCATCGGCCAGGATCACGCGTGCACCAGAGCGCGCTGCTGTCAGTACGGCCGCAAGCCCGGCCGGGCCCCCGCCGATGACAAGGACGTCGCAATGCAAGAACCCCTTGTCATAGGCATCGGGATCAGCCTGCATGGACAAGCTTCCGAGACCCGCGGCTTTACGGATCGCAGGCTCGTAAAGCATTTCCCAGAAGGCTTTGGGCCACATAAAGGTCTTGTAGTAAAACCCGGCCGTAAAGAATGGCGACAGCAAATCATTGACCGCTAAGGCATCGAAGCCCAGTGACGGCCAGCGGTTCTGGCTTCGCGCCACAAGCCCTTCGAACAACTCCGCAACGGTGGCGCGCGTATTCGGCTCCTGACGGGCGCCCGAGCGCAACTCCACCAAAGCGTTCGGCTCCTCGGAGCCGGCAGAGAACACGCCACGCGGACGATGATATTTGAAGCTGCGGCCCATCAGGCGCACGCCATTGGCCAAGAGCGCCGAGGCAAGCGTGTCGCCCGGATAGCCGTGGTACTGTTTGCCGTCGAAGGTAAAGTTCAGGGTTTGCGAGCGGTCGACCAGCCCGCCGGAGAGCCGCGTCATTCACCACCCCTTTTCCGCGCGAGCGCGAAATCGCGAGCCAGCTCCGCACCGAGGATGTCATGGGTGATTGTGCTGCGCGTGACCACCAGGCAGGAACGGTCACCCTGTTCGTGGAACCACAGCTCGCGATGCACGCCCGCCGGGTTGTCGCGCAGGAAGACGTAATCGCAAAAAGCGGCCTCGGCATCCGGCCCAGTCGGGTCCGGACGGTCGACGAGCCGAACATCGCCGAGATATGTGAATTCTCGCGCATCGCGCGAACCCAGAATTGGATGGGGAATTAGCATTAGGGTGTCCTCAATGCAGGTTGGGGTGCGCCCCGGTGCCGGTTTCATCAATTACATATCCGCGTGAGAACCGATCGAGTCGGTAAGCGCGCGCGGTCTCATGAGGGGAGCCGGTCGCAAGAAGATGGGCGAAAGAGTAACCGCTGGCTGGGGTCGCCTTGAATCCACCAATGCACCAGCCGCCGTTGAAAAAGAGGCCTTCGATGTTCGTGCGATCAATGATCGGTGAGCCGTCCATCGACATATCCATCAGGCCGCCCCACATCCGCAGCAGTCGCGCACGTCCGATCATCGGCATCAGCGCCAAGCCGCATTCAGCCGCATGCTCGACCACCGGAAGGTTGCCCCGCTGGGCGTAGGAATTATAGCCGTCGATATCGCCACCGAAGACCAGGCCGCCCTTGTCCGACTGGCTGATGTAGAAATGTCCCGCCCCGAAGGTGATGACGCCAGGAAGTATGGGCTTTAAGCCTTCCGAGACGTAGGCCTGCAAAACATGGCTCTCCATTGGAAGCCGCATCCCCGCCATCGCCATCACCCGGCCCGAAGAGCCCGCCACTGCAACGCCAACCTTACCGGCACCAATATAGCCCCGCGAGGTCTCGACACCCCGGATCTTGCCATCGACAATCCGGAAACCTGTCACCTCGCAGTTCTGGATCAGGTCCACACCACGCAGGTCGGCGCCACGGGCGTATCCCCACGCCACGCCATCGTGCCGCGCCGTTCCCCCGCGCGGCTGCAATAAAGCGCCACGGATTGGAAATCGCGCATTGTCGAAGTTCAGAAAGGGAACCATCGCGCGCAAATCTTCACGGCTCAACAGACGCGCGTCGGCCCCGGCGAGGATCACCGCGTTTGCGCGACGTCGAAATGAATCGTGCTGCGAATCCGAGTGAAAAAGGTTGATAACTCCGCGTTGAGAGACCATCGCGTTGAAGTTGAGTTCCTGCTCCAGTCCTTCCCAGAGTTTCATCGAAAATTCGTAGAATGGCTCGTTGCCGGGAAGCAGATAATTTGAACGGATAATGGTCGTGTTGCGGCCAATATTCCCCGATCCCAACCAGCCCTTCTCCAGCACAGCGATACGGGACTGCCCGAACGTCTTGGCCAGATAGTAAGCGGTCGCTAGACCGTGACCGCCTCCCCCGACGACCACATAATCATAGTCTGATTTGGGCTCCGGATTACGCCAAAGAGGGCGCCATCCAGTGTTCCCTTTGAGCGCTTCGGCAAATACGCGGAAGCCTGAGAATTTCATTCCTGAAGTCCTTTTTCGAACATACTTCGAATTGGTGGCAGTCAAGCGAATGGAGTGCATAGCCCACGTCAAGTGCAGGCCGACCACGGGCACTTCCCGGTCTTTAATTGGCTTTCCGGTTCTCTCAACCCGATTGAGTTATTCGTTGGTTATGCCGGGCGTGCGGGATGTTGGCCGACCTATAGCGATGCTTGGCAGCCTCAAGCCGCCCAGAAACGATGGTGCCGAGTTCCCGCGAGTTATTGGAACCGGTCCTGAAGTACGTCATCTTTGCTGGCGAACCGACGTTTCCTCGACTGCGACCGCTCCTATCGTGGACCCTTTTGGTATGGTTGGATGCGTCATGCGCCAGAGCAGGAAACCTGTCTCCGGGGCGGCGACTTCTGCCAGCGTCTCGCCGAAGAGATCGCTAATC
>NZ_QZWZ01000067.1 GCF_003601975.1 Mesorhizobium waimense
CGAAGCAGCCCGGGCGCATGAAAAAGCTGGGGGTCTCGTCGGCTCGCCGAGCGTCTCGAAGCCGAACTCGGCCCCAAGCAGGCGACGTTCGCGAGCGGATGCCAGGCCGAATGGAACAAGATGCCGACCCCCGGACCGCCCGTGACGATCGGCATCGATGGCGGCTACGTGCGCAGTTGGACCAACAGACCGACCAATTTCGACGCGTTCGTCGGCAAATCCGTGCCCGAGGATGGGCTGGCACGGCGCTTTGGCTTTGTAGCCGGGCACGACGAAAAGCCAAAGCGCCGTTTACACGAGCTGTTGGTCAATCAGGGCATCGTGATGAACCAGGAGGTGACCTTCATGTCGGATGGCGCCTGCAATCTGCGAGACCTCGAATATTACATGCGCGCCCAACGCGGAGCACGTTCTCGACTATTTCATGGCTGGATGTCAGATACTTGCAAACACGCTGTTCACGGCGTCGGCGGTCCTGGCGACGATGGTGTCGGCCTCCTCACGCGTCAGGCAGAGCGGCGGCGCGAAGCCGAGAATGTCGCCCTGCGGCATGGCGCGGCCGATGACACCGCTGGCGGCAAGTGCCGTCGCCACTTGCGTCCCGATCTTGAGCGAAGCGTCGAAGAACACCCGGTCGTCCTTGTCGGAGACAAACTCGACCGCCGCCAGCATGCCGTCTCCCCGAACGTCGCCGACATTCTTGTGACCGCCAACGGCCTTGGCCAGCTCGGCGCGGAAATAGGCGCCAGTCTCGCGGGCATTTGTCACCAGGTCCATCTCGTCGATCAGTTCGAGGTTGGCGACGCCGGCGGCAACGCAGATCGGATGCGCCGAATAGGTCCAGCCATGGCCGAGCGAGCCGAGCTTGTCGGAACCTTGGACCAGCACCTGCCACATCTTGTCGGCGACGATGACGCCTGACAGCGGCGCATAGGCCGAGGTCAGGCCCTTGGCGATGGTGATGAGGTCCGGCTTGATGCCGTAATGTTCGGAGCCGAACATGGTGCCCAGCCGGCCGAAGCCCGTCACCACCTCGTCGGCGACCAGCAGCACGTCATACTTCTTGAGCACCGCCTGGATCTTTTCCCAGTAGCCGGCAGGCGGCGGCACGATGCCACCGGTGCCAAGGATCGGCTCGCCGATGAAGGCGGCGACGGTTTCCGGACCTTCGGCCAGGATCATCTCCTCGAGCTTGTCGGCGCAATGTTGCGAAAACTGCCCCTCGCTCATCGAACGGTTGGCGCGGCGGAAATAATAGGGCGCCTCGGTGTGCAGGATCGGTGCGCGCGGCAGGTCGAACGCGTTGTGGAACAGGTCGAGCCCGGTCAGCGATCCGGTCATGACGCCGGAGCCGTGATAGCCGCGCCAGCGCGAGATGATCTTCTTCTTCTCCGGCCGTCCGAGCACGTTGTTGTAGTACCAGATCAGCTTGATGTTGGTTTCGTTGGCGTCGGAACCGGACAGACCGAAATAGACCCTCGACATGCCCTCGGGCGCCCGGTCGATGATCATCTTGGCAAGCGTGATCGACGCCTCGGTGCCGTGGCCGACATAGGCGTGGTAGTAGGCGAGGTTCATCGCCTGGGCGGCGATGGCGTCTGCAATCTTCTGGCGACCGTAGCCGACATTGACGCAGTAGAGGCCGGCGAAGGCATCGATGCTCTTCTTGCCATTGTTGTCCCAGACGGTGACGCCTTCACCGCCGGCCATGATGCGGGTCGGGCTCTCGCCGCGCGCGTGCGTGCCCATATGGGTCGAGGGATGGAAGAAGTGGTCGCGATCCCAGGCGGCGAGTTCGTTGGACTGGTCGAGCATTCTTTTGACTCCTTGAAAGACAAAGCGGTCGCAGCCTACGCCACGTCCAGGCAGAGGTATTTGAGATCAGTAAAAGCTTCGAGCCCGTGACGCGAGCCTTCGCGGCCGATGCCGGATTGCTTGACGCCGCCGAACGGGATTGGCGCGCCCGTGATCTTGACGCGGTTGATCGCGACCATGCCGTAGTCGAGTGCGCGGCCCATGCGCTGCTGGCGGGCGCCGTTCTCGGTCACGACATAGGCGACCAGGCCATATTCGGTGGCGTTGGCGCGGGCAATCACCTCGGCCTCGCTGTCGAACGGCGTGACGGCGGCGACGGGGCCAAAGGTCTCTTCGCGCATGATCAGCGCTTCGTCGGCGACATCTACCAGCAGCGTCGGCTGGTAGAACAGCGATCCCGCCGCGTGAAGCTTGCCGCCGGCAAGGCAGCGCGCGCCGCGGGCGAGCGCGTCGGCAACCTGTTCCTCGACTTTGCCGATAGCCCGCTCGTGCATCAGCGGGCCGATGTCGGTATCGTCGGCAAGCCCGTTGCCGACTTGCAAGGCCTCAATGCGGCGGGCGAGGGCTGCGCAGAAGCGGTCGTAGATCGGACGCTGGACATAGATTCGATTGGCGGCAAGGCAGTCCTGGCCTGACGTGGCGAATTTGGCGTCGATGGCAATGTTCACCGCTCTGTCGATATCCGCGTCGGCAAACACGATCAGCGGCGCGTGCCCGCCAAGCTCCATCACCAGCCGCTTCATCGTCGGGGCACTCTGGGCGGCGATCAGCCTCCCGATCTCCGTCGAGCCGGTGAAGCTCATCGCGCGGACGCGTGGATCTGCACACATCCGCCCGACGATCGTCGCGGCTTTGCCGGTGACGACGTTGAAGACACCAGCGGGCAGGCCGGCGCGTTCGCCGAGTTCAGCCAGCGCCAGCGCCGACAGCGGCGTTTCGGAGGACGGATGCGCAACAATGGTGCAGCCGGCGGCAAGGGCGGCGGCTGCCTTGCGGGTCAGCATCGCGGATGGGAAATTCCAAGGCGTGACAATACCGACGACGCCGAGCGGTTCACGCCGCACCATCATTTCCGCGTTCGGCAGATGGCTGGTGACGCTCTCGGAATTCAGGCGTTTGGCTTCTTCCGCATACCACTCGACGAAGGAGGCAGCATAATCGATTTCGCCCAGCGACTCCGCGAGCGGCTTGCCCTGTTCCAGCGTCATCAGCAGAGCGAGGTCGTCTTTCGCAGCAAGGATCAGTTCGAACCATTTTCGAAGGGTCCTGCTACGCTCCTGCGACAGCAGAGCCCGCCACGCTGGGAATGCTCTAGACGCGGCGTCGATAGCCTTGGTCGTCTGTCCGGCATCAAGACTGGCGACATAAGCCACTGTAGCTCCGCTGGCCGGATCGGTGACTTCGAAACTTTCGGCGGCTTCGCTTGCCGTCCATTGGCCATCGACATAAGCGAGTTCACGCAGCAGCCGACGGTCGGTGAGGCGGTCGAGCGCGTCATGGCGAATCGTGCGGGAAAAGTGCGCGGACATGGTGGAGGTCTCCCGGATCGGACTGATACAGGGAGACTATTCGCCATCGGCAGACAGAGAGGCTGTTTGGATGCCTACGTGAAGAGAGATTCTCTTTATTGCGCGCGCCGGCAAGAGAATATCACTCTGGTTCCGCTACGAATGGGGTGGCAGCAGGTCGGCCAACGGCAAGACGGTCTCATCCTTCACCGTCTTGGTGACTATGTAAGTGAAGTAGCGGTCGATGCCGATCTCGCGCTCCAGCAGGCTGTCGACCAGCCGCTGGTAGGAGTCGATATCTCGCGCCATCACCTTCAGCACATAGTCGACGCCGCCACCCACCGACCAGCAGGCAACGATCTCGGGAATGTCGCGGATAACGCGCTCGAAACGGTCGAAATCGGCCTGGCGATGGCTGGCCAGCGTCACCTCCATCAAGACGGTGGCGACAGGGGCGACGACGCGGATGGCAATCGATGCATGATAGCCCGAGACGATGCCGGCCTTTTCCAGCTTGCGCAGCCGCATCCAGCACGGCGTTGGCGACAGCCCGACCTTGTCGGCCAGCGCCAGCTTGGTGATGCGGCCATCACGCTGGATGGCATTGAGGATTTTCAGGTCGATCGGGTCGAGTTTCGGTGCAGCCATCATGTCCACTTTTCGTCCATGGTAGCATGATGGCGCATTATTTCGATTGTCAATTGCACTGATTTCGATCTCTAATAAGTCATGACATTGTGGCAGCCCGATCCCACACTCATCCGCCGGCCGGCCTATCTGTCGCTAGCCGACCAGTTCGCGCGTGCCATCCATGATGGGCGGCTGGCCAATGGCGCGCGGTTGCCGACGCATCGCCGGCTGGCGGACGATCTCAAGCTGTCGGTGCAGACGGTCAGCCGCGCCTATGAGGAATTGATCCGGCGCGGTTTGATTTCGGGCGAAATAGGCCGCGGCAGCTTTGTCCAGACGCAGCGCCGTGAGCCGGAGCCGCCTTATCTGCCGGAGCGTCTGGGCGAGGTCATCGACCTCTCCATCCTGAAGCCGGTCTGCGAGCCGATGCATCTGGAGCGGCTCAAACAGGCGCTCGGCTGGCTGGCCGAGAACTTGCCGTCGAGCTCGGCGCTGTCGTTCCGACCCAACATGGTCTTTCCGCGCCACCGTGCGGTGGCGGTTGAATGGCTGAAGCTATGTGGTCTCGATGTGTCGCCGCAGAATGTCAGCCTGACCAATGGCGCCACGGCCGGCATGACGGTGGCGCTGATGAGCGTGGCACCACCCGGTTCGACCGTTGCCAGCGAGGCGATCGGCCATCACACCCTGGTGCCTCTGGCGCGCTATCTCGGCTTCAATCTGGAGGGGTTGCCGATCGACGATAACGGTCTGATCCCGGAGGCACTGGACGAAGCTTGCCGGCTGTCGGACATCCGGGCCGTGTTCGTGCAGCCTTCGGTAATCAACCCGACCGCGACGCTGATGGATGCCGCGCGGCGCGAGCAGATCGCGGCGGTTGCGCGCAAGCACGACATCGCCGTCATCGAGAACGATGTGCTGGGTCCGCTGGTCGAGCACCGGCCGCCGCCGGTTGCGGCTTTCGCGCCCGAGCGTACGCTCTACGTCACCTCCTTCACCAAGATCACCGTGCCCGGCCTGCGCATAGGTTATCTCGCCGCGCCCGACCGCTATGTCGCCGCCGTTGCCAACCGCCACCTCGTCTCGAACTGGATGGCGACGCCGATGGTGGCCGAGATCGCCACCAAATGGGTGACCGACGGCACAGCGATGGATCTTGTGCGCTGGCAACGTTCGGCGTTGCGGCGGCGACAGGACATCGCTTCGGAAGTGCTTGCAGGTGTCGACTATCGCGCCCATCGCGATGGGCTGCATCTGTGGCTGCCGCTGCCCGGCGACCGCGCCGAAGAAAGTTTTGTCGCTCAGGCTCGCCTGCGGGGTGTGGCGATCGCGCCGGGAACATCCTTCCGCATCTCGGAAGCACCCTGGCATCCGGCGGTGCGCATCTCGCTGGGCTCGACCACCGAGGGGGAACTGCGCGCCGGGCTCGGCGTTGTCAGCAAGCTGCTGCTTGGCGATCCCGAGCATCTGCTGCTGGCGATCTAGGCGGCAATTGCTCTTAAATTGTGTGGAATCATAAAAAATTGTCATGATATTATTTTCCTAATTGACATGATTTGGTGGGTTCCGCATCGTTGAGGGCACAAGCTTATCCAGCACGGTTGCTGCGCTGGCTGGAACGCCGCTACGGCAAGATCGAGAGGTAATCCGTGAAACCATTGCCCGAGATCAAGGTCTACCCGAAACGGCCGGCGTTGGATGCGCGCCCTCTGGAGAAGCGCGTCGGCCTGATCATCCTCGCCACCGACCACACCAGCGAGCCGGATTTCCGCCGCATGGTGGCAAGCGATCGCGTCGGCGTCTATGTCGCGCGCATTCCCTACGCTAACCCCACCACACCGGAAAATCTGCGCAAGATGCAGCCGGCGCTTACGGCGGGTGCTGCCCTGATCCTGCCCGACGAGAAGCTCGATGCCATCTGCTACTCCTGCACCTCGGCGTGCGTAGTGATCGGCGATGCCGAGATCGAAGCGGCGATCCAGGCGGCCAGGCCCGGCGTGCCTGTCGTCACGCCACCGATGGCTGGCATGCGCGGGTTGAAGGCGCTTGGCGCGAAAAGGATCAGCATCCTCACCCCCTACACGGTCGAAACCTCCAGGCCGATGGCGATGTATTTCGCGGTATGTGGCTTCGAGATCGCCAGCTTTACTTGCCTAGGCTTCGAGGACGACCGCGAGATGGCGCGCATCCCGCCGGCGGCGCTTGTCGATCTCGCACGTGAGGCCACCGATGCGAGCGCCGAAGCGCTGTTCGTATCCTGCACGGCGCTACGCGGTGCGCTCGCGGTCACCGGCATGGAAGAGTCAATTGGTCGTCCGGTCGTCACCAGCAATCAGGCCACCGCCTGGAACTGCCTGCGCCTTTGTGGAGATGAGGCAGCCCATCCCGAATTCGGCCGTCTGATGACGCTGCCGCTGTTGCGCGATTGACGATCATGGCGGCCGCCACTCTTAGCGATATCCGAGCCGCGAGTCTCATTATTAAACGCAGCGCGACAAGGCGAAAGAGCTTAGGGACCATCCTGCGCAACGGGACTGTGAGCTTGATCGGCGTACTGACTATGGTTCGACCGGGGGCATACCGGCGTCGCCCTTCTCCTGCGGCCTTGGGTTTGACCCCTGCCGAACGACCTCATTTCTCCGCCCCCCGCAGCCCCACCATCTGGGGAGCATGTGTAATTGTTCCCTCTGGAATCGTCGCGCTCGATCATGAGCGGCGCAGGGAGCAGCGAAATCCCTGCCAATTTGCGTGCACATCTCCCGATCGGACGGTGCGCATGTTGCGGGAGCGTCTAGTCCTGGACCAAATTCGGCCTGCATTCACCCTACGCGTCGATGGCCTACCCGTACTGGCGCGTCTCTTCGCAAGACGCGTTTGGACTCACCCGAGAGATTACTTTTTTGCACGACAGTTCGACGGTGTGAGTGTGGTACCGATTCTTCGTGTCCGGATCGAATAAAATGCGTTTAGCACACCACACAAAACACAAAGCTCGGGCCCGTCGTCTCCACATAGTGCGCCCCAACAGATTAGCGAGGGACTCTCGCGACGGTGAACAAGGTTAGCCGGTGGATATGGATCGAAGAAGCGTAGAGCGGAACGCTACCGTGAAAGTAAGCCAATTGTGGATCGTCTCGAAATGCCAGATGTCGAATTGAAATTCAACCGTACTGAATACGCCCACCGCCTTGAGAAGACCCGTCAGGCCATGCTCAAGCGAGAAGTTGATCTGCTGATCGTCAGCGATCCGTCGAATATGAACTGGCTCACGGGGTATGACGGCTGGTCCTTCTATGTCCATCAAGCCGTCATAGTCCCGCTTGATGGGGAACCAATTTGGTATGGTCGCGGGATGGACGCCAATGGCGCAAAGCATACGGCGTACCTCAGTGACGCCAACATCGTTCCTTACCCGGATCACTATGTTCAGTCCGTCGAGCGGCACCCAATGGACTTCTTGTCCGATGTTTTAACTAGCCGTGGCTTAGGCTCGCTTCGCATCGGCGTGGAAATGGACAACTACTGGTTCTCCGCCGCAGCATACGCCTCGCTCGTGAAGCGCCTTCCCAACGCCAAGTTTTCCGATTGCACGGGACTTGTTAATTGGCAACGCGCGGTCAAATCTCCCGCTGAAATCGACTACATGCGTAAGGCCGCCCGTATCGTTGAGGCGATGCACCAGCGAATCGCCGACAAGATCGAGGTCGGTATGCGGAAGTGTGATCTGGTCGCCGACATCTACGATGCTGCCATCCGCGGCGTGGGTCAGATCGGCGGAGATTACCCTGCGATCGTGCCTATGCTGCCGTCCGGTGCGGAAGCGAATGCCCCCCATCTCACGTGGGATGACCGCCCTCTACGTGCAGGGGAAGGAACCTTCTTCGAGATCGCCGGCTGTCATAACCGCTACCATGTACCCCTCTCGCGAACGGTCTTCCTGGGAAAGCCTACCCAACGCTTCCTCGATGCGGAAGCGGCTACTTTGGAGGGTTTGGAAGCCGGTCTCTCGGCGGCCAAACCGGGCAACACTTGCGAGGACATCGCTCGGGCATATTTCGCTGTCTTGGCGCGCCACGGAATCGTTAAAGACAGTCGCACCGGTTACGGAATCGGCGTCAGCTATCCACCCGACTGGGGCGAACGCACGATGAGCTTGCGTCTCGGCGACAGAACCGAACTTCAACCAGGCATGACGTTTCACTTCATGACAGGGCTTTGGCTCGAGGACATGGGGATGGAAATCACCGAAAGCATCCTGATCACGGAAGACGGAGTGGAATGCCTCGCTGACGTCCCACGCAAACTCCTCCTAAAGGACTGACTTATGAGTGCAGTCGAAACACGGCCGTCGCCGATAACCGCAACCGTCGACTTCACCGCCGACGGAGTTCAGCACGGGCACCTGCGGCTGCCATATAGCCGCGACGATTCAGCTTGGGGTTCCGTGATCATCCCCTTGACGGTGGTGAAGAACGGCGAGGGACCCACAGCCCTTCTGACAGGTGGCAACCATGGCGACGAATATGAAGGTCCGATCGCGCTTTTCGATCTCGCAAGATCGCTGAAGCAGCATGATATTTCTGGACGCGTGATCATCGTTCCCGCGATGAATTACCCTGCCTTTTCGGCCGGCACTCGCACCTCTCCGATAGACAAAGGAAATCTGAATCGCAGTTTCCCAGGAGCGCCTGACGGAACGGTGACTCAAAAAATCGCCGATTACTTCCAGCGAGTACTCTTGCCGATCGCCGACGTCGTGCTGGATTTTCATTCGGGCGGAAAAACGCTCGATTTCCTACCGTTCTGTGCCGCTCATCTTGTGCACAACAAGGTCCAAGAGGCTCGCTCCTTCGATCTGGTCAAGGCGTTCGGAGCGCCGTGGTCAGTCAAGATGCTGGAGATCGACGCGGTGGGAATGTACGACACTGCTGCTGAAGAAATGGGGAAGGTGTTTATCACCACGGAGCTTGGTGGCGGCGGTACGGCAACCGCCCTCAGCGCCAGCATCGCAAAGCGTGGCGTGAGAAACGTCCTGTTGGCAGCTGGCATTCTTAAAAGCGGCACGGTTGAGGTTCGAGACACAAAATGGCTCGATATGTCTGACAGCACGTGCTTCCATTTCGCTTCCGAGGCTGGGCTTGTTGAGCCGCTGGTCGATCTAGGAGCATCGGTTAGGCGCGGCGAAACTATCGCTTCCATTTTTCCAATCGGCCAGACAGGCGTTCCACCGGCCGAGGTAAGGGCGCAGCAAGACGGTATCCTGATTGCGCGCCACTTTCCATCAATAGTGAAACCCGGTGACTGCATCGCGGTTCTCGCGTTCGAATTGTAGTCGTGCATTCGAGTCCCGATCCGCAGGGGATGTGCCTTAGCGGACCGACTATTTCGAGTTGCGGTAATTCTCATTGGAGGCCTCAAGATGGCACCACACACTAACAAATTTCTAGGGATCTTGGATCTCGAAACCGAGTTCCCACCAAACCCGACGCCACCGGCCGTGGGGTCAATGCTGAATTCCAACAGTTATATCCTGCCGGTCATAACGGAAGTTGTCGCCGGAGGTCGCGTTGAAGCGGTAATGCGAGGCGATCCGGAACTCGAACCGGCGTTTATTGCGGCCGCCCAGCGACTGGTAGAGCGTGGCGCCGTGGCTATCACTTCGTACTGTGGCGCAGCAATCCGTTATCAGGCGGCCTTGGCGGCGGCTGTGGATGTGCCCGTGCTGACTTCGAGCCTTATGATGGTGCCTTTGCTCCTGAAACAGTTGCCCCCACAAAAGAAGCTGGCTGTACTCACATTCGATTCGAAGTCATTTAACCGTGACTGGCTGGGCTTGGATAGTTCCGATGCCCACGATCGAGTTGTTGTCGGCGGCGTTGAAGGCGGGACGTTGAGTGAAAACGAGGGAATGTGTCCGCCGCAGGTGACCGACACAGTCGACATAGAGCGGGACATCTCACGCGCCGTTGAACGCCTTCGCGAGGATAATCCTGATATTGGCGCCCTACTCTTTTCATGTACCCTCTTTCCGCCGGCAACACCGAAAATCAGGCAGGTTGCGGAGTTACCGGTTTACGACATCACGACGCTTTGTCGTACGACGTTGCAGTCTCTGGATATTTTGGGGGGACATCAGTAGGAACGTGACACCGCTATAGACGCGAAATAAAGTTTAACCCCGCTCAATCAAATTGAGCGGGGTTCTATTATCTGACAGAACGCGTCGTTGCATACCGTGCTCGCGCTAGCGAATAATCGTGCTCGAGTTGCTGTCTTTGTTCCTTTCCTCGGCCGCCATCTCCAATAGCCAATCGCGGACCAGCTCGGCAGTCGAAGATAAGACGCGGTTCTCGGCCCAGCTAAGGTAATAACCTCCTGGCGCGGGTAATTCGACGTCGGTGATCCGACAAAGCTTTCCTTCTGTTATCAACGGGTGGGCAAGTCTATGCCAGCCGAGGGCCACGCCTTGATTAGCTTGAGCGGCCTGCACGGTCATAAAGTGACGATTAAACCTGCGACCCGAAATCACGCCACTGTGAGAAATTCCCGCTGTGCGTAGGAAACCGCTCCAGGTCAGCCATTCTGGCCCGACCCAGTCCTCATGGAGCAGAGGCACGGTAGGCAAAAGCTCCGCGGTCAATCCGCTGTATTTGGATGCGAACTCGGGCCCGCAGACCGGGTAAATACGCTCATCGAATAAAAACTCGCTCCGCTCGTCTGGCCATGCGCCAAAGCTGTACCTGATCCGAAGGTCAATTTCCGCGTTGCGATAATCATAGTTTTGATCCGGCATGACATGGTCGACAATGATGTCGTCCCCGTGTCTAGCCCAGAGTTTAGGCAAAAGAGGTATCAACCAAACGGATGTCATAGTGTCGCCGCAGCCGATAATCACATTCTTGGCGCGGGTGCCGCCTCTGATGGTCCTCACAACCTCAGAGGCTGTGGAGAAGCCTCTCGCCAAAGCGGCATACAATTCCTGTCCGGCACTTGTGAGGCCGACACCGGCGGCGAACCTGACGAACAGCCTGTCCCCTATCTCCTTTTCCAAGGCTGTGATTTGTCGGCTAACCGCGCTTGGTGTGACATTGAGTTCTGATGCGGCCAGTTTGAAGGACAAATGACGAGCGGACGCTTCGAAGGTCGCAAGAGCTTTCAGGGAAGGGAGATCATAGTAGCGACGAACCATTCAAGATCCTGCCTTGATCCGCTCTACGAAATCTGCTCGGGTTACCTTCATCAATTAGACATAGTATTTCGATCCGGGACTAGGCAAGCCAATTGCCGGCCCCTAGGGATTTCCGGACGGCTGCACTTCTGCAGCCGGAACGCGGATTGAAATGCTATCCGTTTAAGAAAGGTCGGAAACTAGGCCGTTGGCGTTGTATGCTCATACGACAGCTTTACGTCGGTGGGATGCCTCACATTATCCAACACAGGGCAGCAGCGGCCGGCCACTCCAATGAGCTCCGCAATGACGTCGGGCTTCTCAATGCTAGCGATTTTAACTTTAGCCGAAATTGCTGGAAAGCCAGACCTAACTGCGTCGTTGACGCCGAAAAAGCCCTGGTTGTTCAGCTCGGCAGAAAGATCGACGCCGATCGAAGTCACCTGAATCCCCATGAACTCGGCGTAACAACGGATGGTTACCTCGATGCTCGCGCCAAGCGCCGCAAGCATGGCTTCAGCCGGGTTGGGTGCCGTTCCGGTTCCTCCGAAACTGACGGGCTCGTCAATCGTGAGCGTGAGGTTTCCGAACTTCGATTCCGATCTCAGACCTTCGACCTGCTCGGTTTCTCCGGCCATAACCTCGATGCAATCTGCCGCGGCGCCAGCTGCCGATGACGTTCGAAGCTTTGAAAAAAGATGGCCCAATTCCGAAGACGGCCTTCTGTCGTTCATATCGAATAGCCTTTGTGTAGTCTTGGTCGTGTCCACAATGGTCGCAGTTTGTGTCGTCCCTAGCCTTTTTCGGCAGCATTGATACGGCACGTATCACGCAACTTCATCAACCCGATAATCGTGTCGTTGCGTTCTTCAATCATCTGCGGAATGGACCTGCCTTCGATTACTTCTTCAGCCTGTTGAAGGATCTTGGCCCGCAATTCCGGCGTCCAGTCAGGCAATGGCGTCTCGGTCACGTACGGTGCGCGCCACTCGACGCCTCCGAACGAATCCATCCATGCACCTAGACCGCGATCTCCAGCTCCCAAGTGGAAGGTGGCGAAAGGACCCATCACCGCCCAACGCAACCCAAGGCCATGCGTCAAGCAATCATCGATTTGCGCCACGGTCGCCTGGTCTGCCGCGATCATCTGGAGCGCTTCGCGGAACAGAGCCACCTGCAACCTATTGATCATGAATCCGTAGATTTCCTTGTCCATTCGCAACACGCGCTTTCCGACTGCCTCAAAGAACGTGGTTGCCCAGTCAAGGACAACGGCGTCGGTTTTCTCGCCACCGACCACTTCAATGAGAGGGATTAGGTAAGGCGGGTTGACCGGGTGGGTGACAACAGTGCGACCCGGAAACCTGCAGCGCTTTTGAATATCCGTCATCGGGAAGCCGGCGGTGCTAGATCCGATTACGATATTGGGCGGGACGAGCTCATCGAGGGTCTTATAGATGCCCACCTTCAGTTCTAGATTCTCCGGCACGCTTTCTTGGACGAACTCCACCCCAGCGACCGCCTCTTCAATTTTGTTCGTGAACCGTAACCGGCTTCTTGAAGCGCCGGGTTTCAAGCCAATCCTCTCCAGTACCGGCCATGCCTGATCGAGCAAAAGCTGCAGCGCCTCTTCGGCCCCGTCACCTGGATCATAGGCGGTAACCTCATACCCACTCGCCAGAAACTGAGCGACAAACCCTCCTCCAATGGTACCCGTACCAACGCATGCCACTTTCTTAACGGTCGTCGGGTCAGGAAAGTCCATTTGTGCTTATCTCCTGGAGTTGTTTGACGATATGCTGGCGCGCAGTCTCGCCCGTCGGCATGAGGCAGACGAACACGCCTGTAAGGTTGGTCAGATGAAAACCGTATTTTAGACTAGGCGGGTACCTGTGACCATTATGCCGCCGTCGATCGGCAAAGCTATGCCGGTGATCGACTTTGCCGCTTCGCTACAGAGGAAGAGGACACCGGCCGCGATTTCGGATGGGTCGATAAAGCGACGAGTAGGCATGTCCGCCTCGACGACCTTTTGGGCCGCCTCTTCGAAAGTGATGTTAAGCGCCTTTGCTTTGGCTTCTACCTGCTTCTTAGCAAGCGGGGTCAGTACCCAGCCCGGACAAATCGCGTTGCAGGTTATGCCGATCGCGGCACCTTCCAATGCCACCTCTCGCGTGAGTCCCAAAATGCCGTGCTTAGATGCAACGTAGGCGGACTTGCGGGTCTCGGCCTCGAAGGCCAGAGTGGACGCCGTATTCACTATGCGCCCCCACTCCCTATCCCTCATTTGGGGCCATGCTGCCCTCGTGGTGGCAAAGGCCGCGGTCAAATTAACCGCAATGATCTTGTGCCACTGCTCATCCGGAAACTCGTCGATCGCCGCAACGTGCTGAATACCTGCGTTGTTAACCAGGATGTCGACGCGGCCAAAAGTCGACGTCGCATCAGCGACTAGGGCGGCAGCCTGTGCGATATCGGACAGGTCATGCGGAAAGTGCCGTGCGCGCTGACCATGGTCGTTCTCAATCGAGGCGACAATACCCGCCGCCTCGCCTGGTGACGCAAAACCGTTTACTGCGACATCGGCTCCGTTAGAAGCAAGCGTACGGGCAATGGCGAGACCGATGCCACTCGTCGAACCAGTCACCAAGGCGACTTTGCCTTTAAGCGGTACAGACAGATCCATCCAATCCTCCCAATCAAAAAATGCTTGTCGCTGCCGTTCTGCTGGGGAACGTTCAGACGAACGGACGCTCGCTACCAGATCTGCCGGCAGACACGAATGAAGTTGCCGGATACGATCTTCTTCACCGCGTCCTCCGGGTAACCATGATCGAACATCAGCTGAACCAGCTCGATCACATCTTTCGGACGCTGAAAACGGAAGCCGTTGAAGCTCGATTTTTTGGAGTCAGGCCACTCGTCTTCCAGGTTTTTCGCCCATTCGTCGAGCTTTTCAGTCTCGAAGACGAAGTCGAATCCAAATCCGACATGATCAGGACCGACCAGCTGAACGACGTGATCCAAGTGTTTGAAAATTGCCGACATGGCGCCGGCATCGTCGCCGATGTAGGCGCTGTTTCCCGAGAGACCTAGCACGCCACCGTTCCCAGCCATGGCTTTGAGCTGATCGTTTCGGATGTTGCGGTAATGCTGATGGACGTCCATTACGCCAGCATGGGAGAAAAGAACGGGCTGCGACGCGAGTTCCATCACGTCGAGCGTCGTCCGATAGCCGGTATGGGCGAGATCGACGATCATCCCTAGCCGCTCGATCTCCTGTACGACTTTCGCCCCGAAGGTGGTCAGCCCCCCGTCAGCCTTGTCAGAACACCCACCCCCAACAGAATTGGACGCGTTAAAGGCCAGCTGCACGACACGCAGACCGAGCTCGTGGAAAACTTCCAGCACTCCGAGGTTCTTGCCGAACCACGCGGTACCATGGGTCTGCATACCGATAGCCAGCTTGCTTTCCTTTTTGGCGCGCAAAACGTCGTCCACGGTGAGCGCGTGAATGAAGGCGTCTGGCCGTGACTGAATGAGCTTCCGCTGCTGGGCGATCGCCTTAACAGCATATTCGAGATTGCTCGCGTCTTCCGCGAAACAGATGGAGGTAAAGCTTACACCTGCCGTGAGATAGTCATCGAGGTATTTTTCCGGAGCACCATAAGACTGCTCCATCATGTCAAGTGGATAAAGCATATCCCAAATGACGTTCTTGTTCCAAAAGTCTCTAGTCGCCTCGGAGATCATCTGCCTATCCATTAGTCGATAAACGAGCTGCGCAATTCAAAACGACATCCTCGTTCTCTAGTACAACTGGCTTCACCGCGCTGCTGCGTGGTGCGACTTTCGGGGTTGGTGTAGCGCGCCAAAAAATGACAACCACTAAACAGTGCGTTCATTTACGCGCGTCGAAAGTGGACGTAATCTTGACGCGACCACATCTATCTCCGCCGTCGCGGTGGTGCAACGATCTAAAATGTCACTCATCAAGTGACTTTATTCGCCCTCGGACCGCAGGGATTGCGTGTTACGAAGGCCGATCTTTGGAGCGTCCTAAGTCAGTAAATTCCAGTTGGGAGCAGGTTTCGTCGAAACCTAATCGCTATGGGAGCCACGACCTGCCAGCCGCCTGGGGCAAGGATTTGTTCAGCTCCGACGAATTCGGTGGCAAATTAGGAACCGCAGAGCGTCTCGTTACCCAAGGCAGTCACAGGAAGAATGATGGCGTCTATTCCCAAAATTATCGCCCAGCGTATCGTTCTAGGTCTGCTAACCTTATGGGTCGTGTCACTGGTCATTTTCGCGGGCATTCAGTTTTTGCCTGGCGACGTTGCGACAGAAGTGCTGGGGCAATCAGCCACGCCGGAGTCCATAGCCGCACTACGTGAGTCTCTCGGATTGGACCTGCCGTTCCATGTTCGCTACTTTAGCTGGCTTATGGACGTACTTCGAGGGGACTTCGGTACGTCGTTAGCTACCGGCAGAGACATTGGCGAGCTTGTTCGGCCGAGGCTGCTCAATACCCTGTTTTTGGCCCTTATGACGGCGATAATCGCGGTTCCGCTTGCGCTCGTAGGTGGCATTCTGGCTGCTCTCTATCGCAACACGCTCTTTGATAGAATTATCAACACGATCACACTAGCATCGGTCTCTGTTCCGGAGTTCTTTACAGCTTACGTTCTCATTTTGATATTTGCCGTCAATGCAGGAATACTCCCTAGCCTTGCGGATGTTGATGCCTCAACCGACATCTTGGGTCGGATCACGGCGATTATTCTGCCCGCACTCACGCTCACGCTGGGCGTCCTGGCGCACATGATGCGTATGACCAGGACTTCCATCATCAATTTGCTGGGCAATCAATACATCGAAACGGCAAGACTGAAAGGGATGCCAGAGTGGCGCGTGCTTGTTCAGCATGCACTTCCCAACGCTTGGGCACCTGTCGTCACGGTTATAGTTCTCAATTTGGCGTATCTAATAACAGGTGTAGTCGTGGTCGAAGTGGTATTCGTCTACCCCGGCCTGGGCCAGCTCATCGTCGATTCAGTTCAGAAAAGAGACATCCCGGTCGTCCAGGCGTGCAGTCTGATATTTGCGTCGGTTTACATCATTCTTAATCTCACAGCGGACGTTCTTTCTATCGTGATGAATCCCCGCCTCATGCATCCGAAGTGATGGCGATGTACCTTGATCTCCGTGAGTGAAATCCAATGACCCAGTCGGCATCCGGTATGTTCAGAACAGGCATACGCAAGTTTGCATCCGCGCCTCTCAGCGCCCAGTTGGGCACTATTGTCATCGCGATCTATGTGCTCACTGCGTTGTTCGCTCCTGTTCTGGCGCCCTATGGCGAAGCCGAGATCGTCGGCTCACAGTTCCAGACTTGGAGCTCGTCGTTTTGGCTTGGCACCGATAACCTGGGACGCGATATGTTCACGCGCCTGATATATGGTGCACGGAATACCATCGGCATCGCGATTCTTACGACCTGTCTTTCTTTCTCGATAGGAATTGCGGCAGGACTCGCTGCAGCTACTCTGGGCAAATGGCTAGACCAAGCGCTATCAAGACTGGTGGATGTGCTTATGGCGATCCCGCAGTTGATCTTTGCGCTGCTGCTCTTGTCGATGTTCGGCACCTCCATACCGAGCTTGATCGCCGTGATAGCTTTCCTCGATTCCACTCGTGTCTTCAGATTAACTCGCGCGCTTTCGATCAATGTCGCCGTTACCGACTACGTCGAGGCAGCTCGGCTTCGGGGCGAGGGATTACTTTGGATCATGAAGAACGAAATTCTTCCAAATATCATCCCCGTGTTGATCGCAGAATTCGGACTGAGATTCTGTTTTGTATTTCTGCTTATCAGCGGGCTTTCCTTCCTTGGATTGGGAATTCAACCGCCAACCGCAGATTGGGGGTCAATGGTACGGGACTCCGCAGCACTCATTACATACGGCGACGTCACGCCACTTCTGCCTGCAGGCGCAATCGTAATGCTGACTGTCGCCGTCAATCTTGTTGTGGACTGGTTCTTGCACACGGCTAGCGGCCTGAAGGAAGACTGAACGTCCGTCGCCGCTTCGGTCATCCTCTTTGTTGGGCTGAGCGGTGCCCAGCGAAAAGCTTAGCCTACTCCTCAGCCACCGCAATCGAAACGTTAATGTCAAGCAAGTCGCTTTTGGACTTGGAGGCTTCCATATGAATCAGACCAGCACGCAGCCCGAGCCTGATAGGTTACTCGAAATCACCAAATTGCGCATCGAGGCCACAATCATTCCTCCCGGGGAACGCCCTCAGAACATCGCACTGGTAGATGGCGTCTCGTTGATTTTAGAGCGCGGAAAGGTGCTGGGACTGATCGGAGAGTCTGGAGCCGGAAAGTCGACATTAGGCCTGGCCAGTCTCGGCTACGTCCGTGGTGGTGTCAGGATAACCGGCGGTGAGGTCCTGCTAAACGGACAGGATGTCCTCAAGAAGAGCACGCGCGGCTTAAGAGCTCTGAGAGGGCGGACTGTCTGTTATGTTGCGCAATCGGCCGCAGCTGCGTTCAATCCAGCTCATCGACTTATGGACCAGGTGGTCGAAGCTAGTGTCCTGCACAAGGTGATGACCAGAAGAGAAGCTGAGGGCCGTGCTGTGTCACTATTCAGAAAGCTTGGCCTTCCAGGTCCGGAAAGCATTGGCAATCGCTTCCCCCACCAGGTCTCGGGCGGCCAGCTACAGCGGGTCATGACTGCGATGGCGCTTTGCTCAGAGCCGGATTTGATCGTGTTCGACGAACCAACGACCGCCCTCGATGTCACCACACAGATCGAGGTGTTGGCCGCCATTCGCGATGCCATTCGGGATACAGATGTAGCCGCAATCTACATCACCCATGATCTGGCGGTGGTGGCGCAAATTGCCGACGACATAATGGTCTTGCGAAACGGCGGACTAGTAGAGCGGGGGACTACTGAAGAGATCATCGTCAACCCTAAGGAAAAATACACTCAGGCGCTGGTTTCGGTTCACCATATCGACCATGAGATGAAAGACTTTGGGGATACGGCGCCTATTCTTTCCGTGGAAGGGCTCACTGCCGGCTATGGTGGCGGGCAAGTAACAGTCCTCCAGAATGTGTCCATGGATCTGCATCCAGGAGAAACCCTAGCAGTGGTCGGCGAATCGGGATCGGGAAAATCCACCCTAGCGCGAGTTATCACGGGCCTACTTGCCCCATTTTCCGGTAGTATTCATTTCGAGGGCCGGGTGCTTGCGCCCGGTATCGCGCTGCGGTCGAAAGAGGATCTGCGGCAACTCCAGATGATCTACCAGATGGCGGACGTGGCCATGAACCCGCGTCAGACTGTGGCAACTATCATCGGCCGCCCTCTCGAGTTCTACTTCGGAATAAGAGGCGCCGAACGCAACAGGCGCGTAGCGGAGCTCCTCGAGAAGATTGAGCTGAAGAAGGATCTGGCTAATCGCTTCCCTTCCGAGCTTTCAGGAGGCCAGAAGCAGCGCGTGTGTATCGCTAGGGCGCTCGCGGCAAAGCCCAAGCTCATTGTCTGCGACGAGGTCACGTCGGCCCTCGATCCACTTGTTGCCAACGGGATCCTGACGCTCTTGCTCCAGCTGCAAAGAGACGAGGGAGTGGCATATCTCTTTATCACTCACGATCTCGCAACGGTCAGGTCGATCGCTGACTCTATTTCGGTCATGTATCGCGGAGAGGTCGTTCGACAAGGCGCCAAAGCGGAGGTCCTCGCTCCTCCATATGACGCATATACCGACCTTCTATTGTCCTCAGTACCAGAGATGAAAATCGGCTGGCTGGACCAGGCGATTTCCTCTCGCCGTATGGAGAGTGCGGGCAACTGAGGCTTCTGGACCTACCAGCCGCAGATTTCACCGAGACAAGATAGCTGGGCAATCAACATCAGGCTGGCGACCAACGAGACTGCAAACTCTCAGCAAGGACAATCGGGCTACCTGTTCACAAGCGTGATGAGAAATGCCGAGGTTCGCTAGGCAGGCGCAATGCGTTCAAGTCTTCTTGCCCCCACCATAACGACATTATCATCACACTGTCCTAGACGCTCGCTCTCCAGATGCGGGCGTTGTGCGGGATCGAGGCTGAGCATCCAAGCCGCAATAGAGTCACTCGAGAGGTTACTTTTTTCGCAAACCCTGGGGCGCGCTACCTGTGCTAACAACAGAGCCGTCTAGCGTCGAATGCGAGCTTTTTAAGCAGGACCTCGTCGGCGGGAGCTCGGCTCTCGGCTGCGCATCCGTGTCAGAAGGTGACAATTAGCTCTACAGCCGCCGCGACCCAAAGGGAACAATCTTCAAGGGAGAACTGCGATGAACAATGGTCGGGAACTATCCCGCATGAGTACGGGCATCAACCGCAGGAGCGTACTCAAAGCGGCGGCGGCTATGGGCGCCTTGACCCTCAGCGGAACTGGCCAAATCTTCCCAGCGTTTGCACAGGAAGCAACTCCTAAAAGAGGGGGCCACTTCAAGATAGGCATGGGCCTGGGATCAACAGCAGATAGCATCGATCCGGCTACATGGAACAACGAATATATGGCCATGCTGGGCAACACGGTGCATGGCTACCTAACTGAAGTGGGCACTGACGGGCATCCTGTCGGTGGACTGGCGGAATCGTGGGAAGCAACGCCAGACGCCAAAACCTGGATGTTCAAACTCCGCCAGGGCGTCGAATTTCACAATGCCAAGAGCTTAAGTGCTGATGACGTTGTAGCGTCGTTGAATCATCACCGTGGAGAAGGTTCAGCCTCCGCTGCCGCCTTCATTGCGAATAGCATAGATCAGATACGGGCTGACGGTTCGGGCAAAGTTGTCATCACGCTGAAACATGGCGTCGCGGATCTACCATTTCTCCTTTCAGACTATCATCTGCCAATTATGCCAGCGAAAGACGGGAAGGCAGACATCTCGGGAGTCGGCGCCGGCGGATATGTTCTTGAGAAGATCGACTTCGGCGTCAAAGCCACCGCGACACGATTCAAAAACTATTGGAAGTCAGACGCCGCGTGGTTCGACTCTGTTGAGGCACTTGTAATCCTTGATGCCACCGCCCGTACCAACGCCTTAACGACCGGCCAAACACATGTCTTGCAGCGATGCTCGCTTGCAACCGTTCACCTGTTGGAAAGAAACAAGAATCTACAAATTACCTCCATTGCTGGTCCTCAGCACAACACGCTCCCAATGTTCTGCGATGTGGCACCTTTCGACAATGTAGATGTACGCTTGGCGCTCAAGTATGCGATCGATCGCCAGCAACTGTTGAATACCTTGCTCAACGGGTATGGCGAAGTGGGTAACGACCATCCAATTCCTTCGTCAGATCGCTTCTTTGCTAAGGAACTGCCTCAGCGCGAGTTTGATCCTGAAAAGGCCAAGTTCCATCTCAACAAGGCTGGTTTGTCCAATCTCAAAGTGAGCTTGTCAGCATCGAACTTTGCGTTCGAGGGCGCTGTAGACGCCGCCTTAATCTACCAACAGAATGCAGCCAAAGCCGGCATCACCATTGATGTGGTTCGCGAACCGAACGACGGTTATTACGACAATGTCTGGATGAAGAAGCCATTTTGCGTAGCGCAATGGGGCGGTCGGGCGACTCCAGACTGGATGTTCTCCCAAGTATATGCCGCAGACGCAGCCTGGAATGACACTCATTGGAAAAACCCGCGTTTCAACTCCTTACTTTCGACGGCTCGCGCCGAACTTGACGATAGCAAGCGACTCGAAATGTATGTGGAGATGCAGGGCCTCTGCAGAGACGATGGCGGCGTAATCGTTCCGCTCTTCACTAAGTTCGTGAACGCGCTCTCTAAGAATGTCGGTCACGGAAAGATAGGCTCCAACTGGGACTTGGACGGCTTCCGTTGTGCCGAACGGTGGTGGTTCACCGACGTTTAGGCGTAGCCGAAACGCATCAGCACGCTATCGCACCGCGCCTTCATGGCGCGGTAGTTTCACTCGAGGGTGAAGCTACTGGGATCAGCGGATGTTGGCTAATGCCCTTGGTGCCCGGTGGTCGACGTGCAAGGGGCCGCTGCAAATCATGTGGATCAGCCCCGCGTCAATGAGCTGATCCTCACTACATGTCGGGAGTTCAACTATGTCACGGAAAGTGATCATAACCTGCGCAGTCACCGGTGGTGGGTCGGCCGTACTTGCGAAGCACCCGGGCATTCCCAAGACACCTGCGGAAATCGCAGACGCCGCCTTGAGTGCGGCCAAGGCGGGAGCGGCCATCGTTCATATACACGTAAGAGACCCGGAAACCGGCGCGCCCTCAAACAGCTTTTCCTTGTATAAGGAAGTTGTCCATCGCATCCGGGAATCAGCCGTCGACGTCGTAATTAATTTAACAAGCGGGATGGACGGAGAGCTGGAGTTTAGCTCTCTCGACCCCGTCGAACTGAGCGGCAGCTCGACCTTGAAAAGCCCTAGAGACCGCTGTTTACACGCTATCATGCTCAAGCCGGAACTAAGCACGCTTGATTGCGGCACTATGGCCTTCGATGAGCGCATTTTCGTGGCCCGCCCGTCAGATCTGCGAGCAATTGCGGATCTCATGCGGTTGGCCGGCGTCAAGCCTGAGCTCGAGTGCTTCGACCTCGGCCATATCGAGATGGCGAAAAAGCTTATCAAAGAGGGAGTTATCGATGGGCCGCCCCTCTTCCAATTATGCTTGGGAACCGGCTACGGAGCACCAGCCACGGCTAGTGTGATCCATGCGATGAAAGAGTTGTTGCCCGAGGGAGCGCTTTGGGGAGGTTTCGGATGCGGCATCGACGAGATGCCCGTTGTGGCCCAATTGGCGGCGATGGGAGGACATGTCCGTGTCGGGCTGGAAGATAACATCTATCTGAGGCGCGGTGTGTTGGCATCGAACGCCGACCTGGTCGAAAACGCCGTTGGTATCCTGGAGCGCATGGGCGCCACCATCGCGTCGCCTGCGGAAGCTAGGTCGATACTACACCTCCAGAAGCAGGGATAAGCCCGGTGTCGTATTGCACTTGTATGGGGATGTTTTTGTCAACGGTCTTTTTTGCGTCCATTCGTTGGCCTCGTTTGCGTTTAGGGCAGCTGCTCCATTCACGACAGTGTGATTTAGCGGAGGCTCTGGCTCATCTGGTTTGTCATTTTAGGCTGCGGCTTTGCGATGCTGCAAGCGCCGGAGTTGGATGGTCTTTCGCTTTGTCCTTTCTCGATTTAGCAGGATGGCCTGGCCGCGTCCGAAGTAGACGTCGGCTGGAGTGAGATTGTCGATGCTCTCGTGATAGCGTCGATGGTTGTAGCGCTCGACGAAGGTCGCGATCTGGGCTTCGAGATCTCGAGACCGGTAATTTTTCTGGGGTTGAGCACGGATTGTTAGGCCCGAGCAGTTCATCACCGTCGCTTTGTTCGGAGAAGCAACGATGGCGGTGGAGTGGACAATTACAATCGAGGGAAAGAGCGAGTTCGGCGACGTTTGTCG
>NZ_QZWZ01000068.1 GCF_003601975.1 Mesorhizobium waimense
TTCACCGCGAAGCATACCGAGGCTCCAACAGGCTTGAGCGCGGTGCTCAGGGTTAGGTATGCCGTTCTTATCGCGTCAGAGGAGTAGCAATAAAATGGCGTCGGAACTGCCGTAGCGATTGTGTCGACGCAAACGCGCTCTACGTGCAAAGCTGCGTCGCGATACATCAACTGCTCAGAGCCGTCGTTACCAACTGCCGTGTCAGCCATTGCTATGGCGTGTACAGCCATTCGGGGTCCTGTCAATTTGAGGTTGAGGGTTTGCGCTCTCGGGAAAGATGATTGCAGAAAAGCCTTGGCCAGAAAAATAGATTGTCGTAGGGCTCTAATTTAGTTTTGATATATGAGGGGAGCCTCAGCGTGCGTCTCAATCAGCGCCAGATAGAAATCTTCAACGCCATCATGGTGCATAAGAGCGTGACGGCCGCGGCGGCCATTTTGAGAACGTCCCAGCCAACCGTCAGTCGCGAGTTGCGCGAACTTGAGAAGCAAATAGGCTTCGATCTGTTCAACAGGTTCGGTAAGCGTTTGACGCCGACAAGCCAGGCGCAACTGCTGCATTCGGCTGTTGCACGATCATTTGTTGGAATGGAAGAAATCAGCAGGGTAGCTACAGCTATCAAAGGGCGAAACGCTTCGCACCTCAGAATCGCCTGCCTTCCCGCTTATGCAGAAGCCCTTTTGCCGGGTGTGGCACACCGCTTTTTGAAGAACCGCCCGCACTTACATCTTTTGGTGCATTCACTGGGTGAAGTTGCGCTCCGGCATGATATGACGACGCAATTATTCGACATCGGTCTAACTGAAGGGAACTACGGCTACGACGAAGCAACAACCGAAAGCATTGATGTCGGTGAACTCCTCTGCGTTCTTCCCGCAGGACATAATTTGGTAGAAAAGGCAGTTATCGATCCCCATGATTTCGAGGGCGTCGACTTCGTCTACTACTCCGAGGACGATCCGTACAGACACAAGCTAGACGAGATATTCGATGCTTCAGGTGTTGCGCGACACTACACTGTAGAAACGACCACCGCCACCGGGCTTTGCTCAATGGTTGCCGCTGGCGTGGGCGTTTCGATTGTAAATCCGTTCACTGCTGTGCACTACGCTAAGAGAGGCGTCGTCCTTCGCAAGCTGAGCGTCCGTGTGCCCTATCATGTTTACCTGTGGAGGCCCGCAAAGGGACTTCGTTCCGCGCAAGCGGATCAGTTTGTCCGAGTGTTGCGGCAGGTTACGGAAGAGATGAAGCAGGAGCTCAAGATTTTGTTGTCGAACTGACGGGTTGCTGATGTCCCATCCGGAGTTTGCGGCTGCCGGAGGCGGAACTCTAAAATGGGCACGATGTCGAACTAGCGTGAGACCGGAGCAGCCGAAGGCATTACGTTTAACGAGACTTCGGCTAGGGCGTACCCATTGTCTTCAACAGGCGCTGAGCCAAAACGGCCCTCCGAAGCCCGGCTTAATTTTGGATAGCGACAGATAATTCTGAACGGCACAGTGGAACCGTGGTCTACAGATCGGTCCCTGCAGCGGAGGCGCGCGAACCAGTTCTCTGGAATGGGAGGCATCGACCTTTCAGGGACATGACCAGGTAATCTGAGGATCGGGAGAGATTTGCTTACTTATGCGCCATTGGTAACGGCAGCGCAGTTCTGGATGATCTCGCAAAGCGCGAAGGGAGGTATTCTCACCGTAGATAACAATCGCTTCCTAGGCGTCGGCTCCCTCAGCGTTGTGTTCGACGCCGATCCTCACGCAATCCTCCCGCGTTGGTGCCCGATCTCGAAACGCATGCCGATTCGGCTTTCGATCTGATCCATAGCGTGAACATCACGCCTCGTGCCCGCTAACGGATGAGTGTTGCCGGCGAGCAGTAAAGCGAGGCCCCAGCGCTCCTGAAGATGCAGCCCTTCCCGCAAAACAGTTGGGTGTAAAGTTCTGATATTCGTCCACCAGCAACGGAGCGGCTGCAGCCGAGACAGCGGTGCGCGCAGCTTTCGCTGCAGGCGCGCACCGGTCGAGGCGGCCATGGCCAGTCACTCTATAATGTGAAATTCACAACCCATTCCGGAGGGACCTACCATGACCGCTTTAGATTCTACACCCGTCGCCGCGGTGCTGGTGCCGATCGACATTGCCAAGCTGCGCAATGAAGTTCTGATCGAAGCACCAGGCCACAAGCGCCGGCGTCGCCTTTTGGTCCTCAACACCCGTGCTGAGCACGACCATCTGATCGAAGTGCTGCAGGCGTAAGGCCGCCCTGTGGTCTGCGCCTTTAACGCGACCGGGAACTATCACCGGCATGGCGCCTGGCTGATGCGGGTTCTGAGGTGCGGCTCGTGTCGTCGCTGGCTCTGGCCCGAACACGAGAAGCGTTGCACAATAGCCGGGACAAGAACGATCCAAAGGATGCACAGGTGATCCTGCACATGCTCAGGTCCAGGCGACGCAGGTCTACCCATGATCCGCTGCGGGCCGGCATTAAGGACGTGCAGGAACTGTCGAAGACACATGAAGCGATCGCCAGGGCCAAGACCGAGATCCAGCACCGTATCCTGACGCACTACCTGCCGCTGTATTTTCCCGAGATCGATCGCCTCCGGGGAAACAGCGATCTCGTCGGCAACCTGCACCGGGGTCCGCGCCGGGCTCCTCTTCGGCCGGGACGAACGCTCCGCCATGCCGGCAGGTCCTTCCGACCGGGGGCGGTCGACCCAGCGCGCCACGACCTTCGCCGTCACGCCTTAGCTCCGCGCCGCAGCGGCTTTGGAAAGGCGCCTTCAAACACCGGCGAGCGCCATCTCCTCTCGACGCAACGGCGCCAAACGGGCATTCTTGTGGATGTTAATTCGGCCCTCCGGGAATCACTGAAGCTTTGACAACCTCAGCTTTCCCGGCCGGGGCCGGAAGGACAACCACCTGAAAGCTCCCATCCGAGGTATCGGCGTACCCACAGCAAGATCACTTTCATGGCCTTTAAATCTTGCGACAACGCCCGATCAAAAGTTGCATCGCCTCCTCTTGAGGTAGGAGACAGATCGTTGGCCCAAAAAGGTACCGGGCTAAAGGCCGGCTCGGCGGTAAACCGAGATATGGCGCCGCGACGCTTCGGTAAACACACCTCTAGCCCAATCTCCCCACCTTTCCGCTAACTTCAACCCTACGCATTCGGCCATGGTATCGAGTTCCTGATGATAAACGTAGCGACAGCGATAGGGCAAACTTCTGACCGATGTACCAGTAAACCATAGATGAGTTGAGACTACATTCTGACTCAATGGGTCATGTAACTCCGACGTTAGAAATGTATTCTCACCATCTACTAGAGTTGTCGTAGTTCTTTGACCTCCTATGAAGTTCCCTACGTCCGGCACAGGCAATTCGATAACCACGGTGCCATCATCCTGTAGAGAATCAATAATAGACCGGAAACAGGATATTTGTGCTTCGCGGGTGACGAGCACCGTGAGGGTGTTATATGCACAGTACACCAGATTGTAGCGTTTTTCTGATTTGAAATCGCCAATGTCCGCCTTCCAAGTCGTGATCAGACCGGTGCGCCTCGCGAGGAGTTTCAACATACTGTCCGAATTGTCGATACCTTCGACCCTGACGCCCCGCTCGCTCAACGGCACTGCCACGCGCCCGTCGCCAATACCAAGTTCAAGAGCGCTGCCTCCGCGGCAATATCGCTCGAGAAACGCTGCAGTCTCGTCTGCTTCAGCGACTCTCCCGCGAATGCTGGTAAATTGTTCATAGATTGAAGCCCAATTCTCGTCATAAGCAAAGTCATTAGACATGCTATTCTCCTGGTTGGTTCTCGAAGATTTAATCGACATTCGTCGAGAATGCTTTCAAGCGGAATCATCGCAACGACATTGAACGGCTCCGTGTTTGCGCGAACCCTGAATGGGTACAACGCAAGAGCCATGCCGACCAAACAATCTTCAACGTGTTAGATTTTGATCTGATCCGATCTGTTTTCTTCGCCGCAATTTTCGTCACGAATCCGACAATGAACAAGCGAATAGCTTGGCGAAAGCGATCCCAGTCCACGCAGCCAAGATTGCGATGCTATGACTTCGTACGACGCTTTGCTACGGTAGGTTTGGGTCAGCTTTCATCGATATCCAGAAGGCTTTCGTATGTCCGGATCGAGTGAGTCGTCCGTGAAGAGCTCGGAAGGCTTTGATTCAATTTAGGATTCTGCTCCAGTTTTGCGTTTGATTTTGCCGAAAATCGTGGCTTTGAGCGGCGATTTCCGGCAAATTGAAGCGTGCCCGTACGCGTGATTCGACTGTTGTGGCGAAGCTGCGAGGGAGCGAGCGATGCGGCCGAAGGAACGGCACGAAAGCGGACAGACCGACCTGTTGCGATCCCGGCTCGACCAGATCCTCAACATGGATCATGCGCTGGTGAAACTGGCCCGGTCGATCGACTGCCGTTTCCTCGAACAACGGCTTGGCGCGGTCTATGACGACGATCCCGGCCGGCCGCCGCTGCCGACCCGGTTGATGGCGGGCCTGGCCATCCTCAAGTCGATGCACAACCTGTCCGACGAGGCGCTGTGCGAGCGCTGGCTTGAGAACCCCTATTACCAGCTGTTCTGCGGCGAGGAGTTCTTCCAGCACCGCCTGCGCAGCTCGCTGACGCGCTGGCGTCTGCGCATGGGCGAGGAGCGGCTGATGGCCTTGCTCCAGGAGAGCCTTGCGGCAGCGATGCGGCTGGGGGGCGGCCAAACCGGCCGACTTCCGTGCGGTGATCGTCGACACCACCGTACAGGAGAAGGCCATCACCTTCCCGACCGACGCCAAGCTGATGCATCGGGCCCGCGAGCGGCTGGTGACGCTGACCAGGAAACACGGCATCGTGCTGCGCCAGTCTTATGCGCGGGTCGGCAAGTTCGCGCTGATCAAGCATCAGCGTTATGCCCACGCCAAGCAGTTCAAGCGCGCCAACCGGGCGCTCAAGCGGCTGCGCACCATGCTCGGCGCGGTGATCCGCGACATTACCCGCAAGCTCGCCGGGCAGCCCGAACTGACCCAGGTCCTCGCCCTGCCGCTGTCGCTTGCCCGGCGTGTCAGGGACCAGCGTCAGCGCGAGCGCGGCCCGAAGGTCTACTCCTTGCACGCTCCGGAGGTGGAATGCATCGGCAAGGGCAAGGCCCACAAGCCCTATGAGTTCGGCGTCAAGGTCTCGGTCGCCACCACGCTGCAGCGCAGCCGCGGCGGCCAGTTCGTCGCCCATGTCAAGGCGCTGCCCGGCAATCCTTATGACGGCCACACGCTGGCCACCATCATCCCGGCGATCGAGAGCTCGATCGGAGCCAACCTCGCCAAGATCGTCGCCGATGCCGGCTATCGCGGCCACAACGCGCCAAAAAGACAAGACCTTCAAGGTGCATGTCGCCGGCTACAAGCGTGGCCTCACCAAGACAGTCAAGCGAGCATTGCGACGCCGGGCCGCCGTCGAACCGGTTATCGGCCATCTCAGGCAGGACCACCGCATGGGCCGCAACTTCCTGGCCTTCACCGAAGGCGGCGCCAACAACGCCGTACTCGCCGCCGTCGGCTACAACTTCAGCCTTGTGCTCAACTGGCTGAGGCTTTTGTTTGCCTTCTTCCTGGTGCTGCTCGCAACCGCTCCAGCGTCACCGATCCAGCCACGATCAGCCTGACCTCCGCAACTCAACCGGCAGAGCCTCTGAAACAGGGCTCGCCTTCGGTGCGTTGGCGCACGAGCAACGATCGGGCGCGATGGGTCATGAGGATGCTCTGCTGCTCGATCATCTTCACCGGCACGAAACGCATCGTCGGGCGCTGCACAGCTTCGCAGATCGCTTCGGCATCGAGCGCATCACTCTTGCCACCCTTGACATAGGCCTTCACGTAAGACGGTGGAATGAGGCGAACCTCGTGTCCCATTGCGGCGAGGATGCGAGCCCAGTAATGCGCCGTTCCGCATGCCTCCACCCCGATAAGACAGGGCGAAAGCTTGGAGAATAAAGGCAACATCTGTTTGCGGTGCAGACGCTTCTTGTCGCACCAGTCTCATCAATCCCGTGCGCTTGAAACACGCTCTTTGCCAAATCCAGCCCAATCGTCGTGGTCTTCATCGTAGTGGCTCCTCTTCCTCCTTGGATATCCGGTCAGCAGCATAGCGGCTGCCGGTCGGTGCAGGGGCGTCCACATCATCAAGGCTTCTTTTGGAGGCTTGAATGCGACGTTACGAACTGAGCGACTTTGAATGGAGCGTGATTGAGCCTCATTTACCGAACAAGGTTCGTGGCGTGGCGCGCGTTGACGATCGCAAGGTTCTGAACGGCATACTGTGGCGTTTCCGAACCGGGTAGAGATCGACAAGGCCTATGCTTCGGATCGTGGTATTCTTCCCGTGCGCGGGCGACCTCGTGGCGAAGCGCGGCGCATCGGCTGGAAGCGCCGCCGGGCAGCCTATTCAAACCTTGCCGGATAGAGGCGCCCGCGCACCCTTTCCTTGGGCGAGCGCGGGCGCCAGCTCTCGACGAAGTGCTCGTAGCTCGCCTGGGCCTTGGTGGCGATGTTCATCTCCTGATGCCGCAGTTCCTTGACGTGGTAGGCATAGGTTGGACCGCGCGAGTTGCCCTTTTTCTGTGGCTTCCCGGCCTGGAGTTCCATGCCGCGCATCTTGTGAGCGACCAGGCTGGGCCGCGCCCAGAGATAGTCCTTCTCCTTCGTCAGCATTGCCAGACGAGCACTGCCAGCTTGCGCGCCACGGCGACTGCGGCCACCTGGTGACCGCGCCTTGCCCGGATGCGGACAAAGAAGGCATGCAGCGGACCGGGTGCCTTCGCCGCTGTCGATACCGCTTCCACAAGCATAGCCCGGGCATGGCTGCGTCCGACCTTACTGATGCGTCCGTGATGGGCAGTGCCGAGGCCAGACTGACGCACACGGGGATTGAGACCGAAGTAGCTGACCAGCTTCTGCGGGGACTTGAACCGAGTGATCTCGCCGATCGCCGCCATCAAACCGGCCGCCACCGTCAGATTGACACCGGTGATGGTCAGAAGTCGCCTGATCGCGGGATCGTCCAGTGTGCTCTCGGCAATCTCCCGGTCGAGGATTGCCAAGTCCTCGGCAAGCCGATCGAGTTCGCGCACATGCCGCTCGATCGCACCACGTTCATCGTCGGGTACGGACTGGCGCATTAGCCAGGCAGCGACCGCGACCGTTGAACAGATCGGCATGCGGACACTTCGGGATCAGATGAGCGTGCAGAATCGCATGCACCTCGTTCTTGATCCGCGTGCGATGCCGCACGACTTGGTAGCGTCGGGCAACCAGTCTGCGCATCCGCTCGGTGTCGGCATCTGGCGTCCAGATCTCCGGCAGATAGCCCGCTGCATGAAGGCTCGCTAAGGTGCCTGCATCGACCTTGTCGGTCTTCACATGGGAATGGGCGATCGCCTTCACCTGCAGCGGGTTGGCGATCACCACCCGCTTCACGAAAGGCGACAGCACCCGTGATACCGCCATGCAGTTGCCGGTCGCCTCGATCACCACCTCGTCCGTCGCCAAAAGGCTCTTGCCGAAGCCTTCCAGCGCCGTCCGGGTCATGTCGACCCGGCCGCCATGGCGAAGCTTGCCTTCTTCCCAGAAAACCACCTCCCCAAGGTGCGGTGGATGTCCATTCCAATCACGCGTCGCATGCGCGCCTCCTGTCAGAGTGTTGATGACGGGAGCGGCGGGCGACACGACAACTACGGATTCGCGCTCTCGGCGCAACCGGGCGAGTCGCAGAGGCGGCCAGCTACTAACACGAGCTCGCAGCTCATCGTATGGATCGGCCTGCCCGCACCTTCGTGCTCCCGGTGCCTCTGTCCCGGATGGTCGCACCATATGCTACGATCTTCAGAACCGCAGCCAGACTTCGGCACCAGGAATCTTATACCGGTTACGAACTCAATAGAGGCGTTGAACTCGAAGCTCAGGCGGGCTGTCAGGGCCAGGGGCCACTTCCCAAGCGACGATGCGGCAACCAAGTTGCTCTACCTGATCTTGAACTGATCCAAGAAAGAGTGGAAAATGCCGCCGCGTGAGTGGACCATGGCCAAGGCCCAGTTCGCCGTCATCTTCGGCGAGCGCTTCATCCGGGCCATGGCGGCGTAATGTTCAACCGCCCGCCCGCCCACGGAATTCCTGACAGTCCCGGGCGCCCCGCAGTTTCGGCCCTGCATAGCCGCCATCGGCAAAGACATGGCGCAGCCACGGCCAGCGCTTGAGTATGGATTTCAGGACGGCCGGCGCGCCGTCGCGGTCTTGAATGTCGCCGGCGTGAACGACGACGCCGACCAGCAGGCCCAGCGTGTCGACGACGATGTGCCGCTTGCGGCCCTTGACCTTCTTGCCGGCGTCGAAGCCACGAACTCCGCCGCTTTCGGTGGTCTTCACCGACTGGGCTTCTCTATTCGGCGGTTTGAAGTCAAGCGCCTTCTAGCTCTTTCCACTTCACCGGCATTGGACGTCTTTCGCGGGCCTTGCTTCTCTCCGGGATCGGCGCGCTGGCCCTACCCTTTATGGGGATTCAGAAGAATGGGTTGGAACAATCTGTCGAGCGCCTTGATTGCCGATGATGGGCAATCCAGGCAAGCCAGTCGGCGAACTCACCTCATCCTCGTCCCGCGAAGGACAGCTTTCCACCGGTAGGTGGAAACTGGTGTCGTCCCCGTCTATCGGGGGGGCGATGTTTATCGATTGTTCAGCCGGCGACCGGCATGATTTCCGTCCTGGTCCAGCGGAACTGTGTGCCGTCGCTCCAGATGCGATGCATGATCACCGCCAGCCGGCGGGCGAGCGCAACGATGGCTTTCTGCTGGCCGCGCCGCTTGGCGACGTCCATCGCCCAGGCCTTCAGCCATGACCATTTCGTCACCCGCGTCAGCAGGGTCTGCGCGGCCTCGTAGAGCAACGTTCGCATCATGCCGTCGCCGCATAACGAGATCCCGCCCACCCGGCGGCTTTCGCCCGATTCATGGAGCGCCGGCGTCAGGCCCAAAATCGGACCGACCGCCTTAGAGTTGCGGAAGCGGGCGGGGATATCGATCGTCGCGGTGTAGGCCAGCGACACGACGGGGCCGACACCGGGGATCGACATCAGCTGGCGGCAAACCTCATCGTCCCGGACGATCGCCAGAAGCTTGCGGTGCAGGGCGGCATAATTTTGGCGCAGCTTGCGGCGCGCGTCGAGCAACGGTTCGACGATCTCAACCAGATCGGGCATGCCTTCGGTGAGCTCGCGGATCCGCTCCTCAAACTTGACCGCACCGACCTTGCCAACCTTGAGACCGAAGTTGCGCAACAGCCCGCGGATGTCGTTCTCGATAGCAATCGCCTTGTCCTTTAAGAGCTTGCGCGCCGTCAGCAGCGCCCGGCGCTTCTGGCTCGTCAGGGTCTTGACATGCACCGGGCGGAACAGATTGACCCGCATCATCTGCGCGATCCCGCGCGCATCATTGCGGTCGGTCTTGTTCACCTGCGCCTTCAAGAATGCCTTGGTGTGACGTGTCTCAATGCAGATCATCGGCAGGCCGGCTTTGGCAAGGCCTTCGAACAGCCATTGCGACAAAGGTCCGGCTTCAAGCCCGACGCGTTCCAACCGCCAGGCGGGATCCTTGAGCACCCGCGCAAGATCCTCGG
Source organism: Mesorhizobium waimense (assembly GCF_003601975.1). Taxonomy (GTDB): domain Bacteria; phylum Pseudomonadota; class Alphaproteobacteria; order Rhizobiales; family Rhizobiaceae; genus Mesorhizobium; species Mesorhizobium waimense. The sequence goes on from NZ_QZWZ01000068.1 coordinate 9,680, forward strand.
GATGGCTCGGCACCTTCACCTCGCGGCACACCGTGCCTGTTTCCTCGACGATGCAAATTGCGGTCTCTTTCACCGAGACGTCCAATCCTACATAATGTTTCATGCTGCGCTTCTCCTTCCTGATGCTTGTGGCTGTTCCAGGGAACCGACCACGTTTTATCATCAGCTCGAAGCGCAGCACCTTAATGGCATCACCGCCAAAAGATGAGGCTCAAGCCGAATACCCCATCTGTCGATAACGCCGGCGGACGGGCTCGCCTCCCGGCCTTCCCGTTCGCGCGCCGCCATGACGAGTTCATTGTTGATGGCGCGCAGCAATCCTTCGTCCCGCCAGCGCCAGAAGTATTTCTGCACCGTCGAGAACGGTGGGAAGTCCTTCGGCAGAAGCCGCCATGCTCCGCCCGACGACGCCATGTAAAGCAGCGCGTTCACGACCTCGCGCAGGCCCGTCTTGCGCGGCCGACCGATCCGGTTCGGCGCCGGCATCAGCGGCTCGATCAGCGCCCACTCCGCGTCCGTCAGGTCGCTTGCGTAGCGCGGGCAGCGCCGTTCATAGTGAGGGCGAGTGGTTTCGGTCCAGGGCATCATGATCTCCGTCGAATCTCAGCAATCCGACAGAATCACAACCCGCTGAAATCACTCACTTCTTTTTGGAGCAGACACTAACAGCTGGCATGCTCGGTTGTGGCGGTGGTCCGCCGACTCTTTTTTTCCGTCCCGCTGCTTTGAGGCGGCGGGCTTGGAGAAAGGCGTAGGCGATCATGGTCATCAAGGCGTGTCGATGTAACCCGGTCCAGGATCTACCTTCGAAGTGGTCGAGACCGAGTTCCTCCTTCAATTGCTGATGTGCCTGCTCACAGACCCACCTGGCCTTGATTGTGGCGGCGAGCATTTTGAGGCTCGCATCGGCCGGTAAGTTCGAGACATAGTATTTTTGCTCGCCAGTTGAGCGGCGTTCGCCGACGAGCCAGACCTCGTCGCCTGGCATGCATTGCATGCGATTGTCGAGCATCCGGTGCTTGTGGCCGTCCGCAACGCGGACACGGCGAGCCGCAAACAGGCATGTCAGCCGACCTTTGGTTCCCCGCCGCCAGCTTATCTTTTGCCATGTCTCACCAGACAGCATCACCTCGGCAGGGACCGGTGGCTGGTCCGGGATATGATATTGACGGCGCCTGCCGGTGGTCGCGACCGGGAAGATCAGATCGACATCGGCCCGATAGACGTTTTGGCGTCGCGATAGTCCCACAGCCCACAGCAGGCCGCGCTCACTCAAAGCCTGGCGAAAAGAGCTGCTCGACCCATAACCCGTGTCAGCAAGCACGCAGCCGAAACGCACGCCGGAGGCGATGACACGATCGATCTCTTCGATGGCGATCTCCGGCTTTGTCAGAGCGACCTGTCGATCCTTCGGGACGCGTGCCCGCATCATCCGCTCGGGATCATTCGGGCAGGAAGAGCGAAGGCCCACCATCACCGGCACTTCGCGCGAGGTCAGGGTCACCGACACCAGGGACTGGCAGTTGGACGTCTTGCCGATCTACAAGCTTGTGCAGGCGGTGCCGAGCGAAATCGGCAAGATCATCGTCGGGGCCGTGTCACGCGCCACCGGCAACCCGGCGCCAGCTACAGTGCGCAAGAGTGGCCGTCCACGCTCGTCGTATGCGGATTCCGAGGGCATCGCGCGCACCGTTCCGATTTGATCTCGCGCGGCACGAATGGCCACAAGCGCGGCGGTCATCCCCCGCTCAGTATCTAGCGCCCGAGGCGGGCAACCCGATCGAGGTTCTTGTGTTATCCAAGGTCGCCCGACAGAAAGAGCATCAAGGCTGCACGTCCGGACAGTCAGCAGTAATCCCTGACGCTGGCGGAGAGCGGTCCGCCTCACAGTTGCTCGCGATCCATCTCGCTTGCGCGAGTCCGATGATAAACCCCAAAAAAGGGCGCCCGGGAACAGGGCGCCCTTCTCATCAACGGAATGCTAGGATTGGAGGTCCGTGATCAAGCAATCCGCCGAAACCTCTACAAGCTTCACCACAATGGTCCAGCCGTGAATTGAAGGCTCGCAGTTGCCGCTTCGAACGCGGGCAACGAGCCGTTCAACCCTCAGAAAGAGCGCTGGAAGCGGAGGATACCACCAACGCTGTTCTTCTTGTCGGCAGCGGTCCAGTTGCCGAACGGGGTGCCGTCGTTGAAGTGACCATAGTGATCGTAGTCAACTTCGCCGGTGACCGTGAGGCCTGGGACGATGTCGTAGGCAACGTTCGCCGCCACGCCATAGTTCTTGTCCTGATCACCCGACACCTGCAAGTTGAACGACGTCTTTGGATTGAACTTATAGGTGCCACCAGCCCACCAAGCCCAGTGACCGCCCCACTGCTTGTAGAAGTCGCGGCCGCTAGCCGCTGCGAGCGAATGTGTGTCGGTGCCGTAACCGAACATGGCGAACAGCGACAGCTCGCTGGTGACGTTGAAGTCAGCACGAACCTTGCCGGCCCATTCTTCGTAGTTGCTGTCATAGGCGACGACGCCGGTGATGGCGCCCCAGCCCTGCGTGTACTTCACACCGCCGACGACATGCGGAACGTAGCTATCGATCGTACCCACGTAGAAGACATTGTTGACGTCAACCGAACCTTCTTCGAGCGAGATCACGGCCGAGAAGCCGTTGCCGGCGTCAAAGTTGTACTGGATGAGGTTGGTGTAGAAATCGCCATAGGGAACGATGGTGTCGTTGAGAACATTGCCGGCATATCCGATGAAGGTATCAAATGCCGAATCATCCAAACCGACGCGGAGCCCACCAAGCTGGATCCAAGCTTTATTCAGCGTAGCGCCCTTGTTGTGGGCTTGATTGCCGTCTGCGCCAGCATAGTAGGCGCTGTTGCCGAAGTTGAAGCGGGTCTCGGTGTAGGTCTTCAACGTGCCAAGCTCGGTTTCCTGGCCGGTCCAGGTCCTCAGCGACAAGCGGGCATTCTTAGCCCAAGTGCCCTGGTCCTTGCCGTTGAGAACATCTCTCGAACGTGCGCCATCGAAGCTTCCGACATCGCCAGCGCTGATGTCATAGCGGACATAGCCGCCGATGCGCAGGCAGGTTTCGGTGCCGGGGATATAGAAGTAGCCCGAGCCGTAGACGTCGCAGATCTTGACGTATTCAGCCGGTTCCGGCTCGGCGACGACGACGGCATCGGCGGCGCGGGCACCGGAAACTGCGATCAGGGCCGCAGCTGAGCCGAGAAGAAGGCTCTTGATGTTCATATTTGATCTCCATTCAAAGATTTGAAAAAGGGCGAGGACGTCGATGGACGAACTGCTCCCTGTCCCCACGATCGAAAAAGATGCGCATCGCTATGCATCCTTCCCGGCCCGACGCTATCCACCGGGCGAATTAGTGCAAGTTCAAATTCCATTTGCCGGCGACATAGCGAAGTATTAGTGGCATTTTTGACACTAAAAAAGCTGTATTAGTTGCACGAATTGCACATTTATACATTTGCACAAATCGCACAATTGGCACATTGCCCTATTTACTCAGTAATGTATGCGCCGAGAGCGGCCAACAACACGTGAGAGAGACGGCTTTCGGGCGAGGGAAAGCTGGCGTCCGGCCAATTGTCAGATAGATTGAACCAGAGAAAGAGCCTGGGCGGCCGACGCAACGACTTCTGTGTTCATACCTTCTTTGAGCAATTCGATAGGAACACGGCCCTTGAGAAGAGGCGACGGGCTGATCAGCCATAGCCAAGCCAATCTGGGATCGGAGATCGAGGAAAGCACCTGCCTGATTCCCGGCATTGGTCTGCCGTCGATGAACTGAGCTAAGGGAAATACATGCTTGCGGGAGCCTCTCCGAAAGGCAATAACGTCATTGTGCCGCTGCCACCAATGCAGTGTGGACCGAGGTATTCCAAAACGGCTCTCGAGACGCGTCGACCCTGCAACCGGGCCAGCCCACTCTGCAATGCGCGCGCCTTCTCTCGAGCAATCTTTCAGAACCGGATGCCCGAGGGGATGATCTGGCAGGGGTCGCGAAGCGATCTCACACGCCTGGGCGTCTAGCCGTCGCGCCGCTTCGGCCTCAAGCCTACAAAGAAATTCGGCGGCCACGGCGGTCAAATCGTTGGAGGCAGAAGCCGAAGGCACAACATCAGCCTTTTCACCCTGTCTCGCCTCATCGCATTGGGCAAGAATTCGCTGCACCTCTCTCATGACAAAGCTTGAAAGCTCGGTCTGGCGCTTTTCATCCCGAAGATCACTCGATCCGGACATATGTGACTTTCCCGATAACATCCCCTCAGCAATATGCCGAGAAAGCGTTGGAAACATTGAAGTTTGGAGGAATGGATGTGTTGCGTATTTCGTATTCTCGCGAACTAGCAGCCGCTTTGTGGCTACAACCTGTGCCTCTCATCAAAAAGGCGAGACCGTCTATGGACGAACCGTCTTGGCCCCCACGATTGAAACAGACGCACATCGCAGCGCATAATTCGCAGCGTGACGCTACCCGCAACACTGATTTGCGCAAGTTCAAAGTTTTGCTTGCCAGCACTATATAATTCAGGCGTTGCTTATATGCAACTTACTTCTGGGTGTTACTTGAACAAATCGAAGGTATCGCACGTTTTGACGAACTGCACATTTGACCGCGACTTTCATCGTCATATTTACTGACGGCATAGATGATGCTTCACTGTTGCTCATCGAGTTGGCCAATGCACGGCAATTGCCTCGAATTGCTCCTTGGGAACGGGGTTGGATTGAAGGCGAACGGCGTTGCCGCTGCGCATCATATGAACCACTCCGGCAATGACATGTGGCTGCCGACAGAACGAACCGCCGACAGCCACATTGCCTTGGGAGGCTAAGCGAAGGGAGAATTCCCGCCAAATTGCGTACCGAATGTAGTGCGCCACGTATTGCGGTCCCTCCGCAAAGCCAATTAGGGCAAACCACCTCCGGTTCACTAAAACCGGTCAACCACGCTCCACTCTGCAGGGGGCCAGCCGTCGTCTTCTGGAATGCGGGCGAATTGTTTCCGCAGAGGGCCGACGTTACTGCGCGAGTTCTGTAAGGCAGCGTTCTTGTGCGACTTCAAAGTTGGTACGGCCATCAGAGTTCGTCTGGCCCCACCATTCGTAATCCTGAACAATTTGCTTATTCGCAAGCTCCGGTGCACCCGGCAGATTGTTGGCCACCTCCTTCGGAAGAATCCTGAAGGCATCATTATTCACGGGGCCATAAGAGATCGCTTGCGCAAAGGCCGCCTGAGGCCCTGGTCGGGAAATATATGCCAAAAACTTGAACGCGTTTTCCTTATTGGGCGAGTTCTTCAAGACGCCCCAGTAATCGTTCTCCAATAGTGACTGGTCCCACGATAGAGCGAGTGGCGCACCCTGTTTAGCGGCAGAGTTGATCCGGCCATTAGCGGCGGCCGCTACGTCGACCTCGCCGTCTATAAGACTCTGCGGTGCATCGGCGCCCGAGTGCCACCAGCGCCCAACGTATGGCTTAAACTGTTTAATTTTAGCGAATGCTCGATCCATATCGAGCGGATAAAGTAGTTTCGGGGGAACCCCGTCGCCTAAAAGCGCGCCCTCAAGCAAGCCGCCGTTGATCATGTTGCTACAGTCGGGAAGACTGCGCTTGCCCGGGAATTCCTCAACATTGTAAAAGTCGATCCAGTTGCTGGGATGTTTGCCGCCCTGGGGGAACTTGTTGATATTATAAGCTACGCCAACCGAGAATATTACGGCGCCAATGCCATATTCTTTTTTTAGATGGGCTGGGACGCCCGCCAATGTGTCTTTGGAAAAATAGCTGTAGTCAAGTTTTTCGAGTGCATTTTTGTTGATGTACGTAGAAAAGGATCCGCCGTTAATTGAAGTAACATCGAGCGAGGGTTGCCCAAGCTTCACTGAGGCAAATATCTGCCCCTCCTCCGGGGATACTAGCACGACCTTAATGCCGGTATCACGTGTAAATGGGTCAAAATACGCCAGCTTCTGAGCTGCTTCCCAAGCTCCTCCCCAACTTCCTATGACAACTTCGCCGCTGCCTTTGAGGTTATCAGGTATTTCTTGCGATTGCGCAGCAAGCGGTAGCGTCGCTAAAAACAGGGCTGCACTGAATGCAAGTCGTCTGATCGTTACTTCCGTCATTTCACTCTCTCCAAGTCTACTGTATGATGGTCCTGCTTTGGCATCACTATCACAGAAACAACGCTCGCTCTCCTTCTCAGAAACCACTATTAATCCTATCAAACATGTCGACCGGTCGTCTCTCGCCTGGGAGGTGAAGGGTGACCTGTTGAGACGGGACACCTCACCCAAGCGCGTTGTAACCTGGCCGTCACTTCGCTCTCTTCAAACTTGTCGTCAGTTTGCGATTGTCAATTGCTTCGCAGGCCTCGCCGAGCGTGGTTTCGTCGGTCCGCGATTTCTCCCAATCTCGCGGCCGAACTAGTTATGCGAACGCCCGCTCTCTAGATTGGCACCTTTTGGGGACTGTATTTTCAGGGTGTCACAGAACTCTTCGTCGTGATAATCATTTTTTTGCGCGCTTTGATGCGATTTGGATATATGGGGGCGCTTGTCTGAAGTTGAGGCGTCCCGCCTGTTGATGTTTTGTGCCTATTTTTTGCGTTCACGAGCAGCCCGTCGCCGCTGATCGGCACGACTTCCCGAGCCGACTGGCTCACTTTCGGTTCAATTGATCGATTTTGCCTGCATATCCTGATTTTAGACGCACCACGCCCTCAAGCCGCTCTGGCCTTGATGAGAACGAGCGCCCGTTTGGCGTTCATAGCGCCGGCAACGAGTTGCAGATTGCAGTGATTGCGCGCGCCAGGTCGAGATAGCGAACCCGGGTCATGCCGTACCAGTTCTTCATCGTCGCGTTGGTCCGCTCGATGGCTGAGCGCACGCTGACGGCGACCTTGTTCGTCCACTTTTGCCAGTTCGGCTGCTTCTTGCCCCGCCTCGCCTTATAGGCGATCCGGTCCTTGATGCCTCGGGACCACCAGTTCATCGCGCAGCGCCTGGCTGTCATAGGCCCTGTGGGCGTAATAGGCCTCGTCATCACCTTGGATGAGCACCGCGCCATCTGGCTGTCATGCAGATCGGCCGAGCTCATTTGCGCCTGCCGGATCAGCCCGCTCTCGTCGTCGCCCGCAAGATGAGCCTTACTGTCTGAATCTGAATGACCTCCATGTTTTCAGGTCCTTGGATGGCTATGCAGGGCCGAAACTGCGGGGCGCCCTGCAAAAGATCGGCAAGTTCACGAAGCGGTCGGACAACGCTAAAGGCTTCGAAGTCGTCCCGCGCCGATGGGTCGGCGACATTCAAGACCGCGACGGCGCGCCGGCCGTCCTGAAATCCATACTCAAGCGCTGGCCGTGGCTGCGCCATGTCTTTGCCGATGGCGTGAACGACGACGCCGACCAGCAGGCCCAGCGTGTCGACGACGATGTGCCGCTTGCGGCCCTTGACCTTCTTGCCGGCGTCGAAGCCACGAACTCCGCCGCTTTCGGTGGTCTTCACCGACTGGGCTTCTCTATTCGGCGGTTTGAAGTCAAGCGCCTTCTAGCTCTTTCCACTTCACCGGCATTGGACGTCTTTCGCGGGCCTTGCTTCTCTCCGGGATCGGCGCGCTGGCCCTACCCTTTATGGGGATTCAGAAGAATGGGTTGGAACAATCTGTCGAGCGCCTTGATTGCCGATGATGGGCAATCCAGGCAAGCCAGTCGGCGAACTCACCTCATCCTCGTCCCGCGAAGGACAGCTTTCCACCGGTAGGTGGAAACTGGTGTCGTCCCCGTCTATCGGGGGGGCGATGTTTATCGATTGTTCAGCCGGCGACCGGCATGATTTCCGTCCTGGTCCAGCGGAACTGTGTGCCGTCGCTCCAGATGCGATGCATGATCACCGCCAGCCGGCGGGCGAGCGCAACGATGGCTTTCTGCTGGCCGCGCCGCTTGGCGACGTCCATCGCCCAGGCCTTCAGCCATGACCATTTCGTCACCCGCGTCAGCAGGGTCTGCGCGGCCTCGTAGAGCAACGTTCGCATCATGCCGTCGCCGCATAACGAGATCCCGCCCACCCGGCGGCTTTCGCCCGATTCATGGAGCGCCGGCGTCAGGCCCAAAATCGGACCGACCGCCTTAGAGTTGCGGAAGCGGGCGGGGATATCGATCGTCGCGGTGTAGGCCAGCGACACGACGGGGCCGACACCGGGGATCGACAACAGCTGGCGGCAAACCTCATCGTCCCGGACGATCGCCAGAAGCTTGCGGTGCAGGGCGGCATAATTTTGGCGCAGCTTGCGGCGCGCGTCGAGCAACGGTTCGACGATCTCAACCAGATCGGGCATGACTTCGGTGAGCTCGCGGATCCGCTCCTCAAACTTGACCGCACCGACCTTGCCAACCTTGAGACCGAAGTTGCGCAACAGCCCGCGGATGTCGTTCTCGATAGCAATCGCCTTGTCCTTTAAGAGCTTGCGCGCCGTCAGCAGCGCCCGGCGCTTCTGGCTCGTCAGGGTCTTGACATGCACCGGGCGGAACAGATTGACCCGCATCATCTGCGCGATCCCGCGCGCATCATTGCGGTCGGTCTTGTTCACCTGCGCCTTCAAGAATGCCTTGGTGTGACGTGTCTCAATGCAGATCATCGGCAGGCCGGCTTTGGCAAGGCCTTCGAACAGCCATTGCGACAAAGGTCCGGCTTCAAGCCCGACGCGTTCCAACCGCCAGGCGGGATCCTTGAGCACCCGCGCAAGATCCTCGGGATGGCTCGGCACCTTCACCTCGCGGCACACCGTGCCTGTTTCCTCGACGATGCAAATTGCGGTCTCTTTCACCGAGACGTCCAATCCTACATAATGTTTCATGCTGCGCTTCTCCTTCCTGATGCTTGTGGCTGTTCCAGGGAACCGACCACGTTTTATCATCAGCTCGAAGCGCAGCACCTTAATGGCATCACCGCCAAAAGATGAGGCTCAAGCCGAATACCCCATCTGTCGATAACGCCGGCGGACGGGCTCGCCTCCCGGCCTTCCCGTTCGCGCGCCGCCATGACGAGTTCATTGTTGATGGCGCGCAGCAATCCTTCGTCCCGCCAGCGCCAGAAGTATTTCTGCACCGTCGAGAACGGTGGGAAGTCCTTCGGCAGAAGCCGCCATGCTCCGCCCGACGACGCCATGTAAAGCAGCGCGTTCACGACCTCGTGCAGGCCCGTCTTGCGCGGCCGACCGATCCGGTTCGGCGCCGGCATCAGCGGCTCGATCAGCGCCCACTCCGCGTCCGTCAGGTCGCTTGCGTAGCGCGGGCAGCGCCGTTCATAGTGAGGGTGCCATGCTTGTAGGTGAAGCCCGCATCCGGGTCCCGCTCCGACACCTGGCCCTTGTCATAGTCAGGCATGGCAAACCGCCCCCGAAATGATGGTGGCGTCAACCAGCGTGCCGCGCTTGACTAGGAAGGCCACGCCCTCCAACTGCCGGTTCAATTCGGCCAGCAGCATGTCTTGAAGCGCCAATAGGAGCCAACCGTGGCTCAAGTGCCAGCTTCCCTGCACCCGTTCCTCGTTCCGATCGCGCTGGGGATAGGGGCGAGGCATTAAGTCCCGCCGTCGCATTACACGCGTGCGAGTCGCGCTTTGATGGCTGTGCCCGCGGGTGCAGTGGCCGGTCAAGGGTAGCAGATAGGCCATTGTGCGAGCGATGTGTCCTTGACGGGCGAGCCCGCCGGCGGCCTGCTGTAGTCGGCGTCTGCCCTGCCGGTGGGGAGGACACCGGCAGGGCATGCCGCGCACATGTCGCGACCATGTGGCGGCAGAACGTCGGTGCCAAGCCGTGCTCTAGTAATAATGACCCTGGCCGCTGGGTTGAGGCTCAATTACGTTCCTATCCGATTTCGAAAGTCACGCCTTGAGCGAGCGGCAGGCTGCGACCGTAATTGATGGTATTGGTGGCCCGGCGCATATAGGCTTTCCAAGCGTCCGAACCGGATTCGCGGCCTCCGCCAGTTTCCTTTTCGCCGCCGAATGCCCCACCGATTTCGGCACCGGAGGGGCCGATGTTCACATTGGCAATGCCGCAATCAGAACCTCGCGCAGAAAGGAAAGTCTCGGCCTCGCGCAGATCATTCGTAAAGATCGACGATGACAGACCTTGCGGCACGCCGTTGTGCAGCCGAAGCGCTTCATCGAAATCGCTGTAGCGGATCACGTAAAGGATGGGGGCGAAGGTCTCTTTTTCAACCGATCCTGTCTGCTTGGGCATCTCGACCAGCGCAGGGCGGACATAATAGGCGTTGTTGCCAAAGCCGGCATCGACCCGCTCGCCGCCGAAGACCTTGCCGCCAGCGGCCTTCGTCTCGGAAAGCGCCGCCTGGTGTGCGTCGAAAGCCGCCTTGTCAACCAAGGGGCCGATGAGGTTTCCCGATTCGAGAGGGTTGCCAACCGACACGGAGGCATAAGCCTTCTTCAGTCGCGCAATGAAGCTATCATAGACACTGTCATGCACGAACAAGCGCCGCAGCGAGGTGCAGCGTTGCCCGGCGGTGCCCATCGCTGCGAAGGCGATGCCGCGCAGGGTCAGGCTTAGGTCTGCGGTGGCGGTGACGATTGCTGCATTGTTTCCCCCCAGCTCCAGGATTGAGCGACCGAAGCGGGAGGCGACGCGGGGGCCGACAGCGCGGCCCATTGCCGTCGAGCCGGTGGCGGAGATCAGCGGCACCTTCGGATGGTCGACCAGAACCGCGCCGATATCGCGGGTCCCGATCAGAATGCATGCCAAGCCCTCCGGGACGCTCCCACCTTCCCGCTGGAAGCGTTTGACCGCACGGTTAAGCAGGGCCTGAGCCGCCAGTGCGCTCAGCGGCGTCTTCTCCGACGGCTTCCAGACGATGGAATTCCCGCAGACCAGCGCAAGCGCCGCGTTCCACGACCAGACGGCGACAGGGAAGTTGAATGCTGAGATGATGCCGGTGACGCCGAGCGGATGCCAGGTTTCCATCATGCGGTGCTCGGCACGCTCGGTAGCAATCGTCAGGCCGTACAACTGACGCGACAGGCCCACGGCGAAGTCGCAAATGTCGATCATCTCCTGGACCTCACCCAGGCCCTCCGATGTAATCTTGCCTACTTCTATCGAGACGAGACGTCCGAGGTCACCCTTGGCCGCCCTTAGCTCCTCGCCAAGTAGACGGATCAGTTCGCCGCGCTTCGGCGCGGGCACCAGTCGCCACTCGAGGAAGGCCGAGTGCGCGCTTTCAATCGCTTCGCTGGCGGTTGTGGCATCGACTGTCTTCACTCGCGCTAGCGTCTCGCCCGAGATGGGTGATCTCACGGCGAGTTCGCCCTCGCTAAAGGCGGCGACCTCGACCCCGCAACGAGCGAGGATCGTGGCCACCTCGCCGGCGAGGGAGGGATCGATGATCTGTGTGGCGTGGGAAGTCATGGTGTTTCCTCCGGTGTTAGGGATTAGGCATCGCCACCACCGCGGCGGCAGGTGGGCGATCTAAAATTCGATCCTCGCAAGCGCGTTGGGCATCGAGGGGGGCAGAGCGGGCTTGTCTCCCGGCCAAGTGCTCGACAAGGGCCTCGGCCGGATGGCGAGCCAGCGATGCGCTTGGTTTGGCAGCGGCACGAGAAGCCGGTGACAAGAGCGTGAATTTCTCCTTGTCGGCATGCGCCCGCCCAGCTTGTCGCAAAGAGCAGCTCCGAGAGTGCAGCGTGCCCCCGTTCGCGCCCGACAGGCCGGCCATTCCGCAACATCCGGTAGAAGGTGTTTGGTCGCCAAGGTCGAGCGTCGAGAAGACGTAGTTCCATTGGGTAGAGGATCGTGGATTGGCCGTCTTTTCCCCGCCAGGAACCGCGATATATCGGCCGTCGCGCCCTGCCCGATCCGCCGCGGCTCCATCATGGAATTTTACCCGCCGCTTTGCTCAGCTGCGCCAATGCATCTTTGATCGAGTCCTGTTGCGCCTTGGCGTAGAGGTCGAGTTCATTGGCGACTTTCGCACCCAACCCCTGCTCGAAGGCCTCCCGGTTGGAGCGTTCTGAATAGTTCTGCTGTTCGTCGGAACCGAGGTTCGATTGAAAAATTCCCGCGGCGCTAACCGGCAGAAAATCCTCATAGATGATAGGATCGAAATGCAAATAGCCGCGAGCGACAAGCTCATCAACCGAGGCCGAAACCCTCTCTTGTGCAACGATCGCAAGGCCTTCCCGAGTTGGGGAGTAGCGGAAATAGGCGAGTCCCTGTTCACGCAGTGCACTCCAACTGTCGGGAAACTCTTTGAACCGCTCGGTCAATTGGCTCTCGTAAGCACCGGCATGAGAGCCTGACGCGCCGACCCGGACATCGCGGCGAACCGAGGCCAGCAGCTTGTCATAGAGCTTGCGCCCCTTCGCAGTGAGCGCCACGCCACGCTGCTCGATCTCGCCGAACCGAGCCGTGTGCCTGCCCTCAACTAGTCCGCCGTCTGCGGCTTTGAACTCGATCCGCTCCTCGAGCGCCTTGAAGCTGGTCTGGCGAAGCAGGATCAGGCATTTGCGGCGCGGCGGGCCTTCAATGACGGCCTTGGGCATGATACCGCGTTTGGGCATGCCGACCTGAACAGCGTCGATGTCAAGCGTACGCGGCGTCAGGTGATTGATGTGCGGTCCGCGGAAACTCACCACGTCGGCAATCAGCCGGTGCGTGCCGTGTAGCTTATTGTAGGTGGCTAGCGTCACTGTGGCGTCGCTATGCCAGCGGAAGGTTT
>NZ_QZWZ01000069.1 GCF_003601975.1 Mesorhizobium waimense
CGAGATAATCCTGCTCGTCTGCGCTCAGAACCAACGGCGCGGTTGGGCGGCCATTCGCGTTCGCCATAATGCGCTCCTCTCCAGAAGCGACGTAGCATACAATGTAACGAACTTCAGTTCCAGATGACTAGCGAGCGACCGCATAGATGTGGAGTCATTGGACAGGCGAGCTAGGCATTGATATTGCTGTTGTCAAAACCTGGGGATTTTTGGAGCTACTCCCCAGCTTCGGAGAGTAATGGGCATTCAGAGAGCGGTTGGGGGAAGAACGTCGTTTCCTCACTCCCCAGCTTTCGGCCGCACATCCGGCACACGCTGGGCTTTCAGGAGGCCATGAGCGAACCGGAGAATTGTTTGGACTTTGAAGGTGGTAGAGGGAGAGGAACCGGGAACCAACCTTCTCTACGGAGCCGCGCCATGACGGCAACTGAAATGCGCCTCGGATACGTTGATGACGACCGGCCTCGCCGGAACCGCGCTTTGGTCGGCTCCCGAAACTCTGCCTCGCTCCGTGCAGATGGGCGTCTCTCATAGTCGAGGGGCGGCAATAGCATGACGCCGTCTCGGCGCGGCCCGCCCGCTATTCAAGAGCTGGGACGAACTGCGGCCAGCCACTGCACCTAATGGGCGGTGTAAGCTCCGTCCACCAGATGGTAGCTTCCCGTGATAAAGCTAGCCTGGTCGGACAAGAGGAAGCACACAAGAGCTGCTACCTCCTCAGGTCTCCCGCGCCTGCCCATCGGCTGAAGCCCCGCAATGCGCCGGATGGCTGCTGCCTCCATTTGCTCCGATACGAGTGGCGTTTCGATCCAGCCGGGGCCCACGACATTGATTCGGATGCCCCTTCTCGCATATTCCATCGCCGCAACCTTGGTCAGTCCAACGACCCCGTGTTTCGCTGCCGTGTATGCGGACGCAGTTGGCAATCCGACGGAACCGAGAACGGAAGACATGTTGACGATAGCGCCTCCGCCCCGATCCAGCATGGCGGCGATCTCGTATTTCATGCAGTAGAAAATGCCATTTAAATTGACGTTTATCAACTTGTGCCAGTTGTCGAGCGGATAGTCTGCCGTTGCTTTTCGAACGCCGTCGATACCTGCATTGTTTACCGCCATATCCAGGCCGCCGCATTTCTGGACAGCGAACTCGACCAGCTTTTCCACGGCTGCCGCATCAGTGACATCGACCGCAAAGTCGTGAGCCCTGCCTCCTTGCGAGCGTATTTCGGCGGCTTTGCTGTGCGCAGCCTCAGCATCAAGGTCGGCAACAACAACCTCGGCTCCTTCTTGTGCGAGTTGCCGTGAAACAGCCGCTCCTATTCCGGAGCCCGCGCCGGTCACAACCGCGATCTTATCTTGGAAGTCATGCTTCATCTCTATCCTTGTGCCCACAGCGACATAACGAATGGAGCCAGATGGTTGTCACAAGAGGCTTCGTTCATAGCAGATTTCGGCAGCCAAGGCCCCTGTTTGTCCTGTGAACTCTCCTGGCGCCCGACGCCCTCAGCCAACCTGCGTGGCGCCCAAATGAAAGGTTACATCAAGAAGCCGGCCTGACTGGAATTAAAGCATCACACCAGTGAAGCGGTTTGGCGAGCATGGCCGGTCGGCAACGCAACAACGCCTGGTTCCGGTTGTTCCAGGTCAGTTCGGGCAAGGAGCGAGACTTGGCCGACGGGCCTTGGAGTGTTAGAGACGACGGCGGTAGGGCTGACCATTTTCTTAGCAGGTGGAAATGGACAATAACCACATTGCGCGCCGGGGGCTCGTGCTGGGTAGTCTGGCTCTGATGGTTTCCGGATGTACGTCAGCGTTACGACAGGCGGCGGAGCCGATTTCATCCGCGTTCGCACCAAGGCGTGGCCTGGATCCTCGTTACCGACGGCAGCATGTGCGGTATTACGGAAACGAGCAGGCTGGAACGATCGTCGTTGATACTTCGCAACGTTTCCTCTACGCCGTCGAGAGGGATGGGTGGGCGACGCGCTACGGCGTCGGCGTCGGCGAACAGGGACTTTCGTTCAAGGGTACAGCCACCGTCGGCCGCAAGGCGGACTGGCCGTCGTGGACGCCCACCGACAACATGATGAGGCGCAAGCCGCGCCTAGTGCAATACGCCGGCGGGGTCCCCGGCGGACCAAACAATCCGCTTGGTGCTCGGGCCCTTTATCTCTATCGCGACGGACGCGACACCCACTTCCGGGTGCATGGCACAAACGAGCCGTGGACGATAGGCACAGCGGTATCGAACGGGTGCATCCGTTTGATAAATGACGACATCATTGACCTCTACGACCGTACCCCTCTGGGCGCGACGGTGCTGGTTATTTGATGGTCTGAGATGCGCCGCACGCCTGATCTCCGTCGGATGGTAAACTCTGCCAGCACGTCACCGTAAACGTGCCGCGGGGAACCGGGTGCCAATTGTGTCATTTCAGCACTAGGCCTTGGCGTAGTTTGCAGCTAATTTAGCGGGGCTGCATTATTATTTGTGGCGCTTTCATAGGCTATTCCGCCCCTGGGGAAAGGATTGCTTGATGAGCAGGATCTTGATTGCAATGGTTGCCATGCTCGCCGTTGCCAGCCTGAGCGGCTGCGCGAACGATTGGATCGGCAAAGGAAAGGGGAAGGCTCCTCCGCCGGAACCCGCTCCGGTAGAGCAGCCCGTGATTAAATAAGGACCGGCTTTCGGTGAGTATGGGAAGGGCCGCCAGGCCCTTCCCCGTCGATACGCAGGGCAAAGGCCGACTTCATAGCCTACGGCGCGATTGGCGGGCATAGGCTGTTCCTAGGCCTGCGCTTCGTGAAGTTCGAGAACGCGGCGATGACGCTTGTAAATGGCCGTCTCTTGCTTGTGGCCCTGCTGCCGCTCGCGGCAGCGGCATGTCAGACGAAAGACCTGCCGGCCCAGCCGAATTTCGTTTCTTTTGCCGATGGCGGAACTGCCTCTCAAGATAAGGACGAGCGGTTCTTCATCGAGTTCCGCTCCCGCTACGCCCTCAGCTACGGCCACACTTACGCAGTTTTTGGGCGCTTGAACCAAGACGGGAGAATGGTCGATCCCCAAGTCGCGGGCCTTCACCCGGCTTCGAATAGTGCAGTTCCCTACGTTCTGGGCCATTTCGTGCCGGTGCCAGCCGAAACCGGGTGGAGTGACGGTGATCTGGAAGAACAATACAGATCCGCAAGCTGGCGAGTCATGCTGACTCGGGACGAGTACAACAAAGTCGTTGCCTACATCCGGAAGCTGCAGGCGAAGTCCCATGTCTGGCAGGCAACAGTCTTGAACTGCAACAGCTTCGTGGCGGACATCGCGCGCTCCATGGGGTATAAGACTCCCGCTATTCAGCTCCGGCCGCAACAATTCATAACTAAGCTTCGGGAAATGAATACATAACCAAGTTTCGAGGAATGGATGGGGCCGAATGCGATCGGTACTGCCCCCTCCGGCTGTCGCATTAGCGGATCGCTGCGCCTGAAGGTCGGCCGGTGACGAAATCGAGGGGATGGGTGAAGTGGTACAGTCCCAGATCGCAGAAAGGGCGACGGTGGCCTGAAGTGAGCATTGCAGTTGCCTCAGTTGGCGAGATCATATGGGTGATCGGCGTCATTGCTTGGTACGTGATCCGGTATCCCTTCGAGCGCCGGGCGAGGCGTGTGCGAATTGTAGCTGGCGGCCGCTCACGTTCCGACACCGTCGGGCTTGCATCGGCTCTTTTTGGCCTAGCGATCCTGCCTGCCTTCTATGTAGCCACCGGCATCCCTGGAGCGGCTGACCATCCGGCCAGCGCGTGGGCGGTGGCTCTCGGCACCATCATCTTCTGCTGCGCGTTGTGGATTTTTCGCATGTCCCACAAGGAACTTGGCCGTAACTGGTCGATTACGCTGGAGATTCGCGAACGGCATGAACTGGTCTGCGCCGGGCCATACGCCCTAGTCCGTCACCCGATGTACACCTCGTTCCTGCTCATGGGGCTCGGCCAGATCTTTCTGCTGTCGAACTGGGTTGCGGGCATTTCGGGTTTGATTGGGTTCGCAGTCCTTTTTCTGCTGAGAGTGGATAAGGAAGAGCGTATGATGCTGGAGAATTTCGGCTCGCAATACCGTGCCTATATGGAAAAAACCAAGCGAATAGTCCCTTATCTTTATTAGAGGTCGTTGATGCGAGGCCGAGCCCTCAAGCTTTCGGCGCCCCGGCGCCTTGTTGGCGATCTGATGAGGTTTTCGATCGGCGTGCCACGGGTCGCAGTGCAGCGTCAGATGAACCTCGGCCCACTCGTAGCGGCTAGAATGGCGCAGCAGACCAGGCCCTCTTGGACAGCGATCTTCCTGAAGGGATACGCGCTTCTCGCCCGAGAGCTGCCGGAGCTACGGCGCGCCTATGTCAAGTTGCCCTGGCCGCAGCTTTACGAGTATCCGGTAAGCGTAGCCTCGATTGCCCACGAGCGCGAGTATGACGGTGAGCCGGCCGTTCTGTTAAGCTGCATCAAGTGCCCGGAGCGCTATTCCATCACGGAACTTGAGGCATCGATCCACGCGGCGCGGTCACGGCCGATTCTTGAGGTCACGGAGTTCCGGCGTGCCTTGCGGTTGGCACGTGTGCCCGCGCCACTCAGGTGGCTGCTTATGTGGCTAGGCCTGAATATCGCCCGGCAAAGGGCAAATTACTTCGGTACCTTCCAACTGTCTGTCTATTCGGGTCTCGGCGCGGAATCACTCAACCCGCTCACACCATTGACCACGCTTCTTAACTACGGTCCGATCGGCGAAGACGGATCGGTGAATGTCCGCATCCACTACGATCACCGGGTGATGGATGGAGCGAACGTCGCACGAGCACTAGAGAGATTCGAAAAGATTCTGAACGGCGCTGTCGCCAATGAAGTGGTGCTGCTCGGTCAAAGTGTTGCCGCTCCTGCAAGGCAGAGGAACGCGACATGATTTCGCACTGTGAATTCCGACCCGCGGTCGTCGTAATTGGCGGGTCGGCTGGAATTGGACGGGCAATTGCGAGCGTCGCTGCACGTGAGCGCGGTGCGGTTGTGCTCGTTGCCCGCTCGCCCGAGGGTTTGGCGGCCGCGGCGGCTGAGGTTCGGGAGGGGGGTGGCGAGGCATTCACGCTCGAGTTGGATCTCGTGGCAGGCGATGCGCCAACGCGCCTAGAGGACTTTCTGTCCGCACACGGCCTGGTCTGTGATGTCCTGGTCAACAGCGCAGGCTATGGCCTACGGGGCGCGGCGACGGCGCTCCCTATTGATGCCCAGCTCGGCATCATCGATCTAAACATACATTCCCTCAGCGAATTGACCCTCCATTTCCTGCCGGGAATGGTGGCGCGCGGGCGGGGCGGGGTGCTCAATCTCAGTTCCGTGGCCGGGTTCGTTCCTGGGCCTTATATGGCTTTGTACTTCGCCAGCAAAGGTTTCGTGCGCTTCTTCTCAGAGGCGCTTCATCAGGAATTGCGCCGAACCGGTGTGACTGTCACATGCGTGGCACCAGGGCCGGTGTCGACGGAGTTTCTCGAAAGGTCCCGCGCCTATCAGACGCCGCTCTTCAGTATCTTGCCCAAGCTGGATCCGGAGGATGTGGCCGAACGCGCGTGGCGAGGGTTCAAATCCGGTCGTCGCCTCGTCGTACCGGGAATCTCGGCCAAGTTGGCTGCCCTTGCGGCGGCGCTCCTGCCTTCTGCAGCGATGCTGCCCCTGATCGGCCGGCTGCAACGCGGCGGCAATGATCCATGTCCTTGCGGTTCAGGTGTGAAGTTCAAGAAATGCTGCGGTACCCGCCAGTTCCAGCTACGCCGGGGCCCTCGGGGAATTATCCCCTGATCGGACCAGCACGCCACTGCTCGCCATTCCAGAAGTCGCTGATGGTCTTGGTTGCTGCTCAACGACCAAACGCTTCAGCAGCGAGGTGAACCACTTCGAAAAGGGACCCGGCCACAGGAGCCGATGAGGCCGTGCGACCCAAGCCGACGCTACGGTACTTGAGTCTATCTCGGTTCGGATTTCGCTCGCGCCCCGTAACTGCTATCTTGGAGATGTGAACGGCAATCCGCGAGGTGCTCTGCACTTAAAATTATGATGGGCTATCCCCCAAGGACGTTGTTGTATGGGGCTTGGCTGGTGGTAGCCTTCCTCTTATTTTCCGTGCTTGGGGCGAACGCAGCAGAGCCAAAGCGTGTACTTTTGCTGCATTCGTTCGGTCGTGATTTTGCGCCTTTCAGCGAGATGACCAAGAGTTTTCAGGCGGCGCTCGTGAAGCGATCGCCGGAGCTGGTTGATTTTTATGAGGCGTCGATTTTTACAGCACGGTTTCAGGAGCCCGAGAACGAAGGTTCGCTGGTCAAATATCTGCAGGATCTCTTTTCTGGGCGCAGACTTGACTTGATTGTAGCTCAAGGTGGGCCGGCTGCGGCCTTCGTTGAGAAATATCGGCAACAGCTGTTTTTTGACACACCCATGGTGATAGCAGGGGTCGATGCGCGGCTCACGGCCGATGCCGCCAATACACCCAATGCCACCTACATCGGGGTCAAGCTCGATCTTCCAGCCTTCGTCGAGAATATTCTGCGCGTGCGGCCCGAGACAACAGACATTGCAGTCATCATCGGAAATTCTCCAAACGAGCAATACTGGGCTCGTGAATTGCATCGTGAGTTTCAACCGTTCGCGGATCGCGTGGAATTCGAATGGCTTGACGAGTTGTCGCTCGACGAAATGTTACGCAGGGTCGCCCGCCTGCCGCCGCAGTCAGCCGTTCTCTATTTCATGCTGGCGGTGGATGGAGCAGGTGCCGTGCACCCGCTGGATGCAGCCTTCACACGGATACGCGAAGTCGCCACCGTGCCTGTCTTCGGCTATGGCGACTACCACTTGGGGCAGGGCTCGGTTGGCGGGCCTGCGGATCAAACTCAAGCCATAGGCCAGCAAACCGCTGACGTTGCTCTCCGTATTCTTGCGGGCGAGAGGGCGGGCGAAATCAAGACTCCGCTCTTTGGACTTGGCACTCCAGCCTACGACTGGAGAGAGTTGCAGAGATGGGGGATTAGCGAAACCAGCCTGCCGCCAAGCAGTGAAGTTCGGTTTCGGTCGCCAAGCGCATGGGGGCTCTATCGCTGGTACATTGTCGGAACGATTTCGCTGATCGTGCTTCAGACGCTTCTAATTGTGAGCTTTCTCGTGCAACGGGCCAGGCGGCGCGCGGCCGAGATCGGCATTCGCGCAAAGGAAGGCGAGCTTCGCGTCAGCTACGACCAGGTTCGCCAATTGGCTGGCCGGCTCATCTACGCACAGGAGGAGGAGCGGACCCGAATTGCGCGCGAACTCCATGATGATGTCGGGCAGCGCGTCGCGTCGCTTTCAATCGGGTTGAGCAGTCTCAAGCGGCGCGTCCCCAATCCCGATGATACCGCGCGAAACGAGTTGTCGGGACTTCAGCAGCAGGTCGTCGGGTTGGCGAAGGACCTGCGGGATTTGTCGCACGAACTGCATCCAGGAGCACTTGAGCATGTCGGATTGCTGGAGGCATTGCGAGGCCGCTGCGCGGAAATCAACGGCGAGTCCGGCACAAGGGTAGATGTCGAGGTCGCCGATGGATGGTCCGAAGTCGCGGACGACATTGAACTGTGCCTTTACAGGGTCGCACAGGAAGCGCTTCGCAACATAACCAAGCATGCCCATGCCAGGACGGTCCGCATATGGCTCGCGCGCCGGAATGGCCAAGTCATGATGCGGATTACCGACGACGGACGTGGATTCCAGGAGAACGGCTCGGACGGACAGCATGGGATCGGATTGCTGAGCATGCGTGAGCGCGTCAGAATGCTCGAGGGGAGTTTCGAGGTGGAGTCGTCCAGTCGAGGTACCGTCGCCACCGTCGTCATTCCGACGGGAGAGCGGCATTGAGACCGCGGGTGATCCTTGCGGATGACCATCTGATGGTTGCCGAAGCACTTGGCCGGTTGATCGCTGAGGTCGCCGATCTGGTCGGACGGGCCGCCGATGGGCAGCAACTCGTCGAGAGTGCGCGGCGCCTCAAGCCGGACATCATCGTTTCGGATATTACCATGCCGGTGATGAGTGGTCTGGACGCCCTGCGTCAGCTCAAGTCGGAGCAATCCAGCGCGCGCTTCATATTCTTGACAGTCCACACCGAGGCAAGCGTAGCCGCCGAAGCCATGCGCGCCGGGGCATGCGGATATCTTCTCAAGGCGGCGGCGGGCGAAGAACTGCTCGATGCCATCCGCGCCGTCATGGCCGGCCGCATATATCTGACACCGCATATTGCCGGGGATGTCTTGCGGACGATTTCGCAGCCCGCGGATCACGGAGAGCATCACCTTACCTCTCGCCAAAGAGAAATCCTGGGGCTGATCGCGCAAGGCAAGCGCATGAAAGAGATTGCGGGCGACCTGAAAATTTCGGTGCGCACCGTCGAGGATCACAAGTCCCAATTGCTGCACGTCCTCGGCGCCAAGAGAACGGCTGACCTGATCAGATTTGCCGTGAAGCAGGGGCTGATTTCCGACTGATCCGGTTTCCGGTTCTTCCCGAACCTCGAACCCCGCGATTTCCCGGCTCCCTGCCCCCGTGTTTTCCGGCCCGCCAACCCCGGGATTTCCACGCCCAGGGCCCCCGGGGTTTCCCCGATGCGCCGGCCTGGCTGCGCTCGTAGCATCCGACCCATAGCACCAGACCCGATACTCAAGCCGAGGGATTTCACTTGGCACGCAAACGTCTCGTACTTGCAGAGGATCATACTGAGATGGCTGAGCACCTTCGATCCCTACTTGGCGATTACGACGTCGACATCGTGCCGGATGGACAGGGATTGATTGCGGCAGTGAATGCAAACATGCCCGACATCATTATTTCCGACATCGCGATGCCAGGCATCAGCGGGCTGGTGGCGGCACGCGACATCCTCGCCGTGCATCCGAATGTCCGTATCATCTTCGTGTCGGTTCGAGATGAGCCGGCCATCATCAGAAAAGCAATCGATGAAGGCGCTGCGGGATACGTCGTGAAGGCCGATGCGGGCGACGAACTGCTTGACGCAGTTCAGACGGTCCTTGGCGGCGGCCACTACGTTTCCTCGTCCGCGCGTGCTGCGCTGAAGGGTGGACCTTGAGCTTAATCACGAAGCTTGCCCGATCTGCCCGCAAGGTCTTGCAAAGTTAAAACGCATCTCAACGGAGGAACCTCTGATGAACCGAGCAACCCAGAAATCATTCGCACGCGCCGCCACAGCGGCATCCGCTGTGGCGCTGGTCCTGTCGATCGGCCTGGGAGCTCCGGCCGCCCGGGCCGACGAAGCGGAAGCGAAAGCCCTGTTCAAGGCCATGTCGGACTATCTCGGGGCCCAAAAAGCGATAGCGTTCGACTATGATACGAACCTCGAATTCGTCACGACCGATCAGCAGAAGCTCGCGCTGGCGAGCTCGGGAGCAGTCACGCTCTCCCGGCCCGACAAGATCCGCGCCACGCGCACCGGAGGGTTTGCGGAGGTCGAGATGGTATTCGACGGCAAGACGCTGACCCTCCACCGCAAGGACGACAATCTCTTTGCTCAGGCCGAGGCGCCGGGCTCGATCGACAACCTCATCGACACGTTGAGGGACAAATACCACCGGCCTGTCCCCGGCGCCGATCTGCTGACGTCGAATGTCTACGAACAGCTGATGCCGCTGGTCGTCGATACGAAGGATCTCGGTAGCGGCGTGATCGGCGGCGTCGAGTGCAAGCCAGGCCCAGATGACAAAGCAGGCCGCTGAACACCGTCATGTCGATCTGATTTCCGTTCGGGATCACGCTCCGCCGACCAGAAGCCTTCCGAACTCTTAGCAGGACCCGGTTGCGTTAGGAGACCTTTCGACGGCGCGGATGCTTTCCGCTCTGAACCAATTCGTCGGTGAAAGTGGGAGCACTATTTACGTGGGCAGGCTTTGGGCAGAATATACGGGGTGGGAGGAAGCATTCGGAATCCCCTGAATAAATGCGCCCGAACGGCTTCCGACCGTTGGTTGCAAGGGAGGATAATCATGAAACATATTTTCCCGCTCGCGGTGTGTGCCGCGGCGTTATCGCTCGGCGTATCGAACGCCTACGCACAATCGGGCGGCGTCGATAAGGCGGTCGGCGGCTACAGCTTCGAAGAAGCCGCAAAGGAGGCCCCCGGTACCAAGGACTTCCATTCGGCCGATGGTCACCTCACTTTCGCTATCGTGACACACACTGCCGGCAATGGCTTCTTCGATCCGGTCTACGTCGGCGCGACCGTCGCCGGCAACCTGATCGGCGCCAAGGTCCTGCTGCTCGGCGCGGAATCGCCGACCGACGACCCGGCCCGCGAGATCGAAATCCTGAACCAGATCGTGCAGGATCCGACGATCGACGGGCTGATCATGACAACGCCCCAGGTCGGCGCCTATAACGACATCGTCAAGGCCGCCGAGGCGAAGGGCATACCGGTCGCCACGACCAATTCCTTTGACGGTACGATCCTCAACCGCAGCGGCATCGGCCACACCGGCCAGGACGCCTCCGCTGCCGCAATCGCCGGCGAGGCGCTCGTCAAGTGCCTCGCGGACAAGGGTATCGAGAAGGGTTCGATCGTCCTGCCGTCGTCGACCGCAATGGGCAACATTGAGGTGAACAATCGCGTCACTTCGGCTTTCAACGCCATCGTCAAGGGCTTGAAGGATGCCGGCAAGCTTGATGCCTTCAAGGTCGACGCGGGTCCGGAGAACACCGGTATCGACACCAATCCGAATGATCCGGTGAACGGCATCGTGACGCTGTTCGAATCGCGCGGCGACGTCGTTGGCGCGTTCGCCGGCAACAACGTGTTCACGCCGGCGCTTGCCAAGGCCGTCGCTCAGGCCGGAATGACCGGCAAGATCTGCGCCTACGGTTTCGACCTGGGCCCGGCCCAGCAGGATGCGATGAAGAGCGGCGATCTGACCGGCGCGCTCGGGCAGCAGCCTTTCTTGCAGGGCTTCTGGCCGGTTATGCAGCTCTATCTGCAGATCGACCGCGGCATCGCGGCGGCCAATCTCGACACGCGCGCCCAACTCGTGACGCAGGAGACTGTCGGAAACGTCGGCAAGCGCTTCGAGAACTGATTTCGCTCGGAACGTCTAAAATCGGTGCGGGAGGGCGCGAGTTCCCCCGCAGCGACGGCAACGACCAGAGGGGGACCCATGGCGCGCACCGCGACCAAATCGCCCGGCCGTGCGCCGCCACAGCTTGTCGGCGGCTGGGAGGCGGGGCTGCTTGCCCTGCTTTTGCTGCTCTATCTCGGCGGCGCTTTCGTCAACCCCGCGTTCTTCGGCTCGACCGAGGCGCTCTACGCCCTGCTGCGCGACACCTCGCGGGTGGCCATCATCGCGGTCGGGATGACCTTCGTCATCGTCAACAAGGACCTCGACCTGTCGGTCGGCTCCACCTACGGCCTGGTCGCCGTGGTGTTCGCCCGGCTGTTCGCCCCAAGCTTCCTCGATCTCGGCATCGTCCCCTCGGTGTTCCTCTGCCTGCTGCTCGGCACGCTGATCGGGCTGATCAACGGCGTGCTCGTCACCGTACTGAAGGTGCCGGCGTTCATCGGCACGCTGACCATCCTCTTCATCGGCCGCGGCTTCGTGCTGGCGCTGACCCACGGCCAGTCGATCTACTATCCCGCCAAGGCGAGCGAGCATCCGCTGTTCTTCCACCTCGGCGAGACCAACGTCCTGGGTTTCAACAACCAGGTCGTGGTCTTCGCCGTCGTCGCCGTGGTCGGCGCCTATGTGCTTGCTAAGACCCGCTGGGGCTACGAGACCTTCGCCACCGGCGGCAACGAGCAGGCAGCGGGCTATGCCGGCATCCCGACCAACTGGGTGCGCATCCGGGCCTACCTGATCTCCTCGCTCTGCGCGACCCTCGCCGGCCTGCTGTCGGCCGCCCAGGACAAGGGCGTGACCCCGCTCTACGGCGTCAGCGGTGAGTTGACCGTCATTGCCGCCGTCATCATCGGCGGCGCCTCGATCCTCGGCGGCCGCGGCCGGGTAGCCGGGTCCTGCCTCGGGGCCATGCTGGTCGTGCTGCTCGACAAGGTGCTGCGCGAGGGCTGGCCGATCACGCGCATCATCAAGATCGGCGACGAGGAAATCACGGTCAACGCCGTCTTCTCGCTGCCGGTCGGCGCGGTGCCGGTCTTCCTCGGGCTGCTGCTCATCGTCGCGGTGCTCATCGAGCCCTATCTCATCCGTCGCCAGGTGGCAGGGCGCCTCTGGGCCTGGCTCCGCGGCCGGCCGCCGCCACCGGCCTACGAGATCGGCGGCATCGCGATCGAGGGGGTGCAGACCAAGGGCGCGATGGCGACCGACATGGCGCTGTCGGCCACGGGATTAGGCAAGTTCCTCGCCCGGCGCGACGCGCTCGCCATCATGCTGACCGCGCTCCTGTGGCTGACCGGCCTCGCGCTCCGGCCGGACTACTGGTGGAACCTGTCCAACAGCTTCGCGATCCTGCTCAACTACACCGAGCTTGCGCTGATCACCATAGGGCTCACCTACGTCATCGCCGCCGGCGACATCGACCTCTCCGTGGGGGCGGTGCTCGCCCTCGCCGGCAGCACCGCCGCGTATTTCCTGAAGGTCCTCGACGCTGACCCACTCACCGCCGTGGCGATGGGCCTGCTCGCGGGCATGTGCGCCGGCCTCGTCAACGCGATCGTCACCGTCGGCTTCAAGCTGCCGGCCTTCATCGCCACGCTTGGCATGTTCTACATCGCCCGCGGCCTCGCCGCCTGGTTCGTCGCCGGGCAGCAGCTCACCGGCTGGCCCGAGGGCTACAACCTGCTTGGCCGCAAGGTGAACGACATCCTGCTGCACTACCGCATCTCGCTGCCGGACGGGCTCCTGCGCTCGATCGCCGAGGTGGTGAGCGTCCAGACCATATGGATGCTGTTCGTCGCCCTCGTTGCCGGCGTCGTGCTCGCCTACATGCCGTTCGGGCAGAAGGTCTATGCGACCGGCGGCAACATTCGCGCCGCCGCTTATGCCGGGATCAACACCAACCGGGTGCGGTTTCTCGCGCTCATGCTGGCGGCGCTCTGCGCAACAATGGCCGGGATCATCAACGTCGCCTACTTCCGCAGCTTCAACCCGGTGGCCGGCCAGTTTCGCGA
Organism: Mesorhizobium waimense; assembly: GCF_003601975.1. Classification (GTDB taxonomy): domain Bacteria; phylum Pseudomonadota; class Alphaproteobacteria; order Rhizobiales; family Rhizobiaceae; genus Mesorhizobium; species Mesorhizobium waimense. Next base: position 13,173 of record NZ_QZWZ01000069.1, read on the forward strand.
GCTCGACGCCATCGCCTCGGTGATCATCGGCGGCGGTTCGATCTTCGGCGGCTACGGCACCGTGATCGGGGCGCTCGCCGGGGCGGCAGTGATCACCCTGATCCGGGCGCTGCTGCAGCTCAACGTCCAGGGCCTCGCCATGCCGCAGCACTGGATCAACGTCTTCATCGGTGGCATCCTGATCGTGGCGGTGCTGATCGACATCTGGGTGCGCCAGGCCAACATCTTCGGCCGCCTGCGGGTTCGCCTTGCGCGGCGCACAAGAACGGCGGAAACCACCCATGCGTGACGCGACTAAGCCTGCACCGATCGTAGAAATGCGGGGCATCGAAAAAGCCTTCGGTGCGGTGCAGGCGCTCCGCAACGTCGACCTCGTGCTCTATCCCGGCGAGATCCTGGGCCTCGTCGGCGACAACTCGGCCGGCAAGTCGACGCTGATGAAGATCCTGACCGGCGCCTACCAGCGCGACGCCGGCGGCGAGGTCTTCGTCGCCGGGCAGCCGGTGCGCTTCAAGAGCCCGCACGAAAGCCGCGACGCCGGCATCGAGATGATCTACCAGGACTTCGCGCTCTGCGGGAATATGGATGTCGGTCAGAACATCTTTCTTGGCCGTTGGCCGCGCAAGGGCCTTTTCGTCAATCGGCGGAAAATGTACGCGGAAGCCGACAGCGTGCTGAAGCGGCTCAAGGTCGACGTGAACTCCGTCTATCAAAAGGTCGAGAGCCTGTCGGGCGGCCGCCAACAATCTGTGGCGATTGCCCGCGCGATCTCCTTCCTGCCGCGCGTGGTGATCCTCGACGAGCCGACCGCCAATCTCTCGGTGATGGCGACCGAGCGGCTGCTCGAGACCATGCTGGAACTGAAAAAGCAGGGCGTTGCCCAGATCATCATCTCCCACCGCCTCGTTGACATCTTCGCTGTGGGTGACCGCGTGATGGTGCTGAAGCGCGGCGAGAACGTCGGCGATCGCTACATCAGGAACACCGACGAGCATGAGGTCCTGGAGATCATCGTCTCCGGCACGCGAGAGCACGCACTTACGGCCGATGAGGCAAGGCTTTGACCGTTCAGGATCACTTTTCTCCAGCCGTGGCTGTCAAACAGAATGGCAGCTTCCACTCCCCGTGTAGACCTTGAAGCGTGACATCAAGAAGGTCGTCAAAGGGTCAGTTCACGACTATGCAAGCGGGGTGCCTCAAGGTCCGCTTCCGTCTATTTGCGCCCTTAAAGCTGCCGGTCCGCCATCGGCCCCAAGGGCTTCAGCATCGGCGGCCTAGCCGACCACTTCAACCGCTCGATGCAGATCCCACGCTTCGCCGCTGGCGGCTTGGCCAAGATGGAACTGGCTCCGGCCGGCATAGGCGGAGCGTCAGGCCTTATCAACGTGCGGCTCGACTTTGGTCTCGGCCCTGGTGACGTCTTCGATCTGATCGGCGAAGGGCACATTGCCAGAAAGCTGCAGGATTTCGCCATTCGAAGCGCTCTTACAAGCACCGGCCGTAAACCATCGAGGCGCTGATAAAAAATGAGCGAGAAACCCGAGGCATGGTGGCGGGCGCCACCCGAGCATGCCGAACGCGTCGAGCGGAACCGGCAGGAGTTTATGGCGAAATTCGGTGACTTCGAAGCCGCAGCCTCCGATGGCTTCTGGCTCGGCTCGTCACCGGATGGACAGCACCTTGCTTTGCAGTTCACTCGGCCGGATGGCTCGGTCGAGCGGATCGCGATCTATTGGGAGAATGTGGACGCGTTCTTCACCGAACTGGCGGGGGCGATCGAATACATGGGCAAGCGGCAACTGGCCCACGTCGAGGCAAAGGGCGCCGCATGATCGCTTGGCTCGCCTTCACCCTGTCCGCTGGCGTCGTGCTGGCGCTGGCGTGGTGGCCTTCCTAGGGGCGATTGACGTTTTGTGGCGGCTGTGGTCCCTTTAAAAGAAAAGAGGGAACCAACCCCCATGAAGAAGAAGCTGAAGTTCAATTCGGCCAAGGTCCGCAATGAGATGGTCGATCTCCAAGGCGGGAAATGCTGCTACTGTCGGCAACCGTTTACTGAGACCGGACCAAAGGAAGCCACCCTAGAGCACAAGAAGGCCAAGATGCACGGCGGCACGAACGCGCGCGCCAATCTGGCTGCCGCCTGCTGGCACTGCAACCAGCATCGCGGCAGCCAGATGAACGCCACCAAGCTGCGGAAAGAGAAGGCCAAGGCGGCTCGCCTCACTTCGACCCCGCAGCAAGCCACAGGCGGGCGCCAGGACGCGCAAGGCGCTTCGCCGGTGTAGGACAGCGGCCGGCACGATCGCGCGCTGATGAGGCTCCTACCTAAGTGGTAGGCCAAGGTCTCAGAGCGTAATGCAAAGGGCTCAATCGGCCCCGTTCGGTTCCGGCAATGTCCATGGGACGTTCCGTACTTTAGCAACTCCTGAACCAAAGCCGGGGCTGATCGGCCGTGTGAAGCACTTGCGGGGCGAAGAGGATTTGCGGCACGCCTCTTTGCAGGATATTCGAGATGAAAGTTGATCCCGTCCCAGTTACAGAGGCGCCGCCTCGCTGACCCGGCCGTATCCCAGACATGGGGGAATTATAAATGGCCGGTGCTGTCGGGCGCTCGTTGCTAGATCTGTCGCACAGCACCGGCCATTGCGGGAAAGGAATAACCCCAAGCCCCCGCTCCGATTAATCTATTCGAATATTAGAGATCACTCAATTAAGACTAAGTGCCCTGGTTCACTCGGCCTAAAGAGCCTTGCACTGGCCCCGTCCCGTTCCACCGGATGAACTCGACTTCCTTCCCGGTGACTTCTCGCACCGTCTTCAACAGCACCTCATGCAGGGTCCGCATCGATCGGAAGTGCTCGCACGTTGGCGATATCAGCGGGCAGACGATGGCCTTATGCAGTCCTTCCGCTGCCTGCAGAAACCGCTCCAATTCTTGACCCGATAGCTGCTTCGGATGATTGCGCCTAACCACTGCGACCTCCTGTTGAGAGAAATCGCCCCACATAGGATTATGGTCCTACATTGCAGATCTGGGATCAAGAGGCCTGCTTGGTCTACCTCACAGGAAGCAGTAGGGCCACGGCGCCAAAGCCGGCCATCAGCAGGCAGGCGCCCATTCACAGCATATCGCGCTGATTGCGATCTGAAACAGGGAGGGGCGGGTTTCCCCGCCCCCCGTTCCTCGTTGGCCTATCTGTTCTTGCCCGGCAGGTCCGACGTGGTCGTCGTCGAGCAGTTATTACAATCGGTCTCGCCCTGTTTCACCTGACCATGTGGTCCTGAACTTGTGGTGGTCGTTGTCGTCGTGCCACTGTTATCTGGGTTGGCACTGTCATTTGTGTTTCCGCCATTTCCCTGTCCGGATGTGCTTGACGTATCGCTGTCAAATCCATTCTTCACTGCAGACGCGGGAGCGGACGCTGCGAGTGCGAGTGCCAAAGCCGCCGCGAAAGTAAGGAGCGTTTTCATTTATTCCTCCACTGAGAAGCCTAAAAACGCCGCATCTTTTTTGAGAGGCATAGACACGGCCTGATGCCATAAAGAACCATGAGACTCTTCCAGCGAGGACGGGTCCATTCCCTATTCGATAGTATTATGGTTGATGGCCGGAACTGATCGAACGACATATGTCGTTCGGGCTAGGCGGCAGGTTGCGCCTCACGACGCGCCGGCCATGGCAGATGACCTCATTCCGAAGCTGAAATGCGCCAAGTGCGGCGGCAAGAGCGTGGGGACGATCTACACGCCGGACACCAGCCCGAATGCCTACGGCAAGGCCAAGGGCAGCTAGTCGGCCTTGTCGCGAAGCGGCGCCCGGCGCTTCGGCGGCTGGTGTTTCGCCACCAGATCGACGGTGCTCATATCGACCGTGACGGCGCCAAGCACCTTGACCTGTCACCCGCCCGGTTTCCTCGTCGACGAACACTACATCGCCCTCGAATCGGATCTTGTCGCCGGGCTTTGCCTTCGCGTCGATGATCGAACAGGGATGATTGAACGTCGGAACGTAAAGCACGGCGCGATCGTCGATGCGCTTTCGCACCGTGGCAGTGATCGCCACCTCGTCGCCGACATTGATTTCCCGCGCCAAGGAAATAGGATTCTGGCGCCGCGCATCTGGTAGTCAAGACGTTGCTAATATGCTGACAGCGCTAGGGGCGGCCGGTGTGGCTGGTACCTTCGGGGGGGTAGATCCACACCGGCCTTGCGGGAGGGGGTAATTCCCGCAATGCCCAAGGTACAGGCATATTAGAAATCGCTCAATTAAGACTGAGGGCCTAAATCCATCGGGGCTAAAGAGACAGCCTGGCGCTACCCAGCCAATAGGCAAGTCCAGCAGCCCGGCGGTCGGGGATGGGCGCTTGTTGACCGCCGGGCCTAGCCGGCAAGGCTACCGGCTGGCGAGGTTATAGGCCCGTCAATATTCGCTGCTACTTGGCAAAAACGGCGGGTGTTCGGTTCCTCTATCCTCAAATCGGATGAGCCCAGAGTCGCGACCCGAAGTATGCCATCGAGATCAGGAGGTATTGCAGTAACTCAACCACAACTCGCTCTTCCGTTACCCCCTATCTCGCTGCCCTTTTGTAAAAGAATCGAGTGGGTCATGGCCCCCCATTGCCATTATGACCGTCGAGTAGCCAACGACCGACCATCCGTGTTCTAACATTTGCCTTATGTGGTCCGTCTCAACGTGAAGCATGGGAAGTTCGGCCATAGACCCCTCCTGACTAATTGAACAATTGCAACGTCCGGCAAGATGCCAGTTCTTGACGATTTCAGCGAATGAGAACATCGTCGGCGCACCGGTCGACAGCGCGAACTGCCGACCGGCACTTGCCACCGAAGCCGCGCGAACAGCATCGATGACCGAATCTTTCATACCATTGCAATCAGCGTCACCGCCACGATTCCGCGCGGCTTCCTCAAACATTTGGAGAGGAAGTCACACATGACCATGAACACACGTCGCGCCGCGCTTGGCGCACTTGCCTCTATTCCGGCCATAGGTGCCGCGACAGAGGCTTTTCCGTCAACCGGCTCTACCGCACCAGAAACTATCGACGATCGAATCAGGCGCCTCGCAGGGGAGCTTTCCGCCGCACTAGAAGGTATGCACGGCGGGGAGTGGCGGGTTACCGTCGATCATTCGGCCGGCTTCGCTCTCATTGTGCAGCAGCGCGGGGTGCAGTCATGAGCGACATGATCGAGGCGATCGTACCCTCACCAGCGCAAGAGATCGCTGCGGCTGAACAAAAACTAAGGCGGCTAGGAAGGGAACTAGCCGCCGCACTCGACGAATTCTTGCGGGCGTCGAACTCGGTCGGCTATCCGGTCTGCCTCAGCGTCTATCCGCGATCGCTCGGCAGGAACGAGTGGCTGGAGGAGCCAACTCTCAACTGATCATTCCGCAAGCGAAACGATGGCCCGCTGCCTCACGGTGGCGGGCTTTTCTCGGCCTCTTCGGCCGCCTTGATACCGCGATCAATTCGAGCTGTTAGAACGAAGAGAAAGTTTCCAAGCGCCTCCGCAAATTCCACCGACTGCTTCGCTTCATCAGGTGACACGTGCGGCCTGACTTCGTCGGCGTGCCGCGGTCGATTGGAGCCGAGCCTTACAGAATGCGCCCACGTTGCCATCCCTTCGGTGAGCAGGCTCTGCTTCAGAGCCTCATCAATCCGAGCGTATAGACTGCCTTCTGTTAAACCATATTTCTTCAGCATGCCGTCGACCGCGCTACCCGCCATCACCGCTGCCGCATCTGGGGCGTGGAGCGTGTCGAAAGCTTGCTGCAGAAATGTCCTGGCAGGCTCGGGAATATCCTCATGTGCAGTTTTTGCATCTGGGTAGGAAGCGACAACTTGCATCCGATTATTGTTGGCAAAGTGCATTTTCACAGAAGTGACCCCCGCGCAGCTATTACAGCGAAACGTCGCCCAATGTGCTTCCCCAAGTTGGCGCCAAGTATCTGACCACAGCCGATTTAGATTTGGATTCGCGACTGCGCAGTGTGGACAGCGACCAACACCGAAAAGCTTCTCACCCGGAATTTTCCCGGCATTTGAATTGACTGCTCCAGAATGGGCCAAAGCCGCTTCCCCCATGTCGCGTCCATGTCGCGTGGACCTGCCGATAGTCGCAGGAAACCCTTGGAAATCAACGGTAGCGGTTTGCAACATGGTGCGACATGAAATCAGCCGCCCAGATGCATGCGTTGGCACCTAAGAGGCTGATTTTATTTGGAGAAATTTGGTAGCGGGAGAGGGACTTGAACCCCCGACCCCAGGATTATGATTCCCGTGCTCTAACCGACTGAGCTACCCCGCCAGGGCGGCGAAAGGCCCGAAATCCACCTTAAATCGCAAGGCATGTCGAGGCGTTCACCAAGGTCGCGCGGATATAAGGTTGGGAGGGCAAGCCTGTCAAGCTTCGAAGCAGCCTGCGTGCCGGCATAATCTCGCCATCGAAAAGCTTTGCCGGGCAGGCAATCGAAAAGGGGTGCGGGGTTGAGTTCGACCCGGCACGTCGCTATGTCTCGGCCACGATTTTTAGAGTTTGAAAACAATGAAGCCGCGCATTGCAGTCCTCGGTTGCGGATACTGGGGCAGCAACCACATCCGCACCCTCAAGGCGCTCGGCGCCTTGCACGCGGTTTCGGATGACAACCGCGCCCGCGCGGAAGGCTTTGCAAGCGAGCAGGATTGCCTGGCGATCGAGCCGGAGCAGTTGTTCGTTCGCGGTGACATCGACGCCATCGTCATGGCGCTGCCGCCGCAGTTCCACGCCGACATGGCGGTGCGCGCTGTCGAGGGCGGCAAGGACGTGCTGGTGGAGAAACCGATCGCGCTGACGGTTGACGATGCCGAGCGCGCGGTGCAGGCGGCGAAGGACAATGGCCGCGTCTTCATGGTCGGCCATGTGCTGCGCTTCCACCCGGCCTTCGAGACGCTGAAGGCGCTGATCGACAAAGGCGAGCTTGGCGAAGTCCGCTACATCCACTCGCATCGCCTCGGGCTCGGTAAGTTCCATACCGAGAACGACGCGCTGTGGGATCTGGCGCCGCATGATCTGTCGATGATCCTGGCGATCACCGGCACCGAGCCGATCGAGGTCAGGGGCGAGGGGGCAGCACTCCTCGACAATCTCAGCGACTTCGCGCATCTGCACATGCGCTTTCCCAACGGCCTGCGCGGCCATCTCTTCGCCTCGCGGCTCAATCCCTATCGCGAGCGGCGGCTGACCGTGGTCGGCACCAAGGCTATGGCGGTGTTCGACGATGTCGAGCCATGGGAGCGCAAGCTTGCAGTCTACCGCCACGCGGTATGGCAGGACAGCGGCCAGTGGGCCTTCACCGCCAACGAGCCGTCCTATGTGGCGGTCGGCGAAGGCATGCCGCTGACCCGGGAACTGGCGCATTTCATCCAGTGCATCGAGACGCGGGCCGAACCGCGCACCAGCGGCGAGGAAGCGATCAGGGTGCTGCGCATCCTGACGGCGGGCACCATCACCCACAGCAAATCCAGTTCCTGAGAGACCGTTTGGAAACTCTACTCTGGAGGTCACCTGATGGCGGCTTCCTGCGCTTCCGGTGCTCATATGTGGACGGCCCCGTGCTTGCAAGGATGGCTGAGGTAGTTTGATCGGATCGCTTGCGCTCATATGTCCGGCCTTTTGCGCGCGGATTGTGAGCGCTGGCCAAGATGGGCTGCACGGATAGCGAGTTCCAAACACGGACACGACATTTGCTGCCGGTGAGCACCTCGGAATGCCTCGCTGGTCCCGGTTCGACCGGTCACACCATCTTCTCCT
>NZ_QZWZ01000006.1 GCF_003601975.1 Mesorhizobium waimense
ACAAGCCTGAGCTGGTCGTGGTGGTAGAAAGCCCTGTATCGTCGGAGCGGCGGCGGCAGATGTTCGAGGCCGTCGACGCCGTGCTGCGCCGCAGCCCCGAAGTCGGCGCCTACAACCAGACTTTCTAAGAACCGTGCAGACAGGAGCCATCATGGACACCAGACCCAATTCCCCTGAAGCTCGTGACATACGCTACCATCTGCATGGCTATACCAACGCCCGCAAACACCAGGAATCGGGCCCGCTCATCATCGAAAAGGGCGATGGCATCTATGTCGAGGACGTGGCCGGCAATCGCTACATCGAAGCGATGGCGGGCTTGTGGAGCGTGGCCGTCGGCTTCTCGGAAAAGCGGCTGGTCGACGCCGCGACCCGGCAGATGTCGAAGCTGCCTTATTATCACGACTTCGGTTCGAAATCGCATTCGCCGCTGGTCGACCTGGCTGAAAAGCTGGTCCAGATGGCGCCGGTCCCGATGAGCAAGGCGTATTTCACCAATTCGGGCTCCGAAGCTAACGACACGGCCATGAAGATGATCTGGTACCGGTCGAATGCGCTCGGCCAGCCGGCGCGCAAGAAGATCATCAGCCGCAAACGCGGCTATCACGGCGTGACGATTGCCGCGGCAAGCCTGACCGGGCTGCCCAACAACCATCTGTCATTCGACCTGCCGATCGCAAACGTGCTCCACACATCGACGCCGCATTACTGGCGCGAGGCCGCGCCGGGCGAAAGCGAAGAACAGTTCTCGAGCCGTCTTGCCGAGGATCTCGAGAAGCTGATCCTTGCCGAGGGACCGGAGACCATCGCCGCCTTCTTCGGCGAGCCGATCATGGGCGCCGGCGGCGTCATCGTTCCGCCTGCCGGCTACTGGGAGAAGATCCAGGCGGTGCTGTCGAAATACGACATCCTGCTCGTGGCCGACGAGGTCATCTGCGGCTTTGGCCGGACAGGCGAGATGTTCGGCTCACAGACCTTCGGCATCGGGCCCGACATCATGGTGCTGTCCAAGCAGATCTCTTCGTCCTACCTGCCGATCTCGGCCCTGCTCATCAATGAGAAGGTGTTCGAGCCGATCGCGGACGAGAGCGACCGCATCGGCACGTTCGGGCATGGTTTCACGGGCGGCGGGCATCCTGTCGCCGCGGCCGTGGCGCTGGAGAATCTCAAGCTGATCGACGAGCGCGACCTTGTCGGCAATGCACGCACGGTCGGTGCGCATCTGCAGGCCCGGTTGCGCAGGCTCGCTTCGCATCCGCTCGTGGGCGAGGTGCGCGGCGTCGGTCTGATCGCCGCCGTTGAGCTGGTCGCCGACAAGGCCGGTAAGGCGCCGTGGGAGAAGCCCGGCGCGCTTGGCGCACTGGTCAACGGATTGCTGCAGCAGAATGGCGTCATCTCGCGCAACATGGGCGACGCGATCGCCTTCTGCCCGCCGCTGATCATTACCGAGGCCCAGGTCGATACGCTGGTCGATGCATTCGAGCGGTCGCTCGCCGCCGCCATGCCACAGGTCCGGCCGCAGGGCTGAGTTGACGGAGATGACTATGCGGCAAGCGCTGATCGTATGGGGCGGCTGGGAAGGACACGAGCCGGGCCAAGGGGCGCGTGCCGTCAAGGCGCTGCTCGAGGAGGAAGGCTTTGGCGTGCGCGTCGAAACCACGACTGCTGCATTCGCCGACCCGGCGCTCGCCGAATTGAGCCTGATCGTGCCGATCTACACGATGTCCAAGCTCACCAAAGACGAGGAACGCAACTTGACGAAGGCGGTGGAAGGCGGCGTCGGCCTCGGCGGCTACCATGGCGGCATGGGCGACGCATTTCGTGAATCGACGGACTACCAGTTCATGTGCGGCGGCCAATGGGTCGCGCACCCCGGCAACATCATCGACTACCGGGTGAACGTCACCAGGCGCAACGATCCGATCATGAGCGGCATCGACGACTTTTCGTACCGCTCGGAGCAGTACTACATGCATGTCGATCCGGCGAACGAGGTGCTGGCGACCACCACCTTTTCCGGCGACCATGCGCCCTGGATCGGCGGCGTCGTCATGCCGGTGGTGTGGAAGCGCCGGCACGGTCAGGGCAAGGTGTTCTATTCGTCGCTCGGGCACGCGGCCGCGGAATTCGAGGTGCCGCAAATGCGGACCATTCTTCGTCGCGGCCTGGCTTGGGCGGCGCGCTGACAGAGTTGGCGCCGCCGCCAAGCTTCCTTGCCGCGGTGCTGATCAGACGCTTTCCAGATAGGTCTCGAGTTCGAAGTCGCTGACATTGAGCGCGAAGGTGTTCAGTTCCTGGCGTTTGCAGGCGATGAAGGAGTCGCGCAGGATCGCCGGGAAGATCTCCGCGACATGCGGCCCGCTCTCGAAGCTGGCGATGGCCGAGGCCCAGTCCGGCGGCAGCCTGGCCGGCTGGCCGCCTTGCCCTTCGCCACGGGTCGGGTCGCCGGGCGACAGTTCTCTTTCGATGCCGACCAGCGCCGCGCCGAGGATGGCGGCCAGCACCAGGTAGGGATTGGCGTCGGCGCCTGAAACGCGATGCTCGATGCGGCGCGCGGCCGACGGTCCGCCGGGAATGCGGATCGCCACCATGCGGTTCTCGTAGCCCCAGGCGACCGCGGTCGGAGCGTAGGACCGCGGACGCAGCCTGCGGTAGGAATTGAAGTGCGGGGCAAACACCAGCGTGCTCTCGGCCATGGCCGCAAGTAGACCGCCTACGGCATGGCGCATAATCTCGGATCCCTGGTCGCTGCCGTCGTCGAAGATGTTGCGGCCATCGGTGTCGATCAGGCTGAAATGGACATGAAAGCCGTTGCCGGCACGGTCGCCATAAGGCTTGGCCATGAAGCAGGCGGCAAAGCCATGCTTGCGGGCGATGCCCTTGACGGTGCGCTTGAACAGCACCGCATCGTCGGCGGCGCGCAGGGCATCGGCGACATGGTTCAGATTGATTTCGAACTGACCGACGCCGTTCTCGGCGATCGCGGTGTCGACGGGAATGCCTTGCATACGGCAGGCATCATAGACGTCGTGGATGAAAGCCTCGAAGTCGTCGATCTCGTCGATCGAAAGGGCTGCATCGGAATCGAGGCGGCGCCCGGTCACCGGCGAGACGGGCCCGACCGGTCGTTGTGACTGCGGGTCGACGAGGTAGAACTCCAGCTCCGTTGCCGCGACCGGCGTCAGGCCGAGCGCCTTGTAGCGGTCGAGGATGCGGGCAAGCGCCCGCCGCGGGTCGCCGAGATAGGGCGTGCCGTTCTCGTCGGCAAGCCAGAGCGGGACAAGCGCTGTCGGATGTGCGGTCCAGTTGACCGGCAGGATGCCGCGTCCGGTCCACTGGCAGAGGCCATAGGCATCGCCGGTCGAGAAAACCAGCGCGTTGCCTTCGATGTCCTCGCCCCAGACGTCGAGGCCGATCAGCGAAAAGGGCATGCGCAGCTTGCCCTCCAGCGCCTTGCGCGCCTGCTCGACGGGAATGCGCTTGCCGCGCATGATACCGTTGAGGTCACACACCGCGGCCCTCAGGCTCTGGATGTCGTTTCTGCTTTCAAGCCAGTTCAAAACGTCCGCAATTGCATCGCCCAATTTCAAACCTCTTGGTTCTTGAAGGTGCCGTAGCCTGGAGCCACGATATCCCTGTTAAAAATAGCTCGTGAGTTTCTGAAGGCGGCCTCGGCTTTGGCCGACGGCGTTTCCTTCATTTTTTCAATTCACTAGCCGGGATGTCGGGCGGCATCTCAAAACCAATTGTGCGATCTGCGATCGCAACATAGAGGTAAGCCGGAGCAAAGCCAAGCGGCATTTGAGCCGCCGGTTCCTCCGGCCTGGATCCCTTTCTAGTTCCGACTAGTTCCGAATTTCCGGAAACTTGGCCTGTCGCAGGATATGCGCTGCGCCTTCGTCGATGTCGCGCATGATGGCAGCGCGTGCGCGCTCCGCGTCCTGGGCCTCGATCGCCGCCACGACCTCCTCGTGGTAGTCGATGTCGAGAATGGAGGCGAGGTCGTCCTCGAATCCCATGCCGAGGTTCCTGAGAAAAGGGCCGACCTGCATCCACACCGTCTCGATCAGGAAGATCATCTGCTCGTTGCCGCAGTGGCGGTAAATGGAGAACTTGAAGGCGTAGTTCTTCCTGAGATAGTCGTCGATATCCCCCTTGCGCGCCGCCATGGTCAGTTCGGCGCAGTGGCGCCGGATGGCCCGCAGATTGTTGCCGTTGATGAGCTTTGTCGCCAGCTCGGTCGCCGAGCCTTCCAGGATCGTTCGCACAGCGGTCAGCTGGGAGAACCGCTCGGCAGAGATGATCGGCACTTCGACGCTGCCATTCGGCATCGGGCTCAGCGCGCGCAGCGCCTGCAGCCGCATGAAGGCGCTGCGCACCGGCATGTCGCTGGTCCCGAGCTCCTTGGCGAGCTTGCGCGAGGTCAGCTTCTGGCCGGGCACGAACTGACCCGACATCAACGCCCGCACGAGCTCCAAATAGACTTTCTCATGCAGGGGGACGGTGTCGACAGCGGTCAATCCGAATTGTGTCTTGTCGGCCATTGGCAATGCGCTACTTCATTCGTTCTGAAATCTACGCAGCTGGCTGTCTTTGCCGCTAGGATATTGGGCCGAACGCGGCGCGGGGCCGAAGCCGGCGGTTTTTCAATCACACGATAGACGGTTCAGCCGCGATGCCGCAAGCCGCGTGATCGCCGCGTCCCCAGTTGCGGCCGGGCTTGGGCCACTGGTCGACGGGGAACGTCAGCCTGTCGGCCTAGCCGATCTGCGCGTCGATGATCTCGACGAAGCGGGCGAAGAGGCCGGCCTGCGACTTGATTTTGAGCTTGCGGTAGATGTTGCGGCGGTGGACCTTTACGGTTCCTGGCACGATCCGCAGCGCCCTGGCGATCGATTCCGTGGAGTGGCCCTGCAGCACCAGGTCGACGACCTGCTTTTCGCGTGAGGTCAGCGACAGGCTTTTCCAGATATGGGCGCGATCGAAGTCGCTGGCGACCGCAGCGTACTCATCGCGCGGCGTCACGGCCGCTTCGTCAGCCGGCAAACCAGGCCAGCGCAGCCTGGCGAGGCTGATCACCGCAGGGGCCATGTCGCGCAGCAGCCTGGCGTCGGCGGTTCCGAACGGACCCGAAGCGCGCAACCGCATCAGCGACAGCACCAGCGCGTCCTTGCCCGGCAGCGGCACGAAGAAGCCGACCTCCTCGGCAAGCCTGGTCTGGCTGTAGTAGGAGCGATAATATTCGCTGGCATAGAAGCGGTCCGGCGCGAGTTCCCGCATCCGCCAGAAACCTTCCTTCCGCTCAACCGCCGCGTGGTGGAACGGGTCGAGCAGATACGGCCCTTCCTGATAAAGCGCGACGAAGACGTGGCTCTCGGCCGGCGAGAATGTCTCGAACAGCAGCGGCGGGCGCGAAGCACCGCGATAGCCGAAGGCCACGCAGTGATCGAAGCCGACGTGGCCGCGCAGCCAGCCGACCATGGCCCTGCCGAAATGGTCGCCGGCCGTCTCGCGCGTCGCCGCGACGACGGCGGCGAGCCCGTTGTATTCATCGCTGCGGGAAACGCCCAATCCATACCCCTCGAAACGATAAAATAGGCTGAGTATACCACCAGCGAGGTATATACTAGCCGCCATTGGCTCTGGTAGCGTTTCGAAATCATCTCGCTGCTGGAGCCCTCGCCTTTGACTGCAGTGCCAGATATCGAGTTTCGCGCGGTCACCAAGCGCTATGGCGCCGTGACGGCGGTCAGCGGCATCGACCTCGCCATCCCGCCGTCGGCCTTCGTCGCGCTGCTCGGGCCGTCGGGCTGCGGCAAGACGACGTGCCTGCGCATGATCGGCGGTTTCGAACAGCCGAGCGAAGGCCAGGTGCTGATCCGCGGCCGCGACATGGCCGGCACGCCGCCCTATCGGCGGCCTGTCAACATGGTGTTCCAGCAATATGCGCTGTTCCCGCATCTCGATGTCGAGGACAACATTGCCTACGGGCTGCGCCAGGCGAGGCCACGGCTGTCGGCGCGCGAGATCACCTCAAGGGCAGGCGAGGCGCTGGCTATGGTGCGGCTGGCCGGCTACGGCCGCCGCAAGATCCACGAGCTTTCCGGCGGCCAGCAGCAGCGCGTTGCGTTGGCACGAGCGCTGGTCAACAAGCCGGCGGTGCTTTTGCTCGACGAGCCGCTGGCGGCGCTCGATAAGAAGCTGCGTACCGACATGCAGATCGAGCTGCAGAACCTGCAGCGCGAAATCGGCATCACTTTCGTGCTCGTCACCCACGACCAGGAGGAAGCGCTGTCGATGAGCGATTTCGTCTGCGTCATGAATGGCGGGCGCATCGTCCAGCTCGGCCAGCCGAGCGAGATCTATGACGAGCCGGCCGATCTCTTCGTCGCCGACTTCGTCGGCAAGACCAATCTTTTGAGCGGCAAGGTCGCGGGACATTCGGGTGAACTTGTCGACGTGACGCTTGCCAACGGCACTGTGATTGCCGCGCGCAAGCGGGTGCCGCTCAGCCGAGGTGACACCGTGTCGGTCAGCCTGCGCCCGGAATCGCTCAGCCTCGGTGCGCCGGGAAGCGGCCGTCTTACGGGCATCGTGCGCAACCGCATCTTCCTAGGCTCGACGGCGGAATACGCGATCGAGGTCCAGGGCATCGGAACGCTGCTCGCCAAGGCCGACCACCTGATCGGCCAGGGCAATCTCTTCAAGCCGGGTGAACCCGTCGCCATCGGCTTTGCCGCCGGAACGCCGCTGGCGTTTCCGGACCCCAAGAACAACGGGACCAACCAGAGGGAAAACCAACATGTCGAAATCCTATCGTGACGGACTGCCGATAAGCCCGGAGAAATTCGTCGATCAACTGATGCGCCTGAAGCGCGGCTCGATCGGCCGCCGCGAATTCCTAGGCCTCACCGGGCTCGGGGTTGCAACGGCGGTAATGGCGCGCGAACTCGGCATCATGCCGACGCCGGCATACGCAGCGGAAAATCTCGGCGACCGCATGTCGATCGCCACCTGGCCGAATTATCACGACCCGGCGACCTTCGAGAGCTTCAAGGCCGAGACGGGCGTCGCCGTGGAGGTCAACGTCTTCGGCTCGAACGAGGAGATGCTGGCCAAGCTGCAGGCCGGCGCTTCCGGCTGGAGCCTGTTCGTGCCGACCAACTACACGATCTCGACCTACAAGAAGCTCGGCATCATCGAAGCGCTCGACATGGCCAAGCTCGCCAATTTCGACGGCACCCAGGAAGACCCGCGCTTCACCTCGGAAGGCACGATCGACGGCGTGACCTACGCGGTGCCGAAGAACTGGGGCACGACGGGATTTTCCATCAACACCAAGAAGCTGACCAAGCCGATGACCAGCTGGAAGGAGTTCTGGGACACGGCCATGGCGGAAGGCGACGGCCGCACCATGGTGCACGACTACCAGCTGACCACGATCGGCAATGCGCTGAAATATTATGGCTACTCGTTCAACTCGCTGAAGCCGGACGAACTCGCCAAGGCCGAGGAATTGCTGCTCAAGGTCAAGCCGCACCTTTTCGCCGTGTCCAGCGATTATCAGCCGTCGATGCGGGCCGGCGATGCCTGGATGACGATGTGCTGGACCAATGACGGAGCACAGCTCAATCGCGGCATCCCGGAGATCGCCTATGTGCTGGGCAAGGAAGGCGGCGAGATCTGGACCGACTTCTACGCCATCCCTAAGGATGCGCCGAACAAGCCGGCCGGCTATGCGCTGCTCAACTATCTGATGAACCCGAAGGTGGCGGTGAAAGAGCACCTGGCCAATGGCGCGCCGTCGACCGATGCTCGGGTCAACGCGCTGCTGCCGAAGGAGGTGCTGGACAATCCGATCCTCTACCCGGCGGCGGACCTGCTGACGCCGCTCGAATTCGGTGCGGCTGCAACGCTCACCGATCCGGGGCGCGCCGAATTGATGGCGCGCTTCAAGTCGGCTTGAGCCGGGCCGACCACAAACCCGATCCAGACAATGCGACCGGCGGGCAAATGTCCGTCGGCCCTGAAGCGGCTTTTTCGATGCGCGGCAATCTCCTTCGCAAAAATCTCCTGACCGCGCTGCTGCTCGCTCCGGCGACGCTGTGGCTGGTGGTGTTCCTGGTGCTGCCGTTCGTCGCCATTGCCATCTTCAGCGTCGGCGAGCGGGCGCCGGAAGGCGGCTACCAGGCCGCTTTCACGCTGGCGCAATATGCCAATCTTCCGGCGCGGGCGACCGCATTCTGGAACACGATGGTGCTGGCGCCCGTCGGCGCGCTTGCCTGTCTGCTCGTTGCCTATCCGGTCGCCTACTACCTCGCCTTGAAGGCGCCGGAGCGCTGGCGGCTGATCCTGCTGGCGCTGGTCGTCATCCCGTTCTGGACCAGCCTTCTGATGCGCACCTATGCCTGGATGTATGTGCTGGGCGGGCGCGGCATTCCGGCGCTGCTTGCGCTTGTCGGCATCGAGGACGTCAGGTTGATCAACACGCCGGGCGCCGTGCTGCTCGGCATCGTCTATGGCTATCTGCCGCTGATGATCCTGCCGATCTATGTCAGCCTCGAACGGCTCGACCGCCGGCTGCTGGAGGCCTCCGCCGATCTGGGTGCTACGCCGCTGTCGACCTTCCTCGGCGTGACGCTCAGGTTGTCGCTGCCAGGCGTGATGACCGGCTTCTCGCTGGTGATGATCTTGCTGCTCGGCGAATATCTGATCCCGACGCTACTTGGTGGCGGCAAGGTGTTCTTCATAGGCAACGCTCTGGTCGACCTGTTCCTGCAGTCGCGCAACTGGCCGTTCGGATCGGCCATCGCCATCACGCTGGTCCTGGTTTCTGTGGTTGTGTTGATTGCCGCCAACCGCATCTCGACCCGGCTTTCGGGCGCGCGCCGGGTGGACCTGATCTGATGCGCGCTTTTGTCGTTGCGGTGTTTGCCTTCCTCTATCTGCCGATCGCGTTGGTGGTCTTGTTCTCGTTCAACGCCGGCCACCACGCCAGCGAACTCACCGGCTTCTCCGTGCAATGGTACGGCAAGGCGCTGTCAAACCCGTTCCTGGTCGAAGCGCTGAAGAACAGCCTGTTCATCGCCACCACCAGCGCCCTGCTGGCGGCGCTGTGCGGCACGGCGGCAGCACTTGGCCTGCAACGGGTCGGCGCGCGGACCCGCGCCGTCTTCGACGCGCTGCTGGGTGCGGCGATCGTCGTGCCAGGTGTCGTCATCGGCATCTCGACGCTGGTGGCGCTCGTCCAGTTGTTCGGGGTCCTCAATCCGTTCCTCGCCGAGCTGTGGCCAAACGACAAGCCGCCACGCCTGGCGCTTGGCTACGGCTCGATCATCGCCGCGCACGGCCTGTTTTCGATGGCGCTGGTGGCGATGATCGTCGGCACGCGGCTTGGCAGCCTCGACCGCAACCTGGTTGAGGCATCGAGCGATCTCTATGCCACGCCGCTGACGACGTTCCGCTCGATCGTGCTGCCGCAGATCATGCCGGCGGTTATCGCCGGCTTCCTGCTCGCCTTCACCTTCTCGTTCGACGATTTCATCGTCGCCTTCTTCGTCGCGGGCGCGCAGACGACCTTGCCGATCTATGTCTTCGCCTCGATCCGGCGCGGAGTGACGCCGGAGATCAACGCCATCGCGACGATCGTGCTCGTCGCCTCGGTCCTGCTCGTAGTGCTTGCCCAGTGGCAATTGCGCCGAAGAAAACACTGAAAGGCGGATCATGATTCTGAGAGATCGCATCGCCGTGGTGACGGGCGCCGGGTCGGGCATCGGGCGCGCCGGCGCCATGATCATGGGCCGGGAAGGGGCGGTGGTGGTGATCGCCGACAGGGACAAGTCAGCCGGCGAAGCAACGGCTTGTGCCGTCCGCGCTGCAGGCGGCCGAGCCGAGGCTGTGGCGACCGATGTCGACGACGATAAGGCAGTCGAGCAGCTGATCAACGGCACACTGGACAGGCACGGTCGCATCGACATATTGCACAACCATGCCGGCATCCAGGTCGGCGGCATGCTGACCGAAGTCGGTACCGACGGCATGGATGCGTCCTGGCGCATCAATGTGCGAGCGCAGTTCCTCGCAGCCAGGACCGTCATGCCGTCGATGATCGCGCAGGGCGGCGGCGTCATCCTCAACACCGCTTCCAATTCCGGCGTGTTCTACGACCGCAAGATGATCGCCTATGCCACCTCGAAGCATGCCGTGGTGGCGATGACCAGGCAGATGTCGCTCGACTATGCAAGGCACAATGTCCGCGTCAACGCGCTCTGCCCGGGCTGGGTCGACACGCCGTTCAACGAGCCGTTCATCGCCCAGATGGGTGGGCGCGAGGCGATCGAGCGCTATGTGCGGACAAAGATCCCGATGGGGCGCTGGGCGAGCGCGGAAGAGATCGCTGAAGCGATCCTGTTCCTGGTCTCGGATCGCTCGTCCTTCATGACCGGCCAGGCGCTGGTGGTCGACGGCGGCGAAAGCATCGGCTGAGCCGTGCTTGCGCGCCGGTCACCTCACACGTGTTTGCGGCCGCCGGTCTCGCGGAACCAGCTGTCGGGATAGGGATACCACCAGCCCTGGATCTCGGGCTTGTGGTCGATGATGACCATCTTGGAGCGGCGGAAGGCGTCGAGCCCCTGGCGGCCGAGTTCACGGCCGAGGCCCGAAGCCTTCCAGCCGCCGAAGGGCAGGGCGTCATTGTCGATCAACGGGTTGTTGACCCAGACCATTCCGGCTTCGAGCCGTTCGGCGGCTTCATGCGCTTCGGCAAGGTCGGTGGTGAACACCGAGGCGCCGAGCCCGAACGGGCTGTCATTGGCAAGCCTGATCGCCTCGTCGAAATCCTTCACCCGGCAGATCGCTGCGACCGGTCCGAAACACTCTTCGCGCACGATCGTCATGTCCGGTGTGACGCCGGTTAGGATCGTCGGCTCGTAGAACCAGCCGACATTGTGCGCCGGCGGAATGCGCCCGCCAGTTACCGCTTTGGCGCCGCAGCGGATGGCATCGTCGACAAGGCGCATGACCTTCGCCCGCGCCGCCTCGCTGACCAGCGGCCCGATCTCGGTCTTGTCCAGCCCGTTGCCGATGCGCAGCGCCCGGGTCCTTTCGGCGAACAGTTCGACGAAGCGGTCATGCACGGAATCGACGACAAAAAAGCGCTCGGCCGAGGTGCAGACCTGGCCGGTGAGGTGGAAGGCGGCGGTGACGCTGCCAGCGGCCGCCACGTCGAGCGGGGCGTGTTCGCTGATGATCAGCGGATCGCTGCCGCCTGCCTCGATGACACAAGGCTTCATGCGCTCCGCGCAGGCCACCGCCACCGCCTTGCCGGCTGCGACCGAGCCGGTGAAGGCGACGGCGTGGGTGCGGTCGGAGGTGATCAGCGCCTGTGCGGTGGCGGCACCGCCGGGCAGGCAGGAGACGAGGCCCTTGGGCAGCGAGCGGAACACGGTCATGTAGTCGAGCGTCGACAGCGTCGTCGCTTCGGCCGGCTTGATGATGCAGGCGTTGCCGGCGGCGAGCGATGCGGCGACGGTCCAGCACATCAGCAGGATCGGAAAATTGTAGGGCATGATGTGGACCGACACGCCATAGGGCTCGAAGCGTGCATATTGGAACGAGCCGGCCTGCGTCGTGCCGGCCACCTTGCCGGCATCGTCGCGCGCCATCTCGGCATAGTAGCGGAAGATCGGCGCGCAATTGGCGATCTCGCCGATGGCTTCGGGATAGGGTTTGCCCATCTCGCGCACCATCAGCTCGGCGCAGCGGGTGAAGTCGGCCGCCTCGATGGCGTTGGCGACGGCATGCAAATGCCTGGCGCGGCTCTTGGCGTCGAGTTTTTTCCACGCGGCTTGCGCTTGCGTCGCTGCGCTGAGCGCGGCGTCGATCTCGCCCTCGGCAACGGCGGCAATGGCGCCGACGGTTTCGAGCGTCGCCGGATCGATCACCGGTTTGTTCGCGCCGGCCATCGGCCGGTAATCCGGATTGACGAAGAAAGCCGGCCGGTCAGCGGAGAAATCCATGGTCGTCCTTTCAGGCCCGCTCAGCGGATCATGTAGACCTTCTTGATCGTCTCATGGACGGTGCAGACGCCCTTCCAGTCCTGCGGGAAGAAGGCCGCCGTGTCCGGCTCGATCTCGATGACCTCGCCGGATTCGTGCACATAGGTGCAACGCCCCTCGAGGAAGTGGCAGAACTCGTCGCGGGTGACGTGGCAGTGCCATTTGCCCGGAGTGCACACCCACAGGCCGCATTCGGAGCGGCCTTCCGGCCCCTTGTAGAGCAGCTTGCCCGAAGTGTGGGATTCGCCTTCGATCATCGTCGGGATGACGCCCCAATCGACGAGGTCGGTGATGGCAAGCGGAGATTGCATGATCGGCGTTGTCATTTCGATTGTCCTTGAAAGTGCTTCGGTGCTCACCGGCACATGAAGGCCTTGGTCAGCGTTTCGGTGATGATGGAGGTGCCGGTCCAGCCGGCGGGGAAGAACACCAGCGTGCCGGCCTCGACCGGTATCTGCTCGCCGTTGTCGCGAACATAGCTGCCGCGCCCGGACAGGAAATGGCAGAACTCGTCGGCAGCGAAGGTAATGTGGCGCGTGCCGGGCGTGCATGACCAAAGGCCGCATTCGCTCGACCCATTCGGGTGCTGGAACAGGATCTTGCCCGATGCGCGCGGCGAGCCGGCGATTGGCGATGCGCTTTCGCCCCAGTCGTCCAGCGCTACCGAGGCGGCGTTCGGCCAATGCGGTGTCGACATGTCGTGATGCTCCCCGTTGCTGTTCAGGCCAGCATGTAGACGTTACGAATGGTCTCATGCACGCTGCATTCGCCTGTCCAGCCGGCAGGGAACATGACCACGGTTCCAGCGGAGACTTCTATCACTTCACCGACATCCGACCTGTAGGTCGCGCGGCCGGCGACGAAATGGCACAATTCGTCGCGCGGGATCGCCAGTCGCCAGCGGCCTGGCGTGCAGACCCAGATGCCCGATTCCGGCTGGTTGTTCGGCCCCTTGTGAACCAGCCTGCCTGTCGAGTGCGAAGCGCTCTCCAGCGCATCCGGCTGCGCGCCCCAGTCGACGAGGTCGGTGCGGGTCGAGGCCTGATGGAGATGGGGTGCGGAGGAGGTCATAGCAGTTTCTCCAGCAACCCAGCCGCTTTCTCCGGCCCGTTCTGCGACTGCATCTGTGCCGATGTCGTCGCCAGCTTCGCCTTCATCGCCGGATCGGTCAGGCAGGTCTCGATCTTGGCGATCAGCTCGGCATCGCTCCAGTCGTAGCGCGGCATGCCAAAGCCGCAACCGATCTCGCCGACGCGGGTGGCGTTGTCGTGACCGTCCCAGACATAGGGCATGATGATGGCCGGCTTGCCGAAATAGAGGCACTCGGTGAACGAGTTGTTGCCGCCATGGTGGATCACCGCATCGACCTGCGGGATGACCGAAGGCTGCGGGAACCAGCTCTCGACGATGACGTTACCGGGCACGTCCGTATACTGGTCCTTGTAGCCGCCGACATTGACCAGCGCGCGGTAGCGGGTCATCCCCAGCGCCGCGATGATGCGCTTCAGCAGGTCGACATCGCCGGCGCCCAGGCTGCCGAAGGAGACATAGAGCAGCGGCCCGTCATTGTTTTTCGCGAAGGTCGGCACGCTGTAGGGCTTTTCCTGCCGCACGCAGCCTTCGAGATACTGGAATTTTGCCGGATCGAGCGGATGGCGACGCTTGAACTTTGCTGCTTCCGGGTAGAGCAGCAGGTTGAGATAGGGCGAGGCTTCGAAGAACTGGCCGATCGGGTAGGGCGCTTCGCCGTTGGCGGTCAGGAACGCGTTGAAGTCGTCATGGATCGGCTTGATGACTGCGTTGAAATGATCGCGGTAGCGCTGATGCCCGGCATGGTCGTTCTCGCCACAGCCGGAGAGATGCGGCGGGATGCCTTCATCCTCGATCTCGTTTTCCGAGCAGGAGATGACGCGCACCCAGGGCTTGCCGTACTGCTTGATCGCCGGGAACAGGATGACGTTGTCGACGCAGATGACATCGGGCTTGATGGCGGTGAGCACGCGCGGCAGATCCTTCTGCGCCCACTTGGCGCTGTCGACGATCGCCGTCCAGCAATCCTTCACATAGTTGTCGACCTGGTCGTAGGGCGATTTGCGGAAGTTCGGGATGTGGCCGTTGATGAAATCCTCCCAGAATTTTGCCATCTGCTCCGGCGGCATCGGCTCGGAGAGGTTCACCGGGTGCGCCTCGAAACCGTAGCCCTTGTAGACGTCGACGAAGCCGGGGTCCGACAGGAACACGGCCTTGTGGCCGCGCGCTTCGACCGCCTGGGCGATGCCGACGGAATTGAGCGCCGGGCCAAAGGCCGCCTCGGGAAAAAACGCGATCGTCTTCTGCGCCATCAAGCTTCTCCTTCAATCACTCTGCGAAAATTCTGACATCGGCGGCGTTCCAGCCGAGCTCGATTGTGTCGCCGGCCGCGACCGGCCGACGGTCGGCGGCATCGGCGGTGACACGCACCAGGAACGGTTTTGGCGAGAGAGCGGTGCGGATATGCAGCTGCAGGTCGAGCCCCTGATAGGCCAGCGCTTCGACCGTGCCGCTAGTCCGGTTGGCCGTCTGAGGCTCAGGGAATAGCCTGATACGTTCCGGCCGCACCGCGGCGACGGCGGATGCGCCAGGCGAAAGCGTTGCGGGAGCCTTGCCGGTGATCCGTGCACCGTTGGCCGCCAGCACGCCATCGGCGGTCGCTTTGCCCGGCACAAAATTCATCACGCCGATGAAGTCGGCGACGAAGCGGTCGGCTGGGTGTTCGTAGACCGCGTGTGGCGTGTCGCATTGCAGCAGCCGGCCATCCTTCAGCACCGCCATGCGGTCGGCCATCACCAGCGACTCCTCCTGGTCATGGGTGACGATGACGAAGGTGATGCCGACCTCGTGCTGCAGGCGCTTCAGTTCGAGCTGCATGGCGCCGCGCAGCTTCTTGTCGAGCGCGCCGAGCGGTTCGTCGAGCAGCAGCAGGCGCGGCCGCTTCACCAGCGCCCGGGCGAGCGCGACGCGCTGCTTCTGGCCGCCCGACAATTGCTCCGGCTTGCGGTCGGCGAAGGGGACAAGTTCGGTCGTCGCCAGGATGGCGTCGACGCGGGAGCGGATTTCTTTTGCCGGCAAACGCTCCATTTCCAGGCCGTAGGAAACATTGGCCCTGACGCTCATATGCGGAAACAGCGCATAGGACTGGAACATCAGATTGACCGGCCGCTTGTTGGGCGGGATCCGTGCGATGTCGCGTCCGTCGAGCAGGATGCGCCCGTCATTGGGCGTCTCGAAGCCGGCCAGCATGCGCAACAGCGTGGTCTTGCCGCAGCCCGAGGGTCCGAGCAGAGCGAAGAATTCGTTCTCGCGGATGTCGAGCGAAATGCCGTCGACGGCGGTCACCCGGCCGAAATTCTTCGACACATGATCGATGGCCAACAGCGTGCGCGGTTCGCTCATTGGCCGATCACCCCGCGGTTGAGCCGCTGCGACAGGGTCAGCGCGGTGATGCTGACCGCCATGACGATGGTCGCCAGTGCGTTGATCTCGGGCGTGATGCCGAAACGGATCATCGCATAGATTTGCATCGGCAACGTGGTCGAGGCGCGCCCGGCGCCAGCGGTGAAGAAGGCGATGATGAACTCGTCGACCGAGAGCGTGAAGGCGAGCAGCGCGCCGGCGATCACTGCCGGCAGGATAACCGGTAATGTTACGCGCCTGAAGGTGGTAAGCGCCGAGGCGCCGAGATCGGCCGAGGCCTCGACGATCGACCAGTCAAAGCTCTTCAGCCGGGCGCGCACCACCGAGCAGACGAAGGCGAGGTTGAAGACGACATGGGCAAGGATGATGGTGTGCAGGCCCATGGTGAGGTTGAGCATCGAGAAGAACGAGAGCAGCGCGATGGCCAGCACGATGTCGGGGATGATCATCGGCGCAAAGATCAACGCCTCGAGGCCCTTGCCATACTGCCGGCGCATCTCGACGCCGATCGCCAGCAGCGTGCCGAGCAGTGTGGCGATGACGGTCGAGACCAGCGCCACGATCAGCGTGTTGAGGGCAGCCTGCAGGATCGCCGCATTGCCGGCCAGCGAGGCATACCATTTCAGCGAAAAGCCCGACCATGCCGTCGGCAGTCCGCCTGCGTTGAAGGAGAGCGCGACCAGCACGGCGATCGGGATGTAGAGGAAGGCGAAGACGAGCGACAGCACGAGCCAGAGCGCGCGCCGCGTGCCGGGGGAACGCTCAGCCATTGGCGCCGCCTTTGGCTTCGGCCGCACGGCCGGCGGCGCGATCGGCGAGCAGTGCCTGCGTCATAAGCACCAGCAGCATGATGGCAATCAGCGCCATGGCGAGCGCGGCGCCGAAGGGCCAGTCGTTGGCGGTCAGGAACTGGTCGTAGACGAGATTGCCGATCATCTGGAAGCGGCCGCCGCCGAGCAGCGCCGGCGTGACGAAATTGCCGATAGATAGCACGAAGACGAAGACCGCGCCGGCGGCGATGCCGGGCACCGTCAGTGGCAGGATAACCCGCCGAAATGTGGTGAGGGCGGACGCGCCCAGGTCGCGCGATGCCTCGGCAAGTTCGGGGTTGAGCCGTGACAGCGGCGCGTAGCAGGCAAGTATGACGAAGGGTAGGTAGTTGTAGACCAGGCCGGCAATGACGGCGCCTTCGGTGTAGAGCATAGACGGCGGCTCGCCGGTGTAGCCGAACCAGCGCAACAACTGGGTGATTAGGCCCTCGCGGTTGAGCAGGACGATCCAGGCATAGGTGCGGATCAGGTAGTTGGACCAGAACGGCAGCACGGCGAAAAACAGGAACACTGGCTGCAGCCGGCGGGGGGCGGCCGATATGGCGTAGGCGGCGGCATAGCCGATGATGACGGCGATGAGCGTGGCCGTGCCGGCGATGCGCGCCGAATTGAGGAAGATGCCGGCATAGAGCGGGTCGAACACCAGCCCGAAATTCTCCAGCGTGAAGGTGTATTCGATGCCGCCATAGATGCCGCGCCGGAAGAAGGCGAGCGCCAGTACCAGCGCGCATGGCACCACCATCAGGGCGGTCAGCCAGGCCAGCGCCGGCGCCATCAGCAAGGAGGAGCGAAGTCTAGTTGGGGACACGTTTGCGAACCGCGTTCGGCGACCGACGGCGGATGCCCGCCGTCGGTCGTGATCCAGTTTGATGCCGCTTACTGCGCGGCCTTGATCTCGCTGACGATCTTCGAATAGTCGCGCTGGGCGTCGCCGACGTCGCGCAGCTGTTCGAACTTGACGAGGTCAGCCACCGGCATCGCCATGTTGGGGAATTTCGCCAGGAAGTCGGCCGGCAGGCTTTCCATCGCCGGCTTGTTCGGCACCTTGTAGTCGATGTTCTGAGCCGCCCAGGCGTGGTTCTTGGCGTCGAGCATGAAGTTGATGAACTGGAAGGCGGCGTCCTTGTTGGCAGAGGCCTTCATCACCACCATCGTGTCAACCCAGAGGTCCGACCCTTCCTTCGGGATGACGTATTTGATCTCGGGGTTTTCGGCGATGCCATAGTTGCACCAGCCGTCCCAGGCCTGCACCAGCAGCGCCTCGCCGGACACCAGCTTGGAATAGAAGGTGGTGTCGTCATAGGCGAGCAAGGTCTTCTTGGCCGAGATCAGCAGGTCCTTGACCTCAGCGAGCTTGGCCGGATCGGTTTCGTTGACCGAAAAGCCCTTGTTGAGCTGGCCGGCGGCCAGCAGCCAGCGGTCGGTCGCCAGCATGGTGGTCTTGCCCTTGAGATCATCGGACGGGGCGAGCAGATCGCTCCAGCTGGTCGGCGCAACCTTCACCAGATCCGAGCGGTAGCAGAGACCGGTGGTGCCCCAGGTGTAGGGCACGGAAAAGGCGTTGCCCACATCGTGCGGCAGCTTGGCCGCTTCCGGATAGAGGTTGGCGAGGTTGGGGACCTTGGCATGGTCGATCGGCTCGGCCAGGCCGAGCTTGTTCAGCACCTCGGCGAAGGGCGAGGAGACGAAGACCACGTCATAGCCCTTGCCGCCGGAGGCGACGAGCTTGCCCATGATCTCCTCATTGGTGGCATGCACCACGACCTCGCCGGAAACGCCGGTCGCGGTCTTGAAGGCGGCCATGGCATCAGGCGCCATGTAGCCGTCCCAGTTTGAGATGACGAGATCGGCGGCCGCAGCCGGCGCCGAGAGCGCCAGCGCGAGGCCAAGCGCGATTGAAGACATTGTGAACGAACGGTGCCGTAAGGCGGTGGCGGTCATGACAGACTCCCATTCCGGTTGATCGTCGAATTCGTTGTCGGATCGGCGTTCGCGGTTCTGCCGCAGCCTCGATCCTGTTCCCCGGTCTTTTTGTTGCCGATTGCAGTGACAGTACTATTGCAGAAAAAAGTACGTCAATCCATAATTTGACAGGCCGCCATGGAATCTGGCCGATTGCGTCCGCGATCGGCCCATCATGGCGGTCGCGCCCGTTCACGAGAATTGTCATGCAAGCGGCAGCCAGGCGACCTCGCACCAACCACCTCGATCTCGCGCAGCGCATCCTGGATGTCGCCCGGCAGCGCGGCTTTGCCCCCGGCGCCCATCTGCCCGAGCAGCAGATTGCTTCGTTGTGCAACGTTTCGCGTACACCGGTGCGGGCAGCTCTGCGCCTGCTCACCGAACAGGGCGTGGTGCGCTGGGAGGCCGCCACCGGTTATCGTCTGGCGGCCGACCTGACGGCGCAGGCGGCTGTTGCCGCCGATCTGCCTGCTACGGCTGAGGACGAACTGGCCGAGGCGATCCTGCGCGATCGCTCGGCTCGGCGGTTGGACCAGACGGTGACCGTCGTCGGCTTGATGCGGCGCTATGAAGCTGAACGCAAGACGGTACTAAAAGCGCTTCAGAGACTGACCGAGGAGAATCTCGTCGACCGCGCGCCGGGCCAATCCTGGCTGT
Organism: Mesorhizobium waimense; assembly: GCF_003601975.1. Classification (GTDB taxonomy): domain Bacteria; phylum Pseudomonadota; class Alphaproteobacteria; order Rhizobiales; family Rhizobiaceae; genus Mesorhizobium; species Mesorhizobium waimense. The sequence continues at coordinate 18,959 of NZ_QZWZ01000006.1, forward strand.
TTCGCCGCGCGCCTGACGATCCGGAGGCACAGGGCGAGAGCTACGAGTTTCGCCTGCTGCTGGAGCCCGCCGCGATACTGACACCGGGCTTCCGGCTGGACGGGGCGCGCGCGGCAGCACTGCGCCAGGGCATGGAAGCACTGGCAATGCTAGCGGATGCGGCGTTCGACACCAGGGAGTTCCAGCGGCTGGACATCGAATTCCACGACATGATCGCCGATGGTTCCGCCAACCGCTTCGTTGCCGACGCGCTGTCGGATCATCTCAGGCTGCGCCGGCTGCCAGGAACCTATGCGGGCGTCAACGTCTTCCGGCTGAAACAGTCGCTGCGCGAACACCTCACCTTACTCGACCATCTGGAAAGCCGGCAGTATGAGGTTGCCGCCGACCTGTTGCGCGTGCATCTGAGGCTGTCGCGCAGCCAGCGGCCGCAGGCGGCCAGTCGCGGCGCGCCCGCGCTGTTCGGCATGATCAGCCGGCCGGATTGACGAGGATCATTTTGACGCGCAAAGCCAGCCCGACCATCGCGCTGTTTGCCGAAGCAAGCTTCGGCGCGGCGCTGAATTGTGTCGGTATCGCGCAGGCGTTGCGCGCACGCGGCGCGCGGCCTGTGTTCATCTGCCATGCCGGGTTTTCCGGTGTCTTTGCCGATTACGGTTTTCAGGAATACCAGCTGCCGACCGACGATCCGCTGAGCGACAGCGAGCGGCAGAGCTACTGGCAGGCTTTCGTGCGCCGGCATCTGCCGCATTTCCGGCTGAGCCCGATCGACCAGCTCGAAACCTATGTCGCCCCGACATGGCAGGCCATCGTCGACACCGCGGTCAATGCCGAAGCGCCGCTGCGCCAATTGCTGGCGCGGCTAAAGCCGGAGGCCGTCGTGCTCGACAACGTTATCATGTTTCCGGCTCTGGCCGGCGCCGGCTGTCCCTGGGTGCGCGTCGTCTCCTGCGCCGAGACCGAGCTGCCCGACGCGGACGTGCCGCCCTATCTGTCCGGCCTTGCCGCCGACGATCCAAGCCGCGAGGCCTTCGAGGCGCGCTACCTCTCTGCCGTTGCGCCGGCGCATGAGCGGTTCAACCGGCTGCGCGCTGATGCGGGTCTGGCGCCACTGCCGAAGGGCCTGTTCCTGGAGGCGTCGCCCGATCTCAATTTGCTACTGACGCCGACCATCGTGCGCCGCGAGCGTGCCACGCCGCTCGACCCCGAGCGCTTCATTTATCTCGAAGGCTGCGTGCGCTCGGAAGGGCCGTTCGAGGTGCCGGTCTTCCCGCGCAACGGCGGACCGCTGGTCTATGTCAGCTTCGGCAGCCTCGGCGCCATGGATGTCGGGCTGATCCAGCGCATGCTTGCCGTGTTCGACAGGTTGCCGGCGCGCTTCATCGTCAATGTCGGCGGCCTGCGCGATGCCTATCGCGCGGTGCCCGACAATGTCTATCTCGATGCCTGGTTCCCGCAGCCATCGGTAGTGGCGAAGTCAGACCTTTTCATCCACCATGGCGGCAACAACAGCTTTTGCGAGGCGCTGCGCTTCGGCGTGCCGTCGCTGATCATGCCCTATTGCTGGGACGGGCACGACAACGCGCGACGCGCCGGCGAGACCGGTGTCGGCGATCATATCGGCCGTGACGGATGGACCGAAGGAGTATTGGAGAGAGCCATTCTCGGCCTGTTGGCCGATGATGCGATGCGCGCCCGCCTGAAGGAAAATGCAGCGCAAATGGCGCTGAAACCCGGAACGGACGTGGCTGCCGAAGCGATCCTCTCTCTGATACGGACATGAACCGAAATGCCTGACAATCACTCAACCATCACGTCGCCTTTGAGCGGCACCAACGATCCAAAAAGCTGGCTGGCCGCGCAGGCGATCAGCGAAGTCGAGTGCCTGGTGCCCGACTTGAATGGCGTCCTGCGCGGCAAGGCCTTGCCGGTGGCAAAATTCCTCAAGGCGCTGGAGGACCGTGCGCTCTATCTGCCGAGCAGCGCCTTCCTGGTCAGCATCGATGGCCGCTATTCCGGCTCGATCGACGAGGGTTTTGCTTATTCGGACCCGGACATGCGCATGGTGCCGGATGTTTCCACGCTGTGCCTGGCGCCCGGTGTTGGCGCGGGCAAAGCGTATGTCTTTGCCGATGCCTTCCACATGGATGACCGTCCATGGATGGCCTCGCCGCGTCATGTCTTGCGGGCGGTGCTCGATCTCTATCGCCAGCGTGGCTGGCGGGCGGTGGTGGCGCCGGAGCTCGAATTTTATCTGACCGCGCCCAATCCCGATCCCGACCGTCCCTTGACCGCACCGGTCGGTGGCAATGGCCGCGCTGAAACCGTGCAGCATCCCTATGACATGGCCGCACTGGAGGAGTTCGAGCCGGTGATCCGGCGCGTCTACGATTACGCGGCGGCGGCAGGACTGCCGCTCGATACGCTGATCCATGAATCCGGCACCGCGCAGCTCGAGATCAATTTCCTGCACGGCGATGCCCTGCCGCTCGCCGACAAGGTGCTGCTGTTCAAAAGGATGACGCGGCAAGCCGCGCGGCAGTGCGGCATGCATGCCACCTTCATGGCCAAGCCGATCGCGGCTCAGGCCGGTAGTTCGATGCATCTGCACATGTCGGTCATCGACGAGGCCGGCAATACACTGTTTGCCAGCGCCGATGATGCCGATACCGAAATGTTCGGCCACTTCATCGGAGGGCTGCAGAAATATGTCCCCGAGATCATGCCGCTGTTTGCGCCGAACGTGAATTCGTACCGACGCATCCGTCCGAACCACAGCGCGCCGGCCAACATCGAGTGGTCGCACGACAATCGTTCTTGTGGTTTGCGCGTGCCGGCCGGCGGACGGGGGGCGCGGCGCATAGAAAACCGGCTGCCCGGCGCCGATGCCAACCCCTACCTCGCCATCGCCGGCTCGCTGCTGGCGGGCTATCTCGGAGTCGAGGAGAAGATCGCGCGTTCATCCGAGGCATCGGGCAATGCGTACAAGATCAAGAGCACGCTGCCGAAAACCATGGAGGAAGCGCTCGACCGGTTCACCGCTTGCGATCCGGTGCGGGGGCTGCTCGGCGAGGACTTCTTCCAGTCCTATCTGCGCGTCAAGAGCGTCGAGCTCGACCTGTTCCAGAGCGTGGTTACGTCCTGGGAACGCGACCACCTGCTACTCAAGGTGTAATGATGGGATTCAATTCCGGCCTGGATATCGGCAAATCCTATTATGTCGCGACCGCCAACCCGGCGCCGGATTATCCGGCCCTGCAAGGTGAGGTCGACGCCGACCTGGTGGTCGTCGGCGGCGGCTGCACAGGCCTTTCCGCCGCTCTTCACGCGGCAGAGCGTGGGCTGAAAGTGCTGCTGCTCGAAGGCGGCAAGATTGGCTGGGGGGCATCGGGCCGCAATGGCGGCCAGATGATCCCCGGCCTGCGCAAGGGTGCCAAAGGGCTGGTCAAGCTCTACGGGCCCCAACGGGCAAAGGTGCTGTTCGATCTCGCTTTCGAAGCACGTGGACTGGTGCTGGATATCATCGAGCGTCACACCATCGATTGTGATCTGAGACTGACCGGCCATCTGGTTGGCGCGGTCAACGGCTCCGATCTCAAAGACCTCGAGGAAGAGGCCGAGTGCCTGGCCACGGCGATGAAATTTCGTGACGTCGAGATTTTGTCGGCGGCGGAAGCGCGCGCCAAGGTCGACACGCCCTATCATGGCGCGATGTACGAGCCGCTTGGTGGCCACATGCACCCGCTGAATTATACGCTCGGGCTCGCCCGCGCCGCGGCTGCGGCCGGCGTCACGATCCATGAGAATTCGGTTGCCGTGCGGCTGGACCGGGAGCCGTCCATCCGGGTCTCGACATCAAAGGGTTCGGTCCGGGCAAAACATGTCGTGCTGGCCGGAGATGCGCTGCTGCATGGGCTCGAGCCGCGCGTTAACAGCCGCATCATGCCGGTCGGCAACTACATCGTCGCCACCGAGCCGCTCGAGGGCAAACGCAATGTCATCCCGGCCAATGTCGCGGTGTCCGATACGCGCTTCGTCGTCAATTACTATCGGATGTCGGCGGATGGACGCCTGCTGTTCGGCGGTGGCGAACGCTACACGCCGTCGCCGCCGGCCGACATTGCCGGCTTCGTGCGGCTGCATATGGAAAAGACCTTTCCGCAACTCAGCGGCTGCCGCATCGATCATGCCTGGGGCGGGCTTGTGTCGGTGACGACCTCGCGGCTGCCGCATGTCGGACATTATGGCGAGGTCTATTTCGCGCATGGCTATTCCGGCAAGGGCGTCATCCTGTCGACGCTGTCGGGCAAGCTGCTGGCCGAGGCGATCACCGGCGATTCCTCGCGGCTCGACCTGTTCTCGATGCTCACCCCGCTGCCGTTCCCGGGTGGAACGGCACTGCGCGGTCCGCTCTATGTCCTTGGCATGCTCTGGTACGCGATGCGGGACCGCATCAAGCACTGAGCCTTCGTGGTGGCCGGCGCGGCAGACGCTGCTCTGGCCACCAATCACACGGCTTAAGCAGCATCCTGGTTGGTCAGGGCGATGTGGCAGCATCCGGAGCCATGACCCGGCGTCCAGGTGACGTTGTCGAAACGCACGCCGGTCGCCTCGAACAGGCCGCGGTCGAAGGCGCCGGCGATGCGGCAGAGCGTGGCGAGTTTTTCCTCGTCTACACCTGCCTCGATCCAGGCGTCCTTCAGCGGGCAGCGTCTCACCTTGAAGGCAATGCGATGTTCACTGCGCTCGACATCGGTCGGATACATGCGGCCGCCATCGGGGCTGACGGCGAGAAATGCTTCGCCGATGGCCGGCGCGTCATTGGGGCCGAAATCGGCGAAGGCTGAAGCGGCGACTTCCCGGCCGCGCAGCTCGATGGTGCGGACCATGATCGCCTCGGCTCTTTCGGCGCCCAGCTCTTCGGTCAATTCATCGAGGAACAGGCGATAGAGATCGGCCCGGTTGCGAAAGGCGGAATCGAGTTCGCGCGACAGGTTTTCGGCTCTGGCTGCGGGGTCGGTCATGGTGCTGTGGTCCTGTGTAGTTTCGGCGTCGCCGCCACCAGCTCCCGGCCGATCGCCGATTGCGGAGCATTGATGACGGCGCGGGCATCGCCGCTCTCGGTGATCCGCCCGGCGTCGAGGATGACGACACGATGGGCGATGGCTCTGACGACGCCGAGATCGTGCGAAATGAACAGATAGGCAATCCGTTCCTTGGTCTGCAGGTCGAGCAGCAATTTGAGGATGTCGCCGCGCACGGAAACGTCGAGCGCCGACACCGCCTCGTCGAGCACGATCAGCGAGGGTTTCGTGGCGATGGCGCGGGCAATGGCGACGCGCTGGCGCTGGCCACCGGAGATTTCGTGGATGGCGCGGGATGCGAGATTGGGGCTTAGGCCGACGCGTTCGAGCAGGGCGACGATACGGCGCGGGCGTTCGGCGCGCGAGGCGATGCCATGGATGCGCAACGGGTCGTTGAGCACGCGCGCCACTGTGGCGCGCGGGTTGAAGGCGGCGAGCGGATCCTGGAACACCATCTGCAGGCGGGCACGCCGGGCTCGCAAGGCGGCACCATTCAGGGCGAGGAAGTCATCACCTTCGAACGCAATGCGCCCGGCATCCGGCTCGACCAGCCTGAGCACAAGGCGCGCAATTGTCGACTTGCCGCTGCCGGACGGCCCGGCCAGCGCCAGCGTCTCGCCGGGTCCTATCGCGAAGGAAACGTTGTCGACAGCGGCGATGGCCTTGCCGCCACGGTGATAGCCTTTGGCAAGGCCGGAGACGGCGAGCAGCGGACTGCTCATACCGATGCTCCGGCGCGCCGCAACATCGGCTCGGTATCGAGGCCGATGTGGGCGTCGAGCAGCGCGCGCGTGTAGACGTGGTGCGGGGCGCTGGCGATCTGCGCCGTGGTTCCAAGTTCGACCAGCTCGCCGTGCCGGAAGACGGCGATGCGGTCGGCAAGTTCGGCGGCCAGCGCAATGTCGTGACTGATGAACAATAGCGTCATGCCGTCCTCGGCCACCAGCTGCCGGATGAGCGATACGATCTCGGCCTGCACGATGGTGTCCAGCGCGCTGGTCGCCTCGTCGGCGATCAGCAGTTTCGGACTGGCGGCTATTGCCGCGGCGATCGCCACACGCTGCTTCTGACCACCGGAGAGCTGGTGCGGATAGGCGTGCATGGCGGCGTCGGGGTCGGGCAGGCGGACGCGTTCGAGCAGGGTTTTGGCTCGTGCAAAAGCCTGCGGCCAGTCGAGGCCGAGATGGGTGTGGGCGACTTCGGCGATCTGCTTGCCGACGGTCATCACCGGATCGAGACTGGCCGAGGGGTCCTGGAAGACTAATCCGATGTCGCGGCCGCCGAGGGGAACGAATTTGGGCTGGCGATCCTTCGCGCCCTCTGTCCTGCCGGACATCTCCGGCAGGACAGAGGGGGGCGCGAAGGAATGAGACGATCGAAATTCGGTCGTTTGCCAATCGATATGCCCCTCGATCCTGGCGGAAGGCGGCAACAATCCTGCAATCACCAGTGCCAGCGTGCTCTTGCCGGAGCCGCTCTCTCCGATGACAGCGATACGCTCGCCGGCGGCGACATCGAGATTGATGTTCTTCAGCGCCTCGCGGCCATTTCCGCGATAGGCCACCGAGAGATCACGGATCGAGAGCAGCGCCGTCATGACAGGCTCCGTCTCACCGCCGTCGTCTCGACGACGCCTTCGCCGGCGAGATAGACGCCGAGCACCGTCAGCACGAGCGCCACGCCTGGGATGACCGACAGGAAGGGCGCGGTGCGCAGCACTGTGCGGCCTTCAGCGATCATGCCGCCCCAGGTGACGCGGTTGGGGTCGCCGAGGCCGAGAAACGAAAGGGCGGCTTCGGTGAGGATGGCGGCAGCGACGATCACCGACGACAACGCCAGCACCGGCGGCAGAGCGTTGGGCAGCACTTCGCGGAAGGCGATTTCGAGGGGATGCATGCCGATGACGCGGGCGCCGGCGACATAGTCGCGCTCACGAATGGAAAGAACTTCGGCGCGCGCCACCCGCGCCGGCCCGGTCCAGGCGCCGAGCGCGATGGCCACGACGACGACGCCGAGCGACGGCCCGACGACACTGACGAAGGCCAGCGCCAGCAGGAAGCTCGGGACGGTCTGAAAAGCGTCGGTGATGCGCATCAGCACTTCGTCGACCAGGCCGCCGGCGAAGCCGGCCAGCGTGCCGACGATCGCGCCTATGACAAGGGCCGCAGCGGCCGCCGCCAGCCCGACCGCCAGCGAGGTACGCGAGCCGTGGAACAGTTCGGCCAGCACGTCGCGGCCGAGGCGATCGGTGCCGAGCGGCAGCCCCCAGTCCTGGAAAGGCGGCAGCAGCGCCGGGCCGGCGATGGCCTGCGGATCACCGGGAAAGAACAGCGAAGCGGAGAGCGCCATGGCAAACAACGCCGCCAGGATGATCGCGCCGGCAATCGCCTCCGGTGTGCGCAGGAAACGCCGGAGCACGCTCACGCGCCAGCCTCACTAGCGCCGACGCGCGGATCGAGGAAGGCGTAGGCGACGTCGACGAGAAGGTTGACGACGATGACGAGAACTGCGCTGGTGAGAATAATCCCGAGGAGCAATGGGGTGTCCCGCGCGGCCACCGCTTCCTGCGCCAGCCGGCCGAGACCCGGCACGGCAAAGACGCTTTCGATGACGACGCTGCCGCCCAGCATCTGTGCCGATTGCAGGCCGAGCATGGTGACCAGAGGCAGCAGCGCGTTGCGAGCGACATGGGCGAGCACGATGCGGCGGCGCGACAGACCCCTGGAGCGGGCGGCAAGGACAAAATCCTGCCGCCAGGCCTCGGCCATGCCGGCGCGCATCATGCGCAGATAGAGCGCGAGATAGATGAAGCCTAGTGCGGACACTGGCAGGACGAGATGGATGGCAATGTCGGCGGCGCGGGCAAGGCCGGTCTTGCTGGAGGCGATGGTCTCGATGCCGCCGATCGGCAGCCAGCGCAGGTCGACGGCGAAGATCACGATCAGCACCAGGCCGAGCCAGAAGCCGGGGACGGCGTAGAGCGCCAGAGAGCCGATCGACAGGAAGCGATCGCGAAAGCTGCCGGGTCTTGCGCCAGCATAGATGCCAAGCGACGATCCGAGGCCGAAGGAGAGCGCGGTGGCGCTGCCCATCAAAAGCAGCGTCGTGGGCAGACGTTCGAGGATGACGTCGCGGATCGGTCGCGAGAAGGTGACGGACTGGCCAAGGTCGAGATGGAGCAGCGCCCAGAGATAGTTGGCAAGCCGGGTCAGCTCCGATTGGTCGAGGCCCCAGCGATGGCGCAGCAGTTCGATCATGCCGGTATCGCCGCCGGTCGAGACGATATAGGCGTCGACCGCATCGCCGGGGGCGGCTTCGAGTAGCAGGAAGGTGCCGATGACGACGATCAGCAGCACGAAAGTGCTGCCGAGAAGACGGCGGCGCAGGAGGGTGAGCGCGCGGGTCATGGGCAAGCGACTTTGGCCGTGAGGCCAACCCTTGGGTGTCGCGTTCTGTCGCGCCTCCGTCTGTCCTGCCGGACTGGGAGATTGGCAGCTTCGGTGCCTCGCCCAGTCCTGCAACGTTGGAGATTGGCGAAAGGCCGGATGACGGCCGATCTCCCTCCTCGTGGGGGAGATGTCCGGCAGGACAGAGGGGGGCGCGAAGGAACTTTCATCGCAGAAGCTGAGCACCCGGATTTGCGATGCGCAAGCCCGCAGAAACGCTAGCCCGCCAAGTAGGTGTCCGCCCAGTTCGACACCGCCCAGCGCGGGTTGTTGGCGATCTTCCCGACCGTATCGCGCGCGACGCTGATAAAACTCCATTCGGCGACGTTGATCAGCGGCAGGTCGGCAGCGACCTTTTTCTGGAACTCCTTGTAGAGCTCGGTGCGGGCAGCGGTGTCGAGCGTCTCGGATGCCTTGGCGATGAGGGCGTCGAGATCTTCGTTCTTGTAGCCGCCCTGGTTGGAGAAGGGCACGCCGTCCGGAATGCCGCTCTGCACCAGGATGGTGGTGGAGATCGCCGGGTCACCGCGGAATACCGGCGGGCCGACGGCGAGGTCGAAGGCATGGTCGGTGTAGACGGCCTTGATGTGCGCGGGCGAGTCGTTGTTGACCAGCTCGGCGTCGATGCCGATGGCGGCGAGCGCCTGGCGCAGATAGTCGCCGAACTGCTTGGTCTCGTTGAAATAGGGCGCTGGCAATAGTTTTAGCGAAAAACGCTTGCCGTCGGGGCCCTTCTTGTAGCCGGCCTCGTCGAGCAAGGCATTGGCCTTGGCGACGTCGAAGGCATAGGTCGGCACGTCGGCAGTGTAGAACTGCGGGTCGTTTTTCGGCACCGGGCCGGTGGCGGTGGCGGCATAGCCGAGGAACACCGTCTTGACGACGAAATCCTTGTCGATGGCGTGCGCGATCGCCTGGCGCACTTTCAGATCGGCCAGTTCTTTGCGGCGATGGTTGATCTCGACCACGAGCTGGTAGGTCAGACCCTCATAGCCCTTGGTGATGACCTTGAGGCCCGGCACCTTAGAGATGCGGTCGAGGTCGGCCAGCGGCACGGCGGAGAAAGCGGCGAGCTGGATCTCCTCGGCTTCCAGGGCGGCGGCGGCCGAGGTGCGATCCGGCAGCACCTGGTAGACGATCTCGTCGAGCCAGGGTTCGTCTTTGCCCCAGTAGTCGGTGTTCTTCTGCAGCCGGTAGTACTGGCCGGCCTTGTATTCGGCGAATTTGAACGGGCCGGTGCCGACCGGCGCATTGTTGGCCGGGTTCTCCTCGATCTTGCCGGTCTCGTAGACGTGCTTCGGCACCACGCTGCTCAGCGCCGGCAAGGCGTTGCGGATCAGCTGGAACGGCGTCGGCTTGGCGAATTTGAACACGGCGGTCAGCTCGTCCGGCGTGTCGACCGCCGCGAGATCCTTGAACACGGTGCGGCCGAGATTCTGCAGCGGCTTCCATATCTGCAGCGCGGAGAAAGCGACGTCGGCGGAGGTGAAGGGCTTGCCATCATGCCATTTGACGCCGTCGCGCAATTTGAACGTCACCGAGAGACCGTCGGCTGCACCTTCCCAGGAGAGAGCCAGGCGCGGCTGCAGCCCATCCTTGCCGTCGAAGGAGGCCTCGGCCAGCGTCTCCACGACCTTGCTGGAAATGAAGAAGACGCCGTTGGATGCAACGATGGCCGGGTTGAGGTTGCGTGGCTCGGAATCGGCGGCGACGACCAGCCGTCCGCCCTTCTTCGGCGTCTGCGCCCAGCCGATCGTTGGCATGGCGGTGGAGGCGAGAAGCGCCGCCGAACCGGCAAGCATCGTGCGCCTGGAAATGGTGAAACCTGACATGATCGACCTCCGTCCTCTCCGCCCCGGCCGGGTGCGCCAATTCCCCTCGACGCCAGCGGGCCCGCGAGCATCTTTGCGGCGGCGATTATGGCCCTTGCCGAGGGTTTCGCCAGAGATGGAATTGGCGCATGCTGGCTTGGCTTTGAAATTTCTGTCCGCTGGACCAGTCGCCAGCAAGCGGTTCAAACGATCAATCTGGTAGGACCAGGTATGACGGTTGCGGCACGAGAACGCAGAATGGTGACGGTGACGACAACAGAAACCTCATTTCTGGCTGGACCAGTGCGGCGAAAATAGTGCAGATTTGATCGACAGCCAGACGATCAGCGACCTGCGCGGCCGGCAAGCCGGTCCGACCGGGCGCCACATTCAGGGAGAGAGCAATGAACATCGCCCCGGGCAAGATCGGCACCATTCCGTTCGACCAGGCGAGGCTCGATGGGTTGATGGAGGAGGCCGGCATCGACGTGCTGCTCGCCACCTCCAAGCACGACACGCAGTACCTGCTTGGCGGCTACAAGTTCATCTTCTTCGCCGCCATGGATGCGATCGGCCATAGCCGCTACCTGCCTGTCGTTGTCTACGAGAAGGGCGGGCCGGACCATGCCGCCTATATCGGCAACCGCATGGAAGGCGCCGAGCACCAGAACAATCCGTTCTGGACGCCGACACTGCATGCCGCCTGCTGGGGCACGCTCGACGCCGCCAACCTCGCCGTCGAGCATGTGCGCAAGATCGGCAAGGCAGACGCCCGCATCGGCATCGAGCCGGCTTTCCTGCCGTCGGACGCCTATACCCTGATCCGCAAGACCCTGCCGGACGCGAAGCTCATCGACGCCACCGACATGCTCGAGCGGATGCGCGCCATCAAGACGGAGGCGGAGCTGGAGAAGCTGCGCATTGCGTCCGAGTTGATCACCGATTCCATGCTGGCAACGATTGGCTGGGCGCGCGAGGGCACGACCAAGACCGAGATCATCGAGCAGCTGCGGCGCGAGGAGACCAATCGCGGTGCGCATTTCGAATATTGCCTATTGACGCTGGGCTCCAGCCACAACCGCGCCGCTTCACCCCAGGCGTGGAAGCAGGGTGAGGTGCTGTCGATCGATTCCGGCGGCAACTATCACGGCTATATCGGCGACCTCTGCCGCATGGGGATTTTGGGCGAACCGGACGCCGAGCTGGAAGATTTGCTGGCCGAGGTCGAGAGGGTGCAGCAGGCGGCCTTCTCGAAGGTGAAGGCGGGCATACTGGGCGGCGACATGATTTCCTTCGCAGAGGGCGTGCTAAAGAAATCCAAGGTCGCGCCCTACACCGATTTCTTCGCCCATGGCATGGGGCTGATCACGCATGAGGCGCCGTTCCTGATGACCAACCATCCGGTGACCTATGAAGGCACCTATGCCGCCAAGCCGCTGGAGAAGAACATGGTGCTCTCGGTCGAGACGACCATGCTTCATCCGACACGGGGTTTCATCAAGCTGGAGGATACGCTGGCGGTGACTGACAATGGCTATGTCATGTTCGGTGATCGGGGTCGGGGGTGGAACAGGGGTGGCGCTTGAATCACAGACGACAGGCGCCGCCTCTCTGCCGGAAGCTTCTCCCCTCCTTATCCTGCACGTTGGTGATTGGCGAAACCTTCGACGAAGCCGTCCTTCTCCCGTCCCTATACAAGGAGAAGTGCCCGGCAGGGCGATGAGGGGCAGCGCTGCCCAATTAAGAGAAGGTCACCTGCCAGCCGGCAGCAGCCTGAAATCCGGCAATTCCCGCAGCGCCAGTTCCGGTCCGGTCGGCGAATAGACGACAAAAAGCTGCATCGGTCCGTCGCCGGTGTTCAGCGTCGAATGAAAACGGCTTTCCGGCACGTAGATGGTGCAGCCGGGGCCGACTTTAGCGACCACCGGATTGCCCTGTTCGTCCTCGACCATCTGCTCGCCGTTTCCAGAGATGACGAAGATGATTTCTTCCGCACCCGGATGATTGTGGCGGGTGTGGCCCTTGCCGGACGGCAGGTCGACGACGCCGCCAGAAAAGCGCTCGGCACCGTTCACTTCCGGCGCAACCGTCAATGCCAACCGGCCCCAGTCGAAGCCGAAGGCGCTGACGTCCTTCGGGTATACGAACACCTTGCTTCTGTCGGCCATCGTCTCATCCCTTCTTTTTCTTCGCGATAGTTTTCGAGCCGCCAAGCGCGACGGCCTTGAAATCTGCGGTCTGCCTGGCGATCGCCGCTTCCGCCGGCAGCCGCTCCATCGAGCTTGCGCCGTAAAAGCCGTGCAGGCCCTTGCAGCGGTCGAGGATATAGCGGGCGTCGCGCGGCATCGAGATCGGGCCGCCATGGCAAAGCAGGATGACGTCCTTGCGCACCGAGCGCGCGGCGTTGGCGATGGCGTCGATCTCGACAACGCAATCGTCGAGCGACTTGGCCGAGGTGGCGCCGATCGAGCCGCCGGTGGTGACGCCCATATGGGCGACGACGATGTCGGCGCCAGCCTTGGTCATGGCGCGCGCTTCATCCGGGTTGAAGACATAGGGTGTGGTCAAGAGATCGAGCTTGTGCGCCTCGGCAATCATGTCGACTTCGAGCCCGAAGCCCATGCCGGTCTCCTCGAAGCTTTGCCGCATCTGGCCGTCGAACAGGCCGATGGTGGGAAAGTTCTGCACGCCCGAAAAACCCATCGTCTTCAGCTCGGCTAGGAACAGCGGCATGATGACGAAGGGATCGGTGCCGTTGACGCCGGCCAGCACCGGTGTCTTCTTGACCACCGGCAGCACCTCGTAGGCCATCTCCTTGACGATCTCGTTGGCGTTGCCATAGGCGAGCAGACCGGCGGCCGAGCCGCGCCCGGCCATGCGGTAGCGGCCGGAATTGTAGATGATGATGAGGTCAATGCCGCCGGCTTCCTCGGCCTTGGCCGACAGGCCGGTGCCAGCGCCGCCGCCGACGATGGGCACGCCCTTGTCGATCATGCCTCTGAATTTCTTTAGTATGTCCTTGCGCGGTATGGCGGCCATTTTTTGGATCTCACTGTCTGGCGATATCGAGGAAGGCCGCCGTTGCGGCTCTGGCAAATTCCGGATCGTTGATGTGCAGCGGCAGCCGCGTCACGCGGCGCGTGGCGTTGGGCTTGATCGTGCGCTCGATAGCATCGAACAGCACGGCGTCCGCCTCCGTATCGAAAAAGGCGCCGCCCGCTATATCGAGCGCCGAGACGCCTTTTTCCGGGATCAGGAAATGCACGGGACCGTCGCAACGGCTCAATCTGTCGCCGATCCATTCGCCGATCCTGCGGCATTCGTCCGCCGTCGTACGCATCAGCGTCACATTGGAATTGTGCTCGTATAACAGCCGCCCGCGATATTTTTCGGGAATGGTCAGCGGGGCCCAGAAGTTGACCATATCGAGCGCGCCGACCGAGCCGACATAAGGCAATCTCGTTCGGGCAATTGCCCCGAAGCGGTCCTCAGTCGCGGGCAGCACACCGCCGAACAGCAGGTCGCAGACTTCCGTTGTGGTGATGTCGATGACACCGGCAAGCAGGCCTGAATCGGCCAGCTTTTCCATGGTGCGGCCACCGGTGCCGGTGGCGTGGAAGACCATGCAGTCATAGCTGACGCGAAGCTGATCGGCGATTGCCGTCACGCAAGGCGTGGTGACGCCGAACATTGTGAGGCCGAGCGACGGCTTGCCGTCTGGCGGCGGCGCCGGTTTTGCCGCCATGCAAGCGATGGCCTGGGCGGCATTGTGCAGAACGACGCGCGACAGCCGGTTAAGGCCGGCCATGTCAGTGACGGACGGCATCATGACGATGTCGGAGACGTCGACATAGGGCGCGGTGTCGCCGGAGGCGAGCGTCGAGACCATGATCTTGGGCAGGCCGAGCGGCAGCGTGCGCATGCCTGAGGTGATGATCGAGGTGCCGCCACCGCCGCCGATACCGATCATGCCTGCTATGTCGGTGCGCGACTGCGCGAAGCCGGCGAAGGCAGCGGCCATCGCCGCCACCGATCGGCCGCGATCGTCGATGCCCAGCACGGCGTTGCGGCCATCGGGATGATGGTCGGCGACGTCCTCGCCGGGAATGTCGACCGGCACGGTGGCGGCGCGCGTTCCGACATCGACACGGGTGACGGCAGCACCGGTGGCGGCGATCGTGTCGGCCAGGAAGGCAAGTTCCTCGCCCTTGGTGTCGGCGGTGCCCACCACATAGATGTGCTTCATCGCTTCCCCGTCCTCAGCGTGCCCAGCGTCGTCGCCTGCCGCTCTCTGCAGGCCGCTCGGCAGTGCCAAGGCCATTGCATTTTTTTGAGACGCGCGTATCGTATTGACATGAATGTCTCACGTCAACAAGCCGCAATGAATGATGACGCCGAGGGAAGGGTAAGCCAGGCGGCCGAGCGCGGGGCGCGTGCCCGCACCAGACGGCTGATGCTGGAGACGGCGACGCGGCTGATGCAGGCAGGCGCCACGCCCTCGGTCAGCGAGGTGGCGGAAGCAGCCGAAGTGTCCCGCGCGACCGCCTATCGCTATTTTCCGAGCCAGGCGGCCCTGGTGCACGCGGTGGTCGACGAAGGGCTCGGCCCGATCCTCACCTGGCAGTCGACTTCCGCCGATCCGGAGCGCCGGGTCGCCGAATTGTTCGGTGCAGCGATGCCGCGCATCGAGGCCTTCGAGGCGACGTTCAAGGCGGCACTAAAACTGTCGCTCGAACAGTGGGCGCAGCGGCAGGCGGGCACGCTGGGCAGCGAGCCGCAATTCACCCGCGGCCATCGCGTCGAGCTGTTGAAGGACGCCATCGCACCGCTCAAGGGCCAGTTGCCGCCGCGCGATTTCAAGCGTCTGGCGCAGGCGCTGTCGCTGATATTCGGTGTCGAGGTGCTGATCGTGCTGAAAGACATTTGGGGCCTGGACAGCCGCAAGATGATGTCGGTGGCGCAGTGGGCGGCCGGCGCCCTGGTGCGGGCGGCGGTGGCGGAATCAGTGGAGAATGGAGACGGGGCCGCGCGACCGGCG
This sequence comes from Mesorhizobium waimense, assembly GCF_003601975.1. Taxonomy (GTDB): domain Bacteria; phylum Pseudomonadota; class Alphaproteobacteria; order Rhizobiales; family Rhizobiaceae; genus Mesorhizobium; species Mesorhizobium waimense. Next base: position 34,335 of record NZ_QZWZ01000006.1, read on the forward strand.
GTCGCCAAATAAACGCGAATCTGGTTCGACCAGATCTGGAAGCCAGCTACACATAGTAATTGTGCTGACACAACCAAAACAAGACCCTTATGTATCAAGGAGTAGGAAAATTAAAGTAAAACAGGCAGATACCGCTGCGAATGGCTTGTGGGGCCGCTCCTGATCGCAGAAGAAAGAGCTTGACGTGCATTCGAAATTGGTAATACCAGATCAAGACCGATAAAGCGGATCGAAAGTGAGGGCCGCGATCCATTTTCCGGCCGGGCGAGGAGGCCCAGAACCGGAAATGCGCCACCACGGAGGAACTACCAGGGCCGGCCTCGCTGCCGGCTCGCTTGACAAGGTAGAATGCGCACAAGGGAGGAAATCATTATGCGCAAGACAATGACCAGCCTGCTTGCTGGTATCGGCTTAGTGCTCGCCTGCGGAACGTCCGTCTATGCGCAGGACAAGGAACTCACCATCTTCTGGGCGGAATGGGATCCGGCCAACTATCTGCAGGAACTCGGCAACGAGTACGAGAAGGAAACGGGCGTCAAGATCACGGTGGAAACCACGCCGTGGCCCGACTTCCAGACCAAGGCCTTCACCGAGTTCAACGCCCATGGCGACGCCTATGATATGGTCGTCGGCGACTCGCAATGGCTCGGTGCCGGCTCGACCGGTGGCCACTATGTCGACCTGACCGACTTCTTCAACAAGCACAAGGTCGGCGAAGTGATGGCACCGGCGACGGTGAAATACTATGCCGAATACCCGGGCGGCAGCAGCAAGTACTGGGCCATTCCGCTAGAAGGCGACGCCGTCGGCTGGTCCTATCGCAAGGACTGGTTCGAAGACCCCAAGGAAAAGGAAGCCTTCAAGGCCAAGTATGGCTACGATCTCGACGTGCCGAAGGATTTCAAGGCGCTGCGAGACATCGCCGAATTCTTCCACCGGCCGGATCAGAAACGTTACGGCATCGCCATCTACACCGACAATTCGTATGACGCGATGGCAATGGGCTTCGAAAACGCGCTGTTCTCCTTTGGCGGTGAGCTGGGTGACTATAAGACTTACAAGGTCGATGGCTTCATCAACTCCGACAAGGCGATCGCGGCGCTCGACGCCTACAAGGAACTCTACACGTTCACGCCTCCGGGCTGGGCCAAGTCGTTCTTCGTCGAGGACAATCAGGCGATCACTGAAAACCTGGCGGCGATGAGCATGAACTACTTCGCGTTCTTCCCCTCGCTGATCAACGAGGCGTCGAACCCGAACGCCAAGAACACCGGCTTCTTCGCTAACCCTGCCGGACCTGGCGGCGATCAGTTCGCGGCCCTTGGCGGCCAGGGCATCTCCATCGTCTCCTACTCGCAGAAGCAGGACGAGGCGGTGAAGTTCCTCGAATGGTTCATCAAGGACGAGACCCAGAAGAAGTGGGCGGCGCTCGGCGGCTATACCTGCAGCGCCGCGGTGCTGAAGTCGCCCGAGTTCCAGAACGCCACGCCCTATAACAAGGCCTTCTACGAGACCATGTTCAAGGTGAAGGACTTCTGGGCGGTGCCTGAATACGCCGAACTGCTGCAGCAGCTCAACCAGCGCATCTATCCCTACGTGATCGGCGGACCTGGCACTGCCAAGGAAACGCTGGACGCGCTGGCCGCCGACTGGAACGCGACCTTCAAGAAATACGGCCGCGGCCAATAAAAGTCATGCCTGACGGAGGAGGCCTTCGCGCCTCCTCCGTTTGTTTTTTAAGAATCTGGAGCAGGGTTTTGGCGACCACGATGATCACGACGCTGGACAGGTCCTCGCGGGCCGCTGCCCGCGGCCTCAGCGACATTTCGATCCGCAATCTCTTCATCATCCCGACGATCCTGTTCTTGATCGTCTTCAACATCTTCCCGCTGATCTATTCGCTGGGCTATTCCTTCACCGATTTCCGCGCCTCGACCAATGCGCCGGCGAATTTCATCGGGCTGCAAAATTATCGCGACCTGCTCAACGATCCCTATGTCTGGTTGAACTTCGCCATCACCGCGAAATACGTCATCATCTCGGTCGCCGGACAGCTGCTCGTCGGTTTTGGCGTCGCCATGCTACTCAACCGCGACATTCCGCTGAAGGGATTGCTGACGACGCTGCTCCTGCTGCCGATGATGCTGTCGATGGCGGTGGTCGGCCTGTTCTGGAAGCTGCTCTACGACCCCTCCTTCGGCATCATCAACTACGCGCTCGGCCTCGGCACCTTCGAATGGCTGTCGGATCCGAACATGGCGCTTTATGCGGTGGCGCTGACCGACATCTGGATGTGGTCGCCCTTCGTCATGCTCTTGTCACTGGCCGGTCTCTCGGCGGTGCCGAAGCATCTCTACGAAGCCGCCGCCATCGATCGTGCCGGGCCGTTCTACACCTTCTTCCGCATCACGCTGCCGCTGGTCGCGCCGATCCTGATGATCGCGGTCATCTTCCGCACCATGGAAGCGTTCAAGACCTTCGACCTTGCCTACATCCTGACCAGCCAGCCGACGGCCGAACTGATCTCGATCCGGCTCTACAAGATGGCGTTCCAGGAATGGCAGACGGGGCGCTCCTGCGCGATGGCCTACATTGTGCTGATCATGGTGCTGGCGATCACCAATATCTACGTCAAATACCTCAACAAGGTGAAGGAGCGCTGACATGGCCGCCGTCCGCACTTCTTCCGAAATCGGCTTCAACCGTGCGGCAATCGTCGCGGTGCTGGTGGTGACGATCATCTTCCTAGCGCCGATCTACTGGATCGCCTCGACGGCGTTCAAGCCGCGCAATCTCGCGACCACGATCCCGCCGACGGTGGTCTTCCAGCCGGAGATATCGCCCTTCGTCAAGCTGTTCGCCAAGCGTTCGCAACTGCGCAGTCCGCCGACGCCCGAAGAGTATGCGGCGGCTCCGTGGTGGGAACGCGTCGTCTTCAATGGCGGCGAAAAGATCGTTCGCGACGGCAAGGGCGAGGTGCAGTGGTCGGGCTATCCGAGCCGCTTCATGAACTCGCTGATCGTCGCCATCACCTCGACGGTGCTGGCCGTCGGCATGGGCACTTTTACCGCCTACGGGTTTTCGCGCTTCAGGGTGAAGGGGGAGGCGGACCTGCTGTTCTTCATCCTGTCGACGCGCATGCTGCCGCCGGTGGTGGTCGCCATTCCGATGTTCCTGATGTACCGGGCAGTCGGTCTCAACGATTCCCATCTCGGCCTGATCATCCTCTACACCGCCTTCAACCTGTCCTTCTCGGTCTGGCTGATGAAAGGGTTCATGGACGAGATACCGAAGGAATATGAGGAAGCGGCGCTGGTCGACGGCTACACGCGCATGGAAGCCTTCTTCAAGATCGTGCTACCCGAGGCAGCAACCGGCATCGCCGCGACCGCCGTCTTCTGCTTTATCACGGCGTGGAACGAATATGCCTTCGCTTTGATCATGACCAGCCGGCGCGCCCAGACAGCACCCCCCTTCATCCCCAGCCAGGTCGGCTCCGGCCTGCCGGACTGGTCGGTGATCGCCGCCGGAACCTTCCTGTTCCTGCTGCCGGTCGCGATCTTCACCTTCCTGCTTCGCAACCATCTTCTGCGCGGCATGTCGTTTGGAGCGATCCGCAAATGAGCTTTCGCGCCATCAACCAGAAATACCTGGAACCCGGCTCGCAGATCCTGATGGTGCTTGGCATCATCGCGCTCTGCCAGCCCTGGAACATGCTGCTGCACAGCTATGGAGTGACCATCATCCTGATCGGGCTGATCGGCTTCAACATCACGTCGAAGATCGCGCCGGAGGAAGAGGCCGGCACCGGTCATGGCGCAGATGCGCAGGCGCGAAATCCGGGAGCACAGCATTGACCCAGATCGAGCTTCGCGGCGTGCAGAAATATTTCGGCGCCGTCCAGGTCATCAAGGACCTCAACCTCAAGATCGACGACAACGAGTTCATCGTGCTGCTCGGCCAGTCCGGCTGCGGCAAGACGACGACGCTGCGCGCCATTGCCGGGCTGGAGACGATCGACGGCGGCGACATCCTCATCGACGGCAAGCCGGTGCAGCATCTCAAGGCCGCCGACCGCGACATCGCCATGGTGTTCCAGTCGTTCTCGCTCTATCCGCATATGAGCGTCTACGAGAACATCGCCTTTCCGCTGCGGGCAACGCGCAAGAGCAAGGCGGAGATCGACCAGGAAGTGCGCTCGGTCGCCAAGACGCTGCAGATCACCGACCTGCTGGCGAAGAAGCCGTCGGCGCTGTCGGGCGGCGACATGCAGCGCGTCGCCATCGGCCGGGCGCTGGTGCGGCGTCCCAAGGCGATGCTGATGGACGAACCGATCGGCGCGCTCGACGCCAAGCTGCGCGAGGAGATGCGGGCCGAGATCAAGCGGCTGCACATCAAGCAGGGCTCGACCAGTATCTACGTCACCCACGACCAGATCGAGGCGATGAGCCTCGCCGATCGCATCGTCATCATGCATGAGGGCGTGCTGCAGCAGGTGGGTTCTCCGGACGACGTCTATTCGCATCCGGCCAATCTGTTCGTGGCGCAGTTCGTCGGCAGCCCGGTGATGAATGTCGCCGAGGCGTCGGTCACCGAGAAGGCCTCGGCCGCTTCGGTCACGCTCGGTGACGCGGCCGCCGGCTTCGAGTTCCCGCGCGCGCTTTTGTCGAAGCTCAACGGCCATGCCGGCGACAAGCTTGCGCTCGGCATCCGGCCGGAAGGGGTGATCGTGCGCCATGAGGCGGCGGAAGGCTTCCTGCCGGTCGAGACGCAGATCGTCGAGCCGCTCGGATCCTTCGACATCGTCGACATCAAGGTCGGCTCCAAGATGCTGCGCGCGCGCACCAAAAGCGGCTTCGTCAGCGGGCCGGGCGAAAAGGTCTTTGCCAGGATCGATCCGGCGCAGGCGCATTTCTTCGACGTGGCGAGCGGCAGGTCGCTCGGAGTGAGACTCTGATGGCCCACATCCAGCTGAAAAACATCTCGAAGAGCTTCGGCAATCACACGGCGCTCACCGGGCTTAATCTAGAGATCGCCGACGGCGAGTTCTTCGTGCTGCTCGGCGAGACCGGCGCCGGCAAGACGACGACGCTGCGCATGATCGCCGGGCTGGAAAAGCCGAGCGAGGGCCAGGTCTTCATCGACGGCGTCGACGTTGCCGACTGGGGTGCGGCCGAGCGCGACGTGGCGCTGGTGCTGCAGCAATATTCGCTCTATCCGCGCTACACGGTGCGCGAGAACCTCGAATTTCCGCTGAAGCCGAAGATCCGCCGGTTGCCCGATGCCGAGATCAAGGATCGCGTCGACCGCGCGGCCAGGACGCTGCGCATCGAGCATCTGCTCGACCGCAAGACCGACCGGCTCTCGGGCGGCGAGATGCAGCGCGTCTCCATCGGCCGCGCCATCGTGCGCAAGCCGCGCGTGTTCCTGATGGACGAGCCGCTGTCGGCGCTCGACGCCAAATTGCGCGAAGCCCTGCGCACCGAACTGAAGAATTTGCAGATGCAGCTTGGCGCCACCTTCCTGTTCGTCACCCACGACCAGATCGAGGCGATGTCGATGGGCGACAAGGTCGGTGTGCTCAACCACGGCCGCATCGTCCAGACCGGCACGCCGCAGGAGATCTACAACAATCCGCGCGACACTTATGTGGCGAGCTTCGTCGGCTCGCCGCCAATGAACCTCATCGACGGCAGGCTGGTCGACAACCGCGCGGTGATGGCGCCGATGAATTTCGAACTGCCGTTCTCAGGGGGAACCAGGACTTCTTGGGGGTTGAACTCGGGCGGCGCGACCGACGGTCGCCCGCTTGTCTTCGGCATCCGTCCCGAGGACGTCTATCTGGAGAGCGGTGCGCCGGTCGAGGCGCGCGTCCATGATGTCGAGAACCATGGCGTCGAAAAAATCCTGACGCTCAGGGTCGGCGACACGATGCTGCGTGCCACGGTACCGGCGAGGACCGATGTCGAGATCGAGCAACCGGTGCGCTTCGCCTGGAATCCGGACAAGGTGGTGCTGTTCGACAAGGGCAGCGGGATAAGCCTACGCCACGCCAGCTAGTCCGCGGATTTCTTGCGCGACGGTATCGCCGACCGGCCGCTATTTCGGGAAGTAGGTCTCGTAAGGCGTGTCGTTGATCAAAAGTATCACGCACTCGGTGTCCGATAGGCACGCATCGTCGTGCATCTCATTGGCCTTCTGGGTCCAATACGATCCGGGGGGCAGCTCGACCTTGGTCGCTTCGCCGCCGTCCATCTGCCAATGCGCCCAGAGCCCCTTTATGACCACCGCGCGATAGTCCGCTGTGTGCGCATGAACCGGCGCACGCCAGTTGCCGGGAACCTTGAGCAAAGTCCCCGCCGGACCTTTGGCCCGTTCGCCCCATAGCGGCCCGAGCCGATGCGGCTGGTCGGGCACTTCGGCGACATAGGGGATGTTGTCGGCCGGCAGGTAGCTGTCTTCAAGGGCAAGTGCCCGTCCCGGAATGAAGGACAGGGCGGCGAGAGCAAACAATACAGAACGTCTGGCCATAGCGGTTTCCTCCGCCGGCCAGATTATTCGCCGGACGTCGCAGGGCAATGACGCTCCGTCCAAAAGGCTTGGCAATTCCTCCAGGGCAGGGGCGGCGCCGCGGCGTCTAGGACTCGTGGTCGCTGGCGCCGGTGTTGCGCAGATGGCTCGGCGCCACGCCCATGACCCGCTTGAAGGCACGGCTGAAGGACGCTTCCGAATCGTAGCCCAGTTTGGCCGCAGCGACGGATACCCTCATCCCATCTCGGGCCAACCATTGCCGCGCCTGGTGCATGCGCACCCGCGAGACATATTTTGCCGGCGTCTCACCGACCACGGTGGCGAAGCGCTGGGCGAAGGCGGAGCGCGAGGCTCCCATTGTCCGCGCCAGCGCTTCGACCGTCCAATCGCGGTCCGGCTGCAGGTGAATGGCGGCCAACACCTTGCCGACATCCGGGTTCCTTACCGCGGCGATCCATCCGGTGGCGTCGCCGCAGCCATTCTCCACCCAGGAGCGGATGATCGTCGCGGCGAGCACATCGGCAAGGCGTGCCAGGATGCCGCCCGATCCGACCCGGTCCATCGTCACTTCGCCGGCCATGGCATCGAGCAGATGCTGGATGCCGGGCGCATTCGCCATCAGTTCATGCGCGCGCATCAGGTCGGGCATCATGTCCAGAAGCGGATGCGATCCGTCGAGGTTGAAATGCATGCTGCCACAGAACAGCAAGGTCTTGGGGCCGCCGCACTCGTTGGAGACGTCATAGATGTTCTCGCACACCGGCTCGATGCTGTAGCGACCGATCGGTACCGCGGGCACGCCCGGCGCGCTGGCCAGAACGTGCTCGTCGCCGCGCGGGATCAGCAGCGCATCGCCCACCGTCAGTTCGATCCATTCCTTCGCCGGCGACAGCAGCCAGCAGCCCTGCTGGCCGATGAAGTGGAAGCGCGCCGCCTTCTGCGCCGGGAAGGATACGGCCCAGGGTTCACCCAGCACACAGCGGCCATAGTCAACGCCATCAAGACGCAAGCCGCGCAGCATGTCGCTGAGCGGATCGCCGGAACCCGGTAGCGCAGTTTTGGACGAATTGTAATTCATTCCGGTGTTTCTAGCATGGAAACTCCAGATTGTCACTCCCATGTTGCAGTGCAGCCAAATGGTGCGCCGCAACCAAACCGGAGATCCATCATGACCGAACCCGCGACAGGCGTCATCGACGCCGCCGTTCTCGACTCTTCCGAATCCGACGAACGATCCGAGCCGGCGTGGGGCGCGGTTGTGTCGCTTGCGCTGGGCGTTTTCGGCCTGGTGACCGCCGAATTCCTGCCCGCCAGCCTGCTGACGCGGCTGGCGCAGGATCTCGGCATCACCGAAGGTGCGGCCGGGCAAGCGGTGACGGCGACGGCCGTCGTCGGCGCGATCGCCGCACCCACCATGGCCATCGTCACCAAGCGGCTCGATCGCAGGCTGGTCATGTGGGGGCTGACGATACTCCTGATCGTCTCCAACCTGCTCGCCGCCTTCGCGTCATCGCTTCCCGTTCTGCTTGCGGCCCGCGTCGTTCTTGGCGTCGCCCTCGGCGGCTTCTGGTCGATGTCGGCGGCCATGGCGATGCGGCTGGTGCCGATGCGGCTGATGCCGCGCGCCATGTCGATCATCCTCACCGGCGTTTCGGTCGCCACCGTCACCGCGGCCCCGGTGGGCGCCTATGTCGGCGATGTCTGGGGCTGGCGGACCGCTTTTATGATCGCGGCGATTGTCGGCGCGCTGGCGCTGCTGGTGCAGATCGCAACGCTTCCAAAGCTGCCGCCGGCCGGCGTGGCAAGTTTCAGCACCTTGCTGGAGGTGCTGAAGCGGCCGATGATCAGGGTGGCGCTGCTGGTCGTGCTGCTGGTCGCCTCAGGGCACTTTGCCGGCTTCACCTATGTGCGCCCGTATCTGGAGCAGGTTCCCGTCCTGCCGATCGAAACGATCTCGCTCGTGCTTCTGGCTTACGGCATCGGCGGCTTCTTCGGCAATTTCGCCGGCGGCTTCATGGCCGAGCGCAGCCTCAAGACGGCGGTCGGTCTGGCACCGCTGCTCATCGCCTTGTCGGCCCTGGTGCTGCTAACGCTCGGCGCCTCGCCGGTGACGGCGGCGGTCGCGGTCGCCGCCTGGGGCTTTGCCTTCGGCGCCGTGCCGGTCGGCCTGCAGACCTGGCTGGTGCGCGCAGCGCCCGACCAGGCCGAGAGCGCCGGCGGGCTGATGGTGGCGACGTTCCAGGTGGCGATCGCGCTGGGCGCGGTGTTTGGCGGATTGCTGGTCGATCACGCCGGCGTCGCCAGCGCCTTTGCCTATTGCGGTACGGCGACGCTGCTGGCGGCGCTGGTTACCTTCCTGCTCGGCCCGAAGCGCGCAAGCTAGGTCAGCTTTCGACGCTCGACGCCTTCCACATCAATCGGCCCGATACTCGGCTACGGGTTTCGGGCCGAAAGCGCCACCACGAAACGCTTCAGGCTGTGCTCGACATAGGCAGTCAGCTCCATGTCGGGGTCAAAACTCCACCACAGCAGAGAACCCTGCCAATGGGACGCCATCAGCAGGCCGATATCTTCGGGCATGTCGGGCACGTCGGCGAAGCAGCCGGCGAGCACCTTGCTCAGCACCGCCTTCCAGGCGGCGCCGCGCGCCCGCAGCACGGGATCGCGCAGATCCTCGCGCAGGACGAGCAGACCTTGGGCATAGGATTCGATATCGCCGTAGCCTTTGGACAAGGCGACGAGCAACTGGATGGCCCCGGCCGGAGTTTTCGGAATCGAGCCGGCGAGATCCTCGGTTTTTCGGTCGAGCCCATCCCAGGCGTAAAGCAAAGTGCGTTGCTTCAGCTGTGCCTTGCTCTTGAAGCGCTGCACCAGCGTCGACCCCGAGAGACCACATGCCCGCGCCAGCCGCTCGAAGGTCAGCGCTTCCGGGCCATCGGAATGGATCAGCCGGTACGCGGCCTCCAGCACCTGCTCGTCGGGTTGGGTTTTTGGTCGGGTCATCTTGACACCTAATTATAAACGAATGATCATTTATAAATGATTGGAGAGGCGAGAGCCAGTCCGGTTTGTTCGATGAGTCGCTTTTTGGGAGGGGTTCATGACGCTTGAAGGAAAAGTCGCTCTTGTCGCCGGCGCCACCCGCGGCGCGGGCCGTGGCATAGCGGTCGAACTCGGTGCGGCTGGCGCCACCGTCTATGTCACCGGGCGGACGACACGAACCCAGCAGTCCGACTATGGTCGCCCGGAGACCATCGAGGAGACGGCGGAGCTAGTGACGGCGCAAGGCGGCAAGGGCATTGCCGTTCAGGTCGATCATCTGATTGCGGACGATGTGCGCAAACTGGTCGAGCGCATCCGCGCCGAACAGGGCCGCCTCGACATCCTGGTCAACGACCTGTGGGGCGGCGAGAAACTGTTCGAATGGAACAAGCCGGTTTGGGAGCACAATCTAGACAACGGCTTGCGCCTGCTGCGCCTAGCGATCGACACGCATCTGATCACCGCGCACCATGCGCTGCCGCTGATGATCGAGCGGCCGGGCGGGCTGCATGTCGAAGTCACCGACGGCACCGCCGAATACAATGCCGACCACTACCGACTGTCGCCCTTCTATGATCTCGCCAAGGTGGCGGCGACGCGCATGGCATGGGCGCATGCCAAGGACCTCGCGCCGCATAGCGCTACGTCGGTTTGCCTGACGCCAGGCTGGTTGCGGTCCGAAATGATGCTGGAGGCGTTCGGCGTCACCGAAGAAAACTGGCGCGACGCGACCGCAAAGGTGGCGCATTTCATCATCTCGGAGACGCCGCGCTTCATTGGCCGCGCGATAGCGGCACTGGCCGCGGATCCGGATCGCTCGCGCTGGAACGGTCAGTCGCTGTCGAGCGGCGGGCTGGCGCAGGTCTATGGCTTCACTGACCTCGACGGCTCACGCCCCGATGCCTGGCGCTATGTTCCGGAAGTCCAGGATGCCGGCAAGCCAGCCGACGCGACCGGGTACCGGTAGAGCGGCTTTGCGCATCGTGGACCGCTCCGTAGAACTCCTAGGCCGAGCGGCCATCGAAATCGATCACAGGCACCGCTGACAGGTCGATGTCGTCGAGGCAGTTGATGTTGACATAGGCGCTTCGCTCACTGCCTTCGCCGACATCCTCGGCGAAGGGATGGATGCCACAGGTCCGGCAGAAGCGGTGGGCGATAGCCTTGCTGGCGAATGTGTAGCGGCCGAGATCGTCGCCCCAGGCGAGCATCCGCAATTTCTGGTGCGGCACGGCCCACAGCAGCGCGCCCTTGCGCGCACAGATCGAGCAATTGCATCGCACGGCCGCGGTCAATTCGCCCTCGACCTCGAACGCGACCTTGCCGCAATGACAGCTGCCCTTGTAGTGCATCGAGTGTTCCTCTTCCTTCGGTCCGACAGGGTGCAAATCCGACTTTGCCGGGTTATGTCTCTACAGGCCATGTTGGCCGCCAGCCTTTAAGACGTTGCAGTTGGCCGGAGTCCGACACCAAAAATGCACTCAGTCCGCGACCATCTGGAAAAAAACATCCTTGCGCGCCTCGCCGCCCGTGCCGGCGAAGAACGCGTGTTCACAACGCTCTATGCCGAAGCCGCGCGGGCTGCGGCTGATGCCAGCGATGCCCGCAAGCGGGCAGGCGTGACGCTCGGGCCGCTCGACGGCACCATTGTGTCGATCAAGGATCTGTTCGATGTCGCCGGCGAGGCGACCACAGCCGGCTCGCTGATGCTCAAGAACGCCGCACCTGCCCAGCGCGACGCGGCAATCGTCAGTCGGCTGCGGCAGGCCGGGGCTGTCATCATCGGCAAGACCAACATGACCGAGTTTGCCTTCACTGCGATCGGCGACAACCAGCATTACGGCACTCCCGGCAACGCGATGGATTCCAGCCGCATCCCGGGCGGCTCGTCTTCGGGTGCCGGTGTTTCCGTCGGCGAAGGCACCTGCGACATCGCCATTGGCTCAGACACGGGCGGTTCAGTGCGCATACCGGCATCGCTCAACGGCGTCGTCGGCTTCAAGCCGACGGCTCGGCGCGTGCCATTGACCGGCGCCTACCCATTGTCCGCGACTCTGGATTCGATCGGACCGCTTGCACTCAGTGTCGCTGCGTGCGCGATTGCCGACGCCGCGATGGCCGGCGAGGAGTTGCCGGCACCGCACCTGCCGCTCCCGCTTGCCGGGCTTCGTGTAGGTATTCCGCGCGGCCCGCTTTTCGAAGACACCGAAAGTGAGGTCGCCGCGGCGTTCGATCGCAGCCTTCGCAAGATCGAGCCGACAGGCGCGCGCCTAGCGGACATATCGATGGACGATTTACTTGCCGCGATGCGTGCGGCCACCAGGCGCGGTTCGATCGCGGCCATGGAAGGGGCCGAAATCCATGCCGACTGGCTGGCGACGGGGGCATCGGTGCCGGTCGACCCATGGGTCAGCGGGCCGCTGTCGCGGGCGGCCGCAATCCCGACGCCGGTCTATATCAGGGCAATGCGCCGCCGCGCGGCACTTTGCATAGCCATGGACGAGCGGTTGGCGTCGGTCGACGTGCTAGCGCTGCCGACCACCCCGGTGACGGCGCCGACCATAGTTTCGATGACTGAGAATGCCGATCTGCGCGAACGCACCGAAGGGCTGCTGCTGCGCAACACGCAGGTGGCCAACCAGTTCGACCTCTGCGCCATCTCGCTGCCGATGCCCGGCATGACGCTGCAGGCCGGCTTGATGCTGGTGGCGCGCAACGGCCATGACCATCATTTGCTGCGCATCGCGGCCGAAGTCGAGGCGCTGTTAGTCTGCTGATCGGGTAGCCCTTTGGAATCGGGTTAACGCGGCCGGCAGTGCTTGCGCTCGGTCTTCTTGGAGGCTCGTTCGATGCTGGTCGCGATTAGCCGATCGTATCCGCTGCCGGAATTCGGCTCGTGTTCGATCGACCCTTTGACTACGATCTTTCCCGTATCAAGTGATGCCGAGAGATCTTTCTTTGCTCTGTCTTGCCACGGCAATCGGGTGGTGTCGATCGACACCACCTCGATGATCTCACCGGTGGCGAGGTCGAGAGCGCTGTGCGACGGGCAGGGCTGCATGACGCAGGCTATCCCATTGCTGCAGTAGACATAACTGCTGCCCTCGATCGCGGCGGCCGACGGCGATGCCGCGATTGAAGACGCGGCGATGGCCATGAAGGCGCGGCGAAGGCCAGGCATGGTTTCAACGTCGCGGAGAAATGAGGCGAAACCGCGATGTGTTACACGCTCGCCGGGAACCGCCGCCGGTACTGCTGGACCACTTCGGGATTGCGCAGATTGACCGGCAATTTGTTGGCCAACACCAGCAGGGCTTCGCCGGCGGCGCCGACGCCCATGCGCATCATTGATTCCTCGGTGATGCCGGCCATGTGCGGGGTGATGATGACGTTGTCGAAGCCGAAATAGGGATGATTGGGCGGCAGCGGCTGCGTCGCAAACACATCGAGTGCCGCACCACCGATGCGGCCCTTCTGCAAGGCCTCGATCAGCGCCTCGTCGTCGACCACTGGCCCGCGCGAGACGTTGATCAGCAGCGCATGCGGCTTCATGCGGGCGATGCGCTCGCGGCTGATCAGGCCGCGCGTCTCTTCCGTCAGCGGGCAGCACAAAACGATGATGTCGCTCTGCTCGACCAGCGCGTCGATCGACAGGAAGCCGACCCTGTCGGGCGCCGGCCGCATGCTGCGCGTCGTCGCCACGACGTTGAGATCGAAGCCGTGCGCGGCGATATGGCCGACCGCCTGGCCGACGGCGCCTAAGCCGACGATGCCGATGGTCTTGCCGGCGAGTTCGCTGTTGGCATTGGCGTGCTCGCGGCCGGCGAGCCAGCCCTTTGTGCGCAAGTCGCGGTCGACCACGCGAAAACGCCGGGAAAGCGCAAGGGCGGCAAACATCACATGCTCGGCGACCGAGCGCGCATTGACCGCAGGCACGTTCGCCACCAGCACGCCGGCGGCAGTCGCCGCGTCCATCGGGATCATGTCGAGCCCGGCGCCATGGCGGATCGCGGCCCGCAGCTTCTTAGCGCCATCGAAAAGCGCCGGTGGCAGAGGCGCACGGACAATGACGATGTCGGCATCCTTCGCCTCACTGGCGAGTGTGTTGGCATCGAGGGCGGAGGCGACGACGAGCCTGCCGGCCTCGGCCAGCATGGCCGTGGCGCGCGGATGCAACGGATGCGTCGACAGGATCTTGGGCATCTTCTGCGTCAGGCCTTTTCGAGCACCGGGCTCGGAGGCTCGGCCGCCTTACCGCTGATGAGGCCTTTCCAATAGCTCTCCGCGCCCTGCAGATGGGCGCTCATAAGCGCCTGGGCGAGATTGCCGTCACGGCGCAGCAGCGCCTCGTAGATCTGGATGTGCTCGGCATGCGAACGCACGCTGCGTTCGGGATCGTTGAAATAGATCGGCAGGCGCAGCTCGCCCATCAGATAGTAAACGCTGCAGATGTTGTGGAAGACGCTGTTCTTGGTGGCGCGCACGATCTCGAGGTGGAATTCGCGGTCTTCCCTGGCCAAGCCCTCGCCGGCGGCGATGCGTTCCTCCGAAGCTTTCAGGATCTCGCGCAGCCGTTCGAAATTCTCCTCAGTGGCGCGCGAACAAGCGAGTTCGGCCGCCTTGATCTCGTGGATCTTGCGCAACTCAACCGTTTCGTAGATCTGCACCGGATCGAGCGGCAGGCCGGCGCGCGCGAACAGCGCCATGGCCTCGACGCTCGCCTGCTTGGTGTCGATATAGATGCCGGATTTGGCGCGGCGCTCGACGATGCGCATGGCTTCGAGGATGGCCAGGGCTTCACGGATCTGGCCGCGGCTGACGCCGAAATGCTCCGCCAGTTCACGCTCCGACGGGGTGCGGCCTGTCTCCTTGTCCGAATTGGAGAACAGATAGGCGGCGAGTTCGGCGAGAAGGTTCTTTTCTTTCATCGTCAGCAGCGTTGCGCGTGCGCCTCCAGGAATCGTTCCGAAAGGGTGAATCCCAAACCAGGCTTTTCAGGGATCGCTATCATACCGTCCTTTGCTTCGACAGTCTCTTCGATAAGATCATGGATCATCGGGTTGGCGCCCAGCGAATATTCGACGGTGAAGCTCGCCGGCGAAGCAGCGCAGACATGCAGCCCGGCAAAGAAGCAGGGCGCGCCCGCCCACAGATGCGGCGCAAAACGCAGGTTGAAGGCGCTGGCGATGGTGCCAATCTTCATCGCCTCGCTGATGCCGCCGCAAAAGGCCGGATCCGGTTGGAAGATGTCGGCGGATTTGAGCACCGCGAGATCGCGGAAGGCATAGCGCGTCGCCTCGCTTTCGCCGGTGGCGATCGGGATGGAGCCGCTGGCGCGCACTTCGGCCATCCCCGCCTTGTCGTCGGCAATCACCGGCTCCTCGAACCAGGCGAGGTCGAGATCGGCGGCGAGATGGATGAAGCGCTTGGCCTCGGCGACCGTATAGGTGCCATGCGCGTCGACCATCAGCTCGACATCGGGGCCGAGCGCCTGCCTTGCGGCGCGGACGCGGGCGGCGGAAATATGCGGGGCGCCGTCCATGGCGCCGATGCGCATCTTCAGCGCCTTGAAACCACCCTTGGCGATGTAGGATTTGAGCTGGTCGCCGATGGCGTCGGCGGCAGCCCAACCGCCCGACGCATAGGCCTGCATGCGCTCTACCTTGCGGCCGCCGAGCAGCCGCCAGACCGGCTGTCCCAGCGACTTGCCGAGAATGTCCCAGAGCGCGATGTCGACTGCGCTGATCGCGGCAATGCTCAAGCCGCGCCGCGCCAGTTGCGGCATGGCATGGCCGCCGTGGGCCGCGGTCTCGTGGCGCACGCCGTTATAGAGCATCTCCCAGATGACGCCGATGTCGGCCGGGTCGCGGCCGATCAGCTGCGGGGCGACCTCGTGGTTCAGCATGTGGACAAGGGCGCCGTAGCTGCCGGCGCTGCCGGCGGCGTTCTTGCCTTCGCCCCAGCCGACCAGACCGTCATCGGTCTCGATGCGCAGGATGGCGGCATCGAACGTCGTCACCTGGCCGAAGTCGCTGCGATGCTGCCGCGCGACTTCGATCGGTATGCGAACCCACCATGCCTGGACGTTTCTGATGCGCATGTTCTTCCCCGGCCCTGCCGCTGGCCGGGCGGAAGGGCTCATTCCCAGTCGGAGCGGCTACTTGATCAGAGGCAGCAGCGTTTCGGCGGTGATGCGCATCTGGTCGGTGTAGAATTTCTCCGTCAGCACGCTGGAACCGTGATCCTGGATGAACTTCAGCTGTTCGGGAGAGATGTCGACAGGGTGGCGCTCGACCATTTCGGGATAGGGCGCGGCCGGCGTGCGGTCGACGGGCGCGACGAACTCGTTGGTCAGCGCGCCGTCATAGCCGACTTCCTTCAGCGTGCGCACGATCTTAGGCCAGTCGATCTGCCCGAGGCCGGCGGCGAAGCGATTGTTGTCGGCGACGTGGAAGTCGAACAGGCGCTTGCCGACCTGGCGGATGGCGTCATAGACGTTAAATTCCTCCATGTGGATATGGTAGGCGTCGAGGCAGACACCGCATTCGGGACTTACCGCATCGGCCAAGGCGAGGGCTTGGGCACCACGGTTGAACAGATAGGTTTCGAAGCGGTTGAGCGGCTCGACGGCGATCTTGACGCCGACCTTCTTGGCATGGGTGAAGCATTCCCTGGTGGCGTCGACCACCCATGTCCACTCCTCTTCCTCGGTGCCGTCCGGCACCACCTTGCCGACGGTGGCGGGAACCAGCGTGATGATCTCACCATCGAGTTCGCTGATCATGGTGAGCACGTCCTTGACATATTGAACCGAGCGCTCGCGTTGGCCCTGGTCCTTGGCGGCGAGGTTGCGCTCGCCCAGCATCAGCGTCACCGCGCCCCAGCAGCGGATGCCGTGTTCCTTGAGCAGCGCGCGCGTCTCATTGGTCTTGTATTGCGCGGGCTCGCCGGAAATCTCGATCGACTCGTAGCCGAATTTCTTGATGCGCTTCAGCGTCGTTTCCAACGGCTCCGCCCGCATCCAGTTGTGCGTCGAAAGATGCATGGTCTATCCTTCCCAGAATTCGCCTGTCACGTTTCCCACGGCGCCCTCCAGCGAAGCGCGCCGCATGATTCCTCCTCAGGGGCGTTCCAGTGTTTTTGACTAACTGGTTCGACCAATTGGGCCTGAAGGCAGGTCTACAGCAAATTCCCATGAACGGCAAGAAGTCGCGAGCGGCAACTCATCGTGCCGGCTACTCTATTGATTAAATTAATGTATTTTCGCAGTTTGTGATGGCCGCCGATCCTTCTGCGGTGCGTTGCGCCGCTTGACCGACTGGCCGTATTTGGTCATACCAGAATGGCGACACAAACAAGTGTCTGCGGGAAAACATCAAACGGGCTGGCCCTGCTTCCAATCGGCGCTATGCTTGGTCGTGACATGAGAGAGGGAGGATGCCGATGCCGTCGACGATGAAGGGTCCCGGTCTGTTTCTGGCGCAGTTCGCGGGCGATGCCGCACCGTTCAATTCACTTCCCTCGATCACCAAATGGGCTGCCAGTCTCGGCTACAAGGGCGTGCAGATCCCGACCTGGGACGCGAGGCTGTTCGACCTCAAGAAGGCGGCGTCTTCCAAGGCCTATTGCGACCAGGTGAAGGGCATCTGCGCGGACGCCGGCGTCGAGATAACCGAGCTGTCGACGCATCTGCAGGGGCAGTTGGTGGCGGTGCATCCGGCCTATGACGCGCAGTTCGACGGCTTCGCGCCGCCGGCGGTGCACAACAATCCGAAGGCCCGGCAGAAATGGGCGGTCGAGCAGATGAAGTTCGGCGCCAAGGCGTCGAAGAATCTGGGCCTGAAGGCCTCGGTCTCCTTCTGCGGGGCGTTGGCCTTCCCTTACCTCTACCCGTGGCCGCAGCGGCCTGCAGGCCTGATTGAGGAAGCCTTCTCGGAACTCGGCAAGCGCTGGAAGCCGATCCTCGATGTCTATGACGAGAACGGCGTCGACATCGGCTACGAGATCCATCCGGGCGAGGACGTGTTCGATGGCGCAACCTTTGAGATGTTCCTCGATGCGGTCGGCGGCCACAAACGCTGCAACATCAATTACGACCCATCGCATTTCCTGCTGCAGCAGCTCGACTATCTCGAATTCATCGACATCTATCATGAGCGGATCAAGGCGTTCCACGCCAAGGATGCCGAGTTCAATCCGACGGGACGGCAAGGCGTCTATTCCGGCTATCAAAGCTGGACCAACCGGGCCGGTCGGTTCCGTTCGCTCGGCGACGGGCAGGTGGATTTCGGCGGCATCTTCTCCAAGCTCACCCAGTACGGGTACGATTCCTGGGCGGTGCTGGAATGGGAATGCTGCCTGAAGCATCCGGAGGATGGTGCTGCCGAAGGCGCGCCCTTCATCCAGCATCACATCATCAGGGTGACGGAAAAGGCATTCGACGATTTCGCCGGCGGCGCCACCGACAAGAAGGCGCTGCGCGCCATGATGGGTATCTGACCGGGCTTCGCCGGTGACAATCGCCAAAGGCAGAACGCATAAGACGAGGGAGACAAGAATGGTCGGCGCATCGAAGTCGGAAACAGGAGGCGGTCCGATCCGCTACGGCATGGTCGGCGGCGGACAGGGCGCCTTCATCGGCGCGGTGCACCGGATCGCGGCGCGGATGGACAACGACTTCGTGCTGGTCGCCGGTGCGCTGTCGGCGAATCCCGAGCGCGCCAAGGCTTCGGCCGCCGAGCTCGGGCTCGATCCGGCGCGCAGCTATGGTTCCTACGCCGAGATGGCCAAGGCCGAGGCCAAGCGGCCGGACGGTATTGAGGCGGTGGCCATCGTCACGCCCAACAACGTGCATGTGCCGGCGGCGAAGGCCTTCCTCGAAGCCGGCATCCACGTCATCTGCGACAAGCCGCTGGCAACGACTTTGGCGGAGGCAAAGAAGCTGGCGGCGGTGGTCGAAAAGACCGGCAAGGTGTTCGTGCTGACGCACAACTACACCGCCTATCCGATGATCCGCCAGGCGCGCGAGATGGTGGCCAAAGGGCAGCTCGGCGACATCCGTATCGTGCAGTCGGAATATCCGCAGGACTGGCTGACCGAAGACCTTGCCGCTACCGGCCAGAAGCAGGCGGCGTGGCGCTCCGACCCCAAGCAGGCGGGTGCGGGCGGCGCGCTCGGCGACATCGGCACGCATGCCTACAACCTGGCGCGCTTCGTCTCCGGGCTGGAGCTCGATGCGCTGTCGGCCGATCTCGACGCTTTCGTGCCGGGGCGCCAGCTCGACGACAATGTCAACGTCATGTTGCGCTTCAAGCCGGTCGGCAAGGCGCATCCGGCCAAGGGCATGATCTGGGCGAGCCAGGTCGCGCCCGGCCACGAGAACGGGCTGAAGCTGCGCATCTACGGCTCGAAGGGTGGGCTGGAATGGGTGCAGGCCGATCCGAACTATCTTTGGTACACGCCGTTCGGTCAGCCGAAGCAGTTGCTCACCCGCAACGGCGCCGGCGCGCTGCCGGTTGCCGGCCGCGTCAGCCGCGTTCCGTCGGGCCATCCGGAAGGCTATCTCGAAGGTTTCGCCAACATCTACCAGGAGGCAGCCCGTGCCATCCGCGCGGCGCGCAAGAAGGGCGGTAGGCCGGCAAAGGATGTCGTCTTCCCCACCATCGAGGACGGCGTCGAAGGCATGGCCTTCATCGAGGCCTGCGTGAAGTCGTCGAAGAAGAACGGGGCTTGGACGAAGCTTTAACGAGTGTCGATATTCAGGTGATGCCGCCTGACCTGAATCTCTACACGCCTTGTCGCGAAATTTTCGGGGAGGATGTCGATGAAGATCGGCATGTGCATGTTTTTGTGGACGACCAGCGTCTCGAAGAAGCACGAGGCGCTGTTGCGTGACATCAAGGCGACCGGCTTTGATGGTGTCGAGATACCGGTGTTTTCCGGCACGCCCGACGACTACAGGAAGCTTGGTGACTTGCTCGACCGCATCGGGCTGGAGCGCACCGCCGTCTCGGCGATGGGCGATCCCTTGATGAACCTGATCTCGCCTGATGCCGGGACGCGCAAGACCGGGATCGACTACATGAAATGGGCGATCGATTGCAGTGAGGCGCTTGGTGCCGACAGGCTGAGCGGTCCGCTGCATTCGACACTCGGCGCCTTTTCAGGCAGCGGGCCGACAGCGGCCGAGAAAAAACGCTCGGTCGCCGCGCAGCGCGCCATCGGCGACCACGCCGGCAAGAGGGGCGTCACCATCGGCCTCGAGGCGCTCAACCGCTTCGAATGCTATCTGCTGAACACGATGGACGATTTGTGCGAGCACATCGATGCGATCGACAGGCCGCACATCCAGGCGATGTACGACACCTTCCATGCCAATATCGAGGAGGCCGATCCGATCGGCGCCTATACGCGCAACCGGAAAAATGTCGTCCATATCCACATTTCCGAGAATGACCGCGGCGTGCCGGGGCGCGGGCATGTCCCATGGAAAGAGACGTTTTCGGCCATTCGCAAGAGCGGTTATGACGACTGGCTGACGATCGAGGCGTTTGGGCGTTCGCTCAAGGATCTGGCGGCGGCGACCAAGGTGTGGCGCGATTTTTCCGAGAGCCCGGAAGCGGTTTATCGCGATGGTTACACGCATATACGGAACGGGTGGAAGAAGGCTGGTGCCAGGGACGCAGCGAAGGCTTTTCCCTCTCAGGCGATCTGAGCCGCCGGCAGCGGGCGGGTGGGCGTGCGCTGGGGCCGCTCGTCGTTGCCGTTTCCGACGGTCCCCATAAGTTTGCGGCGGAGATAGTTGGAGACGTTGTCGAAGATAAAGACGACAAGCAGGATCAACAGAACCATGTAGAAAACATTGGCCCAGTTGGTGTTGGTGCGCATGGCCTCCCACAATTTCAGACCGATGCCGCCGGCGCCGACGGCGCCGATGATTGTCGCCGAGCGCGTGTTCGATTCCCAGAAATAGAGGGATTGGCTAAGGAACACCGGCAGAACCTGAGGCAGCACGCCATAGCGTTGCACCATCGCCGGCGTCGCGCCCACCGAGCGGATGCCCTCGCGCTGCTTGTCGTCGATGTTTTCCAGCGCCTCGGAATAGAGTTTGCCCAGCGTTCCGGTGTCGGTGAAGAAGATCGCCGACATGCCGGCCAGTGGTCCCGGACCGAAGCCGCGCGTGAAGAACAGCGCCCAGATCAGCATGTCGACAGACCGCAGGAAATCGAAGAAGCGTTTCGTCGCCTGGTTGGCCATCCAACTCGGGGTGATGTTGCGCGCAGCCAGGAAAGCGAGCGGAAAGGCGACGACCGAGGCCAGCACCGTGCCGACAAAAGCCATGACGATGGTTTGCAGAAGCTTCAGCCACACGTCGCCGTGCTGCCACTCGGCGTTGTAGAGGATGTTGTCCCAGGCAAGCGCCGCGTTTGATCGCGACGGGTCGATGCGTTCCCGGGAAACGATCAGTGAAGCGACCTCGCCGAACGGTTTTCCCCAGAATGGGGAATTCGTGTCAAACACAAAATTGGCCCAACCGAAAAACCGCCTCCAGGCGATCACCTCGTCGTTTTGCACTTCGGCGCGGCCCAAAAAACCGAACGAAACATAGGCTGTCGAACCTGGCTTGCGTTGCTCTATCCAGTAGGGCAGCGGCGTGCGCGGCGTGACGGAACTGTCCTTGGCAATGTCAAAGATGACGCTTTCGGCACCGCGCGTCACAGTGACAAGATTTGGCGTTATGGCAATCTGGCCGCTTCCAAAGACGACGGTCGCCGCCACGACGGCCTTTTCGCGGACCGTTTTGGGCGCAGCCGGAACCGATTTGCCTGGCGAGGGGGCAGGGTTCTCGGCGGTTGGCGCGCCAGGCGCCATGAAAGAGCCCTGCGACGACTTGTCAGTGGCCATCGCCGGTGCTGGTGCGGCGTCGCCCCGCCGCTCGATCGCAGCAATCTTTTTGATCACCCAGTCGGGATTTGGATTGGATCCCAGTTTGGAGAAACGGGAGTAGTCGATGGTCAGATAATCGTCCTTGAACTCGATGTCCGGGCGGATTTCGTAAGACACCCAGTCGGCGAGATAGGCGCCGGCCAGGTTCCAGTTCGCCTTTTCTAGAACGATGCCTATCGAAAAGAACCACCAGCAGTAAAAGGTATAGAGAATGCACAAAAGGACGCCGAACGGGGCGGCATAGCGCTTCCAAAAGGGGCGTCGGAACGCATCCGGATGGCGAGCGGCGATGTCGTTGATGGCGTCGGCGTTCATTGCGCTATTCTCCGCGCCCGTATGCGAACGCCTGCCTGCCAACAAGACGTTGTCTCAGCCATGCCGAAAACTGGTCGACGGCGACAATCGTGCAGAACAGCAGAAAGACGATGGCAATGGTCTTGGCCTCATGGCCCCGGCTGATCGAAAGACGCAGGGATTCGCCGATGCCGCCGGCGCCCACGGCGCCGAGAATGGTCGAAGCGCGCACATTGATCTCGAAGCGGAGCAGGAAATAGCTCATGAAGTTGGGCAGAACCTGAGGCACGATGCCGAACCACACCCGTTCGACCCAATTGGCGCCAACGGCCCGCAAGCCTTCGTCAGGCTTCATGTCGGCATTCTCGACCACTTCGAAGAACATTTTTCCGAGCGCGCCGACGGTATGGATGCTGACCGCGAGGATCGCCGGAATGGGCCCAAGCGAGAAGATCGCCAGAAAAAAACCGGCAATGACGATTTCCGGAAAGGCGCGGACAATTTCGAGGAAGCGGCGGGTGGTGAAACGGAGCCAGCGGCTGGCCGTGATATTGCTGGCAGCCAAGAAGCAGAGCAGGAAACCGAAGGTGGAGCCGACCAGCGTCGAAAACAGGGCAATGTTCAGTGTCTCGATCATCCGGTAGAAATACTCCGGTATGTAGATGCCCTGGGTCAGGTAGACCCGGCCTTCGGGATAGTCGAATTTGAGGCTGCCATCGTCATAGGGCGAGGGCAGGTCGAACAGCGCGCGCACCGGGTCGAACCAGTCGCGCGGCTTCAGTTCAACGAAAAAGTCGGCGATGTAGGGAAGGCGGTCGAAGAACTTTCCGGCGTTGGTTTCGTTGGCGAACCAGAGCGAGCCCGAGAGCGCAAGCAGCAGGAAAACCAGGCCTCCGATCGTGTAGAGGCGCCGGCGAGCGGCGAGGTCGCGCCAGTGCCGCTCGACCAAGGCTCCTTCCGTGGAGAGCGCAGGCGCGCGGTAAACGTCGGTCGCACTCATGGATAGGTCCCCAGCCCGTGACGCGGCAACGCCGCCGGCGGCACTTTGGCCCCGGCGGCGTCGTGCCTTTAGGCTTACGAGCCGATCTTCGCCTTACGAGCGTCGATGATCGCCTGATAGAATTCCGGGGTGACCGGCGAATAGCCCTTGAAGTCGCCGCCTTGAACCGCCGAGAAACAGGCCGGATCGGTTTGCGGAAGCTTGGTCAGGAAATCGGTGATCTTCTGCTTGGTAGCGGCGTCGAGCGAGGTGCGTATGACCAACGGGCCGTTCGGGATCAGCGGCGACTGCCACAGTTCGACGAGGTCGTCCATCTTGAGGACGCCCTTGTCGACCATCTTGCGCAGATTGCCCGAGCTGTAGCCGTCCTTGAAGTCGCCGACGCCGGAGGCCCAGGTGGTGCCGGCATCGAAGGTGCCCTTCAGAACTTCAAGGACAAGCTGTTCATGGCCGCCGCCGAAACCGGTCGAGGCGAAATAGCTCTTCACATCCATGCCGATGTCCTTGGGCAGCGACGTGACCGGGATCAGGTAGCCAGAAGTCGAATCGGGATCGGCGAAACCGAGCTTCTTGCCCTTCATGTCAGCGAGTGTCTTGATGCCTGAATCTGCGCGGGCGACCATAACCGAATGGTAGCCGGTCGAACCGTCGGTCTGGACCGTCGTCAGGATCGGCTGAACCGCGTCCTTGTTTTCGAGATAGACCTTGGCGTAAGCGGAAGCTCCGAGTTCGGCATAGTCAAGTGTGCCGCCGAGGAGGCCCTGGATGACGCCGTCATAGTCGGCGGCCGGGAACAGCGAAACCTTCTCGACACCGAGGACTTCCTTGATGTGATCGGCGAAGCACTGGTAGTTGCGCAGACGGTCGGCTTCGTTCTCGCCGCCGAGAATGCCGACGCGGAATTCCTTCAGGTCCTGTGCCTGGACAGAGCCCATCGCCATGGCAATGATGGAAACGGCACCGAAGAGTAACTTCCTAAACATCTCGTGTCTCTCCTGTTGAGTCCGGCATCGCGCCGGCTGCGTTCGAATTTTGACGGTGCCTGTGACGCGGGCTGGCGATCCAGATTGCTCTTTTGCTTGTCCATGATCTTTCCCCGCAAACCGGCGTCTACTTTGCGGGATCATGGATCAGTATCCCGGGAATGCGGGCTCGAGCGGTCCAGTGGATGCGGCGATTCTTTGCTTGATGGTGACGCTGGTCGAGGTGATGACCTCGGAGATTTCGCCACCCTTGCTGTCGGCACCATAGACCATGCGCACAGCCTCGCGGTTGAGGTCTTCGGGCGGGCCGTCAAACACAACCTTGCCGGCGGCCATACCGATGATGCGGTTGCAATAGGTGCGGGCCGTGTCCAGCGTGTGCAGATTGGTGATGACGGTGATGCCTTCGCGCAAATTGATATCCTGCAGCGAATCCATCACCACCTTCGCGTTGAGCGGGTCGAGCGAGGCGATCGGCTCGTCGGCTAACAGAACCTTCGGCTGCTGCATCAAGGCGCGGGCGATGGCGACGCGCTGCTGCTGGCCGCCGGACAAGGTGCCGGCCGGCTGCAGCGCGGTGCGGGCGATGTCGAGACGCTCGAGTGCTGCGATTGCCTCAGCCCGTTCCTCGCGCGAGAAGACACCGAGCAGATTGGCAATGGTAGCACGATGATTTAACCGGCCGAGCAGCACATTGGTCAGCACGTCGAGGCGCGGCACCAGGTTGAACTGCTGGAAGATCATGGCGCAGTCGCGCTGCCAACGGCGCAGCGGCGAGCCCTGCAGGCGCGAGACTTCGGTGCCGTCAAAAAAAATCGACCCCTGGCTGGGATCGATGAGGCGGTTGATCATGCGAAGAAGCGTCGACTTGCCGGCACCGGAGCGACCGATGATGCCGACCATCTGGCCCTGCGGGATCGACAGGTCGACGGCGCTGACAGCGGTGTTCTTGCCGAATCGTCGGGAAACGCCGCGGATTTCGAGCGTGGCAGAGGTTGCTGACATGGGGCAGGGCTCCAGTCCAGTCGCGATTGAAGGTCTGTTAACCTTGGCTAGCGCAGCCGCATGAACCTGCGGTGTCGGATTGATGTCAGTTTTGTTACCGCCCACAGGCCCGTGGTGATCCTTTGCCTTGTGCATGTCGCTGTCCCAAAACCGCTGCGCCGTTTTGGGCGAGATGCACGGGATCAACCGAGGGCCAGAAGCTCCTCGAAATGGTTCATGTCCTTGAAGCTGCAGAAAGCCGGGGGCCTGAGTTCGATCACCGGCGCCTCGCGCTCAAACAGCGACAGGCAGTCATCGAACAGGTCCTGCCAGGCGGGCGCCCGCTCGTCGGCGAGACGCCGAATCTGGTAGGCGATGGTGATGTGGAAGACGTAAGTGTCGTGGTCGGGGTGACGATAGCCGAACGGGACCGCCAGCGCGTCGCGCCATGCGCTGAGGATGCGCTCGTCCTCGGCGGTGGCCCCGGCGACGGTGAGGCCGTTCGGCGTGATGCCGATGGTCCTGATGCGGAGCGGAGGGCACGGTTCGAAACCCTGAAGCCGCTCCAGATAGAGGTGGGTCATATGGTCGATGCTGGTGTCCAAAGGCACGTCCTGCGGCCAATATGGAAGCCGCCGGCGATATTCGATGATGCCCTGGAACAGCGTCATGTGCAGGCTGGAGATCGGCGTGAAGGCCAGCCGGTCGGCGTCGGGCATGCCGCGCATGCGCTCACGTACCTCGATGACCACCGCTTCGGAAGGCGAGCCGCCGACGAGATGGCTGACGACCGTGTTGCCGGGCTCGAACAGAAAATTACCTGATCTGTCATAGCGCGTGCCGAGATGCAGGGGCGGCGTCGGGTTGGTGCCTTCGAAAAATCCGGCGAGCGAGGGTCTGACCAAATCGAGCATTGCGATCTCCAAGGAAAGACCGCGTCCTGTCCGAGTCATGTGTCAGGGATATGAAGCGGGCAGGCGCGCCTATAGCATTCGATGCATGACCAAGGCATCAACGTAACCCAGCCTAGGGTGTTCAAACGCCTTCGGGATTGTCCCGACAATGTCGAAGCCGAGCCGGCTCCACAGCTTTACTGCGCGCTCGTTGGTGCTGATGACGAAGTTGAACTGCATGGCCAGAAAGCCTCGTTCGGCAGCCCTTTGCAAGGAATGCTCACACATCGCGGTGGCGATGCCGCGGCCGCTGGCGGCGGCAGAGGTGACGTAGCCGCTGTTGGCGACATGCGCGCCGCCGCCACGCTGGTTGGCATGGAGATAGTAACAGCCGATCACGTTGCCGGCATCTACTGCCACGAACACCTCATGACCGCCCGAAAACCAGTAGTCCAGCGCCTGCGCACGGCTCCAATCGCGGGGCAGCGCATAGGTTTCGCCGGCCCGCAAGATGGGCTCAAGCATGGCCCAGATTGCGTTTGCGTCGGCCTCTGTGGCGGGACGAATGGTCGGCACGATCGACAACTCTTGAGTGGTGGGAGCGTCAGAAACAGATAGCGGCAAGGATACTGCCAAGAAAGATCAGGGCCGCAAAGGCAGCCACAATTCCGGCTGTAGAGGGTAGGCCGGCGAAGCGGGGATGTCCCTTCGCAAGGGCAGCATGAACCCCTCAAACATCCCCTACTTTAGCATCTGCGCATCTTCCTGAACACTCGCGAAGTACGTCCTTTGCCCCAGGAGGTGATGTCGACGCTAGCCGCCATACTTCTGCAGGAAGGCTTCCGCCTCCAGCTCGCGGAAATCGTCGAGCGCAGCGCGTAGCCGGGCATGGTCCCAATCCCACCAGGCGAGCGCCTGGTAGCGCTCGGCGGTGCGGCGGTCGAAGCGCTCGCGGATCGGCTTGGCCGGCACGCCGCCGACTATGGTGTAGGGCGCGACATCCTTCGACACCACCGCTCCCGCGCCGACCGCCGCACCATCGCCGACGGTGACGCCGGGCAGGATGGTCGAGCCGTGGCCGAGCCAGGTGTCGTGGCCGATGGTGACCCGTTTGGCGCGGCGCTGGGCGAAGAATTCGCTTTCGTGCTCGGCGTCGTCCCAATAGTCGGAAGCACGGTAGGTGAAGTGGTGCAGGGTCGGCCGCCAGGTCGGGTGGTTGGTGGCGTTGATGCGCACGCTTGCCGCGATGTTGGAGAACTTGCCGATCGTCGCGCACCAGACTGCGCAGTCCTGCATCATGTAGGAGTAATCGCCGAGGGTGCTCTCCGAAACCCGGCTGCGGTCGGCGATCTCGGTCCAGCGGCCGAGCGTCGAATTCTCGACCTGCGCAGTTGGATGAACCAGCGGCGCTTCCGACAGTTTTTTGCTCACGCGGCAAGCTTCCCGGCGGCGAAGGCAGTGACATCGATGATCCGGTCGACGACCGCTTCGCGCACATCGTTGTCGTGGAAGATGCCGAGCAAAGCGACGCCCGCCGCCTTCTTTTCCGCGATCAGGGCGATCGCCACGTCGCGGTTCCTGGCGTCGAGCGAAGCGGTCGGTTCGTCGAGCAAAAGGACCGGATGGTCGGTGATGAAGCCGCGCGCGATGTTGACGCGCTGCTGCTCGCCGCCGGAGAAGGTCGCCGGCGGCAGCGCCCAAAGCTTTTCCGGCAGGTTGAGCTGTGCCAGCAGCGCGCGGGCCTTTTCACGCGCGGCCTCGCGCTCCTCGCCGCGCTCGACAAGCGGTTCGGCGACGACGTCGAGGGCCGAAACGCGCGGCACGGTGCGCAGGAACTGGCTGACATAGCCGATCGTTTGCCGGCGCACGGCAAGCACGGTGCGCGGGCTGGCGGTGGCGAGATCGATCAGCCCGTCAGCGTGCTGGACGATGATCTGGCCTTCATCGACGGCATAATTGCCGTAGAGCATTTTCAAAATCGAGCTCTTGCCGGCACCGGAGGGACCGCCAAGCACGGCGCATTCACCCGCTCGGATCGAGAACGAGACGCCGGCGACGACAGGCAATTTGATGCCGTCGCGCAGATGCATGGTGAAGCTTTTTGCAACGTCGGAGACAACGAGCGGGGTGGGCATCGTTTACACCTGCAAAATCGAGGAAACGAGGAGCTGCGTGTAGGGCGCGCGCGGGTCGTCGAGTACACGGTCGGTGAGGCCGCTTTCGACGACGCGGCCGTCCTTCATCACCATCATGCGCTGCGACAGCAGACGCGCCACGGCGAGGTCGTGGGTGACGACGATGGCCGCCAGGCCGAGGTCGGTGACGAGGCCACGCAACAGGTCGAGCAGGCGTGCCTGCACCGAGACGTCGAGGCCGCCGGTAGGTTCGTCCATGAACACAAGCCGCGGCCCGGTGACGAGGTTGCGGGCGATCTGCAGGCGCTGGCGCATGCCGCCGGAGAAGGCGCGCGGTTCGTCATCGATGCGGTCCTCGTCGATCTCGACGCGCGACAGCCAGTCGACGGCGGTAGCGCGGATCTTGCCGTAGTGCCGGTCGCCGATCGCCATCAGCCGCTCGCCGACATTGGCGCCGGCCGATACCGTCATGCGCAGCCCGTCCGCCGGGTTCTGGTGGACGAAACCCCAGTCGGTGCGCATCAGGAAGCGGCGCTCGGCCTCGCTCATGCGATAGAGCTCGCGGAACTGGCCGTCGCGCATGCGGTAGCTGGCGGTGCCGGAGGAGGGCAGCAGCCGGGTCGACAGGCAGTTGAGCAGCGTCGTCTTGCCGGAGCCGGACTCACCGACGACCGCAAGCACCTCGCCCGGCCATAGGTCGAAGCTGACGTTCTCGCAGCCGACGCGCGAGCCGTAGAATTTGGACAGCGCCGAGACGCGCAGCAGCGGTTCGTCGGTCATTGCGCCGGCTCCATGGTTTGCGGGGCAAGGTGGCCGCGATGGCCCTCGTCACGCCGCTTTTCGCAATGGTCGGTGTCGGAGCAGACGAACATGTGGCCGCCATGGTCGTCGAGGATAACCTCGTCGAGATAGACGCTCTCGGCCGCACACAGCGCGCAGGGCTGGTCGAAGGTCTGGACCTCGAACGGATGGTCCTCGAAGTCGAGGCTGACCACGTCGGTGAAGGGCGGCACGGCGTAGATGCGCTTTTCACGGCCGGCGCCGAACAATTGCAAAGCCGGCGAACGATGCATCTTCGGATTGTCGAATTTCGGCGTCGGCGAGGGGTCCATCACATAGCGACCCTCGACCTTGACCGGATAGGCATAGGTGGTGGCGATGCGGCCGTGCCTGGCGATGTCCTCGTAGAGCTTCACATGCATGAGGCCGTATTCCTCCAGCGCATGCATTTTTCGCGTTTCGGTCTCGCGTGGCTCGAGGAAGCGCAAGGGTTCCGGGATCGGCACCTGATAGACCAGCACCTGGCCCGCAGTCAGCGGATGTTCGGGGATGCGGTGGCGCGTCTGGATGATGCTGGCCTTGGCCGTCTCGGTGGTGACGGCGACATTGGCGACCTTCTTGAAGAAGGCACGGATCGAGACGGCGTTGGTGGTGTCGTCGGCGCCCTGGTCGATGACCTTCAGCACATCGTCGGGGCCGATGATCGAAGCGGTGACCTGGACGCCGCCGGTGCCCCAACCATAAGGCATCGGCATTTCGCGCGAGGCGAACGGAACCTGGTAGCCGGGGATGGCGATGCCCTTGAGGATCGCGCGGCGGATCATCCGCTTGGTCTGCTCGTCGAGATAGGCGAAGTTGTAGGTGGCGATGTCGGTCATGGCGATGGCTTCCGCTTTGTGCTACCGAATTGACTTCCAAAACGCGGAAAGAGGGCCAGACTCTTGTGACCCCTACCGGATGGATGCACATCGGAATTCTGCTGCTGGCGTTCGTCGGCGTGGTTGCCTTTTTCCTTCGCCCCAAGAATCTTTCCGGACCAAGAGACGGTTCGAGCAATGACTTCTTCTCTGGTGGGCAGGATGGCAGCAGCGGGTATCCTGGGCACGGCGGTCACTCTCACGATAGCGGTGGACACGGGGGGCACGGCGGCGGAGACGGTTGAACTCATGACGCCCTCTCCAGCCCCTTAGCGTAGCGCACCAGCCGACCTGCCAGCGTGCCCGCGTGCAGTTCGAACATGTGGTTGTCGTCGTCGTAGAAATAGATCGAGCGGCCTTCGCCCTCGACGCGCGGGCGCGGCGGGCGCATGTCGAGACCTAGCCTGCTGACGCGCTCGGCGTAGCGGTCGAAATCGGCGTCATCGATCTTGAAGGCGATGTGGTTGTAGCTGCGCTCCGGCAGCGGCTCGCCCTCCATGATGGCGATCCAGAGATCGCCGATCAGGAAGAACTTTTCGCGTGACAGCGAGAACTGCTCGGTATCGCTGGCATAGACTTCGCGTGCGTCGAAGATGCCGGTCAGGATCGCGCTCATGCGGTCGAGATCGCGGACGATGAAGGTCATGTGGGACAGGCCTTCGATCATTCGGCGGCCTCCCGCTTTTCCTCAACCTTCGCAGGGTTTTCGCGGGCGTCGTATTCGGCGCGCATGCGGCGCACGAGATCGAGCTCGGCCTGGAAGTCGACATAGTGCGGCAGCTTCAGATGCTCGACGAAGCCGGTCGCCTGGACATTGTCGGAATGCGAAATGACGAACTCCTCGTCCTGCGCGGCGGCGACGACATCCTCGCCCAGTTCGCTTGCACGAAGAGCGCGGTCGCAGAGCGCCATGGCCATCGCCTTGCGCTCGCTCTGGCCGAACACGAGGCCGTAGCCACGGGTGAATTGCGGCGGCGCCTTGGCCGAACCCTTGAACTGGTTGACCATCTGGCACTCTGTGACGCGGACGCTGCCGAGTGGCACGGCGAAGGGCAGTTCCGGAACGTCGAGCTCCAGCTCGACCTCGCCGATGCGGACCTCGCCGACGAAGGGGTGGTTGCGGGCATAGCCGCGCTGGGTGGAATAGCCGAGCGCCAGCAAAAAACCTTCGTCGCCGCGCGACAGCGCCTGCAGGCGGATGTCGCGCGCCATCGGGAACTCCAGCGGCTCGCGGGTGATGTCGCCGGGGATGTGGTCCTGGGACATCTCGCCGTCCGGTTCGATCAGGCCTTCGCGGGCGAGAATCGCCGAGACGCGCGGCATGGCTTCCGCCTCGCTTTCGCGCTGCAAAGGCTCGGCGACGTCGCCGCCGGCGGCAAGCTCGGGATCGAGCAGCCGGTGGGTGTAGTCGAAGGTCGGGCCGAGCAACTGGCCGCCGGGCAGGTCCTTGTAGGTCGCAGAGACGCGGCGCTCGACCAGCATCGCGCCGGTGTCGATCGCCTTGGTATAGCCGAAGCGCGGCAGCGTGGTGCGATAGGCGCGGACCAGGAAGATCGCCTCGATCATGTCGCCGCGCGCCTGGACGATGGCGAGCGCCGCCAGCTCGCGGTCGTAGAGCGAGCCTTCGCTCATCACCCGGTCGACGCCGAGCGCCAGCTGCTCGACGATCTGGTCGAGGCGAAGTGCCGGAACCGAACGGTCGCCGCGGCGGCGATCGGCGAGCAGTCGGTGGGCGTTTGCAATGGCTGCTTCGCCGCCTTTTACCGCAACATACATCTCACGCCTCCATCGTCTTGATGCGCGTCGTGCGCGGCAGGCAGGCGAGGCTGTCGGCGGTGGCCAGGATGATGTCGACGCCACGCGGAAAGCGCTGATTGTTCTGCTTCCACTGTTCGACGAAATGGCGCGGCATCTGGGCCGGCGCGATGGTCGTGCTGGTTTCGATGCCGGGGCCCTTGAGCAAAAGCGGCGTGCCTGAAGCAAGATCGCTGACTTGCAGGATCAGCGTCGTCGAGCGATCGGGATAGTCCTGGGTGCCTTGCGAAAAACCGTCGAGCGCCATCATCTCGGCCGGGTTGGCGATCAGCGCGAAATGCGCATCGGGTGGGGTGTTGGCGAGTGGCGCTCCGGTGTGGAAGCCGAGCCAGGATTTGACGGCGGGCGCGGCCTGCAAGGCGGGGTCGAGCCAGAGCGGCGTGTCGTTGTCGCAGAGCGCCAGGACGACAGCGCCAGCTGTCGCCGCGAGCGGCGCTGGCGGGCGGGCAAAGGCCGGCAGGGCTTGCACGCTGCCTGGCCGCGCCATCGCATCCATGACGGCGCGGAACACCGTCTGGGCGTTGAACACCGGATCGGCGAAGCCGCCCTCGATCGATTGAGGCGCTATCTCCATCAGTCCTCTCCGCGCACCATTGTGAAGAAATCCACTTTCGTTGCCGCGGTCTCGGCATGCCGCCGGTCGCGCGCCTCGACCAGGGCCGCCCGCAGCGGTGCAACCAGCCGGGTCTCGACGGCCTCGCGATGGACGGGTTCCTGCCACAGCGCGTCGGCGATCGCCGCCAGTCTTGCCTTCTGCTTGTCGCGGCCGAGCGTGTAGCAATGGCCGACCTGTCCAGACGGCAGTCGCACGGTGGCACGGGTAACCGTCGCCTCGCCGACATTGAAGGGCGCGCCGCCGCCGCCGATGCGGCCGCGCACGGTAACAAGACCAGTCTCGGGACCGCGCAGCAGTTCAGCCTCCGAAGGCAGGCCGGCGTCGCTCCAGAGGCGGGCGATGTCGTCGCCGGGCGACTGCGCCAGCGTTGCCATTATCGCCTTGCGTTCGGCCTGATCGCGGGCTTCCTGTCCTCGCATGGCGTGCTCCTTAGCAATATCTAAAATTTGTCTATTGATATAGACAATTATACAAATTATACCCATTAGCTAACGCGAGTCCATGACGGGTGCATGACACTTGGCAAAAAGGCTGAGCGGGCGAAAACATCGGGGCGACGGAGGAGCGGGAGCGGAAATGATCGCACAGCAACTGGCCAGCAGCATCGAAAGGCGCAGCGGTGTCTCGCTATGGCGGCAGATCGCCGACCAGATCTTGCACGCAATCGCGATCGGCGATTTCGCCGAGAATGCGGCGCTGCCGCCGGAAATGGCGCTGGCCGAACGCTACGGCGTCAACCGC
Source organism: Mesorhizobium waimense (assembly GCF_003601975.1). Lineage (GTDB taxonomy): Bacteria > Pseudomonadota > Alphaproteobacteria > Rhizobiales > Rhizobiaceae > Mesorhizobium > Mesorhizobium waimense. The sequence continues at coordinate 67,012 of NZ_QZWZ01000006.1, forward strand.
CACACGGTGCGAAGCGCGATCGCGGCACTCGTGCAGGACGGGGTGCTGCGGGCAGAGCAAGGGCGTGGCACTTTCGTGCTGTCACGCAAGCGGCTGTCCTACCCGATCGGCGCCCGCACGCGCTTTTCGACCGGCCTGCAAGGGCAGACGTCCGAACGGCATATCCTCCTGCTTGCGTCGACGGTCGAGCCGGCCAGCCGGCGCGTCGCCGAGGCCTTGGGTCTTGCAAGGGGCGCCGATGTGATCCGCCTGGAAACGCGCGGCGAAGCCGACGGACGTCCGGTGTCACGCGCCACCGCCTGGTTCGATGCCCAGCGCTTCGCCGGTATCGACGCCGCCATGGCGGAAACCGGATCGGTCACTGCTTCCCTCAAGCGCTTTGCGATCAACGATTATCTGCGGCAATCGACGGTGCTGTCGGCGCGCCACGCCGATGCCGCCGACCTCGCCGATCTCGACCTACAGCCCGGCGCCATCGTGCTGGTGACGGTGGCCGTCAACGTCACGCTCGACGGCCAGCCGATCCAGTTTTCCGAGTCGCGGTTTCCGGCGGAGCGGGTGGAGCTCAGATTGTCGGCTAACGATCAGGCAATGCCGTAGAAACGCGCGGCATTGCCGCCGAAGACGGCATCCTGCTCGGCCGGCGACAGGCCAGCCAGAAGGTCCTTGGCCGCAGCCAGCCAGTTCTCATACGTGGCGGCCAGTTCGCAAACCGGCCAGTCGCTGCCGAACATCAGCCGCTCCGGGCCGAAGCAAGCGATGAGATGGTCGGCATAGGGTTTCAGGCCAGCGACCGACCAGTTAGGGCCGGCTTCGGTGACCAGACCGGAAAACTTGCACAGCACCGACGGTCTCTTGGCGAGCGCGGTCATGTCGCTCGCCCAAGGCTCGATGATGCCCTTGGCGATGAACGGCTTGGCGGCATGATCGACGACGATGGCAAGCTCCGGGATATGGTCGGCGAGCGCCGCCACCACCGGCAAATGGCGCGGCTGCGCCAGCGCGTCGAAGCGCAGGTTCAGTTCGAGCAGCAGCCTGAGCGCCGCGAGGTGCTTCGGCTTCAAGATGTCGAACGTGTCTTCGATGTCCTGCAACATCGGTCGGATGCCGCGAAATTTCGGCCGTGTCGCGAGCCGGCGCAACGTCGCTTCGACGTCGTCGGCGCCGAGATCGACCCAGCCGACCACGGCGGCGATGCTCGGCTCGTTCTCGGCAAGGTCGAGCATGAATTCGGTCTCGGCGACCGTCGCCGCCGCTTGCACCACCACGGTGCGTTCGATGCCGGCGGCGCTGAGATGCGGCTTCAGATCGGCCGGAAGGACATCGCGCACGATCGGCGCGACATGCGACCCCATCCAGAAATAGTCGCCGCGGGCGATCTGCCAGTAGTGCTGATGTGCGTCGATCCGCATCGTCTCATCCGACCTCGATGACGGCCTTTATCAGGCCGGATTTCTGCTGCGCCCAGCGGGCGAGGTCAAGGGGCGCCTGGCCAAGTGTCGTGCGGTGCGTGACGAGCTTTGCCATGGGCACCGCACCGTTGCGGATCGAGGCGGCGACATGGTCGAAATCGGCTTTGAGCGCGTTGCGGCTGCCGACCAGCGTCATCTCGCGCTTGTGGAACTCGGGATCGGAAAAGCTGATGTCGTCCTTGACGACGCTGACCAGGACCAGGGTTCCGCCATGCGCGACATGGGCGAAGGCAGACTGCACCGACTTTGTGTTGCCGGTGGCGTCGAAGACCACGTCGAAACCCTCACCGTCGGTCGCATCCTGGACCAGCTCGGCCGCTGTCTGTCGTGAACCGTCGAGCGTCGCGAAGCCAAGCTCGCTTTCGGCGAAGCCGAGGCGCTCCGTGCTCATATCGAGCAGGCTCACATCGAGCCCGGCGATGCGGGCAAACAGCGCCGTGCCGAGACCGATCGGCCCGGCACCGATGACCAGCGTGCGGGCGCCGGGATCGGCGCGCGCGCGGCGCACCGCATGCGCACCGATCGCCAGGAATTCGACGGCGGCGGCGTCGGCCAGCGACAGGCCATTTGCCGGGTAAAGGTTTTGCGCCGGCACCAGGATCTGTTCGCACATGGCGCCGTCGCGATGGACGCCGAGCACTTCGATCTTGACGCAGCAATTCGGCTTGCCGTGCCGGCAGGCGATGCATTTGCCGCAGGCGAGATAGGGATTGATGATCACCGGTTCGCCGATGGCAAGGGCTACGCCGTCGCCCTTGTCGACGACTGTGCCCGAGACCTCGTGGCCCATGATGCGCGGATAGGCGAGGAACGGGTGCTTGCCCTCGAAGATATGGTAATCGGTGCCGCAGATGCCGACATGGCTGACCGCCACCAGCGCCCATCCGGGCGGCGGTGCGCCGGGCGCCGGGCGGTCCTCCACGACAAGATCACCGGGCGAGCGGCAGACGACGGCTTTCATGCTTCAATCCAATTTATGAAACCGCCGGCCCTCGCTTTCGCGGGGCCGGCGGCCGCTTGGGAGGGACTTACTTGCCGCGGCGGCGCAGGCCGTCGAAGTAGACGATGACGATGATTAGCACACCGGTGATGATGCGCTGCCAGAAGGCGTTGACGTTGAGCAGGTTGGCGCCGTTGTTGATGGTGGCGAGGATGAAGGCGCCGAGCAGCGGCCCGTGCACTGAGCCGACCGCGCCGAACAGCGAGGTGCCGCCGATCACCGAGGAGGCGATCGCCTGCAGTTCCCAGCCTTCGGCCTGGGTCGGATTGCCGATGCCGATGCGCGATGCCAGCAGCACGCCGACGAAGGCGGCGCACAGGCCGGACAGCGTGTAGGCCATGTAGATGGTGCGCTGGACGTTGACGCCCGACAGGCGCGAGGCCTCGGCATTGGAGCCGACCGAGAACAGATAGCGGCCCCAGCGGCTGTGATGCAGGAAGATGTAGGCCGGGATGCCGACCAGGATCACCATCCAGAACAGATTGGGGACGCCGACAAAGGAGCTGCGCGAGAATTCCTGGAAGGCGTCGTTGTTGATCGAGATCGAGTTGCCGTTGGTCATCAACAGGCCGATGCCGCGCAGCGATGTCAGCGTCGCCAGCGTGATGATGAAGGGCGGCAGGCCCATCTTGACGATGCCGAAGCCATGGAACAGGCCAATGGCAACGCCGACCAGCAATGTGATAAGGATGGCGAGGAAGACCGGCACGCCGGCATTGATCAGCATGGCGGCGATGACGGTGGCAAAGCCGACCACGGCGCCGACGGAAAGGTCGATGCCGCCTGTGATGATGACGAAGGTCTGGCCGACCGCCAGGATGGCGATCATCGAACCCTGACGGAGCAGGTTCGAGATGTTGTTGCCCGAAGCGAAGCTTTGCGTCGCCACTGACAGGATGACCCACAACAGAACCAGCAGCGCCAGCAGTGTCAGCCCGAACAGGGCGTTGTAGTTGCGCTTCGGTTTTTCGGCGGCAATGGCCTCGGTGCTCATTTCTGTCCTCCCAGCTTTTCTTGTTTCTCGGCGAGCGCCTGCGTGAGAATGTCCTCGTGATTGGCGGTGCGAAACCCGTGCGTGGCCACCAGCTTGCCGCGCCGGAACACGTGCAGCGTGTCGGCCAGCTCATAGACCTCCGGCAGATAGGACGAGATCAGGATGATGCCGGCGCCCTTGGACAGCAGGGCACCGAACAGGCGGTAGATCTCGGCCTTGGTGCCGACATCGACGCCGACCGTCGGCTCGTCGAAGATGAACAGCTTGGCGCCGTGCGCCAGCCATTTGCCGATGACGATCTTCTGCTGGTTGCCGCCGGACAGGCTGGACGCGAGAGCGTTGCGCGTCGGCGTCTTGATCCTGAGGCCGGCGATCTGGCGATCGGCCTCGGTCTTTTCCTTGGCGCCTGAGATCAGCATGTTGCTTGAGATGCGCTTGTAGATCGGCAAATTGAGGTTGAGGCCGACCGGCAGGTTGAGGCACAGGCCCTGGTCGCGGCGGCTTTCCGGCGCCAGCGCCATGCCGAGCCTGATCGCGTCGTGCTCGGAATTGACCTGGACCGGCTTGCCTTGCCAGAGGATCTGACCGGCCGACTTGCGGTGGCGGCCGTAGAGCGTGGTGACGAACTCGCTGCGACCGGCGCCGATCAGGCCGTAGAGGCCGACGATCTCGCCGGCGCGCACCGACATCGACACATTCTCGAAGCCCTTGCCAGACAGGTTCTTGGCTTCGACGATCATCGCGCCGGGCGTGAAATGCTCCTTGTGGTAGACCTGTTCGATCGAGCGGTTGATCATCATCTTGACCAGCTCGGCGTCGTTGGTCTCGGCGATGTTCCTGGTGCCGACCAGCGTGCCGTCGCGCAGCACCGAGACGCGGTCGGCGAGCTCGAACACCTCTTCCATTCGGTGGCTGATGTAGATGATGGTGACGCCTTCGCCCTTCAGCCGGCGGATCAGCTTGAATAGCTGGTCGGCCTCCTTGCGGGTGAGATAGGCGGTCGGCTCGTCGAAGATCAGGAATTTCGTGCCGCGCACCGTTGCGCGAGCGGCGGCGATCAGCTGCTGCTGGCCGATGGTGAGATCACCGAGCACGACATGCGCCGGCAGGTCGAAGCCGAGATCGTCGATGATCTTCTGTGCGTCCTTGACCATGGCCCGCTGCTGCAGGATGCCATAGCGCGAGTTCTCCTCGCCGAGGAACATGTTGGCGGCGACCGTCAGGTGACGGCAGAGTACGACCTCCTGGTGCACCGCATTGATACCGAGCGCCATCGCCTCGTGAGGGGTCGCCAGCGCTTCCGGCTTGCCTTCCCAGATGACGTCGCCTGAGGTGCGCGGCATGACGCCGGTCAGAAGCTTGATCAAAGTGGACTTGCCGGCGCCGTTCTCGCCGACGATGGCGTGGATCTCGCCGGACTTGAAGGCTAGGTCCACCGGCTTCAGCGCGTGCGTGCCGGGATACCGCTTCTCCAACCCCTTGAGTTCAAGGATCGTCCTGCCGGGCTCCAAGGTCGGGGCCGGGTGCAGTTCCTGCGCCGTGGACGTCATGACAATCCTCCCAGATTGGTCTTACGATTGGGCTCGTAGACCAGAGCCTGCCGCATCACGACTGAATCGGGATGCGGGCTGTCTCCGGGGCAACGAGCCCCGGAGAAGATGCGCCCGTGGCGATGCTTAGTCGAGCTTCGGGTTGAGCAGCGCGTCGATCTTCGGCTCTTTCATGTTGGCCTTGGTGACCAGGTTGGCGCCGGTGTCGACATTGGCCTCGACCTTCTCGTTCTTCGAGGCGGCGAGCGCGGTCTTGATGCCGTCATAGCCCATCCGGTACGGGTCCTGCACGACGAGGCCGGAAATGACGCCGTCATTGAGGAACTTGATCAGCTTCTCGTCGCTGTCGAAACCGATCAGACCGACCTTGCCGGCAAGGTTGTTCTCGGCGATCGCCTGGCCGACGCCCTGTGCCATGATCAGGTTGGAGGCGAAGATGCCCTTCAGGTCAGGGTTGGCGGTGATCAGGTCAGTGGCGATGTTGAGGCCGGTCGTGGCCTGGCCGTCGGCATATTTGTCGGCAACCAGTTCGAGGCCCGGATATTTCGCCTTGAGCTGTTCCTTGAAGCCTTGAGCGCGCTGCTCGAGCGAGCCGGCGCCGGGAAGCGCGGTGATCAGCGCAACCTTGCCCTCGACCTTGCCGCCATTGGCCTCGCCAATGGCCGCGGCGAGACCGTCAGCGGCGACGCGGCCACCCTGGACGTTGTCGGTGGTCAGGAACGAGGTGAAGGCCTTGGAGTCGGCCCCGGAGTCGATGCCGATGATCTTCACCTTGGTGGCAGCCTCGTCGATCGGCTTGCCGAGCGCCTTGGCTTCGGTCGGTGCGATGACGACGGCGGCCGGGTTGCCGGCGACGGCGTTCTCGAGGATCGAGATCTGGCCGTTGACGTCGGTTTCGGCCTGGGCGCCGAGCTCCGGCACGTTGACGCCGAGGTCCTTGCCGGCCTTGCGGGCACCGGCGAGCACGATCTGCCAGTAGAAGGAGGTGGTGTCCTTGACGATGATTGGGATGGTCACGTCCGCCGCCGAAGCCGGTGCCGAGTGCAACGCACCTGCAAGCATCGAGGCGGCCGCGAGTGCCACGAAGGCGCGGCGGTTGAGAATGCTGGTCACAAATTTCATGAGGGTTCCTCCCTAGATCGCCCGGTGAAGGTTACGGAAGCTCCATTCGGATAGGCGCGGCCCAAACAGAACTTTATCAATAAAAAACATTTGCCGCTTTTTGATAGTGCATCGATCCGGCCGACGCAAGCGGTGTTTCATATCGTCTCCGCGTGGCCTCGACAGGAGGCAAGCCTCCCTTCGCCGGTCCTCTTGCCACGTTCGGATGCTTCCGATCCTCTCCGATCGATATGGAATGTTAATTCCATCATCATGTCAATATGGAATATTCATTCTCTCGCGATCGTGAAGCTGTTTTCATGCCGACCACCCAGTTGGACAATAGGCTCGTTGCCTCAGCCGAGTTCCTGCACCACCGTATAGGGATCGTATCTGGCGAATTCCGCTGGCGGCACGGGGGTTTCGAGCAGCTCCAGATTGCGCGTCAGATTGGCCGGCTTGGCGGTGCCGGTCAGCACGGAAGCGACGACGGGTTCGTGCAGCGGGAACTGGAAGGCTGCGGCTGCGAGCGGGTAGCCGCCCTCGGCGGCGATCTTCTCCATCGCATCGACGCGGTCGAGAATATCCTTGCCGGCCGGCTGGTAGTCGAAATGCGCGCCCTGCACCGGGCCGGTTGCCAGAATGCCCGAATTGAACACGCCGCCGATGATCAGCGAGGTCTGCCGCTCCCGGCAAAGCGGCAGCAATTCGGCTTCGGCGCTACGGTCGAGCAGCGAGTAGCGGCTGGCGAGCAGGATGCAGTCGAGCGGCGCGCGGTTGAGCACGTCGAGGCAGATCTGCACCTCGTTGACGCCGAGGCCATAGGCGGAAATCGTGCCTGACGTCTTTAGCTCGTCGAGCGCCTTCAGCCCACCGTCCATCAGCTGGCGGAAATGCAGCTTCGTCTTCTCGACGCCATGCGTGTAGGTGCCGATGTCATGGACAAACAGGATGTCTATCCTGTTTAGGCCGAGCCGCGCATAGGAGAACTCGACCGAGCGCATGATGCCGTCATAGGAATAGTCGTAGTCGAGCGCGAAGGGCAGCGGATCGACATAGGAGTGATCGGGAACCCGGTCCTCCGGCACCGGGCGGAACAGCCGGCCGACCTTGGTCGAAAGCACGTAGGAGTCGCGCGGCTTGTAGCGCAGGAAGTCGCCGAAGCGGCGTTCCGACAGGCCGAAGCCGTAGAAGGGCGCGGTATCGAAATAGCGCAGGCCGGCGTCCCAGGCGGTCTGCAGCGTTTCCATCGCCACATCGCGCGGGCAGGCCCGGTAGAGCCCGCCGATCGCCGCGCCGCCGAAGCTTATCTCGGTGACGTCGAGCGCAGTTGTGCCGATGCGGCGCTTGTCCATTGCAAAGCCTCCCCTTCCGGCCGCTGGCCGGTTTGAAAATGTCTGGTTGGTCGTGGCTGGTCTACAGCGTCGCTCCGAGGTGCCAGGGCACGAACTCGTTGTCGCCGTAGCCGAACTCCTCGCTCTTGGTCTTGCGGCCCGAAGCCGTCTCGACGATCAGCTCGAAGATCTCGCGGCCCATGCCGGCGATGGTCTTCTCGCCGGAGGCGATGACACCGCAATTGACGTCCATGTCCTCTTCCATGGTGTGATACATGGTCGAGTTGCTGGCGACTTTGATCGATGGCGTCGGCCGGCAGCCGAAGCAGGAGCCGCGGCCGGTGGTGAAGACGATGACGTTGGCGCCGCCCGCCACCTGACCGGTGGCCGAAACCGGGTCGTAGCCGGGCGTGTCCATGAACACCAGGCCGTGTCCGCTGACCTTCTCGGCATAGCCGAAGACGCCGTTGAGCGGCGTCTGGCCGCCCTTGGCCACCGCGCCCAGCGACTTCTCCAGGATGGTGGTGAGGCCACCGCGCTTGTTGCCAGGCGAAGGGTTGTTGTCGATCGAGGCGCCGTGCTTGGCGACATGGTCCTCCCACCACTTGATATAACCGTCGAGCTTGGCGGCGATCTCCGGGCTCGCGGCGCGATAGGCAAGCAGATGCTCGGCGCCATAGATCTCCGTGGTCTCGGACAGGATACCGATGCCGCCGACGTCGGCGAGGATGTCGACAGCAGCACCCAGCGCCGGATTGGCGGTGATCCCGGACATGCCGTCGGAGCCGCCGCATTGCAGGCCGACAACGATCTCGCTGACCGGGATCGGCTCACGCTTCAGCCGGCCGACTTCCTCAGCGATCTCGGCCAGCACGCCCATCGCCTTCTCGACCGATTTGCGCGAGCCGCCGGCCTCCTGGATGTTGAAATGGCGTTTACCGGCGGCGACGCCCTTCTGGCCGTAAAGGGTAAGCTGGTTGACCTCGCAGCCCAAGCCCACCATCAGCACGCCGCCGAAATTCGGATGGCGGGCATAGCCGGCCAGCGTGCGGTGCAGAACCATCATGCCGTCGCCGGTGCCGCTCATGCCGCAGCCCTGGCCGTGGACGATCGGCACGAAGCCGTCGATCCCCGGATATTTCGGCAGCAGCTCGCGGTTGGCCTGGTCGGCGATGGCGTGGCAGACGGTGGCCGAACAATTGACGCTGGCGACGATGCCGATGAAGTTGCGCGTGCCGGCGCGGCCGTCGGCCCGGCGGTAGCCCATGAAAGTGCGGGCGCGGTCGGTTTCCGTCGCGTGCTCGGCCTCGCTCGGCGGCACCACGGGCAGGCGGCCGGACTCGAAGACCAGATTGTGCGAATGGACGTGCTCGCCGGGCGCGATGTCCTGCGTGGCGCGGCCGATCGCCTGGGCATACTTCACCACCGCGTCGCCGGTCGCGATCGACTTGATCGCCACCTTGTGGCCGGGCTCGATCAGCGCGGCGGCAACGGCGCCGCCCGGCAGCACAGTGCCGATTTCGATGCGGCCATTGGCGACCGCGACATTGTCGGCCGGGGAAAGAAGAATGCTGTTTGCGGCGTTCACGGGCAGTTTCCTGGGAGTTCCTGGGATGCGCTGGCGGATTGACATCAGCCTGTTAGCAGATAATGTCTTTTATCGTGAAAAAACATTTTTACGTCAATTGTTTTTTCAGCGAAGACCGTGCGCCGGTGGATGCATGGAGGATAGGGAGCCGCGCCTGACACGGAAGGCGATTCCGCTTTTTTCGAGCATGCGCTAGGAACATCTGTCATAGCGCGCTTCAAGCCGGCCATAGCAAGCGCCGGCGCGCAACGGGGCAGGGGATGTCGAAGAGCAACAACGTCTACAAGGACGCCTACAACCGCTGCTTGCGGCTGCTCGATGAAACCAGGAGCCTGCCGTCGGAGCCGGAACTCGGCACGCTGCTCGGCGTCAGCCGCACGACGGTGCGCAGCATTCTGGCGCGCATGGAAGAGACTGGGCTGATCGCCTGGAACAAGCGCAGCAAGATGGTCCTGCGCGCGCCGCGGCCGGACGATTTCTTCCCCGAGGAAGAGACCGACACGCTGGCCGAGATCATCGAGCGCTCCTTCATGCGGCGGTTGCTTGCCGGCGGCGCGGAGGCGGGCATGCAGATCAACGAACTTGAGCTGGCGCGTGAGATCGGCGTCGGCACCACCAGCGTGCGCGAGTTCCTGATCCGCTTTTCCCGCTTCGGCCTGATCGAGAAGCGGCGCAACAGCCACTGGGTGCTGAAGGGTTTTACGCGAGCCTTCGCGCTCGAACTGACCGAAATCCGCGAGATGTTCGAACTGCGCTCGGCGGCAGCGTTTGCCGCCCTGCCGGAAGAAAGTCCGGTTTGGGCCGATCTCGACCGGCTGGAGGACGAGCACCGCCTGCTGGCGCGCGAAATCGCCACCCGCTTCAACGAATTCTCCGAGCTGGACGAGCGCTTCCACCGGCTGATCCATCGCGCCTCGCACAATCGCTTCATCGTCGATTTCTACGACGTCATCGCCATGATCTTCCATTACCACTACCAGTGGAACAAGGCGCAGGAGCGCGAACGCAACGAAGTCGCGGTGGCGGAGCATCTGGTCTATATCGCGGCGCTCAAATCGCGCGATCTCGGCAAGGTCGACGCCGCCTGCCGCAAGCACCTGAAGTCGGCGCGCAACACGCTGCTGACGTCGATCCCTGAGGCCGGCAGCCGCAGCGCGCCTGAAGCGCGCCGTGCCTAACGGTTTGGATGCCGCGCCACCCATTGATCGCGCCGCGTTGCCGCAGCAATGATTTGACGATTTTCGCCCCGTTGGCCGCGTGCTAGGTATCTGCCATTGCTGATCAAAGAGGCAGGTCCTTGAACATCCGGCGGAGACGATGGAGCATGACGGCCGCGCTTGTCGCGGCCTATCTGCTGCTCATCCAGTCGACGCTCGGCGCGTTCGCATTCGGCACGGCGCCGGATGCCTCACTGCTCGACGCCTTCGGCAACGTCATCTGCACCCATGAGGGCGCTGCCCAGCCTCCCGGCGGCGATCCGCACCAGCAGCACGTGCCGGCCTGCTGCATGCTCGGCTGCAGCACGGCTTCCGCGGTTCATGCATCGCCGCCCGATGCCGGCGCATTGGCCACCAGTCTCTCCTTCGAGGCCGTCGCCTTCGCGCTGCCGGCCTTCAGGCATCTCGATTTCGCCCGTGATCGCTCTCCATCGAATCCGCGTGCGCCACCGGCGTCCTGAGCAAACGCGGCCTCGCGGAACCTTTCGCGGGCGCACCCATCCAACGCTGAACTGATCGCGACCGGCCAATGGCGCGATATCGCATCCATGGAGCTATCATGTCCCACTTCTTCCGTGCCGCCGCGCATGCGCGCGCCCCCGGACACACCCTCCTGCTCGAGCAACGGCTAGGCATCCTTGTCGTCGCCCTCGCTTTGCTGTTCGTCGGCGCCCAGTCGGCCTTCGCGCATGAATTCAAGGTCGGCGACCTGGAGATCGAACATCCCTGGTCGCGCGCAACGCCAGCCGGCGCCAAGGTGGCGGGCGGCTATTTCACCGTCACCAACAAGGGCAGCGCGCCGGATCGGCTGCTGTCGATTGCGTCCGATGTGTCGGACAAGGCCGAATTGCATGAGATGGGCGTCAGGGACGGCGTCATGACCATGCGGCCGGTCAGCGGCGGCCTTGAAATCCCGGCCGGCGGCAAGGTCGCGCTGGCGCCCGGTGCCTATCATCTGATGTTCTTCGGGCTCAAGCGGCAGCCCAAGCAGGGCGAAAAGTTCTCCGCCACGCTGACCTTCGAAAAGGCCGGCAGCGTCACCGTCGAGTTCGACGTCGAAGGCATGGGCGAAACGGGTGCCATGGACGATCACGCCAATTGAGCCGGCCAGTCCGAAAATTTGAGAATCAGAGGGACCATCATGAACAAATATCTTTTGTCCGCTGGGGCGCTTTTCGTCGGGACAAGTGCTGCCTTGGCGCACATCTCGCTCGAAACCCAGGAAGCGGCCGTCGGCTCGACCTACAAGGCTGTCCTGCGCGTGCCGCATGGCTGCGAGGGCAAGCCGACGACCGCTTTGCGCGTGCAGATTCCGGAAGGGGTGATTTCGGTGAAGCCAATGCCGAAGCCCGGCTGGACGCTGCAGACCAAGCAAGGCAGGTACGAGAAATCCTACCAGCTCTATGGCGAGGCGGTGACATCAGGCGTCAAGGAAGTCGACTGGAGCGGCGGCAGCCTGCCGGATGAGTTCTACGACGAGTTCGTCTTCCGCGCTTCCCTGGCGGCCGATCTTCCAGCCGGCGAGACGCTGTACTTCCCGGTGGTGCAGGAATGCGAGGGGGCTGCCGAGCGCTGGATCGAGATTCCGGCGGCCGGGCAGGATGAGGATGCGCTGGAGAATCCGGCGCCCGGCCTCAAGCTGTTGCCGAAGAAATGATCCTCTCGGGCGGCGCGTTCGAAGGAGCGCGCCGCTGTCTTCATGGCGGTTGCATGAGCGCGGCATTCTTCGGCAAGACGATGAGCATATCCGGCAAGCGGGCCGGCCGGCTTGCCATTGGGTTGCTGGCCGTCTTCGCGCTGCTCGTGGCCATCGGCTTGCCGGGCCGGGCATTGGCCCACGCGGCGCTAATCAAGGCCGATCCCGCTGACGGTGCGGTGCTGGCGCAAGGCCCGGGGCAATTTTCGCTGACCTTCAGCGAGCCGGTGTCGCCGCTCGTGCTCACCCTTGTGCGGCCCGACGGCACATCGGTTGCGCTGACCTCCTTCCACCTCAGCAACCAGTCCGTCACCATCGACAATCCAGAACCGCTGAAGCCGGGCACCCATGTACTGAGCTGGCGGGTGATTTCCACCGACGGTCATCCGGTAGGCGGCTCGGTGCTGTTTTCCATCGGCGCGCCGAGCACGCCGCCAGCCGCGGCCGAGCCGTTCGACTGGGACTTGCGCTCGGCGATCTGGCTCGGCAGGGTTTTTCTCTACATCGGCCTGTTTTTCGGCGTCGGCGGCGCCTTCGCGCTTGTCTGGCTGGCGGAGGGCGGGCGGTGCGGCCGGCGCTTCGTCATTGCCGCGCTCCTCGCCGGGCTGGTCGCTGCGCCGGTTTCGCTCGGCTTGCAGGGGCTGGATGCGCTAGGCGCCCCGCCTACCGGGCTGGCGCAGCCGGTGGTCTGGCGCACTGCGTCCGGCACCAGTTTCGGCTGGACCGTGCTCATCGCCCTGATGGCGCTGGGGCTCGGCCTGCTGTCGCTGGCCGGGCCGCGCATTGGCGCAAGACTGTTCGCCGTTGCCGGGCTGGCCGGCGTCGGTGCCGCGCTCGCCGCCAGCGGTCATGCCAGTGCCGCCGAACCGCAATGGCTGACGCGACCGATGGTGTTCCTGCATGGCATAGGCATCGCCTTCTGGGCCGGCGCGCTGGCGCCGCTCGGCCTTGCGGTACGCCGGCAGCCGGCAGAGGCTGGGCCGTTCCTGCGCCGGTTCTCCCGCGCGATCCTGCCGGTCGTTGCCGCGCTCGCCGCCGCCGGTATCGTGCTTGCCGTCATCCAGGTGCAGACGCCCACTGCACTGGTCAACACAGGCTATGGCCGGCTCTTGCTGGTCAAGCTGGTGTTGCTGCTCTTTCTCTTCACGCTCGCCACCATCAACCGCTGGACGCTCACCGCGCCCGCCGAAGCCGGCGCGACCGAGGTGCAGCGGCGGCTGGTCCGCTCGATCGGCGCCGAAGTGCTGATTGTGCTCGCCATCTTCGCCGTCGCCGCCGGCTGGCGTTTTACGCCGCCGCCGCGCGCGCTGGCGATCGCCGCGGCGCAGCCGGCCTCCGTGCATATCCATACGCCGAAGGCTATGGCCGACCTCAGCATCACGCCAGGCCATGCCGGGCCGGTTGCCGCCTCGATGATCATCATGACCGGTGACTTCGGTCCGCTCGATGCCAAGGAAGTGACGCTGGTGCTGTCGAAGGCCGATTCCCGCATCGAGCCGATCAAGCGTCCCGCAACCAAGCCGGGCGACGGCAGCTGGCGCGTCGATGATCTCGTCATCCCTGTCCCTGGCCGGTGGACGGCGCGGCTCGACATCCTCGTCTCGGACTTCGAGATGGTGAAGATCGAGGCGCCGATCGACATCAGGCCCTGATGGCAGGGACGACCTCCTCGCGCGGACCCGCGAGCGATCCGCGCAACACAATTCGGCGAGGCGGTTGACGCCGCAGCGAAGGCCCGTCATTCATCACGGGAATAGGGGCATCCCCCAAAATCTCGGCCTCAACAAAAGATCCGAAAGCAGGGAAGAAACGATGGAAAAAGCCGAAATCGGCCTGATCGGCCTTGGCACGATGGGCTCCAACTTGGCGCTCAACATCGCCGAGCACGGGCACCGCATCGCCGTCTACAACCGCACCGCGGCGCGCACCGACGCCTTTGTCGAGAGTGCCGGCGCGCTGAAGGACAGGGTGGTGCCCTGCTACAGCCTGGAGGAACTGGCCGCCGCCATCCGGCCGCCGCGACCGATCATCATCATGGTGCTGGCCGGCAAGCCGGTCGACGAGCAGATCGCGGCATTGCGCGGCGTGCTGTCCGACAACGACATCGTCATCGATGCCGGCAACGCCAATTTCCGCGATACGATGCGGCGCTTCTCCGAACTGTCCGGCTCCGGCCTCACCTTCATCGGCATGGGCGTATCGGGCGGCGAGGAGGGCGCACGCCATGGTCCGTCGATCATGGTCGGCGGCACCGAAGAGAGCTGGAAGCGCGTCGAGGACGTGCTGACGGCGATTTCGGCCAAGTTCAAGGACGAACCCTGCGCGGCCTGGCTCGGCACCGACGGCGCCGGCCATTTCGTCAAGACCATCCACAACGGCATCGAATATGCCGACATGCAGATGATCGCCGAGATCTACGGCATCCTGCGCGACGGCCTCGGCATGGGGCCGAAGGAGATCGGCGCCGTCTTCGCCGACTGGAACAAGGTCCGGCTCAATTCCTATTTGATCGAGATCACCGCCAAGGTGCTGGCCGCCGACGATCCGAAGACCGGCAAGCCGGTGGTCGACATTATCCTCGACCGCGCCGGCCAGAAGGGCACCGGCAAATGGTCGGTCATCGAGGCGCAGCAGCTCGGCATTCCGGCCACCGCGATTGAGGCGGCGGTGGCGGCACGCGTGCTGTCGTCGATCAAGGACGAGCGGCAGGCGGCGGAAAAAGCCTATGGCAACAGCGGCGTGACGAAGATTTCCGGCGACAAGGCCGCACTTCTCAAGGATCTTGAGTTGGCGCTGTTCGCCGGCAAGATCGCCGCCTATGCGCAAGGCTTTGCTGTGATGAGCGGCGCCTCCAAGGAATTCAACTGGGACCTGCCGATGCCGACCATCGCCAAGATATGGCGGGCAGGCTGCATCATTCGCTCGCAAATGCTGGATACGATGGCGGAGGCTTTCGGCTCCGGCGGCGCTTCGACCAATCTCCTGATGGCGCCGGCCTTCATCGCCATGATGCAGGAAGCGCATCCGTCGCTCAGGCATATCGTGGCGCGAGCATCCGAGGCTGGCGCGCCGGTGCCGGCGCTGTCTTCGGCGCTCGCCTATTTCGACAGCTACCGGCAGGGGCGCGGCACCTCGAACCTGATCCAGGCGCAGCGCGATTTCTTCGGCGCGCATGGCTTCGAGCGCATCGGCGAGCAGGGCGCTTTCCATGGTCCGTGGGGCAGCGGTGCTGCCGGCTAGCCCTGATAGGCTACAACCTCACCAGGCAGGCTGAGCGACTGCAGGGAACCCGGCGCGGCGCCGCCGATCAAGCCGAGCACCGAGCGGGCAAGCTCGGAGCCGGCCAGCCGGAAGTTCTCATTGACGACCAGCAATTCGCGGCGGAACAGATGCAGCAGGTCCGACGACTGTTTCGACACGACATCGACGTCGCGACCTAGCTTCAAGCCGGCGTCCTCGATGCCGGCGACGACAGCCAGCGTCGCGGCTGCGGCGCTGCTGACGAAGCCGTCCGGCCTGTCGTCGCGGCGCATCAGCTGCGCGGTACGCATCCTGATCTGCTCGATCGAATGGTCGATCGAAACGGTGTTGAACGGCACCTCGCTGGCGCCGACCTCGCTTAGCGCATCGGCAAAACCGTTCACCGTGTGGCCGTGATAGGTCAGGCCGACGGGCGGCGTCAGCAAAGCAAGCCTGCGGCGGCCGATGCCGGCCAGATGGCGCACCGCCTCGGCCGCGAAGGCGTAGTTGTCGAAGTCGTGGTAGGGGTGGATCAGCCCCATATCGGTGCGGCCATGCGTGGCGAAGGGGATGCCACGCTCCAGCATGTAGCGGGCCCTGGGGTCGTTGGGCTGGGTGCGTGAAATGATGACGCCGTCGGCGGAACCGGTTTCCACCAGATAGCGGATCGGATCCAGGGGATCCTGCGAGCGCGAATAGGGCGTGACGATCAGGTGGTAGGGCGTGTCGGCGATTACTTCCGAGACGCCGTAGATGATATCCGAGACAAAGCTCATGATTTCGCGCTCGGTGTTGAGCACGAGGCTGATGACGTTGGTCTTGCCGGTTCTGAGACGCACGCCGGCGCGATTCGGCCGGTAGCCGATCTGCCTGGCGACGAGTTGGACACGTCGCCTGGTCTCGGCGCCGATCTCGGGCGCGTCCTTGAGCGCGCGCGACACGGTGGTGACGCCAAGCCCGGTCATGAAGGCAAGCGTCTTCAGCGTCGGGCGCTCGTGCGCCGACGCCTCGTCGTCCTTATCTGTCTGATCCCTGTCCATTCGTCCCGCCCGTCAGGCGCATAGCAGTTGCCGGGCAGGCCGGCAATCGCCGGGCCGCGACAGCGCGACTTCCACCTGGCGAAACCTCAATACACTGAAACGTTACAGATTGTCACGAGCGACACATGGGCGGCTGTGGCAGGCAGCTTAGGTCTTGCGGTGCTGCCGGGTCAGAAAACCATTGGAATTCAGCGGAGAAGACCTTTCAGGCGCATTTTTTGCCAGCTTTCCTTGTTTTGCGGTGCAAACTTTGCGTGCTGCGGTGCACAATGCGGTGTAGGACGGAGGATTTTGTTCGCAGCTCGAAAAATATCCGGACTGCTTTTGCGCGAGGGGTTGCGCACGTCACGCAATTGCCGTATCGAAAATCTGTAACGTTTCAGATTCTGGGAGGAACCGAAATGCGATATAAGCTCTTGACTGCCGCGCTGGCGGCGACGGCCGCGCTGCAGCTCGCCGGTCCGGCGGCTGCGACCGATCTGGAAGTGATTCACTGGTGGACGTCGAAGGGCGAGTCGGCGGCGGTCTCGCAGTTTGCAAAGGCCTTTGACAATGACGGCCACGGCGACAAGTGGGTGGACAGCGCCATCGCACTAGGCGAAACCGCCCGCTCGACCGTCATGCAGCGCGTGCTCGGCGGCGATCCGCCCGGTGCGGCTCAGTTCAATCCCGGTCGGCAGTACGAGGAACTGATTTCGGGCGGCAAGCTGCTCGATCTCACGGACGTCGCGACCGCCGGCAGGTGGGATGAGGTCATTCGCCCGAAGGCGATCGGCAGTGCCTGCCTCGTCGACGGCCACTGGTGGTGCGTTCCGGTCAACATTCATTCCAACTACTGGGCCTGGTACTCCAAGCCGGTCTTCGAGAAGGCGGGCGTGCCGGAGCCGAAGAGCATGGCCGATTTCATCGCCGCGGCGCCGAAGATCAAAGAGGCAGGCCTCATTCCCTTCGCCATCGGCGGCGACGGAAACGGCTGGCAGATCCAGTTGCTCTTCCAGGACATGGTCACCGAGGCTCTCGGTGTCGCCAAGCGTGACGAGATGTATACCAAGAAGAGCGCCGAAATTGCCGGCGGCCCCGAGATGAAAGGCGTCTTCACGCAGTTGAGGACCCTGAAGCAATTCACCGACAACGGTTACGCCAACCGCAACTGGAACGACACCACCAACCTGGTGATCACCGGCAAGGCCGGACTTCAGGTGATGGGCGACTGGGCGCGCGGCGAGTTCGCAGCCGCCGGCATGACCGGCGTCAAGGATTTCGGCTGCATGATCGGCCTGAACGAGGCCAAGCCGGTGGTCAGCACCGACGGCGACATCATCGTATTCTTCAAGCAGGACAATCCGGACGTCGAAGCAGCGCAGAAGCGTCTTGCGGCGCTCCTCATCAGCCCGGAGGTTCAGGTCGCCTTCAACAACGCCAAGGGTTCCATGCCGGTGCGTGGCGATGTCGACATGTCGGCGGCCGACCCGTGCATGCAGAAGTCCCTGAAAGCGGTGGAAGACCCGTCCAACATCGTCACTGCGACGAACCGCTTCATCACCGAGAACACCAACCAGCAGATCAATGAGCTCGTCTCGCAATACTTCGCGGACGACTCCATGACAGCTGACGACGCCACTGCGAAGTTCGGCACGATCATCGGCAATTCCGACTAGGAACCGATCAGCACACAGAGGCGCCGCCCTTGCGGCGGCGCCTCGGTCGCGTCCCGACCCGACAGGGAAGGCCCCCTTTCTCGGCGACGGGCTGACAAGCGCAGGACGGGAAGCTGAGGCGGTCCGGCGCCCGGTGGTTCGGACAGCGCTGACTTTCATGTCGGCAGACTGCCCCATTGTGTCGGTGGAAGCGGAGAAAGACGGACGATGCAGAAGAGTTGGAGGCGCAGATTTCACCTGCCCGCCGTCATCGGCACGATACCGATGATCCTCGTCGCGGTCGGCGTGTTCGTGATCGGCATCGGCTTCTCGGTGCTGTGGTCTTTCACCAGTTCGAAGCTCTTCCCCACCTACGATTTCGTCGGTCTGGCGCAGTACAGGCGCCTTTGGAGCGACAGCCGCTGGCTCGTCTCGGTCAACAACATCTGGTTCTTCGGCCTGATGTCCATCACCTGCAACATGGTGTTCGGCTACCTGCTCGCCGTTTTCATGGACCAGCGCATTCGCCAGGAGGACCTGTTCCGCTCGATCTTCCTTTATCCTTTCGCCATGTCGCTGATCGTCACCGGTCTCGTGTGGCAATGGGTGCTCGACCCCAATCTCGGCCTGCAGGCGGCGCTCCGCAACTTGGGCTGGTCGAGCTTCAGCTTCGCTCCGCTGGTCGATGCCGACACCGCGCTGTACGCGCTGGTCGTGGCGGGCATCTGGCAGGGCTCGGGCGTGACGATGGCGATCCTGCTTGCCGGCCTGCGCGGCGTTGACGAGGAGATCTGGAAAGCGGCGAGGGTCGACGGCATCCCGACCTGGCGCACGCACATGTCCATCGTGGCGCCAATGATGAAGGGTGCCTTCGCCACTGCCTTCGTTCTCCAGTGCGTAAGCGTGGTGCGCGTCTACGACTTGGTTATCGCCATGACCGGCGGTGGTCCCGGCATCGCCACGTCGATGCCGGCAGTCTACGTCATCCAGCTCATCACAGTCCGCCAGAACGTCGGCCAAGGCATGGCTGCGGCAACGATGATGCTGCTGCCGGTCCTGGTCGTTCTGGCTTTCAGCGGAATTCTACTGTGGCGGCGAAATCGGGAAGCGAGCGCATGACCGCCGGCCAGATCACCGCAATTCAGCCTGCCCAGGAAGCGCCGGATCAGGCCGGCGTGGGGCCCTTGGGGCCGAAACCGCGTCGGATATCGGCCGGCCGCATCGGCCTTTATGCTTTCCTGATCGTCGCGGCTCTCTTCTTCCTCATCCCGGTCTACATCATGATCGTCACATCGCTGAAGGGGATGCCGGAGATCAGGCTGGGGCATCTTTTCAACCTTCCGGGCGAGCCGACGTTCCAGCCCTGGGCCGACGCCTGGCTGCATGCCTGCACCGGTCGCGACTGCAACGGCCTCAGTCCAGGCTTTTACAATTCGGTGAAGATCACCGTCCCGAGTGTGGTCATCTCGATCATCTGCGCGTCGATCAACGGTTACGCGCTGACCTTCTGGCCATACAAGGGCGCCAATTTTCTCTTCGGGTTGCTCGTGTTCGGCGCCTTCGTGCCCTACCAGGTGGTGATCTATCCATTGATAATCGGACTGAGCTCGGTCGGGCTGTTTGCGTCCCTGCCTGGTATCATCATCGTGCACACGATCTTCGGTATGCCCATCCTGACGCTGCTGTTCCGCAATTTCTACGCGGCAATACCGGTCGAGCTGTTCAAGGCAGCGCGTGTCGACGGTGCGGGTTTCTGGCGCATCTTTTTCCACATCATGCTGCCGATGTCGCTGCCGATCACCGTCGTCGCCGTCATCCTGCAAGTTACCGGCATCTGGAACGACTTCCTGTTCGGCATCGTGTTTGCCGGGCGGCCCAACTGGCCAATGACGGTGCAGCTCAACAACATCGTCAACACCACGACCGGCGTGAGGGAGTACAATGTCAACATGGCGGCCACCATTCTGACGGCGGCGGTGCCCCTGCTCATCTACTTCATCTCCGGAAGATGGTTCGTGCGCGGCATCGCCGCCGGCGCGGTGAAAGGCTAGTGGATATGGCGCAGAACGGTACCAGCGTTTCGATCCAGGACCTGTCGCTGAGTTTCGGCGTCATCTCGGTGCTGCACACGCTCAATCTCGATGTTGCCGAGGGTGAGTTCGTCGTGCTGCTCGGGCCGTCGGGCTGCGGAAAGTCGACCTTGCTCAACTGCATCGCCGGCCTGCTCGACATTTCCGAAGGCCGCATCTTCATCAAGGGCAAGAACGTCACCTGGGAGGAGCCCAAGGACCGCGGCATCGGCATGGTGTTCCAGTCCTACGCGCTCTATCCGCAAATGACGGTGGAGCGGAATCTGTCCTTCGGTCTGCGGGTCGCCGGCGTGCCCAAGGACGAGATCGCCAAACGCATCGCCCGTGCCGCCGAGATCCTGCAGATCGAGCCGCTTTTGCAGCGCAAGCCGTCGGCGCTCTCGGGCGGCCAGCGCCAGCGCGTGGCGATCGGGCGCGCGCTGGTGCGCGACGTCGACGTCTTCCTGTTCGACGAGCCACTTTCCAACCTGGACGCCAAGTTGCGAGCGGAACTGCGCGTCGAAATCAAGCTGCTGCATCGCAAGCTGCAGAACACCATGATTTACGTCACCCACGACCAGATAGAGGCGATGACGCTGGCCGACCGGATCGCTGTCATGAAGGGCGGCGTCATCCAGCAGCTCGACGCGCCGCAGACCATCTACAACCGCCCGGTCAACCGCTTCGTTGCCGGCTTCCTCGGCTCGCCGGCGATGAACTTCATGGATGGCAGGCTGGAGAAGGATGGCGGCGACTGGCACTTCGCCGCCGAGGACGTGCGTATCCCGCTTGCAACCTACGCCTTCGAGAAGGAGCCGACGCCGGGGCCGGCCGTATTCGGCATGCGCCCCGAGCATGTCGCCTTCAACAGCGGCGCCGGATGGCCGTTTGCGGCGACGGCCAATGTCGAGGTCGTCGAGCCGATGGGCTCCGACACGCTGGTCTGGCTAAAGCTTGGTGGGCAGAATTTCACCGTGCGGGTGACATCGGAGCGCACGCCAAACAATGCCGACACAGTCAGCATCGGCTTTGATCCGATGCGCGCCTCGCTCTTCGACGCCCAAACCGGCAGCCGCCTCTAACTTCTCCCAAGATCCATCCCCCAAGAGAAAACGGACAAGACGATGAACTGGTCATTCCAACTTTACAGTGCCCGCAATTTTCAGCCCTGGACCGGCGTGCTCGAGATGCTCGGCAAGCTCGGCTACAAGCAAGTTGAAGGGTTCGGCGGCGTCTATGACGATCCCAAGGCGTTCCGTGCCGAACTCGACAAGAACGGGCTTTCGATGCCGACCGGGCATTTCTCGATCGATGCGCTGGAGAAGGATTTCGACGGCGTGCGCAGAACAGCCGACGCGCTCGGCGTCACGCTCATCATCTGCCCCTATCTGCTCGCCGAGCAGAGGCCGGCCGATGCCGCCGGCTGGCGGGGTTTCGGCGAGCGGCTGGCCAAGGTCGGCGAGACGGCCAAGAAGGCCGGCTACGGCTTTGCCTGGCATAACCATGATTTCGAGTTCAAGAAGCTCGCCGACGGTTCGGTGCCGCAGGACCATATCCTGTCTGCGGCGCCCGACATTGGCTGGGAGATGGACGTCGCCTGGGTGGTGCGCGGTGGCGTCGATCCGCTGCCCTGGATCGAAAAGCACGGCAAGCGCATCAGCGCCGTCCATGTCAAGGACATGGCCAAGCCAGGCGAGGGGGTTGACGAGGACGGCTGGTCGGATGTCGGCCACGGCACGATCGACTGGGCCGGCCTGATCAAGGCCTTGCGCGCCAAGAGCGTCGCCAAGTACTACGTCATGGAACAGGACAACCCCAACGACATCGAACGCTTCGCCCGCCGCTCGCTCGCATCCGTCAAGGCTTACTAGGAACAATCATCATGGCAAAGAAACTGGGTATCGGCGTCATCGGCTGCGGCAACATCTCGAAGGCGTATTTCTCGCTGGCGCCACTGTTCCGCGGCATCGACATGCGCGCCTGCGCCGACATCAACATGGACGCGGCGAAGGCGCGGGCGAAGGAGTTCAAGCTGCGCGCCGAGACTGTCGACGATCTGCTCAAGGCCGACGACATCGACATCATCGTCAACCTCACCATTCCGGCGGTGCACTACGAGGTGTCGAAGCAGATCCTCGACGCCGGCAAGCACGTCTATTCGGAAAAGCCGTTCGTGCTGTCGATCAAGGAAGGGCTCGACCTGAAGAGCCGGGCGGAGAAAAAGGGGCTGCGCATCGGCTCGGCACCCGACACCTTCCTCGGCGGCGCGCACCAACTTGTCCGCAACCTGATCGACACCGGCGCGCTCGGCAAGATCACCAGCGGCACCTGCCATGTGATGGGCCACGGCATGGAGCACTGGCATCCCAATCCGGACTTCTTCTTCCAGCCGGGCGCGGGTCCGGTGCTCGATATCGGACCCTATTACATCACCAATTTGATCCAGCTGATCGGGCCGGTGAAGCAGGTGGCGGCGTTCGCTTCGATCCCGGCGACGGAGCGGACGATTTCGTCGAAGCCTCGCGCGGGCGAAAAAATCCCGGTCAAAACGCCGACGACCATCCACGGCCTGCTGGAGTTCGAGAACGGCGCCGTCATCACGCTCAACACCAGCTGGGACGTCTGGAGCCACGGCCATGCGCCGATGGAACTCTATGGCGAGGCGGGCACAGCGTTCGTGCCGGATCCGAATTTCTTCGGCGGCGACGTGCGTCTCACCGAAGCGGCCAAGCCGGTCAAGAAACTGCCGAAATGGAAACATCCGTTTGGTGTTCCCAATGAAATGCACGGACAAGGCATGATGGCCAACTACCGCACCGCCGGCCTTGCCGACATGGCAATCGCAATTGCCGAAGGGCGGCCGCATCGCTGCTCGATGGAATTGGCGCTGCATGCCGTCGATGTGATGACCGGCATATTGCGCTCAGGCGAAACCGGCAAGTTCGTCGCCATGCAGACGACCTGCGAGCGGCCGGCAGCACTCGGCATCAAAGAAGCGAAGGCGCTCATGGCCAAGAAGAAGTAGGTCGCAGCGATTATCGATAATTTTGACATGACCCTCTCCCTCTTCGCCAGGGGAGAGGGTAAAGGGTGGGTGCGGGGCATGCTCATCGCGCACGCGATGACCGCGCCCGGTCTTGTTTCAGATATCGAGGATACTCCCCATGCCCTATGTCGCCGCCGAAAACCGCTACGAGAAAATGATCTACAACCGCTGTGGGCGGTCCGGCCTGAAGCTGCCGGCAATCTCCCTCGGGCTGTGGCACAATTTCGGTAACGACACGCCGCACAAGACCAAACAGGCCATCGTGCGCAAGGCATTTGACCTCGGCATCACGCATTTCGATCTCGCCAACAATTACGGTCCGCCGCCCGGCTCGGCGGAGACCGCCTTCGGTGAAATATTGCGCACCGACTTTGCCGCCTATCGCGACGAGATGATCATCTCGACCAAGGCCGGCTACGAGATGTGGGCAGGTCCCTACGGCGAATGGGGTGGGCGCAAATATGTGCTGGCCAGCCTCGACCAGAGCCTGAAGCGGATGGGACTCGATTATGTCGATATCTTCTATTCGCACCGCTTCGACCCCGATACGCCGCTGGAGGAGACGATGGGAGCGCTCGACCATGCGGTGCGCTCGGGCAAGGCGCTCTATGCCGGCATCTCGTCCTATAATTCGCAGCGCACGCGCGAGGCGGCCGACATCCTGAAGCAGCTCGGCACGCCCTGCCTCATCCACCAGCCGAGCTATTCGATGCTCAACCGCTGGGTCGAGGAGGACGGGCTGCTCGACACGCTGGAAGGGCTCGGCGTCGGCTCGATCGTGTTCTCGCCGCTGGCGCAAGGCATGCTGACCGACAAGTATCTCGGCGGCATCCCTGACGGCAGCCGGGCTAGCCAGGGCAAGTCGCTGCGGCCCGCCTTCATCAACGACAAGTCCATCGATAACATCAAGGCGCTGAACGCGATTGCTGGACGCCGCGGCCAGACGCTGGCGCAGATGGCGCTGGCCTGGGTGCTGCGCAAGGGCCGGGTGACCTCGGCGCTGATCGGCGCCAGCCGGCCGGAACAGGTCGAGGATTGCGTCGGCGCGCTGAAGGCGCTCGACTTCAGCGATGCCGAACTCGCGGAAATCGATACCTACGCGCGCGAGGCCGACATCAATCTGTGGGCGGCCTCGGCCGAGCGCAAAGGTCCGCCAAGGAAGTAGCTAAGCCGGCAAATATCGAAACGGCGGGAACATTCCCGCCGTTTTTACTTGCTTGTTCTCAGGGCTTTTTCGCAGTGCCGGCACCAGCCTTGGGTGCGGCCGGGGCCGCTGCGGGACCGTTCATCTTTTCCTCGATCCAGCCCGTGTAGTTGGCCAGCCGCGTGTAGATGCCGTAGGCATTCTTATGGCCGCAGGCGGTGCTGCCGTCCGCAGGTCCCTCTCCCCAGGAGACGACGCCGACCTGGACCGGACCGTCGGCGCCGGTCATGAACAGCGGGCCGCCGCTGTCGCCGTTGCAGGCGTCGCGTTCGCCGCTGGCGGTGCCGGCGCAGATCATGTTGCCGGTCAAAGGATCGGACATGTCGGCGGCAATGGCATTGGCGGCCGCGTCGATGCCCCTCGCCGAATAGCGCATGCGGCGGGCGAGATCGCTGAGCGCCGCTTTCAGGTCGCGCGCGTAGATGTCCTTGATGCCGGTGTTGCAGGTCGTGTTCGGCTCGAGATCTAGGTCGGCCACCATCAGCGCCGTCGGGAACGTTCCGTCCTGCATCTTGCCCCAGCCGATGACCGTGGTCTTGCCGGACTCGGGCGTTGCCTCGCGCGCGAGTTTGATAGTCGGCGCATCGGCCGGCTCGGCCAGCCGGATCAGGCCGAGGTCACTGTCCATCGTCTGCTCGCTATAGCCTTCGTTGACGATGACCTCCGCCGCCTTGTAGCGCTCGCCTTCGCTGAGCTCGGTGGCCCCGGTCAGCACGGTGATCGCGCCGGCCGAGATCGGCTGGCCGTTGTCGACAAGGCAATGCGCCGCCGTCAGAACCCATTGCGGGGCGATCAGGCTGCCGCCGCAGAATTGCGCGTCCGGCTGCGAGGCCGGGCTTTCGTCGAGCCTGTCGGTGGTCAGCAGCGCCACCTGGAACGGGTAGGCGCCCTTCTCGGCCTCCTTGCCGCCATAGACGCGATCGGCGCCGTCGGGGCTTTCGGCCTTGGCCTTCGCCCGGGCTTCCGCCACGCGCTTCATCGGCGAAACCGCGGCCTCCGGCCGGGCGGCTGCGTCGGCCGCATGAATGGCATTGACCGTCGCGAGCGCTGACATGCCGGCCAGCAATGCTGCGGCGAACGGCCTGAAGCGATGGATGATGTTCAACTGGACCTCCTGAGACGTGCGTTCCTGAACAGGCCGGCCGGGTGCATGATCCGCCACCGGGGAACCGGTTCGACGACCGGTCGTGCGCCAATCCAAATCGGCGCGACCGGTCATAAAACCGAATGCCACGTCTGCTAGTCGTGCCCGCGGGCAAAGCCTGCTCAAACCCTATAGCCCCCCACGGGCTACGTGGAAGCGATTTGTCGTTGCCAATGTTGGAATATTTTAGGCAGTATATCGCGGGGATGTTTTTGGCGGGGGCCTCAATTGACCGCACGGGGCAATAATCTGGTGTGCGCTACCGAAGCTCGGTTTTGGCGCTATCACGATCTCGACAATATTTCTCTATCTTGATCCAGTCCTTGCTGACTTTTGGGAGAGTCTCACCGTGACAAAACTGACAAACACCATCATTGCGTCCGCATTGCTTTCCACCGCAATGTGGGCGATGCCCGCCTTCGCCGCCGATCCTGGCTCCGCGAATGCCGGCAACGGCGAAAGCATGCGCGATGCGACATCGGGCGACTACAAACCGGGCCGGGCAAAGCCGATCGTTACGCCGAAACTGACCGAGGACGAGGCCAGCCGCGCCGCGCCGCTAGCCGACGAGGCAATTGCGGTCAAATCCTATGGCATCGTCGGACGTTCCGCCGACGGCAAGGACATCAAGATCGATGCGAACGAGACACTGAAGGACCTCATCATCAAGGAACTGAATGCGCCGGCAGACGGACAGAAATCCGACGCAACGTCGGGTCCGCAGAATACCGCGGATCCTGGCTTGCCGGAAGGCGAGGCCGGTCGTCAGGTCTTCGGCCCCGACGACCGCGAGCAGGTGAAGAACACCAAGACCTATCCGTTCTCGGCTATCGGCTATCTCGAAGCGAAGTCGCCGAAGACCGGCAGTTTCGGCAGCTGCTCGGCGACGCTGATCGGTCCGCGCACGGTGCTCACCGCTGCGCACTGCCTCTACAGCCACGAGGATGGTGGTTGGCTCGACGAGTATCTGTTCGTGCCGGGCCTCAACGGCAGCACCGCCGACGATGCGCCGTTCGGAGCCTTCGCCTATGAGAGCGCCTATATTCTCCAGGGTTTCATCGACAATTATCAAGGCTATTACGGTTCGGTGATCCTATGGGATCTCGGCATCGTCACGCTGAAGCAGGATGTCGGCACCAATCTCGGCTGGCTGGGCTATGCCAATTATGACGATCTCGGCGACTTCACCGCCAACATCGTCGGATATCCCGGCGACAAGCCGATGGGCACGATGTGGAAGGCAAGCTGCGAAGTGCATGCAGAAAGCATCGGTACCGAGCATTTCCAGTATGATTGCGACACGTTTCCGGGGTCGAGCGGAAGCTCGGTCTATGCCTATGACAGTGGCGCAAAGCAGCGTGTCATCACCGGCGTGAACGTGGCCGAAAGCCCGGACGCGAACACCGCCGTGCGCCTGAACGCCGCCAACGTGCAATGGATCAACGGCCTCTACAAATAAGCCTCTCCGCTCCGCCGCGAAACACCGGCGAGAGCCATCAGAAGACCGGCGATGGGAGCGATCCCGTCGCCGGTTTTTTCGTACGGGCAAATGGCGCGTCGGGTGCGGGCTGCTTACTTGCGCCAGCTTGCGTGGCCGATTACGCTAGGCCATCCAAGGGGTTGGGGATATGGCGCGGGCAGGGACGATCTTCGGGATCAGGGTGATTGCGGTCGCATCGATGCTGGCCGTGCTTATGGGCTCGGCGGCGTTCGCCGATCGCGCGGGTGCGCCGCAGGCTGGTGCCTGGGCGGAACGGGTGCAAATCCTCTACCAGAGCGATACGCGTTCAGTGCTGCGCAGGAGCGTAAAGGTATGGGATTTCAATCCGGAAAGGAACCTCGACTTTGTCTGGGAGCCGGCGGTCGGGCAGTCGCCCGACCGGACGATCGCCGACGACGGCACAGTCAGCGGCAAGGGCAGGTTGACCTGGCGGGTGCGTGGCTCGGCCAGCTACGACCCCAAGACCATCTATTCGAGCTATTTCGGCGAGATCAGCAATGGTCGCCCCGACGGGCAGGGCCAGCTGGAGCTGCGCTCGGGCGAAGTGCTCGAGGGTCACTGGCGCGCCGGCAAGCTAGACGGCCAGGGCATCCATATCGATGCCGACGGCAACCGCTATGAGGGCGCGTTCGCTGCCGGCGTGCCGAACGGCCAGGGACGCCTGCTGTCGAGCACAGGCGAAATCTTTGCCGGCGTGTTTGTCGACGGACTGAAAAACGGCAAGGGCCGCACGCGGCTGCCGGGCGGCACCGTCTATGAGTCCGATTGGGTCATGGGCAAGGAGACCGGCGGCGCGCGCCCCGACGCGCTGGCCGATGCCAGGGTGGGCGGGCTGCTCAAGGCGCAGGCCGGCGGCGGGGCCGCCGACAAGGTCGAGATCGGCGTCGCCGTCGACCAGCGCATGACCCAGCAGGCCGACATGCAGTACCAGCACCTGGTGCGCGACGAAGACATCGCGGTCTATCCGGTGTCGGATGAATACAACGACGCCTGGAACGGCACCGGGCAGATCCGCACAGGCAATGTCTATGAGGGCATGGACTGGGAGCAGGCGCCGGCTTTTGCCGAGGTCGATCTCAAGACGACCGACCAGACCAAGGTCAAGCTCGACAGTCTCGAAATGAAGGTCGCCGCCAGCGAAGCCTACCGCAAACCGATGCTGTCGATCAGCGAGCATTTTGGCTGCGTCGGCTTCCGGCCGGATTTCTCGATCATCAACAATGGCTGGGGCGATGTGAAAGAGATGAAGATGTCGATCCAGTTCACCAGGATCGACGAAGAGTACAACCCGACAGGCGAGCCGAGCCGCGTGTTCACCAAGGACATTGGTGATTTCGCCGACGGAGTCGACGTTTCGATCAAGAGTATTCTCGGCGAGGCCGGCGTCGATACCGCCAGCCTTGAAACAGGGCGGTTCCCGTGTGCATCGGTGGATGGCCTCAATGTCTGCCGCGCCCAGCTCACCAACAAGATCAGGTTTGGCGAAGTGCTGGACTATCTCGGCACTTTCAATCAAGCGGTGACGCTGAATGCAATCGGCAAGTTCGACTATTCCTGGACGGACGACCAGGGCAACGTCGTCCAGCAGAGCGAAGCGTTTCGCACGTCCATGACCATGGCCGTGTTCGAAGTTCCCGAATCGATGGCGGAATGCGGCGACGGCGGTGGCGGTTCGCCGGAAGCCATGCGCTACCAGAACGTCGAATTTCCGATCGGCAAGCACGACTACACCATCGCTATGCCGATGCGCGGCAACAAGAAGTTGAGTTCCTATACGGCGCGGCTGAAGATGTGGTCGGCGATGTCGTCGATCCACAGGTTCAGCATCGCAGCTCACTTCGCGGACGGCTCGACGCGCGAGAGCAAACCGGTGACATTTTTCTATTTCCGACCGAAGGAATCGCTGTTCGAAACCAGGACCGCGCCGACGGCCTGCTACCTGCCTGCCGACATGCAGGGGTGCTGAATCATTTCCGCCCCATTTCAAAGTAGTTCGGCAGCGGAATGAGCCTGGGAAAGATCGTGCCCTGTGCGAAGACGCGCAGTTCCAGCATCGAGCCTGACGACCGCTCGGCCCTCTGGTCGAACAGGAAATTGCCGAGCGAATAGACCTCGGCGACATCGCCGCCGGCAAGCGGCACGATCGAGTCGCTCGACACATGCGGGTGGCTGCCGACGATGGCAGAGACGCCTCTCAGCCGCATCTGGTCGGCGAGCAATTCCTCCCGAGCGGACGGCTCCGTCTTGTACTCGCGGCCCCAGTGGACGAAGGCGACCAACGGCCGGCTGGCGTTCGTGCCGACCAGGCGGTCGAGCAGAGCGGGGGTCAGCAGGTCGATGTTCTTCGAGCCGTTGGTGTCGATGTCGGTCAGGCCGACAAGGTCGAGATCGCCCAGCGCCAGCGCCTCGCCTTGGCCGAAATGGGGGATGCCGGCGGCGGCGAGCGCGCGAACCGTCTCGGCATAGCCTGACGGTCCGAGATCAAGAGCATGGTTGTTGGCGAGGCTGACGCCGGCAACGTACAGCCGCTTCAGCATGCCGATCGCAAGATCGGCGGGCATCGCCAGCGTCATGTCGTCGATGGCTTCCGGCACATTGGGCAGCACGACGCCTTCGAGGTTGACGATCAACGGCCGCGATCCGGTCAGGGCGAGTACGTCGTCAATGATGCGGTCGGCGACGCCGTCGCGCAGCAGCACCTTCTTCATGGCGCGGCCGAAATTCACATCGCCGGCAAAATAATAGATATTGTCTTCCGCCCTCGCCGAATTGTTGAACCCAGGGCCGAAGGCGCCGAACAGCGCGACGATGTAGCTGGTGGTCTGTTCGACATAATCGGTCGTGGTCTCCTGCGAATTCTCGTTGGCGACGACCAGTGGCGCCGCACCGAACAATGTGCGCTGCAGCTTGGTCTGGATGTAGAGCGCGCCGACCGAGTCGGCGTGATCTGGCTGAAGCAGCGCCGCGATACCGTCGAGCGATCCGGCAGCCAGGACATTCAGCGTCTGCTGGTCGAAGCGGCGGGCGTCGTGCTGCGGCAGATAGTGCGAAAAGTCGGTCGATTCGACGATCAGCGTGTCGTCGTCGA
Organism: Mesorhizobium waimense; assembly: GCF_003601975.1. Lineage (GTDB taxonomy): Bacteria > Pseudomonadota > Alphaproteobacteria > Rhizobiales > Rhizobiaceae > Mesorhizobium > Mesorhizobium waimense. The sequence goes on from NZ_QZWZ01000006.1 coordinate 96,933, forward strand.
CGATCGTCTTGAGCGCCTCCGCGAGCTTGTCCCAGTCGGCACGGCGCGCCTTGACCGACATCGCCACCGGCACGATTTTCGCCTCGGGGAAATAGTGATGCAGAAAGGGCAGCATCGCCATCACGCCATGCTCTTTAGCGAACAGGCAGGACTCCTCGACCATGTCGCCATTCGCCTCCAGCCGCTGGGCCGCCTCGGTGTCAACCGCCACGGGTCCAAGCACGGTGTCGAAGCCGCGCGTCGTCGTGGCAAACAGCTTGCGCGTCTTGTGGAAATGGTCCGGCGATAGGATGACGATGCGCTTGTAGCGGAAGCCGGACGCCGCATGGAAACCAAGCGCGACGAGATCGGCCGCCAGCAGATGATGCGGCACGATGATACCGGTCAGCCGCTGGTTCGAAGGTTCGACGTCGGCGACCTTGGCGATGGCGTCGCGAAACAGCGTCGCGTCGTCATAGAAGGACGGCAAGTTTGCGTTGCCGGGTGGGCAGGGGACGGGCTGCGCACGTGCAGCGAGCGCGGTCAGCAACAGGACAGCAATCGCTAGCAGGCGCATACTCATGGCTCGGCCAGGACGATGTTCTCGACGCCACCGACATAGTAGAACGGCTTCTGCCGCGACGCGGTCAGCCGATCGACCTCGCGGGACACGAAGTCGGCGAGGCCGAACAGCGTCACGCCGCTGTCGGAGGTTCTGGCCTGGCCGCGCAGGCCTGCGAGGATCGAATAGGTGAAGACGCCATGGCCGAGCTCGGGCAGTTCGGCGGCGGTGTTGTTGGCCGCGGTTGCCGAGAAGACGACGATACGCGCGTCCTGCGCATCCTTTTCCAGGCGCGGGTTGAAGGCGTTGGCGGCGTGGCAGGTGTCGAGCAGCATGAAGCGCATGCCCTTTGCCCGTTCGACCGATTTCTGGATGTCCGCCCAATCGACCAGCGAGGAGCGCTTCCAGCGCTCGGCGTCCTGTTTGCGGCCGTCGGTGGGGATGAAATAATAGTCCTCGTCGATGTTGATGCCGTGGCCGGCGACAAAGACGATGGTGGTGTCGTTCTCGCCGGGCTTATCGAGGAAGTCGGCGAGCTGGTCGTCGATTGTGTCGGCGTCGGGTTCCAGGATCTGGTCGGCGCTTGCGACCTGATACATGCCATCGGCGCTGCCGGGCGCTTCGTCCAGAGCCTCGCGATTGACCATCACCAGCGTTTCCATGGACGAGAACAGCGGCGCCGATTTCTGCGCGATCACCTTGAGGAATTCCGTAGCATCGTCGACCGGGTAGCGCAGGTCGCAGGCGCGGCCGGCACAGGCGTCGGTGAGGAAGGGATACTTGTCGACACCGATGACGGCGACATAGAGCTTGCCCTTGTTCGCTTTCTTTTCGGCCTTCCTGGCCAGCGCCGTCACGCTGCGCTCGGTTAGATAGCCGAAATCATTGGTGCCGGTGATGCGGATGGTGTTCTCGCCCTCCTCGACCGGCACCTCGACAATGGTGCTCTTGCCACCATCGACCGAGCGCGTGGTGACATCGCCGACATTGCGGCTGTTCGACAGGATCGAGAAGCCGGCGATTTCGGCGCCTGCCTCGCCGGCGCCGGTGATCTCGACGGCGACGTAGCCGTCGCGGACATTGCCCTGGTCGGTGGCGACACGGATGCCGAACTCCGGCGGCTTGCGCCGCAGCAGCTTCTCCAACTCGCGGTCGACACCCGGCCGCATCTCTTCCACCGCCTGTTCGGCACTGCGCAGGATGATGGCGCGGCGCACCATCTCCGGGCTCCAGAGATATTTCTTCAACTGGCCGGCGCTGATGAAGCGGCCTTCATGGTCACGGCCCTGATTGACCTGCCAGCCGATCAGCCTGTCGCCGTCGCCGGACGAATAGTAGTAGCCCTGCGGCATCCAGACGATCCATTCGGAGCCGGCAAAGAACATCGAGACGATCAGCCTGTGCGTCTTCAGGTTCCATAGACGCAAGGTCTGGTCGGCGCTGCCGGTGACCAGCAGGCCTTTGTCTTCCGAGACGGCCATGGCGTTGATCTCACCGGTATGCCCGGTGAATTCACCTGATACACGCGCGGTGGCGGTCTTGTATTCGAGCAAGGTGCCGTCATTGCCGCCGGTGATCAGGCCGAGCCCGTTGTCGGTGAGGGTGTGCGCCGAATGGACAAAGCCGTTGGTGGCGTCGTTCTCGATCGTGCGCGCCACCTTGCCGGCATTGGCGATCTCCAGCACGGCGTTCTCCAGGCCGTCCTTGCCGCCCGGCGCGGCGTGCAGCGACCATTGGCCGTCGGTCAGAGCGGCACGGGTATAGGTTCCCGGATCCGTCAACGCCTGCGGGTCATCGAAAAAACGCTCCGCCGTCGGCAAGGCCAGCGCTTCGTCGAGCGTGCCGTTGCGTTCCGGACAGGACACGCGCTCGGGGCAGGGATTGGCATTGCCCCAGGCAATGATGCCGTTGGCAGTGTCGATCCCGACCGCCATCAGCGGCTCGCCGACACCTTGCAGCAGTGCCTTGCGCTCACCGGTCACGGCATTCCAGACCTGGATGGCGTTGCGGCTGCCGCCGGCGGTTGCCACCAGCGAACCGTCGGCATTGGCCGTGCTGGCAAAGACGGTGCCGTCATGTCCGCTGTAGTGGAGCATCTCCACGCCGGTCTCGGCGTTCCAGACGATCGAGCGATGCTTGTCGGTGCAACGGTAGCCGCAGGAAGCGACCAGAAGCGATCCTGAAGCGAAGGCCAGCGAGCCGATCTGGAATTCCTGCTTCGGCATGGCGCGGACAAATTCGCCGTCGCTCGCCTGCCAGAGCAGGACCTGCCCGTCCTTGCCGCCGGTGGCGAACAGGCTGCCGTCCAGCGACACGGCGAGCGCCGTGACGCTGGTTTCCCTCAGCGGCTCAGCCTCGCCGGGGAGAGAAATTTCCTCGGCCTTCGCCACATCCCAGAGCCGGATGCCGTTGTCGGTGGTGACGGCGGCAATACGCGTTCCCGAGGCAGCGAAGGCGAGCTTGTCGATATGCCAGGAATCGGCGTCGAGCTTCTCGCCCAGCGTCCAACCGGTCGCGGACTTGTTGTCCAGCCGCCACAGAGAGACGAACCCATCGGCGCCGGCGGCGGCCAGCGTCTTGCCATCCGGTGAGAAGGCGATGTCGTAGGTCGCATAGTCCGCGGCCTTGAGTGCGGCCTTCATCTTGCCGGTCGATACATCGAACAGCCTGATGTCGCCGTAAGGTGGTTTGTCGCCGAGGCTGGCGCCGAAATACCCGCCGGCGGCGATCGTCTTGCCGTCAGGCGAAACCGCGACCGCGAAGACCTTGCCGTCACTGCCCTGGCCGAGATAGCCGCGGATGGTGCGCAGTGTCACCCCGCTCTGCCAGTCCCAGACGCGAATGGTCTTGTCGTTCGAGGCTGAAACCAGCCTCTGGCCGTCTGGCGTGAAGGCAAGGTCGTTGACTTGCGCGCTATGCCCGCCGGTGTTGAGGTCGAGATGGAAACCCAGCGCCTCTTCTGCTTGGACGACAGGTGCCATGAGCAGGGCGCCGGCGACGGTCACCCACCGGAGGGCACGCAGGAGCAATGGGCGGCCCGCCATGATGTCCTGCTTCTATTGAGCCGGAGCCGAGGGCGGCTGCCCAAGGCGCACATAGGTCTCGATGGGCAAGGCGAAGGTCGAAGAGCCGGCCTTGCGCTGCTTGTCTGCATAGCCGGCAAAATAGCTCCAGAAGGAAACCGCATAATCGCGGAAATAGGCGTCGGCCACCTTTTGCGAACAGAGCTTGCCTTCGACGCAGAAGGACAGGCGATTGAGGAAATAGACGATGCGGTCGAAGTGATCGCTGAAGTCGGCCAGCGGCATGTCGCCGCCTTCCGCCGTCATCGCCTCGATGCCGATGCGCTGCCTGAACACCTGTTCTTCGGTCGGCGTCGGATTGGCACTGAGCAGCTTGTCGTACTTGGCGTTGAGCGCCGCCAGGCGGTCTTTCAGGGCGCGTTGCGCCTGCTGGTAGTCCCTGGTTTCCCAAAGCTCGACGAGAGCCATCGTCTGCTCGACGCGTTTCTGCTCCTGATTGGCCAGGAACTGGTAGATCGAGAACATCAGCGTGAAGATGATCGCCAGGCGCACCAGCAACCCTGACCAGGCGTAGGCGAGCATGCGCCAGTCGCGATCGGTGAAGGGGTTCGCCTCCTTCTTGATCTCGTGACTGCTCGGCCAGGGGAAACCCTCTGTCGTCTCTGCCAGCGTGGCCGCCTTGCCGGCCGCTGCCGGTGGCGGCGCCGGTGCTGGTGCCATCTGCTGTGTCGTCTTGCCCCCCGGCCTTTTCATCGGCAGCTGCCCAGGTCGATGGTGGCGGACGGGTCGAGCACAATGCCCGGCGCCTCGAGCTTTTCCTTCAGACAGTCGAGCTGCAGGCGCGAAATCAGGAATTGCACATCCGGCTCGGCGGGCGCCTTGTTCGGCGATGGCAAGGCCTCGACCACGCCGCGCGAGCCGCAGTTCGAGAGATCAACGACGATGGCTTCGCTGCTTGTCTTGGCGAACTGGTCGTACTGGTCGAGAAAGCAGCCCGCCAGCTCGGAATTGGTGACGATCTGCTTGGCACAGAGGCCGCAGCTCTCGTCCGCCAAGGCTTGGTCAAGCAACAGTCCGGCGGTGACAAGCCCGGTTGCGGCGGCACGCCAGAAAAGCATCATGATATTCACGAACGTCCCCATCCTTTTCGTCCGGCCGGGCCAGAATGTTCACATAACAGGCCGACCGCAAGAGGCCAGGCAATGATGCCGGCGAGACTCTTGCAGTGGCTACCGGTCAAGTGCGCGGCACCGTCTCCATCGGGAAGATCATCACCGCGCCCTTCGGTGCGCTCTTGTCGGCAAGCTTCATCACCGAGCGTGTCGCCGGCGCCATGCCGATGTCGGTCAGCATGTCGGAGAAGCCCGACCCTCCGACCGCGCGCGTCGCCGACGGAACGCCGTCCTGGGCGAGAAAACCCAGATCCTCTTTCTCGCTCTGTGGCGGCGCTTCGGTCAGCACCGCGATCATCCGCTCCATGCCGAAGCTGGTGTCGGTGAAGGCAAGCAGGCCCACCTTAAGCCTGGCGTCGGGCGAGCCGTTGGCGGGCGCCAGCCGCTCGGCGACGATGTGGGTGATCGAATAGTCGCTGCCGACGTAGAGCACGTTGATGTCGACATATTTGTCGGAATCGTTCCTGGCCCTGATATGCACCTCGTCGCCGGGCGAGACGCGCGGCACCGTCGAGGCCTGCAGGGGCTCGAGAGTATCGACGTCGCGGCGCCTGATCTGGAATTCGACGCTGACCTCTTCCGGCCGGTAGTCGGAAGCGGCTGCCAGCCGCGACAGCCCGGTGGCGCGGAAGATCGTCGTCAGGTTCTTCACCGTCGCCTCAGCCAGCTTTGCCCGCTCGTCTGGATGGATGATGATCAGCGGCGGCCTGCCGCCATCCGTCAGCGTCACGTCGCCGGAAGCCGGCAGGAACCACAGAGCCGGCTTGTCGGCGGCATCGGCGGCTGTCCCGGCGATGGCGTTCTCGCGCAGCACGGCGAGCCTCAAATCGGCACTCTTGCCGGGGTCGACCAGCTCGACATGGAAGCCCGATTTCTCCTTGGCCGCCAGCTCGTCCAGAACCGAATTGACCAGCGCGGTCTCCTTGTCGAGTCCTCCGGTCGCGGCGGGCCGCGCCACCACCAGTCTGTAGTCGACGGCGAGTTCGGCGAGGCGCGCATAGGCGTTGGCGGGGATGTCGGCCAGTTTCAGCGCCGGCTTGCCGTCGAATTCCACCGGCTTGATGCGGCTCTCCAGGTTCTTGGCCGATTGCACCTCGACATAGCCGAGGGCGTCGGAAAGCTGCGACAGCGCCGAAGGCAGGATGGCGAGCTTGCTGCCGGGGGTGAGGCGCTGCAGCAGCCCCGCGCCGATCGTCGCCGCGTCGTCCTTGACGACCACAGGCCATTGCATGACGGCGTCGGTCTTGTCCGTGCCGAAGATGCGGGCGTCGAGCTCACCTTCGAACAGCGGTGTCGGCCGGGTGCGGCTGTCGGCGGAGTATTGCTGCAGCACGGCCTGGCCGAGCTGGCGGTAGGTGACGTTGGGGTTCTGCGCCAGCTTGGACAGGATGGTGAAGGTGAACAGGCCGAAACGCGGTGCGTCCGCAGTGCCCTTGGGCAGCGGCATCTCCGGCGTCGTCTCGACGGTCTGCGCGGCATAGAAGGCGACCAGCTTGCCCTTGGTGATCGCCTCGCCGCCGGTCGGCGTCAGGTTGAAGGCGGGCTTGCGCTGGCCGTTCTCGTCCAGAGCGCGCGAGGCCGTCGCCGTGATGTCGTCATAGAGCTTCACGGCCGCCGTCCTGTCGGCCTCGCCACCGCCGACCAGATCGGCGAACTCGACCTTGCGTTCCAGCTCGTCATCGACCTCGGCCGCCCGCGTTGCCGTGCCGGAATGGCAGCAATCGAAGACCACCCAGACGAAGGCACCCTTGTCGCGGATGGCGTCGAGTGCGGCGCCGATCTCGTTGTCGATCAGTGCATTGGGCACGCCGGCATCGCGGTTGATCCATTTGTCGATGTCGAAGGGAAGGAAGATCTCGTCGAGGCCGTCGGTTTCGTCGCCCTTGACCATCGCGGGCTGCTGGGCGCCGTGGCCGGACAGGTGCAGGTAGACGAAATCGTCGCGCTCGACCCTCGCGGCAAGGTCGGCAAGTGCGGCCTTGATCGCCGCATGCGTCGGCAGGCCGTTGGCGCCTTCGACGTCCTTGGCCAGCAGCATGATGTTTTGCGGGGCGAACGCCACCGGAGCGGGCGTGTTCTTCAGTAGATACTCACGCACCAGGTTGGCATCGTTATTGGGCCCGACCAGCCAGGTCTTCTTCGGCAGGTTCGGATAGTCGGTGCAAGCGACCAGCAGCGCATGGTAGGTGCGCCCGGCGGCAAGGGAGCGGAACGACAGCGTGCCGGCAAGCGTCAGCGCGGATGCGCCGACAAGCAGCGTCCTGCGTGTCAAGCTGATCATGAATGCTTCCCCAAGCCCGATCGAATTTCCAAGCGCGGCAATCCTCATCGAGGATCTTGTCAGTATTTTGAATGCGGTCAGGGCAGTCAACCCGCAACCGCGAGTGGAGCGGGCTGGGCCATGCCGTGCAGACAGGCGACCCGGCAGTCTTGGTCCTAATGGAGATGACGGAAACAGTGGCAAAAAGGCCGGTTCGTCGCTATCTCAGAGGAATTGAGACCGCCCGCATGCGGAAATGACGCGTGAGCGGCGCAGAATGATTGGAAGCAGGAACCATGGCGGCAAGGGATGTGCTGACGAAAAACCAGCTGTGCGTGCTCGAAAAACTCGAGGCTGCCAGTGGGCCGCTCAGCGCCTATACGCTGCTCGACCAGCTTCGCGAGCGCGGTTTTCGCGCGCCGCTGCAGGTCTACCGGGCGCTCGACACGCTGGTGAAGTCCGGTTTCGTGCACAGGCTGGAAAGCCTCAACTCCTTCGTCGCCTGCGCCGAGCCGCATGACCACAGCCATTCGATGACCGCCTTCGCCATCTGCGACACATGCGGCCAGGTGACGGAAATGTCCGACCACGATGTCGATCATCGGCTCGACGAGTGGGTGCGCTCGACCGGCTTCGCCGCCAAGAAGGCGGTGATCGAGTTTCGGGGGATGTGTGCCAAGTGCTTGGCTGAGGCCGCCTAACGGGTGGTCGACCAGGCGAACCAGAACGCGACAAGGGCCAGTAGTGCCGAAAGCAGCCGTCGGCCGAAACGCTCCCGCCGGGGATCGTTGAGGAACGGCTCCAGCGATCCCGCCAGCACGACAATCATTCCATGTATTCCAGTCGCGATCGCCACATAGACCGTGGTGAGCAGGACAGTCTGGGCGAGGATCGGCCGTTCGGCGTCGACGAAGGTCGGCAGCACGGCGACATAAAAGATAGCCGCCTTGGGATTGAGAAGGTTGGTGACGAGACCGCGCGTGAAATATCGACCATTCGCGCCGCCGCCAGCTGAAACCACGTCTGTCCCGGCGGTCCAGCCTTCCCAGGCAAGGTAGAGCAGGAACAACACTCCAGCCCAGCGAAGCCCTTCATAGAGGAACCGGGACGCCTGGATCAGTTCGGCGACGCCGAAGGCGGCAGTCCCGCCGATGACAGCAAGGCCCAAGGCAATGCCCGCGACCGTGGCGAAGCCGGCGCGTCGACCGTCGCTGGCGGAAACCAGCGCCAGATAGGTCATGTTCGGTCCCGGCGTCAGTTCGATCAGCAGGCACGCGAGCGCGAAGGAAAGGAACGCCCCCGTTGAAAACGGCAGGACGCCGCTCACCTCAATGCGCCTCGTCCCAGTTGTTGGCGGCCCGCGCATCGACGTGCAGCGGCACCGACATCGAGACCGCCGGCATCGGCGCGTTCTCCATCACCCGGCGCACGACCGGGATCGTCGCCTCGACTTCCGCCTCCACCGTTTCGAAGATCAACTCGTCATGCACCTGTAGGAGCATACGGGCGGAAAGCCCTGCCTTCTCCAGCGCCTCGTCCATATGCACCATGGCGCGGCGGATGATATCGGCGGCGGTGCCTTGCAGCCTGGCGTTGATCGAGGCGCGCTCGTTGAAGGCGCGGATCGAGGGGTTTGACGATCTTATCTCCGGATAGTGGATGCGGCGGCCGAAGATGGTTTCGACGAAGCCATGTTCGCGGGCATAGGCCTTGGTGGCATCGATATAGTCGCGAATGCCGGGGAAACGCTCGAAATATTTCTTGATGTAGGCGCCGGCTTCCTCGCGCGGGATCGACAGCTGGTTGGCAAGGCCGAAGGCCGAGATGCCATAGATGATGCCGAAATTGATCGCCTTGGCGCGGCGGCGCACTTCCGAAGGCATGCCTTCGACCGGCACGTTGAACATTTCCGAGGCGGTGATGGCGTGGATGTCGGCGCCGTCGGCGAAAGCCTGCGTCAGCTGCGGGATCTCGGCGACATGGGCAAGCACGCGCAATTCGATCTGGCTGTAGTCGGCCGAAACCAGCTTGTGGCCCTTGTCGGCGATGAAGGCGGTCCTGATCTTGCGCCCCTCGGCGGTGCGCACCGGGATGTTCTGCAGATTGGGGTCGGAGGACGACAGCCGGCCCGTCGTCGTCGCGGCCAGCGCATACGAAGTGTGCACGCGCCTGGTGTCGGGATGGATGAAGCCGGGCAGCGCGTCGGTGTAGGTCGATTTCAGCTTGGTCAGCTGGCGCCAGTCGACGATCTTGCGCGGCAGTTCATGGCCTTCGGCGGCTAGGTCTTCCAGAAGCTGCGCCGAGGTCGACCATTGGCCGGTCTTGGTCTTCGAGCCGCCGGGCAGCCCCATGCGCCCGAACAATATGTCGCCCAACTGCTTCGGCGAACCGATGTTGATGCGCTCTCCGACGAGGCCGTAGATTTCCTCTTCCAGCCGGGCAGCCCCTTGCGCCAACTCGCCGGAGAGCCGCGACAGGATCTGGCGGTCGACCGAAATGCCGCGCTGCTCCATCCTGGCCAGCACTGGCACCAGCGGCCGCTCCAGCCGTTCATAGACCGAGACCAGGCCCTTGGCGGCGAGCCGAGGCTTCAGCACTTGCCACAGCCTGAACGCCACGTCCGCGTGGCCTGCGGCGTAGGCGGTCGCCCTGTCGATGTCGACCTGCTCGAAACCGACCGAGCTTCTTCCGGAGCCTGCGAGATCCTTGAGCGGGGTCGTTGCATGGCCGAGCCATTTGTCGGAAAGAGCCGATAGAGTGTGGTGGCCGGTTCCGGCGTCGAGCACGTAGGAGATCAGCATGGTGTCGTCGAAGGGCGCGACGTCGACGCCATGGCGGCTCATGACGACGATGTCGTATTTCACGTCCTGCACGATCTTGAGGACCGATCTGTCCTCCAGCAGGGGTTTTAGCAGCGCCAGCGCCTCACGGATCGGGACCTGGTTCTCCAGCATTCCGCCGCCGAGCAGGTCGCCGGCGCCGCTCTTGTGGGCAAGCGGCATATAGGCGGCGCGGCCGGGCGCAATCGCCATCGAGAAACCGATGAGATCGGCCAGCATCGGGTCGGACGAGGTTGTCTCGGTGTCGAAGGCAACGACGCCGGTCTCTCTCGCCTCAGCAAGCCAGGCCTTCAGCGTTGCCGTGTCGCGGATCGTGACATAGGCGCCGGCGTCGATCCTGGCGGCGGAAGCTGCTTCGAGGCGGAGGGCGGCAAGCAGGGAAGGGGTATCGCCTGCCTTGGCCGCTTCCCCCATGACCGCAGCCGGCGCCGCGCCGGCTTCGTTCGTCCCCGCCGTGCTTGGGGCGGCTGTCGGTGCGCCGGCGCCGACATCGGGGCCATGCGCGGTATCGGCGCGCTCGACCGTGACGGCAACGGCCTGGACATCGCCGGCCTCGGTTCCGGTCGCTTCCGCCACGCGGCGGGTCAGCGAGGTGAATTCCATGGTCTTGAGGAAGCCGATCAGCTTCGGACCGTCGGGCGCATGCAGTACGAAATCGTCGAGCCCGTCGACGACCGGCACGTCGTTCATCAGCGTCACCAGCTGGCGCGAAATGCGCGCCTTGTCGGCGTTGGCGATGATCGATTCCCGCCTCTTGTCCTGCTTGATCTCGCCGGCGCGCTCAAGCAACCCGTCGAGGTCGCCGAACTGTTCCAGCAACTGTGCCGCCGTCTTCGGCCCGATGCCGGGCACGCCCGGAACATTATCGACCGAGTCGCCGGTCAGCGCCTGCAGATCGATCATCTTTTCCGGCGGCACGCCCCATTTCTCGATCACCTCGGGAATGCCGATCTGGCGGTCCTTCATTGGGTCGTACATGCCGACCGTGTCGCCGACCAGCTGCATCAGGTCCTTGTCGGAGGAGATGATCGTGGTGTCGCCGCCGGCCTCACAGGCAAGCTTGCAATAGGTGGCGATCAGGTCGTCGGCCTCGAAGCCTTCCATCTCGATGCAAGGCAGGTTGAAGGCCTTGGTCGCCTGGCGGATCAGGCCGAATTGCGGGATCAGGTCCTCGGGCGGGGCCGAGCGGTTGGCCTTGTATTCGGGGTAGAGTTCATTGCGGAAGGTCTTTGACGAATAGTCGAAGATCACGGCGAAATGCGTCGGCACCAGACCGACATCGGTGTTACGGGCGTCCTGCATCAGCTTCCACAGCATGTTGCAGAAGCCGGAAACGGCGCCGACCGGCAGACCGTCGGATTTGCGGGTCAGCGGCGGCAGCGCATGATAGGCACGAAAAATGTAGCCGGAGCCGTCGATAAGGAAGAGATGATCGCCTTTTTTCATGCCGGCAGGGATAGCGCGGCGCGGCTGCGCGGTCCATGCCAAAGGCGGCTTCCGTCAACGGTTCCGGCAATACCCTGACAGAACCCGGCGCTGAGGGGCCGGGCGCTCACAAGTATGTTACAAAAGTGTAATTTTGGTGCCCTTGAATCGCCACGTTCAAGGACCCAAATACACGTCATCGGCAGTTTTCGCCGAAGTCCGGAGCAAGGCCCGTCCCCCGCCTATCCCGGACACCTGCGGCAGCCTATCCCCCCTCTCCGGGCTGCCGCAACGTTTCGAGTAAAAGGCCGCCGTGGTTCCCCCTCCACCACGGCGGCTCTTTTTTGCCCTCATAGTGCCCATGGCCGTGGCCCAACGATCGTGGGCTTTTCGTTTTCACGTGCTGCCTTTACGGTTCCGCCTCTGAATCGAAAGGCCTGTAGCAATGTCCCAAGTTTCCCCCGTCCTCGATCGTCTCGACAGCAATCTCGACCAGAGCCTGGAGCGGCTGTTCGGCCTGCTCGGAATCAAGTCGATCTCCACCGATCCGGCCTACGCTGCCGACTGCCGCAAGGCGGCGGAGTGGCTGGTGGCCGAGCTCAAGCTGATCGGTTTCGACGCCAGCGTGCGCGATACGCCTGGACATCCGATGGTGGTGGCGCATCATGAAGGTCCGGCAGGAGCGCCGCATGTGCTGTTCTACGGCCATTACGACGTGCAGCCGGTCGATCCGATCGAGCTCTGGGAAAACGATCCGTTCGCGCCGGCGGTGAAGGAGGTCGAACCCGGCCAAAAGGTGATCACCGGCCGTGGCTCGGCCGACGACAAGGGCCAATTGATGACCTTCGTCGAGGCCTGCCGCGCCTGGAAGCAAGTGCATGGCAGCCTGCCTTGCCGCATCACCATCCTGTTCGAAGGCGAGGAGGAATCCGGCTCGCCGTCGCTGAAGCCGTTCCTCGACGCCAACAGGGCCGAGCTCAAGACCGACTTCGCGCTGGTCTGCGACACCGGCATGTGGGACCGCGAGACGCCCTCCATCTGCGTTTCGCTGCGCGGCTTGGTCGGCGAGGAGATCACGGTCAAGGCCGCCGACCGCGACCTGCATTCGGGCCTCTACGGCGGCGCTGCCGCCAATCCGATCCGCATCCTCGCGAAAATCCTGGCCGACATCCATGACAAGGACGGCCATGTGACCATTGCCGGCTTCTACGACGGGGTCGAGGAGACGCCCTCGCAGGTGCTGAAGTCCTGGGAGACGCTCGGCGAGACTGCCGAGACCTTCCTCGGGCCGATCGGCCTGTCCATCCCGGCAGGCGAAAAGGGCCGGTCGGTGCTCGAACTGACCTGGGCGCGGCCGACGGCCGAGTTCAACGGCATCAACGGCGGCTATACCGGCAAGGGCTTCAAGACGGTGATTGCGGCGGAAGCCTCGGCGAAAGTGTCGTTCCGTCTGGTCCACAAGCAGGATCCGAAGAAGATCCGTGCCGCTTTCCAGGCTTTCGTCAAGGAACGCATTCCGGCCGATTGCTCGGTCGAATTCCACCCGCATGGTGGCTCACCGGCGATCCAGCTCTCCTACGACTCGCCGTTCCTGGCCAAGGCCAAGGACGCGCTGTCCGACGAATGGGCGAAACAGGCGGTGACCACGGGCAGCGGTGGCTCGATCCCGGTGGTCGGCGACTTCCAGACCTATCTTGGCATCGAGTCGCTGCTGGTCGGCTTCGGCCTCGACGACGACCGCATCCATTCGCCCAACGAGAAATACGAGCTCAATTCCTTCCACAAGGGTCAGCGCTCCTGGGCCCGCATTCTCGATGCGCTGACGCGCTGAATTGGCGTGAAAGGCAAGTTTCTGTTGATTTTTCGTCGGATCGCGGCGAGGACGATGCACGCCCTCACCGGAGAAGACGATGAGCGACATCCGCTTCCACCAAAATGACCTGCCCGACCTTTCGCACTACAATGTCGGGGCGGTGGCCATCGACACCGAGACGCTGGGGCTGAACCCGCATCGCGACCGGCTGTGCGTTGTGCAGATATCGCCCGGCGACGGCTCAGCCGACGTCATCCAGATCGCGCCTGGCCAGAAGAAGGCGCCGAACCTGGTCGGCCTGCTCAGGAACAGGAGCATCACCAAGCTGTTCCATTTCGGTCGCTTCGATCTCGCCGTGCTCTACAATGCCTTCGGCGTCATGCCCGAGCTGGTGTTCTGCACCAAGATCGCCTCGCGGCTGACCCGTACTTATACTGACCGGCATGGGCTGAAGGACATCTGCAACGAGTTGCTCGGCATCGGCCTGTCGAAGGCGCAGCAATCGTCGGACTGGGCAGCCGAGACGCTGTCGCCGGAACAGCTCGAATACGCCGCCTCCGACGTGCTTTATCTGCACCGGTTGCGCGAGGTGCTGGCTGCCCGGCTGGCGCGCGAGGGCCGCACCAAGGAGGCCGACGCCTGCTTCCGCTTCCTGCCGACGCGCGCCAAGCTCGACCTGATGGGCTGGGCCGAAGAGGACATCTTCGCCCACAGCTGACGGCTCCGGAACCAGCGCGCCGTTGGCCGCGTTCTGTCGGTTCAAAGAGGGGATGACCTCGAAGAGAGGAAGACATGGCAGACCGCAAGCCGATATCGACCGCACCGACGGACGGTTCCAGGGTCACCGTCTACTGGAAAGACGCCAACAGCGTGATCAACGAATCCATCGCCCAGTATCGCGACGGAGCGTGGTGGACCTATATCGACAGCGATACGCAAAAGCGGGTCGAACCGACGAGCTGGCGGCCGGCCTCCGAGGAGAGCGACGACGACTGACGCCGCCGCTGGCGGGGCCGGCTGCTTTCGCATAGCCTGAAGTCGTTGATATCGAGGCCGATTCGGGGCTTTCGCTCCGCCGTCGTCCGTTGCTCGGAGGAACTAATGGGTATCGAAAGCCTTATCATCTTCATCATCATCGGCGCCATTGCCGGCTGGCTGGCCGGCCTCGTCGTCTCAGGCTTCGGCTTCGGCCTGGTTGGCAACATCATCGTCGGCATTATCGGCGCCTTCATCGCCGGCTGGCTATTCCCCAGGCTCGGCTTTGCCATTGGCGGCGGCATCCTCGCCGCCATCATCAATGCCACGATCGGCGCCATCATCCTGTTGCTGGTGGTCAAGGTCTTGAAACGAGCCTGACGCTCGTCACCAGAAGGGCGCGCCATGAAACAGAACATGCTCTATTTGATCATCGGCGCGCTCGTCGTGGTCGTCATCGCCCTTGGCGTCTATGTCTATCGCGAGCAGACCAGGCCGAAGGGCGTGGAGCTGAAGATCGACGACAAGGGCATTTCGATCCAGCAGAATTGATATCGACGGATTGACGCCGGGCTGACCGGCTTGACCGGACAAGCGCAGATCGGGGTTTATCACCGCGTCTCACGCCAAGCCGGGGCAGCGTGAACTTTCCAACCCTTCCTCTTTTCAGGTCAGGCCTCAGGTGATACCCCGGATCGACTTCAGGGCCAGCGATGCTGTCCAAGCCGCGCTTTCGGCAATCGGGCGCACGGAGGATGTGCGCTTTTCGCCCGACAACCGGTTGTTGGCCATCGCCGGCTTTGGGCGAAAGCGCTGCCTGATCCTGCGGATCGAGGTCGAGGCAGCGGCCGACGGTCCCGGTGTCGCGATCCATGATTACATGGAGCTGACATCCGACTGCATCGGCGAGGTTCATGGCCTCGATTTCATCGATGATCGGACCCTGGCGGTCGCCAATCGCGACGGGGTGGTCGCGATATTCTCGCTGCCTTCGGGAGAGCCTGCCGGCAGAAGCCTAGAAATCGTATCGCGTCGCCAGATCAAGAGCGGGCTGTTCTGCAAGCTGAGGACGCCCGGTTCGATCGCCGTCAGGCGGGAGTCACCCAGCCGGACCACCCTGCTGGTCTGCAACAACTATACATACCGGGTTACCCGTCATGTCGTCGACCGGCGGCTGGGATATCGCGCGCTCAGGAACCAGGTGCTGCTGAAACGAGGCCTCGATATTCCCGACGGCATCGCGCTCAGCCATGACGGCAAATGGGTCGCCGTCAGCAGCCATGGCACCAGGGATGTGAAGATCTACAGCCTGTCGGGGCTGCTTGGACCCGACACCGAGCCGGCCGGGATCCTCGAGAACGCCAACTACCCGCACGGCCTGCGCTTCACCGCTGACGACCGACACATTCTTGTCGCCGACGCCGGCAGTCCAAAGCTGCACGTCTATGAAAGCGAGGGCGGCTGGAGCGGACGCCGCACACCGTCGCGATCGCTTGTCGTCCTCGATGACGAGACCTTCCTGCGGGGCAGGATGAGTGACGAAGAAGGCGGGCCGAAGGGCCTCGACATCGACCGCTCGAACAGTGTCGTGGCGGTGACCTGCGAAGAGCAGGCACTGGCGTTTTGTTCGCTGGCATCGATCGTCGGGCGGCAGGGCAGCGGCTTGAGCCGGAGTTGACGCGCCTCTAAGGGTAAGTATTTGAAGTGATTGGGACGAGTACCGCCCCGACAGCCTGAACATCAGCAACGCCGACTTTTGGTTGGTCGTGAGGGCTTGGGCCTGGCGCCGAGTTCGACGCCCACCGAACTATCTCCTGGACGCGGGCCACCACGACATCAAGAGGTATATCCTCGGTTTTCATTGATCCGAACTCGCGTGCTTCCACTAGCCAATGATACGGGGTGAGCGGGCGCCAGAGGCGGGCTTTCGACGGGCCTGCCAAAGTAAGCAGTGCACCCTGCCGAGTGGCCGCCAGATGTCCAAGCCCGCTCTCCGCGGCAACAATGCAGATCGCACGATCGGCGAGAGCGTGGAACAGCCAAGGAAGCAACGCCGAATCCTGGATCGAACCGACATCGACAATCTTCGACACGCCGTCCTTTTCAATCCAGTTGCGCTGCTCGGTTTCTTGAGGCCCGAGCAGGAAAGCAGGAATGATGCCATCGCTGGCGATGTGTCTGGCCAGGTCCGTCCATTTTTGCCGATGCCAGAACTTATTCATGGTCGGGCCGGGAGACAGGCCTATGAAGCGCTCGCCCGACGGAATGAGACGCAAAGCCTCGTCGCGCGCCTTTTCGAACACGGGCAGTTTGGCGTCGAAAGGCAAGAGGCGGCCAGTGGCCAGTTCGACCATTCGATGCCATCGCAGGGCGTTGGTAGGGGGGCGAGGCTCAAAAAAGCCGGCAATATTGCGTCGCAGAGCGAAGCCTACCGAATTGGCAATGTAGCGCGCAGGCAGTCCTGCCGCTGCAACATAGCTCCGGGGCGTCTCCTTGCTTGAGCGAAGATCCAACACGAGGTCCACGGTGCCAAGTCGGCGTATCAGCGCACGCATCTGCGAAATGCTGGACAGGCGCTGATCGACTAGAATTTCATCGATAAGCTCCGGTTGAATGGGGGCCAATGTTGTGCGCCACACCGTGTCCAAATCCGATGCGCAGACGATCCGATGCGTGGGTAAAGCCAGCCTCAGCGCGCGGTAAACTGGAATCCGCAAAATCGCGTCCCCAAGCTTTTCATTGCGCGTCAGCACCAGGACTACTGGCTTTTTTGAAATCTTCATGTTCGCAGCGCCAAACCCCCGAAAATCTTCGCGCTAATGCAAGATGATGCAGAAGGCAAGCAGTGACCGCGCCACAAGCCAGGCATGTGGCGAATACTTTTTCCCTCGCGAATTCACATTGCGCGGCCAAGGGAACCCCTCAGAAGTAACCTCGGTCAAGATTTAGCCGCGCCGCGCAAGCCAGGGCGAAAGGCTTATGTCGGCATGAAAGAGCCTATTTTCGTGCGGGAAAGCATCGGTAACGACAGCGACAGCGGGCGGTAACGGGTTTCGAAATTTCCAAGGCAATTCAACGGGCTGTGAATCCGCCGCTTTAACGCGCCTTTAAACCGCCGCATCTACTCTGCAACCCGAGCGCCATAGGCACGGGACAAACAGCACAGCGCATGGCGAACCGCAGAGACAGTCGCATCGAACCCAGCTTCGAGGGGCCGTCACAGGCAAAAACCTCGGCCGGGTTTTCGGTGAGCGAGGAGGATCGCGTCGTGCCGGGCAATCGCAAATCCTCCACAGGGCGCAAGACCGCCAAGTCGAAATCATCGCGGCGTGGACGCGGCAGAAGCCGGCGCGGCCTGTTTGGCGTGCTTGGCCGCCTGGTCTACTGGTGCTTCGTGCTCTGCATCTGGGGCGGCATCGCGGCGGCCGGCATCGTCGTCTATTACGGCGCGAAAATGCCGGCGGCCACGACCTGGTCGATCCCCGACCGCGCGCCCAACATCAAGATCGTCTCGGCCGACGGACAATTGCTCGCCAATCGCGGCATGAGCGGTGGCGAGGCGGTCGGCCTGCACGAAATGTCGCCCTACATTCCCGAAGCCGTCATCGCCATCGAGGACCGCCGCTTCTATTCGCATTTCGGCATCGACCCGATCGGCCTGTCGCGCGCCATGGTCACCAATGTGCTCGGCGGGCATTTCTCGCAGGGCGGCTCGACGCTGACCCAGCAGCTGGCCAAGAACCTGTTCCTGACGCCGGACCGCACGCTTGAGCGCAAGGTGCAGGAAGTGCTGCTGGCGCTGTGGCTCGAGCACAAGCATACCAAGGACCAGATCCTCGAAATGTACCTCAACCGGGTCTATTTCGGTTCCGGCGCCTATGGTGTCGAAGCGGCGTCGCGGCGCTATTTCGGCAAGAGCGCGCGCGACGTCACCTTGTCCGAGGCAGCGCTTCTAGCCGGCCTGTTGAAAGCGCCGTCGCGGCTGTCGCCGGCGCGCGACCCGAAGGCAGCCGAGGACCGGGCGCAGCTCGTGCTCGCCGCCATGCGCGACGAAGGCAAGATCAGCGCCAAGGAACTGACCTCGGCGATGAGCGCGCCGGCAACGCGTGCGCCGTCTTACTGGACCGGCTCTGAAAACTATGTCGCCGACACCATCATGGAAGAATTGCCCGACCTGATCGGCGACGTGCGTGGCGATATCGTCATCGACAGCACCGTCGACCTGACGCTGCAGAAGCTCGCCGAACAGTCGATCCGGCGGCTGATCGACGAGAGCGGCAAGAAGCTCAATGTCAGCCAGGGCGCGCTGGTGTCGATCGACGATTCCGGCGCCGTGCGCGCCATGGTTGGCGGCTACGACTATTCGACCAGCCAGTTCGACCGCGCCTCCGAAGCACGCCGGCAGCCCGGCTCGGCCTTCAAGCCGTTCGTCTACATGGCAGCACTTGAAGCCGGGCGCACGCCCGACAGCGTGCGCAACGATGCGCCGATCAAGATCGGCAAATGGACGCCGGACAATTACGGCGGCAAGTATTTCGGCAAGGTGACGCTGGCGACGGCACTGGCGAAGTCGCTGAACTCGGTCGCGGCACAGCTGACGATGGAGGTCGGGCCCGACGCGGTGGTCGAGGCGGCGCACCGCATGGGCATCCAGTCCGAGCTGCAATCCAACACCTCTATCGCGCTCGGCACTTCCGAAGTGACGCCGCTGGAGCTGACGTCGGCCTATGTTCCCTTCGCCAATGGCGGCTATAAGCCGGACATCCATTTCATCCGCCGTATCACCACGACCGAAGGCAAGGTGCTCTATGACGCCAGCGGCGGCGGCGCGCCGCGCGTCGTCAAACCCGAGATCGTCGGCATGATGAACTCGATGATGACCGGCACGGTCGAGATCGGCACGGCCAAGAAGGCGGCCTTTGCCTGGCCGTCGGCCGGCAAGACCGGCACCAGCCAGAATTCGCGCGACGCCTGGTTCGTCGGCTACACCGCCAACCTGACCACCGGCGTGTGGTTCGGCAATGACGACGGCAGCGCGATGAAGAAGGTCACCGGCGGCGCGCTGCCGGCGCAAGCCTGGCACGAGTTCATGGTCGCGGCACATGAAGGCGTGCCGGTGCGGCCATTGCCCGGAACCTGGAAGTCGACGCCATCGGACACGATCGTGCCGGACGACATACCGTCTGCCGATGCCGGACCGGCGGCGGTGCCGCCGGCGTCGGTCGGCCAGTCCCAGCCGGCTGCCCATGCGCCTGCTCGCCCTGCACGGCCCGCCGAAACGGTCGATGCCGACGGTTTCGGCATGCCGGGCGACGGTGGAACCACCGCTTCGGTCGGGCATCCCGTGCCGCCCGGCAATGTCGGCGGCCCGACCAAGAAGCGGCAGACGTCGATCCTCGACATCCTCACCGGGGGGTAAAGTCTGATCCGAAAACCGGATTCCACTTTTCGGGATCATGGTCTAAGCGGCAACTCGCCCCTCGCCACGGCATCGGCGTTCCGCTAAATGTCCGGCTGGAGACCGCGACATGGCTGAACTCGACACCAGAAAGACCATCGTGCTGACCGGCGCCAGCCGCGGCATCGGTCATGCCACTGTCAAGCGTTTCTCGCGCGAGGGCTGGCGCGTCATCACCTGCTCTCGCCAGGCTTTTGCCGAGGACTGTCCGTGGCCGGCCGGGCCGGAGGACCACATCAAGGTCGATCTGGCCGACCAGGAAGATGTCGGCATCGCCGTTTCGGAAATCCGTCACCGGCTCGAGGCGCATGGCGGACACCTCAATGCGCTGGTCAACAATGCCGGCATTTCGCCCAAGCTTCAGGATGGCAACAGCCGCATGAACTCGATCGACACGCCGATGCATGTCTGGCGCGATGTGTTCCAGGTCAATTTCTTCGCGCCGATCATGCTGGCCAGAGGTCTGTTCAAGGAATTGGCGTCGGCCAAGGGCTCGATCGTCAACGTCACATCGATCGCTGGCACGCGCGTCCATCCCTTTGCCGGCACCGCCTATGCGACCTCGAAGGCCGCGCTCGGTTCGCTGACGCGCGAAATGGCGCATGATTTCGGTCCGCACGGCATTCGCGTCAATGCCATTGCGCCGGGCGAGATCGACACGGCGATCCTGTCGCCGGGCACCGACAAGATCGTCGAGACCATCCCGCTGAGAAGGCTCGGCACTACGGCTGAGGTCGCCGACATCATCTTCTTCCTGTGCTCGCAGCAGGCGTCCTATGTGACGGGTTCGGAAATCCATATCAATGGCGGCCAGCACGTGTGAGGCTTCAGGCTCTCATCCGGTCATGGTGAGAACAGCCTTGCCGCTGAAGCTGCGCTGTCGCAGTGCGTCCAGGGCTTGGGCGATGTCTGTCCACCGCACGGTCAAGGCCACGCGGGTTTCCAGCCGGCCAGCCGCGACCAGAGCGAGCAGCGATGCGATGTCCGCGCCAATGCCGGAGCCGGAAGTGTAGTACGCGAAAGTCTCAAGCCTCGCCCCCTCGTGACCCGGAACGAACTGGCGGAATCCAACGGGGGTGAGTTCGCCACTGCTCGAACCGAACATGACGATGGTCCCGCCAGGTGCGACGCGTTCGATCGCGTGTGCGAGGCTTTCACCGCCGACGGACTCAGTGATCAGCGAAAACGGGCCCCCAGCCAGCTCGATCGACTCGACAACCTGCTCGGCGCCCAGGCGGCGGAGATCCTCGCCGTGCCGGGAGGCGGCGACTGCGATCACGCATCCGCCCTGCTGGCGGGCGATCTGGATCTGGAAACGACCGACCGCGCCGCTAGCGCCGGTGATCAGGACCTGCTGGCCGGCCAGGTCGCCGCCATGGCGCAAAGTCCTCAGCGCCGTCGTGCCCGCGACTGGAAGCGTGGCTGCGGAAACGAAGCTGACGTCATCCGGCAGGACGGCGAGACGGTCGGTTGAAACGGCGACACGTTCGGCCCAGCCGGCCTGGTCGACCAAAGCCGCAACCCGAGCGCCCACGGCTGGCCCGGAGCCATTGGCTGCTGCCCGTTCGACAACCCCAACGATATCCTGGCCGGGTATCCAGCCGTTCGGACGTATGGTGAGCAGGCGCAGTTCGCCGCGGTTCAACGAGGTTGCATGGACCGAGACAAGCGCCTCGTTCGAGGCCGCTTGAGGCTCAGCGAGCTCCGCGATCCTCAGTCCGGTCGCGCTATCGGAAGAGATGACGAGGGCGAGCATAGTTCATACCTCATTGCTGCGCGGTGGACGCAAAGCCCTTCGGGCAGTTGCTATGCCCGGTTCTGCTGGTTCGACTTTGGAGCGCCGGCGGCCGCCGGCCGAAGAAAAGTTCGCCAGCTCCACACGCTCCAGACTTGTTCATTCGCAAGCGGAACCTAGCGATTTTCTCCATCGAATAATCTAGATATTGAAGCATTTGATCGCTAAAAACAGTCAATCATGAGACAACCGCTCCGCTACCCTTGGCTTGATCTCGATGTGGATGACCCTTCCGCGCCGGCGATTGCCGTGCGCGTTGACGTCCCCGATACCAGAGCGGAGGTCCCCGCCCATCGACACCGCAAAGGCCAACTCGTCTTCGCGCTCGGAGGCGGCGTCACATGCCACGTCCCCAGCGGCCTGTGGATGGTACCGCCTCATTGCGGGGTCTGGATTCCCGGCGACATGGAGCACAGCAATGTTGCGACGGCCAACGCCCGGATATTCTTCGTATACATCGAGCCGGGCTCTGCCGATCTGCCGGACCGGTGCTGCACACTTTCGATCTCGCCGCTGCTACGCGAACTGATCATCGAGCTGTCCGATGGCGTGCAGGACGATCAGGCGAGGGATGAGCTTTTGACCAAGACCCTGCTTATCGAATTGCCGCGCATGCCTGTTCAACAGCTACATCTGCCGATCTCGTCCGAGCCACGCTTGAGGAGGATCGCCGAAGCGTTGGCGCAAGACCCTGCCGACCGCAGCACCCTCGCACAATGGGCCAGTCGCGTTGCGCTCAGCGAGAGCAGTCTCGCCCGCCTCGTGGTCAAGGAGACAGGACTGAGCTTCGGGCGCTGGCGCTAGCAATTGCACTTGATCGTCGCAATTCGAGAACTGGCCTCCGGTGCGAGCGTGCAGCAAGTTTCGGGCGATCTCGGCTATGGTTCCGTCACCGCCTTCATCACCATGTTCAAGAAGGCGCTTGGGAAGCCGCCGGCAAAATACCTCAGCAGTGTCGCGCAAAACGGCGGCTCTGCATTCGTCGCTTGAACCGCATGCGAACGCAGTCGAGACGAATGCATTGACAGCACATGTGACGGCCTGGGCTTGTTCAGGCTGCGGACGGTTCAGCCGCCTCTGGCTTGTGGCCAAGCACCTCTTCCACGATGCCGCGGGCGATCTCGCGTTCGCCCATGATGACGGTGTCGGCGCCGAGCCCCTTGAGATGCTCGACTTCGGCATCGGAATGAGCCCGGGCGATGACGCTTATCGCGGGGTTGGCGGCTCGTGCGCGCAGCACGACCTGGCCAGCCTCGAATGCATTGGGGATGGCGAGGATCAGCCGCTTTGCGCTTTCCGGATTGGCGGCGGCAAACACATCGGCATTGGCCGCGTTGCCGGAGATGGTTTCAATGCCGTCGGCCTTGAGCTTGGCCAGCGTCTTGTCGGCGTCCTCGATCACGAGGAAGGGCATGGCGGCGTCCTTCAGCGCGGTGCCGACGAGGCTGCCGACGCGGCCGTAGCCGATCAGGATGGCGTGGCCGGTCAGCTTTGTCTTCGGCGGCGGCCCGTCCTCCGGCTCCGGCATCGCGACTGAGGCCACTTCTCCCGATGCCGTCGCCGGGCCGATCGGCTTTGCCTCGGCCGGCGGCGCTGCCTTGGCGGCGCGCGCCTCCAGCCATGGCTTCATCCAGTCGATGGCGAGGAACATCAGCGGATTGAGCACGATCGACAGGATGGCGCCGGCCAGGATCAGGTCGCGTCCCTGTTCGGGCAGCAGGCCCAGCCCGACGCCGAGTTCGGCCAGGATGAAGGAGAATTCGCCGATCTGGGCAAGGCTGGCCGAAATCATCAGTGCCGTCGCGATCGGATAGCCGAAGGCGATGACGATGACGAAGGCGGCGAGCGACTTGCCGATGACGATGATGGCCAGCGTCGCCAGGATCGGGAGACCATTGTTCATCAGGCTGAACGGGTCGAACAGCATGCCGACTGAAACGAAGAACAGCACCGAGAAGGCGTCGCGCAGCGGCAGCGATTCCTCGGCAGCGCGGTGGCTGAGCTCGGACTCGCTCATGATCATGCCGGCAAAGAAGGCGCCCAGCGCCAGCGAGACGCCGAACAGTTTTGCCGCACCGAAGGCGACGCCCAACGCGATGGCAAGCACAGCCAGCCGGAACAGTTCGCGCGAGCCGGTATGGGCGACATAGTGCAGGATCCAGGGAATGACCCGGCGGCCGACCACCAGCATGACGACGACGAAGGCGGCGACCTTGGCCAGGGTGATGCCGACGACGCCCCAGATGCCGTAGCTGGCGGGCAACGCCAGCAGACCGCTTGCGTGGCTGTCCACCTGTGGCTCGCCGCCAAGAACGCCGGCCAGCGCCGGCAGCAGCACCAGCGCCAGCACCATGGCGAGGTCCTCGACGATCAGCCAGCCGACGGCGATGCGGCCGCGCTCTGTCTCGATCAGCCGGCGCTCCTGCAAGGCGCGCAGCAGAACCACGGTGGAGGCGACGGAAAGCGCCAGGCCGAAGACCAGCCCGGCGCCCATCGACCAGCCGAGCAACCAGGCAAGTCCGGCGCCGAGGGCCGTGGCAAAGCCGATCTGCACGACGGCGCCGGGCACGGCGATGGCGCGGACCGACAAAAGGTCCTTCAGCGAAAAATGCAGGCCGACGCCGAACATCAAGAGGATGACACCGATTTCGGCGAGCTCGTTGGCGAGGCCGGCATCGGCAACGAAGCCGGGCGTGTTAGGCCCGACCAGCACGCCGGCAATCAGGTAGCCGACGAGCGGCGGCACGCGAAAACGGTTGGCGAGCGCTCCGAAGACGAAAGCCAGCCCCAGACCGGCGACGATGGTGGCGATAAGGGGCGTGTCATGCGGCATTGTCTATGGAGCGCCTTTCGAAAATCACGATGTCGGATAGGGCCGCCCGAGGCCGCCACCTTTTGCAATATGGGGGCTGTCATGGGCGCGAGGCAACCCGGGCTGCCGCGAAATGGCCGGCAGCGCCGACAAGAGCGAATAGAGGGCCGAATTGCGCGCGGGTCAGGCTGCCTGCAGAAGGCTCTCGATCTCGAAAATGGTGTGGTTGGTCAGCGTCTTCGGAATCTCCGCCTGCACCCTGTCGCCGACCTCCTTGTGCAGCTTCCGGCGCATCTCGCCCAGCACCTGCGGCGGCGCGATCAGCACGATCTCCTCGAAGGCGCCGCGATGCGCCAACCCGTAGAGCCGCTCGGCGATATCGTCGGCGAAGCGCTCCTTGCCGATACGGTGCCAATCGGTGTCCTGAACAGCGCTGCGATGGACGGACGGGCCGTCATTGTAGCGGCCCGGGCGGTCGCTACCCTGATCGCGGGTGGCGGGATTTTTCTGCTCCATTTCCTGCACCACTTGCAGGTCGGGGAATCGCGTGTCGCCCCGGTTGCGCAGGAACAGCGCCTTCTCACCGTCGGCGACCACAACCCATAGTCCGTGCTTCAGCTTAATGTCGCTCATATCGGCTCCTCCGTTTCCAGACCGACCCCGCGTGAGGCTGCATGGCCTGATGCCTTGCAGCCAGGGGCTTGCATGGCAAACGCCGGCTCCGGCAAATTCGTTCCGGGACGATGGCTCATCGCTGGTCAAAGACCGCCGTCAACGCCTTGCGACATTAATCTACTAATTTGGTAGAATTTAGAAAAAACTGTTTTGTGACGCCGAGCGCCGGTGGCTAAAAGGCCCGGAGACCAGGGCCCGCAACAGCATCTTGAATCCGCCCTTCTCCTGGGTGTGGAATAATTTTCTCCTGCCCTTCGCAGTTGCGAAAAAGCGATTGCCTGCCATCGCAGGATGCGCGAGTGCTTTCCTTCTGGTTTTTCGCGCCGCCGCGTAAAACTGGCAAACTGTTCCAGGATTGCGTTTCGTCATGCCGCAGGCCAATGCCAAGCTCAACGCGTTCCCCGTTTTCATGCGGGTCGAGGGCGAAGCTGTGGCCATCGTCGGCGGTGGCGAGGAGGCGTTGGCCAAGGCGCGGCTGCTCGACCAGTCAAGCGCGGTGCTGCGCATCATCACCAATGCCGCCGAAGCCGAGTTGCTGAGCTTCATCGCTGCCACCGGCGCTGTCCATATCGATGCCGCCTATGAGGCGGCGCATCTGGAAGGCGCGACCCTGGTGTTTGCCGCCAGCGGCGAGGAGGCACTGGACCGCCGCGTCGCCGCCGACGCACGCCGGCTGGGCATTCCGGTCAATGCCGTCGATCGGCCCGAGCTTTGCGATTTCTTTACGCCGGCGCTGGTCAACCGCGCCCCGGTTGCCATTGCCATCGGCACCGAAGGGGCAGGCCCGGTGTTGGCTCAAATCCTGCGCAGCCGCATCGACCGCATGCTGTCGCCGTCGCTCGGTGCGCTGGCGACGCTCGCCGCTTCGTTCCGAGGTGCTGCCGAGCGGCTGCCGAAGGGCAATGGTCGCCGCCGCTTCTGGAGCGATTTCTTCGCCGGCGCGCCGGCGCGTGCCGTGGAAGCCGGTGAGCTTTCGCAAGCGCATGATGCCGCCGTCGACTTGCTTGTCTCCAACGCACCGGCCGCTGGCCATATTGCACTGGTCGGCGCGGGGCCGGGCGCGGAAGACCTTTTGACGCTGCGGGCGCATCGGCTTTTGATGGAAGCTGACGTCATCGTCTATGACGCGCTGGTGCCGGAAGCGATCGTCGCCATGGGCCGCCGCGATGCCGAGCGCCTGCCGGTCGGCAAGCGTAAGGGCTGTCATTCGAAGAGCCAGGCCGAGATCAACGCGCTGCTGGTCGAGCTTGGCCATGCCGGCAAGCGCGTCGTGCGGCTGAAGTCGGGCGACCCGCTCGTGTTCGGCCGGGCCGGCGAGGAAATAGCCGCACTTCGCGACGCAGGCATCGCCTATGAAGTGGTTCCCGGCGTCACTGCGGCCTTCGCCGCCGCCGCCGATTTCGAGCTGCCGCTGACGTTGCGCGGCGTGTCCTCGTCGATGGTGTTCACGACAGGCCACGATCTCAAGGGCAATTCGCTGCCCGACTGGGCCAAGCTTGCCATCTCCGGCGCCACGGTCGCCGTCTATATGGGCCGCTCGGTCGCGGCCGAAGTTGCGGGACGGCTGATCGAAGCCGGCCTGTCGCCGGACACGGCGGTCGCCGTGGTCGAGAATGCCAGCCTCGGCAACCGCCGCCGCTTCCATGGCACGCTTGCCGATTTGCCGTCGCTGGAGGCACGCGCCGACCTCACCGGCCCGGTGATGACCATCATCGGCGACGCGGTCGCCGGCGCCAATTTTGAACGTTCCGAGCCGCTTGCGGCACACAGGCATGAGGGCGTTGCGAGTACCGCCGCCGACGGAGTTGAACAATGAAGGTGCTAACCGCAAACAGGCTCACGGACGGCATCGCCGTCTGGTACGCCGATGGCGGCTGGGCCGAGACGATCGGCAATGCCGACCTCGCCCATGACAAGGCGGCCGAGGACCGGCTGGAGGCGATCGGTGCCGCGGCCTACGCCAACAATGAGGTTGTCGACGTCAACCTGATTGACGTCACCGTGGCCGACGGCGTGGTCGAAGCGGTGCGGCTGCGCGAAAAGATCCGCGCCGCCGGCCCGACAATCCGTGGCGATCTCGGCAAGCAGGCCCATCCGGAAGCGATCCGGGCATAATGTGAAAGCGGGCGGACGCGCCCTGAAAGACGAAGTATGTATCGTTACGATGAGTTCGACCAAGATTTCGTCCAGGCCCGCGTCGCCGAGTTCAGCGACCAGGTGCAGAGGCGGCTTGCCGGCGAGATCACCGAGGACCAGTTCCGGCCGCTCAGGCTGATGAACGGCGTCTACCTGCAGCTGCACGCCTATATGCTGCGCATCGCGGTGCCCTACGGCACGCTGAACAGCCAGCAGCTGCGCATGCTCGGCCACATCGCCCGCAAATACGACAAGGGCTATGGCCATTTCACGACGCGCCAGAACATCCAGTTCAACTGGCCGGCGCTGTCGGACATCCCGGCGATCCTGGCGGATCTGGCCAGCGTCGAAATGCACGCCATCCAGACCAGCGGCAACTGCATCCGCAACGTCACAGCGGACCATTTCGCCGGTGCCGCCGCCGACGAGGTCGCCGATCCGCGCCCCTATGCCGAAATCCTGCGGCAATGGTCGTCGGTGCATCCGGAGTTTTCGTTCCTGCCGCGCAAGTTCAAGATCGCGGTGACCGGGGCCGAGCGCGACCGCGCCGCCATCCAGACGCATGATATCGGCCTGCATCTGAAGAAGAACGAAGCCGGCGAGCTCGGCTTCGCCGTCTATGTCGGTGGTGGCCAGGGCCGCACGCCTATGGTCGCCAAGAGGATCCGCGACTTCCTGCCGGAAGCCGACCTTCTGTCCTACTGCACCGCGATCCTGCGCGTTTACAACCTCTATGGCCGCCGCGACAACAAGTACAAGGCGCGCATCAAGATCCTCGTCCACGAGACCGGGGTCGAGGAGATCACCCGCCAGATCGAGGCCGAATGGCAGGAGCTGAAGGACGCCGAACTGAAGCTGCCGGAAGCCGACATCCGCGCCATCGACGCCTATTTCGCGCCGCCGCAGCTGACCGCGCGGCCGGAAGGCGACGCAGCGGTGAAGCTGGCACGGCTCGATTCCAAAAGCTTCTCCGAATGGCTTGACCAGAATGTCGTGACGCACCGCCACCCCGACTATGCGGCGGTGACGATCTCGCTCAAGGGCATCGGCGAGGTGCCGGGCGACGCATCCGACAGCCAGATGGAAGCGGTCGCAGACATCGCCGAGAAATACGCCTTCGACGAGCTGCGCGTCAGCCATGAGCAGAACCTGATCCTGCCGCATGTCGCGCGCGCCGATCTCAAGGCGGTCTATGACGCGCTGGTCGACATCGGCCTGGCGACGGCCAATTCCAACCTGATCAGCGACATCATCTCGTGCCCCGGCCTCGACTATTGCGCGTTGGCCACGGCGCGCTCCATTCCGGTGGCGCAGGAAATCTCGCAGCGCTTCGCCTCGCTCGAGCGGCAGCGCGAGATCGGTGAGCTGAAGCTCAAGATCTCCGGCTGCATCAATGCCTGCGGCCATCACCATGTCGGCCATATCGGCATTCTCGGTGTCGAGAAGAAGGGCGCCGAGCTCTACCAGGTCACGCTCGGCGGCTCGGCCGACGAGAACACCTCGGTCGGCGAGATCATCGGCCGCGGCTTCTCGTCGGAAGAGATCACCGACGCCATCGAGCAGATCGTCGAAACCTATCTCGGCCTTCGCCTCGATCCCTCAGAACGATTCATCGACGCCTACCGCAGAGTCGGTCCCGCGCCGTTCAAGGAGGCGCTTTATGCTGGCGAAACCAAGGCCGCTTGACCGTATCGTCGACGTCGAGGCCGGCATCGCCGCCGAGGCGGCGGGGCTCGACGCGCTGTATGGTCACCTCAATCCGCTCCAGATCATCGAGCGCTCGACGAGGGAGATCTTTCGCGGCGGTATCGCTGCGGTGTCCTCCTTCGGCGCCGATTCGGCTGTGCTCCTGCACATGATCGCCGAGATCGACCGCACGCTGCCGGTGATTTTCCTCGATACCGGCAAGCATTTCGAAGAGACGCTCGGCTATCGCGACGCGCTCGCCGCCGATTTCGGCCTGACCGACGTCAGGGTGATCAAGCCCGATGGGGCCGCACTCGAGCGGGTCGATCCGACCGGCAACCTCAACGAGACCGACACCGACGCCTGCTGCAATGTGCGCAAGGTCGAGCCGCTGGCGCGCGGCGTCGAACCGTTCCGCGCCTGGCTCACCGGACGCAAGCGCTTCCAGGCCTCGACGCGGGCGGCGCTTCCCGTCTTCGAGGCGGTCGGCTCGCGCATCCGCATCAACCCGCTGGCGCACTGGACGACGTCGGACCAGGCCGCCTACATGCGCGCGCATGCGCTGCGTGAAAATCCGCTGGTCGCCTATGGCTATCTGTCGATCGGTTGCTTCCCGTGCACGCAGCCGGTACAGCCGGGCGAGGATGCGCGCAGCGGCCGCTGGGCCGGCCATGCCAAGACCGAGTGCGGCATCCATCTGTCGGGACTGGAGAAGTCGCTGACCGACGCATCGCTTTAGGGTATGTTGGTGTTCAGCCGGCCTGCAAACGGTGGTTTCCTGCGCTTCCGGTGCTCACGTACCAAAAGCCGCTGACCGGCGCGCCGCTCCAGAAATTTTGTGCTTTAGGAACTTTTGATGACTGAATCGACGACGGAGACCCGCCTCTGGACCCCGACGGGTTTCCGCGAGGACGAGTGGATTCATGCCGAAAGCGCCGATGCACTTACCGGCAATGGCCGCTTCATCCTGCCGCTGCTGGCGTTTCTGGGGCTCGACGCGGACGTGCGCCGATCGGCGAAGGAGCGCCTCGGCGTCCAGCTTATGCCGGGCGACGAACTGGACAAGATCGCCGGGCTGCTCGACCAGCTGTCGCTGGTGGCGCTGGCCTTTCCGGCGTTCAATGACGGGCGGTCCTTCTCCAAGGGCGAATTGCTGCGCGCGCGCTATCATTTCCAGGGTGCCGTCCGCGCCACCGGCCAGGTTCTGGTCGACCAGCTGCCGCATATGCTGCGGCTCGGTTTCGACGAGTTCGAAGTGTCGAACCCGGTGCTGTTGAAGCGGCTCGAGGAAGGCCGTACCGGTGGCCTGCCGCTCTATTATCAGCCGGCCGCCGAGCCGGAGGCGAAGGGGCCGAAATATTCCTGGCGGCGCAAACGCACGGGCTGACCCTGCGGCAACGCGCTGACGTCTTTACAATGCTCGCAAGC
The DNA here is from genome assembly GCF_003601975.1 of Mesorhizobium waimense. Taxonomy (GTDB): domain Bacteria; phylum Pseudomonadota; class Alphaproteobacteria; order Rhizobiales; family Rhizobiaceae; genus Mesorhizobium; species Mesorhizobium waimense. The sequence goes on from NZ_QZWZ01000006.1 coordinate 126,972, forward strand.
AAGCCTTCTCTTGGGCATCCGGACGGAAACATCCGCCGGATGATCGGGAGGAGATCATGCGCTACGACTATGTCATCGCCGGTGGCGGTTCCGCCGGCTGCACGCTGGCTGCAAGGCTCTCTGAAGATCCCTCGAAGACGGTCTGCCTGATCGAAGCCGGCGGCGCCGGCAAGGACCTGTTCATCCGCGCGCCGGCGGGCGTCATTGCGCTGCTGCCGGGGCGGCCGAAGATCAACAACTGGGCCTTCGAGACGGTGCCGCAGCAAGGGCTTGGCGGCCGCAAGGGCTACCAGCCGCGCGGCAAGACGCTTGGCGGGTCCAGCGCCATCAACGCCATGCTCTATGTTCGCGGGCATCGCAGCGACTACGACGGATGGGCCGACCTTGGTTGCGACGGCTGGTCATGGGACGAGGTGCTGCCCTATTTCCGGCGCGCCGAAGGCAATCAGCGCGGCACCGACGCGTTGCATGGCGGGGATGGGCCGTTGCGGGTTGGCGAGCAGCAGGAGCCGCGTCCTGTCGCCCGGGCCTTTGTCGAGGCCTGCGGCGAAAACCAGATCCGGCGCAACGACGACTTCAACGGAGCCGAGCAGGAGGGGGCGGGGCTCTATCAGGTGACGCAATTCTGGGGTGAGCGCCGCAATGGCGAACGCTGCTCGGCCGCTGCCGCCTATCTGCATCCGGCCATGGACCGGCCGAACCTGACTGTTGTCACCGGGGCGCATGCGACACGGATCGTCCTCGACGGCAAGCGCGCCACGGGCCTGCGCTACCGTGCCGGCAAAACCGAGACCGTCGCGGAGGCAAAGCGCGAGGTCGTCGTCTGCGGCGGCGCCTTTGGCTCGCCGCAGCTGCTGCTGTTGTCCGGCATCGGCCCGGCGGCCGAACTGGCGATGCACGGCATTCCGGTCGTCCATGAGGTGCCAGGCGTCGGCAAGAACCTGCAGGACCATCTCGATTTCATCATGGCCTGGACGTCGGGGGATGCCGACATGATGGGCATCGGCCTGCGCGGCACGCCCGGATTGCTCGGGCATATGCTGCGCTGGCGCAAGAACGGCACCGGCATGATCGCCACGCCCTATGCGGAAGCCGGCGCCTTCCTCAAATCCGATCCGGCGATTGGAAGGCCCGACCTGCAACTGCATTTCTGCATCGCCATCGTCGACGACCACGGCCGCAAGCTGCATATGGGTTACGGCTTTTCCTGCCATGTCTGCGTGCTCCGGCCCTATTCGCGCGGCGAGGTCGGCCTGTCGTCGCCGGACCCGCTGGGGCCGCCGCGCATCGATCCGCGCTTTCTCGAGGACGAGCGCGATGCCGCCCTTCTGCTCAAGGGGGTCAAGACGATGCGCGGCATATTGGAGGCGCCGGCGCTGGCGAAATACCGCCGCAAGGAAATCTACACCGCCGGCGTTTCAAGCGATGCCGAACTGATGGCGCATATCAGGGCCCGCGCCGACACGATCTACCACCCGGCCGGCACCTGCAGGATGGGGGTCGACGACATGGCCGTCGTTGACCCGCAACTCAAGGTGAGGGGGATGCAGGGGCTGCGCGTCGTCGATGCCTCGGTGATGCCGACCCTGATCGGCGGCAACACCAATGCGCCGACAATCATGATTGCCGAGAAGGCGGCGGACATGATCCGCGCGGCCGCCTGATCGGTTTTGTTGGTCGGACCAGGATTGCCGTTCGGACGCCGGGAGCAAGGGCTTGGCCGGTTTCTTAACAAAGGCAACACAATCTGGTCAGACCAAATGCGCGATTTGCGCTTTTCCTTTCGCTGTCTTGCCCTTAGGATAGGTCCATTATTTCGAGATCCGAAATAAATGTCCAGCAAGGGAGGAACCGGAATGGCAGGCAAGAAGATATTGATGCTCGTTGGCGAGTTCAGCGAGGAGTACGAGATTTTCGTCTTCGAACAGGCCATGCACGCGGTTGGCCATACGGTGCATGTCGTGTGCCCGGACAAGAAGGCAGGCGACATATTGAAGACGTCGCTGCACGATTTCGAAGGCCATCAGACCTATACGGAAAAGCTCGGCCACGACTACATCCTCAACAAGACCTTTGCCGAGGTGAATCCGGCCGATTACGACGCCGTCTATGCGGCCGGCGGGCGCGGGCCGGAATATATCCGCATCGACAAGCGGGTGCAGGCGCTGGTCAGGCATTTCCATGAGACCGGCAAGCCGATCTTCACCATCTGCCACGGCGTACAGATCCTGATCGCGGTCGACGGCGTGGTGCGCGGCAGGGAAGTCGCGGCGCTGCAATATTGTGAGCCGGAGGTCACGCTGGCCGGCGGCATCTACATCGACGTCGCGCCGACCGGCGCCCATGTTGACGGCAATCTGGTGTCGGCCAAGGGCTGGCCGGGCCTCGCCGCCTTCATGCGGGAATGCCTGAAAGTGCTCGGCACCGAAATCCGCGACGGCAAGGCCCTGATGCGCGACGAGCGCAAGGCGGCCTGAACGGACCAAAGGGAGATACCCGCCGCACCGCTGGTGCGGCGGTCAATTCTACGCGGCCATCCGCGCTTCGCGGAACGACACCAGCTTGCGGCGGTTTTCATCCCACAGCGCCAGCTTGACGCAGCGCAGGCTGTCGAGGAGCGTGACGCGGCCGATGCCGCGCAGTTCCGGATAATCCCGCAGCACTTCCGGAAGCCGGTAGCAGGGCACCTTGGCCGAGAGATGGTGGACGTGGTGGACGCCGATATTGCCGGTGAACCAGTTCAGCACGGCCGGCAGGTCGTAGTAGGACGATCCATGCAGCGCGGCATGCTGGAATTCCCATTCGGAATCCTTCGCCCACTCGGTCTCCTCGAACTGGTGCTGGACGTAGAACAGCCAGACGCCGGCCGAACCGGCGAGGATGACGATCGGCAAGTGGACGACCAGGAATGCGCCTAGTCCGACGAACCAGATGAGGATCGCGGCGGCAAGCGCGATGCCGAGATTGGTCGTCATCGACGACACCCAGGGCGTCAGGCCGCCCCGCATCATGCCGACCGGCAGCCTTTGCTCGAAGATGAAAAGCCATATCGGCCCGAGGCCGAACATGACCAGCGGATGACGGTAGAGGCGGTAGGCAAGCCGACCCCGCCATGACATCTGCCGGTATTCGGCGACGGTCAGGGTCTTGATGTCGCCCATGCCGCGCTCGTCGAGATTGCCGGCGCTGGCGTGATGGGTGGCGTGGGCGCGCCGCCAGCAATCATAGGGCGTCAGCGTCAGGACGCCGAGCGCGCGGCCGATCCAGTCGTCCGCATAGCGATTGGCGAAGAAGGAGCCATGGCCGCAGTCATGCTGGATCATGAAGATGCGCACCAGAAACCCGGCAGCGGGAAGAATGAGGATCAAACCCCACCAGTGGCCGTAGGAATAGGCGGCCGAAGAGAGCGCCCAGAGTGTGACGAACGGAATGAGGGTGATGGCAAGTTCGAGGGCGCTACGCCGCCGGTCAGGCTTCTTGTAGCGCGCTAGTATCTTCAGCCAGGCGCGCTTGCTGTTGGCAACCGCCTCGGGGGAAATCATGTTCATCAGGAAGCATAAGCATCAGGCTCCGCCGCCGCAAGGCAAAGCTCACGCAAAATTACTGCGCGTAATTGTCGCGCGATGGCAGGCCATGACGGCTGCGACCGATGTTCCCGTCTTCAGGAATCCACGCCTAATGGCGCTCGCTGGCGGCGACGCTGGCCTCCGCCCCGTCAAGACGGTCGAGCAACTCCCTGAGATGCTCGGGCAGGTCGGCCTGCAGGCGGAATGCCGGCAGGGTGCGCAGGAACCGCTTCGTCGTCTCGGTGCCGACCTGGCGCTTGATATCGGCGGCGAGTTCCTCGCGCCTGTTGCGCTTGTTGCCTGTCATTGTCCCAAAATCCTGTGTTGGCTTCGAAACTCCTCCAGACCGGTAATGGTTCCCGCATTGCAGCGGCCTGGCAAGAAAAGCCGGCCGTTACGGTAAAATTTGAATTAATATCGAAAGACCATCGGCAGCCTCCAGTATGGCTTGCCCCTTGATTTTTGGCCGCCAAACCTCGATATCGGGCGCAAATCCAGACCATTTGAAAATGACGGGAAACGGCGATGAGCGACCAGGCAAAAGACGAACGCGCGCCCGAGGAAATCGAAGCCACTGAGGCAGCGGTGGGCGAACGGACCGAAGGCAGCGTCGACGGCGACTACGAAGCGCTTGTGCGGCTGCTGAAGGAAAACGAGGAACTGAAGGATCGCGCCCTTCGCGTTGCTGCCGAGATGGAGAATCTGCGCCGCCGCACAGCGCGCGACGTGCATGACGCGCGCACCTATGCGGTCGCCAATTTCGCCCGCGACATGCTGTCGGTGTCGGACAATCTGCGCCGCGCGCTCGATGCCGTCCCGGACGAGGCCAAGGCTGCGGGCGATGCCGGTTTCAAGGCGCTGATCGAGGGCGTCGACCTCACCGAACGTGCCATGCTGTCGGCACTGGAGCGACATGGCGTGAAAAAGCTCGCGCCGGAAGGCGAGAAGTTCGACCCCAATTTCCATCAGGCGATGTTCGAGGTGCCCAACCCCGAGGTTCCCGCCGGCACCGTCGTCCAGGTGGTGCAGCCGGGCTATTCGATCGGCGAGCGCGTGCTCAGGCCGGCGATGGTCGGCGTCGCCAAGGGCGGCCCCAAGCAGGCGGCAGGCGAAGCGCCGGTCGAGCCGGGGCCTGTCAATGAGCAGGCGGAAAAGGACGCATGAACGGGGAATAGCGCGCCATTTGGGCCGCAACCGCCATCAAAGCTGGAGGCATGATCGACCGCCCCGAAACCTGTCTGCTTCAAGGGCGATCAACCCAGTTGCCACTTCTGCTGTGCAGCGCTTGCCATGTCCTCAGCCAAGCAGTTCGCACCCATAGCGGCGGACCACATCGGGAAATGTCTCCATGTCCGGCATTCCTTCGCCGTCCGGAGGGATGCATCTGTCGCCGGCGGGCACGCTGGTCGCCCTCAAAAGGTCCTCGAAACCGCCGGGCGTGAAGAGGAACAGCATTCGGGCCGGCCCACGCTTGACCGTATAGCGGTGCGGCACATCGCGTGGCCCAAAGAGAAACGAACCGGGCCCAGCCATGATCTTCTTGCCGCCGATCTCGAACTCGATCTCGCCTTCCATCACCTGGAATGACTCGTCCTCGCGATGATGGACATGCAGCGGCGCCTCGCCTTCGTTCTCGAGCACTTCGACCAGCGTGAACTGGCCCGCCGTCTGGGCTGCCGTCGCCTTGATCACTGCCAGCGAGCCAAGCCACCAGCGCGCCTCTCCTTCCAGGGCGTGACTGCAAAAGGCGCTGGGGATTCCCCTGTCAGCTTCACCGCCAGCCACGGCCGCCACAGAGTGGTAGCCGACCTTCAGCGAGGCGATGTTGACCATCGAGCAATAGTTTTTGATGCCGGGCAGCGTGGACCAGACCTCTCTGGCCGCCTTTGCGCTGTCCATGTCCGCCCATTCGAATATTTCCGTCCAGCCTCCCTCGGATTTGAGGAGGCGACGATTGAGGAAACCCTCGAGCATCCGCACCTCATCATTCACTTCATCCTTGGTTTGCAGGAACATCTGCTCGGTGAATCCGGGCTTCAATGCAAATTCGGTGACTTCAACGACTTTCGTGTCCATGACTTCCTCCTTTGCTATCTGGCTTTCGCCCTTGTTTCGCCTCCCCCAATCTCTTCGTTCAAGACGTGCTCGTCCGGCCCTTGCCCTTGAGCCAGCAGAGCGCCATTCCCGTTGCCGTTTCGGCGGCGAGATCCATTGTCATGCCGCGTATCCGCATCGCGTTGAATGTCGGGAAGTCGAACAGGAAGCTGATTGCCTGAACGGCATCATCGCCAGGATCGTCCTTGGCGAGCGCCTCTCGCACGAAGCCGGCCACCATGTTCCGCAGATACTCTTCCCATTCCCGCATGACCGGAAGCTCCCGCTCGCGCAGGTCGCTCTCGAGATGCCGTCCGCCGCGGTGGTAGAAGGCGAACAGCGCGTTCGCGACCCGGCTTAACCGCTCTTTAGGGTCGGTCGCCCCGCCGATTATCTCCGTCACTGATTCAGGCGATGGAGGACGCAGGCGCTCCATCAGCAATTCGCCGCAGGCAGGCACCAGGTCATCCAGGGTAGGAAAGTGCTTGTAGACGGTGCCAACGGCGACATCGGCTTCCGTGGCGATGTCCTTCCAAGTCGTACCGAAGATGCCGTTCTGGGTGTGCAGCTTGATTGTCGCTTCGAGAATCCGCTGCCGCGTCTTCGCGAAGGCAGCAGTCCGGGAGCCCATGCTGTAGCGGCGAGGAGACATAGGCGTCTACCCACATAATTTGAATGAACTATTCAGTCATTTAATTTGCCCGAAGTCAATCTCATTTCGCGGGATTCGAGGAAGTTGCGGGCATCGGCAGCAATCGCCGCGAAACCCGTCCAGGAAACTTGATGGCCTTAGCGCGATGACAACTGACCGGTAGCAACCAGATGGCTTCGTGCTATTCGCCGCTCGCTATTGCCTACTCACTATTTCATTATTCACCCCATGAACCCGATCGAGCTTCTCGACTATGCCGATGTCGCCGTCTTCGCGGCGACCGGGGCGCTTGCAGCCTCGCGCAAGCAGCTCGACATTATCGGCTTCCTGTTCCTGGCCAGCGTCACCGCCATCGGCGGCGGCACGTTTCGCGACGTCATCCTCAACCTGCCGGTGTTCTGGGTCGCCAACTCCAGCTATGTGCTGATCTGCGCGGCGGTGGCGGTGCTGGTCTTCTTCAGCGCGCACCGCGTCGAGTCGCGCTGGAAACTGCTGCTTTGGCTCGACGCTATCGGCCTTGCCGCCTTTTCAGTGATGGGCGCGGCCAAGGGCCTGGCGATTACCGGTTCGCCGGTCGTCTCCGTCGTCACCGGCGTGCTGACGGCCACTTTCGGCGGAATACTGCGCGATCTGCTGGCCGGTGAGCCGTCGGTGCTTCTGCGGCCCGAGATCTACGTCACGGCCGCCCTTGCCGGCGCCACCCTCTTCACACTTGGCGATCTTGCGGGAATGCCGCCGCTGGCATCCGGTCTGGCGGGCTTTGCCGCGGCATTCCTGGTACGTGGCGGCGCGCTCAAATTCGGCTGGGCCTTCCCATCCTACAAGAGCCGGCCCGGCCGGCGGCCGGAAGATATTCCGTGAAAATCAGGGTGCTGAGCGAGATGCCTGCCAGGCCTTGAGCAGCGCCTTCGGCGCTTGCGCCACAAAGGTGCGTTCGAGCCGGTGACGCAATTCGTCGGGTGCGATCACATGCACCCTGACGAGAATCGCCGGCCAACCCTTGTAGTGATCGGTCTCGAAATAGATGTCCGGTGCTGCCTCGAGCAGCATCTCCTTCTCGTCGAGCGGACACATCAAGACGATGGTGTCGGCATCCTTGACCCTGGCCAACAGCTTCTTGCCGACCTTCAGCGCCGGCGTGCCATAGGATGTGGTTTCGATGACGTCCGGCAGGTCGCTCACGGCAAGCCGCAATGCCTGCAATGCGCCGGAAAGATCGTTGCCCAACGCCTCAGGCGGCGAAGCGCTGGGCTTCCCCGCCATAGTAGTTGACGTAGCGGGCGCCGATCTCCTTGACCGGCATGACCACGAACACGTCGACGGTCGAGAATTCGTGATCGATGACGCAGCCGTCGCCGATGCGGGCGCCGACGCGCAGATAGCCCTTGACCAGCGGCGGCATCGCCGCGATCGCCGCCTTGGCGTTGACCGCCTCGATCGGCATCAGGTCCATGGAGCAATAGCGGCCGGCGACCGCCCTGACGTCCCAGGCCGAGTCGGTGCGGCAGTGATGGGCAAGATAGGTTAGCGCCTCGGCATGCGCCGCCGGCACGATGCCGTGGAACGAAGCGCAGCCGGTCATCACGCCGATGCCGTAATGGTTGATATAGGCCCAGATGCCTTGCCACAGCGCCTCGATAGTGCGCTTGGAGCGATATTCCGGCAGGACGCAGGAGCGGCCGAGCTCGAGGAAGCGCTGGCCGGGGTGGCGCGCGATCAGCTTGGTCAGTTCGAATTCGCCTTCGGAATAGAAGCCGCCAGCCGTCGCCGCGATTTCCTGCCGCAGCAGCCGGTAGGTGCCGACGATGCGGCGGTGCTCGGGGCCGGCAAGCGAGGTGTCGAGGACGAGCAGATGATCGCAGAGCGGGTCGAAGCGGTCGGCGTCGCGACGATCCTGCGCCTGGAACAGATCCTTCCTGGCGCCAAGCTCATCATAGAATACCCGATAGCGCACTTCCTGGGCGGCGGCGATTTCGGCCGCATTGCGCGCCAGGCGCACTTCGAGGTTGCCGATGCGGCCCAGAGGTGCCCCATTTGCGACGGCGTCGGCGGTCCGCGCGGCGAGCAGGGCGCCGCCGGCGTTCGGCCGAGTGTCACATTCCGGCATAACTGTATGCACGAGTGATTCTCCTTCGAGCCATCCCTCTTGGCACGGGGATACGGTGTAGGTGCAACAGGATTGTGACAGTACCGTGATACGGCGCTACGGGCAATACTTCGTCGGCTGGCGAATACGCTCAACCGGCTACGTTTACGTGATGAGAGACAGCCGATGCGCGGTGTCAGGCCGCGACCTGACCCTCGACGGCATGGACCAGAGCGTCGGGGTCGAGAGGCTTGGTGACGAAGCCGCTGGCGCCGTGGGCGAGCACGGCGTGACGGGTCTTTTCCTGGCTATCGGCAGACAACACCATGATCGGGACCGGCGGCACGGCCATTTCCTCCTCATGGCGACGGATGGCGGCGATCGCGTCCAGCCCGTCCATGACCGGCATATGCAGGTCCATCAGCACCACGTCGAAGCGATGCTTGAGCCCTGCATCGGTGATGGCCTCGACGGCGGCCTTGCCATTGCCGACCACCTTGACGCGATGCCCTGCCTTGAGAAGCGTGGCGCGGGCAAGCATGGCGTTGATGTCGTTGTCTTCGGCGATCAGCACCGACAGGCCATGCTCGCGGCGGCCAGCGCCGGCACGCACGGGCGGGGCGCCTTGCCTGTCCGATTTCGGCTGGGGAAGGGCCGGCGCATGGCTGGTCAACAGCACGCGCAGCAGCGTCTCGCCGCGCACCGGCCTGGCCAGGAAGGTGGCATAGCCATTGGCGCGGAATTCGCCAAGCATGCCGCGATCCGTCGGCGCGATCAGCGTGATCGCCTCGCAATCGGTAAAGCCGTTTTGGCGCAAGCGCTTGAGCAGGCGCCCGTCACTGTTTTCCATCGCCGCATCGACCAGCAGCACGTCGCAGCCGGCGGCGAACGGTGTCGCCTGGGCAAGCGTCGTCGCCAGATCGACCGCGCCGCCATGGGCGCGGATGGTGCGGGCGATGGCGTCGGCCTCGATGGCGTTCTTCGAAACGATCACGGCGCGGCGGCCGGCCAAGATATTTTGCCGGTTCTGCGGCGGTTCGGTTGCCGAAGTGGCGGGGAGCTCGAAGACGAATTCTGATCCCTCGCCGAGCCGGCTCGACACCGAGATCGAGCCGCCCATGGCGTTGACCAGCCGCCTGGAGATGGCGAGGCCGAGGCCGGCGCCGCCATGCACCCGCGTCGAGGTGCCGTCAGACTGCTCGAACTCCTCGAAGATGCGCTCCATGTCCTCCTCGCGCAGGCCAGGACCGGTGTCGGAGACCGTGAAGCAGATACGGTCGGTGGTCTCGGTGCGCGCCCGCGCCACGCTCACCAGCACACCGCCGGTGTCGGTGAACTTGATGGCGTTGCCGATGAGGTTGAGCAGCACCTGCCGCACCCTGCCCGGGTCGGCGGTAATCATCTGCGGCACGTCGGGCTCGACGTGGCAACCAAGGCCGATGTTCTTGCCGAAGGCGCGCGCCGCCATGAGCTCGATGATGTTGTCGGCGATCTCGCGCAGCGATGTCGGCTGCGGTTCCGGGTCGAAACGCCCGGCCTCGATCTTGGAATAGTCGAGCAGGTCCTCGATGAGCGCCAGTAGGGCGCTGGCCGAGGTCGAGACGGCGCCGACATAGGTCCGCTGTTCGGGCGACAGGTCGGTATCGACCAGGAGCTTGGCCATGCCCATGATGCCGTTCATCGGCGTGCGGATCTCATGGCTGACCGTGGCCAGGAAGCGCGACTTGGCCTGGCTGGCATATTCGGCTCGCTCGCGGGCGGTGATCAGCGAGGATTCGGCGCGCTTGCGGGCGGTGATGTCGCGGGCGATGGCGCGATGCGAGACGGCGCCATTGTCCTTGTCGCGTACCGACAACTCGATCCAGGAAAACCAGCGCGGGCCGCTCGGCGTGCGAATGGCGACGTCGGTGGAGCTCAGGCATTCGTGATCCGAGAAGGCGGCGTCGGGAACGATGCCGACATCGATGCCAAGTTCGGATAAGGTCTTGCCGGAAAGGTGGCGCTGGTCGATCTCGACGAGATCGGCGAAAACCTTGTTGGCATAGACGATGTTGCCGTCGCGATCGCGATGGACGACGAGATCGCCGAGTGCGTCGATCAACCCGCGGAAGCGTTCCTCGCTCTCCTGCATCTCCCACATGCGGTCGGCCAGCGTCTCGATCTCGGCGCGGCTGCGCGCGGCGGTTTCATCGAGCAGGGCCGCCGCGCGGCGTTCATTGCGCTTGGCTCGCAGGTGCATGCCGAGGCCGGCCAGGCCGGTCGCCAGCAAACCGATGGTGACGAAGATCGGTGCGCCGGTCAGGTGAGCCAGCCCAGCCAGCACGGCGGTGGCGACGATCGTCAGGAAGGGCAGGCCTTCGGGATTGGCCGGCGGCGATGCCGGCACCAGCGGCGGCGCTGCGACAAGCAGCCGCTTTGGCACCTCGGGGCCGGGCCCGTCGACGCCTTTGGCACTGCCCGGGGCTCTGATGCCGGATTCCGCGATCATGCGGAAAGCCTTGCCATAGAGAGATTATGGAAGATTGCGGCGGATCGTTCGAATTTTAGCGGTCGCGCCGTTTTGCCTTGTCAGCGCTGCATATCGACCACGACACGGCCCCTGATCTTGCCGTCGACGATGTCGCGCGCGGCATCTATGATACCGTCGAATCCGATGGTCGTGGACAGCGTGGCGAGCTTCTTGTGGTCGAGATCGGTGCCGATGCGACGCCATGCCTCGAGGCGAACCGGCTTCGGCGCCATGACCGAATCGATGCCGAGCAGCGAGACGCCGCGCAGGATGAACGGCGCGACGCTCGCCGGGAGGTCCATGCCGCCGGCCAGACCGCAGGCGGCGACCGCGCCGCCATAGGAGGTCATCGACAGCACATTGGCCAGCGTATGGCTGCCGACCGCATCGACGCCGCCGGCCCAGCGCTCCTTGGCCAGCGGCTTTGCCGGCTGGGTCAACTCATCGCGCGAGATCACCTCGGCAGCGCCGAGATCGATCAGATAGGGGCTTTCGGCATTGCGGCCAGTCGAGGCGATGACATGGTAGCCGAGGCTGGACAGGAGCGAGACCGCGACCGAGCCGACGCCGCCGGCAGCACCGGTCACCACCACCGGGCCGCGATCGGGCACGATGCCGTGCCTTTCGAGCGCAATGACGCAAAGCATGGCGGTATAGCCTGCCGTGCCGACCGCCATCGCATCATGCGGGCTCATGCCCTCAGGCAACGGCACCAGCCAGTCGCCGTTGACGCGCGCGCGGCCGGCATAGGCGCCGAAATGCGTCTCGCCGACGCCCCAACCGTTCAGGATGACCTTGTCGCCCTTGCGCCAATCGGCGTGGGAGGAGGAGATGACCGTGCCTGCGAAATCGATGCCGGGCACCAGAGGCCAGCGGCGGATGACCGGCGCCTTGCCGGTGATGGCCAGCCCATCCTTGTAGTTCACCGTCGTCGCCTCGACCGCGACGGTGACGTCGCCTTCCATCAACTCGGCCTCGGTGAGGTCGGTCACCACCACCGACTGTTTTTTCTCTGCGTCGCGTGAAACGAGGATGGTTTTGAAGGTTTCGGGCATTTTGTCCCCTCGGTCTGGATACGCGGACTGTGCGTCGACGGCCCGGCGAGGTCAATCTTTCAAGGGAGTAGGGCTTTCAAGAGAGTCGGCCGTTCAGGCGTCCGGCCCCTGGGGTTTGGCCTCGCGCCGCCAGCCGATCAATTCGTCGAAGACGACGAGTGCTGCGCCAACCGAGATGAAGGCGTCGGCGAGGTTGAAGACGGCGAAGGACCACACCGGCGTATGAAACAGGATGTAGTCGATGACGTGGCCATAGACGGCGCGGTCGATCAGATTGCCGAGCGCGCCGCCGATGATCAGGGCAAAGCCAATCCGGGAAAGGACATGGCCGGCCGGCGTGCGCATTGCGAGATAGAGCACGAAAGCGACGACGAGGGCGGCAATCACCACCAGGCCGGTGTCGCCGAAGGACGAGAACATCGAGAAGGCGATGCCGGTGTTGTAGGTGCGAAAAAGCGCCAGGAAGGGCAGGACATCGACCTTCTCCTGAAAGGCGAGACCGGTCTCCACCAGCTGCTTTATCCACTGGTCGAGCCCGATTGCGACGACGACCAGCAGGGCGTAGGGGGACCATGACTTCACGATTTGGTGTCCTCTTGCCTTATCATGATCTTGTCCGAAAACCGGACGCCACTTTTCGGGATCATGGTCTAGTCCGGCCCCAACTTCAGCGCGCCGCGTCGGATCTCGAACAGCATGACGCCGGTGGCGACGGCAAGATTGAGCGAATCCGCGCGGCCGGCCTGCGGAATCCTGAGCAGCCGGTCGCAGCTTTCGGCGAGGCTGTCTGGCAGGCCCTGCTGTTCGTTACCCATCAGCAAGAGCACCGGGCCCCTGGCAAAGTCGACCGAGCGGTAGTCGACCGCGCCTTTCAGATGCGTCCCGGCGACGAGGCCGGAAAAGCTCTTTCGCCAGGCGAGGAACGATTCGGGCGTCGCCTTGGCAACAGGCACGGCGAAGATCGAGCCCATGGTGGCGCGCACGGTCTCGACGGAGAACGGATCGGTGGTTTCGCCGACCAGGATGACGCCTTTGGCGCCGACGGCATCGACGGTGCGGATGACGGTGCCGAGATTGCCGGGGTCGCGCACCCGGTCGAGCGCCACCCAGACATCGCCATCCCTGGCGCGGATGTCCTTGAGCGGCAGGATCTTTTGCGCAAAGACGCCGACCACCATTTGCGGATTGTCGCGGCGGGTAATCGCCGTCAGCACCTTTTCCGAAACTTCGAGCACGGTGCCGCCGGCGGCGACCGTGCGTGCCGCAACCTTTTCGACTGCAGCGTTGCCGCGCCCGGCCTTGGCGAAGACCAGCGTCTTGATCGACCAGCCGAGGTCGAGCGCGTCGATGACCAGCTTCAGGCCCTCGGCCATGAAGGCATTCTGCTGGTCGCGGAATTTCTTCAAGGCGAGCGCCTTGATGTCCTTGACCAGCGGATTGGCGAGGCTTGTGACTTCCTTCACCTGCCCCGGTGCGCCTGCGTGCCGCTCGCTCATTCAGGCCACCCAGCGAGAGAACAGCGAGGTCGACAGCGCCCGGCCGGCGGATTTCTCGCGGATGATCAGTTCGCCCGACTCCACCGTGCCGCCCATGCCGGCAAAGGTGTCGCGCATCAGAGCGTGGATGGCGAAGAAGGAGGCGCGGATCGAATAGGCGGTCAGCACCACGGCAAGCGGTTTTGGAGTCAGGATCGCGCGGCAAAGGTCGGTCAACCCGGGCAGATCCTCGAACAATTGCCAGACCTCGCCCTTGGGGCCGCGGCCATAGGCGGGCGGGTCGAACAGGACGATGTCGTAGCGGCTGCCGCGGCGTTCCTCGCGCTCGGCGAATTTCACCGCGTCGTCGACGATCCAGCGGATCGGCTTGTTGCCGAGCCCAGCCATTTCCTGGTTCTCGCGGGCCCAGCCGATCGCCTTCTTAGAGGCATCGACATGGGTGACCTCGGCCCCGGCGCGAGCCGCCACCAGCGAGGCAAGCCCGGTGTAGCCGAACAGGTTCAGCACCTTGACCGGCCGCTTGGCCGCCGCGATCAGGCCGGCCATGTGATCCCAGTGCGAGGCCTGCTCGGGAAAGACGCCGACATGGCGAAACGAGGTGAAGCGGCCGAGATAGTCGATGCCGTCATGCTTCATCGGCCAGGTCTCGCCGAGCGGCGTGCTGGGGAAGCGCCAGCGGCCGATGCCTTCCTCGTCGGTGTCGCCGGTGAAGATGGCGTCAGCGCGCTCCCAGTCTCTTGCCGGCAGCGCCTTCTGCCAGATCGCCTGCCCCTCGGGCCGCACGATACGATAGGGGCCATATTGCTCGAGCTTTTGCCCGGCCCCGCTGTCGAGCAGCGCATAGTCGGCGTTGGGAGCGACTTGGAGGATCAGCGGCAGCCGTTCGGCGGGCAGGACACCGTCGCGGCGGGAAAGGATGCGCGGCGTGTTTTTCGGTTCGGAGCGGTTCTGTGGCTCCGGTCTTCCCGTCGAGCCAGCCTCGCGCGGACGCGCCTGCGGAGCGCCGGCTTTGTCAGGCTGGCGCGGGCGTTTGTCGCGGTTTCGGTCGCGAAAGGATTTCAAGAAAAGTCTCCGGAAACGGCAGGCCGCTTTTGACATAGGGCCACCGGCTTCGCAACACGATGGTCGGCAGGCTTGGGCGCCGTTTGCGCCACCCCGCAATGGACCTCGCCTGAAGAAACAGGCAAATCTGCGTCGATGTCCCGCTCCGAACGCCTGCTTGACCTGATCCAGATCCTGCGCCGCCATCGCCGGCCGGTCAGCGGGCGCACGCTCGCGAGTGAAATGGGTGTCTCGATCCGCACGCTCTACCGCGACATCGCCACGCTGCAGGGGCAGGGCGCGTCGATAGAGGGCGAGGCAGGACTTGGCTATGTGCTCAAGCCCGGCTTCATGCTGCCGCCGCTGATGTTCACAGACGAGGAGATCGAGGCGATCGTGCTTGGCTCGCGCTGGGTAGCCAAGCAGCCGGATTCGCGGCTGTCGGCCGCCGCGACCGACGCGCTGGCCAAGATCGCCGCCGTGCTGCCGGACGATCTGCGCGAGGAACTCGATGCGAGCACGCTGCTTGTCGGGCCGGCCGCTGGCGCCGTCGAAGGCATAGATCTCGGCCTGGTGCGGCAGGCTATCCGCAACGAGCGCAAGCTCGGCTTCCTCTACCGCGACGCCGGCGGGGCTGCCTCGGAGCGCGTGGTCTGGCCGTTTGCGCTCGGCTTCTTCGACAAGGTGCGGGTCGTGGTGGCCTGGTGCGAGACGCGGCAGGATTTTCGCCACTTTCGCGCTGATCGGATCTCGGGGCTCAACGCCACCGACATCCGCTACCCGCGCCGGCGGCAGGCCTTGCTGAGGGAGTGGCGAGCGACGCTCGATGTGCCACGGCGCGGGCCGGGCGATTGATCCGGGTCGAGTTTTTTTCGTGTTCTTCCGATCGGCTGCTGCCAGAATCTGACAGTGGCCGCGCCTATGCTTCTCCAATCGAAATCTTGGAGAACAGACATGAATACCCCCAATTTCGTTATCCTCTATGTCGACAGCCCGGAGCGCAGCGGTGCCTTCTACGGGGCGCTGCTCGGACGCCAGCCGGTCGAGGCGTCGCCGACTTTCGTGCTGTTCGTGCTCGACGGCGGCTTCAAGCTCGGCCTGTGGTCGCGCCACACGGTGGAGCCGGCGGCCGCGGCGGCGGGCGGCGGTGCTGAACTCGTCTTTGCTCTGGACACGTCCTATGCGGTCGATGCTGCCCATCAAGGCTGGACCGAACGCGGCCTGAACATCCTGCAGGCGCCGACCGACATGGATTTCGGCCGCACCTTTGTCGCGCTCGACCCCGACAATCACCGGCTGCGCGTCTACTGGCTGAATGAGGCGGGCCAGTAGGGCAGTAGGGCAGTAGGGCAGTAGGGCAGTAGGGCAGTAGGGCAGTAGGGCAGTAGGGCAGTAGGGCAGTAGGGCAGTAGAAGGGCCCTATTCCCCTATTGCCTTACTGCCTTTCACTTGAGTGCCTTGTACACGGCGATGCCGGCGGCGAGGTCCTCGAGGGCGGCGCCGACCGATTTGAACAGCGTGATCTCGTCATCGCTCTGCCTGCCCTGCCTCTCACCGCGGGCCAGTTCATGCAGGTCGGCGACGATGGCTTCCGGCTTCAGTACGCCGGAGGCCAGCGGCTGGACGATGTCGCCCGCTTCCTTGGTGGCGCCGGCGCGGGTGTCGACATAGACGCGGGCGCGCTGAATGGCGTCGTCGTCGCTTTCGCGCATAGTCGGCGTGAAGCCGCCGACCAGGTCGACATGGGTTCCCGGCCGCAACAGCGCGCCCCTGATCAACGGCGCCGTTGTAATGGTCGCCGACGAAACGATGTCGGCCTCGCCGAGTTCGGCAGCGAGATCGCCAGCGGCGCTGGCCGGGAAACCCTCGGCGCGCAATTCGGCTGCGACCTTTTCGGCATTGGCCGGCGTGCGGTTCCAGATGCGGATGGTCTTGATCGGCCGCACCGCCGAATGTGCCTTGGCAAGGAAGGGCGACAGCGCACCGGCGCCGACCACCAGCAACCGCGAGGCGTCCTCGCGGGCCAGATAGGAGGCGGCCAGCGCCGAGGCGCAGGCGGTGCGCCACTGCGTCAGCCGTTGGCCGTCGATCATAGCCTCGGGTTCGCCGGTCGTGCCGTCGAGCAGGAGGTAGAGCCCCATCACCGCAGGCTTACCGATGGCGTTGTTGTCGGGTGAGACGGTGACGATCTTGACGCCGATATGCCCGCCCGCCGAGGTGCCAGCGGCGTTGAAATCGGTCCAGGCCGGCATCAGCAGCAGCGTCGAGGCCGCACCATCGGGCCGTTCGACGGTGTGATGGTGGCGGACCGGCTGCACGGCGCCGTCGCGAAAGGCGCTGCGCAACGTCTCGACCAGGCCCTTGAAGCTCAGGGCATGGTCGACCTCGGCGGCCGAAATGGTCAGCATGAAAAACTCCCCGGAAAAACGCCTGACGCACGGTCCGATATGGTTTTCGGAAGGGTCATGCGTGAAATCAAAATGCCCAGCGTCTTTTTGCGCGTCAAAAAAGGATGCGCGCGCTGTCCTGCTTCAGGCTGTAGGTTTCGGCAAGGCTGTCCCTTGAGCCGGTCCCTGCGGCGCGGCTGGTGCGCGGCTGACCGCCTGGCGCAGGTTCTCGGCCTCGACACCGCGCTGGCGCGCCAGCTTGCGGTAACGGCCCTGCTTGACCCATGTCGCCAGGCTGCCGACGACCATGCCGACGGCGAGAGCCAGGAACAGGAAGATGAAAAGCGGCAGCGTGAGCGTCAGTGCCGGGTTGCCGGGATTGAACGGATCCAGCGTGAAGGCGACCAGCTCGCGATTGGCGACGGCCAGCGCGATCAGGATAACGGCCAGCGGCACGAAGACCACGATGAGCATGAAGCGATTGAACATAAGGTTTCCTGTCGAAAGGCCGGGTTGACCCCGCGCGGCGCCTATTTGCCGCCGTTCAGCCTTTCACGCAACTCCTTGCCGGTCTTGAAGAACGGCACCCATTTCTCCTCAACCTCGACGGATTCGCCGGTGCGCGGGTTGCGGCCGGTGCGGGCGGGGCGGTTCTTAACCGAAAAAGCGCCGAAACCGCGCAATTCGACCCGGTTGCCTTCGGCAAGGGCATCGGTGATCTCGTCGAAAATGGCGCCGACGATGTTTTCGACATCGCGCAGGAAAAGATGCGGATTGCGCGTGGCAATGATCTGCACAAGTTCGGATTTGATCATGAGAACGGTCCCCGTGAAAGCACTGCGGTCAAATTATGAGGATGATTTTATTTGCTTTTTCATCCGTCCCAAACGGCCCGTCAAGGGTGCCAGACCGAAACGAGACCGTCAAGAAACAAGCGGTCCGCTCCAATTTCATGAATCACGTCGCCGCCGGCGTCGGGAAGGCCGAACGCGCTGGCGATCGTCCTGGCCATTGTCTTGGAGAACAGGAAACTGCCGCGCCCTTCCGTGTCCTTCCATTCCACCACCTTGAGCTTGGCGTCGACGCCCTTGGTCGCCAGCCAGTCGATCGCCTCGGTCTCGCCGCCGACGGCGTCGATGAGGTGGTTGGCAAGCGCCTGGCGGCCGGTGAAGATCGAGCCGTCGGCAAGCGCCAGCGCCTGCTCGCGGGTCATCTTGCGCCGTTCGGCGACGATGCCGACGAACCAGTCGTAGCTGTCGAGGATGAGCTTGCGGACCATGGCGCGCTCGTCGTCATTGGTCGGCTTGAAGGGCGAGGGCGAGGCCTTCAGTGGCGAGGATTTCACTTCCTCCAGCTTGATGCCGAGCTTGTCCATCAGGCCGCTGACGTCGGGATACTGGATCAGCACGCCGATCGAACCGACCATGGAGGATTTGCGGGCGACGATGTGGTCGGCGGCACTTGCGATCATGTAGCCGGCGGACGCAGCGAGCGTGCCGACCTCCGCCACCACCGGCTTGTCGGCGGCGAGCTTGCGCACCTCTTCGAAGATCGATTCGCCGCCAACCGTGGTGCCGCCGGGCGAATCGATCGACAGGATGACGCCTTTCACCTTCGCGGACTGGCGGATGGTTTCCAGCCGTTTGATCAGATCCTCGTCCTCGGTGATGGTGCCTTCGATCCTGACCTTGGCGATGTGGTCGACCGCCGAACCGGTGAAGTCGTCGTTGTAGACCCATGCCGACAGTGCGATCAGTGCGGCCGCGGCGACGCCGAGCGCGGCAACGCGCCAGAATGTCAGCTTGCGGCGCAAACGGCGGCGGTCGATCAGGTCGTCGGCTCTCAGTGCCATGGTCAGCCTCACGGTCGGTGGGAAGAGATGCTTTTAAAGCAAGCGCCAACGCCCGGCTACCGTTTCCTGAGGGCTTGCGCGAGACGCAAGATTGTCTGCGGCTGCGAAGCGGCGTTTCACGAAAAATTAACGCTGCCTGTCCGTATCTGCTATGAAGTGCGGAAATTGTGTCGCCTTCATTTCCGTTTGTAACACAGCGGCCGTCATATTTTTGCGGTTTTCCTCGGCTTGTGCTTGCTTGCGGGGACCGGCATCCCACCTATAGGCGGTGTTTTGGCGGGCAAGGGTTTATTAGAAAATAGTCATGCTAGCGCGATCGAACGAACAGACCAATGCCGAGACGGCTTTGGCGCCTGCGGCGCCAGCCGGCACGCGCGGTGACGCCTTCGACCTCGCGCAGCGGCATTCGCGCCGGGTGCGTGTGCTGAAATTCGCGGTGCCGCTGCTTGCGGCCATCATCGCCGTTGCCTTTCCGGTCTACTCCTATCTCGCCGCGCCCGCGTCCATCTCGGTGCAGGCCGACGGCAGTGCCTTCTCCGACGGCAAGCTGGTGATGGCCAATCCCAAGCTCAACGGCTTCACCAAGCAGAAGCTGCCCTATTCTCTGACGGCGCTGCGCGCCATCCAGGACGTCGGCAAGCAAGGCATCATCGACCTGGAAGGCATCAATGCCAAATTGCCGCTGGCGCCCGACAATGTGGCGACCGTCAACGCAACGCGCGGCATCTACGATCGTGACGGCAACACGATGAACCTGACCAGCGACGTCACCGTGACGACAACCGATGGCATCGAGGCCAAGCTCAAATCCATCTTCCTCGACATGGGCAAAGGCACTATGAAGACGAATGATCCGGTCCATGTCAGCCGCGGCGGCTCGCGGATCACGGCAGACACGATGTCGATCGAGGACAATGGCAAGGTCCTGGTTTTCGAAAACAGAGTGCGCGTCAACATCGACGCCGCCAGCCTGAAGGCGGCAGAGGCAAAGAGCGGAGATTCGAATGCGTCCCAGTAGTTCGGCACGGCTTGTGGGCGCGGCATCGGCGCTGCTGCTGCTCGGCCTGGTGCCTTCGTTCGCCCAGTCCGGCGCGACCAGCCAGTCCGGCCTCAAACTGTCGGGCGACCAGCCGATCCAGATCGAAAGCGACAAGCTGGAAGTCCGCCAGGCGGACAGCGTCGCCGTGTTCAGCGGCAACGTCACCGTCACGCAAGGGCCGACCATGCTCAAGGCCGGCAAGATGACGGTCTACTATGTCAAGGATCCCAATGCCGCAAAGGGCGCGGCCGCGGGAGCCTCGGCGATGACGGGCTCGGCCAATATCGACCATCTGGTGGTCGAGAACAAAGTCTATATGAAGTCGGATGACCAGATCGCCACCGGCGACAACGGCACTTTCGACATGAAGACCCAGGTGCTCGTTCTGTCCGGCAAGGAAGTGGTCCTGTCGCAAGGCCCCAACGTGCTGAAGGGCTGCAAGCTCACCGTGCAGATGAAGACCGGCCTTGCCAATGTCGACGGCTGCGGCGGGCGCGTCATCATGTCGATGACGCCGCCGCCGAAGCAGGGAGCGCCGAAGAACTAATGGCCGGCGTAGCGTCGCTGCTGGCCCGCCTTCCGGGGCGGGCCGCCGGCAAATTAGGAACACCGGCCACGGCCAATGTCGATTCCGCGAAGTTCAAGGGCACCTTGATCGCCAAGGGCCTGACCAAGAGCTATAAGGGCCGCAAGGTCGTCAGCGGCGTGACCATCGGCGTGCGCGCCGGTGAGGCGGTTGGGCTGCTCGGCCCCAACGGCGCCGGCAAGACGACCTGTTTCTACATGGTCACCGGCCTGGTGCCGGTGGATGAAGGCACGATCGAGATCGACGGCTTCGACGTTACCTCGATGCCGATGTACCGCCGTGCCCGGCTCGGCATCGGCTACCTGCCCCAGGAAGCGTCGATCTTTCGTGGCCTGAGCGTCGAACAAAACATCCGCGCTGTGCTCGAAGTGGTCGAAAAGAGCCGCAAGGAGCGCGAGCGCAGCCTCGACGAACTGCTCGAGGAGTTCCACATCAGCCATCTGCGCAAGGCGCCGTCGCTGTCGCTCTCCGGTGGCGAACGGCGTCGCCTCGAGATCGCCCGCGCGCTAGCGACGCGCCCGGCCTACATGCTGCTCGACGAGCCTTTCGCCGGCATCGACCCGATTGCCGTCGCCGACATCCAGCAGCTTGTGCGCCATTTGACGGCGCGCGGCATCGGTGTGCTGATCACCGACCATAATGTGCGCGAGACGCTCGGCCTCATCGACCGCGCCTATATCATCCATGCCGGCCAGGTGCTGACGCATGGCCGCGCCGACGAGGTGGTCGCCAATGCGGATGTGCGGCGTCTCTATCTCGGCGAAGGTTTCACGCTCTGAGCGTAAAATACGTTTCCCCGCGGTGAATTTTGGCAATTCTCGGTTGTTTTTTGAGATTTTTCGTTCGGATAACGCTCCGGTAAGCGACTCTTGCTAGCGTTTCGCTTGACAAGCAAAAGCCGGGCCAGTCTCTATGCCCGGTCGGAAAAATTCGCTCCGGCTGTTCCGATGCGTAGACTTCCCAGTGGGTAGAGAAGGCGTTTGAAACCGAACCATGGCTCTGGCGGCAAAGCTACAGCTACGACAGTCCCAGTCGCTGGTGATGACGCCGCAGCTGATGCAGTCGATTCGGCTGCTGCAGCTTACCCATGTCGAGCTGGAACGCTTCATCGACGACGAGATCGAGCGCAATCCGCTGCTTGAGCGCGCCGAGCCGCAGGACGATGCGGCGAGCGACCAGGCGCAGAAGAGCGATGCCGCGCCTGAGCCCGCTGCTGACGGGGACTGGTTCGAAGCCGAGACGCAATGGAGTGCCGAGGCGATCTCGGACAAGCTCGACTCCTCGCTGGAGAACCTTTTTCCTGACGATCCCGGCACCAGCGAACGGCTTGGACCCGACCTTACGGCGCAATGGAAATCGGCCTCCGGCAACGGCGCCGGCGGATCGTCGTCCGAAGGCTTCGACGTCGGCGACATGGCGGCCACGGCGATCACGCTGCGCGAGCATGTCGGCGAGCAGATCGCCCTTGCCTTCGCCGATCCAGCGGCGCGGCTGATCGCCGGCGAGCTTGCCGACGGCCTCGACGAGGCCGGCTACCTGCGCGCCGATACCGCCGAGATCGCGGCCCGTCTCGGCACGAGCGGGGCGGCGGTGGCCAAGGCGCTTGGCGTTTGCCAGACATTCGAGCCCGCCGGACTGTTTGCCCGCGACCTTGCGGAATGCCTGTCGCTGCAGCTGGCCGTGCGCGACCGGCTCGATCCGGCGATGAAGGCGCTGGTCGCCAATCTGGAACTTTTGGCGCGCCGCGATTTCCAGACGCTGAAACGCATCTGCGGTGTCGACGAGGAGGATCTTCTCGACATGCTGGCCGAAATCCGGGCGCTCGACCCGCGGCCGGGCACGGCGTTTCTGGGCGGCGCCAGCGATGCGATCGTCGCCGATGTCGAGGTGCGGGCGGCCAATGACGGCAGCTGGACGGTGGAGCTCAATGCCGAAACGCTGCCGCGCGTGCTGGTCGATCATATCTACTTCGCGCGGGTTTCCGGCCACGCGAAAAACCAGACGGAAAAGGATTTCCTGGCCGAGTGCCTGCAGAACGCCAACTGGCTGACGCGCAGCCTTGATCAGCGGGCCAAGACCATCCTCAAGGTGGCGTCGGAAATCGTGCGCCAGCAGGACGCGTTCCTGGTCCATGGCGTGCGTCAATTGAAGCCGCTCAATTTGCGTACGGTGGCCGATGCCATCGGCATGCACGAATCGACCGTCAGCCGGGTCACGGCGAACAAATACATGCTGACGCCGCGCGGCGTGTTCGAGTTGCGCTATTTCTTCACCGCTTCGATCGCCTCGGCGGGCGGCGGCGATGCCCATTCCTCGGAAGCGGTGCGTGACCGCATCAAGCAGCTGATCGACGAGGAAAAGCCCGTCGACGTGCTTTCCGACGACGCCATCGTCGACATGCTGAGGGAAAGCGGCGTCGATATCGCCCGGCGCACCGTTGCCAAGTACCGGGAAGGCATGAACATTCCCTCGTCGGTGCAGCGCAGGCGCGAAAAGCGGGCTTTGGCCAGCGTCGGGCGTTGATACGGCCCTCAAAGCAGGCCCTGCGACGCGGTCGGATTTCCACAGCTTTCGTGCTTCATTGACAAGCCGCAATGAAGTGGCTAGAAGCCCGCCCGCATGAGACGGGCTCGAAGCCCGCATGCGATGGTCCGTCACGGCGAAGGCTACGGACGGCCAAGAAGGCGGCTTGTGATCAATCGGAAAGTCCGGATTTAAAAACAGCGGGAGTGCCGCCGCAAAGCTTGTGCGCACGGACCACGAGTATAAACTCGGGGCAGTTTGAAGCCTGAGCAGGGAAGGTCAGTTTTCAGATGAAACTGCGCATATCGGGAAAACACATGGATATCGGCGATGCGTTTCGTACGCGCATCAACGATCGTGTCGGCGAGGCGATTGGAAAATATTTCGATCGTGGTTTTTCAGGGCATGTCACGGTCATCAAATCAGGGTCGCGCTACTCCGCCGACTGCATGATCCGGCTCGATTCCGGCGCTTCGCTGCAGGCGACCGGCGACGCCCAGGATCCGACGCTGGCCTTCGAGGCCGCGGCAGACCGCCTGGAAACGCGGCTTCGGCGCTACAAGCGCCGGCTGAAGTCGCACAATTCAGGCAATGGCAATGGCGAAGAACTCACCGACATCGCCTATACGGTGATGGCGCCGCTTGCTGACGATGACGAGGAGATACCGGACAATTTCGCGCCGGCCATCGTCGCCGAATCGACCATGACGCTGCGCACCATGTCGGTGGCGTCGGCGGTCATCGAGCTCGACACCAAGGACAGCCCGGTTTTCGTCTTCCGCAATGCCGGGAACGATCATCTCAACATCGTCTATCGCCGGCCGGATGGGAACATCGGCTGGATCGATCCGTCCACGACCAAAGTCGCACAGGGATAAGAAGCCAGCCGCGCGAGGGGGCGAGGACTGGCGGGCGGCGGCGAACAAGGGAATTTCAAGCATGGATCTGAGCGATCTGATCAACGTTCCGGCGATCATGCCGGCGTTGAAGGCGAACTCAAAGAAGCAGCTGCTGCAATTGCTGTCCGAAAGGGCGGCGGCGATTTCCGGCATTCCGGAGCGGGAGGTGTTCGACACCATCTTGCAGCGCGAGCGGCTGGGTTCCACCGGCGTCGGCAACGGCATCGCCATTCCGCACGGCAAGCTGGCCGGGGTGAAGCGCATTGCGGGTGTCTTTGCGCGGCTGGAGACGCCGGTCGATTTCGAGGCGCTGGACGACCAGCCGGTCGATCTGGTGTTCCTGCTGTTGGCGCCAGAAGGTGCTGGCGCCGACCACCTCAAGGCCTTGTCGCGCATCGCGCGCGTGCTGCGCGATGCCGACACGGTTGCCAAGATCAGGGGCACGCGCGACGCGGTCGCGATCCATGCGCTGTTGTCGGACACACAGGCTTCGCACGCGGCCTGAAGTTTCTTTGGGATAAATCTTCCAAGGGCCGCCGCGGGCGGCCCTGTCCATTTCAGTGGCCAGCAGTCGCTTTAGTGAATAGCCACGGTGGTCAGGTCGTTCTCAAGCGCGCCCGCCAGAGCCCGGTCGCGGGCGTCCGAAAGCAGGATCGGCTGGCCGTTGGCGGCAAACAGCGCCCATAGCTCCATGCCGGGCGCGATTTCGCCGAGGCCAGGGAAGCGCCCGCGCAGATCGTCGCTCGACACTTTCCTCAGATAGGCGACGGTACCTTCGCCGAGATGGGCGAATTCACCGCTGGTCATGGTGAGATTTTCGTCAGTTCTGGTCATTTCAAGCCTCCTTGGCGCGAGGACGCCGCTCAAGGCCGCCTCGCATGAGAGCCATCGGTGAGGATCAGTCTTTCACCGATATGTTTATTTTCCGTACCAGCCGCTCGGCCTCCGGTCGGTCGAGATCGATCGACAGCAGGCCGTTCTTAAGCTCCGCCGCAATCACCCGCATGCCGTCGGCCAGCACGAAACAACGCTGGAACTGGCGCGCGGCGATGCCGCGGTGGAGGAATTCGCGCTCGGTGTCGTCATTCTGACGGCCGCGCACGATCAACTGGTTCTCCTCCGTGGTGACATCGAGATCGCATTCGGCGAAGCCCGCGACGGCGAGCGTGATGCGCAGCCTTTCGGCCATGCCGTCAGCCCCGCTGAGGCGCTCGATGTTATAGGGAGGGTAGCTGTCGCCGGACTTCGCCAGGCGTTCGAGCGTCTTTTCCATGGCGTCGAAGCCCAGGAGAAGCGGACTCGAAAAGGGCGTCATTCGGCTCATGTTACAGTGTCCTCTCAAGAGCGACATAAAGTGGAAAAACCCAGATGGCATTTTTCCCGATGGTCTTGATATGGTCTGCCCCACGGCCAAGTTCAAGCCATCAAAAACCCCGCCCAAAAAGACTCCCCAGACAAGGAATTGAAATGCCCCAATCCCGCAAGATCATCATCGACACGGATCCCGGCCAGGATGATGCCGTCGCCATATTGCTGGCGCTCGGCAGCGCCGAGCTGGACATCGTCGGCATATCAGCAGTTGCCGGCAACGTGCCGTTGAACCTTACCGAAAAGAATGCCCGCAAGATCTGCGAACTGGCCGGGCGGCCCGATATCAAGGTCTATGCCGGCGCCGTCCGGCCGCTGGCGCGCGAACTGGTCACCGCCGAGGAAGTGCATGGCAAATCCGGCCTCAACGGGCCGCAGCTGCCGGACCCGACGATGAAGCTGCAGGACCAGTATGCGGTCGATTTCATCGTCGAGACGCTGATGAACGAGCCAAGCGGCTCGATCACGCTCTGTGCGCTCGGGCCGCTCACCAACGTCGCGCTGGCGCTGATCCGCGAGCCGAGAATCGCGCCGCGCATCAAGGAGATCGTTTTGATGGGCGGCGGCTTCTTCGAGGGCGGCAATGTCACCCCGACCGCCGAATTCAACATCTATGTTGACCCGCATGCCGCCGACGTCGTGTTCAAAGCCGGTATTCCGATCGTCAT
Source organism: Mesorhizobium waimense (assembly GCF_003601975.1). GTDB lineage: Bacteria > Pseudomonadota > Alphaproteobacteria > Rhizobiales > Rhizobiaceae > Mesorhizobium > Mesorhizobium waimense. The sequence continues at coordinate 152,793 of NZ_QZWZ01000006.1, forward strand.
GATGCCGCTCGACGTCACCCACAAGGCGCTGACCACCGCCACACGCACGCAGGCCTTCCGCAAGCTCGGCACCAGGGTCGGCACGGCGACGGCGGAGATGCTGGAGTTCTTCGAGCGCTTCGACGAGGAGAAATACGGCACCGATGGCGGGCCGCTGCATGACCCTTGCGTCATCGCCTATCTGTTGAAGCCGGAGCTGTTCAAGGGCCGCAACTGCAATGTGACGGTCGAAGCCTCGTCCGAGCTGACTATGGGCATGACGGTGATCGATTGGTGGGGCGTGACCAAGCGGCCGCAGAACGCCATGGTGATGCGCGACATCGACCATGACGCGTTCTTCGCGCTGCTGCTGGAGAGGCTGGGGCGGCTTTAGGGCCGCCTATCAACCGCTTAGCAATCGATAGGTGTCGGTCCCGTTCTTGTGGTGCTGACGTTCAAGAGGGAGCACCGAACCCACGGGATGCGGCGCTCCCACGTCATCGTCGATGAATATCAGCGCGTTGCTGTCCTCAAGGCGTACGTCATAGGTGTAGTACAGCCCGCGGCCCGCAGCGGCTTTCGGATTGAGAGGCATCAACCTGATATATTCGACCACACCCATCCCGCGCTGAGTTGCAACGATCGGATTGTTTTGCAGTTGCACGAAGGGAATAATTCGAACCAGCGCAAATGCGCAAAAGAAAGCAATGCCGATCACGGCGTCGCTGTACTCATATTGCAAGATAAGCAAGCGATTCCTAAAGGAAACGTTTAACTTTTTCATACTGTATATTTGTGAGGCTGTGCATAGTTATTCAATATGCGCAGAAAAGAAAAACGAACGCCTCTTGCGATCTTTACGTTCTGCCGCGAGCCGGGCTTTTGCGATCCGGCTCATTCTGGAAACCGATAGAAGATGAAGCCATTGTCGCGCGTGACGCGCTCAATGCTCACGTGGGAATCGATGAGGTGAGGGCGATCGTCATTGATGAGAACAGGCGAACCGTTCTCGAGAAAAAGTACATAGATGGTGCCGTGAGAACCCTTGCCCCATTGAGCACTTTTGACCGTTGCGTCGATTGCTTCAACTGTCCGGATCGGACTTGCGTCATTGGCCCAGTCGTTGCGAGCCAAGGCAAACAACATCGCGAAAAAACAGCCAGAAATGACCAGGCCAAGCGCGTTCCGCTTCAAACCAGCATAAGTCCACGGCATAGACATGAATCCCCAGCCCGGATTCATGTGGTGGCCGGACGGCTGACTTTCAATCAGCCGTCTTTAGCTACAAAGCGATCTAGTTGCGCGGCTCGCAGCTATTGGCGTTACTTCGCCTTCGAGAATGCGAGCCACAGGCCGCCGCCGACCAGGAAGCTGCCACTGATCCGCGACAGCAGCCTGACCCGGCTGGCCGACAGCAGGCGTCCGGCGCGGGCGGAGGCGAGCGCGTAGGTCGAATCCGACACGGCGGCGAAGATCATGGCGGTGAGGCCCATGACCGTGATCTGCAGCGCATAGTTGCCTTCCGGAGAAATGAACTGCGGGAAGAAAGCGCCGAAGAACACCAGGGTCTTGGGGTTGCTGAGCGCCACCAGCAGGCCCTGCAAGAAGAAGCCGCCGCGCGGCTTCCTCGCCGTTCCGTCGGCGTTCAGCGTGCCCTTCGAGCGAAACATCTGCACGCCCATCCAGATCAGGTAGGCGGCGCCGATCAGCCTCACCCATTCGAACCAGTGACCCATGCCCGCGATCAGCGAGGTCAGGCCGATGCCGACAATGGCGATCATGATGGCGAGACCGGCCTGTGTGCCTGCGACGTTGGCAAGGCCGGCACGCGAACCGTGGCGGATGCTGTTGGCGATGATCAGCGTCACCGTCGGTCCGGGCACCAGGATGATGACGAGACAGGCAAGCAGATAGGCGGCGTAAAGTTCCAGCGACATGGGGGTTTCCTCGACAGAATGCCGCTATGCGACGCGGCCAAGTCTAATCAATGCATGGGATCGCCGTCGGCGCAAGCCGGTGGAATTGGCACCGATAGAACCAGGCTGGCTTCAGGAGGCGCCGACCTGCAATGGCAGCGTCGCCTCATAGGCCGCTCCCGCCTTGAGCACAGCGAGGTCGCCGCGCGGCCGTCCGATCAGCTGCATGCCCATCGGCCGGTCCTTGCCGTCGAAGCCGACCGGTACGTTGAGTGCCGGACAGCCGCCCAGCGTGGCGAAGGCCGAGACCTGCATCCAGCGGTGATAGCTGTCCACGTCGCGCCCGGCCACCTGGCTCGGCCAGTGGGTGGAGACCGCGAAGGGAAAGACCTGCGCGGACGGCAGCGCGACGAGGTCGAAGCGCTCGAACAGCGACAGCAGCGTTTTATGCCAGGACGAGCGCCGCACCGTGGCGGCATGGACTTGCGGCGCTGTCAGGCGCAGCGCCTGCTCCACTTCCCACACCGCTTCCGGTTTCAGAAGCTGGCGCTTGGCCGGATCGTCGTAATGCGCCTTGAGCGCGCAGCCGCTGCTGGCCTGGCGCAGCGTGACGAAAGCCTGCCACAGCGCCTCGAAGTCGACATCCGGCACCAGCGCCTCGCTTTGGAACGACGCGCCGGCGAACCTGCCGAGAGCCGCCTCGCAGAGATCGAGAATGCCCGGCTCGACCGGGAGATGGCCGCCGAGATCGCCGAGCCAGGCGATGCGGCCGCCGACTGCCGGCGTTTGCAGTCCCTGCAGGAACGAGCCCTGCTTGTGATGCGAGAGCGGCGCGCGCGGATGGTAGCCGGCCTGCTCGTCGAGCAGCAGCGCGATGTCGCGCACATTGCGGCCCATCGGACCTTCCACGCCCATCTGCGCATGGAAGACATCGATGTCGGGACCGGCCGGGACAAGCCCCTGCGATGGGCGGAAGCCATAGACATTGTTGTAGGCGGCTGGATTGCGCAGCGAGCCACCAAAATCGCTGCCGTCGGCGACCGGAAGCATGTCGAGCGCCAGCGCGACGGCGGCACCACCGCTCGAGCCGCCGGCGGTCAAGGCCGGGTCGAAGGCATTGAGCGTCGGGCCGAACACGCTGTTGTAGGTATTCGAACCCAATCCGAATTCGGGAACATTGGTCTTGCCGATGATGATGGCGCCGGCCTTGCGCACGCGCTCGACGAAGAAATCGTCCTCCGCGGGGACGAAATCGGCAAAGATCGGCGAGCCGAAGGTGGTTCTGAGGCCCTTGGTCAAGGCAAGGTCCTTGATGGCGATCGGCAGGCCGAATAGGGATCCAGCCTCGCCGCCGCGCGCAAGGTGGGCATCGGCCGTGTCGGCTTCAGCCAGGATGTCGGCGGGGTCACGCAGCGAAACGATGGCGTTGACCTGCGGGTTCACCGCCTCGATGCGGTCGAGGAAGGCCGCGACCACCTCGCGCACGGAAAGCTGCCGGCGTCGGATACGGTCAGCCAACTCCACCGCGGACAGGCGGCAGATCTCGCCGGCCGCTGGCACGGCATGTTTTGTCGCGGGTCTCATGGCTGTCATCCCCTCAAGCTGGCTGTTCTAGCCCGCAGGTCTAGCTGGCAGGTTTTTGCAAGGCGGCGTCGACATCTTTTGCCAGCGGGATCGCCGGCTGGGCGCCGGGCTTCAGACACGCGAGCGAGCCTGCAGCGGCGGCGCGAGTAAGCGCCTGTCCGAGCGGCAAGCCGGATGACAGGCCGGCACCGAAATAGCCGCAAAAGGTGTCGCCGGCGCCGACGGTGTCGACCGGGGTGATCTTCAGCGCCGACACCGTCAGGAAATTGTCCGGCGTCGCGGCCAGCACGCCGTCGCCGCCGAGCGTGACGACGATGGTGCGGCCGGTCTTGCCGGCATAGTCGCGCATCCGCGTCGGGCGGTCGCGGCCGGCGAGCGACAGCGCCTCGCCATAGAGGTCGAATTCGGTTTCGTTGGCGACCGCATAGTCCGCCTTGGAGAGAAGGCTGGATGCCTCGGCGCGGAAAGGCGCGGTGTTGAGCACGCTGACCGCGCCTGCCGCCCGGGTCGCGTCGAGCGCGGCCTCGACGGTCTGCAGCGGGATCTCGTGCTGCAGCAGCACCACGTCGTTCTTTTTCAGCAGGGCTTTGGCAATGTCGGCCGGCAGCACCGAATCGTTGGCGCCCGCCACTACGGCGATGACGTTCTCGCCGTCGGCGCCGACCAGGATCAGCGCCGTGCCGGTCGAGGCGAAGCTCTCGCCCACGCCGGACAGATCGACCTTGCCGTCCTTGAGCAAAGCGAGGGCCTCGGCGGCGAAACTATCCTTGCCGACCGCGCCCACCATGCGCACCTTGGCGCCGGCGCGCGCGGCGGCCAGCGCCTGGTTGGCGCCCTTGCCGCCCGGCGCCGTAGTGAAACCGGAGCCGCGCACCGTCTCGCCAGGTGCTGGCAAACGGTCGACATTGGCGATGAGGTCGAGGTTGATCGAGCCGACAACGATAATCAAGAAGTGCCTCCTGCTGAATGCGCGGGAGGCTAACCCGTAAGAATGCCGGTTGCCAGTCCATCCGGGTGCCGCCTCCCGTCATTCGCAACGCACCGTGACCATGCCCTGATAATTGCCGGCTGGAAAGATGCCTGAAGATTTGGTGGCGGTGAGGTCGACCTGGATGGTGTGGGTGCCGTTGGTGACGCGCTGCGGCGAACTGCCTGGGATGTCGGTGCCCGAGCCATCGAGGCGGAAGACGGTGGCGAAAGTGGTGTTGGTGTCGCCGCCGCTTGGCGCGGAGGTGAAGGCGATAGGTGACGGCGCCGAAACCGAAAAGCAATCGAGCAAATTTAGTATGGAGCAGAGCAGGGAGCTTGCGGTGATGGTGGCGCCTGCGCTCGACCCGCCCGCCTGCTTGGAGCCGAAGATGTTGATGGCGGGGTTCGGCGTCATCGTTCCCGAGGCGCCGATCATGATCGTGCAGGTGCCGATGATCGCCGACTGTGCCGGCAGGCAGAGGCAGGCGAGCGCGGCGAAGGCAAGCAGCGCGCTGCTATTTCTTCTTCTTCTTGCCACTGCCGTCTCTGATGCTCCAGCCTTCATTGGCCCATGCTGGTGATGTGGCCGGGGGTGCGGCGGCGGTCACGCTTGCTGTCTGGCCATCGGCGCCGAGGCCCATCTTCAGCAGCTTCAGCTCCAGCTGCAGGCGCTCGACCTCGAGTTCGTAGAGGCGGCTGCAATCGATGCGCTTCGGCTTCCGCCCGATCGGGACCACCACGCGGCCGTAAGTGGCGAGGTCACTGTTCGATTGGCTGTTGCTGTTGCCTCTGATGACGCCGACGTCGAGATAGGCGCCGCTGCCGGAAACGGCGGAGCGGCAGGTGGTGCCGTCGGAAGCATGAACCTCGTCCTGGCCCTGGGGTAAGGTGACGCCGGGCAGAGTGAAGCCAGTCTGGTTCTGGTTCAGGTTCAGTATATCCTCGGCAAACCCCTGACTTACGACCGCCCAAGCGGGCAGCAAGGAGAGGGTCAGAACCTGCGATGCCCGAAAAACTTTCCGCATATCTGTGCCCTTATTTGCGTCTGCTCGCTTGGAAAGGGGATACTCTCGGTACAGATACGCACTTTACGCTCGGTCGCGCCGTCGAACGGCACGACCACCAGAACCGGGCGCGATGCCTGGCCAGCCAAGAGGAAGGCGTTCGGCGTGATCCTGGCCTCGACGGGTTGGAAATCCTGGTCATAGACATGGATTTCGACGCGTATGCGCTGGTTATACGGGTTGCCCGGGAAGACCCGCACGGCGAAAGCGTCGGTAAAGGACCTGACCTCGCCGCGCATCGGCGTCATCGACTGGCCCGACGCGGCAATGGGAACGAGGGCGACAGCCAGCGCCACCGCAAGAATTCCACCTTGAGTCAAAGCTCCCTCCTTTCGCGAGGGGTCATTCGCAGCGAAGCGTGACCGTTGCCTGATAGTTGCCGGCGGAGAAGCGGTTGCTGCCGCCTTTGGTGCCGGCGAGATTGACCGCGACGGTCGATGTGCCGGGCGCGGCAAGCGCGGTCGTGGTGCCGGTTTCCGCGATGGTGTGAGCACCGGTGGAAGCGAAGGTCGGTGTCCAGGTGGTGGCCGTGACGTCCGCGGCCGGCACGGTGGTGGAGGTGACCGGATCGACGCTTAGCGAGACACCGCCCGTGGTGTCCACCTGGACGCTGCCGGCCGAGCCGCCGGCATTGTGGGAGCTCAACGACTGGAGATTGGTGCTGACCGTCATCGTGCCGTTGGAGTTCACTGTCAGCGTGCAGGTCGCGGTTATGGTGCCGTTGAACAGGACGTTTCCGGTAGCGGCCGATGCGGTCTGGTCGATACAGGCGACCAGAACAGCTGCACCTATGGCGGTGCGGAAGAACTTCATCGAGACCTCCTATCAAGCCGGACAGTCCGACCCAACCCAAAGGTATCCTCTCTTTATCGTGGTTAATTTAGGGTAAACTTAAATAGTATTGATTCGGCGTAACAAAGAAAACCGGCGAAACCACAGGTTGTCGCCGGTTGTATCGCTTCTAATCGCTGAAGAATAATTATAGGAATACTTGTTGATACTGCTATCTGCGGTTTTATGCAACAGAAACGGAAAAAATCGACATTTCAGGATGCGACCTGTCCAGCTTCCCAGCCGAGGATGGCGCGCTTGCGCGTCAGGCCCCAGTGATAGCCGGTAAGCGCTCCGGATTTGCCAAGCGCGCGATGGCACGGCACGACGAAGGACATCGGGTTGGCGCCGACCGCCGCGCCCACCGCCCGGCTGGCGTTCGGTGCGCCGATCCTGGCGGCGATCGAGGAGTAGGTACAGGCCTTGCCCATCGGGATGCGCAGCAGGGCTTCCCAGACGCGCAGCTGAAAGTCGGTGCCGATCATCACCACGCGCAGCGGCTGGTCGGCGCGCCACAACGTCGGATCGAAGATGCGCGCCGCATAAGGCGCTGTGGCGCTCATGTCCTCGACATAGTTGGCGTTCGGCCAGCGGCCGGACATGTCGGCGAAGGCTGCCCGCTCGCCGCCCGGATCGTTGAAGGCAAGGCCGGCGAGCCCGCGGTCGGTGACCATGATCAGGGCAATGCCGAAGGGCGAGATATGGTAGCCGTAGCGGATTGTGAGGCCTGCCCCGCGCGTCTTGTAGTCGCCTGGCGACATTGCTTCGTGGGTGACGAAGAGATCGTGCAGCCGGCCGGGGCCGGACATGCCAAGCTCGAACGAGGTTTCGAGCAGCGGCATGCCGGAATCGAGCAGCTTGCGCGCATGGTCGAGCGTGACCGCCTGCAGGAAGGCCTTGGGCGACAGGCCGGCCCAGCGCGTGAACAGTTTTTGCAGACCGGTCGGCGTCTCGCCGACGTCCTCGGCCAGAACCTCCAGCGAAGGCTGGTCGCGGTAGTCGAGGCTGATCTTCTCGATGGCGCGGCGGACCACCTCATAGTCGCTGCCTTCGGGCGTGATGTCGTTCTGCAGGATGGCTGACGGTTTCATCCGGGTATTCATGGTCATCTGGGCGTTCATGGCAATATCTCCTTGACCGCGAATATCGTTCTTCCCGCCCTTTGCCACCACCCGAAACTTGCCTTCCCACTCCCATTACCCAGATAGAGTCGGCTTCGAACCGACGAGGACAATCATGGCCGGCGAAAAGGTAAATTTGACCGGGGCAAGAGAGACCTTGCTGTTGACGCTGTACGGCAAGGCGCTGGAGAGCCAGCTGCCCCATTCGCTGCTTGAGGATCACTTTGCCGACGCGGCGGTGCGCAAGATCGACTATGATTTTTCCAGGCTAAAGGTCGACGACAATCTCGGCATCGGCTTGGCGATCAGGGCAAAGACGCTGGACATCGGCGTTCAGGACTTTCTCGCCAAAAATCCTGACGCCATCGTGCTGCATCTGGGGTGTGGGCTCGATACGCGCGTCTTCCGTGTCGATCCGCCACAGAGCGTGGATTGGTTCGATGTCGACTTTCCGGACGTCATCGCGCTCAGGCGAGCTTTACCCGTCCCGGGAGCATTACCATTTGATCGCTTCGTCGGTGACCGAACCGGACTGGCTGACTGAGGTGCCTCGCAACCGCCCGGCCATAGTGGTGGCGGCAGGATTGACGCCCTATCTCGCCGCCGAGGAGGGGCCACGTTTGTTTTCAGGGCTTGTCTCGCATCTTGCCGGTGGTGAGCTGATGTTCGACGCCTATAGCCATCTCGGCCTGAAGCTGCTTCGCCTCAATCCGTCCGTCAGGGCGACCGGCGCCGAGGTCCACTGGGCTATCGAGGATCCGCACGAACTGGAGCAAGCCGTGCCGAAGCTGCGGTTCGTCGAGGATATCTCGGCCTATAAGCCGGAACGCGCCGCCCGTATGAGCAGGGTCGCGAAACTGTTCGTTCGCCTTTGGAAATACATTCCCGCGCTGCGCAAGATCGGCAGGCTTTTGCGCTACCGGTTCTGAAGCACTGGCTCAGCGCGCCTTGGCGGCTGCCAGCGCGCGCGAAAAGGCGTCGGCAAAACTCTCGCGGTCGTCAGGATTGAGGAAACCGCCGATAGAAACGGTCTTCCCTTGAGCCTCCACCGCCATTCTGGTGATGCCGATCTCGGCGTGGCGGGCGATCGAGAAACGCGACCAGAACGGATTGAAGCGATGCGCTTCCGATTTGCCTGACGGCGCCGTCTTGCGGATGTCGAGGCTGGTGCGGGACACCGACACTTCTTCGCGGGCGCGGGCGGCGCGGTAGTTGGCGCGGAAGGCGATGTAGACGCCGATCACGTCGAGGCCGAAGAAGCCGAACACCGGCCATGCGCCGCGCGACAGGAAGAACGCCCCGGTCACCAACCAGCCGAACAGCAGCGCGCCCATTAGCACAAAAAAGCCGGTGCGGCCGAGCGAGCGGTGCGGTGTCAACAGGGCGTGGAAGAAGGGCTCGTCGGCCTGGAAAGAGGCGTTTGTGTCGCTCATGCCGGGATATTATAGGAAGGGTATGGCGAGCCCCAAGTCCAAAAAATCCTCGATGCCCAAAAATTCCCCGATGCCCAAGAAGGAATTGCCGCCCGGTAGGCGCGACGGCTCGAACGCCAAGCCGCGACCGCGGCCGGCGCGGCCCCGTTCGCTCTACAGCCAAGCCGAGGTGCATGAGATCTTCCGGCGCTTTTCCGTGCAGCGGCCGGAGCCGAAGGGCGAGCTCGAGCATGTCAACGCCTTCACGCTGCTGGTGGCGGTGGTGCTTTCGGCTCAAGCCACCGATGCCGGCGTCAACAAGGCGACGCGGGCCCTGTTCAAGGTCGCCGACACGCCGCAAAAGATGCTGGCGCTGGGCGAGGCAAAGGTCGGCGATTACATCCGCACGATCGGGCTCTGGCGCAACAAGGCCAAGAATGTAATTGCGCTGTCGCAGGCGCTGATCGCCGACCATGGCGGCGAGGTGCCCGACGAGCGGGAGCAACTGGTCAAGCTGCCGGGAGTTGGACGCAAGACCGCCAATGTCGTGCTCAACATGGCCTTCGGCCAGCACACGATGGCAGTCGACACGCATATACTGCGCATCGGCAACCGGCTCGGCCTGGCGCCCGGCAAGACGCCGGAGCAGGTCGAGCAAGGGCTGCTGAAGATCATACCGGACGAGTACATGCGCCACGCGCATCACTGGCTGATCCTGCATGGCCGCTATGTCTGCAAGGCGCGCAAGCCGGACTGCCCGGCCTGCGTCATCGCCGATATCTGCAAGGCGGCGGAGAAGACGACCGACATGCCGGCGCCTTTGGTGCCGATCGGGCCGCTCGGCCCGGCGGACGAAGTGGCTTAATTCTCCTCCACAAACACCTCTTCGCGCTTCTTCTTGACCGCGGGCAGGAAGACGATGACGAGCAGGGCGAGCGCAATGAAGAGCAGGCCGGCACTGATCGGTCTCGTCACGAAGGTGCTCGGGTCGCCGCGCGAAAGAATCATGGCGCGGCGCAGGTTTTCCTCGAGCAGTGGGCCGAGCACGAAGCCGAGCAGCAGTGGCGCGGGTTCGCAGCGCAGCTTGGTCAGGAGGTAGCCGAGGGCGCCGAAGAAGGCGACGGCGTAGAGGTCGTAGACATTGGTGTTGACGCTGTAAACGCCGATCGAGCAGAACGCCATGATGATCGGGAAGAGCACGTAATAAGGGATCGTGAGCAGCTTCACCCAAAGCCCGATCAGCGGCAGGTTCAGCACGATCAGCATCAGATTGCCGATCCACATCGAGGCGATGATGCCCCAAAACAGCGCCGGCTGTTCGGTCGCGACATTGGGGCCGGGCACGATGCCCTGGATGATCATCGCGCCGATCATCAGCGCCATGACCGGGTTGGCTGGAATGCCGAGCGTCAGCATGGGGATGAAGGAGGTCTGCGCGCCGGCATTGTTGGCCGATTCCGGTCCGGCGACGCCTTCGATGGCGCCTTTGCCGAACTCCCCGGGGTTTTTCGATACGCGCTTTTCGACCGTGTAGGAGGCAAAGGCGGCAAGGATCGCGCCGCCTCCCGGCAGGATGCCGAGCGCCGAACCGATGATCGTTCCGCGCACGATGGGCGCCGCCATGCGCCGAAAATCCTCGCGGGTCGGCATGAGGCCGGAGACCTTGCGGATCAGCACCGAGCGCTCGTGCTCGTTCTCGAGGTTGCGCAGGATCTCGGCGATGCCGAAGACGCCGACCGCCACCGCCACGAAATTCAGCCCGTCCGCATATTCGGTGATGCCAAGCGTGAAGCGCGGCGTGCCGGTGTAGATGTCGGTGCCGACAATGCCGAGCAGCAGGCCGAGCACGACCATCGCCAGCGCCTTGACGATCGAGCCGTGGGCGAGCGCGACGGAGGAGACGAGGCCGACGATCATCAGCGAAAAATACTCGGCCGCGCCGAATTCCAGCGCGATCGCCGTCAGCGGCGGGGCAAAGATGGCGACGAGGAAGGTCGAAACCGTGCCGGCAAAAAACGAGCCGATCGCCGCGATCGCGAGTGCTGCCCCGGCGCGGCCGTTCTTGGCCATCTGATAGCCGTCGATTGCGGTGACGGCCGAGGAGGATTCGCCGGGCATATTGATGAGAATGGCGGTGGTGGAGCCGCCATATTGCGCGCCGTAATAGATGCCGGCGAGCATGATGAGGGAGGACACCGGGTCGCCGATCTGGAAGGTGATCGGCAAGAGCATGGCGATGGTTGCGGTGGCGCCGATGCCGGGCAGGACGCCGATCAGCGTGCCGAGAAGGACGCCGATCAGGCAGAAACCGAGATTTGTCAGCGATGAGGCCGTCGAAAAGCCGAGCGCCAGATTGTCGAGGAGTTCCATGTCATCCCCTCACAATGGCAGCCACGGACCAAAGCGCCGGAACGGCAGGCCGAGCGCGTAGCTGAAGACCAGGAACGCAAACAGCGTCAGGCCGGCCGACAGTACGAGCGCGGTCAGCGGTTTCATGCGGCCGCTGGCAAATGATGCGATCAGCGCCGTCAGGAAGATCGACGGGATGAAGCCGAGGCCGCGCACCGTCAGGCCGAAGAAGATCGGAGCGGGAAGGATGAACAGCATGCCGCGCCACGCTATGTGGCCGATCGGCTCGCTCTCGAAGCGCACCGCCTGGACGAGGATGACGACGCCAAGCAGGATCAGCACGACCGCCAGGGCCAACGGGAAATAGCCTGGTCCCATGCGGAAGGCGGTGCCGATTTCGAGGCCGAGTGACTGCAACGCGAAAAATGCGCCGAAAGCGATGAACAGCGCGGCGCATAGGCCGTTTGTCTTGTCGATTGCGAAAGGTTTCATGGCATTCCTCCCAGGCCCGCGCCTGTAGCGCGAGGCGACGCAATGCGAAAACGGGGCCGAAGCGAAAACGGGGCGCTGGTGGCGCCCCGTTCGAAACATCAGTCGGCGTACTGGCCGGCGGCTTCGATGATCGGCTTCCAGCGCCCGATCTCGCTTTCCAGCTTGGCCTTCAGCGCGGCCGGCGTCGCATCGGCCTCGGACGACGGCTTGGTGCCGAGTTCGGCGAAGCGGGCGGCGACGTTCTGGTCCTTCAGCGCGACCTGCAGCGATTTCGACAGCCGTTCGGTGATCTCGGCCGGCGTGCCCTTGGGGGCATAGATGCCGTGCCAGATGCCAACCTGCACCTCGGGAAGGCCGCCTTCCGTCGTCGTGGGGACGTCCGGCAGCACATCGAGGCGTTCCGGCGAGGTCACGGCGTAGGCCTTAATCGTGCCGCCCTTGATCTGCTTGGTGGTATTGGTCGTCTGGTCGCACATGATGTCGACCTGGCCGCCGAGAAGGTCGGTCATCGCTGGGCCGGTGCCCTTGTATGGCACGGTGACCAGCGGCGTCTTGATGCCGCTCATGAACAGCATGCCGCACAAATGCGAGGCAGCACCTATGCCGGCATTGGCCACGGTGATGCTATCCTTGTTGGCCTTTGCGTACTCGACCAGCCCCTTCAAATCGGTCGGCTCGAGGTCTTTGCGGCCAACAATGGTCATCGGCACCTCGGTGACGAGGCCGACATATTCGAAGGCGTTCAGCGTGTCGTATGCGAGCTTCCGGTATAGCGTCGCACTGGTCGCCATGCCGATGTGATGGAGGAGCAGCGTATAGCCGTCAGGCTCGGCCTTCGCGACGCGACCGGCGCCCAGCGTGCCGCCGGCGCCGCCGACATTCTCGACGATGACCTGCTGGCCGAGATCCTTCGACATGGCTTCCGCGACGAGGCGCGTGACCGTGTCGGTCGGACCACCGGCTGCAAACGGCACCACGACAGTAATGGTGCGTTCGGGATAGGTCTGGGCGCCCGCGGCGAACGGGTAAAGCGTGACGGCCGCGGCGGCAGCCAGAGCGGCGACAAATTTTCTCATAGTGGTTCCTCCCAGAAATTCGAATCTGCAACCACTGCGCGGAGTTCCTCTCAACACCGGCTGCGGATAGAGCAATAATTAGCGCAAGCTAGCAGATTGCAATCGCAAACAGCGATTATCCGCAACTGTCCGCACTCGATGGGTGAAAAGGTGCTTGGGGGGTGAAAAGGAGTTTTGAGCCCGGTGTGGCCCCGGGATGCGCAATCTAGTAGCCGTAGCCGCGTGCCATCGCTGCCGCAAACACCGGGATCAGCAGGAAGATGAACGCTTCGGCGCGCACATAGCTGCGCACGGATGCGAGTTCCGCCGCCGGCACCTGGAAGCCGGGGCTGGCGGCGGCCTGCCTGTTCCAGGAGATGAAGCGGATGGTCGGGATGATCGACAGCAGGCCGACGGCGGCGAAGGCCGCCATCTTCGCCCAGAACACCCAGTTGTAGACATAGAATTCCCAACCCTTCAGGCCATAGAAGACACGGCCGATACCGACCATGATGATCAGCGTGGCGATGATGCCGTAGTGACGATCGATGCCGGCGAGCCGCTTGAGCGTCGCGGCGGGCAACTCGCTGCGGATCAGCACAAACTCGGCGCCAATGATGCCGGCCAGCGAAAACACCAGCAGATGATGGATGATGGCCAGCACGAGGTCGGTGGTATCCATGCTTTCTCCCTTCGATCGGACGGCGCGGCAGGGCGCGCCTGAACCGGCACCGGCCGAAGAGTAGCATCGTCGATCAAAATTCCCAGATACACCGATGGTGGCACCCGACCGTCGGCGCTATTGGCGCCATCTGCTGACAGTCCGGTCGTCCTGGAAGGTGATCCATGCTGCCGTGGCCCTTGCTCTGTGCAAGCGATTTGTTAGGCGCAGGACAACTCAACCGAGGCAAATTCCATGGCCAGTGCAAAAGCAGCCGGCGTACCTGTCATCGAAACGGCGCGCACCATTCTCAGGGCGCACCGGCTGGATGATTTCGACGCTTACGTCGCCATGTGGGCCGATCCCGGCGTCACCCGTTTCATCGGCGGCAAGCCGCGCACGCGCGAGGAAAGCTGGATGCGCTTCCTTCGCCATGCTGGCCTGTGGTCGTTGCTGGGCTACGGCTTCTGGGCGATCGAGGACAAAGCCACCGGCCGCTTCATCGGCGAGGCCGGCTTCCACGACCTGAAGCGCGATATCGAGCCGTCGATCGAGGGCGTGCCGGAGGCCGGCTGGGCGCTGGCGCCGCAGGCGCACGGCCAAGGGCTGGCCAGCGAAGTCGTGAGACAGGTTCTCGCCTGGGGCGACTATACGTTCCAGGGTGCAAGAACGGTCTGCATCATCGATCCGGAAAACACCGCTTCGCTGAATGTCGCGGCAAAGTGCGGCTACAAGGAAGTGCTCAGGACCACCTATCACGATGGTGCGACAATCCTCCTGGAGCGGCAGGTTTAGGGGAGAGCGGCCGCATCATCCGGCCTTGCGCAGCTTGCGCGCAACGGCGCTCCACGGGTCGTCGTCGGTGCCTGGTGCCGCGCCAGGTCTCAGCAGGGGCGTCGAAGCGTCGAAAGGTTGCGGCCGGGCGATCGCATAGCCTTGCGCGTAGTCGACGCCGATCGCCTTCAAAGCCTCGACGATGCTGTCGTTTTCGACGAACTCGGCGATGGTTCGCTTGCCCATCACCTTGCCGATATGGTGGATCATCTCGACCATGGCACGGTCGATCCGATCCTCCAGCATGTCCTTGACGAAGCTGCCGTCGATTTTGAGATAATCGACGGGCAAGTGCTTGAGATAGGCGAAGGACGACATGCCGGAGCCAAAGTCGTCGAGGGCGAAGCGGCAACCCAGTTCGCGCAAGTCGGCAATGAAACGCATGGCGTTGGTGAGGTCGGCAATCGCGCTAGTCTCGGTGATCTCCAGGCAGATCATGCCGGGCGGAATGCCATGGACATCGAATTGTTCACGCAGGAAGTCGAGGAACGTGTCGTCGCCGAAACTTGCTCCGGATAGATTGATCGCACAGGTGGCGATGGGAGCGGCCTGAGGGTTGGCAAGGCGGACGGCCAGGACGCTGAAAGCGTTGCGCACGACCCAGCGGTCGATCGACGGCATAAGGCCGTAGCGCTCGGCTGCCGGAATGAAACTGGCCGGCGAAACGATGAGGCCATCCTCATCGGTCAGCCGCAGCAATATTTCGACATGAGCGCCGGCCTCGGCCGCGGCGGCGTTGAGCGGCCAGATCTCCTGGGCATGAAGCTTGAAGCGGTCTTCTTCCAGCGCAGCGTGCAGGCGCTGGACCCAGGCCATTTCGCTGAAACGTTCGCGCAAGGCCGTGTCGCTGTCGCTGTGCAGCTGGACGCGGTTGCGGCCTTTCTCCTTGGCGATATAGCAGGCGACGTCGGCTGCCTGCAGGGTATCCTTGAGCGTGATTTCAGCATCGGTGATCTCGACCATGCCGATGCTGACGCTCATGTTGAAAGGCCTGCCGCTCCAGGCAAAATGCAGGTCCTGAACGGCCGCGCGCAGCCGTTCGGCGATCTCGGACGCGAGATCCGGACCGCAATCGAAGAGCAGGAGGCCAAATTCGTCGCCGCCCAGGCGAGCCAGTATGTCGTCGGGCCGCAGCTCATTGCCGAGCAGCATGGAAACCTGGCGCAACAACTGATCGCCCGCCGCATGACCACAGGTGTCGTTGACGAGCTTGAACTGGTCGAGGTCCAGATACATCAACGCGTGTTGGCGTGGCCGGTGGTGCAGGTCCGCGATCGCCTTTTGCAGGCTGCTCTCGAAGGTGCGTCGGTTGGTGAGCCCGGTCAGCCCGTCATGCGATGCCTGCCATGACAGCCGCTCGATGTAATCCTGTTCGCGCGTCATGTCGTGGAAGGCCAGCACGGCGCCGACGATCTGGCCGGAAACCAGCAGCGGCGCGCCTGTCAGCGCGACGGGAACGACGGAGCCATCGGCGCGTCGCAACAATTGCGGTCGTTCATTGGAGTGCAGTGGCACGCCTGCCAGCAGGCGTTCCATCAGCCGGTGCTCCTCGATGCCGCTGTCCCTGTCGACCAGCTTGAACAGCGATGCGATCGGTTGGCCTCTTGCTTCGCTGAACGGCCGCTCCAGCAGACGTTCCGCGACCGCGTTCATGTAATCCAGCCGTCCGTCCGCACCCGTGCTGATGACAGCCTGGCCAATCGAGGCCAACGTGATCTGGGCGCGCTCTCGTTCGGCGTTGAGGGCGACCTGGAAAGCCTGACGCTGCGCCAGGAGTTTGCGGGTGCGCCACACGGCAAGCAGGATGAGCAAGGCCGCGGTGGCCAGGTTCGCCAGCATCAGAGCCATCTTGATGAAGCGGGAGCCCTCGCCGAGGCTGTCGGAGAAGGACTTTGACAGCGGTCCGATCTGATGGTTGAGGCGGTGAATCTCCGCCTTCCAGACGACTATCTGCGCCGTCGTTGGCGGACCTTCCTCATATTTTTGATGTATCTCTGTGCCGAGGCGGTCGAGCGCCAGGATCATGCCGTCGGCCGCGGTCCAGTGCTGGATGGCGATGTCGAGGTAGCTCACCTCGCGAAAGTTCTGGAATAGCCAGATCATCCCCGGCACGTCGTCGGGGTGATTTCTGCCTTGCAGGAAGCCGGCGCGCGCAGCGCCGATGTCGGGTTCGGGCTGCTCGAGGGCAAGCCGTGCCGAATGATCGGCGAGCGGAACCGCGATGGCTGTGCGGTATTCATCGAAGAACTCTTGCCTGCCGGTGTCGGCATAGAGGCTGAGAAAATAGATGGCCTGCTTCTGTCCCTTCGACCAGTGGCTCTCGCCGCCGACATAGGCGCGAACCGCCGACAGAGTGTAGAGGCTGCCGCTGGCCAGCAGGGCCTGGACGAGAACCACCAGGACGAAGGGCCAGACCAGCCCGAGCGGATGGGGGCTGGTATCTGCCGGTGACAGCCTCATCAAGCTTCCATGGGAATAGCCATGGCCCCCCGTTTATTTGCCCTGCCGGCTGATCCAGATGCCGGCCAGGTGTCGCGTTCTCCCCGACGTCGCACTGCAGTCGGCGACAGAAATTCGACTAACACATTGGCCTTAACAGCCAATAAACTCTTCGTATATTTCGTTTCGAGATTTGCATACTGCAGCAGAGACAGATTACGCAGCGTTATACCTATGATTTTCTGCAAAATTTCATTGCATTCGATTGGTTTTGAATGCTCTTCACTGTCTGGCATTTGCAATGCAGGAGAGCAGGCACAGACCAGAAACCGTGGACACGCCGGCGCTTTACGCGTGGGGATCGGCTTTCGATCGGGCATGTTCGAGCATCGATGCATCTTCCCCGAAAGCGCGCGTGGCGCGGGCTGCCGCCTCCAGCAGGGATGGCGTCATGCGCCGCAGGAAGGCCGCATCGACCCGCGTGCTCGGGCCGGCCAGCGTCAGCACGCCGAGCAGGGTGCACCCCGGGCCGAACACCGGCGCGGACACGCCCGCCGTCTCGGGGTCGCGGTCGCCCACCGACAGATAATGATAGGTCGCGCGGATGGTTTCGTAGGGCTCGCCCGGCTCGCCGGAGAACGCCGCAAGCACGCGGCCTCCCGAGCCCAGCAGCAGCGGCAGCACGTCGCCTTCCCTGATGGTGTAGCGGATCGGATGCTTGGATTCGACGCGGTAGAGACAGGTGCGGACATCGCCCGAACGGACGTAGAAGGCGACACTTTCCCAGCTCTGCTCGGCCAGGTCGCGCATGATCGGCAGCAGGATGTCGACCGCCGCCACCGAACGCTGGTAGATGGCGCCGAGCCGGAAGGTGGCAGGGCCGACACGGTAGCGGCCATCGTCGAGACGCTCGAGCAATTGGCCGCGCAGCAGCGAGCCCGCCAGCCTCAGGATCGTGCTCTTGTAGAGACCGGTGCGTGCAGCGATTTCGGCCAGGCTGAGCGACTTGTCAACCGAGGCGAAGGCGTCGAGAATGGCAATGGCGCGATCGAGCGCTGCAACGCCGTCCGCTGGTGCGGATCTGGACCGTATGTCATTCATCTGCTTGACGATTTCGTTTCGGTTCCCGGTTCGGACGAAGACCCAACCGGGCAAACTATGCCGGATGCTATGCATTCTGTCTAGTAGAATACTGTTCCTGTTGACAGAACGCGGTAACATCTGCTTGAACTTGATGGCGGTCTGAATTCAGGCCACGTTTCTGGCAGGCACCGGAGGAGGTGTCGCGATTTGGAGGAATCCCATGCTGAACAGACGCAAATTCCTGACGAGCACCGCCGCGGCAGGCGCCGCCGGTTTCGCCGCACTGCACTTCACACCCGCGTTCGCACAGGACGCACCGCAGATCCAGATCTTCGTGCCGGCGGCGCCCGGCGGCGGCTGGGACCAGACGGCGCGCACCATCGACCAGGTGCTGCGTTCTGAAAAGCTGATCTCCGGCTCGCAGATCACCAATGTCGGTGGCGCCGGCGGCACCGTCGGCCTGCCGCAGTTCGTCAACCAATGGAACGGCAAGGGCAATTCGCTGATGGTGGCCGGCATGGTCATGGTCGGTGCCATCATCGCCAACAAGTCGGCCAACAACCTCACCGAGGTGACGCCGATCGCACGCCTCACCGGTGAATTCGAAGCGCTGGTGGTGCCGGCCGCCTCGCCGTTCAAGACGGCCGCCGATTTCGTCGCCGCGCTGAAGGCGGATCCGACCAAGGTGCCGGTGGCCGGCGGTTCCGCCGGCGGCTCGGACCATATCCTGTTCGGCCTGATCGCCAAGACGGTCGGCGTGCCCGCGACCAACCTTTCCTACGTGCCGTTCGCCGGTGGCGGCGAGGCACTTTCGGCGCTGCTCGGCAACCAGGTCGCGGCTGGTATTTCCGGCTATGGCGAATTCGCCGAACAGGTCAAGGCGGGCGCGCTCCGGCTGCTCGCGGTCTCCGCCGACAAGCGCCAGGAAGGCATCGACGCGCCGACATTGAAGGAGGCCGGCATCGATGTCGAACTGTTCAACTGGCGCGGCGTCTTTGCACCGCCCGGCGTTTCGGATGCCGACAAGGCGGCGATGGTCAAGTTGGTCGAGACAATGGCCAAGAGCGAGGCCTGGGCAACGGAGTGCAAGAACCGCAACTGGACGCAGATCCTGCTCACCGGTGACGACTATGCCAAGTTCCTCACCGAGGACACTGCCCGTATCACTGCGATCCTCAAGGATCTCGGCCTCGCCTGATGCCTTCCAAGGGGGCGGCCCGCGCCGCCCCTTTTTGGAGGCTCCGCAACCGCATGGACATGCGATCCATCGCGGGTAAGACTGCGGTCAGGGCCGGCCGCGGGAGGCTGGCCATCTTGGGAGGACATTCATGAGCACCAGCGACCAGCAGGCGCCGCCGCGACGCCTTGCAATGCCCGAATTGTTAATCGGCATTGGGCTTCTCGCCTGCGCCGCGGCCGTGGCCTGGCAGACGCTGGCGATCCCGGTATCGCCGCTCTATTCCAAGGTCGGCCCGACCGTCTTCCCCTACCTCACCATGACAGGCATGCTGGTGCTTTCCCTGCTCCTCATCGTCGCCGCACTGAGGGGCGGCTGGCAGCCGGAGGAGGAAAAGGAAACGCCGACCGACTGGAAGGCGATGGGCTTCGTGGCTGCCGGACTGGTCGCTAACCTCTTGCTGATCCATCCGCTGGGCTTCACCGCCGCCTCGGTGATCATGTTCGTTCTCATCTGCTACGGGTTCGGCAGCAAGCATCCGTTGCGCGATGCGCTGCTTGGATTGATCCTGGCGCTTGCGGCCTATTTCGGTTTCGCCAGGGCGCTCGGCGTCAACATCGGCGCCGGCTTCATCGAGAACCAGCTGAACTCGGTCATCAACGCGATCATCGGCATGGCGAGGGGCTGAAGCGATGGAAACTCTCAATCAGCTCGCGCATGGATTTTCGATCGCCTTCACGCCAGTCAACCTCATGTGGTGCCTGCTCGGCACGACATTGGGAACGGCAATCGGCGTGCTGCCCGGCCTCGGGCCGGCGCTGACCATCGCTTTGCTTCTGCCGATCACCTACCAGGTGGCGCCGGAAGCGTCCTTCATCCTGTTCGCCGGTATCTACTATGGCGCCATGTATGGCGGCTCGACGACGTCGATCCTGCTCAACACGCCGGGCGAAAGCGCCACCATCGTCACGGCGCTGGAAGGCAACAGGATGGCCCGCTCCGGCCGCGGCGGCGCAGCATTGGCGACGTCGGCGATCGGCTCGTTCGTTGCCGGCACCATCGGCACGCTCGGCGTCGCCTTCCTGGCGCCGATCGTGGTCAAGTTCGCGCTGGCCTTCGGCCCGGCCGAGTATTTCTCGCTGATGGTGCTGGCCTTCATAACCGTGTCGGCGGTGCTCGGCTCGTCGTCGGTGCGGGGGCTCACCAGCCTGTTCGCCGGCTTCGTCATCGGCATGATCGGCGTCGACCTGCAGACGGGCCAGCCGCGCTTCACCTTCGGCATGGGCGAACTGCTCGACGGTGTCGACGTCATCATCGTCGCGGTCGGTCTGTTCGCGGTCGGCGAGACGCTCTACATGGCGTCGCGCCGCTACGCCGGCAAGGACGAGATCGTGCCGCTGAAAGGCTCGCTCTACATGACCGCGGCCGAATGGGGACGCTCGTGGAAGGCGTGGCTGCGCGGTGCCGCGATCGGCTTCCCGATCGGCGCCATGCCGGCCGGCGGTGCCGAAATCCCGACCTTCCTGTCCTATGCCATCGAGAAGAAGCTGTCGAAACACAAGGAGGAGTTCGGCACGGTCGGCGCCATCGAAGGCGTTGCCGGTCCGGAAGCGGCCAACAATGCCTCGGCCGCCGGCGTGCTGGTGCCGATGCTGACGCTCGGTCTGCCGACCTCGGCGACCGCGGCGATCATGCTGTCGGCCTTCCAGAGCTACGGCATCAATCCAGGGCCGCTGCTCTTGACGACGCAGGCCAATCTGGTTTGGGGCCTGATCGCCAGTCTGTTCATCGCCAACGTCATCCTGGTCATTCTCAACCTGCCGCTGATCGGGCTCTGGGTGCGGCTGTTGAAAATCCCGGCGCCGCAGCTCTATGCCGGCATCCTGGTCTTTGCCACCGTCGGCACCTACGGCATCTCGCAATCGCCGATCGATCTGGTGATCCTGTATCTGCTGGGGGCGGCCGGCTTCCTGATGCGGCGCTTCGATTTCCCGACCGCGCCGGTGATCATCGGCATGATCCTCGGGCCACTCGCGGAGACGCAGTTCCGTCGGGCGATGACCATCTCGAACGGCGACTGGTCGGTGTTCTACACGCACAAGCTGTCGCTGACGCTGCTGACGCTGGCCTTCATCGGCCTGGCGGGGCCGCATATCTGGGCCTTCATCGAGCATCGCCGGCGGCGCGGGCCGGAGAATGTGCCCGGCGATGCCTGACCTGTCTGGAGCGTCATGACCGATCTGCTTTCCGGCATCCGTGTCCTCGATCTGACCAATGTGCTGGCCGGCCCTTACTGCGCCTATCAGCTGGCGCTGCTCGGCGCCGATGTGATCAAGGTCGAGGCGCCGCAAGGCGGCGATCTGGCGCGCCAGCTTGGTGCTTCGCCCGCGCTCAACCAGGCTGGCATGGGCGCTTCGTTCCTGGCGCAGAACGCCGGCAAACGATCGGTGGTGCTCGACCTGAAGAAGGAAGCCGATCGCGAGCGCTTCCTCGATCTGGTCGCCTCCGCCGACGCGCTGGTGGAGAATTTCCGGCCGGGGGTCATGGACCGGCTGGACCTCGGCTATGAGAGGCTGAAAGAGGTCCGCCCCTGCCTCGTCTATTGCGCGATATCGGGGTTCGGCCAGACCGGGCCGATGCGCGACAATCCGGCCTATGACCAGATCATCCAGGGTCTCTCCGGTATCATGAGCATTACCGGCACGCCGGAGACGGCGCCGTTGCGCGTCGGCTACCCGGTCGCCGACACGCTGGGCGGGCTGGTCGGAGCCTTTGCCGTGGCGTCGGCGCTGGTCAGGCAGAAAATGACCGGCGAGGGCGCCTTCCTCGACGTGTCGATGCTCGAATGCACGCTCTCGGCATTGGGTTGGCCGGTGTCCAACTATCTGACGGCAGGCGTCGAGCCGCAGCCTATGGGCAATGAGAACATGACGGCGGCTCCTTCCGGCGCGTTTCGCACCGGCGACGGCCTGCTCAACATCGCCGCCAACAAGCAGGAGCAGTTCGTCACGCTTTGCCAGTTGATCGGGCGGTCGGAGTTGGCGTCGGATCAGCGCTTTGCCGAGCGCGAGACGCGCAAGCGAAACCGCGCCGCGCTGAAAGGGCTGATCGAGGAAGCCCTGGCGGGCGTCTCGGCCGCCGTCTGGGAAGAGAAGCTGAACCGCGCCGGCGTGCCGGCGGGGCGGGTGCTGACGATCCCGCAAGTGCTCGACGAAGCACAAGTGATAGAGCGCGATATGACCACGCGCTTCGACGGCCTGCCCGGCATGGACAAGCCGCTGACCGTCGTGCGCGGCGGTTTCATGGTCGATGGCGCGGCCCCCTTGCCGACCAGGGCGCCACCGGTGCTGGGCGAGCACATGGATGAAATTTTCGCCGACCTGCCGCCGCGAGCCATGACAAGGGCGCGGGCATGAGCGGTTCGGAGAAAAAGACCGGCCGCGAGCGCGGTGAAGAGTGGTGGCAGACCGATATCATCGAAATGCGGCCGGGCGTGATCCGGCTGCGCGGCTATGAAATCCAGGACCTGATCGGCCGCGTCAGCTTTCCGGCGATGATCTGGCTGATGCTGCGCGGCGAACTGCCTGGCGAGGAGCAGGCGGCGCTGCTCGGCATTGCGCTCGGTGCCGCCGTCGACCATGGGCCGCAGGCACCATCGATCGCCATTGCCCGCATGGCGGCGACCTGCGGCGTCGGCATCAACAGCGCCATGGCTTCGGCCATCAACGTGTTGGGCGACGTACATGGCGGCGCCGGCGAACAGGCGCTTTCCTTCTACGGCGATATTGCCGCGGCGATGGATCAAGGCACGGCGCTTGCCGATGCCGTGACGGCGCGGCTCGATCGGTTCCTCGCCGAGGAAAAGGGCTATGTGCCGGGTTTCGGCCACCGCTTCCATCCCGTCGATCCACGCGCCCCGCGCCTCATCGAAGTGACCCGCGATTTTGCCGCGCGCGGCGTCGTCGGCGGGCGCTTCGCCGATATCGCCGAAGCGATCGAGGCCGAGCTTGCACGGCGCAAGGGCAAAACCATCCCGCTCAACATCGATGGCGCTACCGCCGTGATCTATGGCGAACTTGGCTTTCCGCCGGCGCTGACGCGCGGCCTGTTCGTGCTGTCGCGCTCGGTCGGCATCTTGGCGCATGCTTGGGAACAGTCGCAGCAAAGCGACCGCAACAAGGGCCCGCTGCCGCGCGAATGGCTGTGGGCCTATACCGGCACGCCATTAAGGCCCTTTCCCGCACGCGAGGACTAACGGCGCCATAGCGTCCTCTGTGGCGTTCTGGAATGGGTGAGGCCTTGCCTCAGGGTGGATTGGACATTTCAGACTGAGGAACCTTCAGGTCCCTCAGCAGCGTGGAAAGATCCGGCTCGTCGATGAGCAGCGCCGCGTCTTCCGGCGCCAGCCATGCCCGCTGTCGGCTCTCGGCCTCCTGCCAGCTGGCCAGTTCCTCGGTCACTTCCAGCAGGTAAACAATGACGTCGACGCGGATGAAGCCGTTCTCCAGCCTTTTCCAGTAGGAATAGGTGCCGGCCGGGTCTTTCAATGTCTTGCCTAGAACGCCGGCTTCTTCCTGTGCCTCGATCATGGCTGCCTTGCGCCCGCTCTTGCCCTTCATCGGCCAGCCCTTGGGCACGATGAAGCGCCGGGTCGTGCGCGACGTCACCAGCATCACCTCGATTTCGCCATCCGCGCCGACCCGAAAGGGAATGGCCGCGACCTGGCGGATGCGTTCGCCTCGCTTTGCCTTGCGTACCACTTTCTTGTTAGTCGTTGCCATGTGCGAAAACCCGGTCGAGACAGCACCTCCCTCGCGGGAGTGCAAACCCAAATCAGCCCTCGATGCAACGTGACATTTCCGGCAGATAAGTCGGCTAAATAAATTGAAAACGATGGCTTGTCAGCGGCAACCCGCCAGAATTGCGTTGCCCAGCACCTGGCAAGGCGGCCTGACCACCGGCACTTGCGGTCGCGGCTGCGGCACGATTTGGCGGTCCTGGGCGCGATACTGCTGCTGCTGCTGCTGGAATTGCCGCCGCTGCAGCCTGTTTTGCAAGGCCTGCAAGTCGTTCTGCTGGATCAGAATATTACGGTTTGTTGGAACAACGGCTTGCGCCAAGGCATACGGGGCTGCAACCGGCAGCATGACTGTTGCCAGCATGGCCGACATGAAGACCGTCGATAGACGAAGCTGCGGCATCGATCCGCTCCCGCGTGAAACACCTCCCGTTCATATAGGGCATTTGACGGGCGGTGCCATGGTCGATGGGCAGCCACGCCAAATTGATGGGATCGGCGGCTGAGCCCTACAACACGGCGCATTGGCGTTCAGCACTTGCCAGGCCGTCGGCTGCCTGGTGCCGGTGGCATTCAACGCCGACATCATGCCACTGCTGCAGAACGGCACCACCTTGAAGATCAATGCGGTCGCGGTGGATTCGGGACAACCGATCAGCTTTGCCATCTCGCTCAACGGCTTCGGCGGCGCGCTGGCCAGGACTGCCGAACTCTCGGCCGACTAGAGCAGCCGCCCGCGCGAACGCTCACAAGGCGTGTTTGATCGCGCTCAGTCGACCTCGCGCAGGCGATATCCAACGCCGGTCTCGGTGGTGATATAGCGCGGCTGGTCGGGCGTCTTCTCGATCTTCTGCCTGAGCTGGCGGACATAGACCCTGAGATATTGCACGTCGGTGGAATCGCCCCAGACCTGCTTCAGCAGGAAATGGTGGGTGAGCACCTTGCCGGCATGCTGCACCAGGATCCGCAATATGTCGTATTCCTTCGGCGAGAGTTTTACCTCCTTGCCTTCGACCTTGACGATGCGCTTGACCAGGTCGACCATGAGGTCGCCGGTGTGGAACACCGGTTTCTCGCCCTGCTGCTGGAACTTGTGTCGCAGCGCCACGCGGATGCGCGCGACGAGCTCGTTCATGCCGAACGGCTTGGTGACATAATCATCGGCGCCGAGTTCGAGCGCCTGGACGATCCCGGTCTCGTCGGTGCGGCTGGACAGGATGACCACCGGAATGTCGAGGCCATCGTCGCGCCACCTGCCGAGCAGCTCGTGGCCGGTCATGCCGGGCAAGCCGAGGTCGAGCAGGATCAGGTCCGGCTTCTCCGTCTCCACGAGCTCTATCGCCACCTTCGCGTTCGGCGCCTCCGAGACCGCATAGCCCTGGCTGCCGAGGCCGACGCGAAGCAGTTTGCGGATCGGCGGTTCGTCATCGACGACCAAGATGGTGACGTTCTGATGTGTCATGCCAAATCACCAACGGTCTGGTCGTCCGCTTTGGGCTCGTTCAGCTCAGGCAGCTCCGTCGGCACCGGCATGCGGATGGTGAAGATCGCGCCCGGGCGATCGGTCCGGTTTGCCGCCGATATGGTGCCGCCCATCGCTTCGATGAAACCACGGCAGATCGACAGGCCAAGGCCAGTGCCGGCGCGCACCTGGTCGCCTTTGCGCACCCGGTAGAAGGTGTCGAAAATCCGCTCCAGATCGTTGGGCGGAATGCCCGGTCCCTCGTCCATGATCTGCAGGATGACGAAGCCATTGTCGACCCAGCCCTGCAGCCGGATCGTCGAGCCGGGCGGCGCATATTTGGCGGCGTTGTCGAGGAGATTGAACAGCGCCTGTTCGAACAGCACAGGGTCGAGCCGCAGCATCGGCAGATCGGACGGGATGTCGACCTCGGTCTTGTGCTCCTCGGTGATCTTGCGCGCCCGCCGCAAGGCCGAACCGACGATGTCGCCGACAAAGTGGAAGGCGTAGTTCGGCTCCATGGCGCCGGATTCTATCTTGGTCATGTCGAGCAGATTGGCGATGAAGCGGTTCAGCCGCTCCGCTTCGTCGAGCACGGTCGACAACAGCTCGGCCCGGTCTTTCTCGGGCAGCGCCGGGGCGAATTCACGGAGCGTGCCGGCCGCACCCATGATGGCGGCGAGCGGGGTCTTCAGATCATGAGAGATGGAGGTCAGCAGCGCCGAGCGCAAGCGGTCGGCCTCGGCCGCGAGCTTGGCGCGGTCGACGTCGGCGACAAGCTGGATGCGCTCGATGGCGACGGCTGCCTGGTCGGCGAGCGCGTCGAGGAGACGCTGCTGCTCCGGCGTCAGCAGCGGCCCCTGCTTGTCGTTGTCGAGGCCGACGACACCGACAGCCGTGCGTCCGGTGCGCAAGGGGAGGTAGAGGCGCTTTGCGCCGGGCAGCGTGTCGGCGCCGCGACCGGCGGCGCGGTCATGCTCCCAGGCCCAACGCGCGGCCGCGATGTCGGCCTCGGCCAGCGTGTCGTCGGGCGGATAGCCGGCCTTGACGGTGATCGTGCCGTTCTCGGGCAGAAGCAGCACCACACGCAGCTTCAGCATCGAAGCGATCTGGAAGGCGGTGGCCCACAGAACGTCGTCGAGCGTGCCGGCGCCGGCGAGCTTCTTGGAAAAGAGATAGATATCTTCCGTGGCCCGTGCGCGTGAGCGGGCGGCGACCGCCTGGCGCTGCACGCGCGCCGTCAGATTGCTGGCGATGACGGCGACAACCAGGAAGACGGCAAGCGCGACGATGCTCTCCGGATCCCTGATCGTCAGTGTGTAGCGCGGCTCGAGGAAAAAGTAGTTGAAGGCAAGGGCACTGACGAGACAGGCATACAGCGCCGGCCAGAGCCCGCCGGTCACCGCCGATGTCAGCACCCCGATGAGAAAGATGATCGCCAGGTTGCGAACGTCGAGAAACTGGTCGAGCAGGACTGCGAAGGCGAGCGAGCCCGCGACATAGGCCGTGGCAAACAGATAGGGCCAGACCTGGAATGGCCTCTGCTCGGTCGCCGCCCTTACATTCCTCGACGTCGCTTCGCTGCCTCGATCGGTTCCCGAAATCACATGGACACTGATGTCGCCGGCGTTGCGGATGAGGTCATAGGTGAGCGAGCCTTCGATCAGCTCGCGCCAGCGCGACCGGGTCGGCCTGCCGATGACGATATGGGTGAAATTGTTCGCCGTTGCGTGGCGCACGATGTCCTGCGCGACGTTCTGACCCGGAATGGTCGTCGCTTCGGCGCCGAGCTGCTCTGCAAGGCGCAGCAGTGTCGCCAGCCTATCCTTGTCCTCCTCGGACATGGCGGCCGAACGAGGGGTGTCGACATGGAGCGCCGCCCAGGGTGCGCGAAGCCGGTCGGCCAGCCTGCGCGCATAGCGGACGCGGGCCGCCCCGCCCGGACGCGCGTCGACGCAGACGAGCACCCTTTCGCCCGCCGCCCACGGCCCCGGAATGGCGTGCGCCTGCATGTGGTTTAGCAACTGCTCGTCGACGCGCTGTGCCGTGCGCCGCAGCGCCAGCTCCCGAAGCGCGGTCAGATTGCCCGGCGAGAAATAGTTCTCGATGGCGCGCTGGGCGGTCTTGGGGAAATAGACCTTACCTTCCTTCAGCCGCTGGATCAGGTCGTCGGGGGTGAGGTCGATGATCTCGATGTCGTCGGCCTGGTCGATGATGGAGTCGGGAACCGTCTCGCGCACCCTGACATGGGTGATCTGCGCCACGACATCGTTCAGGCTTTCGACATGCTGGATGTTGAGCGTCGTGTAGACGTCGATGCCGTTTGCCAGGATTTCCTGGACGTCGAGATAGCGCTTGGGGTGGCGGCTGCCCGGTGCATTGGTGTGGGCGAGCTCGTCGACGAGAGCCAGCTTGGGGCGGCGGGCAAGGATGGCATCGATGTCCATCTCGTCCAGCATGCGGCCCTTGTAGTCGACCTTCTGGCGCGGGATGACTTCGTAGCCTTCCACCAGCGCCAGGGTTTCCTTGCGGCCGTGCGTCTCGACGACGCCGATCACCACGTCCATGCCATCGGTCAGCCTGGCGCGACCCGCCATCAGCATCTCGTAGGTCTTGCCGACGCCGGGTGCGGCGCCGAGGAATATCCTCAGGCGACCGCGCTCCTCGCGCTCCGCATGCTCGAGCAGCGCGTCCGGAGAGGGTCTGTAATCGTTGCTTCTGTCCTCTGGCATTTGACCCTAGAGCGTTCAACGTTTCACGGAAACGCTGAACCGCTCCATTTCTTTGTTTTCACGCAATTCCGGACGGAAAATGGCTGCGCACTTTTCCTGGAATTGCTCTAGATATGGACGGCGCCGGGGAGGCTGTCGACCCCGGCCGCTGCCATTCACTGCTTCGTTGACGCGTCCAGCACCAGGTTGAGGGCCAGCACGTTGACCACGGGCTCGCCCATGAAGCCGAGCTCGCGGGCCTCGACATGGCTGTCGACAAGCGCCTTGATCTTCGCTGCATCGACACCCCTGGCCTTGGCCACCCTGGCAATTTGGAAATAGGCCGCTTCCGGGCTGATATGCGGGTCGAGGCCGCTGCCAGAGGTCGTCACCAGGTCCATGGGAACCGGCTGGTTCGGGTTCTCGGCCCTCAGCTTTTCGGCGTCGCCCTTGATGCGGTCGATCAGCTTCTGGTTGGTCGGGCCGAGATTCGAGCCGCCGGAGGCGGTGGCGTTGTAGCCGTCGCCGGCGGCCGACGGGCGGCCGTGGAAATAATGGTCGCTGGCGAAGGCCTGGCCGATCAACTCGGAACCGACGACCTTGCCGTCCTTCTCGATCAGGCTGCCATTGGCCTGGCGCGGAAACAAGGCCTGGGCGATGCCGGTCATGCCGATCGGATAGATGAGGCCGGTCAGCACAGTGAAGAAGACGATCATGATGATCGCGGGTCTGATTTGCGTGAGCATGGACGTCGTTCCTTAGGCGAGGCCAATGGCGGTGATGATCATGTCGATCGCCTTGATGCCGACGAACGGAACGATGATGCCGCCGAGGCCGTAGACGAGCAGGTTGCGGCTGAGCAGGGCGCCGGCGCCGATGGCGCGGTATCTGACGCCCCTCAGCGACAGCGGGATCAGTGCGATGATGATCAGCGCGTTGAAGATGATGGCCGACAGGATGGCGCTTTGCGGTGTCGCCAGATGCATGATGTTTAGCGCCTGCAGCGGCCCGGTGGTCTGCCCCGGCGCGATGTAGAAGACGGCGAACATCGCCGGGATGATGGCAAAGTATTTGGCAACGTCGTTGGCGATCGAAAAGGTCGTCAGCGAACCACGCGTCATCAGCAGCGCCTTGCCGATCTCGACGATCTCGATCAGCTTGGTCGGGTCGCTGTCGAGGTCGACCATGTTGCCGGCCTCGCGCGCGGCGACCGTGCCGGTGTTCATGGCGACGCCGACATCGGCCTGGGCCAGGGCGGGTGCGTCGTTGGTGCCGTCGCCGCACATGGCGACCAGCTTGCCCTTGGCCTGTTCGTCGCGAATCAGCTTCAGCTTGTCCTCGGGCGTTGCCTGGGCAAGGAAGTCGTCGACGCCGGCTTCCGCCGCGATCGCCGCCGCCGTCATCGGATTGTCGCCGGTGATCATCACGGTGCGGATGCCCATCTTGCGCAGTTCGGCAAAGCGCTCCCTGATGCCGCCCTTGACGATGTCCTTGAGGTGGACGACGCCGAGCAGGCGGCCGTCACGCTCGACCGCCAGCGGCGTGCCGCCGGACTTGGCGATCTCGTCGGCGATCGCCTGCAGGTCGCGCACGGCGTCGCTGCCGGGCCGCGTGCCGCTGCTGGCGAGCGTCGACTGACTGACATGGGCGAGCACCGAATCGACCGCGCCCTTGCGGATCGACGAGCCGTCTATATCGACGCCGCTCATGCGGGTCTGCGCGGTGAAGGGCACGAAGGTGGCGTGCAATGTCGCCATGTCGCGGGCGCGGATGGCGTATTTCTCCTTGGCCAGGACGACGATCGAACGGCCTTCCGGCGTTTCGTCGGCAAGCGAGGCGAGCTGTGCTGCGTCGGCCAGATCCTGCTCGGTGACGCCCTTGATCGGGCGGAACTCGGTCGCCTGGCGGTTGCCGAGCGTGATGGTGCCGGTCTTGTCGAGCAGCAGC
Source organism: Mesorhizobium waimense (assembly GCF_003601975.1). GTDB lineage: Bacteria > Pseudomonadota > Alphaproteobacteria > Rhizobiales > Rhizobiaceae > Mesorhizobium > Mesorhizobium waimense. The sequence goes on from NZ_QZWZ01000006.1 coordinate 182,677, forward strand.
GTGTCGACGTCGCCCGCGGCTTCCACGGCGCGGCCCGACATGGCCAGCACATTGAAGCGCACCAGGCGGTCCATGCCGGCGATGCCGATGGCCGACAGCAGCGCGCCGATGGTGGTCGGGATCAGGGTGACGAACAGGGCGACGAGAACGGTCACCGAGATATAGCCGCCCGAATAGGAGGCGAAGCTCGGGATCGTCGCGGTGGCCAGCACAAAGATCAGCGTCATGCCGACGAGCAGGATGTTGAGCGCGATCTCGTTGGGCGTCTTCTGGCGCGCGGCACCCTCGACCAGCGAGATCATGCGATCGAGGAAGGTGTGGCCCGATGCAGCGGTGATGCGCACGCGGATCCAGTCGGACAGCACCTGCGTGCCGCCGGTCACCGCCGAACGGTCGCCGCCGGATTCGCGGATGACCGGCGCCGATTCACCAGTGATCGCCGCCTCGTTGACGGAGGCCACGCCCTCGATCACCTCGCCGTCGGACGGGATGATGTCGCCGGCCTCGACGAGAACGATGTCACCGACCTTCAGGCTGGTGCCGGGCACCAGCTTGAACTTGCTGCGATCCTCGCCGTTCAAAAGCTTGGCCTGAGCCTCGGTGCGCGCCTTGCGCAGCGAGTCGGCCTGCGCCTTGCCGCGGCCTTCAGCGACGGCTTCGGCGAAGTTGGCGAACAGCACGGTGAACCAGAGCCAGATGATGATCTGCAGCGTGAAGCCGAAATCGCCGCCGCCGGTCACAAGATCCCTGAGGAAGAGGACCGACGTCAGCAGCGACACGATGGCGACAACGAACATCACCGGGTTCTTGATCAGGGTACGCGGGTTCAGTTTCCTGAAGGCTCCGCCGATGGCGGGCCACATGATGCCGGCATCCATGATGCTGGCGGATTTGGACTGGCTCATTTGGTGGCTCCAGTGTCGATGTTGTTGGCAGGCACCGATCGATCGGATGCCGAAGGAAGATGCGGCGGCCCGTAGACCAGCACCCAGACGACGATCATGACTGCCGCAATGCCGAAGAAGGTGGACAAGGTCGGGAAGGGAGGGGGAGTTGCCTCCCCCTCATTGTCGGCCCGGGGCCGAGCCTTGCGACGCTTGATGTTGAACCAGGACATGCCGTTTATCCAAGGTGGAGCCGTTTTCAGAATGTCTGCCCATGGATCATCGCCAGATGCTCGACGATCGGTCCGATCGCCAGGGCCGGGAAGAAGGTGAGACCGACAACGATCAGGATGACGCCGACCAGCAGGCCGACGAACAGCGGGCCGTCGGTCGGGAAGGTGCCGGCCGAGGCCGGGACCGACTTTTTCGCCACCAGCGAGCCGGCAATGGCAAGCGCCGGGATGATGACCAGGAAGCGGCCCATCAGCATGCCGATGCCGAGCGTGATGTTGTACCAGGGCGTGTTGCCGCTAAGGCCGCCAAAGGCCGAGCCGTTGTTGGCCGCGGCCGAAGTGTAGGCATAGAGCACCTCGGAGAAGCCATGCGGACCGCCATTGGCCATCGAGGCGACGCCAGTCGGCAGCACAACGGCAATCGCGGTGAAGATCAGCATCGCCAGCGGCAGGCACAGGATGGCCAGCATCGCCATCTTGACCTCCTTGGCCTCGATCTTCTTGCCGAGATATTCGGGCGTGCGTCCGACCATCAGTCCGGCGACGAAAACCGTAATGACGATGAACATCAGGATGCCGTAGAAGCCGGCGCCGACACCTCCGACGATGACCTCGCCAAGCTGCATGTTGAGGATCGGGATCAGGCCGCCGATAGCGGTGAAGCTGTCGTGCATGGCGTTGACGGCGCCGCAGGAGGCGGCGGTGGTGATGACGGCGAACAAGGCCGAGAGAGCGATGCCGAAGCGGGTCTCCTTGCCTTCCATGTTGCCGCCGTCGATGCCCAGCACGTGGACCAGCGGATTGCCTGATGCTTCCGCCCAATAGCAGACGGCGACGCTGGCAATGAACAGCACGCCCATGGCGGCCAGGATCGCCCAGCCCTGGCGCTGGTTGCCGACCATGCGGCCGAAGACGTTGGTGAGTGCGGCGCCGAGCGCGAAGATCGTCACCATCTGGATCAGGTTGGAGATGGCGTCGGGGTTTTCGAATGGATGGGCGGCGTTGGCATTGAAGAAGCCGCCGCCATTGGTGCCGAGCATCTTGATGGCGACTTGTGAGGCGACGGGGCCGAGCGCGATGGTCTGCTTCGCACCTTCGAGCGTGGTGGCGTCGACATAGGGACCAAGCGTCTGCGGCATGCCCAGCCAGACATAGGCGAGGGTCAGCACGATACAGAGCGGCAGAAGGATGTAGAGGGTGCAGCGGGTCATATCGACCCAGAAATTGCCGATCGATTTGACCGAGGCGCGGGCAAAGCCGCGGATCAGCGCCACCGCAATGGCGATGCCGACGGCGGCCGACATGAAGTTCTGCACGGTGAAGCCGGCCATCTGCACGAGATAGGACATCGTGCTTTCGCCACCGTAGTTCTGCCAGTTGGTGTTGGTCGGGAAGCTGACGGCGGTGTTGAAGGCAAGCCCTGGCTCGACCGCGGTCATGCCAGCCGGATTATAGGGCAGGATGCCTTGGGCGCGCTGGAGGACATAGAGCAAGAGGAAGCTGGCCAGGCTGAAGAACATGATACCGGCCGCGTAAGTGGTCCAGTGCTGCTCCTCGTTCTCGCTGGTTCCCGACACACGGTAGAGGCCGCGTTCGATGGGGCCGAGAACAGGCGAGAGAAACGTGCGCTCACCGCTGAAAACGCGGTACATGTAGCGGCCGAGCGGCTTCACCAGCAAAACGACGATCCCGCAATAGACGAGGATCTGTATCCATCCGTTGACGGTCATGAGATTGGCTTTCCGTGCCTGGCGCCAGCAGCGATCAGAAGCGTTCTGGGCGAATGAGGGCATATGTCAGATAGGCGAGCAGGAACAAGGTCACGCCGCCGCCGAGGATATAGTCGAGAAGCATTTTGTGATCCTTCCGCTCAGAGAATGTCGCAGGCCTTGATGTAAGCGAAGGACAGGGCGAAGAACGAAATCCCTATCCCGAGAACGAGGATATCCATTGTATTTTCCTTGCTTGCGCCTTGTGCTTCGTGATTGCAGCCGGCAACGTCGAAATTCCACGGGGAACGGCACGCGTACCTTGATTGGCGACGACGTCCGGAGCTTCAACTCGCACGGAATATGGACCCGATCGCCATAAAGGTTCGAGACGGGGCGGGGAGGAAAGAAATAGGAATCCTATAAAGGTTTTTGTGCCCTGATTTCAGGGCCGGCTTCGAAAGCTTCGCGCTCCGTTTTGGGGCGGCGCCGCATCTGTCAGCCATGAAGTGATCAGAGCTGAGCGTGACAGGTCGGTTCTAACTATCCTACCTTGCGACGAAGCGGCGACCGAGCATCCAGTCGGCGCATTGCGAACAGGCGAAGGAAGACTGATGCTCGATATCGCACCATCGCAACAGGCTGCCACCTGGCTCGGCTCCCTTGGTCGGGCACTCGAAGCGGGCGATGTCGACGCCGCGACCAACCTGTTCGTCGAGGATTGCTACTGGCGCGATCTGCTGACCTTCACCTGGAACATCAAGACCATGGAGGGCCAGGCGGCGATCCGCGAGATGCTGGAGGCGACGCTGGCGACGGCGAAGCCGTCCCACTGGCATTTCGCCGGCGAGGCGAGCACGGACGAGGGCATTATCGAGGCCTGGTTCACATTTGAAACGATCGTGGCACGCGGCGAGGGCATTCTACGCCTGCAGGACGGCCGCTGCCGGACGCTGTTCACCGCGATGAGCGAGTTGAAAGGCTTTGAGGAGCAGAAGGGGCCGGCGCGCCCGCTCGGCATACGCCACAAGGCCGATCCCGATCGCGAGACCTGGGCGGAGGCGCGGGCACGCGAAGCGCGCGACCTCGGCGTCAAGCAGCAGCCCTATTGCCTGGTCATCGGCGGCGGCCAGGCCGGCATCATGCTGGGCGCGCGGCTGAGGCAACTCGGCGTGCCCTCCCTCATCATCGAGAAGAACGCGCGGCCCGGCGATTCCTGGCGCAACCGCTACCGCTCGCTCGTGCTGCACGATCCAGTCTGGTACGACCATCTGCCCTACATTCCGTTTCCGGAGAACTGGCCGGTGTTCACGCCCAAGGACAAGATGGGCGACTGGCTGGAGATGTACACGCGGGTCATGGAGCTCAATTACTGGGTTGCCACCAAATGCGTCAGCGCCAGCTATGACGAGGCCGAGAATGTCTGGACGGTCGTGGTCGATCGTGTCGGCCAGCGCATCACCCTGAAGCCGAAGCATATCGTCTTCGCCACCGGCGCCTACGGTCCGCCCCGGCAGATCGCGCTGCCGGGCGCCGAGACCTTCAAGGGCGAATTGCTGCACTCCAGCCAGTACTCCAGCGGCGAGAAATTCCGGGGCAAGAAGGTTGCGGTCATCGGTGCGGCAAGTTCGGGGCATGATGTCAGCGTCGACCTCTGGGAGAGCGGCGCCGAGGTGACCATGGTCCAGCGCTCGCCGACGACGGTGGTCAAATCCGACACGCTGATGGAGGTTGGGTTCGAGATCTTTTCCGAGAAGGCGCTGGCGCGCGGCATCTCCACCGACAAGGCCGACATGATCGTCGCCTCGACACCGTTCGCTTTGGTGCCCAAGGGCCAGCGGGCGCTCTACGATGTCATCAGGGCACGTGACGCGGCGTTCTACGACCGCCTGCGCGGCGCCGGCTTCGCCATCGATTTCGGCGAGGACGAGACCGGGCTGCTGATGAAGGCCTATCGCACTGGTTCGGGCTTCTACATCGATGTCGGCGCCTGCGAGTTGATCATCAATGGCGAGATCGGCGTGCGCAGCGGTGTCGGGATCAAGTCGCTGACGCCGAGCGGCATTCTCTTCGAAGACGGCACGGAGCTTGCCGCCGACGCGATCATCTCGTGCACCGGCTACCAGTCGATGAACGAGACGGTTGCGGGAATCGTCTCGCGCGAGGTTGCCGACAAGGTCGGCCCGTGCTGGGGGCTGGGTTCCGGCGTGAAGGGCGATCCCGGACCGTGGCAAGGCGAATTGCGCAACATGTGGAAGCCGACCGCGCAGGAAGCACTGTGGTTCCACGGCGGTAACCTGGCGCTGTCGCGCTTTTATTCGAAGTATGTGGCGCTGCAGATCAAGGCGCGGATGGAGGGGATTGCAACGCCGGTTTACGGGGCGCCGGGACGCTGAAGATTTGCGATCTCCCCGACGTGGGGGAGATTGGCTAATCATCGCCCGAAATGCCGAGCAGCAACCTCGACATGGGTGCGGTGGGCGTGCGCTTCGAAACGCTCCGTCTCGCTGATGTCGCCGGCTGTCTCGTTCGGCCACCATTTGCCGCCGAGGACGATGCCATCCGAGACCAGCCGCTGATCGGCGATCAGCGAGGCGCCGACCGCGTCGATGAAGGTGAAGCGCCCCGGTACCTGCCTGAGCACCGCGACGTCGCCGATGCCGCCGACCTTCAGCGTGCCGAGATCGGGCCTGGCGATCGCCTGTGCCGGCCGCTGGGTGGCGGCGCGCAGCACCTCGACCAGCGGCATGCCGAGCGCCAGCAATTTCGACATGCAGACGAGGATGTCGAAGGCGGGACCGTCGACGCAGTAGAGATGCACGTCGCTGCTGATCACATCTGGTGCCAGCCCGTCCCTGAGCATCGCTTTCGCCACCTCGAAGTCGAACGAGCCCATGCCGTGGCCGATGTCGAAGATGACGCCGCGCTCGCGCGCCAGCCGCATGTCGGGGCGTACCGCGCCCGAGGCAAAGACCGGCGCGTTCGGGAACGGCCGGAAGCAGTGGGTGAGGATGTCGCCCTTGCGCAGCCGCGGCAGCACCTCCGAGCGGCCGGGCGGCGGCTCGTCGATATGCGCCATCAGCGGCAGGCCTGATTTGTCGGCGGCCTCGAGCGCCAGATCGACCGGGGCGATGCCGCTGGTGCCGCCGGCATGGCGGCCGGAGCGGACCTTGACGCCGACGACGACGTCGGCGTGCTCGCGCACCGCCGCCACCGTCTCGCGCGGCTCGCAAAGCCCCAGATCGCTGCATTCTCCGACCGAAACTGTCTGCGAGAAGCCGAATATGCCGGCGAAGGAAATGTTGACGTAGGCGAGGATGCGGACCTTCGAGCGCTCGATGACGTGGCGGCGAAAGCCCAGAAAATTGCCGGCGCCGGCGCTGCCGGCGTCGACGAAGGTGGTGGTGCCGCTCTTGGCGGCAAGGCGGTCGGCGTCGACGCCGAGCGAGGTGCCGCCCCAGTAGACATGGCTATGCACGTCGATGAGGCCGGGGGTGACGATACAATCCCTGGCATCGATGACTCGAGTGGCGTGTTCGGCATCGATGGCGGCATCGATCGCCGCGATCCTGCCATCGGCGATGGCAAGATCACGCGGCGCATCGAGGCCGGAGGCCGGATCGATGACGCGGCCACCTTTTACCAGGAGATCGAATTGCATCGGCCAGCCTCCGTTGCGTTGCAGTGTCCGGTCAGACCGGTCGGTAGGCGACGGCTTCGACCTCGATCTTGATGTCGATCATCAGCCTCGATTCGACCGTGGTGCGCGCCGGCGGATCCTTCGGAAAATGCCGGGCATAGACCGCATTGAAAGCGCCGAAATCGCGCGCATCCTCAAGCCAGACAGTGGTCTTGACGACGTCGTCCATGGTGCAGCCGGCCAGCGCCAGTGCCGACCTGATGTTCGAAAGCACCTGCTCGGTCTGTTCGGTGATGCCGCCCGTGACCACCACGCCGTCGCTGCCGACCGGCACTTGCCCCGAGACATAGATAAAGTCGCCGGCCCGCACGGCGGGCGAGAGCGGCACATGGGATGTTCCAAAACACTGCTTGGGCAAGAAAAACTCCTGTTCGGACTGGCAGGTGGTCGCACGCTGCCGACCCTCTACGCCTATCGGCGCGATCCTCATAGAGGCCCGGCTGGAAAGCAACATTCTCGAAATGCATGCCGCTTGTTGCAGACGGCCCAGCATCTTGCGCCCGCCACGGCTGAATGCGATCACCCCTGGTGAAGCGGGGTCGGTGCCTGCAGGCGCGTTTCGAGCCAGGAGAAAAAAATGACTTTCGACAAGAACCCTTTTCCGGCCGGCGACGCCGATCGTCACGCGCTGTGGGAGATGCTGGTGCGGCGCGACATCGATGCTTTCCTTGGCCAGGACTGGTCGATGGTCGAGGACGATTTCGTCGCCGAAAGCTTCTTCGGCATGCATGCGCATTTCCTCAGCGATGCCGACGCCTGGCGCCTGCAGTTCCCGACGCTTGCCGTCTATCGCGACGAATGGCTGCGCCAGGCCAAGGAGACTGCTGCGACAGAATTCGCCGAGCCGCTGCGCGAGGCGTTGTTTCGGGTCACCAACATGCGCGACATCGATGTCGATGGCGACCGCGCGGTGCTGCACAAGAAGTTCAACGGTTCCGTCGCCAAGGCTGATGGCAGTGTCGACCGGCTGAAATGGCAGACGCTCTATTTTTGCACGAAGGTTGGCGGCCGCTGGAAGATAGCGGGCTTTGTCGGCTATCTGCCGCATCCGTTGGGCAGCTAGAGCGGATCACCGTTTCACGGAAACGATGAACTGCTCTAACTCTTTGTTTTGACGCAATTCCGGACGGAAAACCGTTCCTGGAATTGCACTAGCAGCGTCGCCGCCGATCAGCCCTACGTTCCCTTGATGCTCTCGGCCAATTCGTGCAGCACCTTGCGATCGGTGCCATGCCGTTTGATGAGTGTCCGGGCCTGCTCCGGCGTGATGCCCGCCTCCTCGGCGAAATGCCGGACCTCATAGTCCTCGTCACGGGTCATTTGCGAACGGTCGCGGTTGTCGGTCCTGGTCTTGTCATCGGCCATGACTGTGTCCCTCGTTTCAACCGAGAGCATAACGAGCAAGATTTCCAGGAGTTCCCAGGCGTCTATCCACGCAAAGCTAGTGCCGGCCTTCGCCGACGAAAACATGCGCCTCCCTGGCGGCAGCGGTGAATGCGCGCCGCGCGGTGCCAACCGCCCGCCGCTGCTCCATTGCGTCCATCATCGCTTTCAAGGCCGAGCGGTATTTCGGGCCGCGCTTTGCTTGCGGCCATTTGTCGACCAGCAGCGAGGCGGCCTGGACCGTCCCGGTCACGGTCAGGAGCCGTCCTGTTCGTTCAGTTTCGATGATTATGGGAACGTCGAACTGTTCATCACGCATTGACGCCACTCCTCGATTCCAACGAATCGAACGGCGCAACACGCTAATCGTTCCCATCCAGTGAACGGCTTTGCTTTACGCACTTTCCTGGATTTGCTTCGCTTTGCTTTCCGCAATTCCGCCAGGCACTTTTCCTGGAATTGCTCAGTGGGTTCGGTGGTCGAACACCACCCCCATGGTCTTACCAATTGCCGCCATCACAATCAGTTCGACGAGATCGTCGTCGCTGTCTTCGCAGGCCGGGCTGATCCGGCGGATCGCCTCGATTGCCGCCCTGGTCGAAATGGTGTCGCCGGCGCGGAATTTTGAAAGCGCAGAAGAAACAAGTTCTTGCGCCGTCATGTCGATGACAGGCACGTTTAACACGACGTTCATTGGCTTCCTCCTGCCATGAACCCTCCCGAAAAGGATGATACGCCGAACGGCAATTTCCGCCAGCGAAATGGTGGTCCGACCAGTGATCCAGCCCAGGTGCAAACCTTCCGCCAGGAAGGTTCAAGGACCAGAGGCTTCGATCAGCGTCTTGACCACTTCGAGGAAACGCCTGCCGCTGGCCGACAGTGCCGGCTCGCGCCAGGCGGCCGCCATCGGCAAGGACGGTGGCCGCGGGCTAACCGGGCGATACGAGACGCCTGGCCGTGCCACCCGGGCGATGCCGGCAGTGACGAAACCCAGGCCGGCGCCCGCCGCGACCAGGCCGGCCAGGGTCGTCATCGGTGTCACTTCCTGGACGATCCGGGGACTGAGACCTTCCGCCTGGAACAGAGCGATCACGCGGTCATAGATGCTCGGGCCAATGCCGCGGGGTGCCAGCAGGAAAGGCTCGCCGTCTAGGTCGGCCACGCGGATCGTCGCTCGCCCGGCAAGCCGATGCGCCGACGGAAGTGCCAGCACAAGCGGCTCGTCGGGCAGGATGTGGGTAATCAGGTCCGGCGTCGACAGCGGCGGATGCAAGACGCCGAGGTCGATCTCGCCGGCCGCGAGCGCTGCCTCCAGCAGTGGCGAATTCATTTCGATCAGATCCACCTCGACATCGGGATAGCGGGTGCGAAACATGCGCACCGCCTCCGGCAGGACGCCGTAGAAGGCAATGACGGTGAAGCCGAGCCGCAAGCGCCCGACCTCGCCGCGAACGGCCCTGAGCGCCTGCGTCCTGGCGGCATTGGCGTGCTCGACGGCCTTGCGGGCGGGGCCGAGGAAGGCGGCGCCCGCCGGCGTCAGCGCCACACCGCGACGGTCCCGTTCGAACAGCTCGGCGCCGATCTCGATCTCCAGCGCACGGATGCGCTGGCTGAGCGACGGCTGGGTCAGGTTCATCCGATCGGCCGCGCGGCGAAAATGCAGGTCTTCGGCAACAGCGACGAAACAGGCCAGGGTGCGAATGTCCATCATCATTCCTTATGCAGATATCCTATCACAGGCGATGACATTCCGATTGGATGGCAATCAGCGCCAGGGATATTTTCGGGCAACGCAAGGGGTTTCAGCGGGACCAGAAGAAGGAACAGCATCCATGATCAGGTCTATCTTCCCCCGGTTCGCACTCGCCTCCGCGCTAGGCGCCGGCTTGCCGTCGATTGCGGCGGCGCAGTCGCTTGACCTTGCCGGCCGAATTTCGGCGAGCCGGATCGCCGTGATTTCCGACGGCGACTTTGTCGCCCAGAGCTATGCGACGGGACGGCTTTCGCCTCGCGAGGCCGGTTTTCGCGATACGCTGACGGTCCTGTCCATGGCCAACGGCAAAATGGTGACGGGTGCATTGCCGATCTCCAATTCGGTGACGGCGGCGCCGGAAATCCTCGAGATAACCGAGGATGGACAAACCGCCTTCGTCACCGAAAGGCTGGGCGAACGCCCCGAAGAAGGCGACACCGTTCGCGACCTGCCGCCGGGGCGGCGCCTGTTTGCGGTCGACTTGTCGGACGCCGCCGCGCCTCGCCTGGCGGACATGGCCGAGATCGCCGCCTTTCCCGAAGGCCTGTCGGTCAGCCCCGATGGGCGCCGCGTTGCCGTGGTGTCGAACACCCCGGAGGCAAGTTTCGTCCAGATCATCGGCTATGCCGAGGGTCGTTTCGGACCGGTCGCCCGGTTTGATCTCGCCGATCTCGGGGTCTCCGGATCGGCCTCAGCGCCCCGCGGCGGGGTGACCGCGACCAACGTCCATTGGCATCCGAGCGGCCGATTCATTGCCGTCAACGTCAACAGCCAGAACCGCGTCGTCTTCTTCGAGGTCAGCGACGAGAATGGCGCGCCCAGCCTGCGCAGCTGGGGCAACGGCGTGGAGGTCGGCGCCGATCCCTTCGTCGGTCGCTTTACGCCGGACGGGCGCCATTACCTGACCTCCAACTGGGGGCGGAATTTCACGGCTGCCAGTCTCGAGGGTCGTATCCCTAAGACGCCATCGACAGTCAGTGTCGTGCGGCTTTCCGATCCCGAGGTGTCGGCCGAAGCCACTCGCCACGAACTTGTCGCCCGGACCGAGACCGATCTGTCGGCCGAAGGCATCGCCATCAGCCCGGATGGCCGGCTGGTGGCAACCGTCAACATGCGCGGCACCGCTTTCCCACCCGGATCCGCCCGCTTCCAGCGCCACGCCACCGTCAGCCTCTTGAGCTTCGATCCGGCGACCGGCGGCATCGCCAAGATCGCCGATTGTGCGTTCGAGGGTTCGCTGCCGGAGGGCGGCAGTTTCGACCGGACCGGGGACCATTTCCTCGCCACCGTCTTCCAGGGCCATGACGGCACAGGCCCGGAAACCGGTGCCGGGCTTGAAGTCTTTCGTGTCGTCAAGGGCGATGCTGCCAGGGGTGATCGGCCGTCACTGGAACGGATCGGCCGCATTCCACTGCCGCACGGCGCCCACCACGTCGATCTGGCGGGATAGGAGATCAGGGAGACAACTTTCGCACAGCTGTGCGCAACGCGGAGCGGCCGGCTTTGCGCGCTCGACGGGCTGCCATGCGGTTGATAAGCCCGTCTGCGAAGGAGAGCCTTGAGTCGACATGACCGTTGCGATCGAGATGGGACACACGACGGCGGGCGCGCCGGCGGCGCTCGACCTTGAGGAGCTGCTGGCGACCCGCCTGCTGGTGCAGGGCAATTCGGGCTCCGGCAAGTCGCATCTGCTGCGCCGGCTGCTTGAACAGAGCGCGCCCTGGGTGCAGCAGACCATCATCGATCCCGAAGGCGATTTCGTGTCGCTGGGCGAGCGTTTCGGCCATCTGGTGATCGATGCCGAGGAGCATACTGAGCGTGGCCTCCAGGCTGCCGGCGAGCGGGCGCGCATCCATCGCGTCTCCACCGTGCTCAATCTCGAAGGGCTCGACGCCGAGAACCAGATGCGGCGCGCCGCTGCCTTCCTCGGCGGGCTGTTCGAGGTTGCCCGCGACCACTGGTATCCGATGCTGGTGGTGGTCGATGAGGCGCAGCTCTTTGCGCCGGCCGTCGCCGGCGAGGTTTCGGATGAGGCGCGCAAGCTTTCGCTCGGCGCCATGACCAATTTGATGTGCCGCGGCCGCAAGCGCGGCCTGGCCGGCATCATCGCCACTCAGCGGCTGGCAAAGCTTGCCAAGAACGTCGCTGCCGAGGCGTCCAATTTCCTCATGGGCCGGACCTTTCTCGATATCGACATGGCGCGCGCGGCCGATCTTCTCGGCATGGAGCGGCGCCAGGCGGAGGCGTTTCGCGACCTGGAGCGCGGGCAATTCATGGCGCTCGGCCCGGCGCTGTCGCGGCGTCCGCTGGGCTTGCGCATCGGCCCGACCGATACAAGTCCGCGCAACGGCACGCCGCGGCTGATGCCGCTGCCGGAGGCAGCCCTTGAGGACGCGCGCGCGATCATCCTGGCCGCGCCGCCGCCCGAGCCTGTGCGGCCGCAGCGCCGCGCGGCGTCGCCGGACCTGCTTGATCAATTGATGGCGGCGAAGTCGGCGGCGCTGGACATCCGGCCCGAACCGGCGGAGGCGCCGATCAGCGCCGAGGATTTGGCGGAGCGCCGCGAGCGGGTGGACCGTGTCCTGCGCGCCGTTCTGGCCGAGCCCGATGCGGGTTTTCGCGTGATCGGCGTGCTCTATCAGGAGTTCGTCGTCCGCTGCCGCATCGAAGGCCTCGCCTCGGTCGTGCCCGACCTGCCGGCATTCCGCCGCATGCTGACGCGCGCCCGCGCCGGGCTCGGCTCGGATGTGGCGCAGGATGACGCCTGGCAGGACGTCTCGGTCCGCGCCTCGCTGCTTCCCGAGGATATGCAGGGCGTGTTCATGATGATCGCGCGTGCGGCGAAGGAGGGCTGGCCTTGCCCGAGCGACGCCGCGATTGCCCGCGCCTATGGCTCGCACTCGCTGCGCCGTGCCCGGCGCCTGTTGACCTATATCGAGGAGCAGGGCCTCATCGTCTGCCAGCTCGACGGCACCGGCCGGCGCACCGTGACGCTGGTCGAACTTGCCTGGGCAACGGCGCCGGGCGACCCCAACGCCGGGGAGGCGGAGCAGGGGAGTTTGGCGCTGTGATCGATGACGCGGCTAAACCAGAAGTGTTTCGCCGATTGGTGCGCGGCCTTTTATGCTAACGCCGCGATGATTCGAAAAACGGCTTTGGCAGGAGAATTGACCCGGTGCGGTTGAGATCTGTTTCTCTGGGGATCGTCGGCATCCTCGGCCTCCTCATCACTGTCATCGCCTTGACCGCGTCGGCTCGATCTTTCGCCGCACGATCTGATGTCCCTGCCTGGCTGCAGGCCCATGTCGGCGCCGGCGATGGTCAAATCGCGCAGGTGGTGCTGGAGCGGGCCCGCGCGCTCTACCTGAAGAAGGTGGGCCAGGGCGCCGTCAAAAACCCCTGCTACTTCGCCATGGATGCGACGCGCCCTGGCGATATGGGCAATGGCGTGCTGGGGCGCCGGTACTACGTCATCTGCGAAGCCGAGCAGTCGTTTCGTGCGATTTCGTCGGGTCACGGCAGCGGCCGCAATTTGAAAGGCGTCGTGAACTTCGCGAACGGACGACGCTGCGCGAAAAACTTCGGCAATGCGTTGGATTCGTCACTGACTGCGGGCGGCGCCTATATGACCGGCGAGGCGAAAACCTCGTTCAAAGGCTATTACCGCGTCGGCGCGAAGCAGGACGCTGTTCTGCTGCGTACCTTCATACAGTTCGACGGCGAAGGCGAAGCCGCGAACGCCAGGCAGCGGGTGATCGGCGGGCATGCGGCGCAGGTGCTGAGAGGAATGTGCCTTCGCAAAAGCCCGAAAAGCTCCTACGCCGACCATGACGGCTACGTGCCCTTTGGCAAGCTGGTGGACTATGCCGGCGGCCGCAGCAATGGCTGCACCAGCTGGTCGTCGGCGGATGCACGGCAGATGATCGCGATGGTGAAGAACAACCCGACCACGCTCTACATCTATCCGGAATCGCGCGACATCGCCGCCGTCGCGAAAGCAGGCGCCTATTGGAACGCATCCTGCCTGAAGGAAATCGGCACCCCGAAATTCTGGCCGCGAAAAACCCTCGAGCCGATGATCGCCCAATACAAGAAGGATCATCCGGCACCGCCACCACAGCCGGTGCCGATCTGCAAGGGGCCGTGATTTTTTGCCGCTTGCCCGCTGGCAAGGCGGACGGCGCTGTCCTCCTGGTTCGAAAATGCAGGTGATGGCATCGAGTTCCGACGCACTGTCAAATTGCGCGTGCTATGGAGGCGGCAGCGCTAGAGTATTTATTTTTACGCAATTCCGGACGGAAAACCGCTACGCGTTCTTCCTGGAACTGCTCTAAGCGGAGCTTAAAAAACATGACCCTGACCAATCGAGACATTGTCGAGCTGACGGCGTGGCGCCGCAAGCTGCACCAGCATCCGGAAATCTCGAACGAAGAAGAGAAGACCGCGAGCGAGGTTGTCGACTTCCTCGCCGACACAGGGCCGGACAATGTGCTGACCGGATTGGGTGGCCACGGTGTGGCGGCAGTATATGAAAGCGGCAAAGCCGGACCGACGGTCTTGTTCCGGTCGGAACTCGATGCGCTGCCCATTGAAGAGCTTTCAGGCGTTTCTCATTCATCGCTCGTGCCGGGAAAGTCGCATATGTGCGGCCATGACGGGCACACCGCGATCCTCGCCGCGCTTGGCCGCCAGTTCGGGCGCGAAAGACCTGCCCGCGGCCGCGTCGTGCTGATGTTCCAGCCGGCGGAAGAAACCGGCAATGGCGCGGCCGGCGTCGTCGCCGATCCGCGCTTTTCCGAGATCGCGCCGGATTTCGCCTTCTCGCTGCACAATCTGCCCGGTGTGCCGTTCGGTGAGGTGCGTATCAAACCCGGCGTGGTCAACTGTGCTTCACGCGGCATGCGGATCTTGCTGGAGGGCAAGACCGCGCATTCGTCGATGCCCGAAACGGGCGTCTCGCCAATGATGGCGGTGAGCCAGCTGATGCCGGCACTGCCCGCGCTCGGGCACGGAACCTTTGCCGACGACGACTTCAGTATGGTGACCGTCACCCATGCGCTGATGGGCGAAGCCGTGTTCGGCATTGCGCCGGGAAATGCGGAAGTGTGGGCGACGCTGCGCACAAGGCGCGACGAGCGTATGGCGGACCTGTGCGCTGCCGCGCAAGCGCTGGCCACGAGGATCGCGGGAGAGCATCGCCTTTCCGCCCGCTACGACTACCACGAGATCTTCGTTGCCAGCGTCAACGCGCCGGATGCTGTGGAACATCTGCAGCGCGCGCTCGACGAAGAAGGCGTGCCACGCACAGAGGAAGCCCTGCCGATGCGCGCTTCGGAAGATTTCGGCGTGTTCGGCCACAACGCGTCGTCGGCCATGTTCTTCCTCGGCGCCGGCGAGCGCTACCCGGCGCTGCACAATCCCGACTATGACTTTCCAGACGACCTGATCCCGATCGGATCCAGAATATTCATGCGCACGGCGCGCAACCTTCTAGGCTGAACCCGCACGCTGTGCCGCTAGCCGTGCAAGGCGAGGCGCTCGACCGCACCATGCTCGTTTCAGCCGACCTCGCCACAGGCAGGCTGGTGGGCCTTTCGACCACGCTGAAAGCCGTCTCCAGCTTCTACGTGGTCTACGCTCCGGAGGCCATCCGCCAGCGTAAGGTTAGGGTGTTTCGGGATTGGCTACCCGCGAGCGAACTGCGGTATCTGGAACCGTCGCCGATAGGCGCCGGGCGTCATTCCGGTGGTGCGTTTGAACAGACGACGGAAGAATGCGGCGTCCTCGTAGCCTACGCGCCAGCTGATCTCGTCCACGGGCGAACCGGTGCGCTCCAGCCGCCGCTTGGCGTCCTCGATCCGCAGACGTTGTACGTAGGCGAGCGGCGCAAGGCCCGTCGCATCGGCGAAACGTCGCTTGAAGGTACGTTCGGCGAGCTTGGACCGCTTGACCATCTCGTCGACCGGATTGGCGATCGAGAAGTGGGTCGCAAGCCACTCCTGCGCGTTCTGGATTTCGGCGTCACCGTGGTCGTTCCTGCCCTCGAAGATCATGTAGGGGGTAAGTCCGTCCTGATGCCATTGCAGCGCGATGCGAGCGACCTCCTGCGCGACAGTCGCGCCGACGTGGTGGGCGATCAGGTAAAGCACCATGTCGTGCCAGGTGTTCGACGCGCCCGAACTGACCAAATCCTCGCGCGGGCCAGCGATCACCAGCACACGTTCGGGATGGATCGGTACGGCAGGGTAGCAAGCCGCGAATTCCCTCGCGTAGCCGAAATGGACGGTCGCGTCCCGGCCGTCGAATAGCCCCGTCTCGGCCAGCAGGAAGACCCCAGAGCAGGCGGAACACAGCCTCGCACCTTCATCGTGCATGCGCTTGACCCAGTCCACCAGACGTGGGTAGCGGCCCGTTTCCCATCCGCCCGGCTTCAGCAGAACCGACGGCACGATGACGATGGCACACGTCGTGATGTCATCGATCGTGCGCTGCACGTCGATCGGGACGCCGCTGGCCAATCGCAACGGACCTGCCTGTTCGCCGACGATCTCCACCTTGAAGGGATGTTCGGCGCCGGGGCTGGCGATCCCCATCATCGAGACCCCGTTCATGACGTCGTAGATTCCGGCCAGTGTCGAAATGACGGCATCCGGCAGCGCCACGAGGCAGACCTGCAGCGGGACCGATCCGTTCTGGTTCGCCTGTCTGGACATCGCGACCTTTCGCGCCGCGCGACGAGAAAGCGCCCGACATGGCACGAATGGACCGATTGCGGGCGATAGCGGCTCTGTCACGCAGACTCCCCAAGGGCCTACACCACAGCCGCATCCAAACGCAACTCAACGCCCGAAGGGAAAGTACGATGCTGGATACACCAAAGATCGACGAGGCGAGGCTCGAGGCCTTCGCCACACGCGCCATCGGCGACCTGACCGCCGGCTACACCGGGGTGATGGTCAGCATTGGCAGCAAACTCGGGCTTTACAAGGCCATGGCCAACGCTGGCCCGCTGAGCGCACAGGAAATCGCCTCGCGAGCCGACTGCGCCGAGCGCTACGTGAGCGAATGGCTGAACGCGCAGGCTGCTGGCGGCTACATCGCATACCACGGATTGAGCGGTACCTACGAACTCTTGCCCGAACAGGCGATGGTTTTGGCCGACGAGGACAGTCCTGTCTACATTCCGCACGCATGGAACGTGCCGGCGTCGATGTGGTTCGACGAGCCGAAGACGCTCGAAGCCTTCCGTACCGGCAAGGGTATCGCCTGGGGCGAGCATGACGGGCGGCTTTCATGCGGCTCGGCGGCTTTCTACCGCAACGGCTACCGCGCCAGCCTCGTGCCCCAGTGGCTGCCGGCGTTGGACGGCGTTGTGGAACAATTGGAGGCCGGCATAGAGGTCGCCGACGTCGGTTGCGGCTACGGCCACTCGACGCTGCTGATGGCCGAGGCGTTTCCGAACTCACGTTTCCACGGCTTCGACACCCATCCCGCCTCGCTCGACGAGGCCCGGCAAAACGCCGCGGCAGCGGGCCTGTCGGATCGGATTGACTATACGGTTTCCCGGGCCGACGACTATCCGGACGGACCCTACAGCCTGATCTGCTTCTTCGACATTCTTCACGATCTGGGCGATCCGGTTGCGGCCGCCCGCCATGCGGCCAAAACGCTGGCGCCCGGCGGCACGGTGCTGCTGGTCGAGCCTTTCGCGCACGACCACGTCAAGGACAACCTCTCGCCGGTGGCGCAGCTCTACTACTCGGCTTCGACCCTGATCTGTTGCGCGCACGCGATTTCGGAGGGCGGCAGCATGGTGCTGGGAGCGCAGGCAGGCCAGGCGCGCCTGGCCGAAGTGTTCCGCAAGGCGGGCTTCACGCATTTCCGCCGCGCCGCGGAAACGCCCTTCAACCTCATCTTCGAGGTGCGGCGCTGACGCGCCGCCGCATCCCTCGCTCCTAGACCAATGAGTGAAGACAAGGACAACGACAATGAAAAAGACCTTTGCACGCGCGGCAATCGACGCCGCAACGACTATGCTCTCCGAGCGCCGCGCGCGCCGCTACGCCTCGATGCTGCACGCACTTTCGGATGCTCAGCTCAACGATATCGGCCTGACGCGATTCGACATCGGGCGCGGGATCGCTGGCTGACTGAAACGGCATCGCAGGCCTCGCAATCCCAGACCAGGTACCGCCCGGCCCCAAGACCCGGGCGGCTCCCCGCTTCGCAGTGTGAAGGGCGCGCGAAGACGGGCCACCCCCCTTCGATCAAAGAGCGATGACAAGGAAAACGACTATGAGAAAGATGTCTGCAATCGCGACGGTCACCGCCGCAACCCTGCTGGGTGCTTCCTTCGCCGCGGCGCAGGAACTGCCTTCAGTCGAGGACACCTACAAGGACATCGAGGCGACGTTCGGTGTCGTGCCCAACCACATCAAGACCTATCCGAAATCGGCGGTCGCCGGTGCGTGGGCAATGACCAAGGGCCTTCTGACGGACAAGAACAATGCGCTCGAGCCGAAGGTGAAGTCACTGATCAACCTTGCCGTAGCGGCGCAGATCCCGTGCCAATACTGCACCTGGGTCGAGACCAAGTTCGCCAAGGCACAGGGTGCAACGGACGAGGAGGTCGCAGAGGCGGTCGCCCAGGCGGCCTATGTCCGTCACTGGAGCACCGTGCTCAACGGAATGCAGATCGATTTCGAAACCTTCAAGACCGAATTCGGCGGCGACTGACGGAATGCGGCGCCCGGCTACTGCCGGACGCCGCCCTCTCCAGATCGCTTTCAGTGAACCCTCACCCATGGAAATCCTCATAAACACGGCAAACGTCCTCTACGTGACCGCCTATTTCACGATGGACATGCTACGCCTGCGTATCCTGACGGTCACCGCAGCGACCTGCCTTGCCGTCTACTTCTACGGCCAGCCGGTTCCGATGCTGAATGTCGTCGCCTGGAACGTGTTCTTCATCGCGCTGAACCTGATCCAGATCGTCCGGCTCGTCCTGGCCAGATACAGAAACGCACAGGCTGGAGCGTGATCTACCCGGCTGGCCACTCCGAGGCCTCGACAGCCTTCCCCCGACCCGAAGCGCCTATCCGGTGGCGCGAAACGATGACGCGGAGAGGCGATGCGTCGACGCCAGCGGCTCCATCAGACCGGCGCGTCAGACGGGCTGTCAGGTGATCGCAAATGGCGCAACCGCGCCCTCCAGTGGCAACAGTCACCTCAATGGCCGATATGCGGCGCTGCCGTTCGCCTCGTGGAAGCGGCTTTGGGCCGATATTGTTGAAAAAGTCCGCCGCACTGCAATGTCGCCACCGATTATAGAATCCCTTTCCACCCCAGCGTATTGCATGGAATCAGGATTCAATTTTGGGTCTTTGCGGAAACACCATTCTACGCAAATGCCATTTGCAGCCGCGACCCGAACTTTTTCAACGGTATCGGTCAGAAGCACCCATTCGCGACAGCCTCCCTACCTCTCCTCAACAATCCGCAAATAAGCCGCCGTCACAAACAGCACGATCAGCCCAAACAAAATCCGCCTCGCGCCTTCGGGCATCTGCAGGATCGTCAGCAGCGTCGTCAGCACCGTCAGGATCAGCGCGCCGATGATGGTGCCGGTGTAGCCGCCGCGGCCGCCGAAGATGGAGGTGCCGCCGATCACGGCGGCGGCCACCGAAGGCAGCACCAGCGGTTCGGCCAGCGACAGCGACGGCGCCTTGATCAGGCCGATGTAGAGCAGGCCGGTGATGCCGGCGAGCAGACTGGAGATGACGTAGAGCGCGGTGATTACCTGCCAATAGCGGACGCCCGACAAGCGCGCCGCGCGTTCATTGTCGCCGACGGCGTAGAGCAGGCGGCCGAAGCCGGTGCGGCGCAGCGTGAAGACGATGAGCACCGCCAGCGGCACGAACAAAAGCAGCGCGTTGGGGAAGCCGTAGGTCAGGCCGGTGCCCAGCCAGTTCAGGAAATCCGGGATTTTTGCTCCGGAAGCGATCACCGTGCGCTGGTAGACCTGCAGGCAGCCGGTGCCGATCAGGCTGGTGCCGAGCGTCATGATCAGCGGATGGACGCGAAAGACGCCGACGCCGATGCCGTTGATCAGGCCGATCAGCACCGCCGGCATCATCGCCAGCAGGAAGGCCACCGCCGGGTCCTGGTTGACGATCTGGGTGGCCATGATGAAGGCGCTCATCGTCGCCACCGTGCCGACCGACAGATCGATGCCGCCGGTCAGCATGGTCATGGTCTGGCAGCCGGCGAGGATCGCCAGCGGAATGGCGAACTTCACCGTGTTGGCGAGCCAGCGCTCATTGACGATGCCGGGCCGCAGGATCTGCAGGATCACCACCAGGATGACGAGCAGGATGATCAGGGGAACGAGCGGCCGGTCGGCCATGAACCGCTTGACGCGGCGGCCGAAGGATACCGGCTGGGGCATTGTCGCGCTGCTCGTCATGGCATTGCTCCTGCCGGGCGGCCTCTTATCGTGATGAAGGCGCCGAACATCACCACGGCGACCATGATGGCGCCTTCGATGATGGCCGTGACGTTGGGGTCGATGGCGAGCAGCGTGAGATCGGTGCGCACCAGCCGCAGCACGAAGACGGCGACGATCGGGCCGAGCAGGCCGCCCTTGCCGCCGCCAAGTGCCACCCCGCCGAGCACCACCGCGGCGACGCTGGCCAACAGATATGGGCCGGGAATGGGGGCGCCGATGCCAGTGCTCATGGTCAGCGCCAGCCCGCCCATGGCGGCGAACAGGCCCGACAGCGCGTAGGCGATGATGCGGGTGCGCGCGACCGGCACGCCGCTGCGGAACGCAGCCAGCTCGCTCGAGCCGATGGCATAGATCGATAGGCCGAGCTTCGAGCGCCTGAGCGGTATCCAGATGATGCAGAGACAGACGACCAGCAGCACCAGCGCCTTCGGCACCCAAGCGTCGATGTTGTCGGGCAGGCCGGGGATCGGCAGCGTGCCGACGATACTGGCCTTCAGCCAGTCGGCGGCAGCCCCCCCCGGCGCGCCGAGCACAAGCAAGGCCGCGCCCTGCAGGACGAACAGTGTGGCCAAAGTGACGACGATGTCGGGCACGCGGGTGACGACGATCAGGATGCCGTTCAACGCGCCCAGCACCAGCCCCATGGCCAGCACGAAGGGCACCACGAACAGCGCGTATTCCTCGCTGGCGCCGTTCATCATCGAGGCGGCGGTGACGCTGGTCAGCGCCATCATGGCGGCGACCGAAAGGTCGATACCGCCGGCGATGACGACGACGGTCTGGGCGGCGACGGCGAAGGCGTAGGGCAGAACGGCGCGGACCAGCGAGCCGAAATCGCCGCTGCCATAGCCCGGCTGGATCAGCTTGGTGAGCACGAACAGCAGCACGAAGAGGGCGAACAGGCCGGCGACCCAGCCCTGGTTGCGGAGGAAGCGGGTCAAGGTACTGCCTCCGGGGTCGAAGGTTTCGACGTCGGGTCGGCCAGGATGCCGACATCGGCGGTGACGCCGCGCGGCAGGCCATAGGCGGCACGCATCAGTGCCGGCTCGTCGGCCTCCTCGACCGGGAAGATGTCGACGACGTGGCCGCCGAAGATGACGATGACGCGGTCGCAGACACGCTGCACCTCTTCCAGTTCGGAAGTGTAGAACAGCACCGACTTGTCCAGGCCGGCGAGCTCGCGCAGCAATTTGTATATCTCCTGCTTGGTGCCGACATCGATGCCGCGCGTCGCGTCGAAGCACAGGATGGTGCGGGCGTTGGCAGCGATCCAGCGGGCGATCGTCACCTTCTGCTGGTTGCCGCCGGAGAGGCGCTGCACCTCGCCTTGCGCGCGGGTGTCGATCTGCAGCCGGGCGATGGCGCTGGCGACCACAGTACGCTCCTTGTGCACCCGGATCGGTCCCCACTTGCGCAGCGCGGCGCTGAAGGGCAGCGCAATATTTTCGTGCACAGAGCGCTGCATGGCGAGCGCCTCGGTGCGGTCGCCCGGCACGTAGGCGATCCCCGCGCGAATGGCGTCGCTCGGGTGGGTAAACTTCACCGGCTGGCCGTCGACCTCGATCGAGCCGCCGGAGGGCCGGATCGAGCCCGCCAGCGCGGCAAAGAGTTCGTCCTGGCCTTGTCCTTCAAGCGCAACGACGCCCACGACTTCGCCATTGGCGAGGTCGAAGGAGACGTCTTGGAGCTTGGTGCCGACGCACAGATTGCGCACGCCAAGGCGCGGGCGGCTCGTCGCCGTCGATGCGGCCTGACCGGCGGGGCGCGCCGTCATCTGAGTCTTGACGATCCTGGCGCCGAGCATCAGCTCGACGATCTTTTCCTCGACGCCGGGCACGATGTCGACGACGCCGACCGTCTCGCCGTCGCGCAGCACGGTGGCGCGGTCGCACAGCGCCGAGATCTCGACGAAGCGGTGCGAGATGAAGATCACCGAGCGGCCGCTGTCGCCTTGCCGGCGCACGACTTCCAGCACCTTCTCGGCGAGGTTGGCGGGGAGCGCTGCCGTCATCTCGTCGAGCAGCAGCACGTCGGGCTCAACGGCCAGCGCCCGCGCCAGGTCGAGCACGCGCAAAACGGCGAGCGGGATGTCGCGCGCGGTGTCGCGCAAGTCGAGGTCGGGAATGCCAAGCTCGCGCACCCAGGCGCGGAACGGCTCGACCGGCGTGCCGGTCAGGCGCAAATTGGAGAGCACGTCGAGATCCGGGATCAGCGACGGCTCCTGGTAGACGGGCAACAGGCCGGCGCGGCGCGCGGCGGCCGGCGAGCGTATGTCGCGCGTCTCGCCGCGGATCAGGACGCGGCCGGCGTCCGCGTGGATAGCGCCGGTCAGGATCTTCACCAGCGTCGACTTGCCGGCACCATTGGCGCCCATCAGCGCATGCACCTCGCCCGGCAGGACCGAGAGCGAGGCGTTGCGCAGCGCGGCAACCGCGCCGTAATTCTTGGCGACGCCGGTGGCGTCCAGCAATGGGTTTTCTGGCAGAGGGTTCGTCGTCAAACGGGCGTTCCCAATCATTCAGCGAGGACGGCAGACTGTTGTCTGCCGTCCTCGTGGCTTAGTGCAAGCGAAGATTACTCGCCCGGACCCTTGCAGGCGACGATCTGCTCTTTCGTGTAAGTGGTCCAGTCCGGGATCGAGATCGAGACCGGCCATTCCGGGCTGAGCGATGGGTCGGCGGCGGCCTTGAGCTTGGCCTTGCCTTCCTCGGTGGCGTTTTCCCAGAGCTGCGGCTCGACCAGCACAGTCTGCTGCGCCGGCTTCTTGCCGTTGAGGATCTGCAAGGCAAGTGTGACGCCGGCGCCGCCGATCGAGCCGGGGTTGGTGACGGCCGCGCCAACCAGACCCTTGACCGAGCTCAGCTGGCCAACGAAGCCGGCATTGTCGGCGCCGACCACCGGCACCAGCGGCGCCTGCGATTCAACCAGCGCATCGACGATGACATTGTCGATTCCGGACGTCCAGATGCCGTTGAAGGGTGCGCCCGTGGCGAGGAAGGAGAGGATCTGCTGCTTGCCCTGGTCCTGTTGCCAGCCGGTGAACACCTCCTGCGCCACCTTCACGTCGGGGAATTCGGCAAGCGCCTTCTTGAAGCCCTTGTCGCGGTCGCTGTCGGCGGAAGCGCCGGCGGCACCGCGCATATAGACCACCTCGCCCTTGCCGCCCATCTGCTGGAACAGCCATTTGGCGCCGAGATAGGCGTATTGTTCCTGGTTGTTGGAGATGATGTAGGCCGAAGGCTCGGTGACCGCCTGGTCAACGGCGACGACGACGATGCCGGCCTTGGTGGCCTCCTCCAGGCCAGCCTTGATGCCGGCCGGGTCGGCCGGGTTGACGACGATGGCGTTGACCTTGGCGCTGATCAGGTTGCGGATGTCCTCCAGCTGACCGGCGGCGTCGGTGTTGCGGTGGGCGATGTTGAGCTTCGTCACCTCGCCGGAGGCGAGCGCCTGCGCCTTCATCGCGCAGATCATCTCCTCGCGCCAGCCATTGCCCTGCACGGTGTTGGAGATGCCGATCGTGTACTTGCCCTCGGCGGAAGATACGCCCACCGAAGCCAGGAAGGCCGCGCCGGCAAGCAGCGGGACCATGGTCAGGTATTTTTTCATTTCAGTACTCCTCCACATTGATCTTTTATTTTCAGTCTCAAAACCGTCTGCGCCGTCACTTCACGAAGGGGCGCAGCACGTCGTGCGCGAGCAGGAATCCCCGCTTGATGTTGTCGTCGCTCCCCTCGAACCGCCGGTCCTCGTGCTCGATGATGACCGGTCCGTCGTAGCCTGCGCGGTAGAGGCCGGAGAAGACGATGTTCCAGTCGACATCGCCAAGCCCCGCCATGCGCGGCACCTGCCAGCCTATGCCGACTGAGAGGATTCCGCGCTCATACAACCCATCATGATCGATCATCAGATCCTTGGCATGGACATGCAGCATGTAGGGGCCGAATTCGCGAATGAAGCGGGCCTGGTCGATCATCTGCCAGACCAGGTGCGAGGGGTCGAAATTCATGCCGATATCGCCGCCAAAGGCTTCGAGGATGCGGCGCCAGATCTGCGGCGAATAGGCGATGTTGTGGCCGCCCGGCCATTCGTCAGAGCTGAAGATCATCGGGCAGTTCTCGAAGGCCAGCCCGACGCCGTTGTCGCGCGCATGGGCGATGATGGCGGGCCAGACCTTGAGCGCCTCTTCCCAGTTGACGTCGACCGGCTTGGAGGCATCGCCGCCGCAGAAGGTGTTGACCAGCGAGACGCCCATCTGCCCGGCCAGCACGATCACCTTCTTCAGATGATCGATGACCGCCTCGCGGTGCGCAGCATCGGCATGCAGCGGGTTGGGGTAGTAGCCGAGAGCCGAGATAGACAGTTTTTTTTCGGCGAGCGCTGCCGTGATCTCCTTTGCCTGCGAGGCCGAGGTTCCAGCGGCGTCGATATGGCTGGTGCCGGCATAGCGCCGGCTGTCGCCCGAAGATTTCGGCCAGCAGGCGATCTCCAGCGCCTCGAAGCCGGCCGAGCTTGCCCAGTCGGCGACCTCGGCGAGTGGGGTATCCGGAAATGGCGCTGTGAGCAGTCCAAGCTTCATGATGCCTCCCCTGGTCGTGAACTTAACGACCTATCGTACTATGCAGATCGCGTCGGTCGCTTCAACCGCGCATCTATTGGCTCAGTGCAGGCATGTCTGACAAAGGCCAGCGGATTCTCTGAGAGCAGACCATCGAGGCCGGCGATGATATTTGCGCGGAACATAGTGTCGGCGGCCAGTGACGGATCGAAGATCGCGTCTATCGCAAGAATGGCGTCGGTGAGCCCCTTGGTGTCGGCGCCGATGCGGTCGGCGATGGCCGAGATCCTTCCGGCAAAGGGGTCGGACACCTGCCAGCACTTGCCGAAGTGCGGGGCGGCCTTGATCAGACAGGCCATCCAGCCGGCGACAGGCACCGACAGCAGCGTGATGCTCCCACCGTGCCGCAACCGGTCGCGGATCGGGTCGAGCAGACGCTGCACGATCTTCTGCGAGCCGTCGGTGGCGATCTGGTGGTTGCGGTGGCGGATCGCGGTGTTGGCGAGACGTGCGAGGCTTTGCTCGACATAGGCAGGCGCAGAAATGCCAGGCACTGCCTTGAGCGTTGGCAGGGTCTCTTCGGTCAGCATGCGGCGGACTAAGGTGGCGAGCAGCGGATCGGCGACAGCATCCGACGTGTGCTCAAAGCCGCAGAGCACGCCAAGATGGGCAAGCGTCGTCTGGGCGCCGTTCAGCACCCGCATCTTGAGATGCTCGAACGGCGTGACGTCGTCGACGAAACTGGCGCCGACAAGGTCCCAGCGCGGTACGCGGCCGGCGAATTTTCGCTCGATCACCCACTGCCGGAACGGTTCGCCGACCACGACGGCGGCGTCGCGGTAGCCGAAGCGCTGCTCGATGGTTTCGAAGTCGGCCTGTGTGGTCGCCGGCGCGATGCGGTCGACCATGGCCGAAGGGAAGGCGACATTGGCGGCGATCCACTCCGAAAGGCCGTTGCCGCGCCGGCTGGCCATCGTCCGCACGACACTGCCGAGGATCACTCCGTTGCTTGGGATGTTGTCGCAGCTGAGCAGCGACACAGGCCGCCCATGCGAGGTCCTGCGCTGCTCCAGCACTCGCGCCAGGATGCCGGGCACGCTGCGCGGTGCATGCGGGTTGGCGAGATCGTGGACGATATCAGGGTGATCGAGATCGAGCGCGCCGGTCGACGGGATATGGCAATAGCCTTTCTCGGTGACCGTCATGGTGACCAGTTCGATGTCGGCCGAGGCAAGCACCTCAAGCGCCGGCGCGGCGCTTTCCTGGCTGTCGACAACGCGGATAATGCTGCCGATGACGCGCGCCTCGACATGATTGTCCTGCCGGATCAGGCGCGTGTACAGGCCGCCCTGCCGGCCTAGCGTTTCCGACAGGTTTGGCGGACGGATGTTGATGCCGACCACGCCCCAGCGGTCGAAATGGCTGGACAGAAGATCGTCGGTGTATTCGGCCTGGTGGCAGCGATGGAAGGCGCCAACGCCGATATGCGCCATGCCCGGCATGAGGGCAGCACGGTCATAGGACGGCCGCTGGACGGAGGTTGGAAGTCGGCTAAGCAGCTCCGGGCCGAGCATTTCGGGTGCGGCAGCGGCGCTCACCGGTTCGCCCCGATCACCGACTGTTCCTGGTCGATCACCGCGCCGGTCATCGGCCCGGCCGCGTCGGAAAGCAGGAAGACGGCGAGGTTGGCGATATCGTTCGGCGTCAGCAGCCGGCCGAAAGGCTGCGCGGCGTTGGCGGCGTCGAGCCAGCCCGGGCCATGGCCGAGTGTCTCGGCCTGCATGATGCGTTCGGCCGGCGTATCGGTCCAGCCGACATTGATGCCGTTGACGCGGATGCGGTCGAAGCGGTGGGCGTTGGCCGCATTTTTGGTCAGCGTCGCCAGCGCGCCCTTGGTGGCCGAATAGACGGCAAGCTCGGGCGAGCCGCAATGGGCGTTGATCGACAGGATGTTGACGATGGCGCCGCCCTGGCCGCGCATCCTCATGTCGGCGATAGCCGCCTGCATGAGGAAGAAGGGCGCGCGGGCGTTGACGGCAAACAACGCTTCCCAGTCGTCGAGGCCGGCATCAACGAAAGAGGCGCGGTCGGTCAGGCCGGCGGCGTTGACGAGCCCGTCGACGCGTTCGAAGCGGGAAAGGCATGCCGCGACCAGCTGGGCCGGCGCCTCGGGGTCCGCAAGATCGGCGGCGACGAATTCCGTCGGCGTGCCCATTTCGGAGAGCGATGTCGCTGCAACCTTGCCGCGCGCCGGGTCGCGGCCGGTGATCAGCAGGCCTTCGGCGCCGGAGCGCGCAAGCGTCTCTGATATCGCCAGGCCGATGCCTTGCGTGGCGCCGGTGATCAGCACCACCTTGCCGTCGAGTTGAACCTCCATTCCTCCTCCCGGAACAAGGCTTCTATTTTTTCAAATATGGAACTATTGTTCCTTTCAGTCAATCGTTCCGGTCATTCTGTCCGGCAGGCGACGACGCCGTGGACCAAAGCCATGCCGACGGCCAGTGAGGCGGCCAGCGAGCGGAAGCCGGCGAAGTCGGATTCGACGACTTCCAGCCAGGTGTCCGACAGCTTGACCAGCGGCGAGAAAGTGCTGTCGGTGATGGTGACGATGCGCGCCTTGCGCTCATGCGCGACGGCGACGAGATCCGGCGTGATCGAATTGTAGGGGCTGAAACTCACCGCCAGCACCGCGTCGCGCTTGCCTATGCAGCCGACCTGATCGAGCGCAGTGGAACCGACATTGTCGACCAGCACATTGCGTATGCCCTGCTGCGACAGCGTCAGCGAAAGGTAGGTGGTGACCGGAAAGGCGCGTTTGCTGCCTATGACATAGATCAGGTCGGCGGCGGCGAGCAGCGCGACCATCTCTTCGAAGCTCTCGATGTCGAAGCTATTGTCGATGCGGCCGAGCGAGGCCCGCGACGCCCCGACCATGCCGTTGAGAAAATGCAGATTGGCGTTGGGCTCGGCCGCCGTCCGCTCCGGGCCGCGCCCTTCCGGCCATGAGCCTTTCACGTGCTCCTTGAACAGGCCCTGGAAATCGGAAAAGCCGGCATAGCCGAAGATCTGCGCGAAGCGCACCAGCGTCGAAGGCTGCACGCCGGCCTGCTCTGCCACCTGCGCGATGGTGCCCAGCGCCACATCGCTCGGATGCTGCCACAGGAAAATGGCGACCTGGCGCAGGCGCTTGGGGAAATGCACAGTGCCGGAGGAGAGCACCGCGCGCAGCTCCTCGTAGGTCTGCGGTTTGGTGTAGCCGAGCGCGGCAAGCGAGCGTCCGCGTTTCCGGGTCGCGGCCTCGTCGATGCTGGACCGTTCCGATGACTTTTGCGCTCCGCTCATGGATTCACGCTAGCGCGGCACGATCGTTTTACAAAATGGAAATTGGAAATCATATTCGAAAATGCTAGCGGCTTCTCAAGCTGTGATGCCATCGAAATTGGTCTGTCCAGGAGGAGTTTGAAAGTCATGGTCTATGCAACCTCGGACGGATCGACGCGCAAACGCCTGACGGTCGGCATGGTCGGGGGCGGCCGCAATGCCTTCATCGGCGCGGTACACCGGCTGGCCATGCGGCTCGACGACCAGATCTCGCTGGTTGCGGGCGCGCTGTCCTCGGATCCCGAAAACGCCGCAGCCTCGGCCGCCGAGATCGGCATCGCGCCGGAGCGCAGCTATGCCGATTATCATGCGATGGCAAAGGCGGAAGCGGCGCGGCCCGACGGCATCGAGGCCGTGGTCATCGTCACGCCAAACCATCTGCATGCGCCGATCGCCACCGCCTTCCTCGAAGCCGGCATCGACGTCATCTGCGACAAACCGCTGTCGACGACATTGTCCGATGCCGAAGGGCTGGTTGAGCTGGCGCGGGCGAAAAACCGCCGGTTCATGGTCACCCTCAACAACACCGGCTACGCCATGGTCCGCCAGGCGCGCGAAATGGTGGCGGCGGGGGAGCTTGGCCGCATCGTTTCCGTGCATGGCGCCTATATCCAGGACTGGCTGACCCAGCCCATCGACGCGCAGGGCCAGAAGCAGGCGGAATGGCGCACCGATCCGGCACGCGCAGGACAGTCGGCGGTGCTGGCCGACATCGGCGTCCACGCCTTCAACCTGGCGAGTTTTATCTCCGGCTGCGAGGCGGAAGCGGTTTCGGCCGATCTGTTCACCGCCGTGCCGGGGCGGCGTCTCGACGACAACGCGCATGTGCTGATGCGCTGGACGGGCGGGGTGCGCGGCACGATCCTGGCCAGCCAGACCTCGCCAGGCCACTACAACGACCTTTCGGTACGCATTTACGGCGACAAGGCCGGGCTCGAATGGTCGGGCACGCGGCCGGAGGAACTGTGCTTCTCGCGCTATGGCGAGGAAACGCGCATGCTGGTGCGCGGCGGCCATGGCTCGACCGACGAAAGCCGCCGTGTGTCGCGCATGCCGGCAGCCCACCCGGAGGGCTATATCGAAGCCTTCGCCAACTTTTATCGCGATGCAGCCGACATCATCCGCGCCCATCGCTCCGGCGCGGCGGTCGATCCGGCCCGAGCGGCGCAAGTGCCCGATGTCGTAGACGGCGCGCGCGGCGTGAAGTTCGTCGCGGCGGCCGTTGAATCGAACGCCGGCGGCGGGGCGTGGACGCCAGCGCGGTTTGCGTAAATCGAGAGCACCTATCCCTTGATTGCCGTGCTTTGAACGCCTCGAGCTGCACGGTTCTACGGCCTGATACGATGATCCTTTTTGCATCGCGCATACCGGGTCTTGCCGACCTCGCGGAGCGCCATAATTCCATTCTGGGGTTGGGGTGAATCACCTGCTGGTAGGAGGCGGCCGTGAAACACCAAACACTTGACCAACTGCAAAGCGTTGCCGACGTTCAGGCCGAAGCAACACTTCTGATTGCCACTCGGGGCCAGCGCCTCGAGCGCTGGGCGCAACTTCTGGAGCAAAATCCCGACCGGTGCCTTGGGGCGCTTGCGGGCACCGAATACATAAGCGCGGAGGTCCGTGACAGAATGCGTTCCGCGGGCTCACCCATCACCGTGGCTTTCGAGGATCCGATCTTTCGCGCGCAAGGCCTGAAGGAGGATACTTACGGTGAAGCCAAGCGCTTCTTCGAACTGACCGATTGGCAGTTGCACGAAATCGTCTGCCATTGCCATGTCGGCGCGACGATGCCGGCACGATGGGCCGCGACGCGCGTCCGCGCGGCAGTGTCCGGGAAGTTCGGTTTCTTCGCCTGGCTGCGGGGAGTATTCATGCTTTGACGAAACAGGTTCTTGCGCAGCGGCAAGGGTTTATATCCGTGAGGCGGTGGATACAGTTCACCGCCTCACGGGGCAGATAAGCGAAGCGCAATCGTCAAGGAATATCCGGCACCATCAAGTCCGCGTCGGGGTGAATCCCAGCTGTTCGTGCAATGCAGCGGGCGCTGCCCGGCGTGCCGCCGACAGACGCAGGCGATCGAGGCAGAGATAGACGACCGGCGTCGTGTAGAGCGTCAGCATCTGGGCGACGATCAGGCCGCCGACGATGGCGATGCCGAGCGGCTGCCTGATCTCCGCCCCCGTACCGATTTCGAGCGCCAACGGCAGCGCGCCGAGGAGGGCGGCGAAGGTCGTCATCATGATCGGCCGGAAACGCGTGAGGCATGCCCTGTAGATGGCTTCGCGCGGTGCGGCACCCTCCTTGCGCTCGGTCTGCAGCGCAACGTCGATCATCATGATCGCGTTCTTCTTGACGATGCCGATGAGCAGGATGATGCCGATCAGCGACATGACGCTGAAATCCATCCCGGTGAGTTCCAGGGCAAACAGCGCGCCAAGTCCGGCCG
The DNA here is from genome assembly GCF_003601975.1 of Mesorhizobium waimense. Lineage (GTDB taxonomy): Bacteria > Pseudomonadota > Alphaproteobacteria > Rhizobiales > Rhizobiaceae > Mesorhizobium > Mesorhizobium waimense. The sequence goes on from NZ_QZWZ01000006.1 coordinate 213,234, forward strand.
AAGGCAGCGTCGACAGGATCGTGATCGGGTGGATGTAGCTCTCGTAGAGCATGCCGAGCACGATATAGATGGTGGCTAAAGCGGCGGCGACAAGCAGCAGCTCGTTGGTCAGCGCCGAACGGAAGGCCAGCGCCGTTCCGGCAAGCGCGCCGTGGATCGACTCCGGCATTTTGAGCGTCGCCATCGCCCGATCGATCGCCGCGGTGGCATCGCCGAGCGAAGCGCCTTCGGCCAGGTTGAACGAAATCGTCGTGGTGACGAAATGGCCCTGGTGGCTGATCGACAGCGGCATGGTGGCGGGTGCGTAGTGGCTGAATGCCGACAGCGGCACCATGTGCTCTTGCGCCGTGCTGACCGCCGCACCGCTCGAGGCGCTGGAATGGCCGATGGCGGCGATGGCGTTGATGGCTTGGTTGCGGACGGATGCGCTGGCGGCAAGTGATGCGGCGGAAGGCGGCGTATTGGCGGCTGCCGTCACCGTGCCGGCCAGCGCGTTGGTACGCTGGGTGCCGCTGGCGGCAGCACCCGAGGTGCTGACATAGATGCGCGACAGCGCCGACGGATCCTGCAAATAGCGCGGCGCCAGCTCCATGACGACTTCGTACTGGTTGAGCGGATTGAAGATCGTCGAAACCTGGCGCTGTCCGAACGCGTCGTAGAGCGTGTTGTCGATGGCCGAGGTGCTGACGCCGAGCCGGGCAGCACTTTCGCGGTCGATGGAGAGGTTGGTCTCTAGGCCTGCCTCGTCGCGGTCGGAATTGACGTCGGCGAGCTCCGGCGCCTGCTTCAGCGCGTCGAGCAGTTTTGGCGCCCATGCGTCGAGTTCGGCGATCGAGTCCGCCTGCAGCGAATACTGGTAGGTGGCGAGGCTCTGGCGCGCGCCGACCCTTATCTCCTGCCGTGGAAACAGGAATAGCTGGGCTCCCGGCACTTTTTGGAGTGCTGCGCGCAGATGTGTCACCACCGCCTGCAGCGACGCCCGCTCGGCTTGCGGCTTCAGGGTGACGTAGACGAAGCCGGAATTGGTCTGCCGGCCGCCGATGAAGCCCACCACATTGGCCACCGCCGGATCGCTCTGGACGATCGACTGCAGCTCGGTCAGCTTCTGCCGCATCAGCTGGAACGAGATGCTCTGGTCGGCGCGGATGCCGCCGACCAGTTCGCCGGTGTCCTCCTGCGGGAAGAAGCCCTTGGGCACCACGACGTAGAGATAGACGTTGAGGGCGATCGCGCAGAAGAGAATGACCAGAACAATCGCGGCATTGTCGAGCGCCCAAGCCAGCGAGCGTCCGTAGCCGCGGCGCAGCCGTTCGAACGCGCTCTCGCCAAGCCGGGCGAGCAGCGACCGGCGCTTCGCTGGCAGGCGCAGGAAATGCGCGCACATCATCGGCGTGGTGGTGAGCGAGAGAACGAGCGATATGAGGATCGCCAGCGACAGCGTCACGGCGAATTCCTGGAACAGGCGGCCGAGGATGCCGCCCATCAACAGGATCGGCAGGAAGACGGCGATCAGCGACACGCTCATCGACAGCACCGTGAAGCTGACCTCGCTTGCGCCGAGAAGTGCGGCCTGCCGCCGTGGCATGCCGTCTTCGATATGCCGCATGATGTTTTCGAGAACGACGATCGCGTCGTCGACGACGAAGCCGGTGGCGATGGTCAGGGCCATCAGCGACAGATTGTCGAGCGTGTAGCCCAGCAAGTACATTGCGCCGAAGGTGCCCAGCAGCGAGAACGGCACCGCGACGGTCGGGATGAGTGCCGCGCGCCAGTCGCGCAGGAAGCAGAACACGACAAGCACGACGAGCACAATCGCCAGCGCCAGGGTCATCCCGGTGTCGGACAGCGAAGCGCGGATGGTCGTGCTGCTGTCGCTGCTCACGGAGAGGTGCGCATCGGCCGGAATGGACGCTTCGAGCTGCGGAATGACGGCGCGCACCCTGTCGACGGTGTCGATGATGTTGGCGTTCGGTTCGCGGTAGAGCACGAGAAGCACGGCGGGCACGCCATTGGCGAGACCGAGATTGCGGACATCCTCCACCGAATCCTCGACATCGGCGAGATCGCGCAGCCGCACGGCGGCGCCGTTGCGCCAGGCGATCACCAGGTCGCGATAGTCGACGGCGTGGCTCGCCTGGTCGTTGGTGTAGAGCTGGTAGCGTTGCGCGCCGTCCTCGATGTCGCCCTTCGGGCTGTGGGCATTGGCCGAAGCGATGGCGGCGCGCACGTCCTCCAGCCCGATGCCGTAGTTGAACAGCGCGCCCGGGTTGAGCTCGATGCGCACGGCCGGCAGCGAACTGCCGCCGAGATCGACATTGCCGACACCTTCGACCTGCGAGAGTTTTTGCTGCAGCACCGTGGCGGCGGTGTCGTAGAGTTGGCCGGGCGTCAGCGTCCGCGAGGTGAGCGCCAGGATCATGATCGGCGCATCGGCCGGATTGTATTTGGGATAACGCGGATTGCTGTGCAGATCCGACGGCAGGTCGGCGCGCGCCGCGTTGATGGCGGCCTGGACGTCGCGGGCGGCGCCGTCGATGTCGCGGTCGAGGCCGAACTGCAGCACGATGTTGGTGGTGCCGGTGCTGCTGCGCGAGGTCATCTCGGTCACGTCGGCGATCTGCCCGAGATGGCGTTCAAGCGGCGAGGCGACGTCGGCGGCCATCGCGTCCGGGCTGGCGCCCGCCATCGAGGCCTGCACCGAGATGGTCGGGAAATCGACCTGCGGCAGCGGCGAGACCGGCAGATGGAAATAAGCCAGCAAACCCGCCGCGGCGAGGCCGAGCGTCAGCAAGGTGGTCGCCACCGGACGGGCGATGAACGGCGCGGAAAAATTCACGATGCCGACCGGCCGGGCTCCAGCGCGGCTTCCCCGGTTGCGCCGGCCCGGCTGACCCGCTGCGCCAGCCGGTCGAAGGCGAGATAGATGACGGGCGTCGTGAACAGCGTCAGCACCTGGCTGACGATCAATCCGCCGACGATGGTGATGCCGAGCGGCTGGTGCAGTTCGGAGCCGGCGACACCGCCCAGCATCAGCGGCAGCGCGCCGAACAGGGCGGCCATGGTGGTCATCAGGATGGGGCGCAGCCGCAGCAGGCTCGCCTCGTAGATCGCCTCGCGCGGACTGCGGCCTTCCCGGCGCTCGGCCTGCAGCGCGAAGTCGATCATCATGATGGCGTTCTTCTTCACGATGCCGACGAGCAGCACGATGCCGACGATGCCGATGATGTCGAGGTCATGTCCGGCGATCATCAGGGCGACAAGGGCGCCGACCGTGGCCGACGGCAGCGTCGACAGGATGGTGATCGGATGGATGAAGCTCTCATAGAGGACGCCAAGCACGATGTAGACGGTCACCACTGCCGCCAGCACCAGCAGCAACTCGTTGCGCAACGAGCTCTGCAAGGCCAGAGCCGCGCCCTGGAAGCCGGTGACCAGGCTGGGCGGCGGGCCTAGCGCGCGCTCGGCCGCGGTGATCGCCTCGGTCGCCTGGCCGAGCGAGACGCCGGGCGCCAGGTTGAACGAGATGGTGGAGGAGGGAAACTGCGCCAGATGGCTGACCAGCAGCGGTGACTGCTTGACAGTGACGCTGACGATCGTAGACAGCGGCACCTGTCCGGAGCCGGCTGACGGCAGGTAGATGGAATTCAGCGAGGCCAGCGTCTCCTTGACCGAAGGATCGGCCTCGAGAATGACCCGGTACTCGTTGGACTGGGTGAAGATGGTCGAGATGATGCGCTGGCCGAAGGCGTCGTAGAGCGCGTTGTCGACGGTCGCCGGCGTGATGCCGAAACGCGCCGCGGTGGCGCGGTCGATGGTGATGTCGGCGGCAAGGCCGTTCTGCTGCATGTCGCTGGCGACGTCGGCCAGTTCGGGCAGGCGGGCGAAGCTGGCGGTGAGCCGCGACGCACAGTCGGCCAGTTCGGCAGGATCGGCATCCTGCAGTACGAACTGGTACTGCGTCGGGCTCACCGCCGTGTCGACCGTGAGATCCTGCACCGGTTGCATGTAGAGCGAGATGCCGGTGACGCCGGCCGTCTCCTGCCGCAGCCGGCGGATGATGGCGCTGGCGTCGAGCGTGCGGGTGTCGCGCGGCTTGAGGTTGATAAGCATGCGGCCGCTGTTCAGCGTCAGGTTCTGGCCGTCGACGCCGATGAAGGACGACAGGCTCGCCACGTCCGGGTCTTTCAGGATCGCCGCCGCCAGAGCCTGCTGGTGGGCCGCCATGTCGGCATAGGAGACCGACCCTGCGGCTTCGGTGACCGCCTCGATGGCGCCGGTATCCTGGACCGGGAAGAAACCCTTGGGGATGACGATATAGAGATAGGCAGTAAGCGCCAGCGTTGCGGCTGCCACGACCAGCATCGACGTCTCGTGGTCCAGCACCCAGCGCAGCGCTGCCGCATAGCCAGCGGTGACGGCGTCGAATGCCACCTGGCTCTTGCGCGCCACCCAGCCTTGCCGCCGCTCCGGCTGGTGCCGCAACAGCCGCGCGCACATCATCGGCACCAGGGTCAGGGAAACGACAGCCGAGATGACGATGGCGATGGCCAGCGTGATGGCGAATTCGTGGAACAGCCGTCCCACCACGTCGCCCATGAACAGCAGCGGGATCAGCACCGCGATCAGCGAAACCGTCAGCGAGATGATGGTGAAGCCGATCTGCGACGAGCCGCGCAAGGCCGCCTCGAGCGGCGGCTCGCCGCCTTCGATGAAACGGGAGATGTTCTCGATCATCACGATGGCGTCGTCGACGACGAAACCGGAGGCGATGGTCAGCGACATCAGCGACAGATTGTCGAGGCTGAACCCCCACAGATACATGACCGCGAAGGTGCCGATCAGCGACAGGGGTACCGACAGGCTGGGGATGATCGTCGCGGCCACATTGCGCAGGAACAGGAAGATCACCAGCACTACCAGAAGCACGGCAAGTCCAAGCTCGAACTCGACGTCGTGGACCGAGGCGCGGATCGTGGCGGTCCGGTCGGTCAGCAGGCTCAATTGAACCGATGGCGGCAGGCCGGCGCGCAGCTGCGGCAGCAGCGCCTTGATGGAGTCGGCAACCTGGATCACGTTGGCGCCGGGCTGGCGCTGCACATTGAGGATGATCGCCGGCGTGCGGTTCATCCAGGCGCCTAGCCTGGAATTCTCAGCGCCCTGCACGATGTCGGCCACCGCGGAGAGCCGCACCGGCGCGCCGTCGCGGTAGGCGATGACGGCGTCGGCATAGGCCTTCGGGTCGCTGATCTGGTCATTGGCATTGACGGTGTAGGAGCGGCTCGGCCCGTCGAAGCTGCCCTTCGGCGTGTTGACGTTGAGATTGCCGATGGTGGTGCGCAGGTCATCCATGTTGAGACCCATCGCCGACAGCGCCTTGAGGTTGACGCGCACCTGCACGGCCGGCCGCTCGCCGCCACTCAGGCTGACGAGGCCGACGCCGGGAACCTGGGAGATTTTTTGTGCCAGGCGGGTTTCGGCGTAGTTCTCGACCTCCGTCAGCGGCAGCGTGCCGGACATCACGGCAAGGGTCAGGATCGGCGCGTCGGCAGGATTGACCTTGGCGTAGATCGGCGGTGCCGGCAGGTCGGCGGGAAGCAGGTTGCCGGCCGCGTTGATCGCCGCCTGCACCTCCTGCTCGGCAATGTCGAGACTGAGATCGAGGCTGAAGCGCAGCGTGATCACCGAGGCGCCGGCCGAGCTTTTCGACGACATCTGGTCGAGCCCAGGCATCTCGCCGAACTGGCGCTCCAGCGGCGCGGTGACCGACGAGGTCATCACGTCGGGGCTGGCGCCGGGATAGAGGGTCTGCACCTGGATTGTCGGGTAGTCCACCTCCGGCAAGGCCGAAAGCGGCAGGAACAGGTAGGCGATCATGCCGTTAAGCAGGATGCTGACCATCAGCAGCGTCGTCGTCACCGGCCGCAGGATGAACGGCCGCGAGGGGCTGAGGCCGCCGTCCGGACCGGCGTCCCGATCCTCATCCATTGTCGCCGCCCGCACGGCTGTCGCCGGAACCGCTGCCGGTGCCGCCGCCTGTTCCGTTTTTCCGGTGGCGGTGGTGGTGCTGCTGGGCGCCCGGGGCATCGGTGGCTGCAGGAGGCGCACCTTGCGCCGGCGGCTGGCCGACAGCCGGTGCTGCCACTGTCGGGGCCGTCGCCGCTGCCGGTGTAGCGGCATCCGGGACCGTGACCTTTGCGCCGTCCTTCAGCCGGTCGACGCCGTCAACAACCACTCTGTCGCCGAGCGAGAGCCCGGAAAGAACCTGCGTCGCGGCCGCATCTCCCGGCCCGGTGGTGATCGGTCGGACGGAAACCGTGTCGTCGGCGCCCACCACATAGACGAAGGTTCCGGGCGCGCCGTGCTGGATCGCCGCGTTCGGCACCACCATTACGTTGCTCAGCGTGCGCACCAGCAGGTGGGCATTGACGAACTGGTTGGGGAACAGCGCCTGGTCTGGGTTGGCGAAGATGGCGCGCATCTTCACCGTGCCCGTCGTCGGATCGATCTGGTTGTCGACCGTCTGCAAGGTGCCTGACGCGACCTGCTGCACATCATCGCGGTCGAACAGCGTCACCGGCAGCGTCGCGCCGTTTCGCATCTCACCCGTCACCGCCGAAAGGTTGTCCTCCGGCAGCGAGAACATGACCGAGATCGGCTGCATCTGCGTGATCACAACAATGCCGTTGGCGTCGCCCGGCGTGACATAGTTGCCGGTATCGACCTGGCGCAGGCCGAGGCGGCCGTCGGCGGGGGCGACGATATGACAATTGGAGATGTTGAGCTGAACGGCCTCGATCTGCGCCTGGTCTGAAGCGACAGTGCCCTCATCGGCCTCGACGGTGGCGCGCTGAAGGTCGACGGCCTGGATGGTGATGGCATTCGTCGTCAGCTTCTCGTCGCGGTTCAAATCCAGTCGCGCATCATCGAGTAGTGCCTGGTCGTGCTTGAGCTGGCCGGTGAGCTGATGCAGCGAGGCGACGAAGTTGCGGTCGTCGATCTGGGCCAGGAAGTCGCCTTTCCTGACCATCTGTCCTTCGGTCAGCGCAATCTGGGTGATCTGGCCGCTGACCTGCGGGCGCACGATCACGGTGGACAGCGAGGTCACCGTGCCAAGCGCGTCGAAAACGATGGGAATGCTGCCCGTCGCAACGGAAGCGACCGCCACCGGCTGGGGCGTAAGTCTGTTACGGCCGGACCGGCCGCCGCGGCCTTCATCGGCCGCCTGCCGCGGTTGCGAAAACGGATGCAGCCAGACGGCAAGCCCACCGGCGGCGACCAGCAGCAGGAGCAGGACGATCCAGCCGCGTCGCCGGCGGGGTTTTACGCGCTGCGTTGCCTGTTCGCTCTGTTGCAGGAGCCGCTTGTCGACCTCATCGTCCACGACGGTTTTGCTCCGTGGCAGGCGCGATGGTTGCGAGCGCGGTGGACAAGGGGGCGCCTCGATTGTCCCGCGAACTGTAGCCGGCCGGGCACGAGGCGATGGCGGCAGACGGGTGCACCCTGTCAGGGACGGCCTCATTGAAGTCCTGCTCGCGATCCTATGGGCTCCGCGCCACCCGAGCGAAACCGTACGCCCTGAAATTTTACTACGCAATTGCGTACTAAATTAAATTCCCGTAAGGTATCGGGCTTCCGACAGCGCCTAAACGGCGGGTTTTTCCGCAGGCTTTTCTGCTGAAATGGTCTGGTGCTGAGTATTTACATGCGCAGGTGCGTAGCTTGTTCGTGGGAGACGCTGACGCACGGGGCGAGACCTGCTGGCCGATGGCGGCAGCCGGCAAGCGCCGACGCGAAAAGGAGCGAGAGGCATCACATGGACGGGCACCACGATCCGACGGGGATGCTGGAGACGGCCGATGCTGTGCGGCGCAGCGTTGTTGGCCTCGGGCGACAATTGCGGTTGATGCGCTCTGCCCATGGCGTCAGCGCGGCCAAGCTCGGCCTGCTGCGGCGGCTCGAGCGGACCGGCGGCTCGATGACGGCCTCCGATCTCGCCTCGCTGGAGCGCCTGCAGCCCCAGTCGCTCACACGCCTCATCGCCGACCTCGACGAGCGCGGACTGATCCGGCGCACGCAGGACCAGATCGACCGTCGCCAGTTCCTGATCGAAATCACCAAGGACGGACACGATCTGCTGGCGCGGGACGCCGATAGGCAGAACGCCTGGCTGTCGCAAAGCATGAGCAAGGCCCTGACCCCATCAGAACGCGAAATCCTGCGCGTTGCGGCCCTGCTGCTTGAGCAGTTGGTCGAAGCCGGGGTCGAACCGCCGGCTGACGATGGGGTGTCACAGGACCTCGGGATAGGGCGGGTCCATCTTCCGAACTGACCCGACACTGTGAGGTGGGCCCGATATGGCGAGACCTAGGAATGTATGCGGTGCCCGCTTACGCTCCCGGCGGGCGGTACCGGATCGACTTCGCCTTGCCGAGGGCTTCAATCGTTTCTTCGACGTCCAGAAGGACGGTAGTCTCATAGGAGCTGAGGGCACCTCCCGCACCGATGGCGAGCACGACAGATGCCATCGAGACATTATCGGGCGCCTCCCACAGATTCCAGCCATCGTGCTCTCCGAAGGCGTACCAGAACCCGTGCAGCTTTCCGCCCACCGACTCGATGTACGAGCGGGCCGCCTCGCGTCGATCCTCGGGGTTTTCGATCAAACGCGCCCACGTCTGGGGCGTATAGCTGAACCGAGAGAGATACATAGGCATGGTCGCCTCCAGGCCCCGCCGTTTCACAGCGGCTCGGCGTCGAGGGGTCGAACGGGGGGCTGGCGCCGAGCCTAGCCGGCTTTCGGGGGTAGTTCGCCAGCTGCATTGAATATGCGCCCACGCTAATGGAAGCGCAATCCCGAAGCGGGTCCTGACGGGACCAGGACCGATTTGACTCGCAGAATTCCCACGAAACAATACGCTTCCTTATCCAATGGCCGGAGATTTCAGTGCTAGCTGTCATCTCGGAATTGTGGCGCTCATCCGAGCGCGAAATCCTCCGCGTTGCGGCGCGGTTGCTCGAGCAACTGGTCAAAGCCGGGGGGCGAACCGCCGGCTGATGCGGCGTCACAAGATACCGGAGGGAGCGGGTCCTTCACGCATCGAACCTCTCGCTATGGGAAAGGGCGTAGCGCACGGAGGTGTAACGGTCGATCTCCGAGCGGCTGATGCCGAGATCCTTGAGCATATAGTCCGGCATTTCATGCAGCGCGGCGCGCTCGCTGCGCATCTTCATGGCATGATAGGCCAGGCCCAGAGCGCGGCCGACAAAGCCGAGGAGGTCGAGCTTCCTCCGGCTGGTCTCGTAACGTCCATGATCCATCGTCGTCATTGTCGTCTCCATATCTGGCGACGCGTCCCTTCGCGCCGTCGATGAGAGGACAATGAAGGACGACCGAGGGAGCGAGCGTTGGAGCCCCCGTCGGAAACGGCGTGGAATTGGTGGTATTTCGTTGATGTGCGGTCACCACATTGCAGGCGTTAGCGTGCACTCAACGCGGCGCGATCAGGTTTGCCGCATCCTAAAGCCGACATCGTTGGCGTTCACGCGGGAGGTCGTGGGTCGCCTGGAGCGGTCGTCGATGCACTTGCAACAAACGGCTGCATTCGCTGGTTTTGCGGAAGTTGGGCGACAGCGTGATTGCTTTCGATCAGCCTTTCCATGTCGGCTGGCGCGGATGGATGTCGTCCTTGAAGGCGTCGAAGCCCTTCCACGCAGGTTCGATCAGATCGCAGCCCGGCATGGGCGTGAAGGGCGACGGCTCGACGAGCTGCATCGTCGGGATGTAGCGCGGACAGTTGGGGAAGATGACGCGCGCCTCAACGCGCACCGTCATCTGTGCGCCGACGGTCCTGCCTGTTAGCGGATCGTCTCGGTCGATTCGGGCGGTGCCGTTAATGCGCAGGCGGCGCGGCGTGCCGTGCATGGCGATGAACAACAACGCCACGTTCGGATTGATGTCGAGGTTGCCGAGGCTCTTGAACATGCCGTTGCCGTCATAATCCGGGAACGCCAGTTCCGACGGCCCAATGACGCGCACGAAGCCGGCCGGGCCGCCCTTGAATGAGCAGTCCGGCCGCCCCTCGGCGTCGACCGTGGCAAGAAAGAAGTAAATCGCGTTCTCGATGAACGCCTTATCGTCGTCGGTGAAGGCGGCCCGCGCCATCTTTGCCAGGCGGTCAGCGATGCGCCGGCTCTCGAAGCGGTCCTGCAGGGAGCGATTGCCTTCGTGGTAGAAAGCGTCGCCGGTCATGGACGTTCCTCCTTCACAACTCGGGTCATGGTCCGATCCTCAGTGATGCGGTAAGTCGTATGTCGGGGCGCGAGGCTCTCGCCGCCGGCAGCATGGGCGGCCTGCGGTGCAATCGCGAGAGAAAGCCAGGCACGAGCACCAGATCGAGCGAGCCCAAGCCCTTCGCCTGGTACGCGATCCTCGCCATCACTTCTCGCATGTCGGAGCTTGGCCGGGTGCATCGTCTCATTCCGGAAGCACTGAGGACCTCTAGCGGTTTACACTATATCAAGGGCCGATCATATCGGCGTGTCGAACTGGCGAGGGCAATGGTGTCGCGCCTAGCGCGTGCCCTGATGGGCGCTCGGTCCGGCCGCCGCTTGCTGGGGCCCCAAAACTGCACGACATCGGCTTTGAGCTCGAAGCTGACGTAGGGTCAGAAAGTCAATGACTCGAGTGCACTGCTCCAATAGTCTGGTCATTGATGGTCAGCGGGGAGCTAGCCACGCAACCCTTAGGGTCCACCCAGCGCGGTGCGAAGCCAGAATGATACTCAGGGAGGGCATCAGTGAGCTCATACGATTCCGAAAAAGTTGCCAAATTTCATCGGGAATTGCACAGCCATCTTCCGCCTGAACCGGCTCTTCGCCTGAAAGCACTGGAGACGGTTCTGGTCGAGAAAGGCTTTCTTGCGGCCGACGCCGTGGACAAGTGGCTCGACGACTACTCGGAAAACGTAGGTCCGATGAATGGAGCCAAGGTTATCGCGCGGGCGTGGACTGATCCCGAGTTCGCCGAACGGCTCGCGAAACATGCGGCCGAGGCGTTTTCGGAAATTGTCCCAAGCGTCGACAAGGATTACCCCCTTGTCGCAGTGTTCAACACGCCTGATATCCACAACGTTGTCGTTTGTACCTTGTGTTCGTGCTATCCACTTGGAATCTTGGGAATGTCTCCATCTTGGTACAAGTCGACCGAGTACCGGGCGCGAGCGGTCCGCGATCCGCGTGGCGTCCTCGCCGAATTCGGAACCGACCTGCCGGAAAAGGTTGAGGTCAAGGTGTGGGACTCGACTTCAGACCGGCGGTACATGGTGGTTCCGCAGCGTCCAGAGGGGACTGACGGCTGGACCGAAGAGGACCTCGCCAGCCTCGTGACGCGCAATGCAATGATCGGGACGACGAGGGACCTGTCGCCAAAACAGGAGGCGGGGTGATGGATACGGTACACGACCTCGGCGGCAGGCAAGGGTTCAGACCGATCCCGAACGTCGCAGAAGATGACTCGGCTCTGTTTTCCGATGAATGGAAGGCGCGCACATGGGCGATCGCCATGATGTCGATGAAAAAGCTGTCGACGGATCGCACGGGCTGGACGCTCGATTGGTATCGCCACGTCCTGGAAAGGCTTCCCCCGGACGCCTACCTCGGCCTCGACTATTTCGAGAAATGGATTCTGGCCATGATGGTCACGTCTGTGGATGAAGGCGTCGCGGGCGTTCAGGAGTTCTTCGATGGCAGGGCCTCAAGTCGAACCTTCGAATACGAGTCGCCCAGGCCTACGGTGGAGGGCCCGGCCACAGAGGCAAGGTTCAAAGCTGGCGACAAGGTTGTGGCACGGCGCGACATCGCCACAATGCACACGCGGCTGACGGGGTATGTCCGCGGCCGGCCCGGGGTTGTCGACAGCGTGATCAGACCACAGCCTTTGCCCGACGAGAAAGCTGTCGGCACGATACGGCGCGAGCAGACATACGTTGTGCGGTTTCGCATGTCGGATCTTTGGCCTGAAGCCGGCGACAGCGCAGACAGCCTGCAGATTGACATGTGGGACAGCTATCTTGAGCCGGCCTGAGATTGCCCGTCGCGCGCGGCGCCATCGCGATGGCGAACCGGTTTTCTCCGTGCAATGGCACGCTCAGGTTATTGCGTTGGTCGATCTGCTCATCGCCGACGGAAAGATCGAAGCCGAGGATTGGTCGCAGACCCTGGGCGCCGAGCTTGATCGACGGGTGACCGATACTGCCATGGACCCCGACGCGATCTATTACGGCGCCTTTCTCAGCGCTTTGGAACAGATACTGGACAGGAGCCAGTTCGCCCCACGGGCCGAGGTGGACAGGCGCGAACAGGATTGGCGAGCCGCCTTCCTGAATACACCGCATGGCAAGCCAGTGGCCCTTGCAGATTAGTCAGCGGACCTACAGCCGGCGTCACGCTGGATAGTCGCTTTGTCCGCATTGCCGTCAGACGTGCCGCGCCCGGGCGAGGGCCACAGGTACGGGTTCGAGCGCCGGTGACAGACCACTAGGAGCGACAGCCAGACGCCCAACCCGATTTCTTTTCTTGGTGGGCAGACGCGGCATACAGTTGTTCGGGTCTAAAGGCGTAGTTGAACGCTTCCTCCCTTTACCAAGCAATTTTTCAAAAAAGGTTCCTGTATCCGTGGATGTCTTGGAGGCGATTGGCGATCATCTTGCCGACCGCTTCCGGACTGTGCATTGCAATCATGTACGCGCGAGCACGCTCGCCGATCGTTGCGATGAGGTCGCGTCGGCAAGAAAGTCGACGGCACGCCGAAACTATGCCGAGATTGATAGCGGACTTGAGCTGATTGCGCTCGCAAAGAAGCTACACTGTTATCCCGTCAAAGGCCGGCAGCGGACATTGGCTGATGTTGCGCAGGCACTGGGCGAGTCAGGACATCTGTCGAGTGCTGGAACGCTCTACACGCCCACTGCCGTTTCGCGAATGCTTGCATCAAGGGAAGTGAGCGCACGAGGCCACAAAGGTCGAGGCCAAATCGTCATCGTCGACGCTCGAACCAATCGCCGCTGAGGTGAAGGATGATATGACCGAGGTTGCGAATTCCGTGCGGCGGACACCACTCGGGTCGCGCTGGTAGCCCCGGCACCTACCCTCGGGTTTGTCCGCGGCAGGGGTGGGGGGTGGCTTGTGGGGTCCCATCACGCCGCACGTTGGAAGTGACCCAATCCCAAGAGATTGAGGGTTGAGCGCGCTACAAATTTGTCAGCAGACAATGTGGTCGTGATCCAGAGCCCCTCTCCGAACCGTTGCGCTGGTGTTATGATGTGCGTGATCAGACAGATGGGATATAAAGCATGCCCGGAGTCACCCGCCGTGCACTTCTTGCGTTTACCGCCGTGGCGTCTGTCGTTGAACCGACGTTTGCTGAAGGTGAAGGTACCTCACGCGAATTGCAGATGCTGATAGCCACCCATGAGACCGCCTATGCGGCGCTCCATAGGGTTGTTCATCGAGCGGGAAGCAGCTGGCATGACCGCAAGATTGCAGACCGTATTGAAGAGGAAGCATTGCTGGCCATCTGTTCCTATCCTGCGATCAGCCGCGGCGACCGCCGATTCAAGGCCGAGTACCTGTTGACTGTTGAGGCGCGGGGCGAGCTCGACCTGGAAGAGCACGTGCAGGCCATCTTGCACTCCATGATGCGGGGCTGATTGGTGCTGGTTGACGTGCGCCTGGCTTCTTGACGTTCGTTGACCAAAAATGGCGCAGAAGGTGGGTTTCTGGTGTCAGAAATTGGCGGAGAGAGCGTCTTTCGATTTCTCGGCCATGCCATTGAAACCATTGAGCTTTTCCGCTACTTTGTTACGCAGTTTGTTACGCACCATGTAATGGTAGCCTGCCAGGCAAATCGATCCCACATTTTAGGAATATCGCCGACGTGCTCCAGTCTGACATCGGACGGTCGGCCCGCAGGCATAATCCGGCCCTCGACCTCTTATGCACCCGAACGGTATCAGACGGCGTTAGAATGTTCTCGCTAAGAGTGCCTGAACCCGTTCGGGATCAATATGAGCTATGATACCGTTCGGGAGCGAATCTTCTTGAAAATCCGAAGAAGCAAGACTATGTTCCCGATCGGGAGCAAAACATGGCCAAAAGAATGCAATCCACGGGCGCTAGCAGAGCGACAGACATCGCAAAGTTGCTTGCGCAGGCAGGTCCTGCCCAGGATCTGACGAAGCTTCTCACGGATCTCAAAGCGTCTGACGATACCTTTAGAAACGCCACTCGGGCCCTGTCGCGCCACAATGCCCCGATCAAGAACTCTTTGCAGGCGGGAGAGATCGCTAAGGCGCTTTCCCAGATTACCTCTTCTCAAGACCTGGCGAAACACATTGCACACATCAATGCTTCCAGCGAAGCGCTCAAAGCGGCCAGCAAGGACTTGTTGCATCGTAATGAGGCGATCAGGAAATCAGTGAATGCGGCGGGGACCGCCGAGGCACTTTCCCGCGTCAACGCTCTGGGGGACCTGACCAAACAACTGACCGGCGCAATACCGCAGGTCAACCTGAAGCTTCCTGGTGTTTCACAACTCATCACGGCTGCCCTGCCCAGAACGCTTCCCGACGCTTATCTGCTGCGCGGCAGCGAGACTAACGATGAGGACGAGGGCGCCGGCGCGGCCTCACCGCGCCATAGCGGGACGGATACCTTAAGACTGGAGATCGTCTCTGCCTCAGATATTGGGCGGCTAATCCGGCGCGCCCGCGAGGCCCGACATCTCTCGCAGCAAAGTTTCGCTGACCTTGCTGGAGTGGGGCGCAGGTTTCTATCCGAACTGGAAAACGGCAAACCCACACTTGAACTGGGTAAGGTCCTGAAGGTCGCGCACGCAGCCGGCATATCGCTGCTTGCTCAGGTGCGCTGATACAATGGAGGTGCTTGCCCTTGATGTGCGGTTGGACGGTTTCGTCGATCCGATCGGCGCCATCGTGCGTGACGAAAACGGCTCAGTCGCCTTCGTCTACAAGGCAGACTACCTTCGAAGATCAGATGCGACCGCCTTATCGCTATCCCTTCCGCTTGCCGAAGAACCTTACAGTGACGTTATAGCGCGAGCATTCTTCGACAACCTTCTGCAGGAGCGCGACGGGGTGCTCACCGACGTGCTGGCACGAGAAGGCCTGGCCCGCGATGACATAGCTGGCCTGCTATATCACCTTGGAAAAGACTGTGCCGGAGCACTTTCCGTTCTTCCGTCAGGATCGCCGCCGACAAAGGTCCCGGGCGACTACGAAAGCGACTATGTACCCATTCCGCAGGATCGCATGATCGCGATCGTCGAAGCACTCCATCAACGCAAACGCCTGCCGGACGGAACTGAAGATCCGTCCCCTTTGGCAGGCGTGCAAAGCAAGATAGCCCTGACTGTTCTGCCGGACGGTAGGTTTGCCGAGCCGAAGCGGGGATCGGGGGCCCCGACGACACACATCCTGAAAGTGCCCGATCGCGATCATCAGCAGGATGCCCGGTATGAGGCCGAGGCGATGAGGCTTTCCGGGGCGCTGGGGTTCGACACGGCCGAAGTCTCTGTAGTGCCGATTGGCGGGATCGAGACCCTACTCGTGACCCGCTTCGACCGAGGCAGAGACCGACAGAACAGGATCGTGCGTCTTCATCAGGAGGATTTCGCGCAGGCCCTCGGTTTGCCGGCCTCGATGAAGTACGAAAGGCGTGGCAAGGCAGGCCGGCGCTTCGACGTTTCGGGCATCCGCAGGATACTTGAGGCGACGGTCGATCCCGCCCAGGCGAAGGAAACCTTCATCAGGGCCACGATATTTGATCTCCTGATAGGCAATAACGATGGACATGCAAAAAACTTCGCCCTGCTCTATGAACCTGAAGGCAGAATCCACTTTGCGCCGCGTTACGATATCTTGCCGACCAGGCTCGACGACACTCTGACCGACGAGCTCGCTTACAGGATCGGTGAGGCGGAAACGCTCGATGAAGTTACCCCAGAACAGCTTAATGCGTTTCTCCTGGCGCTGGGAATAGAAAGTGCTGCGGCACGCAAACGCATGCACCAGCGTTATCCGTCCGAGATTGCATTAGGCCTCGCGGACTGTCTCGGTGCTCTTGAAAAGCGTCAGGTGAAGCGTTTGGCGGACTTGATCGCTACCAACATGCGCATGCTTCTCGGTGCGATGCGGTTGGAAATACCCCAAGCGGCCAGGGACCGAGACGCGTTCATTGGCCGAGCTGGCGGATGGCTGATGAGTTGAATCTATCGATGGAGACATGCCTCCATGTCTGGCGGAACGCGAGGATTGTACCAACAACGACGGGTTGCGTCTTGGGCGCATGGAGCTGACGACGTACGGACCGCAGTTGGATTCGTCGCGGCCAGGTTGCCTTACGGCTGGCTCAGTGAGAATCTGCCCACAGCTTACCCAATCTTACTCAATTGGCTCTCCGAAACCTGCTCAATCCATCGACGCGAGCGGTAGCTTTGTCCTGCTGCGGGCCTGGGTTTGAGGTCACGGGGTAAAGCTGGGCCATTGAGCCCTTTGGGAGGAGATCATGCTTGCAAAGCTCGCCGCTCTTCGCGGCCATTCACTCAATATTGCCAGGAGCACGCTCATGTGTTCCCTGCTTATGGCAGCTACGATCGCGGCGGAACAGCCCGCGCATGCGGAAGGCATAAACTGGTCGCCGCTTCAGCGATCGGACCTTCAGTCTTCGCTTCCGCGATATCGTTCGCGATGGCGGCGAGGTCGATGCCGGCCCAGATCGACTCTGGCCGCTTCACAAGCCCGCGCTTCTGTTTGAGATCGACGACAAAGGGCGCTGCTGCTGCCTCATAATGCTCTCGGCGGACTTGGGGGAATTGCGAACGTCGTCTAAGCTAAGTGTCTGCTCCAAAAAGAAGTGAGTGATTTCAGCGGGTTGTGATTCAGTCGGATTGCTGAGGTTCGACGGAGATCACGATGCCCTGGACCGAAACCACTCGCCCTCAGTATGAACGGCGCTGCCCGCGCTACGCAAGCGACCTGACGGACGCGGAGTGGGCGCTGATCGAGCCGCTGATGCCGGCGCCGAACCGGATCGGCCGGCCCCGCAAGACGGACCTACGCGAGGTCGTGAACGCGCTGCTTTACATGGCTTCATCGGGCGGAGCATGGCGGCTTCTGCCGAAGGACTTCCCACCGTTCTCGACGGTGCAGAAATACTTCTGGCACTGGCGCGACGAAGGATTGCTGAGCGCCATCAACAACGAACCAGTCATGGCGGCGCGCGAACGGGAAGGCCGGGAGGCGAGCCCGTCCGCCTGCGTCATCGACAGACAGCGAGCGACGGTCTGTGCGGCGCTTTCCGGCCCGGTCATTTTGACGGCGTTGCGACGGTGGTGACTAAGCTCTTTCTCCAGACCGGCGCCGACCTGGCCTTTTTCGGCGAGAAAGACTTCCAACAGCTCCACGTGGTGCGCCAACTTGTCCGCGATCTCGATATCCAAATCGAAATTATCGGCAACCCGACGGTGCGCGAGAGCGGCGGCCTGGCCATGTCTTCACGCAAAATCCGACTGTCTTCGGCCGAGCGCCGGACGGCACCGAAGCTGCCCGAAATCCTGTTTCAGGCTGCCCGACGACTGACTTCAGGAGAACTCGTCGAGCGGACGTTGCGCCTTTCGATTTCACGGTCATCACATTGAAAACACTTAGTTTTTCGCTCCAATTGTTACACAGTTTGTTACGCAACGATGATGCAGAGTTGCGTGATGCGGAACTCGTCTTCTCGGAGGCGCCGAACAACTTAACGCTGGCAATCGTCGGCTCAGACGTTCCAGAGCACCCTTAAGAATAGAGCGGCTGCAAAACTCCCACGGCCGCCCATCGGTGTGATGGGTTTCGCCGAGCCGAGGCGCACCAGCAGAGTAAACTCAGGCAATAAAGATGGCCCCGTCACCAGATCGGACTTCGTGGTGCTCGTTTCAACGCTCCGTTTCGCGTTTCGCCTTTTTTGCGGGAGCGTTGCGCGACTTCTTGGCCGGCGACCTTGCGATCGGCGTCCCAGCGGCCGCCAACGACGCACGTGGCGCCCGTTTCGGTTTCGACTCCACGCCTGGCTCCGGTGGCTTCCGTCCCAACCCAGCTGCTTTCGCCAAAGCAGAGCGTGTAGCAGCGTAGTTTGGTGCTACCATTGGGTAATCGGCAGGCAGCTTCCACTTCTGTCGATACTCATCCGGGCTGAGGTTGTAGTGGACATTGAGATGCCGCTTCAAGGATTTGAATTTCTTCCCGTCCTCCAGGCAGATGATGTATTCCGGTGTCACCGACTTTCTTATCGAAACCGCCGGCTCTTGTTTGGTCACAGGTTCGGTCTCGGGCCTGCCGGTCCGTTGGAGGGCAGCGTGAATATCGCCGATCAGCTTTGGCAATTCCGGGACTGGTACCGGATTGTTCGACACGTATGCTATGTCGGCGGCGAGTGATACCAGGTCAGCGTTGTTGCTTTCCTTTCCATTATCGGCCCGTCTGTGCAGTTTGTGCGGCTATACTGTCGAGAGGGTTTTTGCAATGACCGTGGTTTCGACGGACCCATTGTCCGCTGAGCGCCGCATGTCGGCCATTCGCACAGTTGCTTGTCCTATTGCCTCGCGGAATGCGTTTCTCGTGGAGATGCTGACTCATGAACGCGACCACAAATGTTTCATCGAGGCGGCGCAGGTCGAAACGCCCATAAATTCGTCTACGCGTCGCCATTCAAGCTCCGAAGCGGCCGCATCAATTGGCATGCTGAATAATTATGATTCGTTCTTGACTTGTTCTATCGCCGCCCATCACATGGGCGTTCAAAATTTGTGGGAGCGATTGATGAGCAATCTGGAACTACGCGAGTTTCACTCTTTCCTTGAACGGTTGATCGAGAATTCGTCTCGGGAACAACGCTTTTCCGTCGATAAGATCGTTAACGCGATCCTCACCGAACATCCTCAGCGGCTCGAAAAGATTCAAAACCAAGTCATAGGTTTGGGGCTGCGAGCACTTATCAGAAACAACTGTCGCGCCAAGACCAGCGCCACCGACAACGGCTCGGATATATTCGGTCATTATCATATCGGAAAACGGGTCTCGGTGCCCTACAGGGATAGCAACGGCAAGCTACGCTGGGACAAGAAGCGACGCAGCGAACTGTCTTTCGGCGATTTCGATGAGATTGTCGCACGTTGGGATGATCGCCCCGCCCGGCAGTCTCAGGATAGGAGAGATTTCGAGGACATCGCCAAAAGGATTCGACCGTATCGTGACCAGGGACGAACTGTTGGCGAAGCCCTCGAGATGGCTGCGCGCGACGGTCCATAGGCGCAAGCGAGGCTCCTGACGGGTACCCAAGTTTAGTCGCAGTTGCTACCTAATTACGAACTTCCCTGGACACTTCATTCGGAGATCCTTCTGGGTTGTCAGTTCCGATTAGGCCAGTCGGACGGTATGAGCTTCACGCCCGAGGCTTTTGTCCATCGACCCTTGACCGCCGCGACATATTCCGGATCCTCTTCGATGTAGGCGTGCTCGATCAGGATAACCTGAAGTCCGGCCCTGCGCGCGGTTTCTTCGAACAGGAACCGGACTATTTTCTGCATCGCAACCTGGTCGTCGTCCTTTTCCATTTCCTTCAGCCGCTTCTCGTCCCCGCCCTTGGGGTAGTAGGGGCGGCTGATCTGGTCAATCACGAGAAGGCCGGGAACGGGCGCGCGCATAGTTTCGAAGAGCTTCTGGAGAGAGAACGACAGCGCGAGGTGCATCGCGAGATAGTTCTGATCCGAACCGACCTCCGCCATCGCCAGTACAGCTCGTTGCGTCGGCTCGATCAGCGAAAGGCTGGGCGCGGACGAGAAAACGACGCGCGCGCCAGTGGCCGGCACTTCTGTGGGAAGGTCTGCCAGCATGTCCGTCGCAAAGTTGCTCACCATGTTTTCGGCGTCGCGCAGACGCTCTCGCCGCGCCTGGGGATCCACTTGGTCCCTGAGATTTTCGATCTCGGATTCAAGCGAGGCCGTATTCGTCGAAGACGTCTCGTAGTCTCTTGCCGTGGTCTCTAGAAATTGATCGATGCGTCCCACCACCCTCGCACGTTCCTGCAGGAGCGATCCGGCGCCCGCGGATTCCTCCTCGACCCGGAGGAGCCCGCTGAGCTGGGCCTCGACTTCCCTGAGGCGGCCGGATCTTGAACCGATCTGGTTTTCGACCTGGCCGAAATGGTCGTCAAGGCGAGGGCGCATGACGTCGACCGCAAGGACTTCGTCCGCCACGATTGTCAAGGAGTTTCGGATCTGCTCCGCCATCGCCAGACCCGCGGCATTTTCCGCATCGCACACGGGGCAGCGCCCGTCGCCTAGCTTGAGGTGCTCGACCAGCTTGAGTTTGTGAGACTGTCCCGACACTGCCGTACCGTAGCCAGCCGCTTCACGAATGGTTCGCTTCAGCATCTGCCGCTTTTCGCGCAATGTCTGCAGTTCGGACACGAGCTGCCGTCGCTCGTCCTCCAATGCGGCGCGGGTTTCGCTGTCCCTGGAAGCGGGCGTCGACACGCCGTTCTCGGCGACGCTCCTAAGCTGATTGAGCAGAATCTGGTCGGATGCGTCGGCCGAGGGCAGCTCGGCGATGAGACCGATACCTTCGGCCTGGGTGAGAAGGGCTATGGAACGCTGCGTCAGAAGGCCTTGGCTTCGCTCCTGGGCTTTGGCTTCCCGTTCGATCCTGCCGAGGGCAGCCTCCAGTTGGCGGAGCCTCCTTGCGGCAAGAACGCTCGCCTGATTCACCGCGCCCAAAAAGTACGGCATTGTCGCTTTGATGTCCCGCGCCTTCTCGGGGCGGTGCAAATCGTGCAATAAGGTCTCTCGGTTGATGATGATGCCGCCCGACAGGAACAGGTAGGGTGTCACGTCACGAATGCTCGCGCGTCCTTTCTCGGACTTGGCTGCGACGGCCGGATCGTCCGTATCCTGGATCCCGAACGACTTCTCGATCGTCGCGCGCGCCGTATCGCGGTTCGTCGGACCTTCGAGTCCTTCGGACGTATTCGGAAGCCTTAGATGCTTCCCGGTCCTCACGAACATCTGGTTGGTGCCGCTCCCGGACTCCGGAATCTTTCTGCCGACGATGAGATCGCTGTCCCCCTGCACCCAGTGGACGGCGACGGCCACGGTATGCCCGCGCACGAAGAACGGGAGCCGGCAGTCTTTTGACCCGAGGCAGTAGTCGATAGCGTCGATGATCGCGGACTTGCCCGTCCCGGACGCGCCCGTGATGACGTTCACCTTGTCGATATCGAACTCGATCGTCCGGCGTCTGGCACCAGCGCCGTAGAATGCGATTTCACGAACGTTCCAACGCGTCACGGCGTCACTCCGAATGCTGAAAAAACAGATCCTGCCGAACCGGCCCTACCCATCCAGGTGCCAAGCCGCTCGGCTCGTTTGACCGCCCGTTTCGGGTTCTCGGGTAAGTTGTCCACCGGCGTCGTCGAGGGCGCCCGGGGACCAGGCTCGATCGTTCCTGCATTTCCAAACGCGAGAGCCCTCGAAACAAGACCGAACTGGACTGCAGCGGAGACGATCTCCTTCGAAGCGTCGAGGCGGGCGCTCAGATCGAGACATACGTCCGGATAGCGGTTCAGCCATGAGAGAAGGCCAGTGGCGGCGGCGGTCTCCAGGAAAGACGTCTCTAGGTCGTCGGACAGTGCGATAGGCAGGGCCAGGTATGCCAGTGCGAGATTTGGCGGCTTCCCTCTCGAAGCCGCCATGTATTTCCGGCAGAAGCCGAGGAGACCAAATGTGCCGAATGCAGGGTTGGTCTCTGCGAAGAGATCATACGCTATGTTCATTTCTTGAATCCCAGAAGCGTGACATAGTCGGGATGCCAGCCTAC
Organism: Mesorhizobium waimense; assembly: GCF_003601975.1. GTDB lineage: Bacteria > Pseudomonadota > Alphaproteobacteria > Rhizobiales > Rhizobiaceae > Mesorhizobium > Mesorhizobium waimense. Next base: position 235,163 of record NZ_QZWZ01000006.1, read on the forward strand.
CCGGCCATCGATCGAAAGGACCTGATAAGTGCCTCTGATGTAGCTCGGCGTGGTAACGCTCGGGGCGATAGACTCGATCTTGTCCGGCGCCTCGTAGTGGCTCCACTTTAGTAGCGCGCGTCCCTTCGACTGCTTTGTCTCTTCAGAGAGTCCATTGCACTCGTCGGAAATGTCAACGTGGCGGTCGGACCATTCCTCGGCCAGACGGTCGTCGTATCTGGCGATTAGCTCCCGTCGCGAAGGATTTTCGGTCGACCAACGCGAACGGGTCTCGCGAGCCCGCCATTCGTTCGTGACGGCCCTTCGAAATTCCGCTTCGGTGCCGCCCACCAAACTTATCTGGTTCGCGACCATGGGGTGCGACTTATGGGATTCGGGAGGGAGTTCGACCGCAAAGTAGTCGACGAGGGTGTCGTGCTCGATGTCGGCGACGATCTCCATGTGCCGCTTCACGAGCTCGAAACGAGGGATAGCCTTGTCCCGCTTTCCGCAATGCGCATGGATGATTTGACGGTTCCACCATTCCACCATCACCGCGGCTACGTGCGACTGATCTTTAGAGAGCACCGATGTCAGTGTTTTCGCAAGTTCGTCCTCGATGTGCCTGATGTTCTGCTGTCCGGGCATTATGCGCGCCCTCGACAGGATCTCGGCCTGGACGTCCTCGGAAAGTCTTAAGAATGCTTCGCAAGCCGGAGCTCGTCTGGCGTGCGGCAGGGGCTTGGTCCCGTTAGCAGCGGCGTCTGCCCTTTCCTGAATGACGCGTCGAGCTTCCTCTTGAAGTGCAGCGCCGAGCTCGTCCCTGCTTTCGGTCTCGCTTAGAAGAATTTTGAGGGGGGAGTGCGGCGAAATTTCCGCGACGGTGACGAGGTGGAGCCATGTCCGAGGAAGGTCCAGGTTCGGAAGCACGTCGATCCAAGCCTTCAACGTCTTCCATACATTGAGACTGGCCACCGTGATTGCGTCCGGCTTTTCGGAAAGCGAATGCTTGAGTTGCTCGAGGATCGTCTCTCCGTTCGCCTTCAGAACGACATCGTCGAGCGTTTCAAGAAAGACCACCGCCTCGTCGCTCTGTTCCTTCCACAGTCTCAGGAGGGCGTATTGCGCCTGATAAAGAAACCCCAGGGCTGATGCGTCGGCGCTGTGCGGGTTCGTAATGTCCAATTTCGGCCTCGCGGATAGGAAAACTGTGGTCGCCAGCCCAGTCGCGCATTACTTGTGATTCTGATGATCAGAGCAGGCCCTTGCCTGTATATTTAACGCAATCACAGCGCTCAAGGTGCAATTCACGCGTTTCCTGAACTTAAGTTGGACTTTGCTATCGAGGCTCATCCGTCCTTGGTTTTCGACGATCTCGTTCAGAGTAGCGTTGCCTATTCTTCCCAATCTCGGGCGCCCCGATCGTCCTTGCCAAAATATGTCAAGCTCGGTCGTGGCGATGCCGAGCCCATCAACACCCACTCCTCTATTTGCCTCAGCCGGCGCGCCGCAATCATTGCTTCAAATTCCGCCCATACAGAGATACTTCATTTCGAGGTAGTCCTCGAGCCCATGGCGGGACCCCTCCCGCCCAATGCCGGATTGCTTCATTCCTCCGAAAGGAGCTGCTTCCGAGGACATTCGTCCTGTGTTGATGCCCACCATGCCATATTCCAAAGCTTCGGCCACGCGCCACACGCGTTTCAGGTTGGAGGCATAGAAGTAGGCTGCGAGCCCGTAGATTGTGTCATTGGCCTCGCGGACAACCTGATCCGCATCTTCGAGGCGAATGATAGGTGCCAGGGGTCCGAAGGTCTCCTCCTGCGCCACTGTCATCGCGCGAGAAACCTCGGTGAGGACAGTCGGTTCAAAAAGTGTGCCTTCCATACCGACGCGATCGCTCCCGCATCGAACGATTCCGCCTTTCGCAACGGCATCGGCGATATGGGATTCGATCTTTGCCAGAGCGCGTTTGTCGATGAGCGGCCCGATGGATACCCAACGGATCGAAGCCGTCACCGACTGAAAGCTGACGAACCTTTTCGGCGAGCTTTTCAACGAACTCATCGTGGACACCGGATTGGACGTAAAGGCGATTTGCAGAAACGCAAGTCTGACCGGCATTGCGGAATTTCGCCTGGATCGCACCGTCAACGGCAGCATCGATAACTGCATCGTCGAAGACGATGAAAGGCGCATTTCCGCCGAGCTCAAGGCTGACTTTCTTGATCTGGTCCGAGCATTGACGCATGAGGAGCTGGCCGACCTCGGTCGAGCCCGTGAAGCTGATCTTGCGGACCTTGGCGTTGGAGCAGAGTTCGCGGCCGACAGCGTCGCCTTCGGAAGCGTAGATAAGGTTGACCACGCCTTCGGGAAAACCGGCCAGCTGCGCGAGGGCGAACATAGCGCCTGCCACGAGTGGCGTCTGTTCAGCAGGTTTCAGCACGATTGTGCAGCCGGCGGCGAGAGCCGGCGAAATCTTGCGCGCAACCATGGAGGCGGGAAAATTCCACGGTGTGATCGTACCAACGACGCCGATAGGTTGTTTGATTACCAGCATGCGACGGTCTGTCGATGGCGCCGAGATCGTTTCCCCATAGATGCGGTTGGCTTCTTCGGCGTACCATTGCAGGTACGCAGCCGCATGCGTGACCTCCGATTTCGCTTCGGGAAGTGGCTTGCCCATCTCCGCGGTGAGAATGGCAGCGAGGTCGTCGGCGTGATCCACGATCAGCTGGTGCCAGCGCCAGAGTATATCGCTGCGCTCCCGGGCCGTCAGGGCTGCCCACCCAGGCTGTGCGTCATGGGCCTATCGATGGCAGCGCGCGTCTCTTCGATACCCATGTCGGGGAGTTCGGCCAGCAATTCGCCGGTCGATGGATTGGAGACTTCGAACGTCCGCGCGCAGACCGGCATGCTCAATGCCGGCATACGGTCGATGCCAGCGAACAACTCGCGAGACTTCAGGTGGCGGATCATCGGCTGGCAGATGGGCAAAAGGAATCTCCTCAACGCGATGGATGTGTCTATTTGCGGCGTGGATACGTATCTTCGCCTTCGGCCGTCGTATAGGACCTCGTACGGATGGCGGTTAGACCTCCTCGACGGAAGGAAGTGCCGGAAGTTTGCCATCAGATCGTGGCCCCCGAGCATCTTGATCGGACATCGATGTCGAGCACCTAATCGTTGGCGCCCGGTCCTCCTTCAGCAATGCACGGGGAGAACAACCACCAGGCGCGAACCTAGTCGGCGAACTTTTGTGCGATGCAAGTTTCTTCTTCGCATCTGCACAGAGGAAACAGGGCATTGACCCCGCCCGACATTGCGCACGCAAGGGGAAGTCGCCGCTTGTATGCCTGACGGCCTATACGACACCAATCGCCAAGCTGATCGATGATCATTGCGATGTGGCGCTGGTTGGCGACAGTGTTGGCATGGTGTTGCACGGCCTGCCTTCGACGCTTGGCGTGACACTTGAATGATCCTCCACGGCAAGGCTGTGCGGCGTGGGCTCGAGCGGGCATTGATGGCCGTGGACATGCCTTTTGGCTCCTACGAGGAAAGCCGCGAGCAGGCTTTTCGTAATGCGGCCCGTGTGATGACTGAAACCGGTTGTGCGGCGGTCAAGCTCGAGGGTGGCGAAAGCATCGCGGAGACAATCCGATTTGTGACCGCACGCGGTGTGCCAGTGATTGGCCATGTCGGCCTGACGCCGCAGGCGGTCAATGCCTTCGGCGGCTATCTCGTGCAGGGCCGTGGCGAAGATGCCGAGCGCATTCTGCGCGACGCTATCTCGGTGGCCGAGGCGGGCGCCTTCGCGGTTGTGCTCGAAAAAATACCGGAAGCGCTTGCTCGGCGGATTACCCAGGAAGTCTCAATCCCCACAATCGGGATCGGCGCATCGGCAGCCTGTGACGGGCAGATCCTGGTCGTCGATGACATGCTGGGCTTGTTTGGCACCTTCCAGCCGAAATTCGTCAAACGTTATGCAGAGCTTGGCGAGGCAGCTGAGGCAGCGATCGCGACATACGCACATGAGGTGCGCGAGCGCCGCTTTCCGGCGAGCGAGCATATCTTCGGCGATGAGCCGCGCAATGTCAGTGGGGGTGAGGCCGCATGAGCGTGGCAATAGTCCGGATCGTCGCCGAATTGCGCAGCATCGGCGCCGGGAAGGCCTGAGGATCGCCGTTGTGCCGACCATGGGCGCCCTGCCGCATTGACCGCTGACGCGCTGGCGTCTGCGCATGGCGAGGAGCGGCTGATGGCCTTGCTCCAGGAGAGCCTTGCGGCAGCGACGCGGCTGGGGGGCGGCCAAACCGGCCGACTTCCGTGCGGTGATCGTCGAACCACCGTGCAGGAGAAGGCCATCACCTTTCCGACCGACGCCAAGCTGATGCATCGGGCCCGCGAGCGGCTGGTGAAGTTGGCCAAAAAAACGGCATCGGCCTGCGCCAGTCCTATGCGCGGGTCGGGAAGTTCGCGCTGATCAAGCATCAGCGTTATGCCCATGCCAAGCAGTTCAAGCGCGCCAACCGGGCGCTCAAGCGGCTGCGCACCATGCTCGGCGCGGTGATCCGCGACATTACCCGCAAGCTCGCCGGGCAGCCCGAATTGCCCAGGTCTTCGCCCTGCCGCTGTCGCTTGCCCGGCGCGTCAGGGACCAGCGGCAGCGCGAGCGCGGCCGCAAGGTCTATTCCCTGCACGCTCCCGAGGTGGAATGCATCGGCAAGGGTAGGCCCACAAGCCCTATGAGTTCGGCGTCAAGGTCTCGGTCGCCACCAAGCTGCAGCGCAACCGCGGCGGCCAGTTCGTCGGCCCATGTCAAGGCGCTGCCCGGCAATCCCTATGACGGCCACACGCTGGCCACCGTCATTTCCGCCATCGAAACCGCGATCGGCGCCAATCTCGGCAAGATCGTCGCCGATGCCGGCTATCGCGGCCATAACGCGCCGAAGGACAAGATGTTCAAGGTCCATGTCGCCCGCTATAGGCGCGGCCTCAATCAAGCGGGCACTGCGACGCCGGGCCGCTGTCGAACCGGTCATCGGCCATCTCAAGCAGGACCACCGCATGGGCCGCAACTTCCTGGCCTTCACCGAAGGCGACACCAACAACGCCATGCTCGCCGGCGTGGCTACAACTTCAGCCTCTTGCTCAACTGGCTGAGGCTTTTGTTTGCCTACTTCCTGGTGCTGCTTGCAACCGCTCCGGCGTCACTGGTCCAGCCACGATCAGCCTGACCTCCGCAGCTCAACCGGAATAGCCTCTGAAACGGGGCTCGCCTTCAACGCCGGTGCCGAAATGGCCTTCTTCACGGGCGACTGAGGAGCTTCGAAAGGAAGACACCACCGGGCGATATCGTCGCCCTATGCCAAAGGCCCTCGCATCTAGTCCGTTCTCAAAACCCTATTGATGCGACGGTCACCGATGGAGGGTCACAAACGTAGGGCAATCGGTTCGCGATCGACTGAAAACGATGACCGTTCGTCTGCGGTGCTCAGACTGCCACCGAGTGCCTGGCTGTACTACTTTCGAAATATTTGTCGAACTTGGCCGCGATGCTTCGCACGAAAGGGCGACTTGCGGCCGGCACAACGAATTTGTCGCCATCAAGTTCAAGCAATCGAACCGGATCGTGGAGGGCCATGGAACTCGACTGCAGAAGGAGCCTCTGGCCGGCTTCGCCGAAGCGTTCCACCAGATCGATCGCCGAGAAGGCGAAGTCGCACATCAGCCGCTCGATGATCCAGCCACGGACGCGATCGTCGTCGGAAAGCGCGATGCCGCGGACGGCGGCCAGCCCGCCATCCGCGACCACGCGTCCGTACTCGGCGGTCGAGGCCATGTTCTGGACGTAGCCCTGGCGAAAACGGCCGATGGACGAAGGACCGAGACCGATCAATGTCTCGCAGCGATCCTCTGTATAGCCTTGGAAGTTACGATGCAGGGCCCCTGTGCGGGCAGCCACCGCCAGCGCATCGCCCGGTTTGGCGAAATGGTCGAGCCCGATTGCTTCGTATCCCTTGTCCACAATCGCTCGTGCGGCAAGTTTCGATTGTGCGAACCGCTCCGTGGGACCGGGGAGCCATGCCTCTTCGATCATCGTTTGATGCTTCTTGAACCAGGGCACGTGAGCGTAGCCGAAAAGCGCCATCCTGTCCGGTTCCAGGGTCAGCGCCTGCGCTACGGTGGAACAGACGCTCCCCCTGGTCTGGTGCGGCAAGCCGTAGAGCATATCGAGATTGACCGATTCGACGCCACGTGAACGAACTCCGTCGACGACTGCCTTAGTCTGCAAAAAGCTTTGCTCGCGGTTGATCGCCTTTTGCACTTTCGAATCGAAATCCTGCACGCCGAGGCTCGCCCGCGTCATGCCAATTTCGGCGAGTGCATCCAGGCATGCCTCATCCATGTCATTGGGTTCGATTTCGATGCTGATTTTCGCGTCCGGGAGAAAATCGAAGCTGTCCCGCAAGAGGACCCCCAATGCGACTAGATCTTCGGGCTTCAGCATCGTCGGCGAACCGCCACCGAAATGGACCGCTCGGACACGACCCTTGCCGCTGACAAGACCGGCAACCGTGGTGATCTCCCCATGCAGCGATCGCAGATAAGCGGCCACCGGCTCGTAATGACGCGTCTGCTTGGTATGGCACGCACAGAACCAGCACAGCTTGTCGCAATAGGGGATATGAAGATAGAGCGATATCTCGTCACCGCTTCCGAGCGCCTGCAACCAGCCGTGGTAAACGGCAGCATCGACGCCCGGATGGAAATGCGGCGCGGTCGGATAACTGGTATAGCGCGGGACGTTCTCGCCAAGTCTGGCAGCTAATTCCGGTCGCATATCGCGGTCCACCGTGTTTGCATCGCGGGACCCTAGGTGCATCGCTGAGCCAAAGCATTGATTTCGGTCAACCCTCGGCATGGACAAACTGCCGCAGGATTTCTCTAGCATCGATTGCTATCCTGCCGGCATTTGGGATCAAAAAAGCGAGCGTAATGACGGTACAGCAGGACATTCACAGTTCCGGTATTCCCGTCCTTTGCCTGTCTTGCGAGGCACGGCATCGCGGCGCCTGCGGTGCGCTCGACCCAGACCATTTGGTCGGGATGGCCAAGACCTCGTGGCGTCACAAAATCGAGCCCGGGGTCAAACTGATCGGCGACGCCGAGGCCGTCGACAGCTATTCGAACGTGCTTTCAGGCGTGGTCAAGCTGACGAAAAGCCTTTCGGACGGCCGGCAGCAGATCGTCGGCCTCCAGTACGCACCGGATTTTCTGGGACGGCCCTTCAAGGTGGAAAGCCGGATCAACGCGGAAGCGGCTACATCTGTCTCCCTATGCTCGTTTCCGAAGGCGGCGGTCGAGCGGATGATGAAGGAATCACCGGAGCTCGAGCATCGCCTATTCAAGCAGACGTTGATCGAACTCGACGCAGCCCGCGAATGGATGGTGACTCTGGGGCGCAAGACGGCACCAGAAAAGGTGGCGAGCTTTCTCCTCACGATCGCCCGGAATATCGATCGCACTGTTGATCCGGCGGCCACGTCGGCGCGCTTCGATCTGCCGCTGACGCGTGTCGACATCGCTGACTTCCTGGCACTTAGGTTCGAGACCGTGAGCCGACAGCTGACGCGATTGCGGGCTGACGGCATAATCCGGATCGAGAACAATCGCCATGTGACGGTGGACAACATGAGCCGGCTGGAACAGCGCTGCGGCGGCTGAGGCGCGCGACAACAGCTCTTTCAATAAGACCTAAGTGACGGAGCCTACGTCCCTTACTCCGAGCCGCGGCGGGACATGCTCTTCTTCGATCGCGATGTGCCGCCGCAAGCCTTTGAAGAAGCCGCGTAGCATGAACCCGACAGCTTCCGCTTTGTCTATTGGGCCACCATGGCCGATCGCCAGGAGTGTTTCGGCCACTTCGTCGGCGAAGCATTGATCCTCGACATGCTCGACGAGCAACCGGCTGGTGGAGGCAAGATTGGCCTCGGCCGAGGTCAAGCACGCCTCATACGCCGGGAAAATGACCGTCTCTTCGAACCTATGAACGTCACGGAGAAGTGAACGACCCGCGTTGCCTATGCCAAGACATTTGAGGCGATCGACGTTCGGCAAGCCATTGTTGATACTTTCCAGCGCCCGTCGCAGAGCCTCAGTTTTCCCGATACGCCGCCTATCATCACATCGTCCGGAATCGCCTCCAAGCCGGGCCGGGCCGGGGACGTCGGACTCTCTCACGAACAGGCGGCTCGTGCTGCGTTTTCTCAGTCAATCGCCACCTTCTGATTGCACCGAGCTCAATGCTGCCCAGTAAAAATCGTGCGGCTTTGACCTGGATCATGGCGGGCACGCGGCGGCTCGGCAAGTAATGCACCGCGGATTTGGCGTCCACGGGAATTCGAGATCGGGACTTGCGATGAAATTCGGCACAGAGATCGTCCTTTTGAGCCTGTTTGCTTTTGCCGCCCTTGTGGCCGCCGGCTTCGGCGTGGATGAAACTTTTCGCCAGCACATGTGGGTTTTGTTCTTCACCGTGGCTGGCTTCACCGTGATCCTGATGCGCAACACGGAGTTCAAGCCCGCCGCTCCGATCGACCCCACGGCCTACATGGACGGTCCGGTCCGCTATGGCGCCATCGCCACCATGTTTTGGGGTGTCGTCGGCATGCTGGTCGGCGTGGTCATCGCGCTGCAGCTCGCCTATCCGGACCTCAACATCCCACCATGGTTCAACTTCGGCCGCTTGCGGCCACTGCACACATCCGGCGTCGTTTTCGCCTTCGGCGGCAACGCGCTCCTGTGCACATCGCTCTATGTCGTGCAACGCACCTGCCGCGCGCGCCTGTTTGGCGGCAGTCTCGCCTGGTTCGTGTTCTGGGGCTATCAGCTGTTCATCGTCATGGCCGCGACCGGCTACCTGCTCGGTATCACCGAGAGCCGCGAATACGCCGAACCCGAATGGTATGTGGACCTTTGGCTCACCATCGTCTGGGTCGCCTACCTCCTGCTCTTCCTCGGCACCATCCTGAAGCGCAAGGAACCGCACATCTACGTCGCCAACTGGTTCTACCTGTCCTTCATCGTGACCATCGCGATGCTGCATGTGGTCAACAATCTTTCGATGCCTGCATCGTTCCTGGGATCGAAAAGCTATTCCGCGTTTTCCGGTGTCCAGGACGCGCTGACGCAATGGTGGTACGGCCATAACGCCGTCGGCTTCTTCCTCACGGCCGGCTTTCTTGGCATGATGTATTACTTCGTGCCCAAGCAGGCGAACCGTCCGGTCTTTTCCTACCGGCTGTCGATTATCCATTTCTGGGCGATCATCTTTCTCTACATCTGGGCCGGCCCGCATCACCTGCACTACACCGCCTTGCCCGACTGGGCGCAGACGCTCGGCATGGCGTTTTCGATCATGCTGTGGATGCCGTCGTGGGGCGGGATGATCAACGGCGTGATGACGCTGTCGGGCGCCTGGGACAAGCTCCGCACCGATCCGATCATCCGCATGATGGTGATGGCCGTCGCCTTCTACGGCATGTCGACCTTCGAAGGCCCGATGATGTCGATCAAGGCCGTCAACTCGCTATCACACTATACGGACTGGACGATCGGCCATGTCCATTCCGGAGCGCTCGGTTGGGTGGGCATGATCTCGTTCGGTGCGATCTATTACATGGTGCCGAAGCTGTGGAACCGCGATCGACTGTATTCGCTGCGGCTCGTTACCTGGCACTTCTGGCTGGCGACGCTCGGGATCGTGGTCTACGCCGCCGTCATGTGGGTCTCCGGCATCATGCAGGGCCTGATGTGGCGCGAATACGACGAGCAGGGCTTCCTGGTCTACTCTTTCGCCGAAACCGTCGCCGCCATGCATCCCTACTATGTCATGCGTGCCATCGGCGGTGCGATGTATCTGTCCGGTGCCCTGATCATGGCATGGAATGTCGCCATGACCATTCGCGGTTACCAGCGCAAAGAACAGCCATTGCCGGGTTCCGTGCCCGCCCTCCAGCCCGCCGAATAAGGAGCCACAAATGGGCTTGATGGATAAACACGCGATCATCGAGAAGAACGCCACGCTTCTTCTCGTTGGCTCTCTGCTTGTGGTAACGGTCGGCGGCATCGTTGAGATCGCTCCGCTCTTCTATCTCGACAACACGATCGAGAAGGTCGAAGGCATGCGGCCTTACTCGCCGCTCGAGCTCGCCGGACGCAACATCTATGTGCGCGAGGGCTGCTACCTCTGTCACAGCCAGATGATCAGGCCGTTCCGCGACGAAGTCGAGCGCTACGGCCACTACAGCTTGGCGGCCGAGTCGATGTACGATCATCCGTTCCAGTGGGGATCGAAGCGCACCGGCCCGGATCTCGCGCGCGTCGGCGACCGCTACTCCAACGAATGGCACGTCCAGCATCTCAGCGCGCCACGCTCGGTGGTGCCGGAATCGATCATGCCGAGCTACGCGTTCTTGAAGGACGCGCAGATCGACGTGAAGGACTTCTCGACGCATCTGGTTGCGAATGCGCGCGTTGGCGTCCCCTACTCCGATGACATGATCACCAGCGCCAACGCCGATGTGATGGCACAGGCCGACCCGAGTGCCGACACGTCCGGCCTGGAGAAACGTTATCCGAAGGCCAAGCTTGGCGACTTCGACGGCAACCCCCAACAGGTCACCGAAATGGATGCCCTCGTCGCTTACCTGCAGATGCTCGGCACGCTGGTTGATTTCAAGACCTATGACGAAGCCGCCGGCTACCGCTGAGGAGAATGTCGATGGATTACAATTTGATGCGGGAGTTTGCCGACAGTTGGGGCCTGCTCGCCATGGCGCTGTTCTTCATTGGCTGCATTGCCTTTGCGCTCCGACCCGGCAGCCGCAGGCAGGCCGATGAAGCCGCCCGGGTTCCTCTCGAGGAGGATTGATGATGAGCAACGAGCACGTCGACGAAATCTCAGGGATCGCGACGACCGGCCATGAGTGGGACGGCATCAAGGAACTCAACAACCCACTTCCGCGCTGGTGGGTGATCACCTTCTACGTCACCATCGCCTGGGCAGCCGCCTATACGATTGCCTACCCCGCCTGGCCGATGCTCAGCTCCGCCACCAAGGGCGTTCTGGGCTTTTCCAGCCGAAACGACGTCAAGAAAGAACTTGCTGCTGCCGAAGCAGCCAAAGGCAATTACGTCGCAGCCATCGAGCAGAACACCGTATCCGAAATTGTTGCCAACGATGCACTGCGCGAATTCGCCGTCGCAGCCGGTGGCGCCGCCTTCAAGGTCAATTGTGTGCAGTGCCACGGCTCCGGCGCGCAAGGTTCCGCGGGCTTTCCCAACCTCAACGACGACGACTGGCTGTGGGGCGGCAAGGCGGAGCAGATTCAGGAAACGATCATGCATGGCATTCGCTTTGCGTCCGACCTGGATACACGCGTTTCGGAAATGCCCGCTTTCGGCGACATCATAACGCCCGAGCAGATCACTCAGGTCAGCGCCTATGTCGCCAGCCTATCGGGGGCTGTCAAAGACGCGAGCCTGGTCGAGCCCGGCGCCAGGGTCTTCGCCGAGAACTGCGTTGCCTGTCATGGCGACAAGGCACAAGGCAACAGGGAGCTCGGCGCGCCCAATCTGACCGATGCAATCTGGCTCTACGGATCCGGCGAGACCGCCATCGCCGCCCAGGTTCGCGCACCGAAGCATGGCGTCATGCCGGCATGGGCCGGGCGCCTCGGCCAGACCGCAGTCAAGGAACTCACAGTCTATGTCCATTCGCTTGGCGGCGGAGAATAGGATCGGAAGCCTATTCTCGGCCCTCCCCGCCAAGCGACGAGGCCCGGCGCGCCGGGCCTCGACACATTCGGGCGTGCGGCGATTGTTCTGATTAATGGGGCGCTCCGTGTCGATGCGGCAAAACATGCTTAGCTCAGCATCTTGGACGTTACCCAAAGCAGACGAGTGCGGTTGCACGCCAATACCATCGGCGGCGCGCGAGGAGATGCCCGTGCTAGAGAAAACGCAGGTAGCACCCCACGCAGCCGAACAGGTCAACTCCGCCAAGACGCGGCAGCCGCTTTATGCCGCGCGCAAGAAGATCTTCCCGAAGCGGGCCTCCGGCCGCTTTCGCCAGTTCAAATGGCTTGTGATGGCGATTACGCTGGGCATCTATTACCTCACGCCCTGGCTGCGGTGGGACCGCGGGCCATTCGCCCCCGATCAGGCCGTGCTGCTCGATCTCGCCAATCGCCGATTCTACTTCTTCTTCGTCGAGATCTGGCCTCAGGAATTCTACTATGTCGCCGGCCTTCTGATGATGGCCGGAATCGGTCTCTTCCTGATCACGTCGACTGTTGGCCGGGCCTGGTGCGGCTATACCTGCCCACAGACCGTCTGGGTCGACCTCTTCCTGGTGGTGGAGCGCGCGATCGAAGGCGATCGCAACGCCCGTATGAAGCTTGACGCCGGGCCATGGACGATGCGCAAGCTGGTGCTGCGTCCAACGAAGCACGCCATCTGGCTGGTCATTGCGGCAGCCACCGGCGGCTCCTGGATCTTCTATTTCGCCGATGCGCCGACACTGGCCGGTGAGGTTTTCCGGGGCATCGCCGCGCCGGTCGCCTATGTCACCATCGCGGTGCTGACAGCGACCACCTACACGATCGGCGGACTGATGCGCGAGCAGGTTTGCACCTATATGTGCCCGTGGCCCCGCATCCAGGCAGCCATGCTCGACGAGAACTCGCTTACCGTTACCTACAATGACTGGCGCGGCGAGCCTCGCTCGCGCCATACCAAGAAGGCGCTGGCGGCCGGTCAGCCGGTCGGCGACTGTGTCGACTGCAATGCCTGTGTCGCCGTCTGCCCGATGGGGATCGACATTCGCGACGGCCAGCAGCTCGAATGCATCACCTGTGCGCTTTGCATCGACGCTTGCGACGGCGTCATGGAAAAACTTGGCAGGGAGCGCGGGCTGATCTCCTACGCCACGCTTTCCGACTACAACGCCAACATGGCGCTTGCGACTGCTGGCAGCACCACTCCCGTGAACCCGGCGCTCATCAGGACCGCCAACGGCACTTTCTCGGATGGCCTGGCACACTTCCACCTTCGCAAGATCTTTCGGCTGCGCACCTTCATCTACCTTGGTGCATGGTCGGCGGTCGGACTGGCGCTGCTCATTTCGCTGCTCACGCGCGAGCGGCTCGAGCTGAACGTCCTGCATGATCGCAACCCGCAATTCGTCACGCTCTCCGACGGCTCTATCCGCAACGGCTACACCGTCAAGCTGCTGAACATGATCCCCGAGCCGAGGACTATCGTCGTCACCTTGCAAGGCTTTCCGGGCGCCGAGATGAGCGCGGTCGGCATCGAGCTTCCTCCCGCACGGTCGTTCGACACGCTGGTCGAGCCCGATCGGTTGAAGGTGCTCAAGGTTTTCGTGCGCCAGCCGGCGGGCCAGATCGAGGGAATCGCACAAAGTTTCAAGTTCCGGATCGAGGACAAGGCAGGCCTCGAGTCCGCCGAGTACACGGCCACGTTCAACGCACCGGAGATCGCCAGATGAGTGCCCGTTCGCAGAAATCCCGCGAGTTCACCGGCAGGCACATGCTGCTCACCATCCTCGGCTTCTTCGGGGTGGTGATCGGCGTCAACGTGACCATGGCAACGCTTGCCAGCACAAGCTGGACAGGCCTCGTCGTCGAAAACACCTATGTGGCCAGCCAGCAGTTCAATCGAAAGGCGGAGGAAGGTCGCATCCAAGCGGCGCTTGGCTGGATCGGCAAGCTGACGATCGCATGGGGCGAGGTCCGCTACGGCCTAAGCGATGCCGCCGGCAAGCCTCTTCCCCTGCACGCTGTGAAGGTTCTGTTTCGTCACCCGGCCTACGAGGCAGAGGACAAGGCCGTCATTCTGGCCTCTGCCGCGGGCCAGGAATTTGCCGCGCAGCACACGCCGAAAGATGGCGTCTGGATCGTCGAAATCGATGCCGATGCCGGCCTCGCCGAACCCTATCGCGACGTTCGTCGCATCATGATTTCCAAAGGGGCTATCCAATGAGCTGCTGTGCACCGGGTGCCGAAATGGCATTGGACCTGGGCAGTGTGACATCCATCCTGCCCTCGAGTCAGGAAATCAAATTGGCAAGCCGCTCCCTCGGCGGAGGGCTTCGCCAGACCGATCTGTCGGTGCCAATGGTACATTGCGGCGCCTGCATACAGTCGATCGAGACGGCGATCGCCAAGCTCGACCATGTCGATGCTGCTCGCGTCAACCTGTCGACGAAACGGGTTTCGATCCGCTGGCATGGAGAAGAGGTCCCGCCATTCGTAGCCACGCTTGGCCGGCTTGGCTACCAGGCGCATTTGTTCGATCCCGAGGTCGAAGAGAAGGACAAGACGCTCTCTGAACTGATCCGCGCCGTCGCGGTCGGTGGCTTTGCGGCGGGCAACATCATGCTGCTTTCCGTTTCGGTCTGGTCCGGTGCCGAAGGTGCCACGCGCGACCTGTTCCATTGGGTCTCGGCGCTGATTGCCATCCCTGCCTTGGCCTTTGCCGGGGGCATCTACTTCCGCTCGGCCTGGAACGCGCTTCGCCATGGCCGGATGAACATGGACGTCCCGATCGCGGTCGGTGTGTCGCTCGCCTATGCCATGAGCCTCTACGAGACAATCAACCATGGCGACCATGCCTATTTCGACGCTTCTGTCTCACTGCTGTTCTTCCTCCTGATCGGCCGCACGCTGGAGCACGTGATGCGCGAGCGGGCCCGGACCGCGGTCAAAGGCCTGTCGCGGCTGGCCTCGCGCGGGGCCATGGTGCTGGGCGACGACGGCACGCGCGACTACCTGCCGGTCTGCGAGATCGAACCCGGCATGAAAATGCTGATCGCGGCCGGCGAAAGGATTCCGGTTGACGGCGCCATCATCCACGGGACATCGGATCTCGACTGCTCGCTGGTTTCCGGCGAGAGCACGCCAAGCACTGTGGCTCCGGGCGGCGTGGTGCAGGCCGGAACGCTCAATCTTACCGGTCCACTGATGATCGAGGCGACCGCTGCCGCGAAGGATTCCTTCCTGGCGGAAATGGTTCGCCTGATGGAAGCCGCCGAAGGTGGTCGCGCGCATTACCGCCGCATCGCCGACCGTGTCTCCGCGCTGTACGCCCCGGTGGTCCATCTGACGGCGTTCGTGACCTTCATCGGCTGGATGCTGGCCTCCGGCGACTGGCACCGGGCGATCACGATTGCCATCGCCGTTCTCATCATCACTTGCCCATGCGCCCTCGGGCTCGCAGTGCCGATCGTGCAGGTCGTTGCGGCGCGGCGTCTGTTCGAGAACGGCGTGATGGTCAAGGACGGATCGGCGATGGAACGCCTGGCGACGATCGACGCGGCCGTGTTCGACAAGACCGGCACGTTGACACTCGGCCAGCCGCGGCTCGTCAATGCATCGTCCATCGATCCAACGATGCTGGCGATCGCAGCCGACATGGCCGCGCATTCCCGCCATCCGTTTTCAAGGGCGATGGCCGGCTTTGCGGGGTTTTCCGGCCAGCCCAAGCTCGAATCCGTCAGCGAATATCCGGGCTTCGGGATCGAAGCCAGCGCCACTGGAAACACTTGGCGTCTTGGCCTGCGCGGATGGGCTGGATGGAAAGCCCGAACCGGCGGCGAAGGCAAATTAGGCGGGTTCGGCGCGACGGTCCTCTCGAAGAATGGGATCATCACCGCATCCTTTGCTTTCGAGGATGCGCTGCGCCCCGATGCCAGCGCAGCCGTTAAGCAACTGAAAGATACCGGCCTGTCGGTGGAAATGCTGTCGGGCGATACGGCAAGGGCCTGCGGCGAGGTGGCCGAAATATTGGGTGTCGATCGTTTCGTTCCCGCGATGCTTCCCTCCGGCAAGGTCGAACGGATCGAGACGCTGGCGAAAGGCGGACATAAGGTTCTGATGGTCGGCGACGGGCTTAACGATACGCCTGCGCTGGGCGCGGCGCATGTCTCGATTGCTCCGGCGACCGCCGCCGACATTGGCCGCAACGCGGCGGATTTTGTCTTCTTGCGCGATAGCCTTCTGGCAGTACCCCTCGCGCTGGATATCTCCAGGAAGGCAGGTCGGCTGATCCGCCAGAACATCGCCATAGCGATCGTCTACAACACCGTCGCGGTGCCGATCGCCATTCTCGGCCATGTCACGCCGCTGATCGCGGCGGTCGCGATGTCCGCCTCGTCGCTCCTGGTCATCGGAAATGCGTTGCGCTTGCGAGGATTTGCGTCGAACGCTCCGGCCAGAATTGCTCCGCACAACAGACGCTCCCGCATCGGCGAATGGGCACGAATGTCATGACGACGCTCGTCTACCTCATACCCGTGGCTCTGTTCCTCGGCGCGCTTGGGCTCTCTGGCTTTCTCTGGGCTCTGAGGAGTGGCCAATACGAGGATCTTGATGGAGCTGCCGAGCGGATTCTCATCGAACGGGACGACAAGCCGGAACGCTGATCGATGGCCACAGCTATCGGCATCATCGCCCGCTCGGATGTCGTGACGCATCGCGCTTGATCATCTTGGGCCGCCAGTCGAACAGCCGAGGCCGCCAGACCAGCCTCTCGCGCGCTCACCAACACGTCCGCACCCGGCTACTTCAAACCGTGCCTTGGCTTCTGCCGACCAGCGTCGCCGCGGACGCTGCGGGCCTGCCGCCGGACGGTTCGGAACCGTCGCGGGCCGCCTTAGCTGAGGCCCAGGATAAAGCGCCGATTGGGTGAATGGATCGGCCGCGCATTCGACGGGTAGAGTGACGTAAATCGCTTGATATCTGCAGCACCGACCTGGACCGGTTCCATCGTCACCATCCAGTCGCCGTTTTCGGTGCAGGGCGGCGTCGTCAATGATCCCTCATAGGTCCAGTAGCCAAACGAGGCCGGCAGAAGCCCGTTGGGATCGACCTCGTCGACCGCGATCTCCTCGCCTAGCCGCATGGGAAAAGCTTCGGCAAGGCCGGCAAAGCCGGCATTTGTCGCGCCTGGTGTCAGAAAGACGCCCAGCACACCCAGAGTATCGCGGTCTGTGTCTTTATGGACGAAATGCACTTCCATCGGGAAACTTTTGCCCGCCACGTGGTGTTCGCTCGGTGTATGGAAATGGAACTGTATCAGTTCGTAGACCCGATCCCCGCGGATCAGCGTGCTGCCTTCCGGCATGTTGATTTGAATGGCGTTGACCGTTGTTCACCATCTTGCCGCCGCCCTTGTGCCAACCAATGGCGATGTGCGGAATATCCGCCTTGACCGCGCTGTCGATATCGATCGGTGATTGCTGCGTGCCCGCCGAGCAGACGAAATTTTTTTTATCCAGATCGGCCCAGTACTCGGGTCCGACCGGGCCAGCATATCCCCAATGGGTGCTCGCCGCATCCGCGGCCTGAGCGCAAATCGGGCATGCGCCGAGTGCAACCACCCCTTTGATCAGACTACGACGATCCATATTGCTTTCGCACCTTGGTGCGAACTGGTGTTTTCTAATTGAGGCTGCGAGGTTTGCGAGTTTGACACATGCTTCAGCGACCCAGAACTGGGCTATCGTGATTGTCGTGAGCGCTGGCGACGATAAGTTTGTCCCGGACCTTTTTACAATGATCCATTAAGGCGTTCACCTCGGCGATCACGCGATCCGGCGTGATATCGAACTTGCAACGGACTTTAACTGGACAGTGGCACACTTTGTCCAGACCACATCCGCGACATTCGATGGCACTCATAAGCATGCTGACCAGGGGACCTTGGAAACCCCAAATTTCCGGTAGGTGTGACGCAGTGAAAATGCCGACAGTAGGGCGGCCAAGCTGGGCAGCGACATGCCCAGTGCCTGAATTGTTTGACACGACGAGCGCGGCCGAATTCATGAGATGATTGAATTCCAATTCTGACAAGTCGACAGCCATCCGAATGTCGGCGACTCCAAGATCGCGAGCTATTTTCGCGACCTTATTAAGCGCTTCCAGGCTTTCGCCGCGGCCAACGAGGACCACCTCACTACGGGTTGAAAGAACAGCGACAAGTTTGCCAAAATTTTCGATCGGCCAATCTCGCAGGCTGGAATTCGAGAACGGAGCCACGACGATCGGAGACTTGCCTGTTGCAGAACTCTGTCGGTGACCCGCCTCGCTTTCGCCGTTGAAATAGGCCTCCGCCTTTGCGACCAGAAAGAAGAGGATCTCTGTCACATGCTGGAGACGCGCCTGCTTACGGTCAGTGAACCAATCAAGCCATCTGCGAGGGATTTTATTGGCAATCCCTGTGCTTTGGGCGAGTTTGTAGAAGATGGTTCTGCGCAATTTCAGATTGAATGGAGCGATCGCAATGTCGACCTGATGCATGCGGTGCGGATCAACTATCGCCGCACGATGCCTAGCGGGGACCTCAAGCAAGATCGGCCTCGTTTCATCCGGAACACGCATATCGATGGCAAGATCAAACTCGCCGGTCAGCAGTGGCCTTATGTCGGCCGCTTGTTTGCGCGTCTTGCTCAGGGTTGGGCTGCGAGGAAAAAAGTCAAAAGCAATGTAATCGTCGGCGAGGTCGAAGTGTTTCGCTGTATCGATATTCCAACTTCCGACGACGAGCGTAATGTCGGCATTCGCAAAACGCCGACGCAGGTCCTTCAGGGGCCCTAGCGACATCCAAAAGTCGCCGACATAATCAAGCTTTAGGATCAATATTCTCATCTTTGCGCTTGAGCGTTCCGGTTCTTCCCAGCTGCGGTATATGATTTGATCGCTGTCGCGCTTTGTAAAATATCCCATAGACGCCTCTAAGATAACATAGATAGTTCTGATTGCCGCCGCTTATGCGGCGCGGTTCTTGATCAGGGCGATTATTTCGTTGGTGAGTTGATCTCCCATCGTGTTCCTTTCCAGCTTGCGTTTTGACGTGGACGAGGCTCAATCCCCGAGCCGCGCCGCGTCAAAATTGCCCCTCATCAAGCTTGTGCGACTGACCACGCCCAATGCTTATGGAAACCGGATGAGTTCCGCTCTAGGCGTAAGTCGCTGGCACTCGATTTTGCGCCAACACATCGAGGATCTGCTGTGTGAAAAATGTGTTGGGACGGTCGTCAAACGTCAGATAAATCTGCATGCAACACTCCGGAAGAGTGGTAAAATTGATTGTTCGCATGGGAAGCATCCGCGTTATGGATAGGTAGAGCTATGCATTTCAAGGACTTGATCTGAATCGGGGCGCCGCCATGTGATCGGGTGCAGGGCGGGGCGATGCCTGGCGCATGGCTCGGCCTCCGTCGATGACGCGCGGCCGCCGTTGTCGGCTGCCTAGGCTTGTGCCGCGCCGCAACCGCGCTTTGGTTCACGAGACCGGAATGAGGGGATAGTCAATCGACCTTTCTTTCATTTGTGAAAGGAAGCTCAGATGATAGAATTCCATCAGGTCATATATTTTCCGGCAGATAGATGTCGAACGGCAGAAATGTCTGCCCCGGCGTCTCCGCGGTGCCGGTCTCGATGGCCCGGACCACCAACGTCATCAGCTCCTGGCAAAGCCGGCTAAGTGGCGTGGCGACCGCCATCGTGATGATGTTATCTGCGAGCGCCGCCCGTGACTCCGGCGTGATTTCATTCACGATCGCCACGAGATCCTGACCTTTGCCCTCCTCCCGGAGTGCGGAGATGGCGCCCTCCATGCCCCCGCCGGCCAGATAGAAGCCGGCGAGTTCAGGTTCCCTCTGCATGAGATCCAGCGTTGCCTCGTAGGTGATCTGCCGTTTCTCGAGGTTCATGAACGGATCGAGCACCTCGAATGTCGGCGCGTTCTCACGGAAATAGGAGCGAAAGCCAATATCGCGGATCTCGTGCCCCTGGAAACGATGGCTGCCGACAAACACCGCCACCTTACCGGGCCGTTTTGCGACCTTGGAAAACATCCAAGCGGCCGTCCGCCCGACCTTGCGGTTGTTGAGGCCGATATAGCCCTGGCGCACGCCGGCGGCGAAATCGGAAAGCAGTGAGAAAACCGGAATGCCTTTTGCCTTGAGCTCCTCGACCGCAGCCGTAATCTTCGGGTGGTCCGGCGCCACCATGGCGATGGCGTGGCAGCGTGCGCCCAAATCCTTGAGGAGCGCGACCAGATCGCCCGGCACATGTGACGGCGCGAATTCGATGAGCGGAATACCATGGAAGGACTGGGCCGTGCTGACCGAGGCTTCGAGCTCGCGCGCGAGGTCTTGGTAGAATTGCTGGGCGGGTTTTCTCAAGATGAAGCCCAGCCGATAGTGCGGCAAGTCCCGCTGCAGGCGCTGCTTGATGAGACCGGCAGCATGATAGCCGATGGCGCGGGCGGCCTCGTGGACCCGCCGCGCGGTTTCCTCTCGCACGGGATGGCGGGCGTTCAGAACCCGATCGACTGTTGCGACGCTGACCCCGGCTTCGCGGGCAAGATCGGCAATTGTGGGACGCTTGGCCATGGTCCAATTCTGATTGGTTTTCAGCCGTTGGCTCTCTATCGTTCAGCGCGCCTCGGCGACGATCACGGGCGGCAAAATGAAGGCGTGCGCATGCTCCGTGATCGACAACAGGACTGCAAGCGTAGCCGGGCGCGTATCAACATACGATTCGTTTGCTTGTGGCACTCATAATTTTGCGCTCACCGCATTAGCGCTCTGATTCCATGAGCTCGCGAAGCGCTGTTGGGAGCCTGCGGTTCGATGTTTATTTCTTGTGACGAGTGCGACGACCTAACAGGTCGATGGGCGTTTGATCGGTTGGCCGGTTTAATGTCTCGACAATCTGGTGACCGCAGAAGGCGGCTTGCAACTGCACTTGGTCCAATTCGCCTTCCCAGCGGGCCACGACGAGCGATGCCACTGCGTTACCGACCAAATTCGTGAGCGCCCGGCATTCGGACATGAAGCGGTCGACGCCAAGGATCAGAGCCATGCCGGCAACGGGAACGCTCGGCACTACGGAGAGCGTAGCGGCCAGCGTGATGAAGCCCGCGCCGGTAACACCTGCAGCACCCTTCGAGGAGAGCATCGCGACGAGCAGTAGGAGGACCTGATCGCCGATCGAGAGATCCGTGTTCGTCGCCTGCGCGATGAAAAGGGCCGCAAGCGTCATGTAGATGTTGGTGCCGTCCAGATTGAAGGAATATCCGGCCGGGATGACCAGACCAACCACCGAGCGCTTGGCGCCAGCCTTTTCCATCTTTTCAATGAGTGAGGGCAGCGCGGCCTCCGAGGAGGATGTTCCCAGGACAAGCAGCAGCTCTTCCTTGATGTAGCGGATGAGAGAAAAGATCGAAAAGCCGTTGTAACGGCAGACCGCGCCGAGAACCCCGAACACGAAGAGGAAGGCGGTGAAATAGAACGTCCCGACCAGCATCGCCAGGTTCACGACTGAACCAACGCCATATTTGCCGACCGTGAAGGCCATGGCGCCGAAAGCGCCGATCGGCGCAGCCTTCATCAGAATGCCGACCAGCTTGAAGACGGGCGCGATGAGCGCCTGGAAAAAGCAAGTGACCGGCGTGCCCGTCTCTCCGGCCATCGCCAGAGCAATGCCGAACAGAACCGAGAAGAACAGGACCTGCAGGATGTCGCCGTCCGTGAAGGCACCGACGATCGTTGACGGGATGATGTTCATCAGGAAGTCGGTCACGGACTGCTCGTGGGCCTTTGCGGTATAGGTATTCACGGCCTGGACATCGAGCGAGGCCGGATCGATGTTGAGGCCGGCGCCAGGCTGAACGACATTGGCGACGATAAGGCCGACGATCAATGCGAGCGTCGAAAAGGTGAGGAAATAGACCATCGCCTTGCCGGCAACGCGGCCGACCTGCTGGAGATCGTTCATGCCGGCGATGCCGGTCGCAATTGTCAGGAAGATGACAGGGGCGATGATCATCTTGACGAGCTTGATGAAGGCATCGCCGAGCGGCTTCAGGCTCTCGCCGAGTTCTGGATAGAAATGGCCAATTGCGACGCCGAGGATGATGGCAGCAAGCACCTGCGCGTAAAGCCGGGCATAGAAGGGTTTGCGGGGCGCGGGACTCGCGCTGCGGACTTGTGGGGCTGACATTGTTTCTCTCCCTGACCGCTTGGGGCGGGCTGTTCATGCCCTTCTCAGGCTTCTCCCATCGCGGCGCCGGTCGAACGCTGCTGCCATCTCGCCGCAAGTGCCGTGCCAAATGGAAGACCTGTGTCCCGACGTCTTCTCCCGAGCTTTGGTCACGTCGCGCAAGCGGCCTTGTGCGGATATTCCGGACTGGCTGCCTTTACCCCTAGCGGTATCTCGCACGAAGATTCGCCAACGCGGTTTTGTCGTCTTTGCGACGAGCCGCATCGTTGGTACCAGAAAAAGGCGTATTCCTTACGCGACCGTGTCCTTGCCGCGCTCGCGCTGCAATCGACAGTTTGAAATAGGCCGTCGAGAAGCAGATACCGCTGGTCCCGACCCGCGACGGTGCGGTTCAGACGAGGCTTCGCAGCCGTCGCGCTGCCAAGGACGCCGCGCTCGACGACTTCGCGCCGTCGCACGCGAAACCGCCTGCTCTATCATCTGCGTCAACAATGACGGAGGGGATGGCGGTTGCCGCAAGCAACGCCAGCGAGCCCACCAGTCTCGTCGGCAGCGATAACCTGTTCCGCCATTACTTCAATAGGCGTATGCGCTCGGCCGTCAGCGCGGGCCGGGGACCCGCGGAGGCGCTGGGCAGACATTGCCGTTCCCCTTCCATCTGCTGAGAAATTCCTGCTGGAATTCTATCATAGACGGCGGGTTTCCTTTCACAAATGAAAGAGAGTTCGATTGACTCTCTCCCTCATTCCGGTCTCGTGAAACAATGGGCGGTTGTGGTGCGGCAGAAGCCAGACAGCCGAGAACGGCGGGCGCGCGTCATGGAAGGAAGGTCAAGCCGTGCGCCCGACGTGACGTCAGGCCGTTTCTCGCGCTTGACCGTGACCAGAGCCTGATCGGCCGCGACGTACAATCCATCCGATCGATGACAGCCCGACCGACCTCACGGCGGTCGGCGCCCTGACCAAGGTGTTAAGGTGATGCAAAACTGCAAAGTGTTCTTGCGTCCCTTTTGCAAGTGACGAGACTATTAGAAGCTCTGCCGTCCAACGGACCAGCACCGGATTTAGGTTGCGTCAAACTAAACACAAATGAGAACCCTTCCATTGCCGGCACGCATAATGAAAAGTGCGGTTGCAGCCCTCGAACGCCAATATCTGTATCCAGAAGACGGAAACATCAGCTTGAGGGAGGCAGCCTCCAATGCCTACGGCGTCTCCAAGGATCAGGTGATCGCCGGTAAGGGATCGTCTGAACTGCTCGGGCTCGCGCAAATATCGCGTGCGTGGGACCTTCCTCTCCTGTTGGCAGAATTACCGATGCCTCACGCGCCGGTCGAGAGCACAACCCTGGTGCGGACGATAAAAGCGCCATTTCTTGGATACTCCGCATGGTCGTCATTGGGCGTTCTGAAGCAGATGCGTATTCGCTCGCCGCACCTGCTTACGAACGATGGCTCAGGAGTTTTAAATTCCTTCACGACCTTAATGCCATCGCGACTCCACCAAACTTTCGGCTGACCTTCGATGCAGCAATCGGGAGTGAATTGTGCGTAGTAGGATCCGGCAGCGTCTGTGCGAAAGACTCTGCTTGATCAGTTGGAAGAGGCAGGTGCCAGCTACCTTCTTTGTCAACTGGCATTTGGGAATCTGCCGCTAGATGCTTCCCTATACACCGCAATGACGGTTCAATCCGAAATTATGGCTCGAGTTGGCTGACCATGAATTCGCTGTCCGATTGGTCGCTCCCGGTATTAGCTTCTAACTGGGTTGCGCGAGCTTGCAGGTTGACGAAACGCCGGTTTCGCGGCGAAAGCGGAACGGATTTGACATAGCGCAAAGACACAGGAGAGCCGCAGCCGTAAGAATGACAGTTATCGGTATAGGACGGTAAACTGTTGCGGACCTCGATCCTGACAAAATATCACAAGGACCGCCTGCCTTGGTACACCATCTATCCGACTGTGCCGGAGTTCTCCGAGGCGGTCGGTGCCGAGTCATATAAGGAATGGCTGAGGGACCTGCCGGCCGAGGAATCGGTGTCACTCTATCTCCACATTCCGTTCTGCCGATCGTTGTGCTGGTATTGCGGCTTCCCTACCACCATCACCCGGCAGGATGCCCCGATCCTCAAGTATCTCGCGGTGCTGCGTGACGAGATCCGGTTGGTCTCGGAGCAAGTGCCGCAACCGCTGCCCGTGAGCGACGTGCATTTCGGCGGTGGAACGCCGACCCTCATTGGGCCAGCGGAGTTCTTGGCCATGATGGAACTCCTGGGCCGCGGTTTCGCGTTGAGGAAAACGGCTACGGTCGCCGTCGAGATCGACCCACGAACGTTCACGGCCGAGATGGCCGAAGCCTTAGGAGCAGCCGGCGTGAACCGCGCGAGCCTCGGCGTACAGACCTTCGATCCCATTGTTCAAAAAGAGATCAACCGGGTCCAGAGTGAGGCGCAAACGGCCGCTGCCGTCGAAATGCTGCGTCGACATGGAGTAAGCCGCATCAATTTCGACCTCATCTTGGGCCTCCCGCATCAGACGGTGCGGTCCTGCGTCGAGACCGCGACGGCGGCGATCGCCATGCGCCCCAGCCGGCTTGCGGTGTTCGGCTACGCGCACATTCCGTCCCTTATAAAGAATCAGCGCCTGATCGACGAGGCAGCGCTGCCGGACAGCGCTGCTCGCGCCGAACATGCTGCGGCCGTAGCCGAGACGCTGGTTGCCGCAGGCTACCGAGAGATCGGGCTCGATCATTTCGCCTTGCCGGACGACGAACTCGCGCTGGCACAAAAAACCGGTCGCCTGCGGCGTAACTCGCTGGGCTATTCGGCCGACACCTGCAAAACCCTGATCGGTTTCGGCGCGTCGGCTATCGGCCGTGTCGGCGAGGGGTACGTCCAGAACGAGGTTACACGGGATTCCTACACCCGGCACATCGCAGCTGGGCATCTGGCGACGTCAAAGGGCTACCGCCTCACCGACGAAGACCGCGTGCGAGCCGCAATCATCGAGCGGCTGATGAGCGATCTCGAGGCCGACGTGCCGGCAATCTGCGCCGCCCATAGATCTGATCCGAGCCGCTTTCTCGATTCAGCTGAACGCTTGGCGATGCTGGCCGAGGACGGGATAGTGGACATCGAAAAGGGTTTCATCCGCGTGCGGCAGGAGCATCGCTTTGTGATTCGCGCTGTTGCTGCCGCATTCGATGTCTTTCTCGACCGGGTTGCCCCGTAAGCCCAGCCAGGCAGCGTGAGGAAGGCCAAAGGGATGACCGCTCGCCGCTAAACGGCAATGCTCCGGTAAATCACAACAAAGCCTGGCAACATGGCGACGCCGGTCCTGGTGGAAGTGGCCGAATTCGGCGTCAAGATCAGGACGAATGCCTTGCTTCGCAACAAAACCATCGCGCTCGGCATCCATCTGGATGCGACGACATCGGGAAGGCCCACGCCTTTACCCGTCACATCGATGCCGGCGTCGTCTTGGTTAACTGCTTCGACCGCGCTGACAGACCTCGATCAGAGGTGGCTACAAGCAGACTGGGAACGGGCCGACAAATGCCTTGAAGCGCTGACACAATAGAGCGGAGCGCCTCTTCCCGCAAAGGGAATGCTACGTCAACAAGCATGGAATGTACGCTGGGAGTAAGCGCGCCAGTGGCTGCGAGGGGCCAGTCAGGCGGCACCGAGCTCAAAGAATTTCGCATAAGGACCATGTGCGAAGTGTGCCCGCAACTCATCAAAATTCCATACCGTTTCGTGCAACGGGCGCGTTTCTTGGCGCTCAAGGACGCCGCTACCAGGGAGCTGAAGCGCTGGAACGCCAAGGAAATCCAAGACAGTTGCCACGCAAGCGCCGGGATCGCGAAGAAGCCACTCATACTCGATTCCGAGCATGTTAGTTAACCCGAAGGCGTTCACGACCCGATCGTGGAAATCATCGGCAGCTTTGAAGTAGGCCTCACAGGCGGCGAGTGACAATGTCACGGGTGGCGGTGGAGCGGTATCCTTGTCCGAACTGAACTTAAGCCACTGGCGAGTTTGTCTTGCCTGCACTAGCGATCTCAGCGATTCCAATGTGTTTCTGCGAATTAAAAGGATGACCTTAAGGCCCTCCCAACGGGCCAGTTGAGCAAAAAAACCCGGACGCTCGTAAAACTGAGGTTCGTTGATCTTGCAGCCAACATGCGTCACCTTCTTGTCGCTTCGCGTCTGGTAGTGCAAGAAGGCCTGCTCCAGGAGTTCGCGATCGCTGCGTAGCAGGCGATCCTTATCGGGCCAATTCGTATCATACGTATTGAGCAGCTCACCGCTGCTTAACACATTCGGATGCTCGTTTAGCAATTCTTCCAGGTAGTGCGTGCCACTCCTTGGCATCGCCAGGATTGCAAATGGCTCTGGAGAAGTGCGGAAATGGGTCATTGAGTGCGTTTCCGATTAACATTTGTGACGGATCCAGCAAAGAATCCTGGCGCCGCCGGCTCTTCAAACTGGGGGGTGGCTTTGCTCCGTAGCGCTCAGCACCTGCTCCGATTCCATCTGGACCTTCTATGACAGGTGGCATCCTCGCTGGTGGTGTTGTGCGTCAGTTGCGCCGGCGCCTCGGCCTTCTATATCCGCTCGCGCCACTTCTTCCAATCCGAGCACGCTTACCTTCAGGCTGTAGCGATGCTGCATCCGTGTCTCCTTCTTTAAGTCGCAAGCAGCATCAACGCAGCAGACGTCGGCGAAGCAATGCAGACGACAAGAAGAATGCTACTACTGCGTAAATGCAAAGAGCGCCGATATGCACACCGACATCAACAACCGGGCGACCGAGCATTGCCGGACGAATGAGGTCGATCGAATGTGCCAGCGGCAAGAAGGGTGTTACCTGCTGAAAGGCGCCAGGCAGTTGGTTGATTGGGAAGACAGCGCCGGACAGGAACAGCATGGGCGTGAGGACGAGCGTCTGGTAAAACACGAAATAGTCGTAGCTCGGCGCAAGGGCGGTGACGACCATCGCCAAACTCGCAAAGGTTAGGCCAGTGAGGGCGATGACCGGCAGCGCATAGAGCACGGACGGCCAAGCCGCATAGCCCAGCATGGCGGCAACAATTGTAATTGCCGTACCGGCCAGGAAGGCCCTGGTGGCTGCCCACGCCAACTCACCGAGAACGATGTCGCCGAGGGTGAGCTGGGTGTACAAGATCGCTTCCCAAATGCGCCGGTCGCGCATGCGAGCGAAAGCCGCGTAAATTGTTTCGAAGGTCGAAGCGGTCATCGCGCTTGCCGCGATCATCCCGGCTGCCAGGAAAGCACTGTACGAGGTACCTTCAACGCGACCGACCATTATTCCGAGGCCAGAGCCGAGTCCGAAGAAGTAGATCATCGGATCGGCTAGGTTGCCGAGAATTGACGCAAGTGCCACCTTCTTCCATGCCAGATAATTGCGGCGCCACACGGCAAGCCAATTCCACGCGTTGGCGGGTAGAGCCGCCGCAAAACCTTCGTCCATCATTCACTTCTCCATCTCGCGCCCGGTCAGCCGCAAGAAAACGTCCTCCAGATTAGGGGGGCGCTGCAGAAGCCGCAGACCAGCGCGCTCGCGTAGCTGCACCCGCACCTGTTCCGGATCGGGCGCATAGCAATAGAGTGTTTCGCCGCTCATCTCGATGTGCTGAACGTATGGCCTGATCAGCGAACTCAACTCCCGCGGATTGCCACCGAAGATCTCGATCACATGGCACCCGATATGCTTATCGATCAGGGCGTGAGGGCTGCCCTCGGCGATATTGCGTCCATGCTCGAGTACGCACAACCGATCGCAAAGCCGCTCAGCCTCTTCCATGAAGTGGGTCGTTAAAATGATCGTCTTGCCGCGCGCCAGCAGGATACGCAGGCGCTCCCAGATCAGGTGGCGCGCGTGCGGGTCCAAGCCGGTGGTCGGCTCATCCATTACGAGCAGCTGCGGGTCGTTGATCAACGCACGTGCCAGCGTTAGGCGCCGCTTCATACCGCCGGATAGCTCGGCCACACGTGCATTCGCCTTGCTCTCAAGGCGGGCAAACTCGAGGAGCGATGGGATCACCGCTTCAAGCTCGCGAGCGCTCTTGCCAAAATAGCGTCCGAAGACCAGCAGGTTCTCACGCGCTGTAAACTCGAGATCAAGGTTGTCGAATTGAGGGACCACGCCGACGCGCATGCGGGCCAAGCGAGCGCGTGACGGCACAGGTTCACCAAGAACCGTGATCTTGCCCGCGTCTGGCGATATCATGCCGAGGACCATACGCGCGATCGTGCTTTTGCCCGCGCCATTCGGTCCCAGAAGGCCGAAGCACTCTCCCGGTGCAACGGTGAACGACAGCCCGTCGACAACGATTTTGTCGCCGTACGACTTCTTTACCCCGGTGAGTTCCATTGCAACTTTAGACATGCGCTTACGTCAGCCTTCGAAAAGCTATTCCGCCTGTGAGCTCCGCATGCTCGATGAGAAGCTCGGTTCGTCTGGGCTCAGAGCTTCTAGTCTTACTTGTCGCAGCAAATGCCGCCACACGTCGCCATCCCTGCAGAGCATTGCGAAGGATCGTCCCTGTAAGTTGACCCAGTAATTGCGAGACGTGCTGTAGTCTTTGATACAGCAATCGTGATTTGCACGATGAATTGCCTGTTTTTCCTGTTTTGCACAGTGACAATGTTGCGTGACAACCAATCACTATTGCTTAACGTACACAGCGCATAGATTTTCACCGGAATTATCAGAAAGATTTGGATGAATGTGTGAAGAGCAAAGCCGAAAAATCGCAATTCACGAGCACGTAACGCTGCCACGCTGCAGCGAATCAATGTCATCGATGCGATCACCAGGACCGTCCACCACGGCATTTGGCCCGTGAGTGCGAGCTGCGCGATCCCTGTTAGTACTGAAACGGCGAGCAATAGCGGGCATAGATTCTGTCCGACCACGTCTAACGTGAGGTAGCCATTGAGGCTGGGCAGGAGGGGCAGCCCTAGCAGCGTGTCTCGAAAAGTGCTCCGCGCCCAGCGGAGTTGTTGGCGCAAATACGGCACTAGCCTGTCCGGAACGACTGTTGCGGCGATGGCGTCCGAAACGTATTCGGTTTGAAAGCCTGCTTTCAACATGAGGATCGTTAGATGACGATCCTCACCGAAGTCGCTCGGCTTCCCTCGAAACAGTTGCGTCTCGTACTGATCCAACAGGGAAACGAGCGCGGAGCGGCGGTACATAGCACATGGGCCGCAGCAACACATAACCGCACCGAAGCGAGCCTGTGCGGCGCGTTCCGCGTTGCAAGCCAGCCAGTACTCCATATCGATCAATCGGGTCAACCAAGTGTCCATCCGGTTGCTGGCCGTCAACTGGCCCATGGCCGCCCCGATCACTGGATTTCGCATCTTTCGTGCAAGCTTGGTGATGACGTCGGATGCGATTGTCGTGTCCGAGTCGATGTTGAGCACCAAGTCTCCTGATGAGCTGCGTATCGCGGCAATCTGGGCCTTACGCTTTCCGACATTTTTGGGAAGAAGAATGAAGTTGAATCTCGGGTCGTGCGCATAGGTATCGTGTACAGGTACGACGGCGTCGCAATTTGCAGAACCATCATCAATCACATAAACTTGCAGTTTTCCGGCGTATTGTTGGCTTGCGATGGAAGCTAGGCATGCCGAGAGCGTGCGCGGGTCCTCGTTGTAGCAGGGGACGATGACATCTACGCTCGGCCAAGGGTCGGAGCCGACCAGTTCGTCCGATGCTGACGAACCGTTTTTCTGCAGGGCATAAACTGCCTGCAAGCCTTCATATGCGGCCGAGAACAGCGCATAAAAAGACACGACGAAGGTACTGGCTGGGGCTAGCAGTTCCATGGGATCTCATTGTTCAGTGAGGTTGTGGAAGGGAGCGAATTTTATATCCGCGGTCGTGTAACGCCGGAATCAAACGGGACAGCGCCGTTGTGGTCTGGTCACGCAGATGGGCGTAAGTGCCAAGTGTCAGCTCGTCGGGAGGGCACCCGTCGTGCAAGAGCACGATTGCGCCAGGCCGGACTGAAGTGAGCACTGTATCGACGATTGCATCGACGCCGGGGCGAGACCAGTCTCGTGGGTCAACCGACCAATGAAGGGGGGTCAGCTCAGCGATCTCCAAGGCAGTGATCACCTCTTCGCTCCAAGCCCCGTATGGCGCGCGAATGTAGCGCACCGAGGCCTGCGGGCACGCCATCATGATGGCCCGGTTCGCGTCAAATATCTCACGTTGTACTTCCTCGAATCCGCATCGGGACAGATCCGTATGGGTCATCGTGTGATTGCCTACCTCGTGCCCCTCTGCGATCATTCGTTGGATCAGTTCCGGCTGCTCTGCGGCGTAGGCACCGATGACGAAGAAAGTTGCCGGCACCCGATGTTGCGCCAGCACGTCGAGGATTTGCGGTGTGAAAAGTAGGTTGGCACCGTCATCAAACGTCAAATAAACGCTGCGATCGCTAACGCGGTCGGCGAACTCAAGCGGCACTTCGGACAGATAATTGGGGTTCATAGCTCTGGCCCGTTTCGGTCAATTATTGCACCCGTCGGCCAATCGCTCATCGGCCGCGTAACCGGTAAGACCACAACGAGCACGTCCTCGAGGCGCGTCGGCGGCAGGTCGGGATATACCTCTGCTTGGGTCGACCGTACGCGAACGCCCGACACAATGGTCGCCAGGTCGTCTCTGAAGAACCTCTCAATATGGTTTCGCAGCGCGTGCCGAACCGTGCCGAAAGCGAATGGAACGCCAAGCTCCTGCAGCACTGGATAGACGACTCGGAACGAAAGGCTGATTCCGAGTCCCTCAAGATCCGGACGCACCCCGTACAATCCGAGTTCGCCCACCAGTTGATCGACTTCGCCAACCTTAATGAAGCGGCGCAGTAAGCCCATATGAGCCGCTACACCGCGCGAGTCATAGCCGATTGCACGCAACTCGGGTCTTGCTCCGGCCCAACTTCGATTGCCTGCAAATGGCTTCCCATTGAAGGCCCCAGTCGGTCCATAAGTCTTTCGGAAGAAGTCGGCGAGTTCGATGTGGTCGGCCAGTTGCAACTCATTTTCCCAGCACAACCTCCATCGTAGCTGTGAGCGCATGGAAAGCCTCATCTTGGTTACGGTTTCTCGAGCTAAGCGCCTACGCAATTAGCTTGTCGCGCCGAGCCGCCGCGATGTAGCTTGCGTAGATCACCGACAAATCTGGTCGCAATGGACATGCGACGCGCTTGATGTTCCGCCCACATCAGAAGGTTTAGGGCTTCCATCCTTGGATTCCCTATGCAAGCTTCTGCAAAATCAGTAAAATCGTTTGTTTAGATAAAGCGCATACACGCTTTGGATGGCTGAAGACATGCGTTTCAAGGGTCTTGATCTGAATCTGCTCGTGGTGCTTGACGCGCTGCTGACCGAACGCAAGCTCACGGAGGCAGCACGCCGCATCAACCTAAGTCAGCCGGCGATGAGTGCGGCCGTCGCCCGGCTGCGCGATTATTTCCATGATGACCTATTTATCCTGAGCGGCCGCGTACGTATTTTGACACCGCGTGCGCAAGCGCTCGCCCCCGCAGTCCGTGACGCACTCCTGCAAATCCAGCGCTCGATTATTTCCCAGGACCCGTTTATCCCAGCTCAATCCGATCGGCGCTTCAGGATCATTCTTTCCGATTTCGTCACACTGGTATTTTTTGGGAAGGTCGTGGAGCGTGTTGCCCGGGAAGCACCCTCCGTCAGCTTCGAATTGCTGCATGTCGACGACGAGCCGGATGAGCTTCTCCGGCGCAGTGACATCGATTTTCTAATTCTTCCGGATTTGTACACGTCGAGCGCGCATTCAAGAGTGGCGTTGTTCGACGAGAGGCTCGTGTGCGTGGGCTGCCCTACGAACAAACAGCTACCACGGCAGCTTACACTCGAGAGATATTTGTCGATGAGGCACGTTGCGGTCAGGTTCGGGCGCGCGCTGCGGCCCTCTATCGACGAATGGTTTTTCCTTGAGCATGGTCTTAAGAGACGTGTCGAGGTCGCCGTGCAGGGCTTCAGCATGATCCCGCCCATGGTGTCAGGCACAGATCGTGTAGCGACCATGCCGTTACGGCTGGTCAAGCATTTCGAAAAAACCTTCCCCCTGCAGATCATTGAACTCCCGCTGCCGCTTCCCACATTCACCGAGACCGTCCAATGGCCCGCCTTTCACAACAGTGATCCGGCAAGCATCTGGATGCGGGAGACGATGGTGCAGGAGGCGTCCCGGATGGCTACTCCAACGTTCACGGGAGGTCGCAGAGTTCCTGGGTCTACTGAGCGTCTCACACCGACTCCCGGGTCATAGCCCATGTCGGATGAAACCGATGCTGGCGGCAAGTGCGCCCGCGAGGTCGTCCAGCGTCGAGTTTCCCCAGGAAGCCAATCATCTCCACCACGGTCGTCTCTGCCGTGGCCTGTCAGAGCGCCAGGCCAAGGCCTTCCTTTAACCAGAGCCACTTCAGCGAGATCCGGGCCTTCGTTCCGCGTGCGTACGCCCTTTTTCGCGTCCTGAATTATTCCAAGCATGTTCTGGCATTCCAGTTCAGTGCGGATGCCCGTTATGGCGCAAAATAGGCAAATGCCAAGAATATCGTATTTTATCGGGAGGAGAGAGTTCCGCTGGACGCGGGAAACCATGGCGTCAGCCATCTGATCCAAAAGGCCGGGAAGGAGAGAGGCAGAGAGTTCCGCTCGCTGGCGGACGGACGTCCTTCGCAGGACGATGGATGAGGCGAGTTCGCTGAGACACTCGTACCGATTGCAACATGCGATCAAGACGCTTGGTAGATTGTGCCGCCTCATTCTCCTAACCCATACTGGGAGAGCGAAACGCCGATCCCGGAGAGAAGCAAGGCCCTGCGAAAGACGTCAAAACGCCGGAGACACGGAAAAGCTCGATAGCGCTTGACCTCAACACGCCGAATAGAGAAGTGTCTCAGTCGTTGAAATTTGAAATCAGAGAATGGCGTTGGCCGGCGGCTTGATGTTATCCCAGCGCTCTGAGATCGCGACACAGGCCGCTTGCATGTTCTTATATCGGCTGACGCTGCCCGTAGGCGCTGGGTAAGCCTGGCCTGAGTACATATCGAGCGTGAGGCACAGTTTCGCTTCAGGCTCGGCGCCCACCTCAAGGGCCGTCTCTCTGAGATATGCCAGCAAGAAAGCAGACTGCCATGCGCCGATTTCGGGCTTTAACGCCTTGCCCTTCGAATAGCGGAAGACCGCCGCTCCGATTTTGATCTTATTGGTCTTGGTGATCCGGCGCAGCCGAAACTGAAGGTCGGTTCCAACCTTGACGCCGCCGATCTCGATTTTAGGGGACTGGCCCGGAGCCAGAATATCTGCGTCGGTCGGCAACTCGACCAGATGAACGACTTTGGCAAAGCGGTCGAGGTAGTCGGCATTGTGATCGAAGAGGTCCCGGTCGAAGTCCAAGTCAGCCATCCTGTCGCGGAGCTTCTTGGCTGCGACAGTAAGGTGTTCGATGGTGGGATTCTCAGACCGAAAAAATTTCGATATCGTCTGTGTCGCTTCGTCGTGCTGCACGACACGTGCAATGGCTTGGTACTTGCTGGCCGTGAGAATGTTGCGTTTCCCAAACTCGGTCGCTGCCATGTAGTCGGCCAAATACCGGGATGAGAATTGCGGAGTTTTAATCAGTCGGTGGGTCTTCTTTAGATCGGGCATCGATTCCAACCTCCGGGGTGAAAACATGGACGAGTTTTATTTCAGTGTAAATATTGATGCCAACAGAACGCTATGTCTTGCACCATTAACTGACCGCCGCCTTGCAATGGCTGGCCAAGAACTCGCGGATACCAGCGGGTATTTTCTATTTGAGCAACACGGCGAAGGCGATTTCGCGAAAGTTGAAATCCTGGCGCATGTCGTTTCTGAAGATGCTGTTTCTCGCCTGCGCAGCCAGTTCAACATGTCCTAGGCAGCGACGTAATTACTCACGCCCTTGTCAGGGGCAAGAATCCCTGAATCTATGGGGATATGGATCGCACTGATTTGCAGCGTCTGACGAAGGAAGAGTTGATCGATCTGGTGCTGCGGATACAGCGGCCAGAGAAGACATCGCGCACGTCGTCCAAGCCACCTTCGAGCGATCGCAAGGCGTGTCGGGACAGGGCAAAGCCTGGCGGCGCTAAGGCGGGTCATAAAGGTCACAGCCGCGCCATGAGTGAGGATGCCGATC